>CBDFGT010000016.1:0-42018 GCA_965247225.1 Rhizobiaceae bacterium | reverse complement strand
TGGACGCGATTTTCATCGGACCGGCGGATCTGGCAGCCGACATGGGCTATCCCGACAATGCCGGTGCGCCGGAGGTTATCCGGGCGGTTGAGGATGCTGTTGCGAGAATTCGCGCACTGGGCAAACCGGCAGGCATCATGACCTATGACAATGGCCTTGCGCATCGCTGCATGGATCTGGGGGCGACCATGGTGGCAACCGCCAGCGATGTCAGCCTTCTGACGGCAGCAGCCGACCGGCATCTGGCCGATTTCAGGGCAAGGCGTCCGCAGGGTTCGGGCAGCAAAAGCTACTGAGTGTTGTGGAGACCGAGAGCAATAAGTGATCATTCAAAAGGGCGGATTACCCCCCTCTGTCAGCAAAGCTGACATCTCCCCCTCAAGGGGAGAGATTGGCTGTTGCACGTTCCACCCACATCAGAAGCCTCTGTTTTCACTGATGGAAAAACGGGAAAGAACGTTCTCTCCCCATGAGGAGGAGATGCCCCAAAGGGGCAGAGGGGGGTGAATTTTTCGCGTGGACTACCCGGAATTTCGGCCAATCCATCTCCAACCGTTAACAAAGTGTTACATTTGAAGACAGGTTCGGAAAAGCCTGCTGTGGTCGACTGCTGCTCAATTCCTGCCGGTGCCGATGCGAGGTGCCGGTATTTTGATTTGAACATCCAGTATTCAGGACGCGGCCATGACATCCTCGATCTTACTTGTTGCGGGCAATGAAACCCAGGTGAATTCCTATACAACAGGGGATCAGGGCAATGTCAGTATCACTGCCCTTGCGGGCGGCGGCTGGGTGGTCACATGGGAATCCTTCGGCCAGGACGGTTCGGGAACGGGCCTTTACCAGCAGCGCTACAATGCGGACGGCACGGTCAACGGCACGGAAACCCGGATCAACACTACCACGGCAGGCGACCAGACCCAGCACCAGGTGACGGGCCTTGCCGGTGGCGGATGGGTGGTTTCCTGGGTGGCGTGGAACGAGGCAACCAACGGATTTGCCGCTTACCAGCAGGCTTACAATGCCGACGGCAGCAAAATCCGCACCGAAACCATGGTCAATGGTACCATCAATGGCGGCGAATATACGCCAAAGGTGACGGCGCTGGCCGATGGCGGATGGGTGGTGACATGGATGTCGCTGGAAGCCGACCATATGTACGAAATTTACCAGCAGGTCTATCACTCGACCGGACGGACACTCGGCTCGGCATCCCAGGTCAACACCACCACCGCGGGCTACCAGTCCAATCCGCAGATCACGGCGCTTTATGATGGCGGCTGGGTGGTGACATGGCAATCCACCAGCCAGGACGGCTCGGGCCAGGGTGTCTACCAGCAAGCCTTTTATGACGATGGCACGCCGATGGGGGCCGAAACGAGGGTGAACACCACGACCGCCAACCATCAGGAAAAGCAGCAGGTGACAGCACTGGTGGATGGCGGCTGGGTGATAAGCTGGCAGTCCGGTGCGCAGGACGGCTCCGGCAAGGGGATTTACCAGCAGGCCTATCATGCGGACGGCACCAAAATGGGTGCCGAAACCCGCGTCAACACGACGGTTGCGGGCGACCAGACCAACCAGCTGGTGACCACGCTGGCCAATGGCGGATGGCTGGTGACCTGGCAGACCTATGGTGCGACCGGTACACCTTCCAGCATATTCCAGCAGGCCTATGATTCCGGCGGTGCGCCTGTCGGCAGTGAAACGCAGGTCAACACGGAAGTCGGCAGCCAGAAATCCAATGTGCAGATTACCGGCCTGATTGGCGGCGGCTGGATTGTAACCTGGGAGTCCAATGGCCAGGACGGATCCGGTGCGGGAATCTACCAGAAGGTCTATTATGCCGATGGATCAGAATATGGCGTTGAAATGCTGGTCAATGCAACAACAAGTGGAGACCAGTCCCGGCCACAGGTGACCGCCCTTGCCGATGGCGGCTGGCTGATCAGCTGGCATTCCTATGGTCAGGACGGGTCCGAGCGCGGCGTCTACCAGCGGGTCTATCACCTCAATTCCACGCTGGACGGCACTGCGGGCAATGACACGCTGAACGGCGGCACCGGCAATGACACGCTGAGCGGCGGTGCCGGCATCAATACCATGACCGGCCATCAGGGCGATGATATCTATATTGCCGATGTGACGGGCGATATCGTGGTGGAACAATGGAACGAGGGCACGGACCTTGTAAAGTACGGCGGTGCGGCCGGAACCGGCTACCGGCTGCCGGACAATGTGGAAAATCTGACGCTGACCGGCACCAACGCTACCAATGCCTATGGCAATGAGCTTGCCAATGTGCTGACCGGCAATGCGGCGGCCAATATCCTGGATGGCGGCGAAGGCAATGACACGATGACCGGCGGGGCCGGCAACGACATTTATGTGGTTGATTCCCTTGATGATGTGGTGACGGAAAATGCCGGGGAAGGCACCGATACGGTGCAATATCAGGGTGCCAGCGGCACGACCTATGTTCTGGGTGCCAATATTGAAAACCTGATTCTCACGGGTTCCGACGCCACGAACGCGACCGGCAATGCTCTCGACAACGCCATTACCGGCAATGCGGCGGCCAACACGATTGACGGCGGCACCGGCAATGACACGATGAGCGGTGGTGCCGGAAACGACACCTATTATGTGGACAGCATATATGATGTTGTTGTTGAAGGTGCCAATGGCGGAACAGATACCGTGTATTACAATGGTGCGGAAGGCACGACCTATACGCTTTCCAACTCTGTTGAAAACCTGATTCTCGGCGGAACGAAAGCGATCAGCGGAACCGGAAATGCCCTTGCCAATACCATTACCGGCAATGCCGCCGCCAACACGCTGAACGGTGGTGCCGGAGATGATACACTGATCGGCGGCCTTGGCGATGATGTCTATATTGTCGATTCGGTCGGCGATGTGATTGTCGAAAATTCCAACGGCGGCACCGACACCGTGTACTATTATGGTGCGACCGGAACAACCTGTGTGCTTTCCGGCAATGTCGAGAACCTGACACTGGCAGGCACCGGTGCCATCAATGGTACGGGCAACAGCCGCAACAACCTGATCATCGGCAATGCATCCAACAATATTCTCAACGGCGGGACCGGGGTTGACACGTTGCGCGGCGGTTCGGGCAACGACATCTATCTCGTTGATGGCTCAAACGATGTTGTGGAGGAAGATGCCAACCGTGGCACGGACACGGTTATCTATACCGGTGCATCCGGCACCACCTATACGCTTGGTGCCAATGTTGAAAACCTGACCCTGGGTGGCAACTCGGCAACCCGCGCCACCGGCAATGCTCTGGACAATGTTCTGACCGGCAACGGCTCGTCCAACGTGCTGACCGGCCTTGACGGCAATGACACGCTGGACGGGGGGACCGGCGTCGACACGCTGGTCGGCGGCACCGGAAATGACAGCTATTATGTTGACGGACTGTCGGATGTGATTATCGAAAACTATAATGAAGGCATAGACACGGTCTATTTTACCGGCAAGGCGAAGAACACCTATGTTCTGGGGGCCTACCTTGAGAACCTGACATTGCTTGGCACTGCGGCAACCAACGCCACCGGCAATGACAGCGACAATATCCTCACCGGCAATGATGCGGCCAACAGCCTGGACGGCGGTGCCGGAAACGATACGCTGATCGGCGGCGGCGGCAATGACACCTATCTCGTCAACTCATCGGACGATGTGATTACCGAGCTTTCGGGCGGCGGCAATGACACCGTGATTTTCACCGGAACAGCCGGGTCGACCTATATTCTCAGTGACAATGTTGAAATTCTGAAACTGGGCGGCACATTGGCCACAAACGGCACCGGCAATGCCGAGAACAACCTGATCACCGGCAATGATGCCAATAATGCCCTTTCCGGCCTTGCCGGTGACGACACGCTGGATGGCGGCAAGGGTTCGGACACGTTGACCGGCGGTGACGGCGACGATCTCTATTACGCCGATGCTGTGACGGACGTTGTGATTGAAGCTGCGGCGCAGGGTGTGGATACGGTTCAATATAACGGCGTTCTGGGCACGACCTATGTTCTTTCGGCCAATGTGGAGAACCTGATTCTGACAGGGGCTGCGAAAACCAACGGAACCGGCAATGAACTGGACAATGTGCTGACCGGCAACACGGCAGCCAACATCCTGTACGGTCTCGGCGGCAATGACACCCTGGATGGCGGGGCCGGAACCGACACGCTGGTGGGTGGCACCGGAGACGATGTCTATTATGTTGGCAGCACTGCCGACGTGGTGACGGAACTTGCAGGCGAAGGCAATGACACAATCCGTTTCAGGGGCGGGGCCGGTGCGACCTACAAGCTGCGCGACAATGTGGAAAACCTGGTTCTGGAGGGCACGGCATCCACCAATGCTACCGGAAACGCTCTGGACAATGTGATCACCGGCAATGCCGGAGCCAATATTCTGGATGGCGGTGCCGGCATTGACACGCTGATCGGCGGCGGCGGCAATGACACCTATAATGTTGACAGTCTTGATGACATTATTTCCGAGCTGGAATCCGAAGGCATTGATACGGTTCAATATACCGGTGTCGCCGGCAGCACCTACATATTGGGCGACAATCTGGAAAGGCTGACATTGACGGGAAATGCCGCCGCCAATGCAACCGGCAATGACCTTTCCAATGTGCTGACCGGCAACAGCGCCAACAATATTCTGGATGGTGGCACCGGGGCCGATACTCTGGCGGGCGGTGCAGGTGACGACACCTATTATGTCAACGGCTCCAATGATATTATCATCGAAACGGCGAACAACGGAAGGGATGTCGTCTATTTTGAGGGAACGGCAGGAACAACCTACACCTTGTCTGCCAATGTTGAAAATCTGGTCCTGACCGGCGACGCCTCGACGAATGCCACCGGCAATACGCTGAACAATGTTTTGACCGGCAATGATGCTGCCAATATTCTAACCGGCGGCGGCGGCATTGACACGATGGCAGGCGGTGCGGATGACGACACCTATGTTGTTGACAGCATTGATGACATGGTCCTTGAAGGTGACAATGAAGGGGATGACCTGGTCCAGTATGCCGGTGCCGCAGGCACAACCTATGTCCTGGCGGCCAATGTTGAACGGCTGACCCTGACCGGAACAGCGGCCTCGAACGGAACAGGCAATCAACTGGACAATGTGATTACCGGAAACAGTGCCAACAATATTCTTTACGGCGGCGGCGGAACCGACACGCTGATCGGGGGTGCCGGCAACGACACCTATGTGGTGACAACAACCGACGATGTGCTGACCGAATATGCCTCGCAGGGTATCGACAGCGTGCAATATAATGGTGCAACAGGCACCACCTATACGCTGGGTGACAATATCGAATACCTGACCCTGACCGGGACCAATGCCACGAACGGCACCGGCAATGAACTGGGCAATTATCTGGTCGGAAATGACAGGAACAACCTGTTGACCGGGCTTCTCGGCAATGACACGATGCAGGGCGGCGGCGGCATCGACACTCTCATTGGCGGTGTCGGCAATGACACCTACATGGTGGACAGCACAACAGATGTGCTGACCGAGAATGCCGATGAAGGGATCGATCTCATTCTGTTTGACGCCGCCTATGGTGCGACCTACACGCTGGGGGCCAATTTCGAGAACCTGACCATTACCAGCACCAATGCCTCCAATGTGACCGGCAATGCGCTCAACAACCTGCTGATCGGCAATGCGGCTGACAATATTCTTGATGGCGGTGCCGGCAATGACACCCTGCAAGGTGGTCTTGGCAATGATACCTACTATGTGGATGACGGCGACGTGGTGACAGAAGTCAGCGGCGTTGGCACCGATCTGGTCTATTACAATGGCAGCGCCGAAACGACCTTCATATTGGGCAACTACATTGAAAATCTGACCCTTGTCGGCAACAAGGTTATGAACGGTACCGGCAATACGCAGGCCAATGTCATCGTGGGCAATTCTGCGGCCAATACCCTGAACGGCCTGGGTGGCAATGACACGCTGACCGGAGGGGCCGGGGCGGATGTGTTCGTGTTTTCCACCGCGCCCAATGCCACATCAAACGTGGACACGATTACCGATTTCAGCGTTGTCGATGACACGATCCATCTGGAAAACGCCGTGTTTACAGCCCTCACCAATACAGGACTTCTGGCCTCGGACCTGTTTACCAGCAACACAACGGGTCTTGCGACAACGGCGGGGCAGCGTGTGATCTATAATTCTGCCACAGGTGACCTGTATTATGACACCAATGGCAGTGCGGCAGGCGGTTCTGTTCTTGTGGCGCATCTTTCCGCCAACCTGGCGCTGACCAACCTCGATTTCTTCGTGATCTGAGCATTCCGGCCCCGGTCGCTGGACAGGGGCCGTATCCTTTCAGATCAGGCCGTATTGCCTGGCCTTGTTGCGCAGGAATGGCAGGCCGTTTTCCATGACCTCTTCCATGCCCGGGGCTACAGGACGCCAGACGGCCAGGCCATAGGCCAGTTCGGGAGGCATGTTGATAAAGCTCTCCATGGCCAGCCCGCCCGTGAAGCCGATGGCGGCAAGCGTGGCATAGATTTCATCCCAGCCGCAGGTGCCATAGCCCGGTGTGCCGCGGTCGCTTTCGGACAGATGCATATATTTCAGGTGATCCCGCGCATCAAGAATACCGTTGCCGACGCCTTTTTCCTCGATATTCATGTGATAGGTATCCAGATGAACGAAGATATTGTCGGCACCGACACGATGAATCATCTCGACGGCCTGTTTGCCGGTGTTGATCAGATGCGTTTCGTAGCGGTTGACCGGCTCGATGCCCAGTTCAATGCCCCTGCCCCTGGCTTCCTTTGCGGCAGCGGTGAGAACCCTGGCAATATTGTCATATTCGCCTTGCGTCGGCGGCAGGCCGGTACGCTCGCCAATGCCACCATAAATGACGCCGGACAGGGCCTCGGCACCGAGATCCGCCGCCTTGTTGATGGCAATGCGCAGATAGTCGATGGCGGCCTGCGGGCGGACAGACGCCCAGGCCGTTTCCGGGAGGCCCAGCGAGCAGACGGCCCGCAGGTGATGTTTTTCAAGAAGTTTGCGCGTGTGCTCTGCATCCACAGCCGGTGCATTCAACAGCGCAATTTCGATAAAATCCATCTTGTATTTGACCACCCCGGCAATGGCCTTTTCAGCACCTTCCCGGTCCCAGTTCATGGTCCACATGCTTGTATGAACGCCAAATCCCTGCATCGCTCTCTCCCTGTTTCCCTGTCAGGCCCTGTTCTCCTGTCAGGCAGGCGTCATCCCAAATTTTCGCTCCGGGACAAACAGGGCTTGACCAGCCCTGCCTGAAAACGCCATCCTTCTCCCGTCTGCAAATGTGGCAAAGATACAGGCCCTTGGCAAGGCAAACTGAACATTGGTAAAATTTTTTGACCTTTTTGAGCGTGAGGCTGTATTGAAGACATCGCTGAATCCATCATCCGTTCGCAAGCCCTTTGGCAAGTACAATCACGGGCTTCTGGTCTCGAATGCCTCAAGCCTGCTGGTGACCTCCGGGCAACTGGGCCTGACGGTGGAGGATGTTATTCCCCCGACTGTGGAAGAACAGGCGGTCTTGTGCTTTGAAGCCATCAAGGCCATTCTGATGGAAGGCGATATGGATTTTTCCGATGTGATCCGGATTTCCGCCTATGTCACCAGACGGGAAGACTTTGCGGCCTATATGGCGGTTCGCGACCGCTATGTCGGCGATCCGCTTCCGGTTTCCACCCTGATCGTGGTCAGCGGTTTTACAAGGCCGGAATTTCTGGTGGAGGTGGAGGTTACGGCTGCAAAGGTTTGATGCGTCATTGTGGTTTTGTCGGGGCTATCGGGTGAACAGATCACCCATAAAACTCACACAGTTACCCCGCGTGCCGTTGAACCTTTCCAGCCCGATCAGAGCATGATGTCTCTAAAACCGTTCCATCTCGCGTTTGACCTTTGCCAGAAACCGCGCCCGGCTTTCCGGTGTGGAGCGGTTCATATCATAATGGGCAAGGTATTGAACCGGAGCAAACAGCCTGATCTGGGCGCGCAACATGCGGTGGACGATCTTGCGCGGCGGATCACCGGCAGCAAAGGCACGGAAGCGTGTCGCGCCATAGGTCATGACCGCGCCGATTTTGCGGATATGGCGCAGCCGCGATTCCACCTTGCCATTAACCAGTTCAAACGTGACGCCCGGAACCCAGACGCGGTCAAAATAGCCTTTCAGCATGGCCGGAAAGCCGAAATTCCACACCGGTGTGCAGATCACCAGGGCTTCGGCCCGTTGCAGGCGCTCGATATAGGGTTTCACCAGTTCGGTATTGGCCGGATACTCATGATAGGTGAGACGATCATGGCGCGACATGACCGGATCAAAACCCTCGGTATAAAGATCACAGGCATCCACCTCATGGCCTGCGGCCCTGAGGCTCTCAACCGTTTGCAGGAACAGCGCCCGGCCAAAACTGGTCTCAACCGGATGCGAATGGACAACCAGAACCCGCATCAGCTGCCGCCCATCGCATCGAGACCCGGAAACAGGTAATTCTTCCCGGCCTTGAAATCAAAATCCGGGTTTTCCCAGGCAATCATCTTGCCAGGGTTCAACAGGCCCCTGGGATCGGTTTCCTTCTTGAAGGCCAGTTGTGTGACATCGGTCTGCTTCATGCCGCCTTCCTCAAGGGTGTAGCGGTGGGGATTGAAAATGAAGCAGCCATTGTCCTCATGAATGCGGATGATCTCCTCCAGCCGCTCGACGGTGGCAAAGCGCACCAGCGGCAGGCCCCCGCACTGTATGGCCCCGTCAAACCTGCTGAATTCCAGATGACCCGGCACCTCATCGCCAAATATTCTGGTCATGAGCTCAACCCTGGAAACATGATCAGGACCGGGATACATGACCTGGAGGTAGGTGAAGGACGGATCGACTTTCAGGGCGCGCAGCGTTGTGTGGTTCCAGCACAGTTCATAGGCATGCGGAATGCCCTTCATGCTTTCCACCCTGTCGGAGCGAAACAGAACCTCGCCCTTCCGGCTCCGGACAAAGGCCATGAACGGATCGATGGAATGGGGTGCCACCATCAGCACGACAATGGACTGGCCGTCTTTCAGCCAGGGCTTGTGACGGGTGAAATATTCATAAGGAATGGGGGCGGCAATAGTGGCAATTTCTTTAAACAGGATACCATTGCAATGGGCCGCCGCATCGGCAAAGCGCACGCAGTCCATATAATCCTCATAGCCTACCAGCACATCCACCCAGTCATAGGCCGGGGCCAGCGGCATTTCCACTTCGGTAATGATACCGTTTGTGCCATAGGCATGGCTGACCTTTTGCAGATCCCACCCGGTGAGGTCCAGCACACGCGGCTCGGCCTCCATGGTGACCACGCGCAAGCGCAGGATGGAGCCGATATCGCGCAGCCCGCCCCATGTGACAGACCCGACACCGCCGGAACCGCCGGCAACAAAGCCGCCAATGGTGGCCGTTTGCGCCGTGGAGGGATGGAAGCGCAGTTCCTGGCCGGAATGGGCCTTTGTCTGGCGGTCCAGCTCGGCAATGATGACGCCCGGTTCGGTGACAACACGACCGGGACTGATGGACTTGACCTTGTTCATGTTGGCCATGTTCAGCACGATACCCCCCGAAAGCGGCATGGCCTGACCGTAATTGCCGGTGCCGGTGCCGCGCGGGGTGACCGGAGCACCATGGGCAAAAGCCACCTTGAGCACCTGTATGACCTCGGCTTCGGATTTGGGAGAGACGACCAGATCGCCGGTGACATTGTCCAGCCGGGATTTGAGCACCGGCGAATACCAGTAGAAATCCCGGCTTTTCTGCTTGACCAGGGCCGGATTGTCTTCAACATCAATCCCGTCAAGTTCGCGTTTGATCGCCTGATAATCCGGCATGGTCATGCTCCTGTTACATCATCGAGTTCAGAATAGTCCGGCAGGGTCGTCTCTATCGCCAGGCCCTTGCGCAGGACAATGCGGTCCGTCTGCGGACGGGAGAGGAATTCGCTCCACCTGCGGGCGGAAAACAGCACCAGATCTGCCGGTTGACCGGGAGCAATGGTGCCGCGCTCCGGCTGCCGCAGGATGGACGCCGGTGTGGAGGTGACAATGCGGGCAGCCTCCGTCAGGGGATGATCCAGATGCAGGATGCGCACCGCCTCGCGGAAGACTTCAACGCAATCGAGATCACCATAGGCATAGAAGGGATCACGGGTATTGTCCGAGGAGACGGCTGTTTCAATACCGGCTGCCGCAAGTTCCTGAAACAGGGTTGTGCCACGCCAGCGCGGTGTGCGCCCGGCATACCGATCCTGCAAATACATGTTGCACATGGGCAGCGAGACGACAGACATGCCTGCTTCTGCCACAGCCCCCAGCGTTGCCTTGACGGTTTCTGCGTCCTGACGGGCAAGCGAACAGCAATGACCGGCGGTCATGCGGCCTTCAAAGCGGAATTTCAGCGCCGTGTCGGCCATCATTTTCAGGCTTCGGGCCGCCGGATCGTCGCTCTCGTCGACATGCAGGTCGAGATCAAGACCATTGTCGCTTGCGGCCCGGAACAGTTGGTCAAGCTGGTCCTGGAGGTTTTCCGTCATCAGCGGAAAGCCGCCGAGCAACCCGTTGGCATCGCGCACCATTTTCACCATATCGGCAAAAAACGCGGCGTCGGCCAGCATGTCGAAGCCGAACAGGGCAACGGGTTGCAGCGCGATCCGGTCTTTCCATTGCTCTTTGATATCGGCAAAGACATCAAAGGTGATCCTGTGCTGGCCCGGGAAACAATCCAGATGCGTGCGGATCAGCTGTGTGCCATGGGCAAAGGCAGAGCGCAGGGAAAAGTTCATCCGCTTTTTCAGGTCATCCGCCGTCCAGTTGACGGCACTGTCGGCATGCACGGCCTCGAGCGCACCCAGGAAGGAACCATCGGGATTGGGCCGCCTGCCCCAGATATGGCCCTTGTCGAGATGGGTGTGCATATCGGTGAAACACGGCCAGACCATGCCCTGTTTCAGATCCACCGACGGCAGGGCCACGGGCGCATTGCCAACCTGTTGAATGGATTCCACCAGACCATCGCGGATAGTGATATCGGCCAGCGCAAGACCTTCATTTGCGGGGCCTTCAAAGCCGCGGACCGTGACCATGGGAAGGGTTGCGTTTTTCAGAATATAACAGCGCGTGTCCGGCGGCGGCAAGGATAGGAAAGCCATCAGTTTTCCCTCTTCAGGCTGCTTTCATGCCAGCGGTGCAGTGCCAGCCATGAGATGAAGGTGGTGACGGCAAAGATGCACACGCCCAGAACCGACAGCAGGAACAGGGCAGCAAACAGGCGCGGAATATTCATGCGGTATTGCGCTTCCAGAAGCCGGAAGGCCAGACCGGACCCGGCTCCGGCAGAGCCTGCTGCAAACTCCGCCACCACGGCGGCAATCAGCGCCAGACCGCCACCGATACGCAGGCCGGTCATGAAATAGGGCTGGGCTGCGGGCAGTTTCAGACAGAACAGCGTTTGCCAGGTGGAGGCCCCGTAGAGTTCAAACAGGTTGAGCAGATTGTGGTCCACGCTTTTCAGGCCCTGCACCATATTGGAGAGAATGGGAAAGAAGGCGACCAGAAAGGCGCAGATCAGCAGGGCCACCTGTGTGTTCGGGGCATAGATCAGGATCAGCGGTGAAATGGCGACAATCGGCGTGACCTGAAGGATAACGGCGATGGGATAGAAGGCCAGCTCGATCCAGCGCGACTGTACCAGAAAAATCGCAAACAGCCCGCCGCCTGCAAGCGCCAGCAGGAGCGACAGAATGGTGATTTTGGTGGTGACCATAAGGGCGGGCCACAAAGTTCCCCAGTCTTCCATCAGGGCACCTGCCACCAGACCCGGGCCGGGCAGGATATATTTCGGAACACCGGTGACCCGCACGCCGATATCCCAGATCAGGACGATCACCACGAGCACGGCCACCGGAACGAGAACACGCAGCAGGGTTTCGCGCTGTTTCACCCGGAAGATCTGCCGGGCAGGACTGTTTTCCGCAATGGACATCAATGCTCCTCCCTGCCGCCGATGGCTTCGAGAAGCGAACGGGACACTTTTTCGCAGGCCTGACGATAATCTTCGGATGTGCGGTAATGCGGATCGCGTTCCAGGCTTGTGTTCAGCGGAAAATCCGCATGTACCCTGCCGGGCCGGGCCTTCATCACCACAATACGGTTGGACAGATAGGCACTTTCAAACACGGAATGGGTGACAAACACCACGGCGATACCCGTTGCCTTCCAGAGGCGCAGCACATCATCATTCAGTTTCTGGCGGGAAATTTCATCCAATGCCGCAAAGGGCTCGTCCATCAGCAGCAGCTTTGGCCTGGTGACCAGCGCACGGGCAATGGACACCCGCATTTTCATGCCGCCGGACAATTCGCGCGGATAGGCCTTTTCAAAGTCTGCCAGGCCCACCGTGGTCAGGGCCTCCATGATGGCGGGCCTTGCATCGGCCTTTGAAATACCCTTCAATTTCAGCGGCAGGTGGACATTGCCGAACACTGTGGCCCAGGGCATCAATGTCGGTTCCTGAAAAACGAAGCTGATATCGCCATCCGGCAACCCTTTTGCCGTGATGCGCGAACTGGGCCAGTCAATGGTGCCCGATGTCACGTCCCCCAGACCGGAGATGATGCGAAGTGCCGTAGACTTTCCGCAGCCGGAAGGACCAAGCAGCGAGACAAATTCACCGGGTTCCACCTCCAGCGACATGTCCGTCAGGGCCACGGTACCGGACGAAAACACTTTGGAAACACCGCGCATGGAAACCAGCGAACGCTTTTTCGCCGGTGCACCGGCCTGCGGGGCTTTGCTTTCAAGAACCATGTTGACCTGCCACATTGCTATAACGGCAGCCCCGCCGGAGGAGCGGGGCTGCCTTTTCCGGAAGGTTATTTCTTCAAGGCCATGCCCACGCCCTTGCACACGAATTTGGTTGTAAAGGCCTTTGTATAGTCGGTTTCAGCCTTGATGACCTTGATGGCAACCATTTCATCATAGAACTTCCTGTACTTTTCATCGGTCATGCAGCCTATACCCTTTTCAAGGGCGGCACCGGATTCCAGAATGCCATATTCCTTCATCTTGGCGATGGAATAGGCGATCTGTCCATCGGTCATTTCCGGATTGTCTTTCTTGATCAGCTCGTTGGCAGCCTTGTTGTCGCCATAGAGATAATTGTACCAGCCTTCGATGGAGGCATCGACAAAACGCTGAACCAGCTCCGGTTTGGTGTCGACAAGGTCCTGCTGGACAGTGATGGTTGCAGAATAAGGATCATAACCGGCATCCGCCAGCAGGAAGACCTTGGGCGACCAGCCTGCCTGCTTCTCGATTTCATAAGGCTCGGAGGTCAGGTATCCCTGCTGTGCAGATTTCGGATCGGCAATGAAGGGTGCCGGATTGAAATTGTAAGGCTTGTACTGCTCATCCCTGAATTCCGGGTTCTTGCCCTTCATCCAGGCGAAATAGGACAGGTAACCGTCCTTGCCCATGAAAATGGTCGGCAATTTTGCCAGATCATCAAATTTTTCAATGCCCTGGTCCGGGTGCGCCATCAGAACCTGCGGGTCTTTCTGGAAAATGGCCGCGACATCCACCAGCGGAATACCCTGTTCCACAGCCTGCAATTCACCGGAACCGCCGCCCATGTAAAAATCGATCTTGCCAGCGATCAGAAGTGCCGAATTGGCCGCATTGGGGCCTCCCTGGGTGATGCTGACATCAAGACCGTATTTGGCATAGGTGCCATCGGCCACCGCCTGATAATATCCCCCATGCTCGGCCTGCGCCAGCCAGTTTGTTCCGAAGCTGACCTTGTCAGCCCCCATCGCGCCGGTGGCCCAAAATGTGCCGAGGCCGATCATGGCTATCATCGCTCTGGAATTCAAAAGATTGCGCATTGTGCGTCGTTCCTTCTGGTCATGATGGACGCCGGCATTGACGGCCATTTTTTTCATTTGAACGCTTGTATTGCGCATTGAAAAGCATCAAAATTCGCCCGCATTGATGCTTTTTTTGCACAGGCTACTTATTGATCATATAACAGGGCAACGTGCCTATATTTTCTGCAGGACAGACGCGATGCTGCACTCCCGAAAGCTGCTCTATATCAACGAAATTGTGCGTTGCGGCTCCATCCGCAAGGCTGCTGCCCGGCTGAACGTGGCCTCTTCTGCTGTCAACCGGCAGATTTTGGCGCTGGAGGAGGAAATCGGTGCGCAGATTTTTGAACGCCTGCCGCGCGGACTGCGACTGACGGCGGCGGGCGAACTCTTTATTGAGCATATCCGCGATGTGCTGAAAAACTACGAGCGGCTGGAATCGCGCATTCGCGGGCTGAAAATGCCGCAGGCGGGCAAGGTTTCCATGGTCGCGACAGTGGGACTGACATCGGGCCCGCTGCCGGAAATCATGGCGCGGTTCATTGCCGCACATCCGCGGGTGCGCATCCTGCTGCGCAATGACGGTGGATCGACAACCATCAATCCGGTTCTGACCGGCGAGGTGGATATCGGCCTCGGCTTCAATATTCCGGCCACGCCCGGTATCCGCACCCTTGCCCATTTCGATATTCCCCTGGGTGTGGTGATGCCGCCCGGTCATGCCTTTACATTTCAGGATGATGTGGGACTGATTGAACTTGCACAGGAGCGCCTTGTTCTGGCCCAGCCGGGAACCAGCCTGCGCGACGCCATCAACCTGGCCTTTGCACCGCTGCCCATTGCCGTGGAACCGGTGATGGAAACCAATTCATCCGAAATGATGAAAGCACTGGTCAGGGACGGAATTGCGCTCAGCCTTCTCAATCCGCTGGATGTGCTGGCAGAATGCCGGCGCGGCGAACTGGTCTACCGTCCGCTCTCCGACCCGCATGTGCGCCACCAGCCGATGAAACTGTTTACCCGCGCCCGCGCACCGCTGGACGCAGCCACCAGCCTTTTTGTGGAATATCTGATGGGTGACCTCATGGCAATGGTGCAGGATATACGCGCCAGCGGCCATCTGCATCCGGGCGAGATTCAGCCGGCCGTCCTGCCCTGACACAGGGCCGCCAAAGGATAACGGGAAAACTCTTCCAGCAATTCCACAAAGCCTGCGGCAGAATGTGCGCAAATCAGCCTGCCTTTTTCCGCTGTTGCCTTTGTGGCATCGCCCACCACGCCATGGGGATTGAGATCATGGGCGATCCAGGCGAGCGCATGCGGGGCAACCGGCTGGATATATTTGAAATTTGCCTTCTGCCATTCGGCCATCGAGACAAAATTCTGCGCCTTTTCCATATGGACCAGATCCGGCCGCAGATAGAGCATCACCGAAGTCTCGACCTCGCCGCCATGAATGCCGAAGGTATTTTCATGCTCGCTGACAAGGCCCGGCGGCATTCCGAAACGGCCCCACTGGGTGCCTATGACCGCCATGCCATGGCGCACGCGAATCTCGCGCCCGACAATGCTCATGATATCCGTATTGCCGCCATGCGAATTGACAATCACCATCTTGCGTACGCCTGCCTCATGCACCTTCTGGCCGATCGCCGTCCAGGCCGGTACCAGAATATCAACCCCGAGCGATAATGTGCCCGGACCAAGGACATGCTCATTGGCCTTGCCGATTTCCTGCGTCGGCAGCACCAGAACGTTCAGATGGTCGGGCAGGATGGCGCGCACTTCGGCCAGCATTCCATTGGCAATCGTGACATCTGTCGATATCGGCAAATGGGGTCCATGCTGCTCCGTGGAGGCTATGGGGAGCACCGCAATGGTGGTTTCCGGGTCCAGCAACGCAAATTCGGGACTGGTCAGCTCATTCCAAAAAAAACGTTTTCCCATGATCCGGCTCCTGAGGCTTTCTGCAACTGATTTCGGGTAGCCGCGTTCCAGACAGAAACCCTGAAAGGTCCGCACTCTTTTGTTTTCACAATTCCTGACGCAAAACCGCGTTACACTTTTGCCGGAATTGCCCGCTTTCCTGCCTGCGCAATTCCTGACGCAAAACCGCGTTACACTTTTGCCGGAATTGCCCGCTTTCCTGCCTGCGCAATTCCTGACGCAAAACCGCGTTACACTTTTGCCGGAATTGCCCGCTTTCCTGCCTGCGCAATTCCTGACGCAAAACCGCGTTACACTTTTGCCGGAATTGCCCGCTTTCCTGCCTGCGCAATTCCTGACGCAAAACCGCGTTACACTTTTGCTGGAATTGCTTTAGGGATAAGCCAAAAAACATGTCACGGAAAAGCATCAAAATCCGCCTGCAATGATGCTTTTTTGTGAGCAATGCATCACGACGGCACAATGGAAGAATTCGCCTGTATAAAGTTGCAGAAGATGATTCCATTTCCGTACAGTCTGGGCTATGGCAAGGCACAGAAAAGCAGTCCCGAAGCCTCCAAGGAAGCCACCATGACGTCTCGCCTGATCCCCAGCATTCTTGCCCTTGCCAGTCTCGCCCTTGCAGGCTGCACAACAATGGGGGCAAGCGATCCCTTGTCTGTGCGCTGGACAGGCAAGGAGGCAGGCAAATTTTTCGCCGCCTACGGACCGCCGCATGGCGACAGCGCGGGTGGCGGCGGCGCAACCTATTTCTGGAAGGGCGGCTATGCCTCCCGCACCATTCCTGCACAGTATGAAACCGGCAAGGACGGCAAAAAAGGCAAAATGATTTCCCGGGCACGCAATGCCTATCTCTCCTGCGCCGTGGAACTGAAGGTTGATGCCGACTACCGGATTTCCTCGATCCGCGCCATTTCCGACCGTCCGGGTGCAAAAGAGGGCACAACCTATTGCCAGGAATTTCTGGACGCGCTGCAGGCCGAAAAGCCTGCCAAAAAATGAACTTCTGCAGTCCCTGACGGGTTTGACCGGACTGCCTGTGCCTTCACGCTCCAAAATTTTACAGTCCGTCTTTCGGCGCTGTTGACCACTGACGGATCTTTGCCTTCATTTTTACCGGCTGGTTTCAGGCGTTTTTAAATGATCTCCCCTATCAATGGACCTTGTTGTCCACAGGGTGTTCCGGCTTCATGAAAATCGTTCTGCTTGTTACCTCACGTCACGGTGCCATGTGCGGCGTTGCCGATTATACGATGCGCCTGGGCGAAGCCCTTTGCATGACCGGTGCCGACTGTACCACAGAACAGGTCGAAGGCTGGTCCGTGCGCCATGTCAGACGTTTGCGCCGCACCTTTTCCGGCGGGCAGAATGTCATCTTTCACCTGCAATATCCGTCCATCGGCATGGGCAATTCGCTGTTGCCGGGCTTCTTGCCGCTGTTTCCGGGCAAGACCTGCGTGACATTGCATGAATTCGGCCTGTTCAGCCTGCCGCGCAAGCTGATGTTTCTGCCGCATGCGCTGTTTTCCAAAGCCATCCTGTTTTCCAACGAGGCCGAGCGTGACCGTTTCAGACGCTGGTTTTCGTTTTCTTCCGCACGCCTGCATGTCTTGCCGGTCGGCAACAATATTTTGCGTCAGGATGTACCGGAGCTTGCCCGCAGGCAAGGACGCCTGATCTATTTCGGGCAGATCTCGCGTGACAAGGGCATTGATTTTTTTCTGGAGACTTCGGAAAAATTGCGCAATTCGGGCTCCGGGCAGGAGATTGCCCTGATGGGTTCCATCGTTTCCGCTGACCCGAACTTTACCGGTCCCATCTGTCAGGCCTGTGAACGGCTTGGCATAGACATGAAATTCAATTTGAGCGCCGAAGATGTGTCGCGCGAACTGAGCCAGGCCGACATGGCGCTTCTGCCCTTCCCGGATGGTGTCTCCAACAAGCGCGGCTCGGCGCTGGCCTGTCTCGACCATGGCGTGGCCGTGGTGACCCGGCACAGCGGGCTGACGCCGGACTGGCTGAAAGCCACAACCCATGGCGTGATGTCCACCGACGAGGCAGTCCGGACCATTTCCGCCATCACCTCCGGCGCATGCCAGCGCCAGCCGGAACCCGCGTTGCTGGCACAGGAAATGCGCAACCGCGACTGGGGGCAGATTGCCCGCAACCATCTTGCGATTTACGGACAGGTTTCACGCCGGTGAGCCAATGTCAAAACACCGGACGCGCCGCAATATCGTCCTGTGAAGATGAAGCTGTTCCGCAGATCCGCAGGCATACCGCGCGGTCAGCACAGAATTTATGGCCGCGCACTGAAATGGCTGGGGCGCCTGGATTCGAACCAGGGGTGCCGGTACCAAAAACCAGTGCCTTACCGCTTGGCTACGCCCCAACGTGCAGCAGGTGATTCATCCTTCTGCCGCTTGCCTGCAGCCTCTTAGCAAGAAGTGCCGGTGCCGACAACGGCTAAGTTGGACCATTGTGCCGATTTGTTGGTACTGCTTGCCGGAACCTGTCTTCCCGGGACCGTTGTTTGTGGCTAGTCTCACATCACCCGCGCAGCAAAGGAGTGTCCGATGTCGAAATTTCATGCCCGCCCGCCTGCTGAGGCAACCGTGCTTCTGGATGATGCCGTGGTGCGGATCACCCGCCGGGATTTTGCACCGGGTGCCGATACCGGCCATCATGTGCACGGGCTTGGCTATGTTGTGGTGCCGATGACCGACTGCCACTTTATTCTGGAGGAGGAAACCGGAGCCCGCACGGCCTTTGTGGCCAGGGGGGCCGCCTGCCGGCGCGAGGCGGGCATGGCGCATAATGTGGTCAATGGCGGCGATGCGCCGATGGCCTTCATCGAGATTGAATATAAATGATGCAGGAGCCTGAACCGGCGTTTGTGCGCGAATTTCAGCCGTATCACGGCACGGCTGTGGATGTGGCAGACAAGGTGCAGCGTGTGACGGCCAACAATCCCGGCCCCTTTACCTTTCATGGCACCAATTCCTATATTATCGGCAGGGATACGCTCTGCGTGATCGACCCCGGTCCCGAGGATGAAGCGCATTTGCAGGCCCTGCTTGTCGCTATTGGCGGACGTCCGGTCAGCCATATTGCCGTCAGCCACACCCACAAGGACCACGCGCTGCTTGCCCGGCGCCTGGCGCAGATCACCGGGGCCGTGCTTGTGGCCGAAGGCGGCTACCGGCCATCGCGCCCACTTCATGACGGCGAGAGCAATCCGTTTTCGGAAAGTTCGGATCCGGAGTTCCAGCCCGATCTTGTTCTGGCCGATGGTGATGTGGTGGCGGGTGACGGCTGGGCGCTGACAGCGCTCTCTACCCCTGGCCATACGGCCAACCATATGGCTTTTGCGCTGAAGGATACGGGCATTGTGTTTTCTGCCGATCATGTCATGGCCTGGGCAACCTCGATCGTGGCCCCGCCGGACGGGGCAATGTGTGATTACATGGCCTCGCTGGACCGGCTTCTGGAGCGCGATGACCGGCTGTTTCTGCCCGGCCATGGCGGGCCTGTGCAACAGCCGCAGGCCTTCATGCGCGGGCTGCGCACCCACCGCAAGATGCGCGAAAGGGCCATTCTGGACCGTATCAGGAGCGGCGACCGGCAGATCGGCGATATGGTGAAAGCCGTTTATCGCGATACCGACCCGCGGCTGCACGGGGCGGCGGCGCTGTCTGTTCTGGCGCATCTGGAAGATCTCGTGGCACAGGGCCGGGTGGCAACAGACGGCCCTGCCCGGCTTGCAGGAAACTATTTTCCAGCGTGAGAGAGACCAGTTCCGCGAAAGGCGGCTGTGGCAGGTTCTGGTTGACATCCGGAGCTTCCATGCCGCTGAAACTGTCCATCTGTGTGCCGTCACGCAACCGCCAGATTTATTTTCAGGAAACGATCCGGGCCTTGCTGGCCTGCGACCAGGCGGATGTGGAATTTGTGTTTGCCGACAATTCCGATGATCCGTCGATCATGAACCGGTTCATGGCCGGGCTGACAGATCCGCGCATCGTCTATCTGCCGTCCACCGGCTCGACCCTTTCGATGGTGGACAACTGGGAGCGGACCATGGCGGCCTCCAGCGGCGACTGGATCAGCTTTATCGGGGACGATGACTATCTGGACCCGGAGCTGGTGGTGCTGTTGCAACGGCTGGTCGCGGCATTTCCCGGACTGGATGCCCTTGACTGGGCCAAGCTGCATTTCCACTGGCCGGAAACAGACGCGCCGCTGCCCGGCAATATGGCCCTGCCGCTTTCCGGCGAGGTTCTGACTGTGGACAGGGCGACAACGCTCAAACGCGCCTGGCAATGGCAGGAGGCCACGCATGCGCCTGTCAACGGGTTTTCCATCTATCACGCCGCCATATCGCGCCGGGTGATGGAAGCGATCAGAGGCCGGTTTGGCGGGCGCTATTTTGAACATGCGACGGTGGATTATGACAGTTCGCTGAAGGTGAGCCTTGTGGCACAAAGCTTCATGGCCAGCCGTCGGCCGTTTTCCGTTATGGGTGTCTGCCCGCTGAGCAATTCCGGCGGGTTGACCCATCCGGCCCGTTACCGACAGCGGCTGGCCGAGTTCAATGCCGATCTTGGACGCGATATCGATGAAGAGCCCTATCTGAAAGGTCTGCCGTTTCCGGCCATGCTGGGTGTTCCGGCAGTGATCCTGCAGGTGCAGCATTTTATCAAAAGCAAATACGGCGTGGCCTTTGCAGGCTGGGAGGCGAATTTTGCCGCCGCCTGCGCCCGCTCCTGCAGCCGGATTACCGACCGGGCATTTTATGACCTGACGGCAGCGGGCTACCGCACGGGGTTTGCACGCTATGACAAGGGGCGGCACCTGAAACATTTCAACCCGGTCTATCGGGCCGCCGAAGAGCGTTCAGGCCCGGTGTTTTCCGGCCTGCGCGACGGGACGCTGTATGTGTCCATGCCGCTTTTGAACCCGCGCACACCGGGCGCGCTGTTTGATGTGGCAGGCAAGCTGATGCCTTCTGCCGGTGACATGATGCTGCCCGAAAAGGCGTGATCCAGCCCTGCGAAAGCTGGTTGCGGCATATGGAAACAGAAAACGGACACGGGCATGGCACTCACATTTTCCATCTGCGTTCCCTCGCGCAACCGGCAGGCCTATTTTCAGGAAACGATCCGTGCCCTGACGGCAAGCCCGCGCAGCGATATTGAATTTGTGTTCACCGACAATTCCGATGATCCGCAGATCATGAAGCAGTTCATGAAAGCCTATCGCCATGACCGGCGGATCACCTTCATTCCGTCGGGAAAATCCGTCTATTCGATGGTCGACAACTGGGAGCGGACCGTGGCTGCCAGCAAGGGCGACTGGGTGACCGTGATCGGTGATGATGATTATGTTGACCCGGAGCTGGTGACGGTTCTCAATGCCGTTCTGGCCGTCAAGCCGGATCTGGAAGCCTTTGAATGGGGCCGTGTTGCCTTTGACTGGCCGCTCGAAAATGTCACGCCCAATACTAATGTGTCGCTCAATCTCTCCGCGCAGTTTTATGACATCACACGCGAGGCGGTGCTGGCCCGGGCCTTCCTGTGGCAGGGGGCGGTTCTGGTGCCCAATGGCGGTTTCTCGATCTATCATGCCGCGCTGTCGCGGCCCTTGCTGGAACGGATCCGCAAGGCATTTGGCGGACGCTACTTCGAGCATCCGACGGTGGACTATGACAATGCTTTCAAGGTGGCGATCATGGGCACATCTTTCGCCTCCTGCTCGCGGACTTTCTCTGTGCTTGGAGCCTGCCCGCAGAGCAATTCCGGCAGCCTGCGCGACCGCAAGCGGTTTTTGCAGCGCGTGGCCGAATTCAAGAGCGATCTGGGTTTTGATCTGGATGATGACCCGCTTCTGGCCGACATGCCGTTCCGCATTGAACTGGGGCTGACGGCCTGTGTGGTGCAGGTGCAGCACTGGCTGAAACAGAAATACAATTTCCACTTTCCCGGCTGGGAAAAGACCTTTGCCGAATGCTGCGCCCGCTGCTGCCAGCTTCAGCTCGACCGCGACCTCTACGACTGGCATGTGGAAGGCTACCGGCGGGCCTTTTCCATCTGGGAAGGCGGTGCGTATCTGGAACATTTCAGGCCGGAGTTTCAGGCGGCACGCGCTGCCGGCGGCGAGCCCATGTCCGGCATGTTCAAGGACAGGCTGCAGATTTCCATGGCCATTCTCAACCCGCCGACACCGCTGGCGCTGTACCGGATCCTTGATGCCATGCTGGTTCCGGCAGGCGAGCTTTCTGTCAGCTTTGATGGCAGGCTTACCGCATAGGGCGCTTTACGACCCTGAAATCCCTAAAAGATCGGCATCAAGCGCACGCAGGAAATCCCCGGTGATTTGGGCGCTCCGGCCGAAATCATGATAGAAATGCCGGGAGGCCACCCGCATGTCCACCAGCGTGGTTTCCGCCTCCTCGCGCAGACGGATGACAACATCATAGCGCAGGCCCAGAACAAGACTGCGCATTTCCCCCTGCCAGACCAGCTGGTTTCCGGGGCGGGCAGCAGGCACAGGCACGGCTTGCGGCCCGAGAGGCCGGGCCGGCGTTTCTGCTGCCGTGTCTTCCACAACCGTAACCGGCGGCAGATCCCCGCCTTCATCGTCAACCGGCTCCTCCCCTGCGGTCACTGACCCGATATTGGCAGCCTTGGGCGGGGCGGCAGGCTTTGCCATGCTGACCAGCGGAACCGGAAGTTCCAGTTTCAGATTTTCCGTTCCCCTGTCTGCGACAAAAGTGATGCGCTGGTCCCTGGCGACCTGAAGCACGGCCTGAAACACACGATCCAGACCGCCGTCATAGCGCCTTGCGGAGAGTTCCTGATAATGGAGCGACTGGATGGAGCGGTCCTGCGCGGACACCGGCTGCCGCTCGTCAAACGGATACTGGTCGGCCTGCGGCGGGATCAGCCAGGCAGGTGCATCGAAGAAATCCGTTGAAACATCGTAAAGCACCGGATGGGTGAAAAACAGAAAAGCGGCATAATCGACCGGCACCAGATTGACCATGCACAGGAGAATTGCGGCAAAGACGGCCTTTCCGCCTCTGGCCCCCCTGTTCCAGAGACTGGCAAAGCCGATCCCCGCAAGCACAATGCCAACGGTCGCAAAGGCTGTTCCAAGCAGAACCAGAATGATAAAATGCGGCGTGAGCAAGGGACCGAAACGGTGCGCTGCCCATGCGCCGATGGTGATACTGGCACTCAGAAAGGCAACCCGCCGCGCCCAATGGGCGGCATGGGAATAGGGACGTTCAAAGCGAATGGCCATTGATGCTTGTCACGGCTCCAGCACACGAGAGATCATCTCTTTCTGTATCGTTTTGAAACCCACGACACAAGCCGGATTAAATTTTGAGGTGAGACCGTTGGCGACCTTATCACCCCCCTCTGTCACTTCGTGACATCTCCCCCCTTGAGGGGGAGATGCCCCAAAGGGGGCAGAGGGGGTATCCACCCTCGAATATATTTACCCGTTTTCCACTCCAAATACGTGCATCACGCTGAATGACCGCTCCTGATCGTGGCCTGGGCTGCGGCCAGCCGGGCAATCGGCACCCGGAACGGCGAGCAGGAAATATAATCCAGCCCGACATCCTCGAAGAACGGAATGGAGGCCGGATCGCCGCCATGCTCGCCGCAGATCCCGAGCTTCAGCTCCGGCCTTGTCCTGCGGCCACGCTCGCAGGCAATGCGGATCAGCTCGCCGACGCCGTCATGATCCAGGGATACAAAGGGATCGCGCGCCAGAATACCCTTTTGCTGGTAGGTGGTCAGGAACACCGAGGCATCGTCACGGGAAATGCCAAAGGTCGTCTGGGTCAGGTCATTGGTGCCGAAGGAGAAGAATTCGGCGGCCTCGGCAATGACATGGGCGCGCACACAGGCCCGCGGCAGCTCGATCATGGTGCCGACCAGATAGTGGATGGCAAGGCCGGATTCGCCGATCACCTGCCGGGCAACGGCATCGATGCGGGCCTTGACATAATCCAGCTCGGTGCGAAGGCCAACCAGCGGCACCATGATTTCCAGCGCAACGGCAGAGCCGGTGGAGCGGGCGGCCAGAACGGCAGCCTCAAAAATCGCCCGTGCCTGCATTTCGGCAATTTCAGGATAGGAAATGGCCAGACGGCACCCGCGATGGCCAAGCATCGGATTGAACTCATGCATGGTTTCCAGCCGGTGGCGCAGCATGGCTTCGGGAATATCCAGAACGCGCGAGACCTCGGCAATATCATTGTCTGTCTTGGGCAGAAATTCATGCAGGGGCGGATCGAGCATGCGGATGGTCACCGGCAGGCCGTACATGATTTCAAACAGTTCGACAAAATCGGAGCGCTGCATGGGCAAAAGATCGGCCAGAGCCTCGCGCCTGCCCTTTTCATTGCCGGCCAGAATCATGCGGCGCATGACATTGATGCGGTCATCCTGAAAGAACATATGCTCGGTGCGGCACAGGCCGATGCCATCCGCCCCGAAGGACCGCGCAGCCCTTGCATCATTTGGTGTATCGGCATTGGTGCGCACGGCCATGCGGCGGGCCGCATCGGCCCATTCCATGATCCTGCCGAAATCGCCCGAAAGCTCCGGCTGCATCATGGGAACATTGCCCCGGAGCACCTGGCCGATGGAGCCGTCAATGGTGATGACATCGCCTTTTGACAGGGTGACCCCCATGAAACTCAGGGTTTCCTCGCGCATGTTGATGCGCAATGTGCCTGCCCCTGAAACACAGGGAATGCCCATGCCACGGGCCACAACGGCTGCATGGCTGGTCATGCCGCCGCGTGCGGTCAAAATGCCTTCGGCAGCATGCATGCCGTGGATATCTTCCGGGCTGGTTTCAACCCGCACCAGAATGACCTTGCGGCCAATCTTGCGGGCGGCGACGGCCTCTTCCGGGGTAAAGACGATTTCGCCGGTGGCCGCCCCCGGAGAGGCCGGAAGGCCGGTTCCGATCACATCGCGAGGCAAGGTCGGATCAATGGTCGGGTGCAAAAGGTGATCAAGCGACGAGGGATCAATACGGGTCACGGCCTCAGAACAGCTGATCAGCCCTTCATCGGCCATGTCCACGGCGATGCGGATGGCGGCCCTGGCCGTGCGTTTGCCGGAACGGGTCTGCAACATCCACAGGCGACCGCGCTCGATGGTGAATTCCATGTCCTGCATATCGCGATAATGGTCTTCCAGACGGGTGCAGATTGCGCAAAATGCGGCAAAAAGCTCCGGCATGAGCTTTTCCATCGAGGGTTTTGACGAGCCGGAGGCCAGCCGGGCAACTTCGGTGAGGTGCTGCGGCGTGCGCAGGCCCGCCACGACATCCTCGCCCTGCGCATTGACCAGGAACTCGCCGTAAAGCTCTTTTTCCCCTGTGGACGGATTGCGGGTGAAGGCCACGCCGGTGGCCGATGTATTGCCCAGATTGCCAAAGACCATGGCCTGCACGGTGACAGCCGTACCCCAGTGACAGGGGATGTTGTGGAGCTGGCGATAGGTCAGCGCCCGCGGGTTCATCCATGAGGCAAAGACGGCGGCAATGGCACCCCAGAGCTGGATTTCAGGATCCTGCGGAAAGGACTCGTCCAGGGCTTCGCTGATAGTGGCCTTGTAGCGCACGATGATGCCGCGCCATTCCTCAGCCGTCAGGCCGGTGTCCAGTTCATGGCCCAGCCTTGCCTTTTCGTCTTCGAGAATTTCCTCAAAAATTTCATGATCCAGCCCCATGACCACATCGCCATACATCTGGATGAAGCGGCGATAGGTATCCAGTGCAAAGCGCTCGTCACCGGACACGCGGGCCAGCGCCTCCACAGTCTCGTCATTGAGACCGAGGTTGAGAACCGTATCCATCATGCCGGGCATGGAGGCGCGGGCACCGGAGCGCACCGAAAGCAGCAGCGGATTTTCCGGATCACCGAAACGTTTTCCGGTGATGGTTTCAATGGCGTTGAGCTTGCCGGCAACCTGGGCTTTCAGGCCCTGCGGGAACTGGCGATCATGGGTAAAAAACCATGTGCAGGCATCGGCGGTAATGGTCAGCCCCGGCGGAACCGGCAGGCCGAGACGGCACATTTCGGCAAGGTTTGCACCCTTGCCGCCCAGCCGGTCAATCTCGTTTACGCCGCCTTCTGCCTCTCCCGCACCAAAGGCATAAACCCACTTTGTCATTCCGTCCCCCTCGTGGACACGCTCCCAAGCGCGTCGCGACTTTTCAGATTCGCTTGCCACGCTTCAAGTCTTTGTTTCATGCCTGTCGCTATCGCAAACCGCTGCAAACTTTTGCGCGACACGCTCCAGGCCATCCATCAGGATTCTTCCCCTACCCCGATATTGCACCCCCGATTATGATGCAGTGCAGCAAAACATGCAAGGGATGCAGGAAGGAATTGTTTTTCAACGGATTATGGCCAGGGCCTGGCGGAACTGGCGCAGGGTGTTTCGACACGCTCTGCTATCACAGCGGGACAGGTGGTCTGAAATGGCTGAAAAAACCATGGCCTTTACAGAAACACGGCGCCGATGCCCCCCTTTCCCCACGTCTTCACACTGCCGGAATTGAAACGCATGGCATTTCGTGCCATGACCGTATCTCATTTATGAAGAGGCATAATCCAACGTGACACAGTTGCCAGTAACACCCTTGCTTGATCAGGTGACCACGCCTTCCGATCTGAAAAAGATCGACGACAGGGATATGCCGCAGCTTGCGCAAGAGCTTCGCAGCGAAATGATTGATGCCGTGTCGAAAACCGGCGGTCATCTGGGTGCGGGTCTGGGTGTGGTGGAACTGACACTGGCGATCCACAAGGTGTTTGACACGCCGCATGACCGGCTGATTTTCGATGTCGGCCACCAATGTTATCCGCACAAGATTCTCACCGGGCGGCGCGACCGTATCCGCAGCCTGCGGCAGGAAAACGGGCTTTCCGGTTTCACCAAGCGTGGCGAAAGTGCCTATGACACGTTCGGGGCCGGGCATTCTTCCACCTCGATTTCCGCGGGCCTTGGCATGGCTGTAGCCGCGGAACTGTCCGGCACGGACCGCAAGGTGATTGCCGTGATCGGTGACGGCGCCATGTCGGCAGGCATGGCCTTTGAAGCCCTGAACAATGCCGGAGCGCTGGACGCGCGGCTGATTGTGATCCTCAATGACAATGACATGTCGATTGCGCCGCCGACAGGGGCCATGAGCGCCTATCTGGCCCGGCTGGCTTCCGGACGCACTTATATGGGTTTCCGTGAAATCGGCAAGAAGATGACCGCCTATCTGGGCAAGACGATTGACCGGGCGATTACCAGGGCTGTGGAACATGCACGCGGCTATGTGACCGGCGGCACGATGTTTGAGGAACTGGGATTCTACCATATCGGGCCGATTGACGGCCATTCCTTCGACCATCTCCTGCCGGTGCTGCGCAATGTGCGCGACAATGCCAGGGGACCGGTGCTCATTCATGTGGTAACCCAAAAGGGCAAGGGCTATGCGCCTGCCGAGGCCGCACCCGACAAATATCACGGTGTCAACACATTTGATGTGATTACCGGCACGCAGGTCAAGGCAAAACCCAATGCGCCAGCCTATACAGCGGTGTTTGCCGATGCGCTGGTGCAGGAAGCAGGCTTCGACGAGAAGATCGTCGGTGTCACGGCGGCCATGCCCAACGGCACCGGGCTCGACAAATTGGGGCTGGCCTTTCCCGACCGCTGCTTTGATGTCGGCATTGCCGAGCAGCATGCCGTGACCTTTGCCGCAGGGCTTGCCTGCGAAGGGTTCAAACCCTTTGCAGCGATCTATTCCACCTTCCTGCAGCGCGGCTATGACCAGGTGGTGCATGATGTGGCCATCCAGCGCCTGCCGGTGCGCTTTCCGATTGACAGGGCGGGCCTTGTTGGCGCCGACGGGCCGACACATGCCGGTTCGTTTGACACAACCTATCTTGCCTGCCTGCCGCATTTTGTGGTGATGGCAGCAGCCGACGAAGCGGAGCTGAAACATATGGTGCGCACGGCCGCCGCCTATGACGAGGGTCCGATCTCCTTCCGCTATCCGCGCGGCGAAGGCATTGGCGTGGAACTTCCGGATCGCGGCTCCATCCTGCCAATCGGCAAGGGCCGGGTGATGCGCCAGGGGTCCAAGGTGGCCCTGCTGTCCTTCGGCACCCGTCTGGCCGAATGTCTTCTGGCGGCAGAGGATCTGGAGGCTGCAGGGCTTTCCACCACGGTGGCCGATGCCCGCTTTGCCAAGCCGCTGGATGAGGATCTGATCCGCCAGCTGGCCCGGCACCATGAAGTGCTGATCACCATCGAGGAAGGCGCGGTTGGCGGCTTTGGCAGCCATGTGCTGCACTTCCTCGCGCTCAACGGCCTGCTCGACCACGGTCTGAAAGTGCGTCCGCTGGTTTTGCCCGATATCTGGATGGACCAGGCCAAGCCCGACGCGATGTACATGAAGGCCGGTCTTGACCGCGCAGGCATTGTCTCCACCGTATTCAGGACATTGGGACAGACGCCAGTCGGGCTGGTTGCAGGCTGAAATACCGCGTCCGGTGACAATTTAGAACTATTCTAATATCTGGCAGCGTGCTATGGGTGATCCTGCCCCATTGGCCGGAGACTTTGCCCATGCATCCCCTTCATCGCGAAAATCACCTTGTCGAACGGATCGGCTGGCTGCGGGCGGCCGTGCTAGGCGCCAATGACGGCATCATCTCCACGGCCAGTCTTGTCGTCGGTGTGGCAGCAGCGGCCACTGGTCCCGGCGAGGTGATGGTGGCAGGGGTTGCAGGTCTGGTGGCCGGTGCCATGTCGATGGCAGCGGGCGAATATGTGTCGGTCAGCTCGCAGGCCGATACGGAGAATGCCGATCTGGCACGCGAGCGGCGTGAACTGGCCGAAACGCCCGAAGCCGAACTGAATGAACTGACACAGATCTATGTGGACCGCGGCGTGTCGCCGGATCTGGCGCGGCAGGTTGCCATAGAGATGACCGCAAAGGATGCTTTTGCAACGCACGCCCGCGATGAACTGGGCTTTTCCGACCATGCGATTGCCCGGCCTGTCCAGGCCGCCCTCACCTCGGCACTGACCTTTTCCATAGGGGCTGCCCTGCCGCTGGCCATTGCCGCGATTGTACCGGCAGCATCACTTTCCTGGGCCGTTTCCGCCGGGTCACTTCTGTTTCTGGCAGCGCTTGGCGCTGTCGGCGCGTGGATTGGCGGAGCAGGAATTCTCAAACCTACCCTGCGGGTTACCTTCTGGGGGGCCTTTGCCATGGCGGCAACGGCTGCCATCGGTGCGCTGGTAGGGACCGCTGTCTAATGCGTATTGCGATCTTTCAGATTCGCTTGCCATGCTTCAAGTCTTTGTTTTGATGCGTATCGTTTTCGCAAAACCGCTTCACACTTTTGCGCGACACGCCTTGGCAGGCAGGCTGCACTGTCACTGAACATTGTCCTGGAGATTGAGGATCAGAATTTCAATGTCCTTTTCAGGATAGAAATCCGTCTTCTTCATCTGGAAAGTTGTCGGCCCGACCTTTTTCACACCGTCGCCGCAGAAGCTGACAAAGCTTGTTTCCTTGCCCTTGTCGATGGTCAGTGTGAAATCCTTGATGGTACCACCCCAGTTTGCACCGGTGGTCAGAATGTAGGAAATCCAGCTTTCCGCGTAAAAGGGCTTGCCGGTGACCATGTTTTCATTGCTCTGCCGGGCAATTTTGACCAGATTGTCGTCGATGCAATATTTTTTGACATATTCGTCGTATGTCGGCCCCCTGGGCTGGTTGTTCTCATCCAGAAAGATTGTGGCCACCGTGCCGCCGACACTGGGCTTGTAGGTGTGATGGACCTTGACATCTGCCCCTGCCGGGAATGTCGTCTGCCAGTAATAGACCGTGCTCAATTGCCATGTAGGCTGGAGATGCCGCTCCATGCCGTTGCCTGCATCATATTCATCCACATAGATCAGGCCCTTGGAAACCCAGTCTGCCTGCACATCCTGCGGCAGGGCTTCCAGCGCTTTTGCTGTGGATTCGGCGAAAGGCAGCAGCGGAATGCCATTCTTGACCAGTTCATCCGTCATGTCGATGCCTGCCACCGTGGCACGCTGCTGGAGCTGCGGCTCAATCGCCTCGCCATCCTGACCGACCTGAAAATTCATCCAGTTGTCGACATCATAATTGTCGTATCCCACATTGGATTCATTCGGGTTTCCACCGACGACCGGCATGGGAAAGGCAACGAGGGTGGTCACATCCTTGTCGGACGTATTGTGAAAGACGTAATTCACCTCAACCTTGTCGGGAGATATATACAGATCCTCCCTTGCCATTTCGATGTCAAAGCTGCGGGTGAACACCAGACCGCCGGCGGCCAGTTGCGCCGTTGTGTCATTGGCCAGTGCCGGGGACGCGAGCAGCACGGGAAGAAACAGGCATGCCTTGAAGGCGGGATTTCGGGCGAACATGGTCTCTCTCCGGGATTGACTGACAGGAGCCCATGGTTAGGGTCACGGCGAAGAACCGTCAACTGACAGGTGTGACTTTTCATGTCTGTTCTGTACTGTGCAGACACGGGAAGGCCCCGGTTTTATGCCGGGGCCCTTTTCTGATGATCGGACGCAGATCAGAATTCGGACCATTCCTGCGCGACAGCGGCATTGCCATGGGTCCGGGCGGGGGCCTGATGACGGAGAGATGCTGAATGCGCCTGTGCCGGTTGTGCCATACGGCCTGCTGCCTGTCGCAGTGCCTGTGTTCCGGCATTGGCCTGAGACGCTGCATGGCCGAGGCTGAAACCGGCAATCATCTGGCGCAGGGTGGCGCTCTCGCTGGCCAGCGTGCCGGAGGCTGCCGAAGCCTCCTCGACCATGGCGGCATTCTGCTGCGTTGTCTTGTCCATCCGGTTGATCGCCGTGTTGACCTCCGCCAGACCCACGGACTGTTCACGCGAGGAGACGGCAATCGCCTCCATATGCCCGTTGATGCTGACAATGAACGAACCGATGGCTTTCAGCGCCTCGCCGGTCTGCGAGACCAGGCGAACACCGTTGGCAACCTCGCTGGAGGAGGTCTGGATCAGGCCCTTGATCTCCTTGGCCGCCTGGGCCGAACGCTGCGCCAGTTCGCGCACTTCCTGGGCTACCACCGCAAAGCCCTTGCCGGCCTCGCCTGCCCGTGCGGCCTCGACACCGGCATTGAGCGCCAGAAGATTGGTCTGGAAGGCGATCTCGTCAATCACGCCGATGATGCTGGAGATCTGGCTGGAGGATTCCTCGATCCGGCTCATGGCATGGACTGCCTGGGACACGACATCACCGGACTTTGCAGCCGATTCATTGGCCTGTGCGGCAACGTGGCGGGCTTCTTCGGCCCTCTTTGACGAGGAGGTGACATTGGCGGTGATCTGGTCCAGCGCCGCTGCTGTTTCCTCAAGGGCTGCGGCCTGCTGCTCGGTGCGCTTGGCAAGGTCATTGGCACCGCCGGCAATTTCCCGGCTGCCGCTGTCAATGGCAACAGCAGAATCGGCAACATGGGCCAGTGTTGTGCACAGTTGCGACACGGCGGCATTGAAATCCTGGCGAAGCTGTTCAAATTCAGGGGAGAACGCCTCGGTCAGCTGGAAGGACAGATCCCCTCCGGCCAGACGCCGCAGACCGGAGGCCAGGCCGTCTGTTGCATCTTTCAGACGCTTCTGCGCAGCCTGCTCTGCGTCCTGGTTCATGCGCTGGCGTTCGGCCTCGATCTTCTGGTCTGCGACCCTGGCCTCAAGCTCAAGCTCCCTGCTTTCCTGCTGGGCGGTCCTTGCCTCGGCCATCGCGGTCTCGGCAGCAACAAGCGTTCCCATCAGGGACTGGACCATCGCGGCGAGGACACCGGCCTGGATCACCAGAATGACCGCATGAAGCACAACACGGGTGACATCCGACCCTTCCGGAAAGACTGCCATTGTCGAAAGGACAAAGAGCATGACATGATGCACAGCCACAAATACCGTAAAACCTGCTATTGCACGCCAGTCCACCCAGACCGCGCAAATCGCCAGAGTGGCGAAGAAATACATATGCATGTCGATCTGGAGCGGCGAGCCCGAAAACGAGTACACCAGAACTGCGACCGATGCAGCGAGTGCCATTGATGTGAGAACCCGGGTGTTGGCCCCTGTCCGGTCATTGTAGCACACGACGCTGGCGAGAACGCCTACAGCCAGTCCTGTGACAATGGCTGTCATGTCTGGTCCATCCGCACGGAAGACATTTCTCAAAAGAATGAGGAGAACGTTGATCCATAGAAGTACAATGATGCCGATAGAGGCTTTTTCACGAATTTTGTCGAGCGCGTTCATATTTTCTTTCCTGCCGGCATATCGAGATCAAGCCGGGATTGAGCACAAGGAGGGCACCGGCGCTTCTCAGCCGCGCCGGAAATGATGCCGATTCTGAATATGCCACTGTCACCCACGGCACACTGCCGCTGCCGACGAAGACACCGTCTGCCGCACTGATGACCGACATGGGAGATGGCCCTGAACCGGACGGATGCGTAATGACAAGCACGAAGACCCCTTGCGGACTGCTGAGCATGCCAAAGACCAGGAACAACAGCACCAGACAACCGGTCATGACGGTCAGCCAGCCCATTTTCTCTTTCCCCTGCCTGTCCTTCGATCCGATGGTTGCCATGGTCCGAACCTGATTTACACCTGTCGCAAGATCCATGCCTTAGCCAGAAGTTGCCGGGCCTGGAATCGCATCATTCCGTCAAGATACAAGCATCTGCGGCTGACCCTGACATGCCAGGCATAGTTTCAGACACACCGGACCCGCCAACGCTTGCCGGAAGCTTAGTTTGTGATGGTTAATTTTCGTATAACGCGATCCTGCAGGCCCGTTGACAGCAAAGGCGAAAGGCCCCGCCGGTTTCGGAGGGGCCTGTTTCTGCGTTTCGTGATTTTCGCCTGCCTGTGCGGGCGGATCAGAATTCCGACCATTCCTGCGCGACAGCGGCATTGCCATGGGTCCGGGCGGGGGCCTGATGAATGGGAGATGCTGAATGCGCCTGTGCCGGTTGTGCCATACGGCCTGCTGCCTGTCGCAGTGCCTGTGTCTGCGCCTGTGCGTTGGAATGACCGGCCTGAGACGCTGCATGGCCGAGGCTGAAACCGGCAATCATCTGGCGCAGGGTGGCGCTCTCGCTGGCCAGCGTGCCGGAGGCTGCCGAAGCCTCCTCGACCATGGCGGCATTCTGCTGCGTTGTCTTGTCCATCCGGTTGATCGCCGTGTTGACCTCCGCCAGACCCACGGACTGTTCACGCGAGGAGACGGCAATCGCCTCCATATGCCCGTTGATGCTGACAATGAACGAACCGATGGCTTTCAGCGCCTCGCCGGTCTGCGAGACCAGGCGAACACCGTTGGCAACCTCGCTGGAGGAGGTCTGGATCAGGCCCTTGATCTCCTTGGCCGCCTGGGCCGAACGCTGCGCCAGTTCGCGCACTTCCTGGGCTACCACCGCAAAGCCCTTGCCGGCCTCGCCTGCCCGTGCGGCCTCGACACCGGCATTGAGCGCCAGAAGATTGGTCTGGAAGGCGATTTCATCAATCACACCGATGATGCTGGAGATCTGGCTGGCGCTTTCCTCGATCCGGCTCATGGCATGGACCGCCTGGGAGACAACTTCGCCCGACTTTGCGGCCGACTGGTTGGCCTCCACCGCCACATGGCGGGCCTCATCGACGCGCTGCGAGGAATTCTTCACATTGGCGGTGATCTGGTCCAGCGCCGCTGCCGTTTCCTCAAGGGCTGCGGCCTGCTGCTCGGTGCGCTTGGCAAGGTCATTGGCACCGCCGGCAATTTCCTGGCTGCCGCTGTCAATGGCAACGGTCGCATTGGCAACATGGACCAGCGTCACGCAAAGCTGCGATACAGCGGCATTGAAATCCTGGCGCAACTGCTCGAATTCCGGCGCAAAACGCTGGTCGATCTGCACCGTCAGATCGCCTGACGACAGCGATTTCAGACCGGAGGCGAGACCGGACGTGGCCTGCGCCATGGCTTCGGCACGGGCGCGGTCTGCCTGTTCGCGGGCGATCCGGTCCTGTTCCGACTGCGAACGGTTTTCTTCCGAACGGCGGTCCGATTCGATCTTGGCAAGCGCGGTCTGGCGGAAAACCTCAACCGCAGACGCCATGGAACCGATTTCGTCCGTGCGGTCCTTGCCTGCAATATGGAACATCAGATTGTTGGCGGCGATTTCTGCCATCGATCTTTGCAGGCCGGAAATACCGCCGATGACCTTGACGAACAACACATAACCCAAGATGACGAGATCCAGCGTCAGCAGGCAAGCCAGCACAATGGTGGCCCACCGGTAAAGCTGTTCCTTTGCTGTCGCATCCGCGATCTGTCCGCCGGTGCGTTTCTCAATCGCAATGTAGAAACCATCGATCGGCTTCATGATCTGGGCTTTGAAATTGTGGTATTCCCTGGAGTTGACGAGGGCAATCGCCTTCTGGCGATCTTCCGGCGGGGTTGCGGCCCCTTTCTCGACAAGCTTCATGGCCTCGACCTCAAGATTGACCAGGCCATCCGATTTTCCGGCAGCCTCATCCAGAAGCGCAAATTCTGAATCCGTAAACCCTGCCGACTTCATGGCATCACGCAGCGGCAATGTCGCTCCGTCCGGACGTGGCTTGCTTTCGCCGGCCGCCACGAAATCCCAGTAGATACGGTGATAGTCCTGCGGAGTGGGTTTTTTGCCGTTGCGGATGTCCAGAATGTCAAAATAGTTGCTCTTGTAAAGATCATCACCCGTGGCAACATAGGTCCGGACAAGGCGTGTGAGATCATCCGACGACTGGCGCAGGATATCGGCCAGCAGATAGGAATCATACTGGGACTTGTAGGCCCGGGAGACACTGTCCGCGGAACGGCTGTATGCATAGAGGGAGACAATGAGGCAGGCCATCAGAAATGCGGTAACGGCCGCAAAATAAAAATAAAGGCTTCGCAGACGCATAGGGACAACCTCTCGTAAACTCATTCAGACATACTGATTTTTGGAATTTTAAAACGAAAATTTTAAATTTCATTTAAATTTACAACAGCAATGTTTCTGAATGAACGCCTGATTGTGTCCTGAATACTTCCATCTTCCATATTTGCTGCATTTCATTATATCGACATCACCCCTGACCGGATATGAACAGGCCCCCGCCGATGTTGCGGCGGGGGCCTTTCGCTTTTGATGATGTCCGTCTGTCTGGGCGGACGGTTCAGAATTCCGACCATTCCTGTGCCACAGCGGCATTTCCATGGGTATGGGCGGGGGTATGGGACATGGCACGCGGGGTCGCGCGCGCCTGTTCCGGCCGGGCCATGCGCGACGCGGTGTCGCGCAGCGCCTGAGCCTGGCTGGAGGCATATCCCAGATTGAACCGGGCGATCATGTCGCGCAGGTTGGCGCTCTCGCTGGCCAGCGTGCCGGAGGCTGCCGAGGTTTCCTCCACCATGGCGGCATTCTGCTGCGTCGTCTGGTCCATCTGGTTGACCGCCGTGTTGACCTCGGCCAGACCCACGGACTGTTCACGCGCCGAGGTGGCAATCGCCTCCATGTGCTGGTTGATGGTCACGATGAACGCGCCGATTCCTTTCAGCGCAACGCCGGTTTCCGACACCAGCTTGACGCCGGAGGCCACTTCTGTGGACGATGTCTGGATCAGGCCCTTGATCTCCTTGGCCGCCTGGGCCGAACGCTGCGCCAGTTCGCGCACTTCCTGGGCTACCACCGCAAAGCCCTTGCCGGCTTCACCGGCACGCGCTGCCTCGACACCGGCATTGAGCGCCAGAAGATTGGTCTGGAAGGCGATCTCGTCAATCACGCCGATAATGTTGGAAATCTGCCTGGCGCTTTCCTCGATCCGGCTCATGGCATTGACCGCCTGGGACACGACATCACCGGACTTTGCAGCCGACTGGTTGGCCTCCACCGCCACATGGCGGGCCTCATCGGCACGTTGCGACGAGCTGCGGACATTGGCGGTGATCTGGTCCAGCGCCGCTGCCGTTTCCTCCAGCGAGGCTGCCTGCTGCTCGGTGCGCCTGGCCAGATCATTGGCACCGGAGGAGATTTCCTGTGAGCCGCTGTTGATCGTACTGATACTCTGTGCAATAGCGCCCATCGTCTTGTTCAGTTGCGCCACAGACATATTGAAATTCTGACGCAGTTCCTCATACTCGGAGGTGAACGTATTGGTTATCTGTGAGGAGAGGTCTCCTTCAGCCAGCTTTTTCAAAGCCTCGCCAATGTCCTTGACGATGGCAACCCGTTTTGAAACATCGGTTGCAAATTTGATCACCTTGACCACTTTACCCTGGCTATCCATGATCGGATTATACGCGGCCTGGATGGTGATAATGCGACCGTCCTTGTGAACACGCCTGAACTCCTGGGGATGAAATTCGCCGGCACGCAGGCCGTTCCAGAATTCCTCATAAGCAGGACTTGCGGCATAGGCCTTCTCAACGAACATGCTATGCTTGCGCCCCTTGATCTCCTCCATCGTATAGCCCAGACAGTTCAGGAAATTGGCGTTGGCGTTCAGGATCGTGCCGTCAATATCAAATTCAATCACGGCTTGCGAGCGGCTGATGGCTGCGATCTGGACCGCAAATTCCAGATTTTGCAGACGTGTCCTGGCGTCGGACCATTCGACCACAAAACCACTGTTCCTGCCGCCGCGCACCAGGGGCGAGACCTGGAGATCGAACATCAGGTCACCAACCTTGATGGTGGCATTGTGCCGTCCCTTCAAATTTTTCAGCATGTCGCGCTGATGGGCCGGGGTCTTGTGAAAGACATCAATGTTGCTGCCGATCAGTGTTGCAACACTGAAGCGCGGCAATTCCTTTTTCAGGTCAGCTTCCGCCTTCTGCAACAGATCCATGACTGCCGGGTTCATATAGGTGATGTTCAGGTTTCGATCAGCGATCATGATATTGGCATTCAGGGCCTCCATCGCCATCAGTCTGGCATTTGTCCTTGCGCCAAGAAATCTGTTTGTCAGCATGCGGTTTGTCTCCATGTTCCAGTCGGCACTTTTGTCGTGCGGCCTGCTGTTTGCACATTGCCAAGGACTGGAGCTTGCAAGCTCAGCCTTCCCACTTTAATTCCGACTGAAATGTTAACGGATAAATCCTAATTTGGTTTTAATTTCTTTTGCAAGCTTTAGGGGCTGTTAACATCCCGGTTTCAAGCGTGGCGCAAGACGGGTTTGGCCTGGCCGTGCTTTTCCCGAAGCGTGCTATTGCTGCACCATGCCATGCTTGCAGACGTGAGAGGTGACAGGCCCTGCGCACAATGCAACACCCTCCCGGAGGGTGTCCGGGAGGGTGTTTTTTCGTGTGCATGATCGGGGGCGGATCAGAATTCCGACCATTCCTGCGCGACGGCTGCACCATTGCCGGCGTTTGCGACCTTGCGGGCCGGTGCACGGGCCGGTGTGCCGGAAGAGGCGGGCCGGGCCGACGCGGACGGCTGGGCCATGCGCGCGGCTGTCTGGCGCAGGGCCTGTGTTCCGGCATTGGCCTGGGCTCCTGCATGGCCCAGATTGAACTGGGCGATCATGTCGCGCAGGTTGGCGCTCTCGCTGGCCAGCGTGCCGGAGGCTGCCGAGGTTTCCTCGACCATGGCGGCATTCTGCTGCGTCGTCTGGTCCATCTGGTTGACCGCCGTGTTGACCTCCGCCAGACCCACGGACTGTTCACGCGCCGAGGTGGCAATCGCATCCATGTGCTGGTTGATGGTCACGATGAAGCCCCCGATGGCTTTCAGCGCATCGCCGGTTTCCGACACCAGCTTCACACCGGTCGCCACTTCGGTTGTCGAGGCCTGGATCAGGCCCTTGATCTCCTTGGCCGCCTGGGCAGAGCGCTGCGCCAGTTCGCGCACTTCCTGGGCTACCACCGCAAAGCCCTTGCCCGCATCACCGGCACGCGCCGCCTCGACACCGGCGTTCAGCGCCAGAAGATTGGTCTGGAAGGCGATCTCGTCAATCACGCCGATAATGTTGGAAATCTGCTTGGCGCTTTCCTCGATCCGGCTCATGGCATTGACCGCCTGGGACACGACATCACCGGACTTTGCAGCCGACTGGTTGGCCTCCACCGCCACATGGCGGGCCTCATCGGCACGTTGCGACGAGCTGCGGACATTGGCGGTGATCTGGTCCAGCGCCGCTGCCGTTTCCTCAAGGGCTGCGGCCTGCTGCTCGGTGCGCTTGGCAAGGTCATTGGCACCGCCGGCAATTTCGCGTGAACCGCTGTCAATGTTGACCGTTGCACCCGCAACATTGGCCAGCGTCGCGCAAAGCTGCGATACGGCGAGATTGAAATCCTCGCGCAACTGCTCAAAATCCGGCGCAAAACGCTGGTCGATCTGCACCGTCAGGTCGCCCGAAGACAGCGCTTTCAGACCCGAGGCCAGACCCTTTGTGGCCTGTACCATGGCTTCGGCACGGGCGCGGTCTGCCTGTTCGCGGGCGATCCGGTCCTGTTCCGACTGCGAACGGTTTTCTTCCGAACGGCGGTCCGATTCGATCTTGGCAAGCGCGGTCTGGCGGAAAACCTCAACCGCAGACGCCATGGAACCGATTTCGTCCGTGCGGGTGCTGAACGGAATTTCAGAGGCAACATCACCCCGCGCCAAACCTTCCATCGAACCCGTAATGCGCGAAATCGGAGTGGAAATACCCTTCAGCGCGTATGCAGCACCTCCGAGGGCCGCGGCGGCAGCGCCGATGGTGATGGCAATCATGGTCCAGAAAGCCGCCGAATAGCTGGCCTCGCTCTGCGCGACATAGTCTTCGGACTGCGAGACGATGAAGCTGACAAGTTCATCCACCGCAGTGTTGGCAACCGTGGTCTGGTCTTTCATGGCACCCCGAAAGAAATCAGTGGCTTCCGGAAGCTTGCCGGCAGACTGCAGGGCTGTCATCTGATTGCCAAGCTCCAGATAGGCATTGATGGCTTTTGAGACGTCAGCGAACAGCGTACGGCCCTTTTCGGTGACAATGCTTTTTTCATATTTCGCCATGGCGTCTTTCAGCGCCGTTTCGACACCTGTCCTGAATTTGGCTTCCTCATCCATACCAGCAGGCTCGGCCAGCAGCTGGCGGGCATAGGCAAGGCGCATCAGATTGAGATTACCCTTGACTTCCCGGGCTGTTATCATCCGTTCCATCCAGTAATCGCCGACACGTGTTGTGTTATAGGCAAGTTCGCTCATTGTTTTAACGGAATAGGCCGACATGCCCATAAGGAGCAGTGTCATCCCTGCAAACAGAGAGACAAGGGCTGTTTTAATACTGGGTCTTTTCATCTTATGCTCCAGGCAGGTTTCATGTTCGAGGTCATCATCATCCAGGATCGGATGACACAAGTTTTAGCAACCAGTTGTTAAAAATTCCTTTACCAATGGCGGGTATGCCAGAAATGACCGGCGGAATGCCTGTGAACACCCCTTCCGGTGAAACAGAATGGATAAAAGTCTTGCCTTTGGTGCCATTCCCCGCCATTGAACCTGCATGACAGATACCACTGCCGATATCAGCGCCGACATGCGCCTGGACCAGCTGCTCGTTTCGCGCGGGCTTTTTCCGTCCCGCTCCCGGGCGCGCGATGCCATCCAGCGCGGAACCGTGACGGTGGACGGCGTGACCGTGACCAGGGCCGGATCCGTGTTCGGCCCCGGTGTGGTGATTGTCACCACGGATGCGGCACAGGTCTATGTGTCGCGGGCCGCCCTGAAGCTCATTGCCGGGCTCGATCATTTCGGATTTGATCCCGCAGGGCTTGACTGCCTGGATATTGGCGCATCGACCGGCGGGTTCAGCCAGGTGCTGCTGGAACGCGGGGCGGCGCATGTCACTGCGGTGGATGTGGGCCATGAACAGATGCATCCCCTCCTGAAGAACGATCCGCGCCTGACCGGTTACGAGGGGCTGAATGCCCGTGTGCTCGACGAGGAGCATATCGCGGGCCGCACGATCCGGTGCGTGGTGTCGGATGTCTCGTTCATTTCCCTGAAGCTGGCGCTGCCGCCTGCCCTGAAGCTTGCCAGATCCGGGGCGTTTCTGGTGGCGCTGGTCAAGCCGCAGTTTGAGGCGGGAAAGGACGGCGTTGGCAGGAAGGGCATGCTGAAAGACCCGGATGTGCAGGGACCGGCGCTGGCGGATGAACTTTCGGCATGGCTGGGACAACAGGAAGGCTGGACCAGCCTTGGCCATCTGGCCTGCCCGCTGGCAGGCGGCGACGGAACACGGGAATATCTGCTGGGAGGGCGCAAGGCATGAGCGCGCGGACAGTGACCATTGCCCGGCTGGGTGCCGAGGGCGACGGCATTGCGGATGGTGAAAACGGCCCGGTCTATGTTCCCTTTGCCCTGCCCGGCGATGTGGTTTCCATTGCCCTTGTGAAAAATCAGGGCACGATCCTGTCGATGCCTGTTGCCTCGCCCGACCGTGTGGAGCCGCGCTGCGGGCATTTTGGACCGGATGGCGAAGGCGGAACCTGCGGCGGATGCAGCCTGCAACATCAGGCCGATGCGCCCTATCAGGCTTTCAAGCGCGATCTGGTGGTGCGCGCCCTGCGCAGCCAGGGCCTGCATGTGGCGGTGGACGCTCTGGTGCCGGCCGGCCCCGGACAGCGCCGCCGCGCTGTCTTTACCGCCCGCAGAACCGAAAAAGACCTGCTTCTGGGCTTCAACCAGGCTGCCAGCCATCACATAGTGCCGATTCACGCCTGTCCGGTGATAACGCCGGGTCTTCAGGCGCAGTTGCCCGCCATTCGCGCCATTGCCCGCTCCCTTGCGGCCAATCCCGAACCTTTCCGTGTGACCGTGCTGGAAACCCTGTCCGGGCTGGATCTGGCCATAGACGGTCTCAAGGGGCTGAATGATACATTGCGCCGCTCGGGCATTGAAACAACGCTGAGCCAAAAAGGCGTGGCCCGGGTTTCGCTCGACGGGGAAATCCTGATCGAGCAGGTCCGGCCCGTGCTGAATTTTGGCACTGTGGCCGTCAGCCCGCCTTCCGGCGGCTTTACGCAGGCGACAGTGCAGGCTGAAAATGTGATGGCCGCGCTGGTTCTGGCCCATGTCGGCAAGGCAAAGCGGGTGGCAGACCTGTTTTCAGGCTCCGGCACATTTGCGCTGCGACTGGCCAGAACTGCACGGGTGCACGCCGTGGAAGCCGACGCAAAGGCGCTGGCAGCGCTTGACCATGCCGCCCGCAACACCCAGGGGCTGAAGCCGGTGACCGTGGAACGGCGCGACCTGTTCCGTCGCCCGATGATGGCCCAGGAACTGAAAGTTTTTGATGCCGTGGTGTTTGACCCGCCACGCGCCGGTGCCGAATTCCAGGCGAAGGAGCTGGCACGCTCCGGCGTGAAAAAGATTGTGGCCGTTTCCTGCAGCCCTCTGACGCTCGCACGCGACCTTTCCATTCTCGCATCTGCCGGTTACCGGATGACACAGGTGACGCCCGTTGACCAGTTTCTCTGGTCCACCCATGTGGAGGTCGTGGCCTGTCTGGAGAAATAGGCTTCAATTTCCGGACATCTGTGGTATGTCCCTTTTCATGACAAGGTGCCACATTGGAACGCAACATTATCGTTGAAAGGATCAAGAACCTTGAGCGTGCCGCTGATTCTGGTACAGGGCCAGGCCTTTCACCGCGTTTGCGACCGGACATTGAACACTCAGCCATCCGGATCTTTTAATGGCCGCGAGCAGGAATCCGAACAAGCGACTGCACCGCATTATGGATGAAGCATCCCGGATTGTGCCGTTGACGGGTACAATCAACTTTGAAGACCTGAAAGACAACCGGGTTTTTCAAAGGGCAATCCAGCGTTTGCCGGGCATCAGGGAAAAATGGCCTGTGATCTTTGCCCATCGGTAAAAAGGTCATATTCAGTTATTCATTCTATGATAGATTTGAAAAGAGTATATTGGAATGTGTTTGACATGAATGAAATGAGACCAGTCCACTTTGACG
>CBDFGT010000015.1:0-3030 GCA_965247225.1 Rhizobiaceae bacterium | reverse complement strand
CCTTGAAGGGCGACAATCCCGACAAGACCATCGGCTCCTTCTGGCCTTATGCCTCCACCGTGTTTGATTATGTGAATCGCGCCATGCCCTTCGGCAACGCGCAATCGCTGGCACCGGATGAAGTGTATGCCATTGTGGCTTTCCTGCTCAGCATGAATGATCTGGTGAAAGATGATTTTGTGTTGTCCCGCGATAATTTCACGAGCGTCAAACTGCCGAATGTTGGAGAATTTTTTGACGATGACAGGCCGGTGAGCGAAAAAAGATTCTGGAAAAAAGATCCGTGCATGAAAAATTGTGCTCCGGAACCCGCAAAAATCACAGGCCGCGCTCGCGTAATCGACGTGACACCGGACAGCAAATCCGGTCCGAAGGTGGATTGATGCGCTGGCGTGATGCAACATTGGCGCTGATAACACATGCTGCGCTGGTGTGGTCATCGCCGGCATGGCCGGACAATGCCGGCATTACCGTTGTGAAGGGCGACAGGGTTCTGGGCGAATATTTATCATCGGAATGTGTGACGTGCCATCAGCCCTCGGGGAAGCAGGTCGGCGCTGTTCCGGTGATCATTGGCTGGCCGGAGGATCAGTTCATTGCCGTGCTCCGGTCTTTCCGCAGCCGCGAACGTGATAATCAGGTGATGCAGACATTGACGTCACGATTGTCGGATGAGGAAATGGCCGCACTGGCCGCCTATTTCGGTTCGCTTCCTGTACCGGCGGCCCGGAATTGATGAAGAATCCGGCCATGGCACAGCACACAGGAGAGGCCTATGACCGGTTTTGACAGATGCGCACTCTTCGGCACACTGGCGCTGGCTGGCAGTGCCGCCGTTGCGCAGTCCCAGCCCGTCATGCAGGCCCTGTCGGACTTGAAAAAAGACGCTGATGTGGCTTGCGTCTATCATGTTGATTACGGAGATGCGCCGCGCTTCGCGCAGACGCTGACCAATATTTCCAATCATTACAGCGCCTATGGCGCAAATCCGTTTGATCTCCAGATCGTCATCGTGGCGCATGGTCCGGGTGTCAAATTTTTTCTCGAAACATGGGAAAGCACGAGCTGGCGCGATGAAGCGATGGTGCCCGGTTTATTTGAGCGCATCGATGCCATTGCCAGACAGGGTTTGCGGATTCACCTCTGCAATATCACGTTTGAACGGCTGAATCTGGATCGCGCAAAAGTCCGCAAGGCAGAATATATCACGTTTGTACCGTCCGGTGTTGCAACTGTGGCCGCGTTGCAGACCCGGGGCTTCGCTTACATGAAGATTGGCTAGATCAGGCCCGTCACGGCAATCATCTTTTGGGGAGAACACCATGACCATCAATCGCCGCCAGCTTCTGGCCACAACAGGGGCCGCATCTGCCATGCTCATTGCGGCACCTTATGTCGCGCGCGCGCAGGCCCGCCCGCGCGTCGTGATTATCGGCGGCGGCGCAGGAGGCGCAACAGCCGCCAAATATGCCGCGAAGGACGCACTTGATAAAATTGATGTAACGCTGATTGAGCCGTCGCGGAGTTTTGTCACCTGCTTTCATTCCAACCTCTATCTCGGCGGCTTCAAGGACATGCAGGCGATCACGCATTCCTATGATGCGCTGAAAAATCATGGCGTAAAGGTCATTCACCAAACCGCCATGATGATTGACCGGGCCAACAAGCATGTGGTGCTCGATGATTCATCGCATCAATCCTATGACCGGCTGATTGTTTCACCGGGCATTGACCTGAAATATGATTCCGTTCCCGGCTGGGGGCAGGAATTTGAAGAGATCATGCCGCACGCCTGGAAGGCCGGTAAACAGACGGAAATCCTGCGCGCCAAACTGGATGCGGTTCCCGATGCCGGATTGATTGTCATGGTCGCGCCGCCCAATCCCTATCGCTGCCCGCCCGGCCCCTATGAGCGCGTGTCGATGATGGCCTATCGCCTGAAGCAGGCAGGCAAGACAAAAGCCAAAATCATTATTGTCGATCCGAAAGAAACATTTTCCAAGCAGGGCCTGTTTCAGGAGGGATGGGAGAAGCATTATCCGGGTATGGTGGAATGGCTTGGCCCGAAAATTCATGATGGCATCAAATCCGTCGATCCCAAAACGAATACGGTTGTGACCGGGTTCGAGACATATAAAAATGCGGCGCTGGTCAATGTGATTCCGGCGCAATGGGCCGGCAAGATCGCGCGTGATGCAGGGCTCGCCAACCAGTCCGGCTTCTGCCCGATCAATCCCGAGAATATGCAGTCTGCCGTTGATCCGCTGATCTATGTCATCGGCGATGCGTGCATTGCCGGCGACATGCCGAAATCGGCATTTTCCGCCAACAGCCAGGCCAAGGTTGCGGCCATGAATGTGCGCGGCGAACTGATTGCCGGGCGTGTATTTCCGGCGCGCTACGCCAACACATGCTGGTCGCTGATTTCACCGGATAATACCGTCAAGGTTGGCGGCTCCTATGGCCCGAAGGATGGCAAGATTTCCGCCGTCGAAACATTCGTGTCGAAAACCGGCGAAAGCGATGATCAGCGCAAGGAGCAGCAGGCAGAAAATATCGGCTGGTATTCCGGTATTACCAACGACATGTTCATGTAAGCTGTTGACGGCTTGCACGCGATTTTTTCTGGGAGACGGGTATGGTGAACCGCCGTTTTATTCTTGCCGGTCTCCTCATGGCACCGGTCAGCGTCACAACGCTGGCGCAGGCTGGGCCGGACCGGATTTTTACCGTCTCCGATGGCCGTTTTAACCTGCCGGCATCCATGCTGAGCAAGGGCCACCCGGAAGCCGAAATAAAGGCGGCATTAACGGCGGCCGGGCTGCCAGCGCATGAAAGCGTCAGCCATCTCAATATCACTGTGCTGGAGCGGGACGGGGCCTTTGTGCTGTTTGATTGCGGGGCCGGTCCGAATTTCGTGCCGGGCACCGGCCAGTTGATGAAATCGCTGGCGGCGGCAGGCGTGGATCCTGAAAAAGTAAAACATCTCTGTTTCACGCACGCCCATCCCGATCATCTCTGGGGCGCGCT
>CBDFGT010000014.1:0-163698 GCA_965247225.1 Rhizobiaceae bacterium | reverse complement strand
TTTCTTTTATCGCATTGTTTTATAACAATAATTTTATAAAAATTTCAAAGAAAAGCCTGATGTCCGGCGAAAACCGATCCCGGAATGACAAATGCCGGTCCATCAATAGCAACAATATAAACTTAAAGTTTAATAATTTTTTATTGCACCCTATAAAAGTTTCACAGACCGCAAAAAGGAACCCGCATGGACGCAGAATCTGCAAAAACGGCAAAATGTCCCTTCAAACACCACAGGGGCTGTCAAGCCCTTGACCCAAATCGACCCGCACACCCTGGAACCGCGTTTTTTCATGACACAGGAAAGGAATCGCAGATAGATTGCCAGAAATTTTCTGAAAGGAATGCCCATGCTTGTGCTTGATGAACTCGAAACCCGCAATGCCCTGCCATTTCCCGACCTGATTGATTCCATCGAACGGCTGTTCCGGGTATCCTGTGTTGCGCCCGCGCGCCATCATCATACTGTTGATGTTCCGGGTGAGCCTGACGGAACCCTGCTTTTGATGCCGGCATGGGAACCGGGCCGCTATCTGGGTGTAAAAATGGTCTCGGTATTTCCCGGCAACGGCCAGCGTGGCCTGCCGGCCATTTTCGGTTCCTATATATTGTCCTCTGCCGTTACCGGCGCATTGCTGGCGCTGATTGACGGTGGTGAACTGACAGCAAGGCGCACAGCTGCAGCCTCTGCGCTTGCAGCCAGAACGCTCGCCCGTTCTGATGCATCGGTGATGATGATGATCGGCACCGGGCGGCTTTCCTGCAACCTTATAGAAGCCCATATGCAGGTTCGCCCGATCAAAACCGTGCTGATCTGGGGGCGTTCGCCGGACAAGGCCGAAGCGGTGGCCCTCCATGCGCGGTCGCTTGGCCTTGAGGCCATTGTTGTCGACAGTCCGGAAGCGGGGTGCCGCCAGGCCGATATCATATCCTGCGCGACCCTTTCCCATGTGCCGCTGGTGCAGGGTGCCTGGCTGAAACCTGGAACCCATGTGGATCTGGTCGGCGCTTTCAAACCAGGCATGCGCGAAAGTGACAACACGGCCGTGTTGCGATCCGTGGTCTATGTCGATACGCGGGAAGGCGCCCTTTGCGAAGGCGGAGATCTGGTCCAGCCGCTGTCTGAAGGTATCATCACGCAGGACCATATCAAGGGAGACCTGTTCGATCTGGTGGCAGGCAACGGACCCGGCCGGGCGAATGATGAGGTGATCACCCTGTTCAAATCCGTAGGCACAGCCCTTGAGGATCTGGCCGGAGCAATCCTTGCCTTTGAACATGTATCGCAGGCCAGGGGCAGCGAAGAATAGAGCATGATGTCTCTCGCCGGAACCCATTCCGTGTGCTGTCTTTCTCCTGTTTGCCTGACGGGAAGACAGGGGAATGCCGGGAAGGTTCTGCTGTCAACACATTTCCGTTGACGGATTTTTCATTGCCACCAAGGCTCCGGTGTTGCTATTGGCGGAAAGAGGCCATGAAAGAGCGCAATGAACCACACCGGACCACCCATTGATTTTCGCGCCCCTGATCAGATCATGACGGATGGCAAAGGGCGTTGCGATGCGTCCTGATCTGCCGGTGCTGCCTGTCAGCGTTGTATTGCCGGATCTTCTGGCTGCTTTGGCATCCGGTACACGCGCCATATTGTCTGCCCCGCCGGGCGCGGGCAAAACCACGCTGGTCCCCCTGGCCCTCCTGTCGCAGGACTGGCCTGGTCCTTCCAGAATCATTCTTCTGGAGCCCCGGCGGCTGGCGGCGCGGGCTGCAGCCAGCCGGATGGCATCACTTCTGGGCGAGGCCGTGGGTGAAACCGTCGGCTATCGCATGCGGCTTGATACGCGCGTTTCGGCCAGAACCCGTATTGAAGTGGTCACCGAAGGGGTTTTTACCCGGCTCATCCTCGAAGATCCCGAACTGACAGGGATTGGTGCCGTCATATTTGATGAATTTCATGAACGGTCGCTCGATGCCGATTTCGGGCTGGCGCTGGCGCTGGACGCACAATCGGTTTTCCGCCAGGATCTGCGGCTGCTGGTCATGTCGGCGACGCTCGATGTGGCGCGGATTGCCGGTCTTCTCGATCACCCTCCCGTCATCGAAAGCCGGGGTCGCAGTTTCCCCGTTGACATCCGCTATCAGGACCGGCCCGCTTCCGGGCGGATCGAAGACAGTGTTGCAGGCGCTATCCTGCAAACACTCAAATCGGAGAGCGGCTCCATCCTCGCCTTTCTGCCCGGGCAGGCCGAAATCCTGCGCACGGTGGAACGGCTGGAAAACCGTATTCCGAAGCATGTGGCAGTGACCCCGCTCTATGGCAATCTCGGGCAGAAGGAACAGGAAAGTGCCATTCAGCCGGCAGCTCCCGGTCAGCGAAAGATCGTGCTGGCCACCTCCATTGCCGAAACATCCATCACCATTGACGGCGTGCGCGTGGTGATTGACAGCGGATTGCAGCGTCTGCCGGTCTATGAACCGGCCACCGGCATTACCCGTCTGGAAACACAGCGCGTGTCACGGGCCTCTGCCGACCAGCGGGCGGGTCGCGCCGGACGAACTGAACCCGGCATTGCCCTGCGCCTGTGGCATGCCGGACAGACAGCGGCCCTGCCCGCCTTCACCCCGCCGCAGATCATGGCGAGTGATCTGTCCGGCCTTATTCTGGACTGCGCCCACTGGGGCGTGCAGGATCCGGCCCAACTGGCCCTTGTCGACCAGCCGCCCAAAGCCGCCGTCGCCGAAGCCCTTGTCCTCCTGCAAATGCTGGGTGCGCTGGATAGTTACGGACAGTTGACGGAAAACGGAAAACGCATCCGTGCCATGGCGCTGCCGCCGCGGCTGGCCGCGATGGTGGTTCATGCCAGCGCTCAGGGTTATGGCCTTGATGCCGCCCTTCTGGCGGTGATGCTGACCGAACAGGGCCTTGGCGGTTCGGCCATCGACCTTGAGGAACGGCTGCGCCGCTTCAAGACGGAAAAAGGCGCACGCGCAGAAGCCTCCCGCACGCTGGCAAAGCGCATTCTGTCAAGTGCAGGCAAACAGGCCGTGTCTTCCGGTCCTGCTTTGCCCGGTCCCCTGCTCCTGCATGCCTTTCCCGACCGCATTGCGCTGCAACGTGGAGGAAGGGGACGCTTTGTCATGGCCAACGGACGCGGTGCGGAACTGGAAGTGAGCGAACGGCTGGCCGGTGCGCAGATGCTGGTCATTGCAGACCTGACAGGGCATGCAGCCAGGAGCCGGATCCTGGCGGCGGCGGAAATTGACCGTGCCGATATGGATGCACATCTGCCGGGTGCCGTCGTCACCGAAGACCAGTGCCTGTTTGACCGTGCCAGCCGACAGGTGCGCGCCCGCAGGGTTACCCGGCTTGGAGCACTGGTTTTCGACGAATCCCCCATCCCGCGCCCGACCGGGGATCTCTCTGCCCGCGCCCTTGCCGGGGGCGTGTCCGATCTGGGCATTGCAGCCCTCGACCTGCCCAAAGATGTGGCGCAATTGCGCGACAGGATCGGTTTCCTGCACCGCACACTGGGCCAACCCTGGCCCGATGTCAGCGATGATGCGCTGCTGGCCCGGCTGGAAGACTGGTTTATCCCTTTTCAGGCAGACACAAGGGGATTTGCGGATATCAGCGCCGCGAGCCTGTCCAGCGGATTGATGGCGCTGGTGGATTCCAGCCTGCAACGCGATCTTGGTACATATGCGCCCACCCATTTCGAGGCTCCGACGGGCCAAAGGCACCCTATCCGCTATGATGGCGACGAGCCGGTTCTGTCCATCCGCGTCCAGGAACTCTACGGGCTTTCCGCACATCCCAAAATCGGCGGCGGACACTTGCCGCTGCTTCTGGACCTTTTGTCACCCGCGCACAGGACGATCCAGACAACCCGGGATCTGCCGGGCTTCTGGGCCGGTTCGTGGAAAGATGTGCGGGCAGACATGCGCGGTCGCTACCCGCGCCATCCCTGGCCGGAAAATCCCGCACAGGCCCTGCCCACCACCCGGGCAAAGCCACGCGGAACATAAGATTTCGTCCCAAACCCTGAAGCATTTTGGTTTACACTGCATTTCCGGACAGCAGACTTGACTGTATATCTGCCCGCACAGCAGGGCCCAGCACGGGGTGGTCTGCTGCATGTCACGCAAAACTGTGCAACGGTTTTGCGCGACATGCGTAACAAAAAGACAAAGCGTATCGCCTGAATCCGGATCAACGCGATGCACTTGTCTGGCAGAACTTGTTTCAGGAGGGCAAAAGGCGATGGTACGGACACGGCATGTTGAGGACCATTTTTCCAGTCGGCACCTGCGTTTGCAAACGCTTGTGCGCCTGCGCTGGCTTGCGGTTTGCGGACAGGGCCTGACTGTTTTTATCGTGCAGTTTGTGCTGCATTTTCCGCTGCCTATCCTGGCGTGCACCACGCTGATTGCCGGTCTTGCGCTGTTCAATCTCTATCTGACACTGCGCTTTCCGCCAACGCACCGGCTTCAGCCACCGGCTGCCCTTGCGGTTCTCGGCCTTGATCTCCTGCAGCTGACCGGCCTGTTGTTCCTGACAGGTGGTCTTGCCAATCCGTTTGCGTTGCTGGTCTGCGTTCCGGTGATCATTGCTTCCGCCTCCCAGCCGATCCGCTACAGTGCGGCCCTTGGAATTTTTGCGCTGATGCTGATTACGGCCCTTTCCTTCTCGCCCTTTCCGCTGCCCTGGTACAAGGGTGTGGTTCCGGTGATTGACCCGGTCATGCTGACCGGCATGTGGATTGCGATCATCTCGACCACCGCCTTTGCTGCCTTCTATGCCTATCGCGTCTCGCTTGAGGCCAACCAGCTGTCCGATGCACTGACGGCAACCGAGCTCATCCTGCAACGTGAAAACCACCTGACCCAGCTGGACGGGCTGGCGGCAGCCGCTGCCCATGAACTGGGAACACCGCTGGCAACCATCTCTGTTGTGGCAAGGGAAATGGAGCGCGAACTGGGGGATGATGACCGGTTTGCCGAGGATGTTGCCCTGCTGCGCAGCCAGAGCGAACGCTGCCGTGATATCTTGCGGCGGCTGACAACCCTGTCTGCCGACAATGAAGACCATATGCGCAATCTGCCGCTGTCCTCGCTGGTTGAGGAGGTTCTGGCACCGCACAGGGAATTCGGCATCCGGCTGACTCTGGTTGAAAAGGCCGGCCGCGCCGACGAGCCGGTGGGGCGGCGCAATGCCGGTATTCTCTATGGTCTCGGCAATCTGGTTGAAAATGCCGTCGACTATGCCCGCGACGAGGTCCGCATTACGGTGGATCATAATGCCGACAGCGTCAGTGTCATGATCGAGGATGATGGCGAAGGCTATGCACCCGATATCCTGACCCGGATCGGCGAACCCTATGTCACCAGGCGCCAGCGGGATGACAGTGCAGGCGGTCTGGGACTGGGGCTGTTTATTGCAAAAACGCTTCTGGAACGCTCCGGTGCACGCATTGCATTTGAAAATCGCAGTGATTCACGGTCGGGAGCCCGTATTTTTGTAGAATGGCCGCGTTACCGCATGGATATAGGGCAATCCGGCCTTACAAAATAACTTTACCGTCCTATGTGAAATGGTCATAAGGATGGAAAAAGGCAGACATTGTCTGCGGGATGGGTTTATGATGGAAGAGACACCGGCAGTTCCGGCTTCACAGGCGGCAAAATCTGCGATTGTTTCGATTGGACCGGATACAAGCTTGCTGATTGTCGATGATGACAGTGCATTCCTGCGTCGTCTGTCGCGCGCCATGGAGAGCCGCGGGTTCAGTGTCGAGACAGCCGAATCCGTTGCCGAGGGCATTGCCAGGGCCAGGATCAACCCGCCCAAATATGCGGTTGTCGATTTGCGTCTTGGTGACGGTACCGGGCTGGATGTCATCGAGGCCATTCGCCAGCGTCGTGATGATACACGCATTATCGTGCTCACCGGATATGGAAATATTGCAACGGCGGTCAATGCCGTCAAACTGGGTGCGGTTGATTATCTTGCCAAACCTGCCGATGCCGATGATGTGATGAATGCGCTGGTGCGCAAGCCCGGCGAACGGGTGGAACTGCCGGAGAATCCGATGTCTGCCGACCGGGTGCGCTGGGAACATATTCAGCGCGTCTTTGAAATGTGCGAACGCAATGTGTCGGAAACGGCCCGTCGCCTGAATATGCACCGACGCACGCTGCAACGCATTCTGGCCAAGCGCGCACCGAAATAATCAGTGCACTCATTCTGTTTGCGTTCCGTCCGGCAGGGGCTCACCTGTCTCAAGCGTCCTGCCCTGGCGTTCGGCGGCCAGTTCTGCCGTCATCAGCCGTAACGCGGCAGCACGGGAAAAATTCAGGAGAACCGATTTGCGTGTGGCAGCCGGCAGCCGGTGTTGCGGGGCTTCGCGAATCATGTGGGCGCCATAGCCGTCCGACAGAAACAGGCCGCAATCCGCCGGGAAAATATCGAGTGGCACATCCTTGTGGGTGGCAAAATACAGCTGGTCACAGTGTTTGCGGTAATCCGGCCATTTGCGGTCCACCCTGAAATCCTCGATCGAGGATTTGATTTCAATAATCCAGATATCGCCCCTGTCAGACAGCGTGATCAGGTCGGCGCGTCTGCCGCTGGCCAGAGGCAGTTCCGGCAACACCGCATGGCGCATGGAACAGAGCAGGCGCTGCATGCCGCGGCGCACCAGCATGGCCTTTTCCGACTGCCGCCCGTCGACAAGCGGATTTTCCTTGGAGAATGAGAGAATCGTCATGCTGGCAGTCTTGCACAAGCTGTGCCTTGTTGCAAAAAAACAATGATTCGTGAATTTGATCAGCCCGCGTTCCATGCTGCATCGCAACGGCTTGCATTCAGGCAGCTTATCGAAAATAACAATTTTAGACAAAGGCCAAGAACGCCTGCCCAGCTCCCCAATTCAAGAGATTTTGAATGTCCGTGAAAACTGCACTTTCCCTTCTTGGCCTTGCCGCTACGCTCGTTTTGACCGGATGTGCCACCACTGATGGTGAAGACAAGGGGAAAACCGTGAAAGCCGAGGCTTTCACCAGTTCCTACGCTGCCCAGAAAGATGCAGCCTACACGCTGCCAGCGATTCCTGTCGAGCGCGTCAAGCAGGAGTTCCGCCGCCAGATCGTCGATTATTCCACAACCGAACGTCCCGGAACCATCGTTGTCAACACACCGGAACGCCATCTTTATTATGTCATGCCGGGTGGCAAGGCCATCCGTTATGGCATCAGCGTTGGCAAGGCCGGGTTTGCCTGGGCCGGAGAAGCCTATATTGCCTGGAAGCAGGAATGGCCGGCATGGCATCCGCCAGCAGAAATGGCCGTTCGCAAGCCGGAAATTGCCAAATATGTGGAAGACGGCATGGATGGCGGCCTCTCCAATCCTTTGGGTGCGCGCGCCATGTATCTTTACAATGAAAAAGGTCAGGACACGCTGTTTCGCATTCACGGCACACCGGAATGGTCTTCCATCGGAACAGCGGCCTCTTCCGGCTGCATCCGCATGATCAATCAGGATATTGTCGATCTCTACAAGCGGGTTATGCCGGGTCGCGGCACAAAGGTTGTGGTTATCCAGTAATCCGCAGGATTTGCAAAAAACCCGCTGAACGCATGTTCAGCGGGTTTTTTATGCTTTTTTATTGATTTTATGTCATCCCCTGGCCTTCAGCTCCAGCCTGCGGCGATGCAGGACCGGCTCTGTATAGCCATTGGGCTGTTCCAGCCCCTTGAGAACCAGTTCGACGGCGGCCTGAAACGCGACCGATCCGTCAAAATCCTGCGCCATCGGCCTGTAGAGCGGATCGCCGGCATTCTGGCTGTCCACCACGGCTGCCATCCGCTTCATGGTTTCCATGATCTGATCCTGCGTCACCACAGTGTGGCGCAGCCAGTTGGCCATGTGCTGGGCGGAAATCCGCAATGTGGCGCGATCTTCCATCAGGCCGATATTGTTGATATCCGGCACTTTCGAGCAGCCGATGCCCTGATCAACCCAGCGCACGACATAGCCGAGAATCCCTTGCGCATTATTGTCCAGTTCGCGCTGGATTTCGTCTTGCGTCCAGTTCGGCCGCACGGCCACCGGAATGGACAGGATATCTTCCAGTCTGGCGCGGGCGCGGCTTTTCAGCCCGGCCTGCACGTCGGAAACCCTGACCTGATGATAATGGGTGGCATGCAATGTGGCCGCCGTCGGGGACGGCACCCAGGCCGTGTTGGCCCCTGCCTTCGGGTGGGCGATCTTTTGTTCCAGCATGGCCGCCATCAGATCCGGCATGGCCCACATGCCCTTGCCTATCTGGGCATGGCCTGCCAGACCGCATTCGAGACCAATATCGACATTCCACTGTTCATAGGCGGAAATCCACGCCGCCTGCTTCATGTCACCCTTGCGGATCATCGGGCCTGCTTCCATCGATGTGTGCATTTCATCGCCGGTGCGGTCGAGGAAGCCGGTATTGATGAACACGACGCGGTGGCGGGCAGCGCGGATACATTCTTTCAGGTTGACCGTTGTGCGGCGCTCCTCGTCCATGATGCCCATCTTGATGGTGTTGGCCTGCATGCCGAGCGCCCGCTCGACAGCATCGAAGATCTCCACAGCGAAGGCCACTTCTTCCGGCCCGTGCATCTTCGGCTTGACCACATACATGGAGCCTGCGCCGGAATTGGCGCGTCGGCCATACGGGCCAATATCATGGAGCGCAACCAGCGCCGTGACCATGGCATCCATCATGCCTTCCTGAACTTCCAGACCATCCCGGTCGATGATGGCCGGGTTGCTCATCAGATGACCGACATTGCGCACCAGCATCAAGGAGCGGCCCTTGAGGGTCACGGCCTTGCCATCCGGGCTGGTGATGCTGATGTCCGGGTTCAGCCTGCGGGTGATGGTCCTGCCGTTTTTCACCAGTTCCTCGGTCAGATCACCCTTCATCAGGCCCAGCCAGTTGCGATAGACCTGCACCTTGTCCCCGGCATCAACGGCGGCAATGGAATCCTCGCAGTCCATGATGGCGGTCAGCGCCGATTCCAGGCCGACATCGCCTATGCCTGCCGGATCATCCTTGCCGATCAGGCTGGCGGGATCCACAAGGACCATGGAATGCAGACCATTGGTTTCAAAACAGAGGCGGTAAGCCTGATCATTTTCACGGCTGAAACCGCTATATTGCCGCGGATTTTTCAGGGCCCTCTTGCCCTTTGCGGTCAAGACTGTCAGCACGCCACCGGCAAACTCAAATCCGGTGACATCGGCCCAAAGGGCATTTTCCAGTGGCACGCTCTGATCCAGAAATCTCTTTGCCCAGGCAATGACCTTGGCACCGCGCACCGGATTATAGGCCCTGCCCTTTTCAGCGCCATCGGCTTCTGAAATCGCATCCGTTCCATACAGCGCATCATAGAGCGAGCCCCAGCGGGCATTGGCCGCATTCAAAGCATAGCGGGCATTCATGACTGGCACCACCAGCTGCGGTCCGGCGATGCTGGCTATTTCAGGGTCGACATGCGATGTTTCCACCTGAAACGCGCCCCCTTCGGGCAAAAGATAGCCGATCTCTTTCAGGAAGGCCTGATAGGCTTCCATAGAAATGACACCGGGATGCGCCCGGTGCCAGGCATCGATTTCGGCCTGAAGCGCATCGCGTCTGGCCAGCAATGCCCGGTTTTTCGGACCCAGCGTGTGGATGATATCGGCAAAAGCCTGAAAAAAATGCTCCGGGTCCACCCCGGTTCCGGGCAGGGCCTCGCGGACGAGGAAATCATGCAGGGATTCATCCATTTTCAGGCCAAAGGTCTCAATCATGCGCATATCCGATCGAAATAGCAGGGCAGCAGGCAGACACGGACTGCGAATGCGAGACAGTGCAGCCGGTCATTGCTTCTTTTCGTGCAATTTCACACGAATCACAATCCTTCTTCTGGTGAAGCCGGAGGATTTCAATCGATTTTCATGCCCGTGCCATGCGCGGACGACCGGAAGCTACCGCTGTAAACCGCGCTTCCACCAGCTTGCGCAGACCCTCGATTTCCGGCGCATCAATATCTTCACGGATCACCAGGACCGGATCCTCGGCACCATTGACCAGGGCCGAATTGAGGGCTGCATCCATGGCCCGTGCGCGCGCCATGCCAAATGCCTCCGCCTCATTGACAAGGCGCACGGTCTCCCCGCAGCCGGTGACAACAAAAATGCCTTCTTCCGGCGAGGATACCACCACTTCTGCCGATATACGCACCTGACCGACCACAGCACCTACCGCATTGGCGACATCGGCGGCATCCGGGATGATACAGTGCGTGGCCATCATGCCGGCAATGGCCGGATAATAAACCGGGGCTGATGCGCCCAGACCCACCAGTGGCCTGTCGAGCGTCACAGAAAAACGGACAATCCCCTCACGGCGCAGGAAACTGCGACCGACCGGCGTGGAGGTAACCGGATTGACATCATCGATCCCGTCTTCAGCCAGACAGGCCGACAGGATCACATCGCCGGACTGGCGGGTCAGGCGATCGACAATCATGCCCGCCATGATCTGCGGGGTTGCAGCGACCGGTTTTCCGGACCCGTCTTTTGTGCGGGCTGCCAGTTCCAGGCCCAGAAAAGCCGCCTTGCCATTCCACTGGCCCTGATGCCCCAGAACATGCATGGCGTCCGACGGTGTGATACCGACCAGATGTACCAGACCGCGGGCGACCAGGCGGTCCAGCGTGGCCTTTTGCTGCGTTGAGGTCAAAATCCGGTCCAGAGCTGCCGGAACGGCAGAAATCTTCTCAAACAGGCTCTCTTCCTGTGGCGTCAATCCGCTTGCCAGATGGTCGGGCAGGCCGGTGCGGACCGCCAGTTTTCCATCATGCCTGCCCATGACGGCACTGCGCAACTGGCGCTCCAGAACCGATAGCACCGCCTCTTCGTGATGCAGGGCTGCAAGGCTCAGGGGCAGGAACCGCCGCGGCCCCAGATCCAGCGTTGCCACCAGGCCGCGATCATGGATTCGGACTTCGGAATCCCCTCCAAGGCCATAGGTGCGCATGGCCACGGCCTCGACCATGGTCCGGAATCCGCCGACCACGGCACCGTCGGCATCCAGTCTCGGCAACCCCTTGTCCAATATGCCGACATCTGTCGTCGTTCCGCCGATATCCGAGACAACGGCATCGTCCAGACCGGTCAGATAACGGGCACCGACCAGGCTTGCCGCAGGACCGGACAGGATGGTTTCAATCGGACGCAATTTTGCCTCCGCCGCAGACATCAAGGCACCGTCGCCACGCACCACCATCATCGGCGCATGAATGCCGCGTTCCAGAAGAAAGCCTTCGCAGGCCCCGACCAGACGGTCGATCATCGACACGAGACGGGCATTGAGCAGGGTGGTCAGCGCCCGGCGCGGTCCGCCCAGCTTCGAGGACAATTCATGGCTGCAGGTCACCGGCAGATGTGACATGGCCTGTATGCAGTCGCGCACCCGTATTTCATGGGCAGGGTTGCGCACGGCAAAATAACCGGCAATGGCAAAAGACGAGACAGACTTTGACAGTCCGGGCAGCGCCTGTTCCAAAGGCAGCATGTCGAGCGGATTTTCATGGCCATGCACATTATGGCCACCGGGCAAAAAAAGCACCGGATCGGTTCCCAGTGCGTCGGCCAGACCGTCACGCTGCAAATCTTCCGGTCCAAAACCGATCATGATGAGACCGGCGCGTCCGCCCTGACCTTCAACAAGCGCATTGGTGGCAAGGGTTGTCGACAGGGACACAAGGGCAATGGAGCCAGCCGGGATCCTGGCCTGCGCCAGCACGGCATCGACAGCACCGGATATGCCGATGGCCAGATCATGGCGCGTTGTCAATGCCTTGGCCTTGGCCACAACGCCGTCGACTTCCGAAAACAGCACCGCATCCGTATAGGTGCCACCCGTATCAATACCCAGAAACATTTGCGAGGTCACGTCACATCCCTATCCAGAAACACACAAGGCCGTGCAGCCGATTATGCCAGATTGCGCCGCAACACCACTGTTTATGTTGCAGCATGGGAAGGTCGCATGCGTGACAAAACATCAGCTTGAGCCGACCCGTTGACGGCGCGAGACCCTCAAGGGCAATCCATCAGCAGGCTGGGTTGTCAGCTTCTGGACCGGCCATGGATGGGTTTTGTCTGTCATATCAAAACGATAGCTTTGCATCAAAGCGGCAAGCGCAATGACGGCTTCCTGCAGGGCGAAGGTCGCACCGATACAGATGCGCGGACCGGCACCGAAGGGCAGAAACTGGAAACGTCCGATGGCATTACGATTTTCCGGCAGGAAGCGTTCCGGCATGAAACAGCGCGGCCTGTCCCAGTACAGCGTATGACGATGCAGGGTCCACGGCATGACCAGAACCGTTGTACCCTTTGTTATGCGGATCTCCTGTCCGTCCGCACTGGTCCAGGTATCATCCGCCACAGCCTGGCGGTTGATGGAGGGGGCAGGCGGATAGAGCCGCAACGCTTCTTCAAAGGCCGCGCGCACATGCGGCATCTGTTCCAGCCATGAAACCGGCGGGGCCCGGGAGGCCAGAACCGTGTCGATTTCGGCTTCCATTTTATCGCGGAAAAGCGGCGTGTTGGCGACGCAATAAAGTGTCCATGCCAGGGCACGGGCTGTTGTCTCGTGACCCGCCCCGATGAAGGTGAGTATATTGTCCTCGATCTCGTCCTGTGTCAGCCCGTCGGGGCCATCAAGGGCCAGAAGCAGCGACAGAAAATCCTGTGGCAGGTCACTCTCCTGCCTTGCCATCCTCTGGCGGCGCAGATCCATCGTCTGCGTTACAATTTTGCGGAATTTGGCCAGTACCTTTTGCCCGCCCATGCGGGTGAGCCGCGGAACCCAGGCTGGCGCCTCGAGCAGATCCATCGGGTCCACCCGGCCCATGCGGTGCAGAAGTGCATCCACATCGCCGGCAAAATCCGCCGTTGCTGCGGCAATATCGCCGGAAAACAGGGTTTCTGACAGAATCTCGAAGGTCAGCGCCGTCATGTCTGTCGCAATATCCACAACCGTGCCAGTCTCGCCCATGTCCTGATATCGGGAAGCAAACTCCTGTGACTTGCGCAGCATCCGGTCGGCAAATCCCCAGGCATGTCTGGGTGTGAAAACTGGGGCCATGGCCTTGCGTGACCGTTTCCAGATCTCCCCTTCTGCCGTCAGCAATCCATCGCGCAGGATCGGACGCAGCACCAGCTGGCGGATTTCGGACATTTTATAGTTGGCCACATTGTCCACCAGAACATGTTTGATCAGGGCCGGATCATTGGCAATGATCGTGCGCCGGCCAAAAAAATTCACGTCAATCCATGGCTGGCTATAGGATGGCTCACCCCAGAGTTCGAGCGGATTTTTCAGAACGGTCCGGATGATTTCAAGGCGACCGGGTGGCACCGTGCGCGGCACAGGGGCTGGCGGTTCAAAAGGCGATTTCTCGAAAGACGGGGGCGTGATATCCATCGTATACGCTCCTTTCAAAAACAGCCGACGCTATATCGGCCCGGCTTCTCTGTCCAATGCGCAATATCTGATGCGCAATGTCTCTTTGCCCATGCGTGCCGTCCACACATGGTATTACAGCAGAGATTTCAGCTCTTCCAGCTTGTCATTCACCAGCCAGCCATAGTAGTTTTCTTCCGGCAGTCTACCGGAGGCTGCCAGTGCACGGGCGCGTCTTTCCGGATTGCCGACATTGTAGAGCGTGGCCGTGATGCCGGGATTTTGGGAAATATCCATGCCCGCCACAGATTTATAGATATCTATCGATTTGCGGATGATGGCCGCCATATAGGCCAGCGACATGTCGGGGTCCATGATGGCATTGTAGACATTCCCTGCATTTTTCTCGTCAAGCGCCGGATAGCCGGATGTCTTGTGCACCATGTCGCTGAATTCCAGCGCCGTCAGCGGATTGATCTGGCCGAGGCCAAATGTCTGGCCTGCAAAAAAGGGCTGGAAGAACACGGCGCTGAACCGGTTGTCCGGAAAGCTGGCTCCATCAACGGTCCTGCCGCGGAAGGCACTCTCCCACACATCTTCCCGACAGGTCCACAGCGCGTAGGAGCCGGCCTTGCCATTGCAGGCAGCAAATTGCGGGCGCGCGACAAAATCATCGATTTTTTCACCATTATAGGCGAACTGAAAGCTTTCACCGGCATAGGCGGCAGCCTTGACATAGTAGGATTGCAAGCGGTCATAAGCATCCACATTATAGGTATGCTCACCGACAATGGCCCCCAGCATGTGCACGGGATCAATGCCATAGGCACCGGAAACCGCCTTGATCTTGGCAATCAGTTCGGAATCGCCGGCAAGCAGATCGCGGACCTTTTCATATTTCAGATCAAAGGTTGTTTTTCCCGCGCTGGTGCGGCGTGCGGAAGCACCCGGTATCTGCGGCTGTTCGGCGTTCCGGTTGCCGGGCGGCACAAGCTGCGCAGCATTTGCGAAATCCGGGATGAGGATGGCCGCCACAAGCCCCGCAACCATGGCAAGTCTGTTGAACATTTGAAATCGTGCCACTGCGCCTGCATCCTTGCCTGTTGGCCCTGCCGAAATACACGTGCCGTTGCTCCAGGCCGGTGTTTGCCTTTGCCTGTCAAGCCCCTGACTGTGGATTTTTGATGACGCCCATTCAGAGCGTGTCGTCAACAACACGCTCTAACGCCTGCAATACGCCCTGTCGAGGCCGGAGTGCAGGGACCATTGCCGGAAAAGTCGCCGACCCCACAGAAATTCACGCCCGAGCCGTCTCACAATCACAGAATATAGCGCGAAAGGTCGGTATTATGGGCCAGATCGCCGACATGCCTGCGCACATACTCCGCATCGATCATCACATCCTGGCCACCCTGATCAGGAGCCACGAAAGAAATCTCGTCCAGAACCCGTTCCATCACCGTCTGCAACCGGCGTGCGCCGATATTTTCCACGCTGGCATTCAGATGCACGGCCACATCGGCGAGCGCATCAATGGCATCCTCTGTAAAATCGAGTGCCACCTGTTCCGTCAGCATCAGGGCCTTGTACTGGCGAATCAGGCTGGCTTCGGTTTCAGTCAGGATGCGGCGATAATCTTCCTTGGTCAGCGCCTTCAACTCGACACGGATCGGCAGACGACCCTGGAGTTCCGGCAGGAGATCCGATGGTTTCGACACATGAAAAGCGCCAGAGGCAATGAACAGGATATGGTCGGTTTTCACCGGACCATATTTGGTGGCAACCGTTGTACCTTCCACCAGCGGCAGGAGATCGCGCTGGACACCCTCGCGCGAGACACCTGCGCCCATGCCGCCTTCGCGGGCTGCAATCTTGTCAATTTCATCCAGAAAGACGATGCCGTCATTTTCGACCGATTTCACGGCTTCGCGCTGGATCTGCTCATTGTCGATCAGCTTGTCGGATTCATCCGTGATCAGTTCGGCATAGGATTCCCTGACCGTCGTACGGACTTTTTTGGTCCGCGAACCCATCGCCTTGCCAAACATTTCCGACAGGTTCAAGACGCCGATATTGGCACCGGGCATGCCGGGAATCTCAAATCCCTGGCCAGCAGCAGGCGAATCGGCCACCTCGATGTCAATTTCCTTGTCATCCATCTGGCCGTCGCGCAGCTTCTTGCGGAAAGAATCGCGGGTCGCCGGTGACGATGTTGCGCCCACCAGTGCATCGAGAACCCGCTCCTCGGCATTTTGATGGGCCTTGGCCTTCACTTCTGCGCGCTTCTTTTCCTTGACGAGACCAATGCCGATTTCCACCAGATCGCGGATGATCTGCTCGACATCACGGCCCACATAGCCGACTTCGGTAAATTTGGTCGCCTCGATCTTGATGAAGGGTGCACCGGCCAGTTTCGCCAGACGCCGGGAGATTTCGGTCTTGCCCACCCCCGTCGGCCCGATCATCAGAATGTTTTTCGGCATCACCTCATCGCGCAGATCATCGGCGAGCTGCTGGCGGCGCCAGCGGTTGCGCAGGGCAATGGCAACGGCGCGCTTTGCATCGTGCTGGCCGATGATGAAACGGTCGAGTTCGGAAACAATTTCGCGGGGTGTAAAAGTGGTCATTGTCCTGTCTTTTCCTGTCTGGCTTATGCCGCATCCAGCGTTTCAACGACAATATTGCCATTGGTATAGACACAAATATCGCCTGCTATCTGCATGGCGCGGCGGGCAACTTCCTCGGCACTCTTGTCACTGTCCATCAGGGCGCGGGCGGCGGCAAAGGCATACATTCCCCCGGAACCGATGGCCATGGTGCCATATTCCGGCTCCACCACATCGCCATTGCCGGTAACAGCCAGGGTGATCGACCTGTCGGCCACCAGCATCATGGCTTCCAGCTTGCGCAGATATTTGTCCGTGCGCCAGTCTTTCGCCAGTTCCACACAGGCGCGCATCAGCTGGCCGGGATATTGTTCCAGCCTGGCCTCCAGGCGTTCCAGAAGTGTGAAGGCATCGGCTGTCGCACCGGCAAAACCGGCAATCACCTCGCCCTTGGCGAGACGCCGCACCTTGCGGGCATTGCTTTTCATCACGGTCTGGCCAAGGGAAACCTGGCCGTCACCGGCCATGACCACCTTGCCGTCCTTGCGCACGGTGATGATGGTGGTGGCATGCATGGTTGCGTAGGGATTATGTTCACTCATGTCCGTGTCCGTGTTCATTTTGTTACAGGTCTATGTAAGCAGGGATTTGGCGAATGCAATCCGGCTTTGCCGCCATTGCTTCTGGATATTTCGCCCAAGCCCTGTTAGAGAAACCGGATCAATCAGATGGAAGATGACATGACGAGCCGTACCGCAGCAGTTTCCCGCAAGACCAATGAAACGAAGATCGCAGTTTCGGTCAATCTGGATGGCACAGGCACATCGAAGATTGAAACCGGCATCGGCTTCTTCGACCATATGCTGGAGCAGCTGTCGCGCCATTCGCTGATCGACATGGATATCAAGGCCGACGGCGACCTGCATGTCGATGATCACCATACCGTCGAGGACACCGGCATTGCCATCGGTCAGGCCATTTCCAAAGCGCTGGGAGACCGCAAGGGCATTACCCGCTATGCCTCGCTGGATCTGGCCATGGATGAAACCATGACAAAGGCTGCTGTCGACCTGTCCGGCCGGCCTTTTCTCGTGTGGAACGTCACTTTCACATCGCCGAAAATCGGGACATTTGACACCGAGCTGGTGCGCGAGTTCTTCCAGGCCCTGTCCCAGCATGCAGGCATTACCCTGCATGTGCTCAACCATTATGGTGCCAACAATCACCATATTGCCGAAACCTGTTTCAAGGCCGTTGCCCGCGTTCTGCGCACGGCAACCGAAATCGACCCAGGACAGGCCAACCGCGTTCCCTCCACCAAGGGTACGCTGGTCTGAGCAAGGATGCCCATGGCAGACTATCTGATTTTGACGCCACCGGGTGCGGACCCCTTTGACAGCCGGGCACGGTTTGTCAGGGACGCATTTTCGCTGGCAGCCTTCCTTCTTCCCCTGCCATGGCTGCTGTGGCACCGGCTGTGGTGGCATGCGGCGGCCCTTTTTGTCTTTGATCTTGGGCTTTTTGTGCTCGACAGGGACGCAACCGCACCTGTAGCCGTTACCCTTGTTGGCCTTGCAGTGCATTTTTGGGTTGGTCTTGAGGGCCGGGCCATGCTGGCCCGGTATCGCGAACGCCAGGGCTGGACGCTTCGGGCCGTCCTGCGTGCCGAAACGCTCGATCATGCCGAGCAGCTTTATTATGAAGACCGGATCATGCCGCATATTGCACGGCACTCCGGTTCCTCGCCATCCGGCACGGCCCCGGTGCTGGGCCTTTTCCAACCCTATGGAGGGCGCTGACCATGCGTGTCGCGATTATCGACTATGGTTCCGGCAATCTGCGCTCGGCCACCAAGGCCTTTGAGCGGGCAGCGCGCGAGGCAGGCCTTGATGCTCGGATTGAGCTGACCGACAGCCCTGAGCGGGTTGCCGGTGCAGACCGCATCGTTTTGCCCGGCGTCGGCGCCTATGCCGATTGCCGGCAAGGACTGGAGGCCGTCTCCGGCATGACAGAGGCACTGCTGGAGGCTGTTGAAACCGGAGGCAGGCCCTTTATGGGCATTTGCGTTGGCATGCAACTGATGTCGAGCCGGGGTCTGGAGAAGACCGTGACGGACGGTTTTGGCTGGATTCCGGGCGATGTGACCGCAATCCTTCCCGCAGATCCCCATTTGAAAATCCCGCAGATCGGCTGGAACACGCTGGAACTGTTGCGTCCGCATCCGGTCTTTGACGGCATTCAAACCGGTACAGACGGGCTGCATGCCTATTTTGTGCATTCCTATCACCTCAAGGCAGAGAATGGCGAAGACGTGATTGCCACAACGCAATATGGCGGGTCCGTGACGGCCTTTGTCGGGCGTGACAACAAGGTGGGGGCACAGTTTCACCCGGAAAAAAGCCAGAGGCTGGGCCTTGCGCTCATTGCCAATTTTTTGAACTGGAAGCCCTGAAGAGTTGCGATGCAATGAATCGTACTATATATGTTCTTTAGTGCATCAATGAGGTCATACCGTTATGTCCAAACCTACATTTGGCAAAGTCAGCTCAGGTAAACTGACTTACTCACTCGTGCCTGCCCGGGTGGCCAATGGTACTTTCTCCGATGTAAAACTACCGAATGGCCTGACAATCAGACGCGTTAATGAAGAGGTACATCGCAAGGGACTTGCAGCGGTATCGAAAGCTTTCCGGGAAAAAATGTAATGGCGGGCGAAGACCAAACGGCTGGATGCTGTGAACACCGAGACTTTGCGGCAAGCCCGCGATATTGAAGCCTCAATAAAGTCACAGTCCGGATTTTGGCAACAGGTAGGCACGGGTCTGATTGCGACGGGAATATGGACCTTGTTCGTAACCGGCGTCATTTTTGCTGCTGCCATTTTCGGTTCAGATTTCATTGACGCCTGGCGTGCGTTCTTTCCTGTAACCAATATTCCCCAATAATACCCGGATGAAACACCATGATTCTTTTCCCAGCCATCGATCTGAAAGACGGTCAGTGCGTGCGCCTGAAGCTCGGCGATATGAATGAGGCCACGCTCTACAATGAAAATCCGGCAGATCAGGCGCTTGCCTTTGAAAATCAGGGGTTTGAATGGTTGCATGTGGTGGATCTGAACGGTGCCTTTGCCGGACAGTCGGTCAATGGTGCAGCCGTTGATGCCATCCTGAAGGCCACAAAAAATCCGGTTCAGCTCGGTGGCGGCATCCGCACGCTTGCCCATATGGAAAACTGGCTGTCGCGCGGTCTTGCCCGCGTCATTCTTGGAACCGTGGCCGTGCGGGATCCGGCGCTGGTGATCGAAGCCTGCAAGCTGTTTCCGGGCAGGGTGGCCGTCGGAATCGACGCCAGGGAGGGCAAGGTGGCCGTTGAGGGCTGGGCGGAGGCCTCGTCGCTTGGCGTGATCGACCTTGCCAAAAAGTTTGAAGGTGCCGGCGTTGCGGCGATCATTTACACCGATATTGATCGCGATGGTATTCTGGCCGGCATCAACTGGCCGTCAACGCTGGCTTTGGCCGATGCGGTGTCCATTCCGGTGATTGCCTCCGGCGGACTTGCCTCGATGGACGATATTGTCCGGATGACTCAACCAGACGCGCAAAAACTCGAAGGGGCCATTTCGGGCCGGGCGCTCTATGACGGGCGGATTGATCCGGGCGAGGCGCTGAAACTGTTGCGGGCCCGGTGATGATCGAGCGGGATATTGTCTTTCCGGTCGAAGGCCAGACTGTTATCGCCACACTCTGCCTGCCGGAGAACCAAACCCCGGCCCCTGCCGTGCTTTTGCTGCACGGGTTTACCGGATCGCGCCATGAAATGGCGATTGCCGGAACCGCAGAAGGCGTGTTTTCGCGTACGGCGCGTCTGCTCGCGCAGGCCGGATTTGCCAGTTTGCGGATCGATTTTCGCGGCTCCGGTGACAGCGAGGGCCTGTGGGAAGACACGACCTTTTCGGGCCAGACAACCGATGCCGTGGCCGGGTTTGACTGGCTTTCAGCCTGCCCGGGGATCGACCGGACGCAGATTTCCATTCTCGGCTGGAGCCAGGGCGGTCTGGTGGCCTGCCATGTGGCCCGTCTCAGACCACAGGTCAAAAGCCTTGTCCTGTGGGCACCGGTGGTAAACCCCATGCTGACATTTTCCCATCTTCTGGGAAGCGACAGGGTTTTACAGGCACTCGGACAACCGGCAAAAACCCTGATCACGGCCCCATTGCCGTGGGGCGGAGAGACCACGCTCAGGGCGTCCTGCCTGCATGAAATTCCGCTGACAGATCCGGTGGCGGCGCTGGTCTCCTATCGGGGGCCGGTGCAGGTGATTGTCGGCCTTCATGACGAGGCGGTTTTCCCGCAACCCGCATCGGGGAAAATCCTGCTTGCCTATCATCAGGGCCCGCACCGGCTGGATATTTTCGGGATGGACCATTCCTTCGGCTGCAGTTTCGGGCCGAAAACGCTGGATGGCAAAATGCTGCCTGCGACGCTGGAATGGCTGCAACAGTGGGGTTCTGCAGTGGCGTAGGCACCCGTGCAGTCCGTCTTTCCGGGGCTGCGCAGCATGAATCCGTCATCCGATGCGAGCGCCATTGCGGGGCGACTTCAGTCAAACCCGGAATCCAGAGCCGGTTTTGCAACATTGAAGTCAAATCCCGAAGTCCTGTATCTGGATTCCGGGTTCTGCCGCGCAGCCCCGCAATGACGTCAATGTGGTTCTTTCACAAAATAATTTCCTCCCGGTTTTCCCCGTCCCCTGCATTCATGCCTATAATGTCCGCGTTCCATCATCGGATACACCGGAAAAGCGTTGCCGGCGAGATGGAACCGGCGCTTCGGGCAGGATCAAGACGCAGGTCATGACCGGAGGCACTGTCAGAAAATGGTTCCCCCCGCTTCCGTTAACGAGAAGCCGGCGTGCCTGTGTGGCACACAAGCCCTGCTTGCGTAACAATCGCGCTTGCAGGAGGCAGAGGAACCGGAGTTGGCAGAGGCAGACCGCTGAAACGGGGCACGGGATCGTGTCACCTTTACTACCATATCAGGCACGACCTGTGCCCCGGCCCTTGATCAAGGGCCAAATGCAAGCAAAACCCGGGTGACATTGGTCAGGCCGGGGTAAAGGTGCTTTGGGCAGGGCATTGCAGGTACGACAGTTTTTCCTCGCCAATTGGTTCCAAGCTTTGTATGAGGGGCAAGCCTATTTACTCTGGTGGTATTTTCATGACCCTGAAAGCCCGTGTCATTCCCTGTCTTGATGTCAAAGATGGCCGCGTTGTCAAAGGCGTGAGCTTTGTCAATCTGGTTGATGCCGGCGATCCGGTGGAATGCGCAAAGGCTTATGATGCTGCCGGTGCCGATGAATTGTGCTTTCTCGATATTACCGCCTCGTCGGACAATCGCGAGACGATTTTTGATGTTGTGGCACACACGGCCGAGCAATGTTTCATGCCTTTGACGGTGGGCGGCGGCGTGCGCACGGTGGCCGATATCCGCAAGCTGCTTTTGTGCGGGGCCGACAAGGTGTCCATCAATTCGGCGGCCGTCAACAATCCGGATTTTGTGGCGGAAGCCGCCGACAAATTTGGCAACCAGTGCATTGTGGTTTCCATTGATGCCAAGCGCCGCCGCGAGCAGGGTCTCGGGAAGGACAACAGCAGCGCATGGGAAATCTATACCCATGGCGGGCGCAACGCGACGGGAATCGATGCGGTTGAATTTGCCCTGAAAATGGTGGCGCGCGGTGCCGGTGAATTGCTGGTCACCTCCATGGACCGTGACGGCAGCAAGACCGGTTATGATCTGGAACTGACGCGGGCCATAGCTGACGCTGTGTCCGTGCCGGTGATCGCTTCCGGAGGGGTCGGCACGCTGGATCATATGGTCGAGGGCATTCGCGACGGCCACGCCACGGCGGTTCTGGCAGCCTCCATCTTCCATTTCGGTACATTCACCATTGGCGAGACCAAGCGCTATATGGCCGGGCACGGCATTGCCATGCGCCTGGACGGGCTTGCAGGAGCCTGTGCATGAGCGGTTTTTCACTCACAGATCTGGAAGCCATTGTCGCCGCACGGGCGCTGGCACCCGCAACGGAATCCTGGACGGCCAGGCTTGTGGCGGCAGGCCAGTCCCGGGCTGCCAAAAAACTGGGTGAGGAAGCGGTTGAAACCGTTATCGCAGCCATTGAAGGTGACAAGGCCAGCCTGACATCGGAAGCTGCCGACCTTCTTTATCATCTGATGGTCGTATTGAAAATTGCGGATATCCCGTTAAAGGATGTTCTGGAAGAACTCCAGAAACGAACCGTTCAATCCGGCCTTACAGAAAAGGCGAACCGGCAGGGCGCATGACACAGGCAAAGAAAAGTGCGGGGACAATTGCTGGCGGATCGGACATTCTGGATCATTTCCAGCCGAATGAGTATTCTCCCTACAGGTTTTATTCGGCAGAAGAGTGGTCGCATTTTCGCGCCGACACGCCTTTGACCTTGAGTGCCGACGAAGTGCGCAAGTTGCGTTCGCTCAATGACCCTATCGATATTGACGAGGTGCGGCGGATCTATCTGTCGCTGTCCCGGCTTTTGTCATCGCATGTGGAATCGTCGCAATTGCTGTTTGAGCAGCGCAAGCGGTTTTTGAGCATCGACAATGTTGCCAAGACCCCTTTTGTGATTGGCATTGCCGGATCAGTGGCCGTGGGGAAATCGACCACGGCCCGCATCCTCAAGCAGCTTCTGGCCCGCTGGCCCTCCAGCCCGAAGGTCGATCTGGTGACCACTGACGGGTTTCTCTATCCCAACGCCATTCTGAAGCGGGACAACCTGATGGAGCGCAAGGGTTTTCCCGACAGTTATGATCTGGGGGCCCTGTTGCGGTTTCTCTCGGCCATCAAGGCAGGTCAGCCCAATGTACAGGCACCCTGCTATTCCCATCTGACCTATGATGTGCTGCCGAACAAGGTGCAGACTGTCGACCGGCCGGATATCCTGATTTTCGAGGGTATCAATGTCCTGCAGTCCCGCGATCTTCCGGCAGACGGCAAGATTATTCCGATGGTATCGGATTTCTTTGATTTCTCGATCTATATTGATGCCGAGGAGGCAATGATCCACACCTGGTATGTGGAGCGGTTCATGCGGCTGCGGGACACGGCGTTCAAAAGCCCGGATTCTTTTTTCAACCGCTATGCCACAATCAGCGAAGAGGCTGCCCGCGAGGTGGCCGAAGGACTGTGGAAGAATATCAACCTGAAAAACCTGCGGCAGAATATTTTGCCGACGCGCCCGCGCGCCGACCTTATCCTGCAAAAGGGCCGGGATCATCTGGTGGAAAAAGTGGCCCTGCGGAAATTATGAGCCGGGTAATGATCTGTGTGCTCAGGCCGGCATCACGCGGCGCAAGGTCAGATTGATGCGTCCGCCTTTCTTCAAAAGCGTTGATGTGGCCGGATAAATCCTGTCAACGCCGTGGAAGCACAGGCGACCCTCGCCGCCCAGGACCACAATGTCGCCGCCGGAAAGCCGGAATGAGCCGGTCGGGTCTTTCCGGGCGGTGCCGCCCACCCGGAACAGGCAGGCGTCGCCCAGCGAAATGGAAACAACCGGACTGGTGAGGTCCAGCTCGTCGCGGTCCTGATGCAGGCCCATCCTGGCATTGGCCTCATAAAAATTGATCAGACAGGCTTCCGGCTGAAGGTCTGTTCCGGCAACATCATTCCAGATTTTGAGAATGTCTTCCGGAATAGCGGGCCAGGGCCTGCCGGTGACCGGATGAACGGGCTGATAGCGATAGCCGCCATCCTTGTCTGTGACCCAGCCGAGCGTACCGCAATTGGTCATGCGCACCGACATCGGCACCCCGGTTTTGGGCATGACCGGTGTGAAAAGCGGTGCCTGGCTGACAATAGTGCGCACCTGGTCAACCAGAAGCTGCTGCCGGTCGCGGTCCAGATATCCCGGGATATGGCGAATGCCTTTGGGTAGTACGAACATGGCAGCTCCGGCCTGTTATGTGTATTCCGTGTTTTACGATTTCAATCGCCGTCCGGACGTGTGCGCATTTTTTTGACATCCGAACGCCCGGCCTTTTCTTTCAGCCGCCGCTCGACAGATCCTTTGGTCGGCCTTGTCTTGCGCCGGGGAGGCGGTGGCGGTTCGGCAGCCTTGAGGATCAGCTCTTTCAGGCGCTCGCGTGCATCTTCACGGTTGCGCTCCTGCGAGCGAAAACGGCTGGCCTCGATCAGGAGAACACCATCCCTTGAGAGGCGACGGCCGGCAAGGGCGGCGGCATTGGCCTTGACCCTTTGGGGCAGGGATGGCGAATCGCGCAATGTGAAGAACAATTGTACCGCCGTTGAAACCTTGTTGACATTCTGGCCGCCGGGACCACCGGCCAGAACAAACTGTTCTGTCAGTTCCCAACCCGCAATGGTGATCGCAGGATTGATATAGAGCGGATCACTGGCCATGGCGCATGCCTCGTTTCGTTGAGATGTCTATCTCACAGGTGCAGGCCATTTAGAGCATAATGTCTCTCAGTGGAACCCGGCAGTTTCCAGCCGGGTTTCCTGTGAATCAATGTGTGTGGTTCATTGTGCGGCAACCTGAATGCGCGGCGCGGCATCCAGCACTGTTCCATCGACATTGTTTTCAAATTTCTCAAAATTGGTGATGAACATGTTGACCAGCCTTGATGCCTGCGCATCATAAGAGGAACGGTCAAGCCAGGTGGAGCGCGGATCGAGGATTTTCGTGTCAACGCCATGGCAGGCAACCGGAACCTGGAAGCCGAAATTGGCGTCGGTGCGGAAAATCGCCTTTTCAAGCGTACCGTCCAGGGCAGCCGTCAGCAATGTGCGTGTCGCCTTTATCGGCATGCGGCGCCCCGTGCCATAGGCTCCACCGGTCCAGCCGGTGTTGACCAGCCAGCATCTTGCACCATGCCTGGCAATCAGATCCCGCAGCAGGTTTCCATAGACGGAAGGGTGACGCGGCATGAACGGCGCACCAAAGCAGGTAGAAAATGTTGCCTCAGGCTCGGTAACACCCTTTTCCGTACCGGCAACCTTGGCTGTATAGCCTGACAGGAAGTGATACATGGCCTGTTCCGGGGTGAGCCGGGCAATGGGCGGCATGACACCGAAGGCATCGGCCGTCAGCATGATAATGGTTCCTGGATGACCTGACAGCCCTGTCTGCGATGCATTCGGAATGAAATGCAGAGGATAGGCACAACGGGTATTTTCTGTCAGAGACGCATCATTGAAGTCAGGATTGCCGTCCTTGTCGAGCACAACGTTTTCCAGAACAGTGCCCGGACGTTTCGTCGTGGCATAGATTTCCGGTTCAGCCTCTGCCGAGAGGCGAATGGTCTTGGCATAGCAGCCGCCTTCAAAATTGAAGATACCGTTTTCGCCCCAGCCATGCTCGTCGTCCCCGATCAGGGTGCGGTCCGGATCGGCCGACAGTGTGGTTTTTCCGGTGCCGGAAAGGCCGAAGAACACCGCTGTGTCCCCCTCCTTGCCGACATTGGCCGAGCAATGCATCGGCATGACCGACTTTTGTGGCAGGAGATAGTTCAAAACTGTGAAGACGGATTTCTTGATCTCACCGGCATAGGATGTACCGCCGATCAGAACGAGGCCATTGGCCAGATCACAGGCAATCACTGTCTCGGACCTGCAGCCATGACGGGCAGGATCGGCACGGAAGCCCGGCAGATCGATGATCGTCAGTTTGGGGACAAAGCCTGCCAGGCTCTCTCGCTCCGGGCGGATCAGAAGATTGCGGATGAACAGGGAATGCCAGGCAAGTTCTGTGACCACACGGGTTGGCAGGGCATTCTCAATGTCAGCACCAGCGACCAGATCCTGAACGAACAGATGCATGCCCGCAGCGTGGGCCAGCATATCCTGCCTGAGAACGGCAAAATGGTCCTGCGACATTGCCCGGTTATTGTCCCACCAGATCACATCTGCCGTCTGTTCATCCTTTACAACAAACTTGTCCCTGGCGGAACGGCCCGTGTGCTGGCCTGTCAGGGCACGGACAACTCCGTCTGCCGTCAATACTGCTTCGTTGCGCCCTAGTGCTTCCCGTGTGAGATCATCTTCGAGACAGTTATAGTAAACCGTATCCACGTTACCAAAGCCTATTGTATCAATCCCGATGTCCGGATTGCGAATACCGAATTCTTTCATGATACAAATCTCCATGCTGCGGCGTTCTGCCTGTTGTCCTCGTGAGGATTGGCACATGAAGTTTCGTTTTGCAATAAGGCTTTGTGTAATAAGCAAATATTTTCAATGTATTAATCGATTTAAATAATACTTGCAAATTTTAAATCGGTTGAATTCCTGTCCGGCGACTGTGTTCTCCCGGATATCAGGCAGAAAGGATTTTATTCCGGGAACCTCGTGGATAGACTTTGCCACAATTTGTTCCACCTTTACCCTCAATAAGCGTATAGTCTGATGTGACGCTTCCATAAAGCCCGGTGCAGCCTGTGCCGGTGCAGTTTCAAACGTTCGGGAAAAGACATGCACACAATTGCCCTGGTCGACGACGATCGCAATATTTTGACTTCTGTCTCCATTGCCCTTGAGGCGGAAGGATACAAGGTTGAAACCTATACGGATGGTGTTTCTGCACTGGATGGTCTTCTGGCACGTCCACCGCATCTGGCCATATTCGACATCAAGATGCCACGCATGGACGGGATGGAACTGCTGCGCCGGTTGCGACAGAAATCGGACATTCCCGTGATTTTCCTGACCTCCAAAGATGAGGAGATTGACGAGTTGTTTGGCCTGAAAATGGGCGCGGACGACTTTATCACAAAACCCTTTTCGCAGCGGCTTCTGGTTGAACGTGTGCGCGCAATCCTGCGGCGCGCCCAAAACAGGGAAGCCGCCGCCGCCCAGACTGCCAAAACCGGCATAGCACCCTCCAGATCGCTGGAACGCGGGCAATTGACCATGGACCAGGAACGCCATACCTGCACCTGGAAAAATGAGGCGGTTATCTTGACGGTGACCGAATTCCTGATTCTTCATGCGCTGGCGCAACGCCCGGGCGTTGTCAAAAGTCGTGATTCCCTGATGGACGCAGCCTATGACGAGCAGGTCTATGTTGACGACAGGACCATCGACAGTCATATCAAGCGCCTGCGCAAGAAATTCAAAGTGGTTGACGATGATTTCGATATGATCGAAACACTGTATGGTGTCGGTTACAGGTTCAAGGAAGCGCCCTGAACCCTTGACCGCGGCAGAAGCTTCGCCCTGGCTGAACGCGGACCCTTATTTTGATTTCATGTGCGGCTGTGCGGCAACCGTGCACCGACAATGATTTTCACACGGATGACAGTTGCGTGCCCAAAGACAATGACAGCGATGCACTTGAAAGACCCGGTGGCTTTGCCGCCTACAGGGCCCTGGCGCGTCATCCGTTTCTGCTGATACGCCGTGTCTTTGGCAATGCGCTGTTTTCCAGCCTCACGCGGCGGATTCTGTTTTTCAATCTGGCGGCCCTGATCGTGCTTGTGGCCGGTATCCTTTATCTGAACCAGTTTCGCAAAGGCCTGATTGATGCACGGGTGGAAAGCCTGCTGACCCAGGGCGAAATCATTGCAGGAGCGATTGCCGCACAGGCCTCCGTGGAGACAAACTCCATTACTATCGATCCGCAGAAATTGCTGGAATTGCAGGCGGGCCAAAGCATTACGCCGGCACCCAAAGATGAGGATCTGGAATTTCCCATTGATCCGCAGCGCGTTGCCCCTGTTTTGCGTCGCCTGATTTCTCCGACCAGAACCCGGGCGCGCATCTTTGATTCCGATACAAACCTGATCCTGGATTCCCGGCATCTTTATACGGGACGGCAGGTTCTGCGGTTTGATCTGGCCCCTTTGCAGCCGAACCCTGTTTCATGGTCCGACTGGCTTGGCAGTGTTTTCAACCGCATCCTGCAGCCATCCGACCTGCCGCTCTACAAGGAACAGCCGGGCGGTGAAGGCTCGATTTATCCGGAAGTGGTGAATGCGCTGACCGGCGTGCGCGGTGCTGTTGTCCGGGTTACGGAAGATGGTGAGCTGATTGTATCTGTGGCTGTTCCCGTGCAGCGATTCCGCGCTGTGCTGGGGGTTCTGCTGCTTTCGACACAGGCTGGCGATATTGACACGATTGTCCATGCCGAAAGAATCGCCATCCTTCGGGTTTTTGGTGTTGCAACGCTGGTCAATGTGGTTTTGTCCCTGCTGTTGTCCTCAACGATAGCCAATCCGTTGCGCCGCCTGTCGGCTGCGGCCGTGCGTGTGCGCAGCGGTGCCAAGGAACGCCAGGAAATTCCGGATTTCTCGTTCCGGCAGGATGAGATCGGCAATCTGTCAGTCGCCTTGCGGGAAATGACAACAGCACTTTACGACCGTATTGATGCCATCGAGAATTTTGCGGCCGATGTCAGCCATGAGCTCAAAAACCCGCTGACCTCGCTGCGCAGTGCGGTCGAAACCCTGCCGCTGGCCAGGAGTGACGAATCCAAGAAACGGCTTCTTGATGTGATCCAGCATGATGTGCGCCGGCTTGACCGGCTGATCAGCGATATTTCTGATGCATCCCGTCTGGATGCGGAGCTGGCAAGGACCGATTCCAAAGCGGTTGATCTGGAACTGCTGCTGTCGGACATGGTCAATATTTCGCGGCAAAGCCGCAAGGGTGCCAAGTCTGTTGATATTGACCTTGTGGTGGACCGCAAGAATGGACCGAAGGGCCATTTCACAGTTCATGGCCATGATTTGCGTCTGGGGCAGATTATCACCAACCTGATTGAAAATGCCCGTTCCTTCGTGCCTGATGAAGGTGGCGCGATCCGCATAACGCTGTCGCGCATCCGCACACGCTATGTAGTGCAGGTCGAGGACAATGGTCCGGGCATACAGGCTGAAAATATCGACCGTATTTTTGAACGTTTCTATACGGACAGGCCCGACAGCGAAGGCTTCGGGCAAAATTCGGGTCTTGGCCTTTCCATCAGCCGCCAGATTGCAGAGGCGCATGGCGGAAGTCTGCGGGCCGAGAATATTGTCACAGCCGGAAGCCCTGATCCAAAGGGGGCGAGATTCATCCTCAGCCTGCCGGCGGATGTGCTGTCATGACGATCGGGGGCATGACGACCGGGGGCATGACGCTATCGGGAAAACTGGTTCACGCAACGGCTGTGCGTCTGGGCGAGCACGGCTTTTTGTTTACCGGACCATCCGGATGCGGAAAGTCGCGGTTTGCGCTGCATTGTCTTGCCGCAGCCAGACGCGAGGGCACGGATTGTGCCCTGATTGCCGATGACCAGGTTTTTTTGAAAGGCGATGAAGGCAAGGTGCAGGCCCATTGCCCGCCGGTGCTTCAGGGCCTTATCGAGATCCGTGGATCCGGTCTGGTGCGTGTTGCCTCCGTTGCTTCGGGCCAGATCCATTTTCTGGTGAAAATCATCGAACCGGCGGCGCAGGAGCGCCTGCCACCACCAGCCGAGCGGGCTGAAATCATTGACGGCTTGCATTTGCCGGTTCTGAGGCTCGTCCGTGATTGCCTCGATCCCTATGCCATAGTTCAGTTGCTTTGCGCCCAGTGGCCGCATCTTTTTGGCACAGAAACGCCCTGAATTTACCAAATGTCAGGTTTTTGACTTGCACTTTGTATTTTCCTCGACATGATGGCCGCCCAACCGTGGACGCCATTGTTGCAATGCAATAAAGGGGTTTCGGCCCAGACATCAACAGGAGCATACGCATCATGATCGGACTTGTGCTTGTCACACATGGCAAGCTGGCTGAGGAGTTCCGCCACGCAATGGAGCATGTGGTTGGTCCGCAGAAGTTGATTGAGACAGTGTGCATCGGCCCGGACGATGACATGGACCAAAGGCGGACTGACATTCTGGAATCCGTCGGTCGCACCGATGACGGTAACGGCGTGATCATCCTGACAGACATGTTCGGAGGTACGCCATCCAATCTGGCCATTTCCATTATGTCCGCCAACAAGGTTGAAGTGATTGCCGGTGTCAACCTGCCCATGCTGGTAAAGCTTGCCGGTGTTCGCGGTGACAACAATATGGAAAAGGCATTGGTGGAATCGTCTGAAGCCGGGCGAAAATACATCAATGTGGCAAGCCGCGTGCTCAGCGGCAAATAACCGGACAGAGATCAACCATGGCGCTCAATCGCGAATTGCTCATTATCAACAAACGCGGGCTGCATGCGCGGGCATCTGCCAAGTTTGTACAAACCGTCGAGCTTTTTGACGCCGAAATCACTGTCTCCAAGGATGGAATGACCGTGGGGGGAACCTCTATCATGGGCCTGATGATGCTGGCCGCCAGTCCGGGATGCACCATAATCGTGACCTCCGAAGGACGGCAGCAGCAGGAAGCGCTCGACGCGCTGGAAGCCCTGATTGCCGACAGGTTCGGCGAGGAAATCTGACGGGTTTGAAAAATCACATAAAGACTTCTTTATATCTTTATTGCTATTCTCCACGAAACTTGCTAATGGGCGCATCAATACCCGTATCGTGACGGCGGGCATGGCCATACTGTGTCAAATCCAGCGTCGTCAGCATGACAGTCCCAGGATGGAGAAGACGATGACCACAAAGAACGACTATTTTGTCGCAGATATCGGCCTTGCCGATTATGGCCGCAAGGAAATTACCATTGCGGAAACCGAAATGCCGGGCCTGATGGCCTGCCGCGAGGAATTCGGCACAACGAAGCCATTGAAGGGTGCGCGTATCACCGGTTCGCTGCACATGACCATTCAGACTGCGGTGCTGATTGAAACGCTGGTGGCGCTGGGTGCCGAGGTACGCTGGGCATCGTGCAATATTTTCTCGACACAGGACCATGCCGCCGCCGCTATTGCTGCCTCCGGCATTCCTGTCTTTGCCGTCAAGGGCGAAACACTGACAGAATACTGGAACTATACCGACCAGATCTTCCAGTGGACGGATGGTGGTTTTTCCAACATGATTCTTGATGATGGCGGCGATGCCACCATGTATATTCTTCTGGGTGCGCGCGCCGAAGCCGGTGAAGACGTTCTGTCCAGCCCGCATTCGGAAGAGGAAGAGATTCTGGTTGCCCAGATCAGGAAGCGCCTGAAGGCTTCACCTGGCTGGTTTACGAAGCAGCGTGACGCCATCAGGGGCGTAACCGAGGAAACAACAACCGGTGTCAACCGTCTTTACCAGCTGAGCCAGAAGGGTCACCTGCCTTTCCCGGCCATCAATGTGAATGATTCGGTGACGAAGTCGAAATTCGACAACAAATATGGCTGCAAGGAATCGCTGGTTGACGGCATTCGTCGCGGTACAGACGTGATGATGGCCGGCAAGGTTGCCGTTGTTTGCGGCTATGGCGATGTTGGCAAGGGATCGGCAGCCTCGCTGTCGGGTGCCGGTGCGCGCGTGAAGGTTACGGAAGTCGATCCCATCTGCGCCCTGCAGGCCGCCATGGATGGCTATGAAGTTGTGACGCTGGAAGATGTTGTGGCATCGGCCGATATTTTCATCACTACAACCGGCAACAAGGACGTGATCCGTATCGAGCATATGCGCGAAATGAAAGATATGGCCATTGTCGGCAATATCGGCCATTTTGACAACGAAATTCAGGTTTCCGCCCTGCGTAACCTGAAATGGAACAATGTGAAGCCACAGGTTGACCTCATCGAGTTTCCAAAGGGCAACCGCATGATCCTCCTGTCGGAAGGCCGTCTCCTGAACCTCGGCAATGCGACCGGTCACCCATCCTTTGTCATGTCGGCCTCTTTCACAAACCAGGTGCTGGCGCAGATGGAGCTCTTCAACAATGACGGTTCCTACAGCAATCAGGTCTATATCCTGCCGAAACATCTCGACGAGAAGGTTGCCCGTCTTCACCTGGCCAAGCTTGGCGCAAGGTTGACAACCCTTTCGGAAGAGCAGGCTGACTATATCGGGGTTCCCAAACAGGGCCCATTCAAATCAGAACACTACAGATATTAATTTCTGAACTTATATCCACAAGATATAGAAGCCGCGCTCTTGACAAGGGCGCGGCTTGTTTTTTGGGCACATGTCTTCCCGGCCCAGGCCCCAGACGGTATTGTTGCAAGACTGATTCGACGCGGAACCGGCCTGTTCCACTGCGCCAGGCCACGCAAAGGGTCCAGCACGACATTTGGCATGTCTTGTCGGTGATGCGGCAAACAGGACGGAGACATACCGGGGATGATTTTGAAACACATGACACCATTGGCAATACGACATGAGCAGCCCTGTTGCGGAGCAAAGAGCCTGATGCGCCGTCTTTTCACACTCTGCCTCGGCGGTACCAGCTTTGCGGGCCTGTATGGACAGGCCATGGCGGCAGACGCTGCAGGTGTGGTGAAGCCGCTGTTTACCTCGCCGGAAATCATGGGAATTTCGCTGGTCATCGGTGTTTTGTCGGCAGCGGTGATTTCTGCCGTATGGCTGATCCGCCAGCGTTCCAGGCTGGAGCTTGAGAGCCAGGAGATCCGTACGGCCCTTTCCCATGCCGGACAAAAAATTTCACGCTATCAGGCGCTGATTGCCGACAAGAACCGCCGGATCGTCATATGGGACAGTCTGACAGGCCAGGCAGAGTTTCTGGGCCAATTGCCGGCAGAAACCGGCGCACCGCAAAATGACAGCGAGTTTCTGGCTTTCGGGCGCTGGCTGAAGGCGCGCTCGGCCATTGATATTGAAAAGGCCATTGAAAAGCTGCGCTCGCGCGCCGAAAGCTTTGACATTGTGATTGAAACCCACCGGGAAGAGGTGCTGGAAGCGCAGGGCCGGGTTTCGGGCGGCCGCGCCTTTGTGCGCTTTGTAGCGTTGAACAACCTGCGGGCGGACCTTGCCGAACTGCAAATAGAACGCGAACGCCTGTCTTCGACCATTGCCAGCTTCCAGTCGCTGCTGGACGCCATTGATCTGCCCGCCTGGCAGCGTGACAAGGACGGATCACTGACCTGGGTGAACCATGCCTATGGTGACGCCGTGGAGGCGGGTTCACCACAAAAGGCACTCAGCGAGCGCAAGGAGCTTCTCACAAATGTGGCGCTTGAAAAAATCAGGGCACAAGCCACGCTGGATCATGCCTTCCGGGACAGGATCAGCACGGTGATCCGCGGCAACCGGGCTTTTCTGGATGTGGTTGATGTCAGGCTGCCGAATGGTTCGGCTGGCATTGCCATTGATGTCACTGAAACCGAAACGCTGAAAGAAGAACTCAAGCGCACCCACAAGAGCCACGCGGAAACACTGGACCATCTGGCAACACCCGTTGCGTTTTTCGATGGCAACCAGCACCTGCAATTCTACAATCAGGCCTTTCAGCGCCTGTGGGAACTGGATGTTCCCTATCTGGAATCGCGTCCGGACCACAACAGCCTTCTGGACCGGTTGCGGGCTGCCGGAAAATTGCCGGAACAGCTGAACTGGAAATCCTGGAAGGAAGCGGCACTTTCCGTTTACCGGTCAACAGATACCCAAACCGACCTGTGGTATTTGCCAAACGGGCAGACGCTGCGGGTTTTTGCAACCGCCCATCCGCAGGGCGGAGCGACCTGGGTGTTTGAAAACCTCACCGAACAGGTCAATCTGGAAACACGCTATAATACGCTCCTGAAAGTTCAGGGAGAAACCATCGACCATCTGACAGAGGGCGTTGCGGTATTTGGTCCGGACGGGCGCATTACCCTGTCCAATCCGGCATTGCGGGCACTTTGGGGTGTGACCAGTGCGCAAACCAGCACCGGAACCCATATTCGCGATATCGAAAAGGCCTGCCTGCCATCTTATGACCAGCCGGACGGATGGCGCCGGTTTGGCAAGATCATCACCAGTTTTGATGATGAGCGCACATCCAGCCAAGGCACAATTGAACTGACCACCGGTCTGGTTCTGGATTATGCCGTGACACCCCTGCCAAATGCACAGACCATGCTGACCTTTGTCAATGTGACCGACAGCGTGCGCGCAGAAAGGGTGCTGAAAGAAACAAACCTTGCCTTGCGGAAGGCAGACGAAATCAAGAATGCGTTTGTGCAGCATGTTTCCTATGAACTGCGCTCACCGCTGACCAATATTATCGGCTTTACCGAACTCCTGAAAACACCGGCCATTGGTCCCCTGAACGAGAGGCAGGCCGAATATGTGGATCATATTTCCACATCCTCGTCTGTATTGCTGACCATTGTGAATGATATTCTCGACCTGGCAACGGTTGATGCAGGGATCATGCAGCTTGAATATAGTGATATCGTGGTTTCAGACCTGCTGGATGATGTTTCGGCGCAGATTTCTGACCGCCTGACCGAACGCAATCTGTCCCTGCATGTCAGTTCCAGCGCCGATGCAGGGGTCATTTCCGCCGACCATCAGCGCCTGAAACAGATCCTTCTGAAAATCCTGACCAATGCGGCCAATTTTTCGTTCGACGGAAGCGTGATCCGGCTGGAGGTCTGGCGTGAGGGCACAGATATTCTGTTCAAGGTTTCTGACAACGGTCCCGGCATTCCCAAGGATGTCATCGACACCGTGTTCAACCGCTTTGAGGCAAAAGGCGGTACCGGCAAGCGCAGCGGGGCCGGACTGGGGCTTTCGATTGTGGAGAGCTTTGTCGGTCTGCACAACGGGACCGTGACCATTGATTCGCGCGAAGACATTGGCACAGAGGTGATTTGCCGGATTCCAGCCGGAACCCGCAGCAAGTCCGTGGCTGCCGAGTAACCGGAACATGGGCACATTGTCGTTATATGCCGCTGACGATGCAGCGACCCGGCAACTGGGGCAGGATCTTGCACTGGCTTTGCGTCCGGGCGACTGCGTGGCGCTTTACGGTGATCTTGGAGCCGGAAAATCGACCCTTGCCCGTGCCTTTATCCGCGGCATGGCACAGGATGGTGATCTGGACGTGCCAAGCCCGACATTTACACTGGTGCAGCAATATGACCTGCGCCATACCGTGTTTCATTTCGACCTTTACCGGCTTGGAGATGAAAGCGAGCTGGCCGAACTGGGCTTTGAGGAGGCTCTGGACAGCGGCATATGTCTGGTGGAATGGCCGGAAAAGGCCGGCAATTTTCTGCCCAAAACGGCGATTTCCCTTCACATCGTCCATGAGGGGGCAGGGCGTCGCATGACCCTGTCGGCCGGGGACAAGACCTTTGAACGCATGCAGCACGGGATCTCCATACGCCAGTTCCTGGGCGAGCATGGCTTTGGCGATGCCGGGAGGCTGCATTTCAGCGGCGATGCATCGGCGATGCGCAGTTACGAGCAGATCATCACCGGGAACGGCGACAGCATGATCCTGATGGATTCACCCCCGATGCAGCTTGGAGCGATCCTGCGCGATGGCAAGACCTACGGGCAGATTGTTCATCTGGCGTCCGACATCTACCCGTTTGTGGCGATCGGCAACTGGCTTCAGTCTGTCGGCATGCGCGTTCCCCGGCAACTGGCAGCCGACCTGCCCAGGGGTCTGTTATTGCTGGAAGATATGGGCCGCGAAGGCGTTCTGGATGGTGCCGGCCAGCCCGTTGCGGAACGCTATCTGGCCGCCATCGAGGCACTGGCACATCTGCATGGACACAGGCCGCCGGGCGAAATCTTTGTAACGCCGGAACGAACCCATCCTGTGGCCTGTTTTGACCGCGAGGCAATGAAGACCGAAGCGGATCTTCTCCTCGACTGGCATCACCCCTATCAATTCGGTGTGGCTGCCGATCCGGCTTTCCGGGCAGAATATCACGCGCTCTGGGATGCGCTGACTGACCGGCTGGAGACTTGCGAAAAGCGGCTTGTGCTGCGCGATTTCCACTCTCCCAATATTCTCTGGCAGGCGCAGGCCAGCGGCATTTCCAGAATTGGCGTGATTGACTTTCAGGACGCAATGACAGGACCATCGGCCTATGATGTGGCTTCCCTGGTTCAGGATGCGCGGGTGACCATTCCGCACGAACTGCGAGAGGCAATGCTGTCACATTATCTGGACCTGCGGGCAAATGATCCCTGTTTTGACCGGGACCAGTTTCTGGAAGCACATGCCATTATGGCAGCGCAACGCAATTGCAAGCTCGTTGGTATCTGGGTCCGGCTGATGCAACGCGACAACAAACCTGGTTATATGCAGCACATGCCGCGAACCCTCGCCTATTTGCAGGCCGCCTGTGCACACCCGGCATTAAATGACTTGCGCGACTGGTGCATTCGGGCTGGAGTCCTTTCCAGCGAATCAACCTATCGAGCCACATGACAATCACCGAAGCCATGGTGCTTGCTGCCGGTCTTGGCACCCGCATGCGCCCTCTCACAGAGACTATACCCAAGCCCTTGGTGCCGGTTGGCGGACGGCCAATGATCGATATCGTGCTCGATCTTCTCAAACAGGCCGGAGTTTCGCGCGTCGCGGTCAATGTCCATTATCTGGCAGACCTGATGCTGGCGCATTTGCAGGACACTCCGGATCTGGAGATTGTGATCTCGGACGAACGCGACAGGCTGATGAATTCCGGCGGAGGCCTTGCAAAGGGCCTGAAGCTGCTGGGCCGCGAGCCGGTATTTGTGATGAATGCCGACCTGTTCTGGTGCGGGGAAATTTCAGGACAGCCTTCAAACCTGCAACGCCTTGGCGAGGCGTTTGATGCTGAAACCATGGACATGCTGTTGCTGTGTGTGCGCAATGAGGACACGACCGGGCATAATGGCACACTGGATTTCAACCTTGGCGACGATGGTCGTCTGAGACGGTATACGCCCGGCAACGGGCAACCGGTGGTCTATGCCGGAGCCATTGTTCTCTGCCCGTCACTGTTTGACGATGCGCCGGATCATGCTTTCAATCTCAACCTCTATTTTGACCGGGCCATTGCCGCCAAAAGGCTGTATGGACTGATTTTGCAGGGCCACTGGATGACGGTCGGCACGCCGGATGCCATCGGCGCGGCTGAAGCGGCGCTCGCGCGGTTTGGATCAGGTGGATCATGACAAGCCACGGCTCCAGACGGGTTTTGACCATTCCTTCCGGCGCACCTTTCCTGCAGACGCTGGCAAAGACCCTTCTGGATGGAAGCCTTGTTCCCGGCTTTGTCTATGACAGTGCCAATCCGCTCTCGCTGGCTGCTACCACCATTTATGTACCGACCCGGCGTGCTGCACGGGCGTTGCGTTCCGAGCTGGTGGATCTTCTGGGCGGCCGTTCAGCCATTTTGCCAACGATCCGCCCCCTGGGCGAAACCGATGATGACAGCGGTTTCTTTGACGAGACCATACAGGTTTCGGACGACCTGCTGCCACCGCTTCCCGGTGTTGCACGCTTGCTGGAGCTGGCGCGGCTGGTTCTGGCCTGGCGCAACCAGTTGCCGCAGGTGGTTACCGACATCCATTCCGGCTCTCCCCTTGTTGCACCGGCCAGTCCGGCAGATGCGATCTGGCTGGCACGCAGCCTGACGGAACTGATTGATTCCATGGAAACCGAGGAGCAGGACTGGGACAGTTTGCAAAAGCTCGACAGCCAGGACCATGCCTTGTGGTTTCAACTGACGACGGCATTTTTGAAAATTGCCTCCGTGTTCTGGCCACGGCGGCTGAACGAGCTGCACCGCTCGTCTCCTGCCCGCAACCGCAACGCTGTTTTGCGCACGGAAGCGCGGCGTCTTGAACAGGGACATGAAAAAGGACCGGTGATTGTGGCAGGTTCAACAGGCTCGGTTCCCGCAACTGCGGAGCTGATTGCTGCTGTGGCAAGCCTGCCGCTTGGTGCCGTGGTTTTGCCCGGGCTTGACACAACCATGGGCGAGGATGACTGGGCGAGGATTGACAGGATGGATGCTGACGGTATCCGCTCCAGGGATCCGGCGAACAGAAGCCATCCGCAATATGGTCTGGCAACATTGCTGCATCGCCTGTCTGTCAACCGCAAGGATGTTGTGGCGCTCGGTTGCGTTGCGGCGGATCTTGCCCTTCGGGCCGAAATTCTGGGCCAGGCCATGGCGCCTACCGAATCGACCGCGCAGTGGATGACCTGGCGGCAAAGCGTTTCTGATGCGGAATTTGCCGATGCCTTTGCCGATGCGGCCATGATTGAGGCTGCCAATGAGCGCGAGGAGGCAACTTCCATTGCTGTCGCCCTGAAACTGGCCCTGTCGCAAGATGATGAGCGGCAGGATCAGGCCCCTGCCAGCCAGGTGGCGCTGATTACGCCGGATCGCAATCTGGCGCGGCGTGTGCAACTGGAATTGCTGCGCTTTGGTATTGAGGCCGATGATTCCGCCGGAACGCCGTTTCTGGTGACCCGGCAGGGCAGTTTCCTGCAACTGGTGCTGGAGGCGTGCCTTCGCCCCGGCGATCCGGTGGCGATTGCCGCCTTGATAAAACATCCGCTGTTTCGGCTCGGAATGCCTGCAGATGCGGTTCGGGATGCGGCAGAGGCCCTGGAAATCCTGGCCTTGCGCGGTGGCGTGAGCGATGTCGATACCGGCAACCTGGATGCCTTGCTTGATGGCATGATCAACGCCCGGGGACAGGACGACAGGCATGCGCCGCAATGGCGTGCGTCTCTTCCGGATACGGCGGAACAACAGGCACGTGACTTGATTGCCAGACTGACGCCGGCCATTGAACCGCTTGTGGGTGCATTGGTGGGTTCAGGTCGCGACGGAAAGGGGCTTTCAACAGAACTGGACCTGTCGGACTGGGCAACACGGACCGGACAGGTGCTGGAAGCGCTGAGTATCGATGAGCGCGGCAGTCTGGGCGCATTATGGTCGGATGAGGCAGGCGATACGCTGGCCACGCTTTTGTCCGGCATTATGGAGGCAGACGGACAGATGCAGGCCAACAGCCTGCAATGGATTGATATTGTCAACGCTCTGGCTGCCGGCGAATCGATCAAGCCCAAGGCACAGGGTCATCCCCGTGTCTCCATCTGGGGAACCCTGGAAGCACGCTTGCAGCATGTGGACCTTCTGGTTCTGGCGGGGCTCAATGAAGGCTCATGGCCGGGCCAGACGGCCAATAATCCGTTTCTATCGCGGATGATGAAAACGGAACTGGGCCTTGAACCGCCAGAACGCAAGACCGGGCAACTGGCCCATGATTTTCAGATGGCCTGCGGGACACGCAAGGTGATCTTTTCGCGATCCGTCCGTCAGGGCTCGGCACCGACTGTTGCCTCACGCTGGCTGCAAAGATTGCTGGCACTGGGTGGAAAAAGTTTTGCCGAGACATTGAAGACACGCGGCGATGTGTACTTGCGCTATGCCGGGTTGACGGACAGCGGCCAGACACAGGATGCCGCCAAACGGCCGGAGCCTGTTGTTCCGCCGGAGCTGGTTCCGACACGCTATTCTTTCACCGAGGTGGGGCGGTTGCGGCGCGATCCCTATGCCATTTATGCCAAACGGGTTTTGAAGCTTGATCCGGTGGACCCGTTCAATACAGATCCCGGCGTGTCCGAGCGCGGAACGCTGTATCATGCCATTGTTGACCGGTTTGTGCGTGAGGGCCATGTGGCCAGCGGCCCGGCTGCCCTTGGCGCGATGCGCACCATTCTCAACGCTGCGTTTGATGCCGAGCACCTGCCTGCCCATATTGATGCGGTGTGGCGTCCACGGTTTTTCGAGGTTGCGAAAGCCTTTCTCAACTGGCAAGCCGAACGGCAGGGCCAGATCCGCGCCACTTTCACCGAGGCGCGGGCCTCCATGGAGATTGCCGGAGGCTGGCAACTGACCGGCATTGCCGACCGCATTGACCTGACAGGGCCAAAATCGGCTGACATTATTGATTATAAAACCGGATTTGCACCCTCCGTATCACAGGCGCGTGCCCTTCTGGACCCGCAACTGGCGCTGGAAGCGGCGGCCCTGAAGGCGGGAGCCTTCAGGGACATCGGTGCAAGGAACCCGCAATCTCTCATCTATGTCCGCCTGAAGCCGGGGGAGAAGTTCAGGGCCGAAACGGTCAACAATGAATTTGCCAAGGCCAGCGGACGAGCCCGGATCAAGTCTGCCGATGATCTGGCCGCAGAATCCCTCGAACAGTTTGTACAATTTGTGGAACTGCTGAAATCCGGCAAGCGCGGTTTTTCCTCACGGCTGATCCCGCAAACACAGACCGGCTATGGTGATGACTATGATCATCTCGCACGGGTGGCTGAATGGGCAACGGCCGAAAGCGAGGAGGACGGCGATGAATGACACGACCGAAACCCTTGCGGGCAGCGCGGACAGAAAAGACTGGGTCAACTGGACCACGTCGCAGCAGGGACTTGCTTCTGATCCGGCGCGATTTTCCTGGGTGTCGGCCAATGCCGGTTCCGGCAAGACCCATGTCCTGACCCAGCGCGTGATCCGGCTCCTGCTGTCAGGGGCGCGGCCATCCTCCATCCTCTGCCTGACCTATACGAAGGCAGCGGCGGCGGAAATGTCAAACCGGGTGTTTGCACGCCTGTCGCAATGGGCAACCATGCCGGAGGCGGATCTGCGCCAGACACTTCTCGACCTTGAGGGGAAATCACCCGGGCCAAACCGGCTGGCAGAGGCACGCAGGCTGTTTGCAAAAGCGCTGGAAACACCGGGCGGCCTGAAAATCCAGACCATTCACGCCTTTTGCGAAGCGTTGTTGCACCAGTTTCCGCTGGAAGCCAATGTTGCCGGGCATTTTGCCGTTCTGGATGACCGGGCGGCAGCCGTGCTTCTGGCCGATGCCCGCCGTTCGCTTCTGACTGCCACCACAACGGAAGAGGATACCGGTCTGGCGCAGGCCTTTGGTCTGGTGCTGGATATTGGTGACGAACACGGGCTGGACCAGCTGCTGGGCGAGATTGTGGCCAGCCGCTCGGCGATTATGCGGTTTCTGGTGAAGGCAGAGGCTTCCGGCGGGCTGGAGGCGAAGCTGCGCCAGGCCATGGGCATCAGCCCCGACGCGACAGAGGCCGGGATTGCCGGACAGTTTTTCCCGCTGCCGGGATTTGAGGGGCGGGAACTCGGCCGGTACATTGATCTTGCAGAGCAGAAAGGCAGTGCCACCGTTCAGGAAACGGCCTATGGGCTGAAACAGGCCGTGAAGGAAACGGATGCGATGAAACGCGCCGAACTGCTGGAACAGGTTTTCCTGAAAAAGGATGGCCAACCCTATGCGGACCGCAGCTTCATTGCCAAGGCGATGCTGCCCTCAGATCCGCAACTGCCGGAGAAAATAGTGCTTGCACGCCTGCATATTGCCGAATGCCGGGACCGGTTGCGGATCATGCGGCTGTTTGATGTAACGCACGCAGCCCTGACGCTGGCGGCCAGGCTTCTGAACGATTATGAAGAGCTGAAAAAACGGCGCGGACAACTGGATTTTGAAGACCTGATTGCCAGGGCGGCAGACCTCCTGACCAAGAGCGATGTCGGACCCTGGGTTCATTACAAGCTGGATCAGGGGATTGACCATGTTCTGGTGGATGAGGCGCAGGATACAAGCCCGGTACAATGGTCTGTGGTCAAATCGCTGACCGACGATTTTACCTCCGGCAAAAGTGCGCGGGATCTGGTGCGGACCCTGTTTGCGGTGGGTGACGAAAAACAGTCGATCTATTCCTTTCAGGGTGCACGCCCCGAACGGTTTTATGAAGAGGGCATGCGGACCAGACAGCAGGCGGAGGCGGCCGGCATGGCATTTTCCGGCATTCGCCTGCCCTTGTCTTTCCGCTCCACAGATGATGTGCTTTCGGCTGTTGACCAGGTCTTTTCGGTGCCGGAAAATGCCAGGGGTCTCAGCGCCAATCTCGAACCGGTGATCCACCGCTCCAACCGGCAGACGGAGCCGGGATCTGTTGATGTGTGGGATATTATTGCGCCTGCTGCTGCGGAAGACAGTGATGACTGGACAGCACCCTTTGATGCCACGCCGGAAAGCGCACCGGCGAGCCGCCTTGCAAACCGGATAGCGGCCACGCTTTCTGACTGGATCGGCAAGGAAACCATCATTGAACGCGGCAAGGCCCGCCTGATCGAACCGGGCGATATTCTGGTTCTGGTGCGCAAGCGTGACAGTTTTGTCGGCGCACTGACCCGCGCCCTCAAGCGCCGCAGCGGCATTCCGGTTGCAGGGGCTGACCGGCTGGTTCTGACCGGGCATATTGCCATTCAGGATCTGATGGCGCTCGGGAGGTTTGTGTTGCTGCCTGCCGATGACCTGTCGCTGGCAAGCCTGTTCAAAAGTCCGTTGTTTGACCTTTCGGAAACGGATATTTTTACCGTTGCGACAGGCAGGCAGGAGCGGGAAAGCCTGTGGCATTGTCTTTGCCGCATGGCAGCGGAAGGACACGCGCCTTTTAGCCGGACGGTTGAAAAGCTGCAGGCTCTCGTTGCCGTTGGCCAGACGCTTGGGGTCCATGATTTTTATGCCCGTCTCCTCGGCGTCATGGGTGCAAGGGCGCAGTTTCTCGCCCGGCTTGGATCGGAAGCCAGCGATATTCTGGACGAATTCCTGTCCTTTGCACTGGATCACGAAACCAAAGGCCTGCCCGGATTGCAGTCCTTTATCTCGACGCTTGAACTGGAAGCGCCGACCGTCAAGCGCGAGCAGGACAAGGGACGCAATGAGGTGCGCATCATGACAGTGCATGCCGCCAAGGGTCTGGAAGCGCCTGTCGTGTTCCTGGTGGATGGTTGCGGCAAGGCCTTTACCCACAACCACATGGCCAGGATTCGGATGACCGGTGAGGGGGTGACGGCGTTTCCTGTCTGGTCGCCTTCCAGGGCGCTGGAGAATTCCCTCACTCTTGCCGATGCGGCACGGGTGAAGGAACTGGCCGAGGATGAGTACCGGCGCCTGCTCTATGTTGCCATGACGCGGGCGGCAGACAGGCTGATTGTCTGCGGACATCGCGGCAAGCGTGAAAACAAGGATTGCTGGCACCAGATGATCGTCAGCGCATTGCGCCTTGTTCCCGACCATTGCCAGCCACGTTCATTTTCAGCGGGTGGCGAACAGTGGGAGGGGTTCTCCTGGAGCACCGGCACGGCAACATTACGGGCAGTTGGTGCCATAAAACCGGAAAAGCCTGTTGCACCTGTTACCTTGCCTGTTCAGCTTCACAGGCCATTGCCCGGACAGGCGCATCTGCCGCGACCGCTCGTTCCTTCCGGTGCCGGTGCCTTTATTGATGATGAGGATGGCGATCTGATCGTCGGCTCGCGCCTGTTTGGTGAAAGGCCGCAAATCAACCGTGCTGCCCAGCGGGGGCGGATCATTCACCGCTTCCTGCAGGTTTTGCCGGATACTCCTGAAAGCGGGCGCAGACAGGCCGCAGAGCGCTATCTGGAACGGTCCTGCCCATGGTGGCCACAAGGCGAGCGTGACGCCCTGATCCGGTCGGTTTTTGCCATTCTGGAAGATCCGGCCATGCGCCCGGTTTTTGCTTCCGGCAGCCGTGCCGAAGTCAATATTATGGGAACTCTGCCGGTTGGCGGCAGGACGTTTGCCATATCGGGCCGTATCGACCGGCTTTCCGTGTCAAACGAGACCATCATGATCACGGATTTCAAGACCAACCGGCAACCGCCGGAAAGTCCTGAAGATATTCCGCTGTCGCACAAGGCGCAGCTGGCGCTCTATCAGGCAATCCTGCAGCCGCTCTATCCGGGTCAAAATATTGCGTGCGCCTTGATCTATACGGCCAATGCCAGCCTTTTCGTGCTGCCCCAGACATTGCTGCGCGAATCGCTTGCCGCTCTCACAACAAAGTGAGATAGGAAACATTGAAAATGTCGGTGCGCGTTGTCACATCAGCACCAACAAGACCATGACAGGAGATAGATATGGCCACTGTGAAAGTTGACAATGCCAATTTCGATGCAGAAGTTCTGAAATCGGCTGAACCCGTTGTGATTGATTTCTGGGCCGAATGGTGCGGTCCATGCAAAATGATCGGCCCATCGCTGGAAGAAATTTCGGTTGAAATGGCCGGCAAGGTGAAAATTGCCAAGGTCAATGTTGATGACAATCCGGAACTGGCCGCCCGTTACGGTGTGCGCGGTATTCCGATGCTGGCCATTATCAAGAATGGCGAAATGGCTGACCAGATTACCGGCGCACGTCCAAAATCGGCCCTGTCTGCCTGGATTTCCAGCGCCGTCTGATCCATGCTATCCATAAAATGCAAAAGCCCGGTTTTAAGGAACCGGGCTTTGTGTTTGACGTGAATCGTTCCTCCTCAGACGGGCGGTGTACCATTCTCGTCGAGCACATTGCCGACGAGATAGAGCGATCCACCGATGAGGATGCGCGGATGAGGTCCGGTTTGCGCCGTTCGTCTCGCAATTTCAGCCAAAGCCTCGCCAACCGAACCCATGGGCTCTGCCATCAAGCCTGCATCTTCAGCATCACTGGCAAGCGCTATCGGATCAACACCCGCGCTTGACCCCTTGATCGGCACGGTGAACACCCGTTCGGCTATATCTGTGAAGGCGCGGAAGTAACCGGTCGCATCCTTGGTGTTCAGCATTCCGGTAATCAGATAGAGGGGGCGCTGATCACGCTCTTCCAGATCCGCCATCATTTCTGAAATGACCTCACCGGCACCGGGATTGTGACCGCCATCCAGCCAGATTTCGGCATTTGTTTGTGAAATATCAAGCAGATGCCCTTCCGTCAAACGTTGCAGGCGACCCGGCCATTCCACATTCAGCAAGCCCTGTTCAATGTGCTCTTCGGCAAGTTCAAACCCCGCAGCCCTGACCGCACGGATGGCGGCGGCGGCATTGGCAAACTGGTGCCTGCCTTTCAGCTTTGGCAATGGCAGGTCCATAAGACCAAATTCATCCTGATAGATGAGCCTGCCCATTTCCTCATGCGCCGAAAAATCCTGACCGAAAACGGTGTGCGGTGCACGCAGACGCTCTGCCGTGGCAATGAGCACATCACGCGCGGAATCCACACCCTGATACCCGATCACCACCGGGCAGCCGCGCTTGATGATTCCGGCCTTTTCCGCCGCAATCAGCTCAACACTGTCACCCAGATAGGCCTGATGATCAAGCGAGATCGGCATGATGACCGAGGCTGCCGGTTTGGGGATTACATTGGTGGAATCAAAGCGTCCGCCAAGGCCCACTTCGACAATGGCAACATCGGCCTTTTGTTCTGAAAACAGCAGGAACATGGCCGCTGTCAGCATTTCATGAACAGTGATGCTCTGACCGGCATTGACCTCGGCAACCCGGCGCACGGTCTGCGCCAGAAGTGCATCCTCGACCAGCTGGCCACGACCACCCTTGACGCCGATGCGGTAACGCTCGTGCCAGTTGACCAGATGCGGAGAGATATGAACATGAACTGACAGACCGGCCGCTTCCAGAAGCGCACGGCAAAAGGCCGAAACAGACCCTTTGCCATTGGTTCCGGCAACATGGATGGTCGGCGGCATCCTGTCCTGCGGATTGTCCAGGTCATTCAGGACACGTTTGATATTGTCCAGCGACATATTGAAGCCCTTCGGATGAAGGACCGAAATCTTGTCGATTTCAAATTCTGCCTGACGGGTGCCAAGACCTGGCATCGACATGCTCCCTGATGTTCAAACTGTTCAGGCGGAACCGGCAACGGCGAGAAGCTTTTTCGGCCCAGCAATTTCGTGTGGCTGTTTGAGAAGGATTTTCAGCACCCTGGCCAGAGTTGCCGGGATATCATGGCGCTTGACCACCATATCGACCATACCGTGTTCCAGCAGATATTCCGATGTCTGGAAGCCTTCCGGCAGTTTTTCACGAATGGTCTGTTCAATGACGCGCTTGCCGGCAAAGCAGATTTCCGCACCGGGCTCTGCCATGTGAATATCACCAAGCATGGCATAGGATGCCGTTACGCCGCCGGTTGTCGGATTTGTGAGCACGACAATATAGGGCAATCCTGCCTCTTTCAGCATATCGACGGCCACTGTGGTGCGCGGCAATTGCATCAGCGAAAGAATGCCTTCCTGCATGCGTGCACCGCCAGAGGCCGGGAACATGACCAGAGGGCAGTTTTCCGCAATCGCCCTTTCAAAAGCCCTGACAATGGCTTCACCGGCTGCCATGCCCAGCGAACCACCCATGAAGGCGAATTCATGGACCACGGCTACAATCTTCAGACCCTGCAAATGACCGATAGCGGCCAGAATGGAATCCTCCATTTCCGTTTTCAGACGGCTTTCACGCAGGCGATCCGAATATTTCTTGGAATCGCGGAACTTCAACGGATCCTGGGCGACCTTCGGCTGCGGCAATATTTCAAAAACACCATTGTCAAAAAGATCTGCCATACGGGCCCTGGCCGGCATTTTCATATGATAGCCGGAAGCAGGAATAACCCATTTGTTTTCTTCCAGATCCTTGTGAAAGACCATTTCACCGGTTTCCGGGCATTTAATCCACAAATTTTCCGGCACTTCCCTGCGGCCCAGCATGGAATTGATGCGCGGACGAACATAATTGGTGATCCAGTTCAAATGACAAACTCCTGACTGACTTCAACCCATATGGGGTGTTATTCGGCGGCGGCAAGACGGGCGGCATGAACGCCGGTCGACAGGCCACGCACGAGTGTTATCACGCTCTCTATCGTATCTGCGGTGGCTTTGCCATCCTTGTCGAGACTGAGGGCAAGCTGGTTGACGATGGCGGAGCCGACAACGACACCATCCGCCGTGGCACCAATGAGGCGCGCCTGTTCCGCCGTCTTGACACCAAAGCCGACGCAGACCGGCAGACCGGTGTGGGCCTTGATGCGGGTAACGGCCGCACCAACAAGAGAAAGATCGGGCAGGGCGGAACCGGTAATACCATTCATGGAGACATAATAGACAAAACCGGACGTATTTTCCAAAACTGCCGGCAAGCGCTTTTCATCGGTTGTCGGCGTGGCCAGCCGTATAAAATTGATGTCTTTGGCCAGTGCCGGGATGCAAAGCTCCTTGTCCATTTCCGGCGGCAGATCAACGATGATGAGACCATCGATACCGGCCTCCAGCGCATCCTTCAAGAACCGCTCAACCCCGTAAATATAGACGGGATTATAATAGCCCATCAAAACAATCGGGTTTGCGCATCACTTTTGCGGAAATCACGGGCAAGCTGCAATGTTTTGGCCAGTGTCTGGCCGCCTTTCAGGGCGCGCTGGCCTGCCATCTGGATGGCGGGACCGTCTGCCATCGGGTCAGAGAAGGGCATTCCAAGCTCGATCACATCGGCACCGGCCTGCGGCAGTGCCTTCATGATGCCAAGCGACGTGACGTAATCCGGGTCTCCGCCCATGAAATAGGTGACAAGAGCCGGACGGCCCTGTTTTTTCAGTTCGGCAAAGCGTTTGTCCATACGTGCGGTCATAATTTAGGCTTTCACTGAACAGAAAAAAGGGTTCTGATGTGTTGCTGGAAGACAATCAATGCAGTCAATAGAGCAAGAACCGTCATGAGTGATGATACTATAAAACCTTTGGACGGAAGGTGGTTCACCTTCTCTTCCAAACGTATAGTCCTGTCTCTCACATCCCTCGTATCAGACCGCGTTTCTGTCAGGTTTTTCTCAATATAGGAAATGCTTGCTTCCAGTTTGGCCAAACGTGATTCCATTCCGCCACCTCCTGAGCCTCCACCTGTGTTATGAAGGTTTTCTACCATTTTCCGCAACTCTTCCAGTTCAGACTTTCCACCATCTATGCTCGACAATCTGGTCACTTTTCCGCCAGGCTCACTCATTTGTTTGATACCGTTTTTTTCATCAGGCTTTCCAGAAATTCATTGGCGTGCAGCGTGACCTGACTTTCGCGCTCGAACATAACGTTGAAGTCATTTCTGTCAAAATTTCCCGCTATGACCTGAATAAGCGCTTTCATCAGCGAGACATTAAAGCTCTGCTGGGCCTGCATGTAGCTGACCAACTCCACAAGGGATTCCGGCCCAAATGAAAATTCTCCATGTTCCAGCACATCCTTGAGAAGACCTGCCAAGTTCCTGGTGCTCTCTTTATGACCATCGTCCATATCAATCAGAGCCCCATGCCCAGGAGTTTGCCAACAGTGAAAATATCCTTGTCGCCACGGCCGCAGAGATTCATCACAATGATCTGGTCCTTGCGCATCTTCGGCGCGCGCTTGATGACTTCGGCAAGGGCATGGCTTGGCTCAAGCGCCGGGATAATGCCCTCAAGCCGTGTCAGCATCTGGAAAGCCTCCAGCGCCTCATGATCCATGACCGGGACATATTCCACGCGACCGCTGTCCTTCAGCCAGGAATGTTCCGGGCCGATGCCGGGATAATCCAGACCGGCGGAAATGGAATGGCCTTCCTTGATCTGGCCGTCACCATCCTGCAGGAGGTAGGTTCTGTTACCGTGGAGAACGCCCGGCGAGCCGGCGGTCAGCGATGCACAGTGCTCCTCGCCATCGAGCCCCTTGCCGCCGGCTTCCACGCCAACAATCTGGACAGAGGGATCATCCAGGAAGGGATGGAACAGGCCAATGGCATTGGAACCACCGCCAACGGCTGCCACCAGCATATCCGGCAGCCGACCTTCGGCGGCAAGCATCTGTTCTTTTGCTTCCCGACCGATGACCGACTGGAAATCGCGGACCATTTCGGGATAGGGATGCGGGCCTGCTGCCGTGCCGATCATGTAATAGGTGTCATGAACATTGGTGACCCAATCGCGCAGGGCTTCGTTCATGGCGTCCTTCAGCGTGCCGTGACCGGCCGTGACCGGCTTGACCTCAGCGCCCAGCAACTTCATGCGAAACACATTCGGTGCCTGACGCTCGACATCCGTTGCGCCCATATAGACGACGCAGGGCAGGCCAAAGCGGGCAGCCACGGTGGCCGAGGCCACACCATGCTGGCCTGCACCGGTTTCGGCGATAATGCGGGTCTTGCCCATACGTTTGGCAAGAATGATCTGGCCCAGGCAATTGTTGATTTTATGCGAGCCGGTATGATTGAGCTCATCACGCTTGAAATAGATTTTGGCTCCGCCCAGTTCGGCGGTCAGGCGTTCGGCAAAATAGAGCGGGCTCGGGCGACCGGTATAATGGGTATTGAGATGCTCCAGCTCTGCCCTGAAGGCAGGATCGGTTCTGGCTTTTGTCCATTCGTCCTGCAAATGCAGGATCAGCGGCATCAGGGTTTCGGCAACAAAACGCCCGCCGAAAATACCAAAAAGGCCATCCTCATCAGGGCCTGCACGAAAACTGTTCAATTTTGGGGTCTCGTTCACTGTATTCTCCCAGAAGCCGATCTCAACGCAATTGCCCGGCGTATGCTTTCAAAAAAATCTTCCATCATTCCAAGGTCTTTGACACCCGGCGCACTTTCAACTCCGGACGACAAATCTACACCGCCGGCTTTTGTCATCGACAGGGCCCCGGCTATATTGTCCTTGTTGAGACCGCCTGACAGCATATAATCCACATCATCCCCCAACGCTTCCAGAAGTCGCCAGTCAAATGACACACCGTTGCCACCCGGCAGATCCGAGCCCCCGGGGGCCTTGGCGTCAATCAGAAACCGGTCAGCTATGCCTATATAGGGCTCAATGCGGCGCAAATCATCAGCGTCCTGCACCGAAATCACCTTCATGACAGAAAGGCCATAAACGGCCCTGATCGTCAAAATGCGCTCAGGTGTTTCGCGGCCATGAAACTGGAGGATATCCGGACGCAGGATCGAGGTGATCTCATCCAGTTCGTCGCTTGTGGCATCAACGGTGACGGCGACAATCCTGGCGCGGTCGCGAACGCGGTCAGCCAGTATTGCCGCATCGTCTGCCAGAATATTGCGCGGGCTTTTTGGAAAGAAAATAAAGCCCACATGGGTTGCGCCCAGCTCTACAGCCTTGTCAACGCTTTCAGCGGTTTTCAATCCGCAAATTTTGATCGATAGGGTCATGACAGCGAACTGCCAGAAAAAGGCAAAAGAGTCGAGACAAATTGCTAGAGCGCGTCGTCAATTAGAGATTGGGCGTGGCGCGAGACGGATTTTGTCGCTGAACAGGCGAAAAGCGCAAGTGATACCTCATGTATCACGAGCATTTTCCCTCAAACCACGCTCCAACCTATCATTGACGACACGCTCTAATCCTTCCAGCCAAAATCAATGGCATGCAGCATGGTTCCATGACGCTTGAGCCAGGATTTGGCTGTTTCCATCTCCGGACAGAGCCGTTCGCACAGGTGCCAGAACTGCGGACCGTGATTCATTTCTGCCAGATGCGCGACTTCATGGGCGGCCAGATAATTGATGACGGACGGTGGTGCCATAATGATGCGCCAGGAAAAACTCAACGACCCGTCATGGGCGCAGGAGCCCCAACGGCTTCTGGTATCCTTCATGGTGATGGACTTGACCTTGCGGCCAATGGATTTTGCGTGCGCTGAAACAAGCGGTTCAAGATCCTTCCGGGCCTCTTTCCTGAGATGGTCTGCAATGCGGCGGCCCAGATGTTCCGGTGCACCGCTCACACGCAGCACAGGCATTGCATCGCCTGGAACGATTTCTGTCAGGCCACGCAATTTTCCTGTTCTTTCAATACGATGCGCAACACCGCGTATGGAAATCGTGCCGCCTTCGCGCAGACCGTCGTCGGACTTGTAGCGTGCCAGCCTGGTCATCAGCCAGCCCTGGTGGCGGTCCAGAAAACGTGCAACCTCCCGTTCTGCCAACCCTTGCGGGACTGTCATTTTCAACGCCCGCCCGCCAGGCTCAATGCGCAGCGTCATGCGTGTGGCGGGTCGGCGTGCTTTGGAAAAGATGGACAGCATGGGCCCTTGCTATCTGATTCGGGAGGCTTTTCAAATTCGGCGGCCTTTCAAAAAAAACCGGCATCTGGCTTCAGCGGGCATCTTCCCGCACGGTCAACGGCAGTTCGCGACCGGCCACGTCCACTATGCGGGTTTTGGGTTGAGCGGGTCGGCGTGCTTTGGAAAAGATGGACAGCATGGGCCCTTGCTATCTGATTCGGGAGGCTTTTCAAATTCGGCGGCCTTTCAAAAAAAAACCGGCATCTGGCTTGAGATGCCGGTCCGTTACACTAAAGCGTGTTGCGATCTTCCAGATTCGCTTGCCACGCTTCAAGTCTTTGTTTTTACGCATGTCGTTATCGCAAAACCGCCGGACAGTTTTGCCCGACATGCTTTATGGTGTCAGTTTCCGTTGACAATATCAAAACCGTCCGATGGCTTGCGATTGCGCATGAAACGGTCAAACTCTTCCTGGTCCCTGGCACGGCGCAATTCTTTCATGTACTCATCAAACTCTGCGCGCATCTCATCCAGTTTGCGACGCTGTTCGTCCATGCGGGCAAGTTCCGTGTTGCGCCATTCGTCAAAGGCGGCATTGCCGGTACCAAAATGATGGCTGCGCCGGTTGCTTCCTATACCGCAACCGGAAAACAGGCCGGCTTTCTTGTCTGCAAAATTGCGTTTGAGTGCAGGAATGCGATCGCCGAACAGGATGTAGGCAAGCATTGCAAGGCCCAAAGGCCAGAAAACGATAAAGCCCAGAACCATCAGGGCTGTCGTTGCCGGAGTCCATTCCGGGCGGATTACTGTTGACTGGTTCATTGTCTTTAACCTCAAAAAATCGGCCGACCCTATGCCTGCACGATATATTCGATGTGGTAAAGACAGGTTGCAGGTGCAAGATCCTGACCGCAGCAATCGGATATCGCTTTGAGATTCCTGCTGTAATTCGTAGAATTTCGGTGATCAGGCCGTCCTGCCGGGAAAGCTTGCCTTTATGATGCGGCCAATTTGCCGCACAGGTTTTTCGACCGGTTCTTCGGATTTGGTCTTTCCGCGCTGATTGTCATCCATGAATTTCAGGATGCGGGGTGCTATTTCCTTGCGGAATCGTGATCCGTTGAACACACCGTAGTGACCAACATCCGGCTGCATATAATGCATACGCATGGAATCCGGTATGGAGGTACATATCGTCTGGGCGGCATTGGTTTGTCCAACACCAGAAATGTCATCATTCTCGCCTTCGACCGTCAACAGGGCAACCCTTGTGATTTTTGACGTATCAACCCGTCGTCCCCTGTGGGTCATGGTTCCCTGCGGCAGGGCATGCTTGATGAAAACAGTATCCACAGTTTGCAGGTAGAATTCTGCGGTCAGATCCATCACCGCCAGATATTCATCATAAAAATCACGGTGCTTTTCAGCAGGCTCACCGTCATTCTTGACGAGATGCATGAAAAATTCCTTTTGCGCATTTACATGACGGTCCAGATTCATCGACATGAAGCCTGACAATTGCAGGAAGCCCGGATAGACAGAACGCATCATGCCCGGCTGCGGCCATGGTACCTGCATGATGACATTGTCACGGAACCATTCCAGAGGCTTTTCCTGGGCCAGTTTGTTGACCGCTGTCGGATTGATACGTGTGTCAATCGGGCCACCCATCAGGGTCATGGATGACGGAGTCAGGGAATCCTTGTCCTCTTCCATAACAGCAATGGCGGCCAGAACCGGCACAGACGGCTGACAGACAGCGACAACATGGGTATCTGGTCCGAGATGATGCAGAATTTCAATGACATAATCGATATAGTCATCGAGATCGAACGATCCTTCTGTCAGCGGCACCATACGGGCATCAATCCAGTCGGTGATGTAGACTTCCGCGTCGGAGATCAGGCGTTCGACCGTGCCGCGCAGCAATGTGGCGTAATGGCCGGACATGGGAGCAACAATCAGTATTTTGGGACCGGGTTGCGTACCGGCGGGCAGAACCCTTTCAAAATGAATGACCTGGCAAAACGGCTTTGACCAGACAATCTTCTCGTGCACGGACACGGTCTGCCCGTTGATTTCCGTGAACGGCAGATTAAACGAAGGCTTGCCATAGCGCCGCGTGGCCCTCTCAAAAACCTCGAGTCCAGCGGCCATGGCACGACCCACTGTCGTGTGCGACAGGGGATTCATCGGGTTCAGGCAGGTAATGCGCATGGCATCTGCTGCCGCGCGCCAGGGTGCCATCATCGCATGGTTCATCTCGTACATCTGATAGAACATTGGACACGTATCCTTGTTTCGGCAAACGGAACCGCATTTCCATTGTGACAGGGCAACAGCCCTGTTTTAAAATTCCAAACCCGACACTACCATTTTTTCGCTGCAGTGCAACATGACTTTCCTGTCCTGCAGTCTAACACGGCATAGTTTACCGAAGCCTTATGAACTGGTGCCTAAACGCGGATTACCGCCTTGATCAGCCCCGAGCGCTGCCTTGCCCAAACCGGCAGGTCAGTGGCGACCTTTTCCAGTGTTGTTTCAAGAGAAATCAGTTTTTGCCATTCAACCGAACCATTGGAAATACAGGCACGGACATGGTCAAAATCAACCTTGAGAGCATTCCGGCTGGCAAACAGGGTCATTTCCCGCTTGTGAAACTCGGGATCTGCAAATGTCAGATCATCCTTGACCAATCCGACATAGACCAGCGAACCACCATGCGCCACATAGGAGAAGGCCTGTTGCATGGAGCCTGCATGGCCAGTGGCATCAAAGACCGTGTCAAACCCGTTGCCACCGGAGACAGTGCGAATGTCTTCGAGGGTGTTTTCACCCGCAAGAATGTTTTCGTCAAAACCGAACAGTTCCTGTGCCATTGCCAGACGCTCCGGGCTTGCATCGAGAAGGGTCACCGTGTGCCCGGCGATGCGGGAAAACAGGGCAGTTCCGAGCCCTATCGGCCCAGCCCCGATGATCAGGGTGTTTGCACCTTCCGGAGTCCGGGAGCGGCGCACGGCATGGGCACCTATGGCCAGAAATTCCACACAGGCCGAAGCCATCAGAGGAATATCATTTGCCGGATAAATATTAGCGGCAGGAACAGTGATCTCTTCACAGAATGCACCGTCTGCATGGACGCCCAAAACCTTGATGGCCATGCAGCAATTGGGTTTGCCCTGTGCGCAGGCATGGCAGGAACCGCAGGCCAGATACGGATTGACAATTACGGCTGTGCCAGGCGCAAGTTCAACACCTGCTCCGCTCTTTGCCACAGATGCTGCAATTTCGTGGCCCATGACCCGAGGATATTGCAGGAATGGCTGCTTGCCCTCGTAAATATGATAGTCTGTTCCGCAGATGCCAACATATTCAACCTTCAGGTTCACCCAGCCCGCCTGCGGATCGGGCAGATCCGGCCGCTGGACCAATTCCAGAGATCCTGGCTCCCGGCACAGAATTGCTTTCATAGCGTTGCCCCCAGATGCCAGGGTACAAATTCATTGTCGCCATAACCAAACAATTCACTTTTGGTTTTCCTGCCGGAAGCCGTGTCGATGATCAGATCAAAAATTTCGCGGCCCTTGCCGGCGATGGTCGATTCCCCGGTGGCGATGGTGCCGCAATCGATATCCATATCCTCCTCCATCGCATGATAGAGGGCCGAATTGCTGGTCAGCTTGATAGATGGAACCGGCCGCGACCCGAAACAGCTGCCGCGCCCTGTTGTGAAGGCAATAATATTGGCGCCGCCTGCGACCTGCCCTGTTGCCGAAACCGGATCATAACCCGGTGTATCCATGAACACGAGACCATGTTCGGTTACCCGCTCGGAATAGTGATAAACGGCTGTCAATGGCGAGCGACCACCCTTGGCCACAGCACCCAGTGATTTTTCGAGAATTGTCGTCAAACCACCCTTCTTGTTGCCGGGCGATGGATTGTTATCCAGCGAGGCTCCATGCATGGCGACATAGCTTTCCCACCAGGAAATCAGCGTATCGAGTTTGACGGCAACCTCTTCGGACACGGCCCGGCTGCGCAGAAGGTGTTCGGCACCATAAATTTCAGATGTTTCGGACAGAATCGCCGTTCCGTTGGAACCTGCGAGCAGATCAACGGCAAAACCCAGTGCAGGATTGGCGGTAATGCCCGAAAAACCATCAGACCCGCCGCATTGAAGACCGACTATGATTTCGCTGACGGAAATGGGCTCACGTTTCAGATGGCCGATTTCCGCGGCAATTTCCTCAAGAACGACAAGGGCTTTTTCCACCGAACGCCGCGAACCACCGGCATCCTGAATGTTGAAATGGCGCTTGGATGAACCGGCACCCGCCTGGCCGTACAATGTCAGCTGATTGACTTCACAACCCAGCCCGACCATCAGGACGCCACCGAAATTCACATGGCGGGTGTAGCCGGCCAATGTCCGGTGCAGGTTTTTCATACCGTCGCCTGTGGAGCTCATGCCGCAGCCCTGATCATGAACGATGGGAACAAAACCATCAATGCCTTCATATTTCGGCAGGATTTTCCTGTTGGCCTCTTCGGCAATGGCGCGGCACACTGTGGTAGAACAGTTCACGCTGGCGATAATTCCGATATAGTTGCGGGTTGCCGCCCGGCCATCACCCCGACGATAGCCCATGAAAGTGCGGGCCTTGTCTGTTTGCGTGACCGCCGGCGGTGCAATAGCCTCGCCAATGGACAGCCGATCCTGATCAAAAGCCAGATTATGGCTGTGAACGTGATCACCGGCGGCAATATCAACGGTCGCACGACCAATGGCCTGGGCATATTTGATCACCGGCTGACCGGTTTTGATGGATACGAGGGCAATTTTGTGACCCGGATCAATACGCTGTGTGGTCACAACACCGGAAGGCAATGTTGTGCCTGCCTCAATCAACCGGGTTGAAACCGCCACATTGTCGTCGGGTGAAAGAATGATACTGTCGGGACTGGTCACGTCTGTCTCCTCGGCGCACATGCGCGCATCTTGTTTTGTCTTTTATCTACAATAGACAATTTGTCGTCAATGCTTTTGTGTGGAGGTGCCGGAATACATGGGCCTGGACGGGATTTGCGGTCATGGGCAACAAAAATCCCGCCAGCGTCCCAGGACACTGGCGGGATCAGGACTCCAAAAATGACGCCTGCCATCAGGCAATTCCGCCCAGACAGACATATTTGATTTCTGTGAATTCCTCGATACCGTATTTGGAGCCTTCACGCCCGAGGCCGGAAAGCTTGACGCCGCCAAATGGAGCCTCCGTTGTGGAGATGAGGCCGGTATTGACGCCCACCATGCCATATTCCAGCGCTTCGGCAACCCGCCAGACACGCGACAGATTATTGGCATAAAAATAGGAAGCCAGACCAAACTCGGTATCATTGGCCTGAGCGATAACATCTGCCTCATCCCTGAAGCGGAACAGGGGTGCCAGGGGTCCAAATGTTTCTTCGCGCGCAACGGCCATGTCCGGTGTCACGCCCGACAGAACCGTCGCTTCAAAGAATGTACCGCCCAGCGCATGCCGCTTGCCACCCAGAATGACCTTTGCACCCCTGGAGACGGCATCGGCAATATGTTCCTCCACCTTGGCCAGCGCATTTTTGTCGATCAGCGGTCCCAGCACCGTGCCTTCCTCCAGACCGTTTCCGGTTTTCAGCTTGCCGACCGCGGCGGCCAGCTTTTCGGCAAAAGCCTCATAGACGGCATCCTGAACATAGATTCGATTGGCGCAGACACAGGTCTGGCCATTGTTGCGGAACTTGGCAATCAGCGCACCTTCCACAGCCGCATCCAGATCCGCATCATCAAAAACGATGAACGGGGCATTGCCGCCCAGTTCCAGACCCAGTTTCTTGATGGTCGGAGCCGACTGGCGGTAGAGTTCCGTTCCGATTTCCGTTGAACCGGTAAAGGTGACCTTGCGGACAACGGGATTGGCGGTCATTTCACCGCCGATGGCGGCAGCCGAACCCGTGATCACCGAGAAAAGGCCCGCCGGGAGACCTGCACGTTCGGCCAGAACCGCAATGGCAATGGCAGAAAACGGCGTCTGCGAGGCAGGTTTCAGCACCATGGCACAGCCTGCCGCAAAGGCGGGACCGGCCTTGCGGGTGATCATCGCATTGGGGAAATTCCACGGGGTAATCGCCGCCACGACACCGATCGGCTGTTTCATGATGAAGATGCGCTTGTCACGCTGATGGCCGGGGACAATATCTCCATACAGACGGCGGGCTTCTTCGGCAAACCATTCGATGAAGCTGGCACCATAGGCGATTTCGCCTCTGGCTTCGGCCAGCGGCTTGCCCTGTTCCATGGTCAGAATGCGGCCCAGATCATCCTGATTGAGCATCATCAGATCATACCATTTACGCAAAATGAGACTGCGCTCCCTGGCGGTGCGGGCAGCCCATTCCTTCCGGGCAATTTCTGCCTCGGCAATGGCGATCCTTGTCTCGGCAGCACCCAGCCTTGGCACCAGGCCCACGATCTCGCCGGTTGCCGGATTCTTTACCGTGATGGCATTGGCGGGATCAGCCTCGATCCATGTCTTGCCGACAAGGGCTGCCTGACGAAGAAGGGACGGGTCTTTGAGGGTCATGTGAAGCTCCTGTTTGTCTTTATCGACTATCTGGCACCATAGTCGGCGGGCGATGTCAAGAATGGTATCGAACACCATGCCTGCGTCACTTTCCGCCATATTCAAAAAATGCCGGCAAAAAAGCGGGATTCCTGCCAGTGGGTCGTGCGCGGCACGGCGATTCCGGCAGAGGACCGGAACAGTGCCGGCTGAGAGGGAAGCGACTTGCCACATGCAACGCGACGGTCTTGTACCGGGTTTTACCTTCAAACAGGGATGACAGCCAATTGTGAACACTGTGTCCGGCCGGACACGCTTTGCACGGCTTTCACAACTTGCTATCAGCAGTCCCGGACAAACTTCAAGCCTCTCAGGGAATCCATCTCATGACCGACAGCAATCACCGCCATTCCGATTATCCGGTAAACCCGATCTTTCTGGATCGCTGGTCGCCGCGCGCTTTCCTTCCCGGGATCATGCCGAAGCAGGATCTCATGACCATTCTTGAGGCCGGGCGGTTTGCGCCGTCAGCGGCCAATGGCCAGCCCTGGCGCTTCATCCATGTTTCACGTGAATCAGCCGACTGGGAAACGGCTGTCAGCCTTTTGGAGCCTTTCAATGCAGTCTGGGCCAGGCAGGCGTCCGTGCTGATGTTTGTGCTGTCGCGCACCCGGCGCATTTCATCCGGAACAGGGGAAGTGACCCCGATTCGCAGCCATGCCTTTGATGCGGGCAGTGCCACACTCTCCATGGCGCTGCAGGCCGCGATGCTGGGCTATCAGGCGCATCCGATGGGCGGGGTGGTCTTCGACAGGGTGATGGCGCATTACAATGTGCCCGACACTTTTCGGGTGGAGGTAGCTGTTGCCATCGGCAAGGTGGGGCCGAAGGAATCCCTGCCGGAACAGTTCATTCCGCGCGAACATCCGTCTGAGCGCCTGCCTCTGGAGGCAATTGCCTTTGAAAACAGCTTCCGCGGCGAATGAAGACATGCAAAAGGCCCGGCTGATAACAACCGGGCCTTCCTGTTTCTGCAGCTCATCCCGTCAAATGTCGAGATTGGCAACGTTCAGCGCATTTTCCTGAATAAAATCACGCCTTGGCTCGACTTCATCGCCCATCAGGCGTGAGAACAGACCGTCGGCATCGGTTGCATCATTGACGCGCACCTGCAACAGCGAGCGGACATTCGGGTCCAGTGTGGTTTCCCAGAGCTGCTCGGCGTTCATTTCACCAAGACCTTTATAACGCTGCATCGACAGGCCCTTGCGACCGGCCGAGAAGATCATGTCGAGCAGGGCCCTCGGGCCGGTGATTTCATGGCCGCCGTCCTTGCGTTTCAAAACCGGAGGAACTGCATAGATTTCTTTCAATTTTGGTGTCATCTGGTCAATGTAGCGGGCATCCGATGAGCCAATCAGCGCCATATCCACATTTGCGGATTCCCTGACGCCGCGCACCATGCGTTCAAAGCGTAATCCACCATCATTGGTGACGTGGCCGGTCCAGCCGCGTTCGGTTTCTTCCGCTATCAGATCCAGACGCTTGGCCACTTCAGCCGCCGTTTCTTCCGCCTTTGCGCGGTTCTGGGTCAGATCGGGGTTCAGGGCTCCTGCAACCGCTGCCTGTTCGATAACGGAGCGGCTGTAACGGGTGTGCAGACCATCCAGAAGCGAGCGCAGGCGCAGGGCATCATGGATAACCTCGCGCATATCCTGACCGGCGCGGACTTCGCCGCTGCCAAGTGTCAGGGTCGTTTCTTCCAGGCCCATGCTGATCAGATAGTCTTCCAGTGCCTTCTCGTCTTTCAGGTATTGGGCGGACTTGCCGCGCGCCACCTTGTAGAGCGGCGGCTGGGCAATATAGAGGTGACCGCGCTCGATCAATTCCGGCATCTGGCGGAAGAAGAAGGTCAGGAGCAGGGTTCTGATATGTGCTCCGTCAACGTCAGCATCGGTCATGATGATGATCTTGTGGTAGCGCAGCTTTTCGATATTGAACTCATCCTTGCCGATGGAGGTACCAAGCGCAGTAATGAGGGTACCAATTTCCTGGCTGGACAGCATCTTGTCAAAGCGCGCACGCTCGACATTGAGGATCTTGCCGCGCAAGGGCAGGATCGCCTGATTTTCACGGGACCGGCCCTGTTTGGCAGACCCACCTGCGGAATCCCCTTCCACGAGGAAAAGTTCGGATTTTGCCGGATCCCTTTCGGAGCAATCAGCCAGCTTGCCGGGCAGGGATGAAATATCCAGGGCGCCCTTGCGGCGCGTCAGCTCACGCGCCTTTCGCGCCGCTTCGCGGGCAGCCGCCGCCTCAATGACCTTGCCAACCAGAATTTTGGCGTCCGCCGGATGTTCTTCCAGCCAGTTGCCCAAGGTTTCCATCACAAGGCTTTCGACAACGGGACGCACTTCGGAGGATACAAGCTTGTCCTTGGTCTGCGACGAGAATTTGGGATCCGGAACCTTGACCGAAAGCACAGCCGTCAGACCTTCGCGGCAATCATCACCGGTCAACGTGACCTTTTCCTTCTTCATCGCGCCGGAACTGTCTGCATAAGACACAATCTGACGGGTCAGCGCCGCCCGGAAACCTGCCATATGGGTACCGCCATCGCGCTGGGGAATGTTGTTGGTAAAGCACAGGACATTTTCATGGTAGCTGTCGTTCCACCACATGGCCACTTCGACGGTAATCCCGTCTTTTTCAGAACGGATGCCCACCGGCTTGCTGATCAGAGGTTTTTTCGACCGGTCCAGATAGGTCACAAAAGCTTCCAGACCGCCATCATAGAGCATCTCTTCCTGTCGGATATCAGAATGGCGCCTGTCTGTGAGCAGGATACGAACCCCGGAATTGAGGAAAGCCAGTTCGCGCAGGCGATGTTCCAGCGTGGCAAAATCAAACTCCACATGTGTGAAGGTTTCCTGCGAGGGTGTGAAAGTGACTTCAGTGCCGGTCTTGCCCATGGCATCGCCGGTAATTTTCAAAGGCGCATCGGCCACACCATGTGTAAAGCTCATCTCGTGGATGGAGCCTTCACGGTAGATTTTCAGTTTCAGCTGCACCGACAAGGCATTGACCACAGAAACACCCACACCATGCAGACCACCGGAAACCTTGTAGGAATTCTGGTCGAACTTGCCGCCCGCATGCAGCTGGGTCATGATGACTTCTGCAGCCGATATGCCTTCACCCTGGTGAATACCGGTCGGGATACCACGACCATTGTCGGTCACGGTCACGGACCCGTCTGCGTTGAGCGTCACCGTGACCAGATCGGCCCAGCCCCCCAGGGCCTCGTCAATAGCATTGTCGACCACTTCGTAGACCATATGATGCAGGCCCGAACCGTCATCCGTATCGCCAATATACATGCCGGGCCGCTTGCGAACCGCATCAAGCCCTTTCAAAACCCTGATTGAATCAGCGCCATAAGCAGCGTTTGCGCTGGCTTCGCTTTCGGAGATTTCACTCATGCGTATCGGTCTTTCCAGATATTCAGTGCGACCGGACAGGACCGCCACGAATCACAGTTTTCTAAAGGCTCAGACTACATGGTTTTTGCCCATAGTTCCAAATCCCTGCAGGTCAAATGCGGCATAAAACAGGGGAAGACCAGCCAAATCACCGGTTTTGTTCGGCTTTTGCCAGGATATCCGACATTTCTTTCAGGCTGGCCTGATCGAGTTTGCGGATATGGCGGGAAAGGCGGTTGGCAAATGCCGTATAGTCAGGCCCAAGACCGGATGTGTCGATGACAATGCGTGGATGCGACATGGCGCCTGCTGACAAAAGCTCTTCAACATCATCCCAGATAATATTGAAATAGCCGGCCACACGCTGGATAAAATCAAAGCTCGGTGCACTGCGCCTGCCGTGTTCCAGTGCAGAAAGATAGGCGGGTGAAACCCCGATAGCCTCCGCCATCTGCTTCTGGGTTACACCCTTCACCGTGCGCAGTCGACGCACTGCCTCGCCAAATGGTGTCATCAGCGCTCCATTCGTCCGCGGGGATGTTTTGTCCCTGCCAGCCGGACATAGAGCGCACCGTCCCCGCCATGGCCAATGGATGCGGTCTCAAAGCTTGAAATCAGATAGCGGAAGTCAGGCTTGGAAAACCACATGGGAACCGCCCGCTTCAACGCCCCGTCGCTGCCCATGGACGAACCCTTTCCGGTGATCACAAGAACATGGCGAAGACCGCGCTCATGGGCGCGGGTCAGGAAATTGTGCAGGAACGCATGGGCTTCGCTTTGAACGAGACCATGAAGATCTATACGGGCCTCCAGCGCCAGATGTCCGCGTGCCAGTTTGCGTTTGACCGGCTTTTCCAGCGGATGGTGGATTTTGGCCATCTGTGAAAGCCCGGGAATATAGGAGCCTGTATCAAAGTCCGGCACCGGATTTTTAGGGGTGAAGTCCGGCTTTGCCGGTTTGGTTTCTGCAGCCGTTTCCGCCACTGTTTCAGGTTCCAGCAGATCGTCCATGCGACCCGGAAGGGCTTTCGTAGACCGCGCGACCTTTCCCCAGAGGATGCGGTCTTCGGAAGACAGGATTTTTTGTCTGGTCATCAGCAGAACCTCGCCGAGACGGTTTTTGGAATCAGGATATAAAAATCAGCATCATTGCGCACAGAACCGGCGCGATCACCTGCAACATGGCCCGAACCGGTGAAAATATCGGCGCGGGCAGGACCGACAATCGCCGTTCCAGTATCCAATGCCAGCATGAGTTTTTCAAACGGTTTTCCGTCATCAAGCCGTGTCAGCGTGGATGAGCGCAAAAAAAACGGCACGCCAAATGTATGGATCAAACGATCAACAGCAATCGAACGATCAGCCGCCAACTGTACCTTTGCCGCACCTACCGGGCCCATCTCCGGCTCATCCACGGTCACCGTCCTGAAAAAAATATAGGAGCGGTTGTGCCATAAAATTTCGTCAACACGCTGCGGATGACCGGCAAGCCATGTGCGGATTGCACCCATGGAAATATTGGCCTCGTCAATTTCGCCAAGGTTGATCAGGTGCCGACCAATGGCTGAAAACGGATGCCCGGCCTTTGCGTCATAGGTGATCCTGCTGATGGTTCCGTCTGGCAGGCGCAACCTTGCAGCCCCCTGAACATGGATGAAGAAAACATCAACTTTCGACCGGGCCCAGGCAATTTCAAGATTTCTGCCGTGCAGATACCCTTGATCGATCTCTTGACGATCCGGGAATGCATCGATCCTGCCATCCTGCAAACGGGCAAACATAAAGGAGGGATCAAGCTCCGGCGGTCTGGTATGATCGTCCAGACCTATCAATTCCGGTGGTCTTTCATAAAACGGGAAGCGATAGTCCTCGTCCGGCGTCAACCTGACATCGACTTCCGGCTCGTAATAGGCCGTGACAAACCCCCGGCCCCGGTGGGCCAGGACAATCTCGAAGGGATCAAAGTGTGCTTCAAAGAAATCCCGGGCCGATCGGGAAGAAACGCACAGTGACCTGGACACAAAGAGGTCTGCGGCCTGCAATGCGGGTTTGAGGTCTTCTGCACTGATCCCCAATGTTCCGGTTTTATAGGGTTTTGCATTTTGCAGATACCGCCAGCAGCGGGCCATGGCGGCAATGACGCAAGAGGGATTATCCGTTGTCCAGCCGCCAAGAGACACAAAATCTGTACGACGGAGCGAAAAATCCATCATCTGCCCCATTGCGCCGGTTTACCGCTCAATGTCCGGATTCGGTGGCGACCAGTTTCCAGTTTGGATCCCGTGATCGCGTGTCACGCGAAAATGTCCAGAAATCCTTGACTTCAGCCACAGCCTCCGCATCACCATCAATCAATGTTCCGGCCTTGTCATAGGTTGCAGAAATCAACTGGCTGGAAATGCGCATGGTGATCGAGGCTTCTGTATCCTTGAGTTCAGCGCTGACCATGTCCGCCTTTTCAATTCCCACGAAGGTTGACTTGACCACTTCACCATTCCGCTCACGCTCACTGATAGCCTGTTCAAAGCCTTCATAGACCTCGCGGGAGAGCAGGTTTTTCAGGGTCTTTCGATCAGCGTCGGCAAAAGCCATGACGATCATCTCATAGGCCATCCGGGCACCATTGACAAATTCCTTCGGGCTGAAGGAGGGATCAGCGGCCATCATCGCGCGCAATGCGGTGTTCAGGTCCGTACCGGGTTTGGCAATATCATCGGCGGCGTCAAATCTATTGGCTTCGGGTTCAGGATCCCGCTTGGGCAATGTGATGACATTGCTGCGGTCTGCCGAAGGATCAGCGGTCTTCGTCCTGTTGCCATAGGGATCAACAGGAGGCTTTTCATGACCGGTCCTTCTGCCCAAAACACTGCGCAACTGAATGAAGATCAGCACGGCAGCCACAAGAAAGAATAAAGTGATAAAATCGTTAGAGCCCATTTCGATCAGAAACCATTGTTAAATTCTGTCCACGCACCATCATATAGGCGTCACTCCGTATCATTCAAATAGTGATACACGGTCTTGGTATCCTGTCGTGTGAAAAAATGATACCCGTGTTCCATAACCAGTCTTCAGGATGAACATGACCTTGCGCTTTTTTCCGTTTCTGATTCTTGCTGTTCCACTGGCGGAAATCGCCGGGTTTATAGTGGTCGGGCAATATATCGGTGTTCTGCCGACCATCGGCCTTGTTATCCTGTCGGCCATTACCGGATCTGTCCTTCTTCGCATACAGGGTTTCAGCATCCTGCAAACGCTGACACGCGAAAGTCGGGAAGGACAAAATCCCGGCAAGGATATCATTCATGGTGCCATGATTGTTGTTGCCGCACTTCTCCTGATTGTGCCGGGCTTTATCACTGACATACTGGGCTTTTTGCTGTTCATGCCGGCCATTCGTAACCGTGTGTGGGACTTTCTGCGTACGCGCATGCGTTTTGGCAGCGCAACATCAAGGTTCCATACGGCATCGCGTGAACAGGATGAAACACGACAGGCGGGCGCGAATACGAAGATTGTCGATCTGGATGATGACGAATTCAAACGCGATCCTGACACCAGCTCACCCTGGAATAAACCATAAGAGGCGAAGCGACCCTGGCAAATTCGCTTTCCGGTCTCGTTTGCTGACGGGTTGAAAGCATCAGGCTGAAGTGTTAGGGCGTGTCGTCAGTTACAGATTGGTCGTGGCGCGAGACGAATTTTGTCGCTGAACAGGCGAAAAGCGCAAGTGATACCCAATGTATCACGAGCATTTTCAACGCATTCAGCGGCAAAATTCGCCGCGTCCGGAGGATTTGGTGAAAATGGTCCATTTTGGCGTCGCAAAATCTTGAAAGGGGTAGGCCCTTCCTGCGATTTTGCTCCTGAAACTGAACCATTTTCCCTCAAACCACGACCAATCTGTAACTGACGACACGCCCTAGATCGCTTCACCAAATCTTACCCAAGAGGAAAATCCGGTGTCTAACGAAAACAAAAACGGCAATGGCGCGGCAGAACCACAGCCAAGCTCTTCGCTCAATATTCTGGCCCAGTATGTCAAAGACCTGTCTTTTGAAAATCCGGGTGCGCCACGTTCGCTGCAGGCGCGAGACAAGGCTCCAGCTATCAACATCAATGTGAATGTGAACGCCAATCCGCTGGCAGAAAATGACTTTGATGTTGTGCTGACGCTGAATGCCGAAGCCAGGGACGGTGACAAGGTTCTGTTCCATGCGGAACTGGCCTATGGCGGCGTTTTCCGGATTGCCGGTTTCCGCAGGAACACATGCTGCCGCTGCTTTTCATTGAATGCCCGCGCCTGCTGTTCCCGTTTGCACGTCAGATCATTGCGGATGTCACCCGCAACGGCGGCTTCCCGCCCCTGATGATTGACCCGATTGATTTTACCCAGATGTTTACCCAGCGCATGGCCGAGGAACAGGCCAAGGCCCAGGTCGACGTTTTGAAAAACTGAATGCTGAATACAAGATAAAAGATACAGCCCGGGCCCGAAAGGTCCGGGCTTTTTATGTGCCGGATTCTTCCGGATTTCCATATTTCAGCCAGATGGCTTTTTGGCCCATTTTTGAAACCAGCGCCTGGTGGGCGCGCTTTTCTCCCTCTGCAAGGCGCGAGGCCAGGGGCCTTTCGCGGCGAAGAACAAAATCACCGTCATCGCCGGTATCGGTGCCAATGTCTCCGCGCTCCGGACCTGCAAGCACAAGGGCGGCCTGTTTGCCGCCGATCATTTCAATATAGACTTCTGCCAGCAATTCCGAATCGAGCAGGGCTCCGTGTTTGGAACGATGGGAATTGTCAATTCCGTAGCGCCGGCAAAGGGCATCGAGCGAGTTCGGACCCATGGGGTGTTTGCGTCTGGCCAGAGCCAGCGTATCGACAACCTGCGTGTTCGGAACCGGTTGCCGGTCCAGCCGCTGCAATTCCGCATTGATGAAACCGATATCAAAACCGGCATTGTGGGCAATCCAGTGCGCCCCATCAAAAAAGGCGAGAAGATCGTCGACAATCTGATCAAAGCGTGGCTTGTCTTTCAGAAACGTGTCGGTAATTCCGTGCACGGCAAGCGCATCGGGATGCACAGGCCTTTCACCCGGATTGATATAGACATGAAAGGTGCGGCCCGTCGGGATATGACGTTCAAGCTCAATAGCACCGATTTCGATAATCCGGTCTTCCTTGCTGTCGAGACCGGTTGTTTCCGTATCAAAAATGATTTCACGCATGGTTACGGTCCTTGTTTTTCAATGACCTGCCCGGTCAGCTGCGCCAGAATCCGTGCCACCTGATTGCGGGCTGCATCAAGCCCGTTCCCCGTATCTATGACATAGCGGGCCTGTTTTCTTTTTTCCGAATCCGGCATTTGTCGCGACAGGATCAGGGCCAGCTTTTCCCCGGTCATGCCAGGTCTTGCCAGAACGCGCTGCTTCTGGATTTCGGGTGCACAGGATACAACGACAACGCAGTCAACAGTTGATTGTTTGCCGGATTCAAACAACAGCGGGATATCGAGAACGACCAGTTTCGTTCCCTGTTTCCTGTGCTTTTCCAGAAAGGCCTGCTCGCGGGCATGAACCATGGGATGAACGATGGCTTCGAGCTTTTGAAATCCGTCGGGTTCCTGCGCCAGCTTTTGCGACAGTCTGGCCCTGTCCACAACGCCCTCAACCGTTGTTCCGGGAAATGCAGCCTCGACGGCTGGTACCGCCTCATTGCGATAAAGATCATGAACCGTTGCATCGGCGCTGTAGACCGGGATACCGAAGGCTGCAAACATGTCGGCTGTGGTCGATTTTCCCATTCCGATGGAGCCGGTCAATCCCAGCGTGATCATGCATGCCGCTCCATATCATCCATAACCAGCTGGCGAAGTTTTGCATCAACATGCGGGGTTTGACCAAACCACAGCGCAAAACCGGGTGCCGCCTGATGCAGCAACATGCCAAGCCCGTCCACGACAGGCCGGTTCTGCCCGACGGCCTGTTTTAAAAACGGGGTCATCAATGGCACATAGACAATGTCGGTCATCACGGCATCTGCAGCAAAATGACTGAAATCCAGTTTGGGTGCCGGCTCACCATCCATGCCGAGCGATGTTGTGTTGACGAAGAGATTGGCACCCGCCGACAGTTCGGCAAAGGCTTCCAGCGGATGGGCATGGACCCGTGGACCAAAGCGATCTGCCAGTTCCTGTGCCCGCGACCGGGTTCTGTTCAGGACATGGATTTCGGAGAAACCGCGGTTGCGGATGGCCTGGATGACGGCCCGGCTTGCCCCCCCTGCCCCATAGACCACGGCCCGGTTCCTGTGTTTGTCCCAGCCCGGGTGACGCTCGTCAAGATTTGACACAAAGCCATGACCGTCTGTATTGGTCGCCTTGAGCACACCGTCTTCCATCCACAGTGTATTGGAAGCACCCAGTTCGCCCGCCAGTTCATCCGGTGCGTCGGCGAGCGCAAAAGCCGTTTCCTTGTGGGGAATGGTGACATTGCCGCCGCGCAAACGCGCCGACCCATCCTTGATGGACAGGATGAATGCCGGAAATTCATCCGGTGCAATCTCCTTTGCCGTGTAGCTTCCGGCAATTCCAAGCTGTTCCAGCCAGTAGCGGTGGATTGCCGGCGAACGGGAATGCCTGACCGGGAAGCCGATGACGCAGGCATTGGCAGGCAATGTTTCACGTGAATCATTCATGGTTGATTCCCAAATCCCTCAAGTCCCAAATCCCTCAGGGCAGACAGCAGCGGCAGCATCGGCAGGCCCATGATGGTGAAATAATCACCGTCCATGTTTTCAAACAGGTGAATGCCCAATCCTTCAATCTGATAGGCTCCAACGCTGAGAAAGACTTTCTCGCCCGCCTTGTCCAGATAGGATTGAATATCCTCCTGAGACAGGGGGCGGACCGTCATGGATGCTTTCGACACATGTGTCCATATAACATCACCGTCTTTCGTGATGGCAATAGCACTGTTGAGATAATGGGTCTGTCCGGAAAAGCTCTCAAGATGCCGGGCAGCTTCTGTCCGGTCTTTTGGCTTGTGATAGGACTTCGACCCGAGGGACAGTGTCTGATCGGAGCCAATGATACAGGCACCGGGGTAATGACGGCCAACATCCTTTGCCTTGGCTATCGCCAGTGTCTGCGCGATATCGGCCGGATCTGCACCCTTGTCCTCCATGGGCATGCTGATGGCCCGCTCATCAATATTTGCGGCCATGGCTTGAAATTCCAGCCCGGCACTGGTCATAAGCGCTTTGCGGAACGGGCTTGCAGACGCAAGGATCAATTTCGGTTTCATGGTCAATCCTCCTGTTTATCGGCCATCTTTTCTTCTACTCCTCCATTCCTGCCGGGAGGGCGCAATGCAATAATGGCGGCAGCGGTTTCTTCAATCGAACGGCGCGTCACATCAATCATGGGCCAATTGTACCTGTTGCACAGCATTTTTGCATATTTGAGTTCTTCCGAGATCGTGGCGCGGTCGGTATAGTGTTCGCCATCAAAGCCTGTCGTCGAACCCAGAATGCGATTGTGCCGCACCTGTGAAATCCGCTCTGTTGTTGCCACCAGCCCGACGACCAGAGCACGCCGCGCCCTGATCAGCCCTTCCGGCATGGGATGATTGAGAATGATCGGCAAATTGGCAGTCTTGATGCCCCGGTTTGCCAGATAGATGCTGGTAGGTGTTTTCGATGTGCGGCTGATGCCGACAAGAACAATATCCGCATCATCAAAATTTGCCGGATACTGTCCGTCGTCATGTTCCATCGTAAAATTCAGTGCATCAATGCGGGCGAAATATTCGGCATCCAATACATGCTGCGCACCGGCCTGGCGATTGAGCGGCGAACCAAGATAGGTCTGGAAAACCGCAAGCACGGGTTCAAGCAGGGAAACAGCGGGAAGCCCCATTTCCGCACAGCTCGTTGCAACGGTGTCTGCCAGTTCCCGGTTTACCAATGTGTACAACACGATGCCCGGAGCAGAGTTGATAGTTTCCAGAACCCGGGCAATCTGCTTCTTGCTGCGCACCAGCGGGTAAACATGTTCCACAGCCTGGTTCATCTGGAACTGGGCCGCCGCCGCGCGCCCGGCTGCAATCAATGTTTCACCGGTCGAATCGGATATCAGATGGAGGTGAAAGAAGTTTTTCCGGGTTTCCACATGATTCTCCAGGACCTGTTGATAAGCTGGGACAAATAGCGGCTTTACACGGATGACGGCCCCGTGACTGTATAAATCCGCTTTTATCCACAAACGGGATTGTGCGGAACCAATTTTACAGCTGGGCCTGCATTTGTGGGTAACGTTTCGTTAACCCTTGCGGATACAGATTTATCCACAGGATATGGTTTTTGGGGATTAGGCCAGACTGTTGAAATCCAAAGGCTAATTTTTCTTTCAACTGATCAAACGAAATGCGGTGTCTTTTTCCCGGTTTATTTGCGAATAGAGCGTCGATCTGTGGATGAGAGACCCGTAGTTTATAATCCTTGATAGTCACCGACTCTAAGAATTAGAACTCTTTCAAGACTCTTTATATTTTTTTAAGGGAGAACGGCATTGGCTGCGGAATCGCGGAAAAAACTCATTGAGGTTCTGGAAGGCAAGACACTGTCAGTTCCGCCTGTATGGCTCATGCGGCAGGCGGGACGTTACCTTCCGGAGTATCGGGCAACGCGCGCGGAGGCAGGCAGTTTTCTCGATCTCTGCTATACGCCGAAACATGCTATCGAAGTGACCTTGCAGCCGATCAGACGGTACGGTTTTGATGCGGCCATCATGTTTTCCGATATTCTTGTGATACCTGACGCTTTGCAGCGCAATGTCCGCTTTGAAGAAGGCCATGGACCGAAGCTTGATCCTATTGATGCGGATGGAATTGGCAAACTCGCTTCCTCATGGAAGCCGGACCATCTGGATCCTGTCTATGAGCTTCTGCGTGGTGTGCGCATGAAATTGCCTGCAGAAACCACGCTCCTGGGTTTTTGCGGTGCCCCCTGGACAGTGGCAACCTATATGATTGCCGGTCATGGAACACCGGATCAGGCACCTGCCCGTTTGTTTGCCTACCGGTATCCAAAAGAATTTGAGGCGTTGCTTGCCTATCTCGCCGAAGTCTCCGCTGACTATCTCATCCGGCAGATAGATGCCGGTGCTGATGCTGTACAGATTTTTGATTCCTGGGCCGGTGTACTGGGCGAGCAGGAATTTGCAGATTATGCTGTCAAACCTGTCCGGCGCATTGTGGACAGGGTTCGTGCTGCAAGACCGGATGCCAGGATCATCACATTTGCAAAGGGTGCCGGATTTTTGCTGAAAGACTATCGCCGCGGAACCGACGCTGACTGCATTGGTCTCGACTGGTCTGTTCCCCTTTCCTTTGCGGCGGAGCTGCAAAAGGAGGGGGCAGTGCAGGGCAATCTCGATCCTATGCGGGTTGTTGCCGGCGGACAGGTTATGCTGGACGGGATTGACCGGATTTTGGACGTGCTGGGTCAGGGTCCGCTGATTTTCAATCTGGGCCATGGCATTACGCCGGATGCCAATCCTGAACATGTGCGCGCACTTGTATCCCGGGTGCGGGGGGGTATATAGAATGCCATCTCCGGATCCATCAGAGGCTGTTGCGCAGGGCAAGTTGCTGCGCCGTGTGGCACTGGCACTTTCAGGTTTTTGCTGCGTGGCGGGCCTGCTGTTCTGGTTTGAGCCGGTTGATCTTTATGTATGGGTCAAAGCCCTGCATGTGATTGCCGTCATCTCCTGGATGGCGGGTCTTTTGTACCTGCCGCGGTTGTTTATCTATCACACGGAATGCGGGGCGGGTTCAGTGCAAGGGGAAACTTTCAAGATCATGGAATCACGCCTGATCCGTCTGATCATGAACCCGGCGATGATTTTAAGCTGGATCCCTGGTCTCTGGCTTGCCTGGTACGGATTTCAGTTCCACGGCCTGTGGCTGCACCTGAAATTGTCAGGCGTTGCCGGTCTGACACTGACACATATCTATTTTGCCAGATCGGCCAGGGATTTTGCTCTGGACAAGATAACCAAAACTGCCATGCACTGGCGGATCTGGAATGAAGCGCCAACCCTGCTGATGATCATGATTGTGATCATGGTGATTGTAAAGCCATTCTCGTGAAGCTGCATACTGTGTTGTGTTTTGGATATGGCTTGTGTATAGGGTGCATTGTGTCAGGTTTTTTCTTCAGGCACTTGCGGTGTTTCACGTGAATCGCTATTTTCGCGCTACCTTCTTCAAGGTGGGTAATTGCAGACGCATTTTACTGCCCGCTTTCTCAAATGTCCTGATTTCGATCGGTACAAATTTCCCCTGCAAAACAAATGTGGTTCCCGTTCATGGCTGAGATGAAGCTTCAAGAACTTAAAAACAAGACACCTACCGATCTTCTGGCCTTTGCCGAATCAGTTGAAGTTGAAAATGCCAGCGTCATGCGCAAACAGGAATTGATGTTCGCGATCCTGAAAATGCTGGCCAGCCAGGATGTCGAGATTATCGGTGAAGGTGTTGTTGAAGTTCTGCTTGACGGTTTCGGGTTCCTGCGTTCAGCCAATGCGAATTATCTGCCGGGTCCGGACGATATCTATATTTCACCATCGCAGATCCGCCGTTTTTCCCTGAAAACAGGCGATACTGTTGAAGGGCCTATTCGCGGACCGAAAGAGGGCGAACGTTACTTTGCCCTGCTGAAGGTGAATACGATCAATTTTGAGGATCCTGAAAAGATCCGCCACAAGGTTCATTTTGACAATCTGACACCGCTCTACCCGAATGAGCGGTTCAAGATGGAACTGGATATTCCCACATCCAAGGATCTGTCGGCACGGGTTATTGACCTTGTGGCACCACTCGGCAAGGGTCAACGCGGTCTGATCGTGGCACCACCACGCACGGGCAAGACCGTACTCCTGCAGAATATTGCCCATTCTATCACGGCCAACCATCCTGAATGTTATCTGATTGTTTTGCTGATAGATGAACGTCCTGAAGAAGTTACCGACATGCAGCGCTCCGTGAAGGGCGAAGTTGTTTCGTCAACCTTCGATGAGCCTGCGACACGACACGTTCAGGTAGCGGAAATTGTCATCGAGAAAGCCAAGCGCCTGGTTGAGCACGGGCGTGATGTTGTCATCCTGCTGGATTCGATCACCCGCCTCGGTCGCGCCTACAATACGGTTGTGCCGTCTTCCGGCAAGGTTCTGACCGGTGGTGTTGATGCGAACGCCCTGCAAAGGCCAAAGCGTTTCTTTGGTGCTGCGCGCAATATTGAAGAAGGCGGTTCCCTGACGATCATTGCGACAGCCCTCATTGACACCGGAAGCCGTATGGACGAAGTGATCTTTGAAGAGTTCAAGGGTACAGGCAATTCTGAAATCGTGCTTGACCGCAAGGTGGCCGACAAGCGTATCTTCCCTGCGATGGATATTCTCAAATCCGGAACGCGCAAGGAAGACCTTCTTGTGCCACGTCAGGATCTGCAGAAAATCTTTGTCCTTCGCCGCATTCTTGCCCCAATGGGTACGACCGATGCTGTTGAATTCCTGATCGACAAGCTGAAGCAAACCAAGAATAACAGTGATTTCTTTGACTCCATGAACACGTAGTTTATTAGCCGGATTCAATTTGGCAATTGCGCAAGATCGCCATATCACTGGTATTATGCTTTGAGAAAGCGCTGCGTTTCCACGGGAGATGTGGCGCTTTTCTTTGGTACAAACATTCACACTGTGCGTGAGGGCGTATAATGTTGCAAAGCAAAGATACGATTTATGCGCTCTCGAGTGGCGCTTTGCCCGCAGGTGTGGCAGTTGTGCGTGTCAGCGGGCCTTCCTCATCTGATGTTGTGTTGCAATTGTGTGGTGCGCTTCCGGCGGAACGTCTGGCGCGTCTAAAAACGATTCGGAGCCGCAACGGGCTGATGATAGATCAGGGTCTTGTTCTCTGGTTTGCCGGGCCCAGGACATTTACAGGCGAAGACTGCGCAGAATTTCACCTTCATGGTGGCAAGGCTGTCGTTTCCGCGTTGCTGGATGAACTTGCTTCGTTTCCTGCCTTGCGACCGGCACTTGCCGGTGAGTTCAGCCAGCGTGCCTTTGAAAATGGCAAGCTTGATCTTGTTCAGATTGAAGGCCTTTCAGATCTGCTGTCAGCCGAGACTGAGATGCAGCGTCGGCTGGCAATAGAGCAAACCGGTTCTGGCATAAGCCGGCAATACGAGGCATGGGCGGATCGTTTGACCTTTGCGCGGGCGATGATCGAGGCGGAGCTTGATTTTTCAGATGAAGGGGATGTTCCAGGGTCCGTTTCGGATCACGTCTGGAAAGACATGGAACTTTTGTCAGAAGAGATCACCTCGGCCCTATCCGGACATCGTATGGGTGAAATTGTTCGGGATGGCCTGAAAGTGGTGATTGCAGGTCGGCCTAATTCCGGAAAGTCGAGTTTGCTCAATGCTATTGCGGCCAGAGATCTGGCCATTGTCAGTGATGTGCCGGGCACAACACGCGACGTGTTGTCTGTCGATGTAAATCTGGATGGATTTTTGGTGCGGTTCTATGATACGGCAGGTATGCGTGAAACGGAAGACAGGATTGAATCAGAAGGCATAAGGCGGGCACATCTTGCAATTGAGCGTTCCGACGTTGTTTTGTGGCTTTCTGATGATGATCAAGAGGTTCTGCCTGACGGACTTTCTGCTGAAAACCGGAAAGTGTATCATATCAGGACAAAGTCTGATCTCGGCGCTGTTAATGAATCTGCTGCGTTTGATATGGTCGTATCGACAAAGACAGGCGAAGGACTCGATTCGCTACTGAAACAAATTCACGCAAATTTGAAAGCTGAATTTGAAAATTCAGGGTCGATGATTGTTGGTCGTGACAGACAGATTGGTTTGCTGAAAGAATGCAATGAATATATTCGATTCGCTACCGATCTTAATTCTGCCGATCTTGCAATCAGGTCTGAATATTTGAGAGTTGCAGCGGATTGTATAGGACGTATTACCGGTAAAGTCGACGCAGATATGCTGTTGGGGCATATTTTCTCGCGATTTTGCATTGGAAAGTAGGATTCCCGAATTGAGAGTCCTTTGAAGTGTTTCACGTGAAACACGTGGCATTTGGTGGCAGTAATGATGAATGAATGTAATCTGTATGATGTCATTGTTATAGGCGGTGGACATGCGGGCTGTGAAGCGGCCAGTGCATCCGCGCGCAGCGGTGCCAAAACCGCGTTGATAACACACAGGCGTGATACAATCGGAACCATGTCCTGCAATCCGGCCATTGGAGGCTTGGGAAAAGGCCATCTGGTTCGTGAAATTGATGCTCTTGACGGTCTGATGGGCAGGGTCGCCGATGTATCTGGCATTCAGTTCCGGATGCTGAACCGTCGCAAAGGACCAGCTGTCCGCGGCCCACGAACCCAGGCTGACCGGAAACTCTATCGGCAAGCTATGCTACACGAAATCGGGGCAACGGCGAACCTGTCAGTTGTTGAGGGTGATGTCTTTGATCTTGAAATACGTGATCACCGGGTCGGTGGCGTAATCCTGTCAGATGGTCGCCTGTTTACCTGTGGCGCGGTTGTCGTAACGACAGGAACGTTCCTTCGAGGCCTGATTCATATAGGATCCAGACGTTTTTCCGCCGGGCGTATGGGAGAAGCGCCATCTGTCGGTCTTTCAGCGACCTTTAACAGGCTTGGTCTGAAAATGGGTCGCCTGAAAACAGGGACACCTGCCCGACTCGATGGGCGCAGTATACATTGGGATATCCTGGATAAACAATCTGCCGACGAAGACCCCATTCCATTTTCATTCATGACCGATCAAATTACGGTACCGCAGATTGATTGTGGCATCACCCGCACAAATGCAGCGACACACAAGATCATTCAGGAGAATGTGCATCTTTCAGCGATGTATTCCGGCCAGATTGAAGGTGTTGGACCACGGTATTGTCCGTCCATCGAAGACAAGATTGTAAAATTTGGTGAACGCGACGGGCATCAGATATTTCTGGAGCCTGAAGGTCTGGATGATCACACGGTTTATCCTAATGGCATATCGACCTCATTGCCTGAAAATGTTCAGGAAGCCTTTATCCGGACAATTTACGGCCTGGAGGATGTAAAAATTCTTCAGCCCGCTTATGCTATCGAGTACGATCATATAGATCCCCGTGAGCTGACTGCTTCCCTGCAATTACGCAATGTGATGGGCCTTTTCCTTGCCGGTCAGATCAATGGCACAACGGGTTATGAGGAAGCGGCGGCGCAGGGAATGGTCGCTGGTCTCAATGCTGCACGTGTTGCATCCGATTCGGCTCCGATACTATTCAGCAGAACCCGGTCTTATATTGGTGTGATGGTTGACGATCTGGTTCATACAGGTATTTCCGAACCCTACCGCATGTTCACATCCAGGGCGGAATACCGCCTTTCCTTGCGCGCAGACAATGCAGATGTTCGACTGACACCGGATGCCTTGGAATGGGGTATTGTCAGCCCTGACCGCCGGCAGAAGTTTGAATCCTACCAGAGACAACTGATTGCAGGGCGTGCACTGTTGAAGTCCAAGGTTCTGACGCCGACCGAGGCACAGAATGTCGGGTTGAAGATCAATCAGGATGGTCAGAGACGGTCTGCCTTTGATCTGTTGTCTTATCCAGATATGACACTTTCACAATTGGCCTCTGTCTGGCCGGATCTGAACCAGATTGATGATAAAACTGCTCAGGCGCTGTGCATAGAGGCCTCTTACTCTGTCTATCTCAGCAGGCAGTCGGCTGATATTTCCATCAGTCTGAAGGAAGAGAACCGGTCCATTCCTTCGGATTTCGATTATTCACAGCTTGCCGGCCTGTCAAATGAGCTTAAATCAAAGTTATCAAGTGTCAGACCAGAAAATGTATTTCAGGCAAAGCGTATTGAGGGTATGACACCTGCGGCCATCGCCCTCTTGCTGGTGTGGTTAAAGAAAGTGGACACTGTAACGAGAGTTTCCGCATGATGAATTCTATTCCTGCGAGTCAGACCCTGGTACTGAACGGCCTGCGTGTTTCACGTGAAACACAGCAGAGACTGACATGTTTTTCTGAACTGTTTCTAAAGTGGGCAAAAACCATCAATCTTGTTGCACCCTCGACGCTGGGAGATGTCTGGAACCGTCATATCGCCGACAGTGCGCAAATTTTTCAAATCTTGCCGGAGGCGCGTCAATGGGTGGATCTTGGAAGCGGTGGCGGGTTTCCAGGCATCATAACAGCAATATTTTTGGCTGAAACTGGAGATGGCTGGGTTCATCTTGTGGAAAGCAACCATAAGAAGGCTGCATTTTTACGTGTAGCGCTGGCCGAAACCGGTGCGCGGGGAACGGTCTATCCGGTGAGAATAGAAGAGGCGGTAACAAAAATTCCAAGGGTTGACTGTGTTTCGGCACGTGCGCTCACCGATCTGGACGGGTTGTTTGACTATGTGAAGCCATGGTCCCTGTCCAATGCGGACCTGAAGCTATTTTTACACAAAGGTCGGGATTATGCACATGAGATCGCAATTGCCGATAGGCGCTGGCAGTACGATCTGCTAAAACATGAAAGTGCAGTTGACGAAGACTCCGTCATTCTTGAAATCCATCATTTACATTCAAAGATATAGCAGGATCAGGTGCGTAAAATGACATTTTCGAGACATCGGATCATTACTGTTGCCAATCAAAAGGGCGGTGTGGGAAAAACGACCACTGCGATCAATCTTGCCACTGCGCTGGCGGCTATCGGTGAAAAGGTTCTGATCGTGGATCTTGACCCTCAAGGCAATGCCAGCACCGGTTTGGGTATCAATCGTCGTGACAGAAAGCTTTCATCCTACGAACTTTTGATCGGCACACATGGTGTGGCCGAGGTGGCCCTGGAGACGGTTGTGCCCAACCTTTCGATCATTCCTTCGACGATGGATTTGCTCGGGGTCGAGATGGAGATATCCCGCGAAAGCAATCGCGTGTTCAGATTGAAGCAGGCGCTGTCCGGTACCGGGGCTCTTGCCTATAACTACATTCTCGTGGATTGCCCGCCGAGTTTCAATTTGCTGACTATGAATGCAATGGCGGCGGCCCATTCGGTCCTTGTGCCTTTGCAATGCGAGTTTTTCGCACTTGAAGGTTTGAGCCAATTGCTTGAAACTGTTGATCAGGTAAGGCAAAGTGTCAATCCGCAACTGGATATTCAGGGTATCGTGCTGACGATGTTTGATTCGCGCAACAATCTTGCGCAGCAAGTTGTCAATGATGTGCGAACGCATCTGGGGGACAAGGTCTACCACACATTGATACCGCGTAATGTCCGTGTGTCCGAAGCGCCGTCTTATGGCAAACCTGCTATTCTGTATGATTTGAAATGTTCAGGCAGCCAAGCCTATCTGCAGCTGGCCTCTGAAGTGATTCAACGGGAACGCCAACGGAAAGCGGCCTAACTGTTTCGGTATCGAAATGTAAAATGAGTGCGATGATGAGCGATGATATCTCCAAGCGACGTCTGGGTCGTGGACTGGCTGCACTGATCGGTGAAATGGATCAGCCGTTTCCTGCCAACGCGCCAGTATCTACGATCAGTGCGGATCGTCAGGTTCCTATTGAATTTGTGGTCCGTAACCCCAAGAATCCTCGCAAGAACTTTCTGGAATCCGATCTTCAGGATCTTGCGGCTTCCATAAGGCAGCATGGTATTGTCCAGCCGGTTGTCGTGCGGACAGTTGCCAACGACCGCTATGAGATTATTGCAGGGGAACGTCGCTGGCGTGCCGCCCAGCTTGCCGGTTTCCCGCAAATTCCTGTGATCGTACGCAATGTTGATGACCGGACAGCACTTGAAATTGCGATTGTCGAGAATGTTCAGCGCGCGGATCTTAACCCTCTTGAAGAGGCGCAAGGGTATGAGTTGCTGATTGCCGAGCATGGTTATACCCAGAATGATCTCGGTGAAATCATTGGAAAAAGTCGCAGCCATGTTGCCAACAGCCTGCGCCTGTTGAAATTGCCAGAGCCTGTGCGGGATCTTGTTTCAGCCGGTAATCTTTCGGCCGGTCATGCGCGTGCGCTGATTCCAACGTCCAATCCTGCCGCTCTTGCCCAGACCGTTGTCAGCAAAGGTCTTTCCGTGCGTGATACAGAGCGATTGGCACAGAATGATATCAAGGCGCAGAACAACCTGAAGAATCCGGCTAACAAAATTGATGTCGTGCGAAAAGATGCTGACACTCTGGCCTTGGAACGGACCCTTTCAGACAGTCTCGGTCTTGATGTGACGATCAATCACAAACAGGGTGGTGGCCAGGTTCGCATTGCCTACACTACGCTTGAACAGCTTGAAGAAATCTGCCGCCTGCTGGAGCGGCGCTGACAGGCGTGGTCATGTCCCGAGGCGTGGTGTAGGTTGCATCGTGTTCACGCGGTTTCCCGGCATTGCCGGTTGTGTCAGTTTGCCACGGCTGGCAAGCTGGTGACGGGATTATTGCTCAATGGAGCCATGGTTTCAAGTGTCATATATCTTGCCCGTTGCACAGCCCATTCGTCGTTCTGCTCCAGCAGCAAAGCGCCCACAAGGCGGATGATGGCGGCCTCGTTGGGGAATATACCGACGACATCGGTTCGCCGCTTGATCTCGCCGTTTAGCCGTTCAATCGGATTGTTCGAGCGCAGCTTGGCCCGGTGCTCCTTTGGAAAGCTCATATAGGCCAGGACATCCTCTTCAGCATCATCCATCAGCTTTGCCAGTTTGGGCACGGAGCTGCGCATCTGGTCTGCCACCCTGCGCCATTGTGTTTTCGCCTCCTTTGCATCGTCCTGCGCGAATGCCGTGGCGATATAGGCCGAGACAACCCGGCGGCCGCTTTTGCCTGCATGGGCCAGCGCATTGCGCATAAAATGCACGCAGCAGCGCTGCCATGTGGCGCTAAAGACCCGTTCAACGGCAGCCCGGATCCCCTCATGCGCATCCGAAATCACCAGCTTGACACCGCGCAGGCCCCGGCGTGCAAGCTTGCGCAGAAACTCTGTCCAGAAGGTCGCCGCTTCCGAAGCGCCAATATCCAGCCCCAGAACCTCGCGCCGCCCGTCGGCATTGACGCCGATGGCCAGAATGGCGGCAACCGGGACAATCCGGCCTTCCTGCCGCACCTTCACATAGGTGGCATCAATCCACAGATAGGGCCAGTTTCCCTCAATTGGCCTGTCGAGAAAGGTGTTCACCCGGCCATCAATATCCTCGCAGAGCCGCGAGACCTGACTCTTGGAAATACCGCTACCGCCCATCGCCTTGACCAGATCATCGACCGAGCGCGTCGAAATGCCCTGCACATAGGCCTCCTGAATAACGGCGACCAGCGCCTTCTCCGCCATCCGGCGCGGCTCCAGAAAGCTTGGGAAATAGCTGCCCTTGCGCAGTTTGGGGATGCGAAGCTCCACGGTTCCGGCCCGCGTCTCCCAATCCCGGTCCCGATACCCGTTGCGTTGGGCAAGCCTCGCCGGGCTCTTCTCGCCATGGGCCGCACCGGCCAGGCTACCCACTTCCAGCGCCATCAACCGGTTTGCTGCAAAGGCGATCATCTCTTTCAAAAAATTGCTGTCGCCGGTCTGTTCCAGAAGGGCGTGGAGGTCCATAATGTCTGTGGTCATCGGTTGTTTCCTTGTCGGTTCGGGTTTTGCAACCAAACTCTGACAGAAAACCGGTGACCACCGCCCTAACGCCGCTTGTCCTGCAGCGCTGGATGAGGGCGCGCACAAGCGGCGAAAGGCCTATGCAACCTACACCACGGGATGGGACGTGACCACAGGCGTCGTTATTTGCGGGTCTGGCGTGCTGACTGGAGTGTCATTGACAGCAAGGTTTGGACCGCAATACTTTCTTCAAGGCTCTGTCTTTGTCGCGACTGCAAGATGGCTGCCTGCATGCGATCGAGTTCGCGGGCAATTGCGGAAGCACTCCATGTGCGCAGCGCTGTCTCTACAAGAGGTTTGCGTTTGTAATGGAGATGACGGCCCAATGTCATCATGACCTGTGCCGGTTGCGATCTGTTCTCGTCCATTTCGGCGCGCATGCAATCCATCAGCTGGAATTGCTTCAGACAGGCCTGCAATACCAGAAAAATAGAGATTTTGGACGCAGATATTTTTTCAATCGCATGCAATAACCCATCTGAATCCCCGTTAAGAACAGCGTCTACCGCATCATCGACAGAAATCGCACTGGCATCACCGACAATTTCTGTCACATGGTGCATTTCAACTCTGCTTTCCCCGAGACAATACAGGCAGAGCTTTTGAATTTCATTGCGGGAGGCGATCCTGTCGCCACCTATAACATCGCTCAACAGACGTCGTGCATCCGGGGTTATGGTGAGGTTTTCCCGGGCAAGCGTCTGATCGATCAATGCATTCAAGCTCCTGCTGTCATCCTGGTAGCATGGAACAGCTGCAATTTTGCGTTCTGCCTCTGCAATTTTGCGAAGAGAGGATGTCTTTTTGAGATCACCTGCTTCCACGATGAGAATGGAATCATGACCTGGAAGCCCGGTTGCCAGTTTCAGTGCATCCGGCAGGCTTTTCTCGCCTGCAGCATTCTTGACCCAGATCAGTCTTTTTCCGCCAAACAACCCGATTGCCTGCATTTCATCCGCCAGCCGCCCGGGGTCTTTGGCCAGATCAGATGCTTCCAGCTTTATAACGGCAAAGACATCATCGAGTGCAATTCCCGATTTTTTGGCAATCTGCACTGCGCGCTCGGACACAAGACCGCGGTCCGGTCCGTAAATCAAAAAAACATCATAGAGGTGCGCAGATTTTTCGAGAAAACTGTCAAACTCATGAGACTTGATTTCAGACATTATACAAGATCCCGATGACAGGAACCGGTTGCGCCGGAGCCATTTTGGTCGCGGCGAGGAGAAAACCATAGTCGGACCCATCGGTCCGGCGCGGATTTTCGACGATGTCCGGAGGGCACAAGCGCCCGGTCCTTTGGATGGGCCGGATTTCCTTCACCGACCTTGTCGCAATCCTCGACCGATGCGGAAGCATCGCCCTGCGGTATGCTCCTCGTCGGATAAGGGCCTCCGGTCCCACGCAACAGCTTCCTGTCATCGAGATCTGGTATTACCCCCTGGTTCCAAAATAGATGGCAAGGTCTGCGCGTATTTGTTCAGCGGCTTCCTTTGCTGCCCTGTCCTCAGCATCACGAATAGCGCGGATTTTGGCAAATTGTTGCACCGGCAAATCGAAAAGTGAAACAACAGATATGGACCTGGTCTGCAGAACAGAACCATCCTGCGCCCTTTTCAGGGCGTAGGTTGCAGAAAGTGCCAAACGTGACGGAAGAATAGAGCCAGTTGCCTGCGTCAGAACCTCGCCGTTTCCGGAGCTAACATTGGTCAATTCCAGCTCATAAACAGGATTTTGGCTTTCGCCGGATCCATTTCCAGCCATAAAAATCAGATTATTGCGGATTTGTTGCGACAGACGGTCTGTTGCCGGTGCAAATGCCACTTGCGACAGGGTATATCCGCCGGGTTGCGCTTGCGAATAAAGCGGGCGTACCTGGCATGAGGTGAGAACAGCGCCCGTTGCCATGATGCAGGCCGCTGCAGCTATGGCCTTGACGGCCCTGGTCATATCACAAGACGACATTGATAATCCTTTGCGGCACAATAATAATTTTCTTCGGAAGGCGCCCGTCCAAAGCATTGATAACAACATCCAGAGCCATGGCTGCCGCCTGAACACTTGCCTGATCCGCATTCCGGGCAATCGTCAGGTCCGCGCGTTTTTTCCCGTTGATCTGGACGGGAATTGTCACTTCGTTTTCAATCACCAGGCTTTCATTGACCGCTGGCCAGGATGCCTGTGAAATCATGCCTGTGTTGCCAATCGTCTTCCAGCATTCCTCAGCCAGGTGGGGCGTCATAGGAGCAATGAGATGCAGGAGAATTTCGACAGCTTCGCGCAGCGCACCATTGAATTCCGCATTTTCATGTCCGCCGGCCATTTTGGTCAAAGGTGCATTCATGGCATTTACCAGTTCGTAGATGCGGGCAACGGCCTTGTTGAAGGCAAGCTTGTCAAAATCACCCTGAACGGCTTTCAATGTCCTGTGCGCCAGTTGCGAGACCGGCAAAGCTTCTCCACCGGATGCAGGTTGCGACTTTGCAGTGGAGAGCACCTGCGAAGCCTCTGATATCAGACGCCATATGCGCTGAACGAAGCGGTGAGCGCCCTCAACGCCGGATTCCGACCATATGACATCGCGCTCGGGAGGTGAATCGGACAGGACAAAAAATCTGGCCGTGTCCGCACCATAGGACGCGATGATATCATCCGGATCGACCACATTTTTCTTGGACTTCGACATTTTTTCAATCGAACCAATCGTTGCCTCTTCGCCGGATTCCAGCATATAGGCCCGGCGCCTACCGTCCACTTCCTCAATCCGGATTTCGGCAGGCGATACCCAGTCGCCATTCGCGCCTGAGCCGAGTCGATATGTTTCATGGACTACCATGCCTTGCGTGAACAGGCCCCTGAACGGTTCCTTCAGATCCATATGTCCCGCAACCTGCATGGCGCGGGTGAAAAACCGTGAATAGAGCAAATGCAGGATCGCATGTTCAATACCGCCAATATACTGGTCAACCGGTAGCCAGGCATTGGCAGCTTTTGGATCTGTCGGTGTCGCTGCCTCTGGTGCCGTAAAGCGGGCAAAATACCAGGACGAATCGACAAATGTGTCCATCGTATCGGTTTCACGACGGGCTGGTTTGCTGCAGACCGGGCAAGCGACATGACGCCATGTCGGGTGACGGTCGAGCGGATTTCCCGGAAGGTCAAACGTGACATCATCGGGGAGTTTGACCGGCAGATCGGATTTGGGCACCGGAACAACGCCGCAATCTTCACAGTGAATGACCGGGATCGGGCAACCCCAATAACGCTGCCTTGAAATACCCCAGTCACGCAGGCGGAAATTCACCTTGCGTTCTGCCTGCGGGCTGTTTCCCAACATTGTGGAAGACAGGCGCGCTGCCACCTCGTCAAAGGCCGCATCCGTGGTCATCCCATCCAGAAAGCGCGAATTTGCCATCAGGCCATTATCCGCAAAGGCCGTGTTGCCGACTTCAAAACTTGCAGGATCCTGGCCTTCCGGCACCACGACGGGGACAACAGACAGACCATATTTGCGGGCAAAATCCAGATCGCGCTGATCATGAGCAGGGCAACCAAAAACGGCCCCTGTACCATAGTCCATCAAGACAAAATTGGCGATGTAGACTGGAATTTCCCATGCGGAATCAAATGGATGCTTAACGCGCAACCCTGTGTCAATACCCTTCTTTTCAGCCGTTTCAAGGGCCGCCAGAGAGGTGCCTGCACGGCGGCATTCGTCGCAAAATTCCTCAATAGCCGGATTCTGAGCCGCCAAACCTTTTGCTATTGGATGATCTGCTGAAATAGCGACAAAAGACGCGCCGAATATAGTGTCCGGGCGTGTTGTATAAACCGTAATATCGCAGAACCCCCCAGGGTCTGAAGGCTGTGTCAATTCCCAGCGCAGGAGAAGACCTTCAGATCTGCCGATCCAGTTTCTCTGCATCAGGCGTACCTTGTCCGGCCATTGGCCCAGATTATCCAGCTCGTCATGCAGATCCTGGCTGAAGTCTGTAATCTTGAAGAACCACTGTGTCAGTTCGCGCTGTTCAACCAGTGCGCCCGAGCGCCAGCCGCGACCATCCACCACCTGTTCGTTGGCCAGAACCGTATTGTCGACAGGATCCCAGTTGACCTTGGATTGTTTCCGGTAAACCAGACCCTTGTCCAGAAAGTCCAGAAACAGGTGCTGCTGCTGCTGATAATAGGCAACATCGCAGGTCGCAAATTCCCGCGACCAATCCAGGGAAAGGCCCATGGATTTCAGCTGGGAGCGCATGGTTGCGATATTTTCATAGGTCCAGTCCTTGGGATGGACCCTGTTTTTCATCGCGGCGTTTTCTGCAGGCATGCCGAATGCGTCCCACCCCATGGGATGCAGCACATTGTAGCCGCGTGCGCGTTTGTAGCGTGCAACAACGTCGCCCATGGCATAATTGCGCACATGCCCCATGTGAATACGCCCCGAGGGATAGGGGAACATTTCCAGCACATAATATTTCTCGCGCGGATCATCATTGTCGGTCACAAAAACATTGTCCTGTGTCCAGCGCTCGCGCCAGTAAGGTTCAGCAGAGCGGGGATTATAGCGTTCAGATGCCATGTGTCAGTCTATCCGGGAAAGTCAGGTGTTGAATTCTGGTGTACGCATTTGGTTTGTCGCGGGCGGGCACAAACATTTGCTTGACCTTCACCATGAAAAGCAGGAAGCGTCAAGTTTTTGGAGCTATAAGTTGGCCCAATCTTCTCATCAAGGGACACTGCATGACCGTATCCCGTGCAAATATCCATTCTGGAACCATGCCATGACCGCTGTTGACCGATTCCGTGATGTTCTCTCCAGCATTCAGGCTGCATCGCTTGCGGTGGGCCGCAATGCCGGCAGCGTGCAGCTTGTCGCTGTTTCAAAAACATTTGATGCTGACCATATCCGGCCCGTCATTCAGGCAGGCCAGCGTGTGTTCGGAGAAAACCGGGTGCAGGAAGCAGAAGGCAAGTGGCCGGAATTGCGGGCGGAAACAAACGGAATAGAGCTTCATCTGATCGGGCCGCTGCAATCCAACAAGGCGGCGGAAGCTGTGGCACTGTTTGATGTCATCGAGACTGTGGACCGCGAAAAGATTGCCCGTGTCCTTGCAGAAGAGGTCCGAAAACAGGGACGGACACCGGCATTCCATGTTCAGGTGAATACCGGCCTGGAACCGCAAAAGGCCGGAATTGCCCCGGACGATGTTCAGGGCTTTGTTGCGCTTTGCCGTAATGTCATTGGCCTCAATGTTGTTGGCCTGATGTGCATTCCTCCGGTTGATGAGAATCCCGGTCCGCATTTTGCCCTTCTGGCACAATTGGGCAAAGCCTGCGGGCTTGCAAAACTTTCCATGGGCATGTCGGGAGATTTCGAGACCGCCATCCAGTTCGGTGCGACCAGTGTCAGGGTCGGTTCGGCCATTTTTGGCAGCCGGTAAGGACATGGCAGGCACAAATCAGCCGATATAAAACCGGGTTCAGCCTTTCGGCTGACCCGGTTTGCATGTCACAATACATGGCTGATCAGTAATTGTCGTCGTCGTCTTCATCCTTGCGGGTGGACTTCAGTGAATTGAGCTTTGCAAAAACAGCGTTGGCGTCGATTTCCTTTTCCTCGGACCGGTCATAGGCATAAGGGAGGTTTTCAGTTTCCTGGGCTGCCTGCAATGTGGCACCCAGTTCGGCAGCGGTTGGCAGCGGACGGCCCTTCTGGGCGCGTTCAACTTCCATATCAAGGTCAATCTGCGTGCAAAGGCCCAATGTCACAGGGTCCATCGGTGTCAGGTTTGTCGAATTCCAGTGTGTGCGCTCGCGGATCTGTTCGATGGTGGATTTTGTCGTGCCCACAAGACGCGAAATCTGGGCATCCTTGAGTTCAGCGTGGTTGCGAACAAGCCAGAGAATGGCGTTTGGACGATCCTGACGTTTGGAAACCGGTGTATAGCGCGGGCCCTTGCGCTTGGATTCTGGCACACGGACCTTCGGTTCGGACAATTTCAGCTTGTGGGCAGGGTTGGATTCTGCCCTGGCGATTTCCTCGCGGGACAACTGACCCGTTGCGATAGGATCAAGGCCCTTGATACCCTGTGATGATTCGCCATCGGCAATGGCTTTGACTTCCAGGGGATGAAGTTTGCACAATGTTGCAATCTGCTCAAAGGATAGCGCTGTGTTATCAACAAGCCAGACAGCTGTCGCTTTCGGCATAAGCAATTGTTGAGCCATGAATACAGTCCTCTTGTCCGTCCGAGCGGTTAAGCTGCGGGCCGTGGTATAACCACAATTTCAGGGAAATCCTGAAGCCATATACAAGAACCGGCAGGGAAATGCAATTCACCCGGCAACAATTGACCAAAGTCTGATTGCTGTGGTTTTTTTCGCTGCTATGAATGGTGATGAGGAATTGGATTCGGCAAAGGTCCAAGGGGTATTGTGTGGAGGTGCGTATGTCTGGAAAAACCTATCCGGTGCTGAAATCCGCCCAGTCAAGGGCGTTGATTGACAAGGAAACCTATCAAAAATGGTATGATGCCAGCATTCAACAGCCTGAAAAATTCTGGGCAAAGCACGGGAAGCGTATTGACTGGTTCACGCCGTTCACCAAGGTCAAGAACACGTCTTTTGAGGGCAAGGTTTCCGTCAGGTGGTTTGAAGACGGCGTTACCAATGTTTCTTACAATTGTATTGATCGCCATCTGAAAAAGCGCGGTGACCAGGTTGCTATCATCTGGGAAGGTGACAATCCTTACGATGACAAAAAGATAACCTATCGCGAACTTTACGATCATGTGTGCCGTCTGGCCAATGTTATGAAAAAACAGGGTGTCAGGAAGGGTGACCGGGTTACAATTTACATGCCGATGATTCCGGAAGCGGCCTATGCCATGCTGGCCTGTACCCGTATCGGGGCCGTTCATTCGATCGTCTTTGGAGGTTTTTCGCCGGATTCGCTTGCCGGGCGCATTATCGATTGTCAATCAACTTTTATCATCACAGCCGATGAAGGCTTGCGCGGCGGCCGAACCGTGCCGTTGAAGAAAAATACCGATCTGGCTATTGATATTGCCGCGCGGGCCGGGGTTGAAGTTAAAAACGTCCTCGTTGTGCGCAGGACAGGCGGCAAGATCGACTGGTTTGACCATATTGACCTGTGGTATCATGAGGCCGTGCGCAGCGTGAAGGGCGATTGTCCGCCGGCCAAGATGAAGGCCGAGGATCCGCTGTTTATCCTCTACACATCAGGTTCGACCGGAAAACCGAAGGGTGTGCTGCATACGACAGGCGGATATCTCGTCTATGCCTCGATGACGCATCAATATGTATTCGATTATCATGACGGGGATGTTTACTGGTGCACCGCCGATGTCGGTTGGGTTACGGGCCATTCCTACATTGTCTACGGCCCGCTGGCCAATGGTGCAACAACCCTGATGTTTGAGGGTGTTCCGAATTATCCGGATGCCGGTCGTTTCTGGGACGTGATTGACAAGCACCAGGTCAATATTTTTTACACGGCTCCGACCGCGATCCGTTCACTGATGGGGGCAGGTGATGCTTTTGTAAAGCGATCATCCCGCACGTCGTTGCGCACCCTGGGCTCCGTCGGCGAGCCGATCAACCCAGAAGCCTGGGAATGGTATTACCATGTGGTGGGCGAGGGGAAATGTCCGATTGTTGATACATGGTGGCAGACAGAAACCGGCGGTGTGATGATAACACCATTACCGGGCGCAACGGATCTGAAGCCCGGCTCGGCGACCCGGCCATTTTTCGGAATCAAACCGCAACTGGTGGATGGTGAAGGCCACGTTCTGGAGGGAGCGACAGACGGAAATCTCTGTATCCTTGATTCCTGGCCGGGTCAGATGCGCACGATCTATGGTGATCACGAGCGTTTCGCGCAGACCTATTTTTCCACCTACAAGGGCAAATATTTCACAGGTGACGGCTGTCGCCGTGATGAGGACGGCTATTACTGGATTACCGGCCGTGTTGACGATGTCCTGAATGTGTCGGGTCACCGGATGGGCACTGCCGAGGTGGAATCCGCGCTGGTGAGCCATGATTCGGTGTCAGAGGCTGCCGTTGTCGGTTATCCGCATGATATCAAGGGACAGGGCATTTATTGCTATGTATCGCTGATGGTCGGGCATGAGGGCAATGATGCGCTGCGCAAGGATCTGGTGACACATGTGCGCAAGGAAATCGGCCCGTTTGCTGCTCCTGACAAGATCCAGTTTGCCGCCGGCCTGCCGAAAACCCGCTCCGGCAAAATCATGCGCCGGATTCTGCGCAAGATTGCGGAGGATGATTTTGGTTCTCTTGGCGATACATCGACACTGGCCGATCCGGCTGTGGTTGACGATCTGATCGCCAACCGGCAGAACAGGAAGCCGGAATGATCTTGTCAAAGCCCGGTTCGTCCGGGCTTTGACAAGATTCAGCATCTGATGGACTGGCGTATCCGGTTGACCTGTTCCAGTGAGCGACAGACATTTTCACACGGGATACCGTCGTCGTCACGATCAGCACCGCTGTAGCCGCGACACCAGATCTGCACGGCTTCCTCAAAGGAACTGACCTGCTTGCAGGTGATCCCCCTGATCAGGACCGGCGAGAGCCGAAGTTCTGGTTCGGGGTCAGAAAATCCAGGACCGGGTGCCAGCAGGATCAACAGGATTTGTGCTGTAATGGTGCGCATATGCTCAGTTTTGCGTTTGAATTTTCAAAACGCACAAGACGAACCTATCCAAGGACACGTCAAGCAATCAACCGCAATCTAAAATAGTCTTCCGCAGGAGGATTTCTCTTTCCTGCCGCCGGAATAAGGCACGACCAGCCTTGCAGCGAGAAGAACGTGTCCGGCATCCGTGCCGTCCTCCAGCCGGACATCCGCCAGAACACGGCCAAAATATTTGTCACCCGAAATATTGACAAGCTGCAACTGTGAAGACTGTCCGGTCAGCATTTGAAGGTGCTGCAGGGCACGTTCGCCTGCCTGGCGGATGTCATCGCATTTTGCATGGATTTCCGGGGCGTCAATGCCCCGGATTCGCACATAGACTTCCATTGTCTGCTGTGGCCAGGGCCTGGCATTGACCAGCAATGTATCGCCATCAATAACACGGACCAGTTCTGCTGCTACCGGTCCTGCTATCATCGTCTCTCTCGGGCGCGCCCATACCGTGTCTGCGGCGACAGTTGCGCTCAAGGCAGTTAATAGGAAATATAGCCTGATGATTTGTGTCATTAAAGGAATATAGTCCGATTAAATGCCAAAAACAACAGGAAATAATTCTTAAAAATCGATGGCGCGACCTTTGATTTCCCAATCTCCAAAGCGCGACGGGTCTGCGCCGCCGCGTCCCCCGGTTTCTTCCGGAAGGGCAGGCTGCTGCCGGGCCTGACGACGCGCCTGCGCCTCGGCCAGAGCCCGCCGGGCAGCGGCGCTCAGGTGTCGTTCCGGTGTTTTTTCAGGGATATTCTTGTCCTGGGTCATCTTGCCTGTTTTCACGATGATATTGAAGAATCATGATCTGGTTCCCATCATATAGGATACAAAAGGCTCATTTAAACAGGATGCAAGCCTTGGGGAACGCAAGAAGGAGAGTGTGATGAATTTGGTTCGTACGGCCATGCTTCTGGCCTTCATGACTGCGCTTTTCATGGGCGTTGGCTATATGATCGGCGGGACAGGCGGCATGATGATCGCTTTGCTCATGGCTGCAGGCATGAATGTTTTTTCGTGGTGGAATTCGGACTCCATGGTACTGCGCATGTATGACGCAAGGCAGGTGGATGAAACCACTGCACCTGAATATTACCGTCTCGTGAAAACGCTGGCGGCAAATGCAGGCCTGCCCATGCCGAAGGTCTATGTGCTGAACAGCGACCAGCCGAATGCATTTGCGACAGGCCGCAATCCGCAAAATGCAGCGGTTGCCGCCTCTACAGGATTGTTGCGGTCACTCACCCCCGATGAAATTTCAGGGGTCATGGCCCATGAGCTGGCGCATATCGAGCATCGCGATACATTGACAATGACCATTACCGCAACCCTTGCCGGGGCTATTTCCATGCTTGGCAATTTTGCGTTTCTCTTTTCCGGCAGCCGGGATGACAACCGTAATCCCTTCGGTTTCATTGGTGTGATCCTGGCCATGATCGTGGCACCACTGGCCGCCATGCTGGTGCAAATGGCCATCAGCCGCACACGGGAATATGAGGCGGACAGGCGTGGTGCGGAAATTTGCGGAAAACCGCTGTCCCTGGCGTCTGCCCTCGCCAGGATTTCAGGTTCTGTGAGCCGGATTCACAATGAATCCGCTGAACGCAACCCGGCTACCGCACACATGTTCATTATCAATCCATTGTCAGGCGAGCGTATGGACAATTTGTTCTCGACACATCCGGACACACAAAACCGTATTGCGGCGCTGGAGCGACTGGCACAGGATATGGGCTCAACCCCGGTTTCACCGGCGCAGGAGGCAAGACCGACCCGAAAGGGACGCTCGGTTCCCACGACCGGTTGGGGTCGTAACGGGTCGTGATCGCCGTTTCCTAAAAACGGTAATTCACTTTCAGATTGAGGACCGGATAAACCGGCATGGAATCGGAGCTGCTTTTGATTTTGGCAGCCTGGGCATCCAGATCGCTTTGGGAAATCGCATTGGTGGTGGAACTCAAAGTGACTTTGGACGAACCCTGGTAGGCGGCTCCCAGATCCAGGGACAGTTCCAGGCCGCCGCCGAGGCTCTGGACATAGCCTACACCGAGATAAGGATTGATGAGATTGTTGGTAATTTCTCCCCGCAAGCTGGCGACATCTGCTGCGGAATAGCTGGTTGACCCAATTGTGGCAGAGCTTGTTGTTCCCTTCATTTCAATGGTGTTCCTGTTGATCAGCGCCCCCCCGGTTACGCGGAAACCATTGCCCATGGGATACCAGTCTGCCAGAACATCATAGGACAGAAGTTTCACAGACTGATCAAAATTGATTGTATTGCGGGTCTCGAAGCGCGAATAGGTGAACGTGTTGAAACCGGCCCGAACGCCCACTTCCTGCATGCGGTAGCCAACTTCGCCGGACAGGCCAAGGGTTCCAGCGCCAAAACCAACGCTGAACGGGGACTTTTCCTGAGCCTGTGCTGCACCAAGACCCAGAACAAGGAATGTAGCAATCAATGTTGGCTTTCCAAACATAACAGTCTCCAGAAAGGTCTTCCGTCACGAGCGCATTTCGATCGTTGGCATTATTATAAAGTTTTACAGATCAAAATGGGTTACCAAAACCGAAATGCGCAGAAGGACTTTTGAACTATGATGAATGAAGGGTAAATCTGCCCCAATTCAGGGTCATGTGACTCGACCGACCGTGCATGGAATGCTAACGGCCCATATCAACGGTCCCCGCACGAACAGTTGTGGTACCAGATTGTCCAATTCAGGGGAAAACCCAAATTGTCAGATACCGGAAAAAGACCCCGCATGTCGGCCAGGAAAGCCGGACACAAACCTTCAGGTGCCGGCAGCAGGCAAGACCAATGGCCGGAAAAGCCGGGTTTGAATGCGCGACTGGCAGCGTCCAAAATTCTGGCTGCCGTTGTAGACCGTAAAACACCGCTGGACGGCATGCTGGACCAGGACAATGGCAATGCTGTCTATCGCGATCTCAACCAGGCTGACCGTGCCCTCGTACGCGCCATCCTCAATTCTGCGCTTCGGCACCTGCCGCATATTGATGCCATGCTTGCATCCCTGTTGCAATCGCCGCTTCCGGAGGGTGCGCGGGCATTGCAGCATGTACTTCGTGTTGCGGCGGCACAAATCCTCTATCTTGATATTCCCGATCATTCTGCCGTAGATCTTGCTGTCGAACAGGCCAGTCGCGATCCGCGGTCCCGCCGGTTTGCCAGCCTGGTCAATGCGGTTTTGCGCAGGCTTGCGCGTGAGAAGGCCGCGCTTCTGGCGACAATACCGCAGATGATTCCGGCCATTCCAAACTGGTTTTTTGACCGGCTTGTCTCTGTATATGGCAGCAAACAGGCCCATGACATTGCCGGGGCGCAGATGCAGCCCGCGGCCATCGATGTTACGGTGAAATCCAGGCCTGAATATTGGGCGGCAGAGCTTGATGGCGTGCTGCTGCCAACCGGCAGTATCCGGCTTTCCCTGTTTGAGGGCTCCATTCCCTCTTTGCCGGGATTTTCTCAAGGCCAGTGGTGGGTTCAGGATGCTGCTGCATCTATTCCGGCACAATTGTTTGGCGACCTGTCCGGCAAGCTGGCGCTGGATCTGTGTGCCGCTCCGGGAGGCAAGACGGCGCAACTGATCACCGGAGGGGCAAAGGTTACGGCCATTGACCAATCCGAAAGCCGCCTGAGGCGCTTGCAGTCCAATCTGGCGCGACTGGACCTTGATGCCACGACGCTGGTCGCCAGTGCCTCCACTTTTGAAGCGGCAACATTGTTTGATGCCGTGCTTCTGGATGCGCCCTGCTCATCCACCGGCACCACGCGCCGACATCCGGATGTGCTTTGGACCAAAGGACCAGCCGACATCCGCAAACTGGCCACCGTACAGGAAAATCTGCTGCGCCATGCCCTGACACTGGTCAAACCCGGCGGTTTGCTGGTTTTTTCCAATTGCTCGCTTGATCCCCTGGAAGGCGAGGATGTGATTGTGCGGGTCCTGGCGGATTTTCCGGATTTCCGGCGCGTGCCGATCAAACGTGAAGACTGGCCCGGTCTGGAAGATGCCATATCGCCTCTTGGCGAATTCCGGACAACGCCTGCCATGTTGCCGGGGGGTGATGGCCGGGCAGGAGGACTGGACGGCTTTTTTGCCTCTGTGCTGCAACGGTCCATCTGAACGTGTTTCGTCATCAACAGGCGAAAGCTCTGCGGCAATTGACGGGCCTTCCCAATAATTTTAAGCTGGAGTGATATTTTCAAGAATTGTTGAATGGATCATGAGCGAAAGTAGTAGAGACTTTTTGGGTTTTTCCTACTTCAGGAGTGCATATATTCGTCTTGTTCGCAGAGACTCTGTATCGCGTATTTTTGCGCTGCCTTATGCTTTTGGAACTTATGAGAACCTGATCGTCGCGCCAACGGATCTCAGGGCTCTGGATCCTTTCGTGGCGGAGGAAATTTTTCAGGGCCGGTTTCCGCTGGGTGGCCGCGTTCTTGTCACGGATGGAAAAACCCCTTTTTCACTCGAACTTCCATCGGTTGAATTTGCCAACAGGCTGCATTCTTTCGGATGGCTTCGTCATGTCCGGGCCATGAAATCGGATGCGCATTGCGCCAATGCCCGAATGATCATCGAGGACTGGATATCCATTCACGGTCGCAAATATTCCGGAATTCCCTGGACCGCCGATGTCCTCGCACAACGGATCATTGCCTGGCTTTCGCATTCCCCGGTTGTGCTCAAGGGGGCTGAAATCGGTTTTTACAAACGGTTTCTCAAAAGTCTCTGGATTCAGGTCCATGTGCTCGGCCGGCTTGCCCCGATGCTTGCGCCGGGTGAAGAGCGCTTCCGGGTCTATATTGCCCTTGCCTTTGCTTCCATTGCCCTTCCGGCAAATGCCGGTGCCATGCGTAAAGCAGCCCGTCAGCTTGATCAGGAAATTGAAAAACAGATTTTGCCGGACGGAGGACATATTTCCCGAAATCCGCGTGTGGCGCTGGAATTGTTGCTGGACATGCTGCCGCTGCGGCAGACCTATATCAATCTCGGACACAGAATCCCGGCCCGCCTGATCCCTGCCATTGACCAGATGTATCCTGCCCTGCGCTTTTTCCGCCACAATAGTGGTGAACTGGCGTTGTTTAACGGTGCAACGTCAACACTTGCCAATGAATTGATGTCGGTGCTGCGCTATGATGAAACGGCAGGCGCGCCGTTCAAGGCCCTGCCCTATATGCAGTATCACCGGCTGTCCGTAAAATCGACCATTGTGATTGTCGATACAGGCAAGGCACACTCACGCGCCCTTTCGGTTCGTGCCCATGCGGGATGTCTTTCTTTTGAAATGTCGTCAGGTAAAAACCGGTTTATCATCAATTCCGGTGCTCCTCGTTTTGCCGGTGAACACTATAGACAGCTGGCCCGGACGACGGCAGCCCATTCCACTGTTTGTCTGAACGACACGTCTTCCTGCCGGATTTCTGCTGATCCGGTCCTCGGACCGGTTTTTTCCGGCGGCATCAAGGCGGTTCAGGTGTCCAGGCACGACCGTGAAAACGGCGCGGAAGGAATTTGCGGTTCGCATGATGGCTATCTGGAGGAATTCGGGCTTTTGCACGAACGTGATATTCAGGTGAGCGCCACGGGAGCGATGATCCGCGGTCGCGACCGGTTGCTGAAAGCTGATGGCGGTGATCCAAATTCCAGTGACCGCAGTGTCGCGGTCGCAAGATTTCACATCCATCCTTCCATAGAGATCAAGCGTATTGACAGCAGGGAGGTGCATCTGATTGCTCCCGACAGTGCGACATGGTCTTTTTCTTGTGTTGATGTCGAAATACTGATCGAAGATGATGTTTTTTTTGCTGATCCTTCCGGCATCCGTCGCTCCAGGCAACTGGAGCTGACATTTCCTGTTGGCTCTGTCCCTGAAATCCAGTGGGTTATGGACCAGGTGCAATAACCAAACCGGCAGATGGCGCGATTGCGGTTTGAGAAGGTTTCCATGGGCATGCACATGTGCTAACCGGTCCGCAAAAGCCGGTTAACCCTTCACAGGGTTTCAGCCTTTCCCCGTTCCAAGGAGTATCATTGTGGCCGTTCTGTCCAAGAAAATTCCCGCACCTGATCATATAAAGCTGAAAACAGCGCTCTTGTCTGTTTCAGACAAGAGCGGCCTCATTCCATTGGCCGAGATACTGCACAAGCATGGTGTCTTGCTGCTGTCGACCGGCGGCACGCATCTGGCCCTGACAAAGGCGGGCCTGCCAGCCCGTGATATTTCGGAAATAACCGGTTTTCCCGAAATCATGGACGGACGTGTCAAGACCCTGCATCCAAAGGTCCATGGGGGTCTTCTGGCTATCCGGGATGATCCGGACCATGTTGCCGCCATGAAGGCACATGATATCGAAACCGTCGACCTGGCTGTTATCAATCTTTATCCGTTTGAAGAGGTCCGCGCCAGGGGCGAGGACTATCCGACGACCGTGGAAAATATCGATATTGGCGGCCCGGCCATGATCCGGGCCTCTGCCAAAAATCATGCCTATGTTACTGTGATTACCGACCCGCTTGACTATACGGCGCTTGAAACCGAGCTTGAGGCACAGAATGGTGAAACCTCGCTGGCCTTCCGCAAGGCAATGGCGGCGCGCGCCTTTGCCCGTGTTGCAGCCTATGATACCGGCATTTCCAACTGGTTTGGCGAGGTTCTGGATCTGCCGATACCGCGCTACCGCACCCTGGGCGGTGTTTTGAAAGAGGCAATGCGCTACGGGGAAAACCCGCATCAACAGGCAGGTTTCTACATAACCGGGGAAAACCGTCCTGGCGTGTCGAATGCCCGGCTGTTGCAGGGCAAGCAACTTTCCTACAACAATATCAATGATACGGATGCCGCCTTTGAGCTGGTTGCGGAGTTTCTGCCGGAAAACGGCCCGGCCTGCGCGATTATCAAGCATGCCAATCCCTGTGGTGTCGCCACCGGGAAAACGCTTGTCGAGGCCTACAAGCGGGCCCTGGCGACCGATCCGGTCTCTGCGTTCGGTGGCATTATTGCGCTGAACAGTGAACTGGATGCCGATACCGCTCAGGAGATCATCAAGCTCTTCACCGAAGTGATCATAGCACCTGCTGTCAGCGACGCGGCAGCAGCGATTGTTGCCACAAAGCCCAATCTTCGCCTGCTGGTGACCGGCGGACTGCCGGACCCGCGTGCACCGGGTCTGACAGCAAAAACCGTTTCCGGCGGGCTTCTGGTTCAAAGCCGCGACAATGGTGTGGTCGAGGATCTGGAACTGAGAGTGGTGACCAGGCGCCAGCCGACGCCGACAGAACTTGAAGACATGAAATTTGCCTTCAAGGTGGCGAAACACGTGAAGTCCAACGCTGTTGTCTATGCCAGGGATGGCCAGACTGCCGGAATTGGTGCAGGCCAGATGAGCCGTGTGGATTCTGCCCGTATTGCCGCCATCAAGGCGGAGGATGCCGCCAGGGCGATGGGGCTTTCCACCCCGCTGACCAAGGGCTCTGCCGTGGCTTCGGAAGCGTTCCTGCCGTTTGCGGATGGTCTGCTTTCCGCCATTGCCGCCGGTGCAACCTCCGTGATCCAGCCCGGCGGCTCGATGCGTGATGCCGAGGTGATTGCAGCGGCCGACGAAGCCGGTGTTGCCATGGTGTTTACCGGCATGCGCCATTTCCGGCATTGATATCTGGGCGGGACGCCCAGTCAGACTCGTTTGGCCGGGTAGGGCGTTGCCAACAGAATATAGAGGCCGGCGGCCAGAAAAACGGCCAGGGTCGCCATTCCGAGGTGAGGTGAGCCTGTGAGTGTGGTCACTACAGAGAATGACAGGGTTGCCATGAAGCTTGTTGCCCTTCCGGACAGGGCATAGATGCCGTAGTAACGCCCTGATTCTTCAGGGCTGACGCTTCTGGCCATCCAGGACCGCGAGGATGCCTGCACGGGCCCGAAGGCAATGCCGATCAGCACGCCATACAGGAGATAGGCCTTTTCCGCTGCTGTGGCAAAAAGGCCGCCGGAATCATTGACCGGCAGTGCAATCAGGCCAAACACTGTGGAATCCGTATAGGTTGAGACAATGCCGATGGCCGCTGCCAGCAACAGGATGAGGCTGATGATAACTGTAGTTTTGGAGCCAAGGCGGGCGTCGATCCAGCTTGCCAGCCCGCAGCCCATAATGGCGACGATATTGAGAATGATCCCGTAAATTCCGATTTCGATGGTTGCCCAGCCAAACATGCCGGCCGCAAATGTTCCACCCAGTATCAGGAGACCGTTGACGCCGTCCTGATAGATCATGCGGGCCACAAGGAATCGCAAAAGCGCCTTGCGCTGTTTCAATTCATGCCAGGTGTTTTTAAGCTCGGAAAGGCCGGTTCTGACGGCAGGGCCAAAGGGTTTTCTGGTGCCGGTATCCGGGGTGAACACAAACATCGGAATGATGAAGACCAGATACCACAGGCCGGATACCGGCCCGGTAATGCGGGCATCCTCTCCCAGTGCCGGATCAAGTCCGAAGAGCGGTGGCAGGCCGATAATCGTTTTTCCGGTTTCCGGGCTTGCTGCCAGAAAGAGGATAACGGCGATCAGCACGATCATGCCGCCGAGATAACCCATGCCCCAGGCAATGTTGGAAATACGGCCAACATTTTCTTTTGAAACCAGAGTTGGCATCATGGAATCATTGAAGACAATGGAGAACTCTGCCGAAATGGAGGCAAGGATCATGAAAATCATCGGGTAGATGACAGGCGAACCGGGCGCTGCAAACCACAGCATGAACAGGGACAGGATCTTGATACAGGCGAAGAACCCGATCCATGGCTTGCGGGGGCCTGTGGCATCGGCAATGGAACCCAGCACCGGTGACAAAAGCGCTATGATGACGGAGGATATGGTTGCCGTATTGCTCCACCATGTTTGTGCAGAGACTGCATCCTCCGTCAGCCTGGACACAAAATAAGGACCGAAGATGAATGTGGTCACAACCGTGAAGAAAGGTTGTGCTGCCCAGTCAAACAGCATCCAGCCAAGGACACCCCGTGCGGGAACAGGCTTTTCAGTTTTTACGTCCCAACGTGCGCTTTCAATGCCCGACATCTGGCGGGTTCCTCTTGTATTGGTTCAGTTTGCCAGCGGCTTTGCCGGTTCTTTCATTTTCCGATACTGTTCGCAAGGTTGCTCAGGGCCCCGGATGCCACGACAATCTTTGCCAGTGTCATGTCCCCCGTATCCAGCAAGGCCGTCATCTGACGTGAAATCATGTCTGTTGTTGCCGAAGAAGCTTCCTTCCAGCTCTGTACAGGGTCTTTTGCACCGCGTGCCAGCCGCAGGATAGAGGTTGTGATATTACGGCGCGCAAGGGCAACATCCTCCAGGCAGTGTGACAGGGCCTGTTCTTCAAAAATCTCGATGGATTGCAACTGCGATCCGCGCAGGAGTATGTCAGAGACCCGGAAGAGGTTTGTGACAGCCATGAAGGATGTGGCAGCCTTTTCCAGTGTTTCGCCGGATTCACGGGCAATGATGGCAATTTCCGGAATTGTCGCCAATGGCATCAGCAGGCTGATATCATGGGCAAGATCGTGTGGTACGGCTTGCGCAACCAGTTGCGCCGCTATCTGGCCGGTTTCCGTTTTCAGATCATCCGGCAGCATTCTGTCAAGGTCCGGTTTCAAGGATTTGACAGCGCTTTGCATGGTCGAAACACACGGAGCCAACGGACCCGTTACCGCCCTGGTCAACAGGGCCGTGTGCGTTGCCTCAAAATAGAGTCGACCCACAGCGGCATAAATCCGGTTTTGCACTGCGCCGCTCACCTTGCCGTCGAGCTGGTCAACACGCGCCCAAAGTTCGGGCAGACCGAAACTGTCACGCACATAAATGGCTGCCCTGGCAATTGCTGTTGCGCTTGCGCCAGTCATATCCATCAGGGAGGTGACAAAGGCCGGTCCGCCGCGATTGATGACATGATTGGCAACGGATGTGGCAATAATTTCGCGATGCAGCCTGTGTGTCTTGATGTCATTTGCGCAGGCGGCCTGCATTTTTGCAGGGAAATAATTTTTCAGCGCGACATGAAACCACGGATCATCCGGCAAATCGCCGGCTATCAGTTCGTCGAACAGGGAAATCTTGGCGTAGGACAGAAGAATGCCAATTTCGGCCCGCGTCAGATATTTGCCCGTCCCATAACGATCTGTCATGGTGGCATCATCGGGCAGATTTTCGACCTTGCGGTTCAGCTCACCGCGCTCTGAAAGCCGGGTCATGAACCGGGCAAGATTACGACCGTTGTCAATGCCCTGCCGTTCGACCAGCGAGATCGCCAATGTCTGCAGGTAGTTGTTGCGCAGCACCAGATCCGCGACTTCATCTGTCATGGCTGCCAGCAGCGCATTGCGGTCAGGCCGCGTCAGACGGTTCTCGCGCATGGCATTGGCAAGCGCAATTTTGATGTTGACTTCAATGTCGGAAGAGTTGACGCCCGCCGAATTGTCAATAGCGTCGGAATTGCAGCGTCCACCATTCAGACCATAGGCAATACGTGCCTTTGCGGTGACCCCGAGATTGGCACCTTCGCCGATGACCTTGGCCCGGATTTCCGTTGCCAGGACACGGATGGCGTCATTGGCGCGGTCACCGACATCGGCATCCGTTTCGTCTGCCGCCTTGATATAGGTGCCGATACCGCCAAACCACAGGAGATCAACCGGAGCCTTGAGAATAGCGGAAAGAATCTCGAAGGGTGTTGCTACCAGCCGGTCCATGCCAAGCGCTGCTGCTGCCTCTGCGGTCAGGATCACAGATTTTACATTGCGGGAAATGACCATGCCGCCGGGCGAAAGAAGATCCTTGTTGTAATCCTGCCAGCTGGACCGCGGCAGGGCAAAAAGCCTCTGGCGCTCTGCCAGTGACAATGCCATGTCCGGATCGGGATCAATGAAGATATCGCGGTGATCAAAGGCTGCAATCAGCCTGATTTTTGGTGACAGCAACATGCCATTACCAAACACATCACCCGACATGTCGCCCACACCTGCCACGGAAAATGGCGTTGTCTGGATGTCGATATCCATCTCCCGGAAGTGCCGTTTGACCGCTTCCCACGCACCACGGGCGGTGATACCCATTTTCTTGTGATCATAACCAACCGAGCCACCTGAAGCAAAAGCGTCGTCCAGCCAGAAATTCAGCTCCTGCGCAATGCCATTGGCGGTGTCGGAAAATGTTGCGGTTCCCTTGTCCGCTGCAACCACAAAATAGGGATCGTCACCATCCAGACGGACCGTGTTTGCCGGTGGCACAACAGCGCCCCCTTCGAGATTGTCGGTTATGGAGAGCAATGTGCGGATGAATGTCTTGTAGGCATCGCGTCCGGCATTAAAAATTTCATCCCGCGTGCCACTGGCTGGCAGCCTTTTCGGGAAAAATCCGCCCTTTGCACCAACAGGCACAATGACCGCATTTTTTACCTGCTGCGCCTTCACCAGACCCAGCACTTCCGTACGGTAGTCCTGTGCGCGGTCAGACCAGCGCAGGCCGCCACGGGCAACTTTGCCAAAGCGCAGATGCACGCCCTCAACTTCGGCACCATAGACAAAGATTTCGCGGAAAGGCCTGGGTTCAGGCAAGCCTTCAATCGCCTTCGGGTCAAATTTGATCGCCAGCGCAGGCCCTGGTGTGCCGTCGGCTCCGGTCTGGAAATAGTTGGTCCGCACTGTGGCGTTGATGACATTGAGGTAGCGGCGCAGGATACGGTCTTCGTCCAGAACCGGAACTTCTGCCAGTTGCTGCTCGACTGTTTCGGAAATCTCGCCATGTTTCTTTTGCCGCTGACGTTCCGGAATGCGCGGATCAAACCGGCTGTGAAACAATTCAAACAGGTTTTCGGCAATTGCCGGATATTTGTTGAGTGTTGCTGCAATATAATCCTGTGAATAGGCTATGCCTGCCTGGCGCAAATAGCGCGCATAGGCCCGCAAGACCGTAACTTCACGGGCATTCATCTGTGTGTTCAAAACCAGATGATTAAAGGTATCATTGTCAATATCGTGATGGAAGGCTGCCAGAAAGGCCTGTTCAGCCCGCGCTGACTGCCGCGCCAGATCAAGGTTCCGGCCGGAACCGAGTTTCAGTTCCATATCATGCAGAACAATACGGTTTTCCGTTCCATCCTCATGGACAATACGGATATCAAATGTCTTTTCGCTGATGACATCAAATCCGAGGTTTTCCAGAAGCGGTACCCGGCGTGAAAGGGCAAGATGGGTCACGGGATGGAAAATCTTCAGTCCGAACGTGTCTGAACCACCTCTTGCTGTCGTATGGAATGTAATTTTGACCGTGCCGTCCTGAACACAGGCCTTCATAAGGCCGATATCCTCAAACGCTTCTGCCGGCGAGAAATCAGCCTGATAATCCTGCCCTGCCCGGATTTTGGGTCCGGACTCGCCGCCAAGGGCGTCGAACCGCGCATCCCAGCCTGTAGCAAGATTCTTGATGGCGCTCTCAAGCACCTGCTGTGCGATTTTCGGGGTCTTGCCGCCGGAACGTCCAATGATGAAGTGCACACGGGCGACTCCGCCTTCAGGAAAAGCCGGGTAATAGGCGGAAACGCGACCGTCATAGACTGTCTTGAGATAGTGCCCGATCTTCTCGCGCAGTTGGCTGTCATATTGTTCGCGGGGAACATATATTATAACGGATACGAAGCGATCGAACCGGTCAATACGCGGCAACACCCGGATACGGGGCCTGTCTCCCAGATCGTTGATCTGCTCGCAAAAGCTCGTCAACAGTGCGGTATCAATCTGGAAAAGGTCATCACGCGGATAGGATTCCAGCGTATTCAGAAGTGTTTTGCCGGAATGACCAGCCGGGTCATAGCCGAAATGCTCAATGACCTTTTCGACTTTGGAGCGAAGCAGCGGAATGCTGGTGGCAGACTGTGTATAGGCTGAGGATGTAAAGAGACCAACAATGCGCAATTCACCGATCACCTGACCGGATGCATCAAAGCGTTTGACACCGATATAGTCCATATAGGCGCGCCGGTGGACAACAGATTTGACATTGGCCTTGGTCACGATCAGAAAATCCGGACCTTCCAGAAATGCCAGGATTTCCGGTGTTGTCGTCACAGCATCCTTGCCGAAGCGCAGCACCAGAACATCGGGATCCGACAATATGCCGAGACCGCGCCCCTTGCCCCGCTCAACAACAGCATTTTCGCCCTTGCCGGAATAGGTATATTCCCGCATGCCGAGGAAGGTAAAATTGTCGTCTTTCAACCAGGACAGAAAGGCGACAGCCTCATTCCTGTCCGATTTTTTACGGTTTGCGTTATAGGCGCGGACATTGCCGGTGGCAGATTCGAGAATCCCGATCATTGCCGGCCAGTCGCGAACGGCGATGCTGACCTGATCCAGCACAGAGTGTATGCGTTGCACCAGCCCGTCGACATCACTTCTGTTCATGGAGGCAAGATGGATCTGAATATGGCTGAAACGGTGTTTTGGTTTGGATTTTTCATCCGGCGAAAACAGCGTGATCTCCTGATCAGGCTCCATCACGAGAATGGGATGCACGGCCATGACAATGTCACGATAATGGCTTGTGATCTCACCCATCACAGAATCATAAAGGAAAGGCATGTTGTGGTTTGTGATGGCCATAACGTGGACAGGACTGCCGTCCACTTCCACATGTTCCAGCGTAACAAGGCTTACGCGGGGTGAATTCCGGTCCCAGGCGGCAATTTCGGCAGCAGCGTGGATCGACGCGATGGCCAGCATTTCTGCAGAATAGCCATCAAGGTCATCCGGACTTGCACCGCTGAAGAGAATAGCGGGATCCAGAAAAGGTTCGCCAATTGCCACGGCTATCTTGCGGGCCGCGTCCAATTGCTTGTCGCGCCTGGTCTGTCTGGAAGTCGCCATTGCATTATCCCCCGAATGCACCGTGATGTTGTGAATCTAGCAGAGAATTCTGCCGATTGGGCCAGAAAATAAGGCTTATCCAAATTTGATGACAAATTTCGGAAATTTTGGGTTTCCCGCCCCTTCCGATGTCGAATTCTGCCCGGAAAATACGCATTCCACCGGAAAATCCTCCTGTTGCATTTTTATTGACACAGAATCCTGTCACTGCAATGAGCCTGTACAAAGGTTGCAACAGCAGTGACGGGTATGTGTGGTGATAAATGATTCCGGCAATCGGGCAGCGACAGGTCCAGGATCCGTCCTGGTGATTTCAAGCCATGTTGTGCGCGGTTCTGTCGGCAACAGGGCAGCGGTCTTTGCACTTGAAACATTGGGCTTTCCCGTGTGGGCATTGCCCACTGTGATCTTGCCCTGGCATCCCGGTCATGGCCGTGCAACACGCATGGTGCCTGATACCGAGGAATTTGATCATTGCATTGATGATCTGATCGCAGCGCCGTGGACCGGTGAAATCAAGGCTGTGCTGACAGGCTATTTTGGCAATCCGGCCCAGGCCATTGCCGCCAGCCGTCTGGTGCAGGCCTTGCGGCTTGAAAATCCGGATCTTTTTTACCTGTGCGATCCGGTTATGGGTGACAAGGGCGGCCTCTATATTCCGCAGGCCACAGCTGAGGCTATTCGCGATCATCTTTTGCCCCTGGCTTCGCTTGCAACGCCCAATCGCTTTGAACTGGCCTGGCTTGCAGGGCGGGAAAGCCATGACAATCATGGCCTGATGGATGCCGCCCTCACGCTGGGTCCGTCGCGCGTGCTGGTTACCTCGGCCTATGCGCTGATGGCTGGCAATGTTGCCAATTTGTATCTGAGCGGGAGAAGTGCCTTCCTGGCTGAACACAGGATGATTGATGATCCGCCCAACGGGCCGGGTGATCTTTTGTCGGCCGTCTTTCTTGCGCGGTTGCTGGCCGGTGCTGCCGAGGATGTTGCGTTGCAAAAGGCAACATCCAGTGTTTTTGAAATTCTGGCCAGCACCGTGCGGCGGGGACAAAATGAACTGACACTTGAGCGGGATGCTTCCAGCCTGGTCACACCCGTGGCCACGGTACAAATGCGACAATTGCTGCATCCGGCCGCCCGCAAGCCAAAGTGACCTTGCGGGCTTGATTTTTGTTGCAGTGCGGTGATAGAAGGAATTATGAATCGTTTTCCAGAAAAATTGTTGAGTGGTTATCGCAATTTCATGAGCGGGCGGTATACGCATGAGCGAGACCGTTACCGTGCCCTGGCGGAAACCGGCCAGAAACCCACTATTTTGATGATTGCCTGTTGCGATTCGCGGGCTGCCCCTGAAATGATTTTCGATTGCGGCCCAGGTGAATTGTTTGTCATACGTAATGTTGCCAATCTTGTGCCACCTTATGAACCGGACGGTTCCTATCATTCCACGTCTGCAGCACTGGAATTTGCTGTTCAGGTGCTCAAGGTTCAGGATATTGTGATTATGGGCCATGGTCGCTGCGGTGGCATTCAGGCTGCGCTGGACCCGTCTGCCGAGCCACTGTCACCTGGCGATTTTATTGGCAAATGGATGGGGCTGGTGCGAGATGCTGCGGCCGGCATCCGCAATGCTGATGGTCTGACTGCGGCAGAACGCCAGCGTGCGATGGAACGTGTGTCCATTCGCAATTCTATCCAGAACCTGCGCAGTTTTCCGTGCATCAATATTCAGGAACAGCGCGGCAAAATCAAACTGCATGGTGCCTGGTTTGATATTTCCAGCGGTGAACTTTGGGTCATGGATGAAAAAACCGGCGATTTCATCCGGCCATGATACCCGTTTCAAACCGCAGATATCCATGAAGTCTGGTACCGGATCTTCGATTACCCGTCTATGTCCCGACCCATGATTGCTATGGCCTGCTGATAGACGCTGGCCGCATTCCAGCCCTGGATAGCCGCAAAATTAGGCTCACCGGGCTGGTAGCCCGCACCTGGCTGCCATCCATGACCGGCCAGGAAATTGGCCGTTGAGGCAAGCGCATCTGCGGATGAGCGTACCATGTCAATTTGACCATTACCGTCGCCGTCAACACCAAATCTCAAAACATTGGCGGGCAGGAATTGCGTCTGCCCGATTTCACCATGGGCTGCTCCCCGGGCATCCGGATGCAAGGTTCCGGCCTCTACCAGCTGCAGCGCTGCATATAGCTGGTTGGTAAAAAAATCTGAACGACGACAGTCATAGGCAAGAGTTGCAACAGCCGACAGTGTATGTTCCTTGCCCAGAAAACTGCCAAAGCCTGTTTCCATACCCCAGATGGCAATTACAGGACCGGCAGGTACGCCGTATTTTTGTTCGATTTCGGCAAACAATCGGGGATACTTGGCTTTCATGCTGCGTCCGCGCGAGACAATGGCGGCTGATCCACGTTTCTTCATGAATTCAGCCAGGGACAGCTTGAAGCTCTTCTGCCCCCGATCTGCCCTGATGGTTGCCCTGGCATAGCTTACACCGGAGAATGCGGCATCCAGAACATTGGTGGAAATACCACGTTGCGCGGCCTCAGCCTTGAACTCATTAACCCAGTTGCCAAAATTGTCCGGCTTGCTGCTGCAGGTGGCTGCCTGTGCCATGGTTGCTGCCAACAATGGAAAGGCCAGTGAGAAAGCGAATAATGCCTTGGTCCGAATGCGCATGGTTCCGTCCTGTTGTGCGTGTTGCCAGCTTTCTTGCCAGCAAATAGTGATTCTGTCACCAGTTGTGGCAGAATTGCCATTTCAAATGCAAAACCGCCGCGATTTCTCACGACGGCTTCCATGAAGAGGGATGTTTCTCCGCTTATGCAGCCAGCTCATCCAGTTCCGAACTGCGGAACATCTTGGACAGGTTCAGGAAGCAGATCATGCCGTTCTCATTGGCGATGATGCCCTCGGAGAAGGTCTTGTCGAAGGATGCGGTGATTTCAGGCACAGGCTGAACCTGGCTGCTTGGAACAGTCAGAATATCGGAAACGCGGTCTACCAGCATGCCAATAACCATATTGTGCACTTCTGCAACAACAATGGCGCTACGCTCGTTTGCGACAGTGCTTTTCATGCCAAGTTTGTAGGCCAGATCAATAATAGGGATAACCGAGCCACGCAGGTTCATCACGCCGATTACTTCCGGTGGCGAATGCGGGATCGGTGTCGAAGGTGCCCATCCACGAATTTCACGTATCGTTGTTGTCTTTACACAAAATTCCTGATCGTGCAGCCGAAACGCGATGATTTCGAGTGTCTCGCCATTGAAGCTATTTGAATTGATTACTGTTGCCATTGTCAAAACTCTTCCCAGCTTTCGCTTTCCTGTGCTGCTGCGCTACCCTTTTTGCAAAAGGTGCGAGCCACCCGTGTTATTATTATCCATTCCGGCGACCGGACCGGTTTGGTGACATGCCATGCAACCTGGTCGATAGCCGAAGTTGCCTGTTCCTGTCTGGAATTATGCCAGCAGTATGTTCAGCGATACATCTTCACAAATCACGGCGTGATGCGCTTTCGATGTTTCTCTCCCGGGGCTGCATTTTTCTGCAGACCCTGGTATCATTTCACAATCTGGTTTTTTTCCTGCAGGTCCATTGCCTGTTGTGCTAAATATTCCACTATAGCTGTTACGTTTCTATTAATATTCTGGCACCGGATGACAATTTCTTGTCATGTGCAGGATGGAGGCTCCCATTCTCAGGCGGCCCGGGTTGGGCGGTCCATAACCCGGCGGCCAAAAAGGCTCGCGGTCAATTCTACAAGAATACGGGCGCTCTTGCCGCGGTCATCCAGAAAAGGGTTCAATTCCACCAGGTCCAGTGAGGATACAAGCCCGCTGTCGCACAGCATTTCCATAATCAGATGGGCCTCGCGATAGGTAGCACCGCCCGGAACTGTGGTGCCAACGCCAGGTGCCAGTTCCGGATCGAGAAAATCAACGTCGAGGCTGACATGCAACAGTCCGTTTTCGGCGGATATTTTTGCCAGAATGTCTTTCATGATCTGGGCAATTCCCGTTTCATCAATCGCGCGCATGTCGAAGACATTGATGCCATGGGCGGCTATTTCCTGCCGCTCGCGCACGTCAACGGAACGAATTCCCACCTGAAAGACATTGCAGGGATGAACCAGCACCCTGTCGGCCGACAGGATAGGTGCAAATTCAGCCTTGCCACAGGAATAGGCCACCGGCATGCCGTGAATATTGCCGGATGGCGATGTCTCAGGTGAATTGAAATCGGCATGTGCATCGAGCCAGAGAACGAACAGCGGTTTCTGCACACTGTGTGCATATCGCGCCATGCCGGAAACACTGCCCATGGAAAGGCTGTGGTCGCCACCCATCAGAACCGGAAGCCTGCCTGACCCGGCTGCCTCAAAGGTTGCCTGTTCCAGCGCCCGGACAAAACCTGCAACCACCTGCAGATTATTGGCTTTGGGCACATCGGCAAGATCCATCGCAGGTTCTGGCGTCAGGTCGCCCCAGTCCAGAACCTGGTATCCGAGGTCTTCCAGTGCCCCTTTCATGCCTGCAATCCGAAGGGCCGCAGGCCCCATGGCCGCTCCACCCCTGCCTGAGCCTTCTTCCAGGGGAACGCCTATCAGTTGAATGGTCCGTTTCGGGCTGGTCATTGCCATGTGGTCCTCCGCATTGAACTGTCTCATTTTAAAGCCGATGCATTTCATGGGCCAGTGACAGGTGAAAGTCAAAAACGGTGCAAAACCTGACCGGTTTTGCTCAAATTGCCTGAGACATTGCACAATTTGCAAGACAGTGCCGATCCTTTTCCTGTGATCAGTATTCTTTCTCATAAAATATCCCGGCATTGCCGGAACCGTTGCTGCCCACGCCGCCCTGGAGCTTCACGCCTGCACCGATGTCCAGATTGATGGTGGCCTTGCCCGAGCCATCGCTGCCACCCTGCTGGATTTCCAGATATGTCCTGTCATTGATATATTTGCCGGCCTTGACCTCGGTATTGCCTGTGTCATCGGTCAATATATCGAGATCATCGACGCCCAGCCCGCTGCGCAGCTTGTCAAACAGTGATCCTGTTCCGCCGCCGTTCAGCTGTGCCACGGCATCTGCCAGTTTGGCGATCTGCAGTGCTGAAAGTGCAGTCAGCGAACGCCCGAAAATCAACTGCGCCAGTACCTCGTCTTCCGGCAGGGAAGGCGAGGAGGAAAAGGACACACCTGGATCAACGGCACTGCCGACCACGGCTACGGTAATGGTTGTGGTATTGGATGTTGATGTGGCTTCCAGATCCAGTGTCGGGGTCAGGTTTCCACCAAATCCGACTGTTCCGGATGAAAAATCCAGTCTTTTGCCCAGAATGGTCAGCCGGCCGCGCCGCATTTTGAATCCGCCGGATGCGCGTGGATTTTGCGCTGTTCCGGAAAGCGTGAGCAGGCCGCCAAGTTCGGCATCGATGCCGCGACCGCGAACAAAAAGCTGTCCTGGTGCGTTTATTGTCAGATCAAGGCCCAGATCTCCGCCGCTGCCGGAAGACGCGGGCCGGGTGGCCTTTTCCAGCGTGGCGGCCTGGCTGTCGACCGCAGCGGACGCATTTTTGTGTTCAATCCGGATACTGGACAGGGTTGCGGGCAACTTTTCGGGAACAGTGATCGATGCATTGCGCAAGGTCACCGTTCCGGACAGGACCGGATTGAGCAACAGGGGTCCGTTTATGGCAAGATCACCATTCAAGTTTGCCGTAAACAGCGTGCCGTCAGCATAGGTTGCGTCTGTAAGCCTGAGGGTGAGGCTGGCAGGAAAGGAGGATCCTTGCGAGATACCCACAGTGCCGCTGACATCGATCCTGCCCTTGTCTCCCAGTGATCCCTGCATTTGCGTGATGGTGACAGTCTCCGGGCGGATGGCAAGCGTGGCATTCAGGTTGTTGACAGCCAGATTGCGCCGCACATCCACAAGACGGGCTCCCTCGGTCGTGATCTGCCCGTTGATGGCGGGTGCCGTCAGAGTGCCGGAAACCGTCACAGAGAAATTTGCATTACCGTTCATTGTATAGCCTGCAGCGGCCAGCTGTGATGCCATGGTTTCAAACGGCAGGGCTCCTGATGCCCTGAACGAGATGGATCTGCTGCCTGAAAGTGCCAGACTGCCGGATCCTGACATACTGATTGCGCCCGGGCCGGTAATCTTTGTGGTGATATCCAGTTGCCCGTTTGCCATCCTGCCGCTGGCAGTGACAGACAGGGGGCCGATGCCTGCCTGCCGGGTCTGGTTGATACCGGCACCATTCCAGAGGAGTTTGTAGACAAAGACCGGAGATACAGATGAACCCGACAGGGTGAGCGTGCCGCCGATTGTGCCTTCTGCGCCAAGGGTTGGCGCCAATGCGTTGGCAAGACTGGCCGGAAGCGCTGTCAATACAGCCGAAATATTCAGATCAGTACCAGCAGAACCATCAAGGCGGATGGAGCCATTTCCGGCTTTGACGACGATATTCCTGAAGAGAATGTTTCCATCCTGAACCGCGAGTGATGATGCGCCTTGCAAGGCCAGGGAAATGCCTTTGGGCTTGGCCGACAAGGCGGTGATGTCGATGCGGGTTCCGCTTGCACTGCTTGCGACATTGCCCGTCATGGAAAGCGGGGCATTGTCATAGGTTGCCGACAGGCCAAACCTCGTCATTCTGCTGTCGGGCCTTGAAAAAATGAGCGAGAGGTCGCTCAGGGACTGACTGCCCTGCGTCAGCGAACCTGCTGTTATATGGCCTGATACGGCCAGAGTTGCCAGATTGGAAACAGCAAGATCAACATCCGTGTTGCTGGCTTGCACTGCGGCAAGGGTCAGGCTCGAGCCTTTTGCCTTCAGTTCAAGCCCGGGTGCATCGCGTGTGCCGGAAAGGATAATGGTTCCTGCCAGATCACCCTGCGCCTTTTGGCCGGCAAGGGCTGCCAACAGGTCCAGTTGCGGAAAATCAAAGGTAAAAGTACCGCTTGCTGTCTGGTCCGCGCTTATTATGGCACTGCCCTGCAGCAGGTTGGAACCGATTTTGGCATCGATGGATGACAGGCTTATGGCCCCCTTGGCGGATTGCAGGCCGGCGATGATGCTGACCGGCTGGGTGTCGATTGTGCCGGTGGCCTTCAGATTTCCCTCAGGTGCTGCAGGGTCGAGTGTTCCATCAAACGCGATGTCCAGCCCGGTGAGTTCGCGCCCTGCCAGAACCGCTGACGGCATGGTCATGTCGGCCTTGACTGCCGGTGCGCCCGCAGCACCGCTGGCGGTGAGGGTAAAGTCCGCCTTCCCGGATGCCGTTTGTGAAAGACGTCCGATATCGGGTATGGAACCGCTGATGCTGGCCGCAAGCACACCGGCCTCCACTGAAACAGACCCTGCTGCCTCCAGCGTGGAAGATTTCAGGGCAAGGCCTGAGAGTGAAATCTGATTGCCTGTTGCCAAATCCAGTCTGCCGGACAGGCCAATCGTTCCGTCAAACCGGCTTGCCAGCGCAGGCGGAAGCCCGCCGGGAACGACAAAGAGTTTGAAGGCAGAGGCAATTGCGCCGCTTTCGCGTGCATAATCAAGGGAAGCCGTGCCGCCCGCTGTGGTGCTTTCCAGTTCTATGGCATCACTTTTGATGTTTGCTGATGCAATTTGCACAGGTCCGCGCACAGTCAGTGGTGCCTTGATGGCCCTGTCGAGATCGGCATTGGCAAAACGGGATCCGTCAATGGTGATTCCGGTCTGAAGCGTTCCCGTCCGGCCTGTCGCATCAAGCCCGGTTCCGGTTACGCTCAGGACAATACCTGAAAGCTGCCATTGCGGCGACGAGAGTGTTTCAAGGCGGGCAGTGGCATCAAGTTTCAGACCGGTGGCCGGTCCGGTCAGAGACAGTTTTGCATGGGTGATATGTGCCATTGCATCTGCACCATTCAGGGGAAGGCCGAGATGGAAGCCTGCTGCGGTTTCCTGCAATGTCATGGAAAGGTCTGATATGCCTGTCAGATCGTAGCCGCCGTCTGCGACAAGCCGGAACGCGCCGGTGGCGAGTGTGCCTTTATGGATGCGGATCCTGCCTTGCGGGTCATAATCGGCATTGATGTCGACCATGGTATCGCCTGCAAAACTGTGTTGCAGGAACGGTGGCACAAGCTTGTCAACCGCACCTCCACCAGACACGACAAGAGCATGCAGGCCACTTTGGGCCAGTGTGTGATGCGCTTTCAGGTTCAAGACCTGCTTTTGGCCGACGGACGCCTCAAGCGTGCCGTTCCAGTTGCTCATCGGACCATTGCCGTCAATTTTGATGTCGAGGGCACTCCTGTCCGGCAGTTGCAACACGGTCGCGACAATGCCGTTCCTGTCTTCGCGCAAATGGCCATTCAGACGCAGGATATTGTCCTGCGGTGCATAGGCCAAATCGATAATGGCCGAAGAGGTGCCGGTGTCCAGATCCGTGAGTGTTGCATTGAGGGACACGGTGTCCGCTTCAGCCTTGAAGCTGCCGCGCAATGACAGGTGTGTCTGCCGCTGGAAGAGGGTCTCGCCCAGCAGGATCGAGGATGCGTCAATTTTTTGAAGACTGACAGATATGGGCAGGGACAGGCTTGATGCGGTCTGGCCGGTTTGTGTTACAACGGGTTTGCGCTCGACCGCAAGTGAGGCGACGGACAGCGTATCCGCATTGAAATGCCATGTCAGAAGGGCCAGCGGATGCCACTCCAGCGCCAGATCGCTTGCACTTGCAAATATGCCCTTGCTGTCAGAAACATCAATCGTGGCAATTTTCAGATGACCGGAAAGCAGACCAGACACATCCCCGATTGCCAATGTCTGGTCCGGTGTGGAAACGATGCTTGCGATTTTGCGGACAAGAGCGGTCTGCGCTGCAGGCGACACACCGATCCACACCAGACCGGCGATCAGGGCCACAAATGCACCTGATATACTATAGGTGAGAAGGCGGAGAGCCAATTTTAAAACGCGGGTGAAAATGTTCATACGTCCCTGTAACAAAGAATCGCGGCAATAATCCGATATTTCTGATCTGTCCTGAACGATTGTCCGGCTCAGCCATTTGCGGGATTGGAGCATGATGTCTCTCAATGGAATCATGCTCTAACGTGCAAGGGAGACATTTGATCCCTGACAAAAGAAACGGGATCCTTGTCAGAATGCCTGCCCGAGACCGGCATAGATTCCGAAACGGCTGCCATTGCTGTAACGGTTGAGCGGAATGGCAACATCCAGACGGATCGGCCCGAATGGCGTTGCATAGCGAATGCCCAGACCTGCTCCTGCCCTGATGTCCAAAAAATCCGGAACAGACCCGGCGGAAACACTGGCTGCGTCCATGAACGGCACGAGCGCAAAGGAATCATTGATCTTGATACGGGCTTCCAGGGCCCCTGAAATATAGGAGAGGCCACCTGTGGCCTGACCGGATGCATTGTAAGGTGAAATTTCCTGATAGCCGAAGCCGCGCACAGAGCCGCCTCCGCCGGCATAGAAGCGGCGCGTTGCCGGAATATCCTGCAACCGGCCTGTGGTCAGAATAGAGCCGCCTGCCAGCTTGCCCGCGAGAATAATGTCGTCGTTCGCGCTCACTGATTGATAGATACTGGCATTGCCTTCCAGATTGACAAAGAATGTTTTGCTGTAGGCCTCAAAGCCTGGTGCCGTGTTGAGGCCGAAGCGGTAGCCAGCAGCGGGATTTTGCCTGTCGTCACTGGCGTCACGCACCCAGCTCAATGGCAGCGAGCTTGTCAGATAGCGATTGAGGCCAAAAGCATCCTCGGTTTCTGACCAGGCAAGATCAAGACCTCCTGTCAGCGTATCGCGGTCCGTCAGTTCAAAACTGGCATTGGCGGCAGCACTGACTGTTGCTGCCCTGTAGCTGGAAGGGTGCTCCAATTTGGCTGCAAGTTTTGCATTGAAGCGTGACGCCGGACCAAAAGCACCGGGTTTTGAAAACAGGATCGCCGTTGCGTAATCCATGTGTTTCAGGTTGGTGGCCTGCCCGAGGCGGGACACCGATCCTTCAATGCGCAGGGATTCAGCATTGCCGAACAGGTTCCGGTGGCCCCAATAGCCTTGCAAACCGATACCATCGATCGACGAGATCTGGGCTCCGAGCCCAAAGTAGCGTTGCTTGCCCTCAGAGACTTCAATCTTCAGGGGCACTGTACCGTCTGCGGCCAGGCTATCTCCTTCGGTCATGTTGACGCTGGAGAAAACACCAAGCTGGCGCAGGCGGTCCCCTGCCTTTTTCAAGGCTTCCGGCGTGTAAGGCTTTCCGGATTCCAGACGGGACCATGTCTTCACAAATTGCGGATTCACGTCCGCCGTTCCGGTTACAGCAATATCACCGAGACTGGCATATGGGCCGCCATCAATATCAATCATCACGTCAACCGTGCCGGTCTTGTGATCGGCCACAAGACTGCGGGACTTCAGCCTGGCAAGCGGCCGACCCTGCTGTTTGGTAGTATTGACAAGATTGGACCCTGCCTGGATGACCAGTGTCGATTTTGCCGTTGCGCCTGCTGTCAAACCGTAATCTGAAGGGTTATAGCCTGCTGCATCGCCTTTGAAGACAATGTTACCGAATGTAAAAACCGGTCCGGGTTTTACATGAATGGCGACCGGAACAGGGCCTGATGTTGAAAATACCGGATTTGCAGGCAGGCTGTCCAGGTCTTTACCGTCAATTGTCACCGACACAACGCCGCCGTAAAGTGCGTTTTCATAAAGGGCGGCAATCAGCCGGTCACGGTCATCGCGGGCCTTGATGACAAGACCGAGATCGCCAGAGACAGGTTTCTTGCGATCCTGGAACAGCACTGAACGGTTTTGGAGGGCAACAAGCAGGTCGCCGCCGGTCCCGTCCAATGTCAGACTGTAGGAGACAGGGTCGATGACTGCTCCGGTCGTCTCACTGCTCTCAAACAGTTTCCAGCCGAAAAGGTCAAAAGCATGCGCCCGGGCAGGGTCAAAACACAATCCCGCAATCAGCACGAGCAAAGCGCTTCCGCATATCATCGTGCTGAAGAATTTTTCTCCGGAATATCTGGTTCTAACAATATTCATTGGATCTTACGAAATACATTCCACCCTCCGAAGGGCCCAAGTTCTGTTGAACCGTACGTCAATTTACATGAAAAGTCCTAACAAGCCACATTGATTTCTGCAGACCTGCGAATTTGGACAAGGCTGATGGAACCGGACTCGTTCCAAAGAAAAAGCCCGGACGTTTCCGTCCGGGCCTGTTTGTGTCCAGACTGTCGGGTCTGACGCGCTTAACGGCGCGGGCAAGCGTCGATATAACGGTTACCATAACGGTCACGATAGTAGCACTGGCCAGGCTGTTCGCTGACATTGCCAATAACCGCACCTGCAACACCGCCAATAGCTGCACCAACTGCCGCGCCGCGAACATCACCGGAAACAAGTCCGCCAATGATTGCTCCGGAACCTGCACCCAGTGCTGCGCCTTTTTCTGTTTGCGAGCAACTGGCCACTGTCATGGCGAGCAAGGCAAAAAGGATGATTTTTTTCATTGTGGTTCTCCAAACGTGTCGTGATCTCAACATCCCGACTTTTCATGCTCTCGTTAACCTGCGCACTCTCCTGATGTCACAGAAAGCGCTCATAACACAAGATAGAGTTAATTTTGTGATTGGGCAAACCAATTCTTGGATGTCTGATGAACAAATATTCCTGTGAAGTTCCTGCATATGGAACACAGTGCAGCATTCTGCAGCAGTCAGGGTTGTCTTGCATTGCAGTAAAAGTGAAAATTTCATTTCGCATCTGCAATATTTCTGAAGATCTGCATGAGGGTTTGTCTTGTGTCCGCAATTTTTGAAAAATTTATTTCTTCTAAATCGAAAGGAGTGGTTGATCATAACGCAAAAAGGTCAAATGATATGGTTGTGTCAGGGAGAGGCACTTGGAGGAACATATGACAAAAATATCGATGACGGTAAATGGGCGTCAGGTTACCGGCGAGTGTGATGACCGCACGTTGCTGGTGGCGTTCATTCGCGAAAACCTGAACTTGACAGGTACACATGTCGGTTGTGATACGACCCAATGCGGTGCCTGTATTGTGCATCTGGATGGCAAATCTGTGAAAAGCTGTTCGGTTCTCGCGGTGCAGGCATCCGGTTCGGTGGTTACGACCATTGAAGGTCTGGCCTCTGCCGGTGAACTGCATCCTGTACAGGCCGCCTTCAAGGAGCATCACGGCCTGCAATGCGGATTTTGCACGCCCGGCATGGTGATGACAGCTGTGGACATGATCCGGCGTCACGGCGGGCAACTGGATGAAGAAACGGTTCGTGCCGGGCTTGAAGGCAATATCTGTCGCTGCACAGGCTACCACAATATCGTCAAGGCGATCCTGTCGGCGGCCCGGGAGATGCATTCTGCCAGGGAAGCCGCCGCATAGGCGCTCCCGCATACATTGAGGAATTCACGATCTCGGGAGGAGATGAAGAATGGGTATCGAAGGTATTGGTGCGCGTGTCACGCGCAAGGAAGACAAGCGCTTCCTCACCGGCAAAGGCCGCTATACGGACGACATGGTGGTTCCGGGCATGAAATATGCGGTATTTGTCCGCAGTCCGCATGCGCATGCCAAAATCAAAAGCATTGATGTAACGGCGGCTGAGGCCATGCCCGGCGTGATCGGAATTCTCAACGGGAAACAGTTGCAGGATGATGGTATCGGTTCGATTATCTGCGGCTGGATGATCCATTCCAAAGACGGAACACCGATGAAAATGGGATCCTGGCGGCCACTGGCCCATGATACCGTGCGTTATGTCGGTGATGCGATCCTGATTGTGGTTGCCGATTCCATTCTCGAAGCCAAAGATGCGGCTGAGGCGGTCCAGATCGATTTCGAGGTTCTTCCTGCCATCACAGAAGCTGTCGATGCATTGCAACCCGGTGCGCCGCAATTGCATCCGGAAGCTGCCAGCAACCTGATCTTTGACTGGGAAATCGGTGACAGCGCCGCCACTGATGCAGCCCTTGCATCGGCCCACCATGTGACCGAGATGAACATTGTCAACAATCGCCTTTCTCCCAATCCCATGGAGCCAAGGGCGACCCTGGGAATCTATGACAGTGCGGAAGACCACTATACCTGTTACACGACATCGCAGAATCCGCATGTTGCCCGCCTTGTGATGAGTGCCTTTTACAATGTGGCACCGGAACACAAGTTGCGGGTGATTGCACCGGATGTCGGCGGCGGGTTTGGCTCGAAGATCTATATCTATCCTGAGGAAATCGTCTGTCTCTGGGCGTCGATGAAAACCGGTGTGCCGGTCAAGTGGACGTCTGACCGCACCGAAGCCTTCCTGACGGACGCCCACGGGCGCGACCATGTCACAAACGTCAAGATGGGCTTTGACAAGGACAACCATATTATTGGCCTGAAGGTTGATACGGTTGCCAATCTGGGTGCCTATATGTCGCTGTTTTCCTCGGCAACGCCGACCTATCTTTATGCAACCCTCCTGTCCGGCCAGTACAATATTCCGGCCATTCATGCCAATGTCCGCACGGTCTATACCAATACGGCTCCGGTGGATGCCTATCGCGGGGCTGGCCGTCCGGAAGCGACCTATGTCATGGAACGGACAATGGAAACGGCGGCACGCGAGCTTGGTATTGCGCCTGCCGAACTGCGGCGGATCAATTTCATCCGGAGTTTTCCGCACCAGACACCCGTCATCATGGCCTATGATACGGGCGATTTTGAAGCATCCCTGAATGCAGCGCTGGAGGCCGTCGACTGGAACGGTTTTGCTGCCCGCAAGGCAGAGGCCGCAAGCCGCGGCATGAAGCGCGGCATGGGCATGAGCTGTTACATCGAGGCCTGCGGCATTGCGCCGTCGGCAGCGGTCGGCTCTCTCGGGGCCGGTGTCGGTCTGTGGGAATCAGCAGAGGTTCGGGTCAATGCCGTGGGAACGGTGGAGGTTCTGACCGGATCACACAGTCATGGCCAGGGCCATGAAACCACCTTTGCCCAGCTGATCAACCAGCGCTTCGGCATTCCGATTGACAATGTTTCGATTGTTCATGGCGATACGGACAAGGTGCAGATGGGCATGGGTACCTATGGTTCACGGTCCGGTGCGGTTGGTATGTCGGCCATTGTCAAGGCACTCGACAAGGTGGAAGCCAAGGCAAAAAAAATCGCTGCCCATCTGATGGAAGCGGATGAAAGTGACATTGTCATTGAAAATGGCACGCTGAAAGTGGCAGGTACTGACAAGTCCATTCCATGGTTCCAGATGGCGCTGGCTGCCTATACCGGACACAGCCTGCCGCCCGGCATGGAGCCGGGCCTGAAAGAAGGTGCGTTTTACGATCCGTCGAACTTCACCTTCCCGGCCGGCTGTTATATTTGCGAGGTTGAGGTTGACCCTGAAACCGGCAAAACCAAAATCATCCAGTTTGTTGCTGCGGATGATTTTGGCAATATCATCAACCCGATGATTGTCGAAGGCCAGGTGCATGGCGGTATCGCCCAGGGTCTCGGTCAGGCGCTTCTGGAAGGCGTGCATTATGACAAGGCAACCGGTCAGCTTCTGACGGCCAGCTATATGGACTACGCCATGCCGAGAGCGGATGATCTGCCCAGTTTCCAGGTCTCGCACCAGTGTACACCGTGCCCGGGCAATCCGCTGGGGATCAAGGGTTGCGGCGAGGCCGGTGCCATCGGATCACCACCGGCGCTGATCAATGCGATTACCGATGCTATCGGCAACAACAATCTCAGCATGCCTGCAACCCCTGAAAAGGTTTGGCTGGCTGTGCATTCCGCACAATAAGGGAGGATGAAACCATGTATGCAACACATTATCATCGTGCTTCATCTGTTGGCGAGGCAGGAAGCCTTGTTTCCGGAGCAGAAGATGGCAAATATCTGGCTGGCGGCATGACGTTGATTGCTACCATGAAACAGCGGCTGGCATCGCCGTCCGGATCTGGTAGACCTCACCCATATTGCCAGAGCTGAAAGGCATTTCTGTTTCGGGGGATCAGGTTCGCATAGGGGCTGCCACCACGCATTTTGAGGTGGCAAGTTCTGCTGCCCTCAAAGCCGTCTGTCCGGGCCTGTGTTCGCTGGCAAGCCATATCGGCGATCCGCATGTCCGGCATATGGGAACGATTGGCGGCTCGATTGCCAATAATGATCCGGCTGCCGACTACCCGGCCGCCATGCTGGGACTGAAGGCCACGATCATCACCAATGGCCGCGAAATCAGCGCGGATGACTTTTTCACCGGCATGTTTGATACGGCGCTTGAGCCGGGTGAAATGATTGTGGCCGTATCCTTCACAGCTCCGGCAAAGGCCGCTTATGCCAAATTCTTCAATCCGGCCTCGCGCTATGCCATGGCCGGGGTATTTGTGGCAAAACTTGGCAATGGGGATGTCCGTGTGGCGGTAACCGGAGCCGGTTCCTCCGGTGTGTTCCGGCATTCCGGGATGGAGGCAGCCCTCAAGGCCCATTGGTCGCCTGATTCGATTGCATCGCTGGTTGTCGATCCTGCAAACATGATGTCCGACATGCATGGCAGTTCGGCCTATCGTGCCAATCTGGTGAAGGTGATGGCCAGGAGAGCTGTTCTGGCAGCCGGATAGAACGCCCGGACAATCGGCGTATTGAAGGGACGGTGCAAACCGTCCTTTTTCATGGGTTTGATTTTTATCAAGGTTGCGGCCATTGTCGGACATTACGGTGGCCAAAGGTACCGCCGGAGATCCGGTCGATTTGACGCATGGGGTCATGAATTCTTCGTGAAGGGGTTGACGGACCTTGTTGTTAAATTGAAAAGGGAAGTGCGTTTCTGGAGAGAATTATGGATTTCGAAGCCTTTTTTAAGAGCGAACTGGGCAACCTTCACGAGGAAGGCCGGTATAGGGTGTTTGCGGATCTGGAGCGGCATCGCGGTGCGTTTCCGCGAGCAACGCGATACACGCAAAACGGTTCCCATGATGTGACAGTCTGGTGTTCCAATGACTATCTCGGCATGGGCCAGCATCGGAAAGTCATTGCCGCCATGAAACAGGCTATTGATGATCACGGTGCGGGTGCTGGCGGTACGCGCAATATTTCGGGAACCAACCATCACCATGTTCTGCTTGAGCAGGAACTGGCCGATCTGCATGGCAAGGAATCCGCGCTGATTTTCACATCCGGTTATGTTTCCAACTGGGCAGCCCTTGGTACGCTCTGTTCCAAGATCCCGGGCATGATCGTGTTTTCGGATGCGCTTCAATCATGCATCGATGATTGAAGGCATTCGTTATTCCAGGGCCGAACGGGTAATCTGGAAACACAACGACCTGCGTGATCTGGAAGCCAGGCTGAAAGCTGCCAATCCGTTTGCACCCAAAATGATTGCCTTTGAATCCGTCTATTCCATGGATGGCGACATTGCGCCTATCAAGGAAATCTGTGATCTGGCCGACCGTTATGGTGCTATGACCTATCTGGACGAAGTTCATGCTGTCGGCATGTATGGTCCGCGCGGCGGCGGCGTTGCCGAGCGTGAAGGCATTATGGATCGTATTACCGTCATTGAAGGTACACTTGGCAAGGCGTTCGGGGTCATGGGCGGCTATATTGCGGCCTCTGCCGCACTTTGCGATTTCGTCCGTTCCTTTGCATCCGGGTTTATCTTTACCACTGCCATTCCACCGGCGCTTGCTGCCGGGGCTGTCGCCTCCATCCGGCATCTGAAATCAAGCCAGGAGGAACGGCTCTGTCATCAGGAGCGGGTGCGCCGGTTGCGCTCGCTCCTTGACAAAAACGGTATTCCCCACGTCAACAATCCAAGCCATATCGTGCCGGTTCTGGTTGGTGATGCCGCCAAATGCAAATGGATTTCTGACCTTCTTATGGATAATTTCGGCATCTATGTGCAGCCTATCAATTATCCTACTGTGCCCAAAAAGACCGAACGCCTGCGCATTACGCCAACACCTTTCCATTCGGATGCGGATATCGACCATCTGGTCGGTGCGTTGCACCAGCTCTGGTCGCGGTGTGCGCTGTCGCGGGCTGTTGCTTGACTTTTCAGAAAGGCATGGAATCCAATTTCAAAATGCGCGAGAGCCGTTTCGCGCATTTTTCGTTTCTGGCAGGGGTTGAATGACAGATATCCGACTGGCTACCAATGATGATCTCGATGCGGTCTATGGCATTTGCCTGCAATCGGCGGATCAGGGCCATGATGCCAGCCATCTTTATGATGACCCGAAAATGGTCGGGCATATTTACGCCGCGCCCTATCTGGCCCTGTGTGCAGAGACATCTCTTGTTGCCGTTGATGGAAATACCATCGTTGGCTATCTTGTCGGCACGCCTGATACGGCTGGCTATGAACGGAAGCTTGAGAGTGACTGCTGGCCGGATTTGCGCGCAATTCATGCCGAGCCGGATCTGTCATTGCAGGCGCAATGGTCAGCAGATCAGGCGCGTGCGCACTTCTTTCATCATCCGGTCAAAACGCCGCCGGTCATCCTTGCCGATTATCCGGCCCATATGCACATGAACCTTTTGCCGCAGGCACGGGGTCAGGGCATTGGGCCGCGCTTGCTGTAAAGCTGGCTGGAGGTGATCGCTAAAGCCCTCGCGGCGAATCGGATTCATGCGACAGGCTTTATCTTTTTGTTTATGCGTGTCTTTTTCGCAAAACCGCTGCACACTTTTGCGCGACACGCAATAGGTACGGCGTTGCAGGTGTGCATGTCGGCAGCGATCCGCATAATCCCGGAGCGCTCAGATTCTGGTCGCGGAAACGGCTTTGCACCGCTGAATGACAGGCTCGGTCTTCCATCGGACCGCACACTTGTGGCTCGGTCGCAGCCTACAGGCAGAACGCTGCCAGACGCCTTGCCTCCCGGTCTGCCGCAAACACATCCTCCATCGTTTTGGCAGGTGGATAGTCCAGCATCCGGTCCATGACCGTTTCGGCAACATCGGCCATGTTCAAAAAGCCGGTCTGTCCGGCAATGAAGGCTTCCAGTGCAACTTCCTTGGCGGCGTTCAGCACTGCGCCCTGCACCCCGCCGCGCTGCATGGCCAGCCGCGCCAGCCGCAGGGCCGGAAAGCGGGTTTCGTCCGGGGTCTTCAAAATCCAGTGTTTTCAATCTGGCAAAATCGAGCCTGCCGACTGGCAGGCTGGCCCGTCTGGGATGCGACAGCGCATAGCCGATGGCGGTGCGCATGTCGGGTTCACCAAGCTGGGCCAGAACCGACCCGTCTGTATAGCCGACCATGGAATGGATAATGGATTGCGGATGGACGATGACTTCGATCTGCTCCGGCTGCTACATCGAAGAGGTGCCGTGCCTCGATCATTTCCAGCGCCTTGTTGAACAGGGAGGCACTGTCGATGGAAATTTTCAAACCCATGGACCAGTTGGGATGGGCGCGTGCGGTCTCAACCGTCACATCGGCCATTTGCTCGCGTGACCAGGACCGGAATGGCCCGCCGGATGCGGTCAGGATAATGCGCTCAAGGGCGTGGCGCTGATGCTCTTCCAGAACCTGAAGAATGGCATTGTGTTCGCTGTCGACCGGCAGGAGCTTGCCGCCGCCGGTTCCTTGACGGCTTCCACAAACAGATCCCCGGCCGATACCAGGCATTCCTTGTTGGCAAGGGCGATATCGGCACCTGTTTGTGCTGCGGCCAGTGTCGGGGCGAGACCGGCAGTACCGACAATGGCTGCCATGACCCAGTCTGCCCACCTGAGACAGCCGCCTCCATCATGGCATTGCGACCGGAGGCTGACGGCAATTCCGGTTCCCGAAAGCGCAGACTTCAAATCATCGTACCGGCTTTCATCCGCTGTCACGGCCATTCGCGCACCGCTGATGATTGCCTGTTCGGCCAGTAGTGCAATATTGCCATTGCCGGTGATGGCGGTGATCTCGAATTTATCGCGTCCGCCCAAATGACGAATAACATCCAGCGTGTTCGTTCCGATGGAGCCGGTTGAACCGAGTATGGCGAGTTTTCTCATTGCAAATCTCAGTTTTCAAAAATGTAAGGCTCAAGCTCTACGCATCTTGGGCGGTTGCGGCAAGATGCCTATTGGTCTTGCAGGTCCGGGTGCGTGCATATTGCCTGTCAGGGACGCAATGGGATCCGGACCGCAGGATAGTCAGCCCCCTTTGGGTGCATGGCAATGGCACCGGGTTTATGTTTCTGATACCGCCCGGCTATTGCAGACTGGCGCAAAATCTTGATGAAAAGCGGAGAGGCAGCTATCAGGACTGCCGCAGGACCGGTATTGCCCGTGCCGGAAAACTTTGCGTAACTTCCTGTAATCCGTTTACGATCCGGTTGCCATCGCAACACCCGTCAAGTCCGGTGCCAGAGTGGATGTTATGTTATAGCTCACTATTTCATGATATTCTTTGACCTTTCGGTGCAAGCCTGTATATGCAGAATCCATTCGCGCCACTGTTCATTCGCATACGGATGTTTTAGACCGGGATCGAGACGTTTGTATCCCGCATATCCGGACGGGCGGCGCTCCAAATACAAGAATTGTTGGCCGTTATGAAATTTCTCGACGAAACAAAAGTTTATATTCGCTCCGGTGACGGCGGTGCCGGTGCCGTTTCCTTCCGGCGTGAGAAATTTATCGAATTCGGTGGTCCGGATGGCGGTGACGGCGGTCGTGGCGGCGATGTCTGGGTCGTTGCGGTCAACGGCCTCAACACGCTGATTGACTTCCGGTTCCAGCAACATTTCAAGGGCAAGACCGGAACCCACGGCATGGGTCGAAACCGTTCCGGGGCCAAGGGTGACGATGTTACGCTGAAAGTGCCGGTTGGTACGCAGATCTTTGAAGAGGACGGCGAGACCCTGATTATCGACATGATCGAGGAAGGCCAGAAGTTTCGTCTGGCGGCAGGCGGCAACGGCGGTTTCGGCAATGCACAGTTCAAGACGTCGTCCAATCAGGCACCGCACTGGGCCAATCCGGGTCTTGAAGGCACAGAAAAAAACATCTGGCTGCGGCTGAAACTGATTGCCGATGCCGGTCTGGTCGGTCTGCCGAATGCCGGAAAGTCCACTTTCCTTGCAGCCGTGACACGTGCAAGACCAAAGATTGCCAACTATCCTTTCACCACCCTGCATCCCAATCTGGGTGTTGCCACTGTTGACGGCAAGGAATTCATTCTGGCTGATATTCCGGGTCTGATTGAGGGCGCACATGAAGGCGTGGGCATCGGTGACCGTTTTCTGGCGCATGTGGAGCGCACCCGTGTGCTGCTGCATCTTGTTTCCTGCCTCGAGGAAAATGCCGGCAAGGCCTACAAGACTGTGAAGAAGGAATTGATGGCCTATGGCGGCGGTCTGACGGACAAGGTGGAAATTGTGGCCCTGTCGCAGATTGATGTCTGTGAACCGGCGGAGCTGAAAAAGAAAGTGGCATCGCTCAAGCGTGCCTGCGGGCAGACGCCCTACCAGATTTCAGCGGCAACGGGACAGGGCATGCCGGAAGTGCTGCGGGCATTGCGCGATATTATCAACACCGCGCAGGACAATGATCCCTCCCGCAAAAAGGAAGTCGTTGTCCCCTATTATGACAGCGACGATGATGATGGCTTGCGCTGAGGTCTGTAATGGTTATTCAGCGTAAACCGGTCACCCAATGCCGTCGTATTGTTATCAAAATCGGTTCTGCACTTCTGGTGGACCGCAAGACCGGGCTGAAAAAGACCTGGCTTGATGCGATGTGTGCGGATATTGCCGATCTCAAACGCGCAGGCATTGATGTTCTGGTTGTATCCTCCGGAGCCATTGCGCTGGGACGCTCGGTTCTGAAACTTGGTCCAGGTGCCCTGAAGCTGGAGGAAAGCCAGGCCGCCGCCGCAGTGGGCCAGATTGCGCTTGCGCGGGCATGGTCGGAAAGCCTTTCGACAGATGCCATTGTTGCAGGCCAGATTCTCCTCACGCTGGGGGATACGGAGGAGCGCCGGCGCTACCTCAATGCCCGTGCGACCATCAACCAGCTTTTGTCCGTGGGCGCTGTGCCGATCATCAACGAGAATGACACGGTGGCAACAACGGAAATCCGTTATGGCGACAACGACCGGCTGGCGGCCCGTGTGGCAACCATGGCCGGGGCGGACCTGCTGATTCTTCTGTCCGATATTGACGGGCTTTATACGGCACCGCCGCATCAGGATCCTGACGCGCGTTTTCTGGAGCTTGTTCCGGCGATCACGGCAGAAATTGAGGCCATGGCCGGTGGTCCGGCCTCGGAACTGTCCCGCGGCGGCATGCGCACCAAAATCGATGCGGGAAAGATTGCAACAAGTGCGGGATGCGCGATGATCATTGCGTCCGGCAAGCCGGATCGCCCGATCAGCGCCATTGAAAATGGTGCGCGGTCCAGCTGGTTTTCAGCCTCCGGAACACCCGTTGCCGCCCGCAAGACCTGGATTGCCGGGCAATTGCAACCGGCAGGAACATTGTTTGTCGATGCCGGGGCGCAAAAGGCGCTGCGTTCCGGCAAAAGCCTGCTTCCGGCGGGTGTGCGAAAGGTGACGGGAAGTTTTTCGCGTGGAGACACCATTGCCATTGTTGTTGAGGGTGAGGGGGAAATTGCCCGTGGTCTTGCCGGGTATGATGCCAGCGAGGCGCGTCAGATCGTGGGTAAAAAATCCGGTGAGATCGAAGCGATTTTGGGCTATGCAGGCCGGGCGGCCATGGTACACCGGGACGACCTGGTGATGACCGTTGCCCAAGATCTGCAAAAAATGTGATATCGAGGATAATCCATGCAAGACAATATGCAGATGAATGGCGAACTTCAGGAGTTTATGAACCAGATCGGACGCCGCGCAAAAGCGGCTGTGCGCCCTCTGGCGATTGCCCCTGCAGAGCGCAAGCATGCAGCACTTGTCAGCATGGCCCGCAATATTCTTCAGTCTTCGGACAAAATCCTTGCGGCCAATGCGCTTGATCTTGAAAACGCCCGTCAAAGCGGCATGAGCGGATCTTTCCTTGACCGCCTGACCCTGACGCAAGCACGGATACGGGACATGGCAGATGGTATTCTCGCCATTGCCGGGCTGAAAGATCCGGTGGGCGAAATCATGGCGGAGTGGGACCGGCCCAATGGCCTGCATATCGAGCGGGTGCGCACACCGCTTGGGGTCATCGGTGTCATCTATGAAAGTCGCCCGAATGTAACAGCCGATGCAGGCGCACTCTGCCTGAAAGCCGGCAATGCTGTGATCCTGCGGGGAGGTTCGGATTCGCTGCATTCCAGCCAGGCGATCCATGCCTGTCTGGTACAGGGGCTGAAAGATGCCAAATTGCCGGAGCATGCCATTCAGATGGTACCGGTATCAGACCGCGGGGCAGTCGGCGCACTTCTGACAGGGCTCAACGGTACAATTGACGTGATCGTGCCGCGCGGCGGAAAAAGCCTTGTGGCGCGGGTGCAGGCCGAAGCGCGGGTTCCTGTATTCGCGCATCTGGAAGGCATTTGTCACATTTATGTGGACGGATCTGCCGATCTGGCCATGGCGAAGGAAATCGTTGTCAATGCCAAGATGCGCCGGACAGGGGTTTGTGGCGCAGCGGAGACATTGCTGGTTGACAGCGCTGCTATCAGTACGCACCTGATTCCGGTGGTGGAGGCGCTGCTTGCTGCAGGCTGTGAAGTGCGGGCATCCGGCACGGTTTTGAAAATCATTCCGGGTCTCAAGCCTGCGGTTGACGAAGACTGGTCTGCGGAATATCTGGATGCGATCATTTCTGTTGCCATCGTCGATGGTATTTCCGGCGCGATTGACCATATCAACCGTTATTCCTCCCATCATACGGAAGCTGTGATTGCCGAAGACAGAGCGGTTGTTGACCGGTTTTTTGCTGAAATTGATTCGGCCATCCTGTTGCACAATGCCTCAACCCAGTTTGCCGATGGCGGCGAGTTTGGCATGGGTGCCGAAATCGGCATTGCCACCGGCAAGATGCATGCGCGCGGGCCTGTCGGCGTCGAGCAACTGACGTCGTTCAAATACCGTGTGCGCGGCACCGGCCAGACCCGGCCTTGATATGAAGCGCAATGCGGAGATTTCCCGCATCTATCGCACCATGCCGCATGTCGAGCGTGGCATGGTGGTTGGCCTGTTTGGCGGTTCATTCAATCCGCCGCACGACGGCCATCTCCTGGTGGCCGAAACAGCACTTCGCCGTCTCGGGCTGGATCAGCTCTGGTGGATTGTAACGCCCGGAAATCCGCTGAAAAGCCTGCAGCATCTGGCACCCTTGCAAGAGCGGCTTGTCCGGAGCGAGGCACTGGTCGAAAATCCGCGTATCCGCATTACCGCTTTTGAACAGGCACTGGGTGAAAGTTATACCGCCCGCACACTCGCCTATGTCAAGGCGCGCAATCCCTCCGTCCGGTTTGTCTGGATCATGGGGGCGGACAATCTGGCAAGCTTTCACCGCTGGAAGAACTGGCAGCAGATTGCCAGCACATTTCCCATTGCCATTGTTGACCGGCCCGGAGACACATTGTCCTATCTGTCGTCCAAAATGGCGAAAACCTTTGATTATGCAAGGCTGGACGAGCGTGAGGCGGAAAAGCTCGCCTTTCTGAAAGCCCCCGCATGGACGTTCCTGCATGGACCGCGCTCACGCCTGAGTTCGACCGAACTGCGCCGACAGCAATCCGGACCGTAACAGACATTTTTGTCGTGAAATTGGCTTCTTGAATCTGACGTCTATCGCGCCTATTATGGTGAACAGGTCGCGTTGCGCCGCGACCTGTTCGTGCCTGCTGTTCTGTTTTGACGAAAGAAAGGAAGACCTCTGACAACAGTACACGCCAAGGGAAACGTTATCCGCGTTTTTCCACAAAGCCCGGTCCGTGGTGTTGACGCCGCCGCCCGTGCGCTTGAGCTGGTTCTCGCATCGCTCGAGGACTCAAAGGCAGAAGACATTGTTACCATCGACATTACCGGAAAATCGGCACTGGGCGACTACATGGTTGTCGTTTCCGGGCGCTCGACGCGGCATGTCATGGCGATCGCCGATCATCTGATTTCCGACATGAAAGACGAGGGCCTGGGTCAGGCGCGCGTTGAAGGTCTGGAAACGGGCGACTGGGTTCTGATCGACCAGGGTGACATTATTATCCATGTGTTTCGTCCGGAAATCCGTGAAGTCTACAACATCGAGAAGATGTGGTCGGCACCGGATATGGAAGACAATACACGTCATTAACATGTCTTGCGGACGATGATGGTCCGGTAAACAGGGCAGAAGACCAGACAGATGCTTTTGGCGGCCTCCGGCTGCAGTGTGATGTTTTGGTCTGTTAACGCGCGTTGCGACCTTCCAGATTCGCCTGGTACACTATAAATCTTTGTTTTTACGCATGTCGTTATCGCAAAATCGCTGCATATTTTTGCGCTGCATGCTTCAGGGAGCGATTGATGCGGGTGACGCTATTTGCGGTCGGTCGGCTGAAGGCCGGACCGGAACAGGAGTTGTCGGCGCGCTATCTTGACCGGTTTTCCAAAGCGGGACCGGCGACAGGACTGGATTTGGCCCGCGTCATTGAAGTGCCGGAGAGCCGGGCGTCCCATTGCGAGACACGAAAACGCGAGGAAGCGCAGGTTTTGCTGAAAAACCTGCCGGAAAATGCATTGCTGATCCTGCTGGACGAACGCGGCAAACATCTGGATTCGGAAGGTTTTGCCCATCTTCTCGGGCAGTACAAGGACAGCGGGAAACGTGATCTGATGCTGGCTATCGGCGGCGCGGACGGGCTTGATCCAGACCTTTACAAGCGCGCCGATGAAACCCTGTGCCTCGGGAAAATGACCTGGCCGCACCAGATGGCCCGTATCCTGATTGCAGAACAGCTCTACCGGGCTGTCACCATCCTGTCCGGCCACCCCTATCATCGTGTCTGAATTGCACTTTGGCCCCACTCTTGGTCATTTTTGCAAATCAGTTTAAACATGCCCTATGTGGCGGCAGATATTCAAAGACGCAATGACGACAACGAGACGGCTTGCGCCCGTGCTTGCCTGCTGTCTTGTTCTCGCGCAGCCGTTTTCTGCCCATCCGCAGGAGACGCCGTCCAGTCCGGAAACGACCCCAACCGCCGGGCAACCGGCAGGCGGCAATCCCGTTGACAACCTTACCAGCCAGCGCAATCTGACCCGGCAGGAACTGGACGATCTGGCAAAAGATCTGGTCTTGTCGAAAGAAAAAGCCCGGGATCTGGAAGTCGGCATCAGGACGCTGGAAAAAAGCACGCAAGCGATGCGGGCGGCCCTGGTGGATTCGGCTGCCAAAAGAAAAGAGATCGAGCGGCAGATTGTTGCGGGTGAAAAGACACTGGGCGGTTATCGTGACCGCGAGGCTGCCCTGCGCGGCTCGTTGCGGGCGCGGCGTGGTATTCTGGCCGAGGTTCTGGCCGCCCTGCAGCGCATGGGTCGCAATCCGCCACCTGCCCTGCTTGTGGAGCCTGAAGATGCGCTGGCGTCCGTGCGCAGCGCCATCCTGCTGGGTGCCGTGGTTCCCGGTATCCGGCATGAAACAGAAAAACTGGCGGGCGATCTGGCTGAGCTGGCAAGCTTGCAAAAATCCATTACCGATCAGAAAACCGGCATGACAGGTCTGCTGCAGGCACAGCTTGAAGAGGAAAAGCGTACGGAACTGCTGATTGCTGAAAATCGCAAGCGGAGTGCGGACAGTGCGCAGGCGCTGGAGGATGAGCGCAAGCGGTCGGAAGATCTGGCCTCCAGGGCTACCAGCCTTCAGGGCCTGATTGCAGACCTGGAGAACCAGATCAGTTCTGCGCAGCAATCTGCCAATGCGGCCAGGGAAGAAGAAGAGCGTCGTCGCAACCTTTCAGCCGAAGAGCGCGAAAAAGCCAGACTGCAGGCCGAGAGCGGATTGCCCGATAAAAACCGCATTGCTCCCGCTTATGCTTTTTCTGATTTGCAGAACAAGCTGGATCTGCCGGTTGCCGGAACAATTTTGCGTGAGTTTGGTGATGACGACGGGACAGGGCATCCGGCCAATGGTATTATCCTTGCCACCAATCCTGGCATGCTGGTGACAGCGCCGGCAGATGGATGGGTCGTTTTTGCAGGGCCGTTTCGATCTTACGGGCAAATGGTCATACTGAACACGGGTGACGGATATCATATTGTGATGTCCGGGATGGAGACAGTGAATGCGATTTCCGGTCAGTTTGTTGTTGCAGGAGAGCCATTGGCGGCAATGGGGCCGAAAAGAACCGCAAGTGCAACTGCATTGGCGCTGGAAACTGACAGGCCAACGCTTTACATAGAATTTCGGAAAGACGGAAAACCGGTTGATTCCCGACCCTGGTGGTCCGCAACAGATTTTGGAAAGGCACACAATGATACGTAGGATTTCACTGGTTCTGGCTGGAGTGCTTCTTGGTGCCACCGCCATGAGCGTCATTTATTCTGCAACGCTTCCAGCAGAAGCTGCGGGGTCTTCGACCTACAAGGAACTGGCCATTTTCGGTGATGTTTTTGAACGTGTCCGTGCGCAATACGTAACCCCGCCGCAGGATGACAAGCTGATTGAAAATGCCATCAATGGCATGCTGACATCGCTGGACCCGCATTCCAGCTATATGAATGCCAAGGATGCCGCGGACATGCGCACCCAGACCAAGGGTGAATTTGGCGGTCTGGGCATTGAAGTGACCATGGAAGATGACCTGATCAAGGTCATTACCCCCATTGCCGATACGCCTGCTGCCAAGGCCGGTGTGTTGTCGGGTGATTTGATCAGTGAAATTGACGGCCAGCAGGTGCGCGGCCTGAAACTTCAGGACGCTGTTGAAAAAATGCGCGGCGAGGTCGGCACTCCGATCAAGCTGACGATCCTGCGCAAGGGTGCAGACAAGCCGATGAACATCACCGTGACCCGTGAAATTATTGCAGTCCAGGCTGTCAAATTCCGCGTAGAGGGTGACATAGGATATTTGCGGATCATTTCTTTCACCGAAAAGACCTTTGATGACCTGAACAAGGCTATGGAAAAGATCAAGAAAGATATTCCTGCCGACAAGCTGAAGGGTTATGTGCTGGATCTGCGTCTCAATCCGGGCGGCCTTCTGGACCAGGCGATCAATGTTTCGGATGCGTTCCTGAACCAGGGTGAAGTGGTTTCAACCCGTGGTCGCAACGAAAATGAAACACGCCGGTTCAACGCAACGCCGGGTGATCTGGCCGATGGCAAGCCGGTTATCGTGCTGATGAATGGCGGCTCTGCATCGGCTTCCGAAATTGTCGGCGGTGCGCTGCAGGATCTGGGACGCGCAACGATTGTGGGAACCCGGTCCTTCGGCAAGGGCTCCGTCCAGACCATTATTCCGCTGGGTGAAAATGGCGCACTGCGCCTGACAACAGCCCTCTACTACACGCCTTCGGGCCGCTCGATCCAGGGTACCGGCATTACACCTGATATCAAGGTGGAGGAGCCTGTTCCTGCGGAATTGCAAGGCAAGATCGGAACAGAGAGCGAATCCAGCCTGCCTGGCCATATTCAGGGCCAGAGCGAAACCGAAGAAGGTTCCGGCTCGATTGCCTATGTGCCACCGGATCCAAAGGACGATGTGCAGCTGAATTACGCTTACGATCTCCTGCGCGGTGTGAAAAAAGATCCTGCCTTCCCGGCTGATCCCACACGGATGAAGGCCTCGAAATAATCAAAGGCCGCTGTCTGCACAGGCAGCGGCCTGCTTGTCCGGGGATATTTTTTGACCGGGATTGGGGCATTCGATCTTGGAGACAGATCTCAACAAGCCGCTTGGCAGGCCGGGTCACAAACGCGCTGTGAAACCCGAAATCCGGATATTGACCGGATTTTTGGCGTTTTGCCTCCTCGGTGGTATTTTCGGGCTGTCGATCTATGCCACGCTGGCACCCACATCGTTGCAGACGGCTGCTCCTGCAGCCAAACCGGCAACGGCAGGCCAGACGGAACACCTGGCGGATAAGGTGTTACCTGATGCTGCCAGGGAGACACCATCCGCCCTGACGCCCGATGGCGGAAAATCCGGCGCAAATGTCAGGCAGACGATCACCGATGACGGCAATGTCGTGACAACCTATTCGCCGAAGACCCGCGAAGATCACGGTCCGGTTATGCTGCAGACCGATGCGGGCCGGAGGGAAGATCCGCGCTTTGCCGGTGTGCCGAATGATGCGCTTCTTGAAGATTCCGATCAGGGGCGTCTGCCCATTGTCAGTGCAGATGGCCTCAGACCTCTGGATTATTATGCCAGACCCTGGTCGGGCGCGCGGGGAACACGTGTGGCAATTGTTGTCGGCGGGCTGGGACTGAGCCAGACAGGGACACAGAATGCCATCAAGGATCTGCCGGAAGAGATAACGCTTGCGTTTGCGGCCAGTGGCAACAGCTTGCAGCGCTGGATGCAGGAGGCGCGGCGCAATGGCCACGAAATTTTGCTGCAAGTGCCGATGGAGCCGTTTGATTATCCGGATAATGATCCCGGTCCGGGTACCCTGTTGACCGGCAAGAATGCGAAAACCAATCTTGCCAATCTGCATCAGGCCATGGGACAGATTACCAATTACACCGGAATATTGAATTTTCTGGGTGGAAAATTCCTGTCTGACCCCGATGCGCTGGAGCCGGTGATGCGCGATATCGGCAAGCGCGGCCTGCTGTTTCTGGACGACGGATCGTCCGCACAGTCACTGTCGGGTACTCTTGCCAGGACCATTGATATGCCGCATGCCTTTGCCGATGTTCAACTGGATACGACCGTCAACCAGGATGCAATCCTGCGCAAGCTGGACGAGATGGAGCGCATTGCCAATGCCAAAGGCAGCGCGATCGGCGTGGCCTCTGCCTTCGATGAAAGTGTCGCCGCCATTGCCCAGTGGAGTGCCGAAGCGGCCAAGCGCGGTGTTGAAATTGTAGGGGTCTCTGCGCTTTCCAATGAACCCGCAGAGCAACAGGAGATGCATAGATGAGCAAAGGCAAAACCATCAAGGCTGAAGATCTGCCCTATCGCCCCTGTGTGGGTATCATGGTGCTGAATTCTGCCGGTCTGGTCTGGTGCGGACGGCGTATTCCGTTGGAAAATTCAGAATATGACGGTTCGCCGCAGCTCTGGCAGATGCCACAGGGCGGGATCGACAGGGGCGAAGAGCCGCTGGAGGCCGCCTGGCGCGAGCTTTACGAAGAAACCGGCATGAAAAGCTGCACATTGCTGGCCGAGGCACCGGAATGGATCCATTACGATCTGCCTGCGGAACTCATTGGTACCGGGTTGAAGGGCAAGTATCGCGGTCAGGCCCAGCGCTGGTTTGCCTTTCGTTTTAATGGGCCGGAAGACGAGATTGCCATCGATCCGCCGCCGGGCGGACATCAGGCGGAATTCGACCAGTGGGCCTGGAAACCCATGTCTGAACTGCCGGATCTGATTGTCCCGTTCAAGCGTGAGGTCTATCTGAAAGTGGTGGCAGCTTTCACGCATCTTGCATGAAGCCTCGTCCCCGGGTTTGACCGAAACCGCCCGGGCGGACAATCAAATCCGGGGAATTGGCGCTTTATTCCGCCTCATCGGCTGATACGGCATTGAGCTGTCCGTAACGGGCCTCGCCGATCTTGGAGAGAAGTTCAAGCTGTGTTTCCAGGAAGTCGATGTGGCCTTCCTCATCTGCAAGCAATTCCTCAAACAGTTTCATCGTTACAAAATCACCGTGTTCGAGGCAGATCTCGCGGGATTTCCTGTAAGATGTGCGGGCGTCATATTCCCCGGCAAGGTCGGCTTCCAGCACTTCCTTCACCGTCTGGCCGATGCGCAAGGGCGCAAGGCTTTGCAGGTTCGGATGGCCTTCAAGGAAAATAATGCGGGCTATGATTTTGTCAGCGTGCTGCATTTCCTCAATGGATTCAGCGCGCTCTTTCTTTGCCAGTTTCTGGTATCCCCAGTCTTCCAGAAGACGATAGTGCAGCCAGTACTGGTTGACAGCACCCAGTTCCAAAAAAAGCGCCTCGTTAAGCCGCTCTATGACTTTTTTCTCGCCTTTCAATGGCTTCTCTCCTTTGTTGTTCCTGATATTCTTTCAGGCGTTCCAGCAGCACGACAACATCACTCTCAGGTGAGAGTCTGCGGGCATGAAATTCCGCGGTTGTGGAAACGATCAGGTCGCTGACATTGGGGAAACAGCCACAGCAACGGCCCCGTTTTTTCATGGCATGATATACTTTGAGCGGTACAATCAACTGCCAGCAATCCTCTTCAAGGAAGGCGTTTATGACCTCCCTGATTTCCGCATCGGTAATATAATTGCAGCTGCAGACCAGCATGGTGACGATCCGTTGTTTGCCTTTGTTTTTCTCGCATACAAAAGGTGACAATGCGAGTCAAGAATATATCGTAGTGTCCTTACCACCCCATGCTTTTATTGCGTTAAGACACTGTTAACCATTCCTTGATTCAACAGTCTTTTACGACAGGAAAGGCTGGATGATGGGAAGTGTTGCGCACTTGGCTGGATGTATCGGGGTGGATTTGGCGGAGCTTTTTCCGGCAATGTACAAGAATCCCCGCGAGAAATTGGCGATCATGGTTGCCAGCGTTGTTGAGACGCGCAGTTGCAACACCATGGAGCTGGCGGCGCGGTTGCCGCTTGAAACGGCGCGGGCAGAATCGCGCTATGCCTGGATTGAGCGGTTTTTATCCGCTGGGACGATTGATGACATGGCGGTAATGGAAGTCATGACAAAGCGTTTATTATCAACGCTTTCGGCACAGAACCAGATATTGGTGATCAGCCTTGACCAGACATCGCTGGATGCAGGCCGCGCCATTGCCATGATGTCAGCGCGGGTTGGCGAGCGCGCGCTGCCGCTGTTTTGGAGCGTCAAAACCACCAAAGGCAATATAGCCATCAAGGACTATGTGCCGCTTTTGCAGCGGCTCAAAAATTGCGTACCGGAGGGTGCCGGGGTTTTGGTGCTTGCAGACCGGTTTTTTGGTTCGCCCGAGCTGATTTCGGCCTGTCAAACACATGGATTTCATTACAGAATTCGCCTGAAAGGCAATCTGACGCTGCTGCATGACGGTGGGGAGCTCAGCGTGGATGACATGGCACGCCTCAATCTTTCTGCGCTGATGGACGCAGACCTGTGCAAGAGCAAAACCATCACCAATATCGGCTATGTTCACGACAAAGGCCACAAAGAACCATGGTTCATCGCGATGGATTGTCTGCCGACACGAACAAAAGTTTTGGATTACGGCTTGCGCTGGAGCATAGAGCCAATGTTTTCCGATTGCAAAACCCGCGGCTTTCGCTTTCAGGACACCCATTTGCAGGTGACCGCGCGAATCTCTCGCATGATGCTGGTTGTCGCCATTGCGCTCACATGGGCCGTGGCAAATGGGCAAATAATCCAAAAAAAACAAAGCGAAATGGCAGCCTGAAACAATATGCCCGCTCACTGCTATCCCTGTGCAAACAGGGCCTGAGGGAACTTATAAGATGCGCACAAGCCTGCAAAACACCAGCATCGCTAAAAATCATGGGGTGGTAAGCGTAGTGTCAGACTGTGACTTTTTGTGCGACGAAATCTTCTGTGCCGAAAAATTTAAGGTAGCGTTCCACCTGCTCCGGCTCGCCCGTTGCCTTGTGGGGATTGTCAGAGAGCTTGACAGCCGGGCGTCCATTGGCCTCCGTCACCTTGCAGACAATGGAGATGGGGCTGAGGCCCAGAATTTCAGTGGGTGCGCACCCTGCAAAATCATTGGTGAGATTTGTGCCCCAGCCAAAGCTCAGGCGCACCCGGCCCTGAAAATGCCGGTACGTCCTGATGATGGCATCCGCATCAAGGCCGTCGGAAAAGATCAGCAGTTTCTCGCGGGGATCGCGGCCCATTTTCTCCCACCAGGCGATGATTTTTTCGCCGCCCTCGACGGGTGGTGCACTGTCCGGCCGGAACCCGGTCCAGTCTGCCACCCATTCGGGTGCATTGCGCAGGAAACTGGCCGTTCCAAAGGCATCCGGCAGGACAATCAGCAGGTTGCCGGCATAGAGCTGCTTCCAGTCCTGAAGAACCTTGTAGGGGGCCTGGAGCAGTGCCTCGTCGGTTTCGGCAAGGGCTGCGGCCACCATAGGCAATTCATGGGCATTGGTACCCAGCGCCTCCAGATCCGTATCCATGGCCAGCTTGACATTGCTGGTGCCGGACAGGGCATCGCCGATCCCTTCTTTCAGGGCTTCCACACACCAGCGCTGCCACAGGAAGGAATGGCGACGGCGGGTGCCGAAATCGGAGATCCTCAGACCCGGATACTGGCGCAACTGTTCCACCTTGGACCACATACGGGCCTTGGCGCGGGCATAGAGCACATCCAGCGTGAACTGGCCGAGATTTTTCATGGCCGAGCGTGAACGCAATTCATTGATGATGGCAAGGGCCGGAATTTCCCACATCGTGGTCTGCGCCCAGTTTCCGGCAAAGGTCAGCTCATACTGGCCCTCATGCTTTTCAAGATGGTAGTCCGGCAGCTGAAAATCGGCGAGCCAGGCAAGAAAATCCGGATGAAAGATCTGCGAGCGGCCATAGAATGTGTTACCGGCCAGCCAGATCATTTCCTTCTTGGTAAAGCGCAGTTCACGTGCATGGTCGAGCTGTTCGCGCAATTCCTGTTCATCAATCTCATCGGCCAGCCGGACCGTTCTGGTACGGTTGATAAGCGAGAAGGTTACATTGACATCCGGATGCAGACGCCAGATCATCTGCAACATCAGCAGCTTGTAGAAATCGGTATCCAGCAGGCTGCGGATAATGGGGTCCAGCTTCCAGGCATGATTGTAAACCCTGCTGGCAATGTCATTCTTGGCCATTGGACCTCCCGTCCTTCAGGCTATGGTGACGCCCGCCTTTTGCATTGTGGCCAGCATTGTGGCCTCTGATCCATCCATGTTTATGCCACGGCAGGCCTTGAGCACAAGAGTGGCAGCGAAACCATTTTTTATCGCGTCGAGGGCGGAATAGGCGACGCAAAAATCGGTGGCAAGTCCGCAAAGTGTGATTTTGGTGATGCCGCGCTCACGAAGATAGCCAGAAAGACCAGTCGGTGTGGTGCGGTCATTTTCAAAAAAAGCCGAATAGCTGTCGATGTGCGGATTAAAACCTTTGCGGATCACCAGTTCTGCCCTGGTCCATATCAGGTTGGCGTGAAAATCTGCACCTGTTGTTCCCTGAATGCAATGGTCCGGCCACAGGGTCTGGATACCATAGGGCATGGTGATGGTCTGGAATGGCTGCAAGCCCTTGTGGCTGGAGGCAAAGCTGGAATGCCCGGACGGGTGCCAGTCCTGCGTCATCACCACATGCTCATGGCCTTCTATCAGATCGTTGATGACCGGAACGATATCATTTCCGCCCGAAACGGCCAGTGCGCCACCGGGGCAGAAATCCTTCTGCATATCAATCACGATCAGTGCTTCCGATGCCATGTCAAATCCTTCCTGTATATGTGCATGCCATCATGGGACGGGAGCCATGTTTGCGTCAATGGGAAATGCAGGATATGATTTTAATGCCGGTTGTACACGTAAACATCTGCACAACACGATTTTGAAATATAACGAAACTTTCTGCAGGAAAACTGGAGCGGGTGAAGCGATTCGAACGCTCGACCCCAACCTTGGCAAGGTTGTGCTCTACCCCTGAGCTACACCCGCTCATGCACAGTGGTCCGGGGCAATATTGACCTCTGCTGTCGAAGCTTTCAGGCTGCAACGAGCGCTGTATGCCGCAAGCCATTTCCAAATGCAACGGGAAAATTCACCCGGAGCAAAATTTTTTGCAAATCTGTTACAAATCCCTGAATTTCCGGACCTATTTTGTGATCGTGCTGAACAGGCATGATTGCAACAGGGGCCTGCCTGGCCTATCACCCCAGACGAAACACTCTCCAGAATACGGACTATTCCATGACGAACCGCACGCCAAAAACACCAGCCGATCTGTTTGCCTTTCTCGACAGACTGGGCATTGCACACAAAACCAGACAGCATGCGCCTGTCTTTACCGTTGCGGAATCCGTGGCATTGCGGGATGAAATTCCCGGAGCGCATACAAAGAACCTGTTTGTGAAGGACAGGAAAGACCAGTTCTTCTTGCTGACAGTGGAAGAAAATGCCGTGGTGGATCTGAAAACGGTCCACACACGGATTGGCGCCGCCAGCAAGGTTTCCTTTGGCAAGCCGGAAAAACTGATGGATTATCTGGGTGTCATTCCCGGGTCTGTGACAGCGTTCGGTGCTATCAATGATACGGGTCATGCGGTAAAAATTATTCTGGATTCCGGCTTGATGGACAATGAGATCATCAATTGCCATCCGCTGGAAAACAATGCCACAACCTCTGTCAGGTCTATCGATCTGGTAAAATTTCTGGAAGCAACAGGCCATGTTGCCCACATCTTGCCCGTTGCCTTGAAAGGTGAAGTGTCAGACACAATGTAACGGGAAACCGGTGTCACGAAGCGGCACCGAAGGAACAATCGAGGAATGATCATGAGTGATGCCAACAACCCCTATAGAGGTTCTGCCAGCGGGCAAATGTCTGCATCGGCGTCCTATTCCGCGTCTGCGGCCCCGGCTTCGGGCGGTGCGCTCATCAAGGATACGACAACGGCGGGTTTTGCGCGCGATGTTCTGGAAGAATCACGGTTGCAGCCGGTTCTGGTGGACTTCTGGGCTCCGTGGTGTGGCCCCTGCAAGCAACTCCAGCCGCTGATCGAACGGGTTGTTAACGGCGAGAATGGCCGGGTCAAGCTGGTGAAGCTGAATATTGATGACCATCCGTCAATTCCCGGACAACTGGGCATTCAGTCCATTCCGGCCGTTGTGGCTTTCGTCAATGGTCGTCCGGTCGACGGTTTCATGGGGGCTGTGCCGGAAAGCCAGATCCGGCAGTTTATTGACAAGATTGCCGGACCGCCCGTCGATACGGCCAGGGAAGAGATCGAGGCGGTGCTTTCCGAAGCGAAAGCCCTGCTGGAACACAAGGACGTGGCTGCTGCTGCCGACCTTTTTATTGCGGTTCTGCAGGCAGATCCGGACAATGCCGGAGCACTGGCAGGTCTGGCTGAAACCATGATGCTGGCCGGGCAGAACGAGCAGGCGCGCGGACTTCTGGAAAATGTCAGTGAAACTGCGGCCAAGGATGCGGCGATTATGGCCCTGCTGAAAAAACTCGACCAGATTGACGAGGCGCGCAAGCTGGGTGATCCGCAAGCGCTGGAGCGCGAGCTTGCTGCCAATCCTGATCACCATGCGGCGCGGGTGAAGCTTGCCAAGATCCTTAATGTTCAGGGTGAGCGCGATGCTGCTGCTGATCATCTGCTGGCCATCATGAAGAAAGACCGGACCTTCGATGATGATGGTGCGCGGCGTGAACTTCTGGCTTTCTTTGAAGTCTGGGGTCCGAAAGATCCTGCGACGCTCAGTGCGCGGCGCAAGCTTTCGTCTATCCTGTTTTCGTGAAATTGAAGCATGGGCTTGAGATTCGCGGCGTTTGTTCCACATTGACTGGAAGAGCGCATGATGGATGCGCGCAGGTCCGGCCCTTTGGGTTCAAGAATTCCACCGCCGGAGGACAGGAAAACAGACCATGAAAGTGGGAAACACACATTATTTGACGGCTGGTGATCTGCCCCAGGTCATTCCTGTTTTTCCGCTGAGCGGGGCCCTGCTCCTGCCCGGTGCGCAATTGCCGCTGAATATTTTTGAACCACGCTATCTGGCCATGTTTGATGCGGCCCTTGCCAGTCAACGTCTGATTGGCATTATACAGCCGGGATTCCGGGAGGAAGAGACAGGGATTGCGGGCCAGGGCAGCAATGCCCGCCCCGGGCTTTGCAAGGTCGGGTGCGTCGGTCGTATTACATCGATGACTGAAACGGGAGACGGGCGCTATATCACCACATTGACAGGGATATGCCGGTTTCGCGTGCTGGAGGAGCTGGAGACGACGACACCCTGGCGACAATGCCGTATTGCGCCTTTTGCCATGGATCTGACAGCAAGCGATGATGAAGCCCTCGTTGACCGCAAGGCACTTCTGTCGGCTTTCAGGGCCTATCTCGATGCCAATACGCTCGAAGCTGACTGGGAAAGCGTGGAACGGGCCAGCAATGCAACGCTGGTCAATTCCATGGCCATGATGTCGCCCTATGGTCCTGCGGAAAAACAGGCGCTGCTGGAAGCGCCGGACCTGAAGACGCGGGCAGAAACGCTGGTTGCCATAACGGAAATTGCGCTGGCGCGGGAATTTGGTGATTCCGACCATATCCTTCAATAAACACGATCTCTGGCACACGGATTGCAGACTATGGATCTCAAAACCAGTACAATTGACCCCAAAATGCTGGAATTGCTGGTTTGTCCATTAACCAAGGGGCGTCTGACTTTCTTGCGCGAGGCCAATGAGCTTGTGTCGGAAAAGGCAAAGCTGGCCTATCCCGTGCGTGATGGCATTCCCATCATGCTGGTGTCTGAGGCCCGGAAAATCGAAGACTGATATTTTGCCGTTCAAATGGCATTTCCGGTCAAAAGCCTTGGATGCGTTTCGCCTGTTGTGCCTGCAGCCTGACCAATGAAGAAGGATTTCAGTTTCGGCAGGCGATCTACAAGTCCCAGACCCAAATCCCGGGCAATGCGCAACGGTGTAATGTCATTGGAAAACAGCCGGTTGAGAACATCAGTGGTAACACCCATGCGGAATGTATCGAACCGTCGCCAGGTCTGGTAGCGTTCAAGAACCGTGAGAGACCCGATATCGAGACCGAGACGGTCGGCCTCGACAATGGTTTCGGCAAGGGCTGCGGCATCCTTGAAACCAAGGTTCAGGCCCTGGCCGGAAATGGGATGAATGCCGTGGGCCGCGTCGCCTGCAAGGGCAAAGCGCGGGGCTATAAAGGCGCGCGCCAATGTCAGGCCCAGCGGGAAGGCCTTGCGTGCGCCGATGATCCTGAGCGTGCCAAGCTTGTGGCCGAAGCGACGTTCCAGTTCGTCCTCGAAAACCAGATCATCCGAAGCCACCAGGCGATTGGCAGCAGCCGTGCGCTCTGTCCAGACCAGCGAGGAGCGGTTGCCCTTTAATGGCAGAATGGCAAAAGGCCCCGACGGCATGAAATGTTCTTCTGCGATGCCGTTATGCGGGCGTTCATGCTCGACGGTTGTCACAATGCCGGACTGGTCATAGTCAAAGTGCACGGTCTTGATGCCTGCCCTGTCCCGCAGTTTTGATCGGGCACCATCACAGGCAACCAGAAGCTTCGCCTGAACCGTTTCTCCGTCGGACAGGCTGACCTGCATGTGACCCGGTTTTTCCTGAAATCCGGTCACTTTCAGGGCATGACGGAGTGTCACGCCAGATGTCACACAGGCAGCCGTGAGTGCGGAAACCAGGGTCTTGTTGGGGACCATGTGGGCAAAAGGTTGACCGTCCTGAACCTCTCCGTCAAATGTCAGGAAGACAGGGCGCACCGGATCAGAGGTTCGCGAATCGGTAACAATCATCCTGTTGATCGGTTCGGCGTCTGCAAGAATGTGTTGCCAAACGCCCAGGGCATCCAGCATGTTGGAGGCGGCCGCCGCAATGGCCGAGGCGCGCTCCTCGCGTTTCCAGGCATTTTCCGGGGCGGCATCCACAACCATAACATCCAGATGCGGGCTCGCCTGCCTGAGAGCAAGTGCCAGTGACAAACCGACATAGCCGCCCCCTGCAATCAGAATATCTGCCATTGTGACACTCCTGCTGTCTGAAAACACAATTCTACCCACGTGATTATACTCTATATAGAGTTAGAATCATTTTTTTCCTATTGCCGGAGACTGCCAATAATGTCGCGCCCCGCCCGGACTGCCATTGACCAACTGATCCAGACCCTCGACCTGAAAATGCTGGGCGAAGATCACTACCAGGGCGAGAGTCCGCAAATCGGCTGGCAGCGGATTTTTGGCGGGCAGGTGATCGCGCAGGCTTTGGTGGCGGCGCAGCGATCTGTGGCCGCAACCCGCCCTGTCCATTCCCTGCATGCCTATTTCATGCGTCCCGGCGATCCTTCCACGCCGGTAGACTATGCGGTTGAACGGTTGCGCGACGGAACGACATTTTCCACGCGGCGCGTGGTCGCCACGCAGCACCGAAAGGCGATTTTTGCAATGTCTGCGTCTTTTCAGGATGATGAGGAGGGGTTTGCGCACCAGATCGCCATGCCGGAACTGCCCATGCCGGAGGCGCTGATGAACGAAGCGCAGTTGCGCGACCAGTATCTGGCACATGCGCCGGAACCTGTCCGGCGTTATTGGGAACGTGAAAGGCCCATCGAAATCCGCCCGACCGCGCCGCAGGATTTTTTTTCCCGTTCAAACCTTGAACCGGTGCAGAATGTCTGGGTGCGAACAACGGCCCCTGTACCTGATGACCGCCAGCTTCAGACCGTTATTCTGGCCTATCTTTCCGACATGACGCTTCTGGATACATCCCTTTATGCGCATGGCACATCCGTGTTTGACCGGACGCTTCAGGTTGCAAGCCTGGACCATGCCATGTGGTTTCACCGGCCGTTCAAACTGGACGACTGGTTGCTCTATGTGCAGGACAGTCCAACTGCCTTTGGAGGCCGCGGGATGACCCGCGGCAGCCTTTTTGCCAGATCTGGTGAATTGATAGCGTCTGTTGCACAAGAAGGATTGATTCGGAAAAAGGCAAATGCATAATTTATATGCATATTTTTAAAATTGCCTAATATTTAGCCTCATTGCGTCTGAAGGATTGCCCATTTTCTGGCTTTATGAAATAAAGCCTATATTTATCAATTGCTTACTTGTCTGGTGCGAATCTGGCACGACCCTTGTATAGAGAAGGATGGTCGCAGTGGAAATCACATTCGCGCGGCATGGAGAGGCGGCCCTAAGGGGGGCAAAGACAAGGATTAGAAACCAGATGAAAATTGTAATGGCCATTATCAAGCCGTTCAAGCTCGATGAGGTTCGCGAAGCCCTCACCGCTGTCGGCATCCAGGGCCTGACTGTCACCGAGGTCAAGGGCTACGGACGTCAGAAGGGGCACACCGAAATCTATCGCGGTACGGAATATGCCGTAAGCTTCCTGCCAAAACTGAAAATCGAAGTTGCCGTGGCAACGGAGATAGCAGACAAGGCTGTCGAAGCCATAGCCTCTGCCGCAAAAACCGGACAGATCGGCGACGGCAAGATTTTTGTCTATTCGATTGATCATGCTGTGCGCATCCGCACCGGCGAAACCGATTCCGAAGCGCTGTAAGCAGCCAGAGGTCAGGGAGTTCAAGACTATGTTTTCATACAAACTTTCAACACTTGCGGCACGTGCAGGCCTGACGGCTGCCGCTGTTATGGCACCTGTCATTGCCTTTGCCCAGGAAGCCGCAGCCGCTGCACCAACACCTGACAAGGGTGATACGACCTGGATGCTCGTTGCCACCATTCTTGTTACCATGATGATGGTTCCGGGTCTCGGCCTTTTCTATGGCGGTCTCGTACGATCCAAGAACGTGCTGTCTATCCTGATGCAGGTTTTGTTCGGCAGCTCGGTTGTCGGCATTCTCTGGGTGCTCTTCGGCTACAGCCTGGCCTTTACCGGTGCGGCAGACGAAGCCAGCGCAACGGCCCTGTCGCCTTTCATCGGCACATTCTCAAAGGTCATGTTCGCGGGGATTTCGCCAAGCTCCGTGGTTGAAACCTTCTCCAAGGGCGTGGTTATCCCGGAACTGACATTTGCCATGTTCCAGTTGACCTTTGCGGCCATTACACCCGCGCTGATCATCGGTGCATGTGCTGAACGCATCAAGTTCTCGGCCATCATGATGTTCATTATCATCTGGTTCATGTTCTCCTACATTCCGGTTGCTCACATGGTCTGGTTCTGGGGTGGTCCATCGGCCTATGCAGCCCCAAGCGGATTTCTGTTCGGAAAGGGCGCGATCGACTTTGCCGGTGGTACGGTTGTTCACATCAATGCCGGTATTGCCGGTCTCGTGGTCGCGATTGTCGGCGGCAAGCGCGTCGGCTTCGGCAAGGAAAACTTCGCACCGCACAATCTGGTCCTGACCTATGTCGGCGCCATGATGCTTTGGGTTGGATGGTTCGGCTTCAATGCGGGTTCAAACCTTGAAGCCAATGGCTACGCTGCACAGGCCCTGATGACAACAATGCTGGCTACCATGGCTGCCGCTGTTGCCTGGCCCGTTGCCGAACGCATCTTCCGTGGTCATGCCTCCCTTCTCGGCGGCGCATCCGGTGCGATTTCCGGTCTGGTTGCGATTACTCCCGGCTGCGGCTTTGTCGGTGTCGGCGGTGCCATCGTCATCGGCCTGATTGCAGGTGTTGTATGCTTCTTTGCCTCGACAACACTCAAGTCGAAGCTTGGTTACGACGACGCGCTCGATGTCTTCGGCGTGCACGGTGTTGGCGGTATCCTCGGCGCGTTGCTGACAGGTATTTTTGTCAATGTCAGCCTTGGCGGCATGGGCGTGGTCGACTATTCGACAGATCCTGCAGGTACAGTCCCGTACAGCTTTGCCGGCCAGATGACCAGCCAGCTCTGGGGCGTTGTGACAACGGTTCTGTGGTCCGGTATCGTTTCACTGATTGCGATCTACATCGTCAAGGCAACGATCGGTCTGCGTCATCCTGAAAACGCTGAACGTGAGGGCCTCGATCTCGTCGATCATGGCGAACGCGCCTACAACTGATACGTCCCCGTGTTTTCAAAACCATTTTGGCCCGGATCATATCCGGGCCATTTTATTTTATATCAATGGCTTGCCGGTCAACAGGCAAGATTTTTCCTTCGCTGTCGGCCCAGTCTGTCCCCGGATATGATTTTTGCCCGGGATGCAAAATTCTGCGGGAAACTGTGACTTCATGTCCATGGTTAATGCGGCATTAACCTCCCGCCCTTTAGAGTGAAAGCAATGCGCAGGTGATTTGACCGCAAGGTTTGCCTGTGTACTGACGCAACAACTCTTCAGGCAGTATGGCAATATGACACGAAGCACATCGGCAATGCTGGACCGCAGAAATACCCGGTTGGCATTTTCAACGTTTGTCTGGCGGCAGATCCTGTCGCTTGCCGGACTTTCGATTCTGGCTTTGCTGGTGCTGGCGCTTGTGGCGCTGGCAACCTGGAATATTTCTGATCCGAGCTATTCCAACGGAACTGCCAATGAGCCGACCAATGCGATGGGCTTTGCGGGAGCGGCTTTTGCTGACATTGCCATGCAGTTTTTCGGCCTTGCCAGCGTTATTGCGCTGCTTCCGGTGCTGGCGCTTGGCATTGCACTGATTTTCAACCGCAATATCAACCGCATTGTCCAGCGGGCCGGTGCATGGCTTGGCGGGTCTATTCTCGCATCCGCAGTTTTGAGCTGTACACCGGCGCCGGTGACATGGCCCATACCCAACGGTGTTGGCGGTGTGTTCGGTGATATGATCTTGAAGTTCCCGGCCCTGTTTTTCGGCTCCTATCCCACAGGAATGACGGCGCTGATCATTGGCGGTGTCATTGCTGTGCCTGCGCTGTGGCTTCTGGCCTTTTCCTGCGGGCTGATTGTGCGTCATCCGCCGGAAGTGGTTGAACAGCCACAAGGCCAGCCGGTCACGCTGGGCAAGGTCAAGCCATTGCCGAAAGCGGAAATGGATGATGACGAAGACGGCTTTGCCACGCATTTCATCGGCGCTGCCACCCACGCCTTGTATTCCACGCAGGCACGCATGCGGCGTCTGGCTGGACTGCCAGCACGCAGAACAATGGAGCGTGGTTTTGAAGAGCCCTATGATTTTAACGATGACGAGTTTGCGCCGCTGAATGCACCTTCCCGGCCAAGGGCCGAGCCTGCCGTGTCTGCAGCACCGCTTGTGCGAACCGAACCTTCGCTTGATGTGCCGGTGCCAGCCGTTGCCCCCTCGCGACGGGTTGTCCCGGCACCGCCGATCTTTGCGGATGACGGGGACGATGATTTTGAGGCAGGGCTGGACGACTTTCCTGCTTTTGACCGGCGAGACAGGCTTCCTGAAGGGCTTTTGCCGGATGATACCGGGATGGATGACCTGGATGCCGGGCCTGTGGCTTCCAGGGTGCCTGTTCCCTCCGGGATGCCTGCCACGGCCCGCATTTCGATACCGGAAGCAAAGCCGCAGATTGCCCAGAGCATCCAGCGCGAGGCCCGCGCCATGTTGCAGAACAAGCATGGATTTGAACTGCCTGCTGTGGAATTGCTGGCGGAGCCGAAGAATGTTGTGCGGGATGCCACCCTGTCTGCCGATGCTCTCGAACAGAATGCGCGCATGCTGGAAGGCGTGCTGGAAGATTTTGGCGTCAAGGGCGAGATTATTCATGTCCGTCCGGGTCCGGTGGTCACGCTTTACGAACTGGAGCCAGCGCCCGGGATCAAGTCATCGCGTGTGATAGGTCTGGCAGATGATATTGCCCGCTCCATGAGCGCCATTGCAGCCCGCGTTGCCGTAGTTCCAGGTCGCAATGCGATCGGGATTGAATTGCCGAACCAGCGGCGTGAAACCGTTTATCTGCGTGAACTGATTGCCAGCCCGGATTTCATAAACAGCAAGGCGAAGCTTGCCATGGCGCTGGGCAAAACCATTGGTGGCGAATCGGTTATTACCGATATTGCCAAGATGCCGCATCTTCTGGTCGCCGGAACCACCGGTTCTGGTAAATCGGTTGCCATCAACACGATGATCCTTTCGCTTCTCTATCGCATGACGCCCGAGCAATGCCGCCTGATCATGATCGATCCCAAAATGCTGGAACTGTCGGTCTATGATGGTATCCCGCATCTTTTGTCGCCGGTTGTGACCGATCCTAAAAAGGCCGTTGTGGCGCTGAAATGGACCGTGCGCGAAATGGAAGAGCGCTACAAGAAAATGTCCAAGATCGGCGTGCGCAATATTGACGGCTTCAACGCCCGTGTCGAGCAGGCCATGGCCAGGGGTGAAGCCATGAGCCGCACGGTGCAGACCGGGTTTGATCGCCATACCGGCGAAGCGATTTATGAGACGGAAGAATTCGATCTGCAACCGATCCCCTATATTGTGGTGATCATCGATGAAATGGCCGATTTGATGATGGTGGCCGGCAAGGAAATCGAAGGCGCCGTGCAGCGCCTGGCGCAGATGGCGCGTGCAGCCGGTATCCATGTGATCATGGCCACGCAGCGTCCGTCTGTGGACGTGATCACGGGTACGATCAAGGCCAATTTCCCGACCCGTATTTCCTTCCAGGTGACATCGAAAATCGACAGTCGCACCATTCTGGGCGAGCAGGGTGCCGAGCAGCTTCTGGGCATGGGCGATATGCTGTACATGGCCGGTGGCGGTCGTATCCAGCGCGTTCACGGCCCGTTTGTTTCCGATGTGGAGGTGGAGGAAGTGGTTGCCTATCTGAAAACACAGGGCACACCGCAATATCTTGATGCCATTACAGCCGACGACGAGGATGAGGGTGATGGCGGCGGCAATGGCAAGGGGCCAGCCGGAACGTCCAATCTGGAAGAGTCAGATGATCCTTATGACCAGGCCGTGGCAGTTGTCCTGCGTGATGGCAAGGCGTCAACCTCTTATGTGCAAAGACGTCTGGGCATTGGTTATAACCGCGCAGCCTCGCTGATTGAACGCATGGAAAAGGAAGGTGTCATCAGCCGTCCAAACCATGCAGGCAAACGGGAAATTCTTGTGCCAACCGAAGAGGATATTGTTGGCCGCTGAGCCGCGCCGGTTCTGATGGCATGCCATCAAGGTGCCGCAGTTTGCGTCCAGGACAGTGTTCTACAAACGCAATAGCAAGGAAGCAAACAGGATGCAGACCATGGATCACACAAACCGGAATCCGGTTGATGTTTATAACCGGCGGGATTTTCTGCGCGGGTCCATGATGTTTGCCCTCGCGTCACTTGCCACTGTTTCGGGTGGCACGCTGGCCCTGGCAGAAACGGCTGTGACACCGGCTCCCGCTACTGCCCAGCAGATTGCCGATCATTTTGCCGCCGTGAAAACCATGACAGGCGAATTTGCCCAGTTTGGCCCGAAGGGCGAGCAGACCGGCGGCAAATTCTTCCTGGAAAGGCCGGGCAAGATCCGCTTCAATTATGAAGATCCGTCACCGATGCGGGTGATTTCGGACGGGACATCCGTGGTCATCGGCAACAGGAAGCTGGAGACCTGGAGCATTTATCCGCTGTCGAAAACACCTCTGGCGCTGTTGCTGGGTGAGACCATTGACCTCTCGGGCCAAACCATTCGCGATATCAAGGAAGAAGCTGACCTGACCACGATTGTGATGGGCAACAAGTCTGTTTTCGGCGATTCGACCATCACTATGATGTTTGACCCCAAGACCTTTGACCTGCGGCAATGGACGATTACTGATGCACAGGGAAAAGACACGTCTGTGATAATTTTCAATGTTCAGACTGGCGTTAAATTCGCCGACAATGTCTTCGAAATCCCTTACGATCAGGTTCACAATACGAAAAACTGATCTTCCCTTCTCGAATGAAAGTGGGCTAGTCTCGGTCTTCAAAATCAGGGGAATACCGATGACATTTTCTATTGCGACCTGGAACATCAATTCAGTGCGCCTGCGCAGCCCCATTGTCGAGCATTTTCTGCGTGAAAAACAGCCCGACATCCTCTGCCTGCAGGAAACCAAATGTCCAAATGAACTGTTCCCGTTTGAACCTTTCCGGGCGCTTGGCTATGAACATATTGAAATTCATGGACAAAAAGGATATCACGGTGTGGCAATCCTGTCGCGAGTTCCGCTGGTTGACAGGGATTCCACAGATTATTGCCTGGTCGGCGATGCCCGGCATATTTCTGCACAGGTCCAAATTGCCGGACGCAAAATCCGCATTCACAATTTCTATGTGCCAGCCGGTGGGGATGAGCCGGACCGCACCGTCAACCCGAAATTTGGACACAAGCTTGATTTTGTCGAGCAAATGAAGAGCCTGCATTCCAATGCCGAAGCCGGGGTTTCAACCATACTGGTCGGCGATCTGAATATTGCACCACTCGAGCATGATGTCTGGTCGCACAAGCAGTTGCTGAAAATTGTCAGCCATACGCCGGTGGAGACCGATGGTTTGCTCGACGTGATGGCAAAGGGCGCATGGGTGGATATCATGCGCCGGCATGTCCCGGCCTCAGAAAAGCTCTATACATGGTGGAGCTATCGCGCCAGGGACTGGGATGGTGCAGACAAGGGCCGCAGGCTCGATCATGTCTGGACATCTGCGGATCTTGCGGAACATTCCACCGGCATTGAAGTCGTGCGTGAAGCCCGCGGCTGGGATCGTCCGTCCGACCATGTGCCGGTGCTTGCAAAATTCAACCTTTGATTTTTATCAGGAAGCCACGGCCCTGATCTGCTCTTCCGCATCCTTGTGGCGTTCGTTTTCCAGATATTCCAGTTCCTTTATTGCCAGGGGATGGCTCTGGGTTGCCGCCGCTTTCAGCCAGCTTTCTGCAAGGGCCAGATCCTGTGTCATGTCCTGGCCTTCCATCAGCGCCATTCCCAGCTGATACTGGCTTTCAGAATGGCCAAGCCATGCAGATTTCTCCAGCCAGTAGACCATTTCAATCGGTGACGCCGAAACACCTTGTCCCGTACGATAGCGATGTGTGAGTTCAATACAGGCATGGATATCGCCGACAGCGGAAAGTTTTTTCAGCCATGAAATACCTGCCTTGTGCTGATTTGCAGTCTTGTCCTGTCCGAGATGCCAGTCGGCCAGATGTCGCATCGATGCACGGTGGCCCTTTCGGGCAGATGCGGCAAACATGGCAATCGCCTTGCGCTCATCGCGCTCTCCACCCAGTCCGTGCAGATACATCAGGCCCATAAAATAGCGTGCTGTCGAATTTCCGGAACCTGCAGCAAGCTGGAAGCATTTGAGTGCGCTGGCATGATCCGGCTTGCCTGCCTGTCCGCTGATCAAAAGCGTACCAAGGCCAAGACCAGCTTCTGTATGGCCTTCCGCAACGGCTGCACCATAAAAACGCAGGGCGGTTTCCACATCCACCGGACCGCCTTTCCCTGTTGCCAGAAGATAGCCAGCCAGTGCCATACCGTCTATATTGCCCTGTTGTGCAGCACGCAAGGCATAGCGGCGGGCCATGGCCGGCTCTGCCATAAAAGGAGGGGCGTTTTCATAAAGAACCTTATAGGGAGCGCCCTGAAGCGCAAAAGATTGATGCTGCAACAGGCACAGACGGGCAAGCCGCAGCATGGAGGCGACATCTCCGGCATCTGCTGCCTTGCGGAACCAGCGGCGGGCCTCTGAAGGATCCGCTTCAACGGCCTGGCCGCTTTCATAGAGCAGGCCCAGTTCATGCGCTGCTGACGGCAGACCGGCCTTGGCGGCCAATCGCATGAAACGCACTGCCATCTGTTGTTTGTTGAGTTCAAACAGGCGGCGGCCCATGCGCAGCAATATGCTCTCAACCACTTCCAGTGCGGGGACCAGTGCTTTTTTTATTGCCTTGCTGCCAACCTCCGGCATAATGACCGGAAGAGCCGTTACGTTGGCCATCTGTGCATCCATCGCCTGCTATCCTTAACCGTTTGTTCATCGGTGCCGTGTCCCCGTGCAATACGGGAAGCCGGGAACGGATAACAACCGAAGCTTTCGCTATGCTGGATTTATTCCGGATTTCATCAGAAATGCTGTCATTCAGGTGCTATTTTCGCACATCAACGACAATTCTGCCCTGAACCTGGCCTCTGAGGATCGCTGATCCCAGGGCCGGGAGATCCTGCAATGTCTTTTCGACAATCATGCTGCCAAGCTGATCGATGGACAAATCGGTAACAATACGGCTCCAGGCTTCCTTGCGGTCACAATAGGGCCGCATGACGGAATCAATGCCCAGAAGATTGATGCCACGCAGGAGAAACGGCACCACAGTGAAGGAGGGAACGGCTGCACCTGCTGCCAGACCGATGGCTGCAACAGAGCCACCATATTGCATCTGTTTCAAAACCCGCATCAGCATGTCTCCACCAACCGTATCGATAGCGGCTGCCCAGCGCTCGGATTCGAGCGGCTTTGAACTGGCCCCGGAAAGGTCTGCACGTGCAACAATGGTTTTGGCACCCAATGCCATCAGATAATCTGCAGTTTCAGGGCGACCGGTGACCGCGGCAACCTGATAGCCGAGCCCTGACAGGATCGCGATGGCCACGGAGCCTACACCTCCGGCAGCCCCGGTTACCAGAACCTCACCCCGGCCGGGCGTCAGACCTGCTTTTTCCAGGGCGATAACGGCCAGCATGGCGGTGAGACCTGCTGTCCCCACCCCCATGGCCTGACAGGTGGACAGGCCCTGTGGCAGGGGCACGAGCCAGTCTGCCCTGACCCGCGCCCTGGTGGCATATCCACCCCACCAGGCCTCGCCAACGCGCCAGCCGGTCAGGACGACCTTGTCGCCGGGCCTGTAGCGGGGGTCATCGGATGTTTCCACGGTTCCTGCAAAATCAATGCCCGGAACATGCGGAAAATTGCGCACGAGCCCGCCCTGACCGTACAGGCAGAGACCATCCTTGTAATTGACGGTGGAATATTCTACGGCAACCGTAACATTGCCGTCCGGAAGCCTGTTGTCCTCCAGGGTCTGAATGGACTGGCTGACTGTGCCATCGGTCGCTTTTTCCACCACCATTGCAGTAAAAGACATGCTCATTCTCCCCAGAACATCTTCAAATTTTGTGTCATGTATGCATGACATGGGATAGTTCTGCCAGTTATCTTTTGGTCTTGCCGGTGGAGCAGTCATGATCGACAAGCTGGAATTTTTTATAGCACTGGCCCGCGAGAAACATTTTGGCAAGGCAGCCGAAGAATGCGGTGTGACACAGCCAACCCTGTCTGCCGGCATCAAGCAACTGGAAGAGCAACTGGGTGTGATGCTGGTACAACGCGGATCCCGCTTTCAGGGTCTGACGCCTGAAGGTCAGCGTGTGCTCGACCGGGCGCGCCGAATTGTCGGTGATGCCCGCGCCATGCGCGAGGAAATGAAGGCAGCCAGACAGGGTCTTGCAGGCCATATACGGCTTGCGGTCATCCCGACAGCGCTGACCATGGTGCCGAAACTCACGGCACCGTTTCGGGAGAAGCATCCGGGTGTGACGTTTTCCGTACTGTCGGTGACATCGGTTGAAGTGTTCAACCTTCTGGACAATCTCGAAATTGATGCAGGCATTACCTATCTTGACAATGAGAAGCCGGGACGGGTGATTTGCGTGCCGCTGTTTCAGGAGCGTTACACACTGGTGATGGCAAAAACTGCAGGGTTTGGGCTGCGGGACACCATTACATGGAAAGAGGTCAGCCAATTGCCCCTGTGCCTGCTGACGCCCGACATGCAAAACCGCCGGATTATCAACAGGCATCTGGCGGAAGCCGGGGCCAGTGTCAGCGCCACACTGGAAAGCAATTCGATGATCGTGCTGTTTTCGCATGTGCGCACAGGAAAATGGGCCAGCATCATGCCGCACAGCGTTGCGCGTTCCTTCGGGTTTGGCGATGAGATCTGCACCATTCCGATTGTCGCACCGGATGCACGCTACAGTGTGGGCCTTGTCGCGGCGGAGCGTGATCCCAATACACCGCTGGTGGCGGCGTTGCTGAACGAGGCACGCAATTTCATCGAACAGACCGCAGATCGATAGAGATTTTCTATCGATTGACGAAGAATGCATTCTTGACCTTCCGCTTCAGTGGCAGCATTCTTTGTTTTTAAAGTCGTTGTGGTTGTGCCAATTGCAGCACTGCGGGAGCAAAGTGGCGGCGCTTGCAGAACTGGTGGTCAAGGCGTAACATTTCCCGAAATACGGCTTCAGTTTTTTGCCTTTTGTCTTGTGCGCATGCGAGGCAATGTGATGGCAAAGGCGAAAGGAAAGTCTATGAACCTGCATAGTGGCAGTCTGCCTGTAGCGGGCCCGGACATTACGGAACGTGTCCTGTCCATCGTCAGTGTCCGGAAGGGCCTTGAGGGGCCGTTGCTGCCTATCCTGCATGATGTGCAGGCGGAATTTGGCTATGTGCCGCAGGAGGCCCTGCCGGTGATTGCAAGAGAGCTCAATCTGTCGCGTGCCGAAGTGCATGGTGTCATGACATTTTATCATGATTATCGTGCACATCCGGCCGGTCGCCATATTGTAAAACTCTGTCGTGCCGAAGCCTGCCAGTCCATGGGAGGCGATGCACTGGGTGACAGCCTGAAACGGTTGCTTGGTATTGACTGGCATGGCACCACACCGGACGGAATGGTCACGCTGGAGCCGGTCTACTGTCTTGGGCTTTGCGCCTGTGCGCCTGCCGCCATGATCGACGGCGATGTTTACGGGCGGCTGGATGACGCAACGCTGGAAACATTGGTTGCCGAGGTGCGCTCATGACAACAAGCTTCTATATTTCCCGGGACAGTGCAGCACTGGCGGTCGGAGCCGACCAGGTCGCAAAGGTTCTTGCAGGGGAGTGCGCGCGTCGCGGCCTTGATATCACAATCGTGCGCACAGGTTCACGCGGCATGGTCTGGCTGGAGCCATTGATCGAAGTGGCAACGCAGGAGGGCCGGGTAGCCTATGGTCCTGTCCGTCCATCGGATGTTGCCGCTCTTCTCGATGCGGGCCTTGCGTCGGCTCGTTCACATGCGCTCTGTCTTGGGAAGACCGGGGACATACCTTTCTTGAAGAACCAGACCCGGCTGACCTTTGCGCGTTGCGGGATCACCGATCCGCTGTCACTGGAAGCTTATCAGGCGCATGGCGGCCTTGCCGGGCTGAAAGCGGCTGTGGCACTGGAACCGGCGGAGATCGTGAAACAGGTGACAGATTCCGGTCTGCGCGGACGCGGCGGGGCCGGTTTCCCAACCGGCATAAAATGGAAAACCGTGCTGGAAGCCAAGGGTAGCCCAAAATATATCGTATGCAATGCAGATGAGGGCGACAGCGGCACATTTGCAGACCGGATGATCATGGAAGGCGATCCCTTTGTGGTGATCGAGGGCATGGCCATTGCCGGTATTGCTACGGGCGCGACCAGGGGCTTTGTCTATCTTCGCTCGGAATATCCGCATGCCATTGCTACTATGACACAGGCTGTTGGACTGGCGCGTGCGGCGGGAATTCTGGGGGCATCCGTGCTGGGGTCCGGCCATGCTTTTGACATGGAAATCCGCACCGGGGCCGGAGCCTATGTCTGCGGCGAGGAAACGGCTTTGCTGAATTCGCTGGAAGGCAAGCGCGGCATTGTTCGCGCCAAGCCTCCGCTTCCTGCGCATGAGGGTCTGTTTGGCAAGCCAACGGTGATCAACAATGTCATCTCGCTGGCTTCTGTTCCCATCATCATGGAAAAAGGGGCGGAATTTTACCGTGATTTTGGTATGGGGCGTTCGCGTGGAACAATTCCCCTGCAAATTGCCGGCAATGTCAAGCATGGCGGGCTTTACGAGACGGCCTTTGGTTTGACGCTGGGCGAGATTGTGGATGGCATTGGCGGCGGCACTGCCACAGGGCGCCCGGTCAAGGCGGTTCAGGTTGGCGGACCGCTGGGTGCCTATTTTCCGCGCGAACTGTTTGATACGCCATTTGACTATGAAGCCTTTGCCGCACGCGACGGGTTGATTGGCCATGCCGGAATTGTTGTCTTTGATGACAGCGCCGACATGCTGAAACAGGCGCGTTTTGCCATGGAATTTTGCGCGGTGGAAAGCTGCGGCAAGTGCACCCCCTGTCGTATCGGCTCGACCCGCGGTGTCGAGACGGCGGACAAGATCGCCCACGGGATAGAGGTTGCCAAAAACAGGGCGCTTTTGGCCGATCTGTGCAACACGATGAAATTTGGCTCGCTCTGCGCGCTGGGCGGGTTCACACCTTATCCGGTGATGAGCGCGATGACGCATTTTCCGGATGATTTCAAACCGGCACATCAGGTGGAGGCGGCGGAATGCGTGTAGATGGCAAGGTCAGGGGACCAGCGTCCTATTTTCCCTCGATCGAAAAAACCTATGGTAAACCCGTAGACCACTGGAAAGATATGGTCCGTGCGCAATCGGGCATGACCCATATGCAGATCGTGGCATTCCTGAAAGAGACGCATGGCCTGGGCCACGGCCATGCCAATGCCATTGTTGCCCATACGCTGGCCGAAATGAACACATCATCAGCCTGAAGGCTCTGCCCTTGGACTGAATGCCAGAGAAACGTCCCTGATGGAGGCCCTATGCCACTCGTACAAGAAACCGATTTTGGAACGCCCGCCTCGAAATCCGAAAAAATGGTGACACTGACCATTGATGGCGTAACCATTGCGGTGCCGGAAGGTACATCGGTGATGCGGGCCTCCATGGAAGCCGGCATTCAGGTGCCGAAACTGTGTGCCACGGATATGGTTGATGCGTTCGGTTCGTGCAGGCTGTGTCTGGTGGAAATCGAGGGGCGCAACGGAACGCCTGCATCCTGCACCACGCCGGTCGTCCCAGGCATGGTGGTTCACACCCAGACCGGACGTCTCAAAGACATCCGCAAGGGTGTGATGGAGCTTTATATTTCCGACCATCCGCTCGACTGCCTGACCTGTGCTGCCAATGGCGATTGCGAATTGCAGGACATGGCAGGGGCTGTTGGCCTGCGCGATGTGCGCTATGGCCATGAGGGCGACAACCATGTCAGGGCGCGGAGTTCCGACGGGCTGAACGCAAAATGGATGCCAAAGGACGAGAGCAACCCGTATTTCACCTATGATCCTTCCAAATGCATTGTCTGCTCGCGCTGTGTGCGGGCCTGCGAGGAGGTTCAGGGTACCTTTGCGCTGACGATTGAGGGCCGCGGGTTCGGTAGCCGTGTTTCTCCGGGCATGCACGAGCATTTTGTGGATTCGGAATGTGTGTCCTGCGGTGCCTGCGTGCAGGCCTGTCCTACGGCCACACTGACCGAAAAATCCGTCATTGCCATTGGCCAGCCGGAACATTCGGTTGTCACAACCTGTGCCTATTGCGGTGTCGGCTGTTCCTTCAAGGCGGAAATGCGCGGTGAGGAACTCGTGCGCATGGTTCCCTGGAAGGACGGACAGGCCAATCGCGGCCATTCCTGCGTCAAGGGCCGGTTTGCCTATGGCTATTCCACGCATCGGGATCGCATTCTCAACCCGATGGTGCGTGAAAAAATCACTGATCCATGGCGTGAAGTCAGCTGGGAGGAGGCTTTTGCCTACGTTGCTTCGGAATTCCGCCGAATACAGTATCAATATGGACGCGATTCCATCGGTGGTATTACCTCGTCGCGCTGCACGAATGAAGAGACCTATCTGGTGCAGAAGCTGGTCCGTGCAGGCTTCGGCAATAACAATGTCGATACCTGCGCCCGCGTGTGCCATTCGCCCACCGGCTATGGTCTTGGCCAGACTTTCGGAACATCAGCCGGAACGCAGAATTTTGATTCTGTGGAGCACACCGATGTGGTCATCGTGATTGGTGCAAACCCGACCGAAGGACATCCGGTGTTTGGCTCACGGCTGAAGAAGCGCCTGCGCAAGGGTGCAAAGCTGATTGTGATTGATCCGCGCAAGATCGAGCTTGTATCTTCACCGCATATCAAGGCTGCCCATCACCTGCCCCTGCTGCCCGGCACCAATGTTGCGGTTGTTACGGCGATGGCCCATGTGATCGTCACCGAGGGGCTTTATGATGAGGCCTTTATCCGCGAGCGTTGTGACTGGTCGGAATTTGAAGACTGGGCGAGCTTTGTGTCTGACAGTCGTCACAGCCCGGAAGAGGTGGAGAAATTCTCCGGCGTTCCTGCAGATGCGCTTCGCGCTGCGGCAAGGCTGTTTGCGACAGGCGGCAATGGCGCGATCTATTATGGTCTGGGCGTGACGGAACACAGCCAGGGGTCCACAACCGTGATGGCGATTGCCAATCTGGCCATGGCGACCGGCAATATCGGCAGGCCCGGTGTCGGCGTCAATCCGCTCCGGGGCCAGAACAATGTACAGGGATCGTGCGATATGGGTTCATTCCCGCACGAGTTGCCGGGCTATCGTCATGTCTCCGACGATGCAACACGCGATGTCTTTGAAAAGATGTGGGGTGTTACCCTGTCAAACGAACCGGGCCTGCGCATTCCCAATATGCTGGATGCCGCCGTTGAAGGCTCTTTCAGGGGTCTGTATATTCAGGGCGAGGATATTCTCCAGTCCGATCCGGATACGCACCATGTGTCAGCCGGTCTGGCGGCGATGGAATGCGTGGTGGTGCAGGATCTGTTTCTCAATGAAACGGCCAATTATGCGCATGTGTTCCTGCCGGGATCGACGTTTCTGGAGAAGGATGGCACGTTTACCAATGCCGAGCGGCGGATCAACCGCGTTCGCAGGGTGATGACGCCGCGCAATGGCCTGGCCGACTGGGAAGTGACACAGAGGCTGGCACAGGCGATGGGGCTTGCCTGGTCCTATACGCATCCGAGCCAGGTGATGGATGAAATCGCGGCAACAACACCGAGCTTCGCTTTTGTTTCCTATGCCTATCTGGACAAAATGGGTTCTGTGCAATGGCCTTGCAACGAGAAGCACCCGCAAGGGTCGCCGATCATGCATGTCGATGGCTTTATGCGCGGCAAGGGCAAGTTTATCCGCACCGAATATGTGGCAACGGATGAAAAGACGGGTCCAAGATTTCCGCTGCTTTTGACAACCGGGCGGGTGCTGTCGCAATATAATGTCGGTGCACAGACAAGGCGCACGGACAATGTGATCTGGCATGCCGAGGATGTGCTGGAAATCCATCCGCATGATGCCGAGCAGCGGGGCGTGCGTGATGGTGACTGGGTGCGTCTGACCAGCCGTTCGGGCGAGACAACGCTCAGGGCCGAAATCACTGACCGGGTATCGCCCGGGGTGATCTATACGACCTTCCACCATCCAGCCACGCAGGCCAATGTGATTACCACGGACTATTCCGACTGGGCGACCAATTGCCCGGAATACAAGGTGACGGCGGTGCAGGTCTCGCCGTCCAACGGACCGTCAGACTGGCAGCGTGAATATGATGCCATGGCAAAACAGTCGCGGCGGATAGAAGGCAAGCTGGAAGCAGCGGAATGATGGAGGCTCGCCCTGCATGCAGGTCTTTCAAGCATGTCGCATTTCGTGACGGCCTGTTTCAAAATGCTGTGCGCGTGGTGGCGCAAGAGGTGCCGGTGGCATTTTCCTATGGCGGAACGACGCATGCCGTGATGATGGCGACGCCGGGCGATCTTGTTGATTTTGCCTTCGGGTTCAGCCTGACGGAGGGTATTGTCCGGAGTGTGGATGATATTGTCGGCGTGGATATTGTCGGGGCGGGAGGCGGACTTGATGTTCAGATCACGCTTGCGGACCATTCGGCATCGGCGCTGAAAGACCGCCGCCGTGCCATGGCCGGGCCTGTCGGCTGCGGTATGTGCGGTATTGAATCGATCACGCAGGCGGTGCGGGTGGTGCCGGATGTTTCTGACGGTCGGCTTGTCCTGACACCGGAGCAGATTGTTGCTTCTGTCGACGGGCTGAGTGCGGGACAGGCGCTGAACGCCCAAACCCGTGCTGTCCATGGTGCCGGGTTTTATGTGCCGGGGCGCGGGCTGGTGGTGTTGCGCGAAGATGTTGGTCGTCACAATGCGCTGGACAAGCTGGCCGGCGCATTGATGCGATCAGGTCTTGAAGGCCGGAGCGGAGCTGTTGTGGTGACCTCGCGGGTGTCTGTGGAAATGGTACAAAAAACCGCACTTGCAGGGATTTCCATGATTATTGCCATTTCGGCACCGACAGGACTGGCAATCGAGACCGCGAAAACCGCCGGGATGACGCTGGTGGCTTTGGTCCGTGGTCATGAATTTGATATTTTTACGCATGCAGGGCGGGTCGGACCGGGAGAAAACGCACATGTCGCATAAAAAGATTGTCATGATGGCCAACCAGATAGCGACATTCTTCGAGAGCCAGCCGGGTGATCAGGGGCCCCAGAATGTGGCCGAGCATATCAACAGGTTTTGGGAACGACGCATGCGCCACCAGTTTTTCGAGATTCTGGAAAGGGATCCGAGCGGTATGAAAGACATGGTTGTGAAGGCTGCGGCCTTTATTGCCCGTCCGGATTTGCATCCGGAAACCACCGGCCTGAACTCTTCAACCCCAATGACAAACCTGGAATGATACTGTAACAGGTTGCCTGTCCGGGGGGGGTCCCCGCAGAAGCAAGGCTCAACACCGTGTATACAAAATTCATGTCCTCGCTGAACGAGCGCCTGATCTGGCGATTGCTGAACGAGAATTTCCGCAAATATGCAGGCCATTACGTCATAGCCATCATCGCCATGCTGGTGGTGGCGGCCATGACATCGGCCAGTGCCTGGATCATGGCTGACATTACCAACGGGATGATGGTGACCCGCGATGCCGATCAGGTGAAGCTTGTTGCCGTTGGCGTTGCGGTGATTTTTACCGTGAAAGGCATAGCCTCGTTTTTTCAGAGCCTTTATCTGAGCAAGGCCGGAAACGGCATTGTGGCCGATCTCCAGCGCAAGATTTACACAAAATTGCTGCAGCAGGGGCTTGGTTTCTACAATGCCATTCCCTCCTCTGACCTGCAAATCCGGGTCACCAACAATGCGCAGGCAGCTCGCAGCGTTATTGATACTGTTGTTGTCACCTTTGTGCGTGACCTGTTTTCGCTCTTTGGTCTTGTTGCGGTCATGGTGATCCAGCAGCCCATCCTGTCGCTGGTATCGCTGATTTTCGGGCCGCTGGCGATTATTGGTGTTCGCAATCTGCGCAAGCGCGTGAAAAAAATCATGGAACTGGAACTGTTGTCACTCGGTCAGATTGTCGAGATCATGCAGGAAACCAGTCTCGGTATCCGCATTATCAAGGCATTCTCGCTGGAACCGGTGATGCAGGAACGCATGGTTGAGGCTGTTGGCGGTGTTGAGAAGCGTGCCAACAGTATTTCCAGGCTGGAAGCTGCCACGGCTCCGATCATGGAAACCCTGTCCGGTCTGGCCATTGCCGGTGTTGTGGCTGTCAGCAGCATTCTTGTCTTGCAGGAGGGCCGTTCGCCAGGCGAAATGATGTCGTTCATCACGGCTCTGCTGCTGGCTTATGAACCTGCCAAGCGGCTTGCCCGCATGCGCATCAGCATTGAATCCGGTATGGTCGGCGTGCGGATGATGTTTGATGTTCTGGACCATGACATTGTTCTGGCAGAAAGTCCTGCAGCTGTTGATCTTCCAGCTGGTCCCGGGCATGTGCGCTTTGAAGATGTCAGTTTTGCCTATCGCCCGGATGAGGCGGTGCTGAAATCTGTAAATCTGGATTTTCAGCCAGGCAAGATGACCGCGCTTGTAGGGCCTTCTGGCAGTGGAAAATCCACAATCATCAATATGGTCATGCGGCTTTATGATCCGGTTTCCGGTTCTGTCACCATTGACGGGCATGATCTTCGCGATCTGACCTTTGCATCACTGCGGGCCAGAATGTCCTATGTCGGGCAGGATACATTCCTGTTTTCCGGGACCATCCGCAGCAATATCGCGCTGGGACGAACGGATGCAACTGATGATGAGATTATTGAGGCTGCCCGGTCTGCCAATGCCCATGATTTTATCATGAAGCTGGAAAAAGCCTATGATACGCAGGTTGGCGAGAATGGCGGCAATCTCTCCGGCGGTCAAAAACAGCGTCTGGCCATTGCCCGCGCCATGCTGCGCAGTTCGGATATTCTGATACTGGACGAGGCAACCAGTGCGCTGGATTCGGAATCCGAGGCCCTTGTACGTGATGCCTTGCAACGGCTGACGCAGGGGCGCACAACGATTGTGATTGCCCATCGCCTGTCAACCATTGCCAATGCCGACCGCATTATCGTCCTTGAAAACGGGCAGGTGGTGGAACAGGGCCATCAATCCGAGTTGCTGGCGCAGGACGGTCTCTACCGAAGGCTTCATGACTACCAGTTTGCTGTTGCGGAGTGATCTGTTGGTCCGTTCTGAACTGAACCTGAAACGAGGATAACCCGATGCAGATTTTCAAAGGCGGCAGCCGCTCAACCAGACGTGGCCCGGATGCCTATTTTTCCGGCACTGTCTGGCAGGATCCGATTATGGACGCGCCGGAACCGGCGTCAGTCAAGGCCCTGACCGTGACGTTTGAACCGGGCGCGCGCACGGCCTGGCACACGCATCCGCTTGGCCAGACCCTGATCATTACGGCAGGTTCCGGCCTGGTGCAGAAAAAGGGCGAGGCGGCGCAGGTTGTAACCGTTGGTGATGTCGTGTGGTTTGCACCGGGCGAGATCCATTGGCATGGTGCCGGGCCGGATACGGTCATGACCCATATTGCCATCCAGGAAGCGCTTGATGGCAAGGCGGTCGACTGGATGGACCATGTTGACGAAGATGCATATCGTGAGGCAGCCGGTACACGCTGAATATTATCACGAAATCGCACCCCGGTCTGACAGGGGCGGAAGGTTTTCGGCGGAATAGAAGGCAAAGTCCATGGCCGGAAATGGCCCGGCGGTCAGAAGCGTGAAGTCATAGGGTGCACGCCGGTCCGATCCCAGAACATACTGTCGGTGCACCCGCAAAAAGCTCCATTTGATCCGTCTGTACCGCTCTTTCGTCAGCATAGCCCGCAGTCGGATAAAGGCAAGGCGTGCCTGCGGCAGATCGGGATATCCGCAGACTGCGATCACCCTCGTTTTATAAAAATGGATAATATCCGTCAGGCAATGCACTTCAAACCACAGGACAGAAGGGTTTGCGGCAATCCTGCCGACATTGGTTCGCATGTGGTCTGCCGATTGCAGCAAGGCGCATTGCAGGGTGCAGCCGCCGACTGTGGCATAGGTCACAGTTTTTCCCTCCAGACAGTCCGGTTGCAACTCCAGCATGCGGCCCGTCACCTGTGCGCAGAGATTGGATCCCATGGAATGGGAGGTGATGAGGATTTCGTCTGCCGGACTTTCCAGCACCTGTCTTGCAAGCCTTGCATGTCGCTCGATCCAGTCATTGACAAAAGGGTCGTTGCGGCGGGCAACCGACAGGGCGAGACGCCAGTTTGCGAACAAATGAAGTGTGTGAAACCGGTCTGAAAAGGGCAGGAATCCCCATTTGAAAAAGCCTGCGGCCAGAGGGATGGACGCCAGCCAGAACCAGAACGACAGATGCAGCAGCCATGGCGCTGCAGCCAGAAGCAGCGACAGGCCGATGCCTGCCGCCATCAGCAGGAACGGGAAGGGGAAAAACAGCCCGAAACGCCAGGCGTGGCGAAAATAGCCGGTCAGGCCGCCTTCGCGAATAATCCCTGCAAAGGCCATGTAGCCTTTGAGGATCTGCATCGGCAGGCTGTCGGAGCGCAGCCGCATGATGATGTCATTATGGTCAAAGATGGCAAATGTGGTGGCGGTGTGCCAGCCAGGGCCGCAAGCTTCCACAGGCATGACTTTCAGCAGGCCCTGCACCTGCAATTCTCCGACGGTGAAATCGCAAGACCAAAGAGCTGCGCTCTGGCTTGCCGTGCGCTGGTATCGCTGCCTGTGCGCTGCGGCATCCAGCGGTTCAAAACCTGCAAAATGCAAAACCACGCGCTTCTGGATCTTGGTCATAAAGGGTCCGGATTTTCTGATATCACGGCCTGTTCATCGCACAGAGTGCGCATTCCGCAAAACCGTTTCTTAACCCTGATCTGTCAAGACTGCGGGACGAGAGAGACTTTATGCCTCCTGTCTGGTCTGCAGGGTCAAAGCGCGATGTCGGAATGAACGATTTGGAAAACACGGCCGGGTCATTGTCCACACATGTTCGAGCGCGGCTCGAACGGCTGTTTTTTGCCGTCCTGACCATTCTCAGGGCAGAAAATGATGGCGCAGGGGCCAAGCGTATGGCGCTGATTGCCTTTGCGATCCGTATTGCCAGTGCGGCCATTGCCTTTGTTTCCCAGATCATCCTTGCCCGTCTGATGGGCGAATTTGAATATGGAATCATGGTTTTTGTCTGGGTTTTCGTGGTGATCACCGGCAATTTGTCCTGCCTTGGCTTCCACACGGCCCAGATCCGGTTTCTGCCGGGTTATCATGAAAGTGAATCCTATGCCGAGGCCCGGGGCATGGCGGTGACTGCACGTATTTTTGCGATGATCTCGGCTTCTGTTCTGGCCATTGCCGGTGTGACCTTCCTGCATTTTTTCGGCAATGTCGTTGAGCATTATTATGTTGTGCCGCTGTTTCTGGGCTGCATCATCCTGCCGATGATTGCCCTTGGTGATATTCTGGAGGGAACAGCCCGGGCGAACAGCTGGCCTGTCAATGCGCTGGGACCGACCTTTGTCATCCGGCCCCTGCTGATCCTGGTTTTCATTGTCATTGCCATTCAGGCGGGCGCAGAGCACACGGCCGTGGTGGCCCTGACCTGCGCCATGGCTGCCACCTATGTAACAACGCTTTGCCAGTTTCTGGTTGTTTCCTGGAGATTGCGCCGTCGCTATCAGCCCGGCCCTGTACAGACAGATTTTGGGCACTGGTTCAGGGTGGCGATCCCGATTTTCATGATGAGGGTTTTGGTTTCCTTCTGACCAATTCCGACGTGATGGTTGTCGGCTTCTATTTGTCGCCGGAGCAGGTTGCTGTGTATTTTGCGGCAGCCAAGACCATCGCCCTCGTCCAGTTTGTGTATTTTTCCGTGAAGGCGGCTTCGGGGCCGCGCTTCTCAGGCATTATGGCATCGGGAAACAGACGGGATCTGGCTGTTTTTGCCGGCGAAATGGTTCGCTGGTCGTTCTGGCCATCGCTGGTTGTCGGTCTGTGTGTGCTGCTTGCAGGAAAGCTTCTGCTGGGCCTGTTCGGTCCCGCTTTTGTGGACGGTTATGGCATCATGGCCGTGTTGTTTGTTGGCATTCTTGCCAAGGGTACAGTCGGTCCCGGTGAATCCCTTTTGACAATGGCGGGTGAACAAAAGCGTTGTGTTGGTATCTATGCTGTGGCGCTGGTGACCAATGTTGCACTCAATATTATCCTGATTCCGCTGCTTGGACTTTACGGGCGGCGGCCCTTGCGACAACCTGTGCCATTATTGTCGAGGCCAGCCTGCTGCATATTTCCGTGCGTCAAAAATTGGGAATTGTGATGTTTGTCTTTGCCAGTCCCCTGACTATCCTGAACACTTCACAGCCGGTATTGAAATGATGCAGACACTAGCTCCAGGATCTGAAAATCACAGTCCTGTTCCGGACGGCGGTTTCGTTCGCACCAGAACGGAAGCCCTGGAATCCGATCTGTCGATTTCAGTTGGCCGGGAAGGTCGTCACCTGAACCTTTATTCCGGCTTTGCCGGATATGACCTGCAGGAAGAGCTGGATTTTCTCTCCAACCGTGCCATTGAACCGAATGTATTTTTCTCCGGCCGTTTCCTAGCTCCCGCCATGCCCCGGCTTGAAGACAAGCCGATCAAGCTTGCCATTGTCCGGGATCATAGTGCAGCGCGAAGCCGTTTGCGCATGCTCATGCCCTATTCCATCGAAAAGCCGGGCTTTTCTATCGGAGCGCCGATCATCCGGGCATGGTCCAATCCCTTTGGTCCACTGGGAACACCGCTGGTTGACGAGGAGGGAGCAGCCGAAACACTGGATAATTTTCTGGAAGCCGTTTCGAGGCCGGAAACCGGTCTGCCGGGCGTCCTTGTTTTACCGGATGTGCGGCTCGGCGGCCAGTTCGTGCAACTGGCAAAAGCCGTGGCGATGGGCCGGAACCTGCCGCTGAATATCACAAATCCCTGTGAACGGCCGGTGCTGCAAAGCACGCTGGAACCGGATGCCTATATTGTACAGGCGATCTCCCAACATCATATGCGGGACATGAAGCGCCAGTGGCGCAAACTTGAAGCGCTGGGTACCGTGACCTATGTGGTCAGTCGCCAGCCGGAAGAAATCCACGATCTCATCGAGCAATTCCTGCTGCTGGAATCGGCTGGCTGGAAGGGAAAGCGCCGCACTTCCATGCTGGTCGACCGGTTTCAGGCCGCCTTTGCCCGCGAAGCCATTGCCAATCTGGCCGAGATTGATGCCGTGCGTATTCATTCCGT
>CBDFGT010000013.1:0-30057 GCA_965247225.1 Rhizobiaceae bacterium | reverse complement strand
GCATCCACCTTGCAGAAGGAATTGTAGAGCGTGTTGACGATCTGGCGGGCCGGTTCACTCTCGATGCGATACCAGATGGTCTGGCCGTCCCGGCGGGCGGCAATGATTTTTTCACGGCGCAACAGGGCAAGGTGCTGCGAAACGGTGGAATCACGAATCCCCAAAACCTCGGCCAGTTGGCCAACAGAATGTTCCCCGCCAATCAACCGGCACAGGATCATCAGCCTGTGGCGGTTTGACAGGGATTTCAGAAGCTCGCTGGCGAGGTCCGCCGCATTTTCCATATTTTCAGGGTTAATATCCATACCTGCATATCTACATACTATAGCAGGTAATGTCCAGTCCACAAAAGGACCGGCACGATTCTCGACAAAGACAATCATTATGACCCTGAGGCCGCTTCAGCAAGGGATTTTCCATCCAGAAGCGCGATTGCGGCCGCTATATCCTCACCAATAGGCCGGTCATCCGCATAGACGTGAACTGTCTGGCGCAGGGCCTTGTAAAGGGCAAGAAGGCGGGGTGCAGGATCGGCCGGCTTGTCCAGCAGGTCGTAGCTCTGGACGGCGGCCAGATATTCGATGGCGAGGATTGCCCGGCTGTTGCGGATAATATCGAGCGCCTTGATGGCTGCCGGCGTTGCGTGGCAGAGAATATCTTCCTGCAGGCCGGATGTGATGCCGCCATCAAGACTGGCGGGAGCTGCAAGCCTGCGGTTTTCAGCCACGAGGGAGGCTGCGGAATACTGGGCGATCATGAAGCCGGATTCCACGCCATTGCCTTCCGCCAGAAAGGCGGGCAGGCCGCTGACCAGCGGATTGACCATACGGTCCAGCCTGCGCTCGGATATCATGCCAAGCTGGGCCATGGCCGTTGCCAGCTGATCCATGGCAAGCCCCATGGATGCGCCCACGGCATGGGCCTGCGAAAACACCAGCGGTTCGGGCAGGGTTCCAGCCACGACCGGATTATCCGTCACGCTTTCGAGTTCCTGACGTACGGTCTCTGCCGCGTTTGACCAATTGTCGCGTACGGCACCGTGAATATGCGGAATGGCGCGCAGGCTGAGGGCATCCTGCGTTTTGCGACCGGCTGCAGCCTCCAGAAGGGTTGAGCCCTCCAACCAGCGGTTCATGGTTGCTGCAACGGCATTCAGGCCCGCGGATTTGCGCAGCGCCATGGGTTGCGGGGCAATTGCGGCCCGCTGGCAGCGCTGTGTTTCAAAGCTCATGCTGGCAATGGCATCTGCCCATTCCATCATGTGCCGGGCTCTGGCAATGGCAAGTGCGCCAAGGCCCGTGGCGCAAGGCGTGCCGTTGACGAGGCACAGGCCCTCCTTGGCTTCAAGAACCAGAGGTTCCAGCCCAAGCCGAGCAAGCGCCTGCGCTACGGTCATGATTTCGCCATTGAGCATGGCCTTGCCAAATCCGATCAGACAAAGGCCGATCTGGGCCATGTGACTGATATAGCCAACCGAGCCCTGACGGGGCACCAGAGGTGTCATTCCCGCATTCAAAAGCGTGACCATGCGTTCGACGACAGACAGGCGGATGCCGGACGCCCCGTGCGCGAAATTGTTGATCGCGGCGACCATGATGGCACGGGTTTCGCAAATGTCCAGAGGTTCGCCGATGCCTGCTGCATGGCTCATCAAAATGTTGCGGGACAGTTTTGCCTGCTGTTCAAGGGTGATCGTGACATCCGACAGGCCACCTACACCGGTATTGACGCCATAGGTGCGGATGTTGTTGTCGATCAGGGCACCAATGATGGCCCTTGATCCGGTCAATCTCCGGCAGGTTGCCTCTGACAATTCCAGTCTTGCGTTTCCAAGCGCAATGGCTGTCACCTGCGGCCAGGCCAGGGCTCCGTCCAGACGGATTGTCTGCATGCAATGATCCTTCGGTTTTGCGCCGCATGCCAGATGCGTGTTGCGCCGGACAGACGGCAACAGGCATATCCTGCCTGTTTCAAAGTGGAATATCCATGATGTTAATTGTAAAATATGGTGATATTACACAACAATTTACTGTTAATGTGCGCATTATCATCACTTTGTGACAATTGCCCTATTGTCGGTACATGCGAAGAGTGCGAATTTGTGTGCCATTTCACCGGAGCAGGCCATGCGTCTTCGTACACCCAGCATCAATCTCCCGGCAGCGTCCAGAATTGAGTGGCCGACAATCGGTTTGCTGGTCCTGTGCTACGGGATTTGGCTGGCCGCCGCGACCTGGATTTATGCGGCGTTTCCTGTTGCAGGTCTCATACTGATGTCTGTTTCCATCGCGCTGCATTCGTCGCTTCAGCATGAAATCATGCATGGGCACCCGACCCGGAACCGGACGGTCAACGAAGCTCTGGTCTTTTTGCCTGTCGGGCTGTTTTATCCCTATCGCCGCTACAAGGTGCTGCATATGCAGCACCATCATGACGAGCGCCTGACCGACCCCTATGATGATCCGGAAAGCTATTATCGTGCGCAGGACGACTGGGACAGGCTGTCACCGGTGACAAGGCGTCTTCTGGGCTGGAACAATACGCTTGCGGGGCGCCTGTTTCTGGGGCCAGCCTTGATGGTATGCGGTTTTTACCGCTCCGAATTCAGGCAGATGTCGAGCGACAGGACGATCCGGAAAGCCTGGATGTTGCATGGTCTTGGTCTCGTGACGGTGCTTGCCTTTGCAGGCATTGTGTTTGCCATGCCGTTCTGGTTCTACGGGCTGGCGGCCTATCTGGGAATGTCACTGATTTCCGTGCGGACCTATTGTGAACACCAATGGTCGGATTCTCCCGACGGACGCACGATCATTGTCGAGAGTTCGCCATTGTCCTGGCTTTTCCTGAACAACAACCTGCATATTGTCCATCACAAGCTGCCGACTGTAGCCTGGTATCAGTTGCCACGCCTTTATGCCGATGCCCGGCTGGAATGGCAGGAGATTAATGGCGGCTATGTTTTTCCCCATTATTCTGCTGTCGTGAAGGCTTATGCATTTCGTGCAAAGGAGCCAAACGTGCATCCGGTCTGGCGCAGAAACGATCTGGTCAGCCCTGCCGATCCGGCGGTTGCCCATGACAATCAACCGAAACAGGCCCGGGCCTGATGACGGGGCACCGCCGGATTGCGGCCTTGCCGATGTATGACTGGCCTGAAAGGCGTTCCGAGGTGGATGCCGAATGGCAGGAAATGCGCATGAGGCTGCTGGGGGCCGGGTTTGATGCGCCTGCTGTCCTCACACGCCGCAATGGCGATCTGCCACCCGTGCCCGGCGGAATTCGCGATGCGGAAGGCCGGGTGATTGCGCCGGATCCTGCAACATTGCCAGCAGACGAACTGGACCTTCACACCCTTTGGCGACATCCGGACCTGTTGTTTTCACAGACCTGCTGGGGCCCGATGGAGCAGGGGCTCGCCCGCCATGTTCAGGTTGTGGGACAACAGGATTACACAGGCGTGGAGGGTGGCGATGGTCCGCTCTATTCCAGTGCAATTGTGATGGCCCGCGCATTCATCGGCCATGATCACACTGTTGCAGCACCGCGTGGTGATGATGCCCTGATTGAGCCGGAAATGTTGCGGGGAAAACGTCTTGCCTATAACAGCCGGGATTCCATGTCGGGCTGGACCGGCTTGCAGCGTGACTTGCAGAAGTCAGGACAAGCCTTTGATCTGTTTGAGTCTATGGTTGAGACAGGCTCTCACCGTGCGTCCGTTCGTGCCGTGGCATCCGGTCAGGCAGACGTGGCTGCCGTCGATGCGCGGTCATGGCAACTGGCGCAGCGTTTTGAGCCTGCAGCCGAAAGGCTTGTTGTCGTTGGCTGGACATCCAGGCGAACCGGCCTCCCGTTTATCAGGGCAAACCTGACCGGCTGGTTTGATTGCGTCATAATGTGATTCAAGATGGCCTTGCAGTCCATTGCTTTTCATTGGTAATTGATCGGAAAGATGTCCGGGAGCCAATTCGATATGAAAGCCATGTACTACGATGTTTTCGGCAAAGAGCCGGAGATTCGCATTGTTCCGGACCCGACACCAACGGATGGTGGCATTGTGGTCAAGGTAGAGGCAACGGGCCTTTGCCGCAGTGACTGGCACGGTTGGCTGGGGCATGATCCCGATATCCATTTGCCGCACGTTCCCGGACATGAGCTCGCCGGCACGGTTGTTGCCAGGGGAAAATCGGTTCAGCGCCACAGGGTCGGCGACCGGGTGACAGTTCCTTTTGTATCGGGCTGCGGGCATTGCGGCGAATGCCAGTCCGGAAACAGCCAGGTCTGTGTCCGCCAGTTTCAGCCCGGATTTACCCATTGGGGGTCATTTGCCGAATATGTCGCACTTGATTTTGCGGATCACAATGTTGTGGCCCTGCCCGAACAGGTGGATTTTGCAACGGCTGCCAGTCTGGGGTGCCGTTTTGCAACCTCTTTCCGCGCGATTGTCGACCAGGGCAAGGTCAAGGGCGGTGAATGGGTAGCCGTGCACGGCTGCGGCGGTGTCGGGCTTTCGGCCATCATGATTGCATCAGCGCTGGGTGCCAATGTGATTGCCATCGACATTGACAATGAGAAACTTGCTTTTGCCCGCTCGATCGGCGCGGTGGCCACCATTAACGGGCTTGAAGTTGCCGATGTACCTGAGGCTGTACGTGATATTACCAAAGAGGGCGCGCATGTTTCCATAGATTCCCTGGGATCTACTGTCACCTGCGTCAATTCGATCCGTAACCTTCGTCGCCGGGGCCGGCACGTTCAGGTTGGTCTCATGGTCGGGTCTCATGCGTTGCCGCCCATACCTATGGGGCAGGTCATCGGTCATGAACTGGAAATCTACGGAAGCCATGGCATGCAGGCCTGGCGTTATGAAGCCCTTTTGTCCATGGTGACTTCCGGCCAGTTGCAGCCGCAGGCGCTGATTTCCAGTCGCATCACTCTGGCGCATGCTGTGCCCGCCCTTATGGCCATGGACCGTTCAACGGATGTCGGCATGCGTATCATCACGACATTTTAGCGTATGCGTTTTGATTGGCGGTTACCCGGTTTTGTTGTTGCCGATGCAATTTTACTTTGTTTTCAATACTTTTGATCATGCCGTTTTTCCAGCCCCACAACAGATTCCACCCTTACACAGAGACAGGAAATCTTTGGCGCGTGGTGAGAATCGGCGGTTAATGATGGTGTGCAAGTTACCGCATTAACCTTTCTTAACATCACTAATTCTGACGATTTCCCGGGGGTTGAGGGTCAAAAATCCTTTTCCGTCCGCGCCAGCGATGCTTTTTGGAACAGTTAATTCAGGAAAAATTAACTTCTTTCAGGCACCGTGCATTAAGGTTAATCCACGAGGAAACACAGAAATGGCTGATCATATCGAAACAACAGAGCTTGCCGACACTCAGGCTACGACTGCAACATTGTCTGCTGGAGACACCTTGCGGGGCTCGGTGGTTGCGGGTGACGGTGACTGGATCAAGGTTACCCTGACAGCCGGAAATTCCTACACATTCGCCATGACGGGCGTTGGCGCTGTCAGCAGCCGCCTTGCCGACAGTTTCATGTCTCTGCTGGATGCCTCCGGTCAGGAACTGGTCTCCAGTGACAATGAAGGCCCCGGACAGTATTCGCTGATCAAATATACACCCCTTGTCACGGGTACATATTACATCAATGCGCAATCGGTAAGCCTTTCGGCGACCGGCGACTATATGGTTTCCATGGCGTCTGCGGTTGGTGATGTTGCGCCTGTTGCGCATTTCACCCAGGATATGGCTGTTGCTGCCCTGTCGGGCGAGGGTGCTTCCTGGGCCCTGAATGGCAGCGGCGCACTGGAGCTGACCTGGGGGCAGCGCGCAACATTGACAGATCTGCTGGATGCTGCCGGTGCTTCGACCACCAATGCGGCTCTTGATTCCACCGATATTGCTGCTGTCAATGCGGCTCTTTCGCAGTTTTCGAGCATCATCAATGCCACCTTTACGGACAATGGTTCGACCGATGATGCGACGCTGCTGTTTTCAAAATATAACTCGGCAACAGATGGTGCGGCTGGCGGCTATGCCAACCTTCCCGGTTCCACGGCTTCCGGTTCGGTGGATGGTGATGTTCGCATGAATTCGTCCGGTGGTATTTCTGCGCTTGAATATCTCCAGGCGATTGGTACGGCTCTCGGGCTGTCAACATCTGCCGAATCGGTTCTTGGCCGTGTCCTGATTGCAGCCAATGCGGCACTTTCCGATCTTGACAGCCAGAAATACTCGGTGATGAGCAGCCAGACATTCCCGGCCGGGACGCCGGACACACTGATGCTGTACGATATTCTTGCACTGCAACAGCTCTATGGTGCAAACAACGACATTCGCAGCGGTGACACAACATACGGCTTCAATGCCAGCTCGGAAATTACGGGCTCGACCGGTGATAATGCGATCTATAATTTTACCAACAATACTGATCCGGTCCTGAGCATCTGGGACGGTGGTGGCCTTGATACGCTGGACCTTTCCGGTGATTCCAACAACAACATCATCAATCTCAAGGCCGGTACTTTCTCCAGCGTCATGGGCAAGTCGGACAATATCTCCATTGCTTTCGGCGCTGTGATTGAAAATGCGGTCGGTGGTTCCGGCGATGACACGATCACCGGTAACGATGTGGCCAACTCGATTGTCGGCGGAAGCGGTGCGGACACGATTGATGGCGGTGCCGGTGTTGATACGCTGAATGGCGGGCTCGGCAATGATACCTACTATGTGGATGTGTCAGGCGACGTTGTCAGTGACACGGGCGGTACAGATACGGTCATTTATACAGGAACCGGCACATATACGCTGGCGACTGGCAATGGTATCGAAAATCTGACCCTGACCGGCACCAACGGCGGCGGCACAGGTAACGAACTGGCCAACACGATTACAGGCAATGCAGGCAACAACATCATTGATGGCGGTGCGGGCACGGATACGCTGGTGGGTGGCGCTGGCAATGATACCTATTATGCCGATGTGAATACCGATGTCATCACAGAGGGTGCAAGTGCAGGTACAGACACCGTTGTCTTTACCGGTACCGGCACCTACAACATGGCAACCAAGGCCGACAATGTCGAAAACCTGATCCTGTCCGGTGCCAATGCCTCCAATGCGACGGGCAACGCCCTTGACAACAAGATTACAGGCAATGCACAGGCCAACGTGATCGACGGTGGTGCCGGTGATGACCAGATGATTGGTGGCGACGGCGGCGATACCTATGAAGCCGACAGCATCAATGACTGGGTTGTTGAGCAGAGTGGCGACACAGGCACCGACCTTGTGAATTTCACCGGCGCAAACGGTGAAACCTATGTTCTGGATGACAATGTTGAAAATCTGACGCTTCTGGGTGCCAATACTACGAGCGGTACAGGCAATGCAGGTGTCAACACGATTACGGGTAATGCTGTTGCCAATACGCTGACAGGTGCGGGCGGCAATGATACGCTTGTCGGTCTGGCTGGTGACGATGTTTATGTGATTGATTCTGCTACCGGCTACACGATTACAGAAGGTGCAGCCGCTGGCACGGATACGATCAAGTATGTCGGTTCCGGCAGCTATACGCTGGCTTCCGCCAATGTGGAAAACCTGGAAATCGGCGGTACGGCTACCGGTGCGACCGGTGATGCCAATGCCAACCTGATCACCGGCAATGCGTTTGCCAACACGATTGACGGCGGTGGCGGCGCGGATACCCTGGCGGGCGGAGACGGCAATGATACCTATATTGTTGATGAAGTTGCAGCCACGGACGTCGTGACCGAAGCTGCCAGCAAGGGCACGGATACCGTAAAGTACAGTGGAACGGCGGCCTATACGCTGGGCGCGAACATTGAAAATCTGACCCTGACCAATGCCGGTGCTGTTGATGGTACAGGTAACGCTGAAAACAACGTGATTACCGGTAATGCCGCCATCAATACACTGGACGGCACGACGGGCTCCGATACGCTGATCGGCGGCGGCGGTGCCGATATCTTCATCTCAGACGGTGGTGACGTGATTACCGGCGGTGCGGCCAATGATACCGTCAAATACACGGGCACAGGCACATTCTCCCTGGCTGATGCGGGTATTACCGACATTGAAGATCTGGAACTGACCAATGCCGGTGCCGTGAACGGTACAGGTACGTCCGGTGCCAACAAGATCACCGGCAATGCTGCTGCCAATATTATTGATGGCAATGGCGGCGCGGATACGCTGATCGGTGGCGGCGGCAATGATATCTTTATTACAGACGGTGGTGACACGATCACCGGCGGTGCGGGTACGGATACGGTCCGCAGCTCGGTAACATTCGATCTGGGGGATGCGGCCAATACATCGCTTGACAATCTGGAACTGACCGGTTCTGCGGCCATCGATGGTACCGGTACCACTGGCGATAACGTGCTCAAGGGCAATTCCGGTGCCAATACACTGACCGGTCTGACCGGTAACGACACTTACTATGTTGGCGTCGGTGACACGGTTGTGGAAGCAACCGGTGAAGGTACGGATATCATCTGGTTTGAAGGCAATGCCGGCGAAACATTCAAGCTAGCTGACACAGTGTTTGTTGAAACTATCAACCTTGTTGCCGGTGTTTCGACCAATGCCACGGGCAATGCCGAGGTCAACACGATCAACGGCAATGAAAAGGCCAACGTCCTGGACGGTGGCGATACGGCCGGTGCTCTGGTGGCCGACTCCCTGAACGGCGGCCTGGGTGATGATACCTACATTGCCGACCTGATCGATGTGCTGACTGATACAGGCGGTATTGACACTGTTGTCTACAATGCAGCAACGGCCGGAACGACCTTCTCGCTCGCAACCGGTGCGACCATTGTCGGCACATTTGAAAACCTCACCCTGGCCGGTTCTTTGGCTACAAATGGTACTGGTAACGCATCCAACAACGTTTTGACGGGCAACTCGGCAGCCAACGTGCTTGTCGGCGGTCTGGGCGATGATATCTATGTTGTTGACGCAGCAGACACCGTGACTGAAAACGCCAGCGAAGGCACGGACGAGGTGCAAATCTCGGCTACGGAAGGCACAACTGTTACCCTTTCAACCTATGCCAATGTTGAAAACCTGACACTTCTCGGTTTTGCAGCGGTCAACGCGACCGGCAGCGCTGTCGACAACGTGATCAAGGGAACCACCGGTGACAACGTTCTGGACGGTGCAGCAGGCAAGGACACATTGATCGGCGGCAAGGGCGATGACACTTACATCGTTGATGTTGCCGAGGATGTTGTGACCGAGCTTGCGAATGAAGGCACGGATACTGTCAAATTCGGCGGGACTTCCGGTATCTATACGCTGAGCGCAAATGTTGAAAACCTGATCCTGACGGGAACGTCCGGGATCAATGGTGCCGGTAATGATCTTGCCAACACGCTTACCGGTAACAGCGGAGCCAACCAGCTCTCCGGTGGCGCGGGTGCGGATACGATTGACGGCGGTGCCGGTATCGACACGATGATCGGTGGTCTGGGCAGCGATGTCTATTATGCCGATGTTGCAGGTGATGTTATCACCGAAGTCAGCGGCGGCGGCAATGCCGACAAGGTCTACTATTCCGGTGCTGCCGGCACGACCTACACGCTTTCAAACTTTGTAGAAAATCTCATCCTTTCCGGAACAGACAATATCAACGGTACAGGCAACGGTGCTGCCAACCTGATCGTCGGCAATGCCGGGGACAATATTCTCGAAGGTGGCTTTGGCATTGATACGCTGAACGGTGGTGCCGGTGACGACACCTATGTTGTTGACAGCGATGCTGACACGATTATCGACAGCTCCGGAACAGATACGGTCAAGTTTACGGGTGGTAACGGCAAGTCCTTTACTCTGGGTGCCGGTCTTGAAAATCTGGTTCTGACAGTTGGGGGTTCCAACGGTACCGGTAACGCTACAGCAAACACGATTACGGGCAGTGTTGCAGCCAACCTGATCAACGGCGGTGCAGGAAATGACACGATCAATGCCGGCGGTGGTAACGACACGGTTTATGGCGGTGCCGATGACGATGTTATAAATGGCGAAGGCAGCAACGATATGTTGTACGGCGACGCTGGCAATGACTCTATCACAGGCGGCTTCGGACAGGACACGCTGACTGGTGGTACCGGTACGGACACTCTTGCGGGCGGTACAGGCGACGATACTTATATGATGGTCGACTCTATCGATGTGGTGACCGAAGCGCTTGGAGAAGGTATTGATACTGTCAGCTACGAAGGCGCAGCCAACTCAAGCTATACGCTGACAGCAAATGTCGAAAAGCTGGTCCTGACGGGTACGAATGCGCTCGACGGTGTCGGCAATGACCTTGGTAACACCATCACCGGCAACAGCGCGGCCAACAGCCTGTCCGGCGGACTGGGCAATGATACGCTCGAGGGCGGTGCGGGCAACGATACGCTGGATGGTGGCGCTGACACCGACCAGATGTCGGGTGGCCTTGGAAACGATGTCTATGCGGTTGATGATGTGACCGATGTGGTCATTGAACTGGCGGATGCCGGTATTGACAAGGTGCTCTACAGCGGCCCTTCCGGCCAGTCGGTCTCCTCGACCTACACATTGGGCAACAATGTGGAAGAGCTTGAACTTTCCGGTACCTATGCCAACAATGCGACCGGCAACAGCCTGAACAACAAGCTGACGGGTAATGTGGCCAACAACATTCTCGACGGTGGCATTGGCGCTGATACAATGGCCGGTGGTGACGGAGACGACACATACCGCGTTGACAATGTCGGCGATGTTGTGACCGAAGCCTCGAACAAGGGTACGGACACAGTGGAATATACCGGTCTTGCCGGCACGACCTACACACTTGGCAACAATGTGGAAAACCTGACCCTTTCGGGCTCTGTCGCAACCAACGGTACCGGTAATGATCTTGCCAACGTTTTGACCGGTAATGCTGCAGCCAATACACTGGACGGCGGTATCGGTGCGGACACGATGCGAGGCGGCGCGGGTGACGATACATACAATGTCGACAACGAGCTGGATGTTATCGAGGAAACGGCAGGTAATGGCAACGATACAGTGAACTTCGACGGTGACGCCGGCAAGACCTATATCCTGTCCGACAATGTGGAAAACCTGGTACTGACCGGCAAGGAAGCGACAAACGGTGTCGGCAATGCAGGTGCCAACACGATCACCGGTAACGATGGCAACAACGTTCTGAACGGTGGTCTGGGTGCTGACACGCTGACCGGCGGCAAGGGCAATGACGTTTATGTCGTTGATAACCAGGACATTGTGGTGGAAGCAGCCAATGCCGGTACGGATACTGTTCAGTACAGCGGTGCAGCCGGAACGACCTATACTCTGGGTCTGAACCTTGAAAACCTGAAGCTGAGCGGTGCCAATGCCATCAATGCCACAGGTAATGCTGTTGCCAACGTGATCACCGGAAACTCGGCGGATAACGTGATTGACGGCGGTCTGGGCAGCGATACGATGCGCGGTGGTGCCGGTGACGACACCTACTTCGCCGATGTGGCTGGTGACTTTGTCTCGGAAAACGCAAATGCCGGTACGGACACAGTGAAATTTACCGGCACAACCGGTACGTTTACACTCGGCAGCAATGTTGAAAACCTGATCCTGATGGGGACGGCTGCTACCAGCGGCACAGGCAACAGCATTGCCAATACCATTACCGGCAACAGCGGTGCCAATACACTGGACGGCGGCGCTGGCCGCGATACTCTGATCGGCGGCAAGGGTGACGATACATATGTTGCTGACAATGTCGGCGACGTGGTGACCGAAGTGGCCGGTGAAGGCAAGGATACTGTCCAGTTTACAGCGGTTACAGGAACCTATGTCCTGGGTGACAATGTTGAAAACCTGACCTTGTCTGCTGTCACGTTCACGGATATCGCAGGCAACGCTGTGCGCCGCAACACGGCTGGAGCCAGTGCGACAGGTAATGACCTTGCCAATACCCTGACAGGGGATATCGGCCAGAACACGCTCGATGGTGGCGCAGGTATCGATACTTTGATCGGTGGCAAGGGTGACGATACCTATATCGTTGACGTTGCCGGCGATGTGGTGACCGAGCTTGCCAATACCGGAACCGGTCCTTCTCTGGTGGATTACGGTTCGGATACGGTCATCTTCAAGGGTGTTGCAGGTGCTACTTACACGCTGGGTGCCAATATCGAAACACTGAACATGTATGGCCCGGATGCTGCGACATCACTTGCCCTTAACGGGGTCGGCAATGCTACCGCCAACACGCTGAATGGTAACTATGCCGACAACTCGCTGAACGGCGGCGGCGGAAATGACACGCTCAACGGCGGAGAGGGCAACGATACGCTGGACGGCGGTATCGGAACCGACTCCCTGGTTGGTGGCCTGGGTGATGACATCTATGTTGTTGATGTTGCTGCTGATGTGGTTTCCGAGGCGGCAAGTGAAGGTACAGATACGGTTCAGTTTGCCGGAACCACAGGCACTTACATCATCACGGATGTTGATGTTGAAAACCTGACCCTGCTGGGAACTGCTGCCATCAACGGAACAGGCAATAGTTCTGCCAACGTGCTGACGGGGAACTCGGGTGCCAACACACTCGATGGTCTTGCCGGTGACGATACAATGATCGGCGGTGCCGGTGACGATATCTACATCGCAGACTCGGTCAATGATGTTGTGACAGAACTTGCGGATGTGGGTACAACCAAATACGGCACGGATACTGTGAAGTTCACGGCTGCTGCCGCGACCTACACACTCAGTGAAAATGTCGAAAAACTGATCCTGGCCTATGTTCCAGGTGCCGTAAATGATGCGGCAGCCGGAAGCGGTATCGGCAATGCGCTTGCCAATACAATTACAGGCAATAACGGCCAGAACACCCTGGACGGTGGTGCCGGTATCGATACGCTGATCGGCGGCAAGGGTGACGATACCTACCGCGTTGACGATGTGAAGGATGTGACAACCGAACTGACCGCTGAAGGCACGGATACCGTGGAATACACGGGTATCACCGGCACGACCTATACTCTGGGTGCCTTTGTTGAAAACCTCACGCTGATGGGAACCAACAAGATCAACGGTACGGGCAATACGATGGCCAATACGTTGACGGGTAACTCCGGCAACAACGTTCTCGATGGTGGAACCGGCGCGGATACAATGGATGGCAAGGACGGTAATGATACCTACTATGCAGATGTCGTTGCCGATACAGTTGCGGAAGCGGCCAGTACCGGCACAGACACGGTCTATTACACGGGAACAGAAACAGGCACCTTTACACTGGGTGCCGGAATTGAAAACCTGGTGATTTCCGGAACGGCCGCAACAAAGGGTACAGGTCAGGCTCTGGACAATACCCTGACAGGCAACCTTGCAGCCAACGTGTTTGACGGTGCGGCCGGTAACGATACGCTTGATGGCGGTCTGGGCAATGATACGCTGACCGGTGGTGCGGACAATGATACATTCGTGTTCAGCACAGCCCTTGGCGCAACCAATGTCGACACCATTGCTGATTTCGTGCATGTCGATGACACGATCCAGCTTTCCAGCGGTATCTTCACCGGTATCAACGGGCTTGGAACGCTGACGGCTGACCAGTTCCTTGCAAGTTCTGCAGCTGTTGCAACGGATGAGTTCCAGCGCATCATTCTGGATACGGATGACGGCAAGCTGTATTATGATACAGACGGTAACGGTTCGGCTGTTGCGATCCAGATCGGCAAGATCACCATGGGTGGCGGCGGTGCCTATGCAGACATCAACAACACGGATTTCTTCGTCCTTTGATCAGGACAGGAATTTCTGACAGCAAGACAGTCCGCCCCCGAAACAGGGCGGACTGTTTTTTTGTGCGCCCGGTTACGAATCTGGTAGTGTCGGGTGAAAATCACCGGACAGGATACTGGCGAGGAAGACATGGTTGCAATACATCCCGAGGATGTTCTGGGCTTCTGGTTCAGCGAAATTGAACCCGGGGACTGGTTTTCACCCAGGCCTGCACTGGATGAGACGATCCGCAACCGTTTTTTGCAGATCTATCTGGATCTGGTGCATGCGCCGCCGAGGGTGGACTGGACCTGTTCGGCTGACGCGGTTCTGGCGGCACTCATCGTTCTGGACCAGATGCCACGCAATATGTTCCGTGGCACGCCGCTTGCCTTTTCTGGCGATTGCGTGGCGTTGCCACTGGCGCAGCTTGCACTGGAGAGGGGCTTTGACCTGCAGGTGGATGCCGAACGGCGTCTTTTCTTCTATCTGCCGTTTGAGCATTCTGAACAGATCGAGCACCAGCATCAATCCGTAACGCTGTTTGAACGCCTCGAAAACGCCAACTACCTCGATTATGCCCGTCGTCACCGCGATGTGATCTTGAAGTTTGGGCGATTTCCGCACAGAAATCCGATCCTGCGACGGGTTTCCACAGAGGCCGAAGCGGATTATCTGAAACAACCGGGTTCCGGATTCTGATTCTGTTGTTACAGTCATTCCATCGCTGGATGACTTTTTGTTATTGTCTGCAAGACCAGAGCGTTTCCGGGAAAAGTATGACGCGGTTTCTGCACACAATTTTGGAAGATTACGATGATGACGTATTTTCACGTAACGGCCCGGAGCCTTGCGGCTTTCCTCAGCCTGGTTCTCTGGTTGTGCCTTTCTGCGGTGTCAATGGCGCAGTCGCTGCCAAATGCTGTACAGGATACGGGGCAGCATGCGCAGGTTGATGTTTTCGCAGATGCCACGGGCCGACTGGCTGCCGCACGCGCCACGCTGAATGATCTGACACAAAAAGTAGACAGCAGTGCCAATGATGATGGCAGTCTTGTTGATATCTGGGTCAAGGTTGAGGGTGTCGGCAAGGCGGCGATCAATGCATCCGTGATCCTGCGGCCGCGCTTCAACGAAATCAAGACCAGGTTGACTGAAATTGGTGCGGCACCAGGTGACGGAACAGCAGAGGATCCCGCGATCACGCAGGAACGCGCCAGGCTGAACGCGGAACGCAATGATATCAACAAGCTGACGGCGGATGCTGAAAATCTCTCGATCGCCGCAACCAAACTGGGCAATCACATTACCAGCCTTCGCCGCGACCTGTTCGCAGCTGCCATTTTTAAAAGAACGGCGATGTCCTATGGCGTGCTCATGGATGCAAAACAGGCGTCCGAGATTGAGTTTGCCGACTTCAGCCGGGCCGTGGGCAGCTGGATGACCTTTGTCTGGAAATTCAAATCCGGTTCTCTGATCTCTGCCGTGTTTTTGTCTATTCTTTCGGCTTTTATTCTCATTTCCGTCGGATACAGGCTGTTTTCACCGGTGATCCGCCGCGATATCCAGGAAAAAAAACCCAGCTATATCAGCCGGTTGTCTGTGGCATTCTGGTCCACCACCCTTCCAAGCCTGGCCATCGCCGCCTTCGCAGTGATCATTTATTTTCTCCTGCGCAATTTCAATGTCCTGCGTCCCGATATTGATGTCATGGTGTCGTCGCTTCTGTCGACCATTGTCGGTATCTGCTTTGTATGGATGCTGACACATGCCGTACTGGCACCCAACAGTGCGCATTGGCGGCTGGTCAATATCAGCAATGGCGGCGCAAAACTGATCCTGCGCTCGATTGTTGCCCTGGCGGTCGTCAACGGGCTGGACTATCTTTTGACAAGGATCAGCGGAGCGCTCAATTCCCCCCTGGTCCTGACGGTTGCCAAGAGCTTCTTTGCATCCACGATTGCCGGTTTCATCCTGGTTTCCATGGCCTTCATTCGCCCGGTTATTGCTGATGGAGAAAATCCCGACAAGAAGGGCAGACCGTGGCCACGGGTTATTTCCGTGACCGTGGCCTTGGCAGGTCTCTGGCTGATCGGTGCAAGCCTGTTTGGCTATGTCGGGCTGGCGCGGTTTGTTTCGACACAGATTGTCGTGACAGGTGCCATCCTTGTGACCATGTATATCGGACTTTTGTCCGGCAAGGCCGTGTCGCGGCAGGAGGCACTGGCCGATACGGTCGTCGGCCGTTTTCTTTCCAGCAGGTTCCAGCTCAATGCCGTGAGTGTTGATCAGGCCGGTCTGGTGGCCGGCTTGCTGATCTATGCCGGTGTGCTGGTGATTGGTGTGCCGCTGATCCTGCTGCAATGGGGCTTCCGCATTGAGGATATCCAGTTCTGGTTCTACAGGGTGTTTACGGATATCCAGATCGGCAATATCAATATTTCCCTTCTGGGCATTCTGGCCGGTGCCGTTGTTTTTGTCATGGGCCTGTTTGCAACCCGCTGGTTCCAGCGCTGGCTGGATGGCAGCGTCATGGCGCGCTCCAAGGTGGATATCGGCGTTCGCAATTCCATCAAGACCGGGCTTGGATATCTTGGTGTTGCGCTTGCCGGGCTGATCGGGATTTCCGCAGCAGGCATAGACCTTTCGTCCATAGCCCTTGTGGCCGGTGCGCTTTCCCTGGGGATCGGGTTTGGCCTGCAGAATATTGTCTCGAATTTCGTGTCCGGTCTGATCCTCCTGGCGGAACGCCCCTTCAAGGTGGGGGATCTGGTGGTAACTGGCACGACTGAAGGCTTTGTGAGACGCATTTCGGTTCGCGCCACAGAAATTGAAACATTCCAGCACCAGTCCATCATTGTTCCCAATTCGGAACTGATCAATGCGTCTGTCGGCAACTGGACCCACCGCAACAATATGGGGCGGACCGAAATTCCGGTCGGCGTGAGTTACGAAAGCAATCCACGGCAGGTTATGGATATTCTGCTTGAAATTGCAAAAAGCCATCCCAAAGTGCTTTCTGAGCCGGAGCCGACAGTCGCGTTCTTGAGTTTTGGGGCTTTTTCGCTCGATTTCGAGCTGCGTGTGCACATTGCTGATCTTCTGGAGGGCGGTGATGTGCGCAATGATTTGCGATTGGCCATTTTTGAGCGGTTCAAGGAAGAGCATATTGAAATACCGTTGCCGCAACGCAATCTGAATATCAAGATGACCGATGAATCGCCGGAAAACCGCGAGCCTTCTGCAAAGGATGAAATATCCTTGTTGGCGGCCCAGCAGATCAGGATTGCTGCTGAACGCCGGAAGCAGGCACGGAAAAATGAAAAAACAACAAAATTCACCGCGGAAAATCCGGAATCCTGATCATGCCGGGTTGTTCAGGCGGCGTTCATAGTCAACACTCTATAGCTGTTGCCAATCCTGACGGTTCGCTGTTCCAGGTCCATTTAATCAGAGGACGGCGCTCCATGCGCTGAACGGACATGAAGACATTTGTTTTTACTGGAATTGCTGTAGCCCTGTCCTGTCTGTCTGCGCAGGCAGCGTCGGTTACAAACCAGGATCCGGCGACGATTGTTGTGGTGGTTGTTGAAGGCGAGAACCGGATGGAGGTGGCTGTAGAGCCAGGACAGACGGCCGATATCTGCCCGTCAGGTTGCTTCATCACCACACCCAGCGGTGATCGCCTTGGACTTTCGGGTTCGGAAAATATTCAGATCAGCAACGGGTCTGCCATCGTCCAGTAATTCTGCCTGTCATTTTGATGTCAGGCCATGATCTGCCACAACGGTGTCATTTGAAACCTGTTTTGGCAGGCTTCACCTCTCAAGACATGTTTTTGAACTGAACATGAAAGAATTGTTACACTCTGACACGCATTTTAACCAATCTGCAATTTGAGTAGTCTATAAAAAACAGGATGAACTCAATGTATAAAGGCTGATCATGTCATTTCTTGGTATTTCGGGCATGCAATATGATGGTGCGTCATTGTCGCATCACCGAATTATCATCGCAGAAGATTCCAATGTATTTTCTTCGATGATCAGTCAGCGGATGAAGGAGCTTTTCGACATTGATGTTGAGATCTGCCGGAATTTTGAAGATTTGCAACTTGCCTATGACCGCTCTTCGGATGCTATCACGCTGGCTGTTTCCAATATCAATCTGCCGGGTGCGGAGAACGGCGAGGCGCTGAACTATCTGGTTGACCTTTCCATTCCGACCATTGTCTTCACCTCTACCCTGAACGAGAAATCGCGTGAGGGCCTGATAGCCAAGGAAATTGTCGATTATATTATCAAGGACAGCGTATTTGCCATTGAGATGCTGGCGGAATCCATTTGCCGGTTTCTGACCAACAAGCGACACCATGTGCTGATTGTTGATGACAGCCCAACGGCCAGGGCGCTGTTGTCCACACGTCTGAAGCGCTATAATTTCCGGGTCAATGTTGCCGAGAGCGGTGCGCAGGCGATCGAGATTCTCAAATCCAATCCCGATATCAGCCTTATGATTACAGATTACAACATGCCTGATATTGACGGGTTTGAATTAACCCGGCGGGTTCGCAGTGTGCGCGGATCGCACCAGTTACGCATCATCGGTGTGTCCTCATCGACAGACCGGTTGCTGTCGGCACGGTTTTTGAAGGCGGGTGGCAATGACTTCATGATGCGTCCGTTCATTGATGAAGAGTTCTATTGCCGCGTGAACCAAAATCTCGATACTCTGGTGCAAATCAAACTGGCGCAGAAGAGAATTGGCGGCAAATAATTCCGTTTCCCCGAAATCATGATGCAGAACTCAAAACGGCGGCAATATGTTTCTGTCGCTGTTTTCTATCGTTATTTCATTTTCTTTTTGATCTGAATCACAAGCAATACTTGCTCTGTATTTATTTGAGGTAATCCTGTCTGATATTGTGTTTCATATTGAAATTTAACGCTTCCTAAATGCAACATCTGTATTTTGCAACCTGTATCGGCAGACAAGGGTCACAGAGATGGCGAATGGATTTGAGGACGTTTCTATGGGTATAAATCCGTCTGTGACCAACAGTCGGCAAAAGATCCTTCTGGTCGAAGATTCCAAACTCTTTTCCGCTGTTCTCAAGCACCGGTTTGAGAATGAGCTGGGACTGGACGTTGTGCATTGCGCGTCCCTGAAAAGCATGCGGGCCGTCGCAACCGGCCGTGATCATGGCTATACACTCGCCGTCTGCGATCTCAATCTGCCGGATTCGCCGCACCGGGAAGCACTGGACTATGCCATCGAGATCGGTTTGCCGACCATTGTCTTTACCGGTACATTTGACTTTAACACCCGTGCGAGCATTCTGGAAAAGAATGTGCTGGACTATGTGATCAAGGACAATGATCAAGCCTTTGATTCCATCGTCAACACGGTGCGTCGTGTTCTCGACAACCGCAATGTGCGTGTTCTGGTCGTTGATGATTCCCGCTCCGCGCGCAGCATTCTGGTGGCCATGCTGGAGGCACAGCAATTTTCTGTAAGCCAGGCTGCCTCGGGCAGGGCGGCGCTGGATATGCTCGAACAGTACAAGGACATCGAACTGGTTCTGACGGATTACAATATGCCGGATATGGATGGCTATGAGCTGACCCGCAAGATCCGTCGTACCCATGGCCAGGACAAGGTTCGCATTATCGGTCTTTCCTCTTCCTCCGATCCGCATCTGTCGGCCAGCTTTCTGAAAGCCGGGGCCAGCGATTTTCTCTATCGCCCGTTTGTGCAGGAGGAGTTCCAGTGCCGCATCGCGCATAATATCGAGAGTCTGGCGCAGCTCAAGCGGTTGCGGGCGATTGCATCGACAGACTATCTGACAGACCTCTACAATCGCCGCTATTTCTTTGACCGTGGCGCTGCCATGGCCAAGCATTGCGTCGAGCGTGGCGAACCAGCCTGTATGGTTGTTCTTGATCTTGACCATTTCAAGAAGTTCAACGAGAGCCATGGACATGAAACCGGTGATGTGGTGCTGAAAGCGGTTGCCAGACGCATTTCCCGCATGGTTGGTGACCAGCATCATCTGACGGGCCGTATCGGCGGGGAAGAATTTGCCATTCTGTTTGCCAATCTCGACATCAGGGCAACAACGGAATTTTGCGAAAAGATCCGGGTCGCCATCGAGCATACGATGATCATTTCCGGCGATGATGAATTGTCGGTCACCGCATCTTTCGGTGTGGCGGAAATCGTTGATGACGAGAGCTTTGCCAATTATCTGAACGCGGCGGATCAATATCTGTTTATGGCCAAGAGTTCCGGGCGCAACTGCGTTTATTCAGACCACACCATCAATATGCAGATCGAAAAAGTGTCTTCCGGCCTTAAACTGTCAGCCTGACAGCGTTCCGCCAAATCGGTATCAGATCACAATTCCGGTCCGGTTCGTCGACATTGTCAGCTTGCGTTCGGCACGTTCCTGCTGTGGTGAGCGTTGATAGAGTTCGCGATAGCATTTTGAAAAATGGGATGCCGACACAAAGCCGCAGGCCACCGCGACTTCCACGACCGGCATGGCCGACTGAACCAGAAGATGGCGGGCACGGTCGAGCCGGATTTCAAGGTAGTAGCGGGCAGGGGAGCGACCCATTTCATGGCGGAACAGGCGTTCGATCTGGCGGCGTGACAGGCCCGCATCCTCGGCAATTTCCAGCAGTGACAGCGGTTCTGCAAGGTGGCCTTCCATGAGTTCAATGATGGACAGGACTTTGGAATTCTGCACGCCGAGCCGTGCGCGCAACGGCAGGCGCTGGCGGTCACTGGGCGAGCGGACGCGATCTGTCAGGGCCTGTTCGCAGACCCGGTTGACAACACTCTCGCCAAAATCCTCGTCTATCAGGCTCAGCATCATGTCCAGAGATGCCGTTCCGCCTGCGCAGGTATAGATATTGCTGTCGATTTCATAAAGGTCGGCATAGACTTCGGCCTGTGGAAAGGTTTCGGCAAAGCCGGGCAGGTTCTCCCAGTGGATAGCGCAGCGCTTGCCATTCAACAGGCCGGCCTGTGCCAGAATATGTGCGCCGGTACACAGGCTGCCGACCGCAACACCACGATTGTAGGTTTCGCGCAGCCAGGCGTTGACCGACTTGTTGGAAAATTCCTCAACATAGATGCCCGAACAGACCAGAACCATGGATGGCCGGTTTTCATTCCCCAGGTGCTTGCGTTCGTCTGCCAGAGACGATGTGGCCTCAATGCCGATACCACTGGAGGAGTAGACCTTTTGCCCGTCAACAGAGGCCAGGCGCCACGTATAGGCCTCAAATCCCAGCATGCGATTGGCAATGCGCAGCGTTTCAATGGCTGCCGAGAATGGCAGGATTGTAAAATGCGGCACAAGGAAAAATACAAGGGAACGTTTCCTGGTCTGCGCCTTGTTCATATTCGTCATCCGGTTCCAGACTTGCCATAAGTTGCTCGAATACGACGCAACATTTCAAGGCGACTTGAGGATGGCGTTTATTCAAAAGCGACATTTACACGGATTTTGAAATTGTGAAAGAGGGGTTGGATTGTCAAAGCCTAAAAAAATCAGCAGCTTTGCCAAAGTATTTCCGGATTGTCGCAATGGGTCGCAAATGGACCATCAGAAAATACAGATAAAAATCAGTGTCGCAATCCCGCATATGTCACGCACGTACGGGATTGCCAGCCAGAAGACGGTGATCTTCTTCTTTACAGTTTTCGCTCATTCTTTGCCCCACCGGCTGACGGAAATCCAATATCCTTCAACTGTTCATAGGACAGAGACTGCAAAATCCGCTTGTTGCGGCTTTCGCGCCATGTGGCATAAAGACTTTGCGCAATGCGCGAGGACCATTGCAGCGCATGTGACAGTCCGGAAGGACCGGTCCTGTTTTCAAAACTTGTCAAGCTCATTTCAGGTTCCTTTCGAGGGTTTTCAGAGAGTTGTCGAAAGGTCGCGACCTTGAGTTTACACTACTCTCGCGGCATCTATCAATCAAACGAATTGAATTGAATGTTTCATCATTAAATTTGATGTTTCGTCATTCATAATAATCTGAACGCCATCCCAGCTCCCTGCGTATCTGATCCGTGAGGGTCGGGGATACAAATCTGCGGTTTTTTGCACGCAATGGTTTGTTGATGGCATGGATTTTTATTTTCCAGTTCAAAAAATAACGAATGGCTTTTTCAAAATGCGCCTTCGTTCCAATGTGTCCGGGCTTCGTTTCCATCACGCCTGCTGCACGCATGGTCACCTCCTGATGTCCGCTGCGGATTGACAATCTGACAAATTCATAGTTCAATCAAACGAAATATCATGTGCCTTATGATCAGAAAAATTGAATTGAGGAAGAGATGAACATTACACACCGCCATCCCTTGCCGCTGCTCGATCTGGATGTTCTGCGCACATTTGTTGCCATTGCCGAAACCGGCAACTTTTCCACGGCTGCGGAAATTGTGTTTCGCACACCGTCTGCCGTGTCCATGCAAATCAAGAAGCTTGAGGAAGTGCTTGGTACGGTGCTGTTTCTGCGTGATGCGCGTTCGGTGTCCATGACGATGGGCGGGGAGCGGTTGTTGCCCTATGCCCGCCGCATGCTGGCAATGTCGAACGAAACGGTCTCGCGCTTTGTCATGCCGAATATGAACGGCGTGGTGCGGCTGGGAGCTCCGGATGATATTGGCGAGCGGATATTGCCAAAAGTGCTCAAGAGTTTCGCCGAGACATGCCCTGCCGTTACCGTCGATGTTGTGATCGCCGCATCGCCGGATGTGCGGCGTCTTGTCGAGGAGCACCGTCTCGATCTTGCCGTGTTCAACACCGAAATTGCCGATGACAGGCATATCGGCGAGCTTTTGTCATGTGAAGGCCTTGTCTGGGCGGGGGCCAAGGGCGGCACGGCTCACCTGCGCGATCCCCTGCCGGTTTCTGTCTGGGGCGGCAACTGCTCCTGGCGTGGCAATGCGGTCAAGCGGCTTGAGGAAGCCGGCAGGTCGTTCCGGGTTGCCTATATGACAGGCTCCACCAACGCGCAGAAGGTTGCCGTGAGTTCTGACCTTGCCATTGCGCCTCTCCAGCGCTCGATGGTGACGGATGACATGGTGATTATGGGGGAGCGAGACGGCCTGCCGGAACTTGGAACCTATGAAATCCGCATGGTTATGGGACCAAGACAGACAGCCATTGTCGATGCCGTTGCCGATTGTATCCGCTGGACCTTTGGCGGGCTGGAAGCGGCTGCATAGAGTTTTTGATCCAATCAGGCCTCGCGGCTCCTGCGGCGGCGTCTGCCGGTGCCATCATCTGCCGAACCATCGGCCAGAAGCTTGCGTTCCGGCAGCTTGATGTGCTTTTCCAGATTGGGGAAGCTGTCCACCTTGTTGGGCAGTGCCATGGCATAGACGAAATGTTCCTGGAATTTGGATTCCAGTGCCGTTTCAATCTTTTCGATCCGGCGGACCGTTTCTTCAATTTCGCGGCGGTATCCCCTGTTGAGAAGGCACATGCGGGCACCGGTGCCTGCTGCATTGCCAACGGCCTTGACGCGGGAGAGGTCGCAATCCGGGATCAGGCCCAGCACCATGGCATATTTCGGATCAATGAAGGTTCCGAATGCGCCTGCCAGACCGATGCGGTCCACATGGTCAATGCCCTGCTTGTCCATGAGCAGTTTGACACCGGCATAAAGGGCCGCCTTGGCCAGCTGGATGGCGCGGACATCTGTCTGGGTGACCGTGATCAGCGGATCGCCATCATGCAGGACATAGGAGAAGGTGCGGCCATTTTCGATGATGCGCGGACTGATGGCTGCCATCGTGCCATCAATCACGCCATCGGTGGAAATGATGCCGGAGAGATACATTTCGGCAATAACCTCGATGATGGCAGAGCCGCAAATGCCTGTGACGCGGGTCTTTTCTGCCGCTTCGGCAAAGCCGGGCTCATCCGACCATGGCTCAATGCCGATGACGCGCACCCGCGGTTCCAGCGTGACCGGATCAATGCGCACCCGTTCGATGGCACCGGGTGCCGCGCGCTGGCCGGATGAAATTTCAGCGCCTTCAAAGGCCGGGCCAGTGGGGGAGGATGCGGCCACCGTGCGGGTGGAATTGCCCAGCACGATTTCGGCATTGGTGCCGATATCGACCAGCAGCATCATCTCTTCCTGCCGGTGCGGACCTTCGGTGAGGGTTGCTGCGGCGGCGTCTGCACCGACATGACCGGCAATGCAGGGCAACATATAGACACGGGTGCCTGCATTCATCGGCAGGCCGATTTCCGAGGCTTTCAGATGCAGCGCCCCGGAAACAGCCAGCGCGAAGGGAGCACCGCCCAGTTCCGTCGGGTCAATGCCCAAAAACAGGTGGTGCATGACCGGATTGCCGACGAAAACAGCATCGAGAATATCCTGACGCGACACGCCGCCTTCTTCACACACCCGGTCGATCAGGGTGTTGAGCGCTTCGCGCACGGCACCGGTCATGCCTTCACGGCCATCCGGGTTCATCATGACATAGGAGACGCGGCTCATCAGGTCTTCGCCGAAGCGGATTTGCGGATTGGATGTACCGGCGGATGCCACAGTCCTGCCGGACAGCAGCGATGACAGGTGCATGGCGATGGTGGTGGAACCGATATCGCAGGCGATGCCATAGGCTTCGTTCTTGAGCCCGGGATAGACAGCGATGATGCGGGGCCGGTCAGCCTCTTCATCCTTGTGGATGGCAACGGTGACTTTCCATTCGCCCTTGCGCAATACCTGCTGGATGGCGGGAATGATGTGAAAATCCACATCGAGCCGGTCATAGCCCCATTCATTTTTCAGGGCGACCAGAATGCGGTCCATATCGCCCAGCGGCTTGTGCATGTCCGGTTCCTCGACCTCGACATAGCACATGTGGACGCTGGCATCGCGCTCGATGACACGCCCGTCCGAATCCTTGCGCACCACCTGCGCATTGACCGCAATATCCTGCGGCACATCGATAACCAGATCGCCCAGAATGGTGGCCGAGCAGGAGAGGCGGCGACCGTCTTTCAGCTCGCGCAATCCCTTGTAGCGCACTTCCTTGGGCGAAAATTCCGAAATATGCTCATGGGAAGAGGTGACGCCATGCTTGGCGAAATGGCCTTCCTGCACCTCGATCTGGCAGCGACCGCAAATGCCGCGACCGCCGCACACACTCTCGACATAGACGCCCAGTTGCCGTGCTGCATCCAGCACAGGCGTGCCGACCGGAAAGCGGGCGCGTTTGCCGGAGGGCATGAAGAGAACGAGAGGGTCTGTGGTCATAGATTGCGAATCCCGATTCGGAGCGTGTTGTCACCCTCTTAAAGCGTTTTGCGATCTTCCATATTCGCTTGTCACGCTTTAAGTCCCTGTCTTGATGCGTGCCATTTTCGCAAAACCGCTGCACACTTTTGCGCGACACGCATTAGACAAGAGAGCCTGGAAATCACTCCGGTTTAGCCGAAGCACCGGCGCGCGCCGCGCGGCCGCCGCGGCGGCCACCGGCACCACCGCCTGCTGCCTGGGCTGCGGCTGCATTGGCATGGCCGCCGCCTGCAGCAGCGGCTGCGTTGTAATCACGATAGGTCATGATCCAGTTGGTGCAGTTGGCGTCGGTGCCGTTCAGAACATTGGCGGCGCGGACGGCTTCCATTTCCTGCGGGCGGCAGGGGTTCATGATGGCCGAGGTCATGCCGGCACCGATGACCATGGGAATAAACCCGGCATTGATCCCGTGGCGGTGGGGCAGGCCGAAGGAAATATTCGATAGGCCGCATGTTGTGTTGACATGCAGTTCCTCGCGCAGGCGGCGCAGCAGGGCAAAGACCTGGCGACCGGCATCGCCCAGCGCACCGATCGGCATGACCAGCGGGTCCACCACAATGTCATGAGGCTTGATACCATGGTCCATGGCGCGTTCAACGATTTTTTTGGCGACGGCAAAGCGCACATCCGGGTCCATGGAAATGCCGGTCTCATCGTTGGAAATGGCCACAACCGGCACATCATATTTCTTGCAGAGCGGCAGGATGGCTTCGAGCTTTTCTTCCTCGCCGGTGACCGAATTGACCAGCGGTCGGCCCTTGGCAACACGCAGGGCCGCTTCGATGGCAGCGGTCACGGAGGAGTCGATGGAAAGCGGGACATCGACCAGACCCTGAACGATTTCCAGCGTCCGGACCAGCAGGCCGGGCTCGGTCTCGTTCGGGTTGACCGATGTGACACCGGCATTGACATCCAGCATGGTGGCACCGGCTGCAACCTGTTCCAGCGCATCCTTGATCACGGTATCAAAATTGCCCTCGATCATTTCCGCGGCCAGCTTCTTGCGGCCGGTCGGATTGATGCGCTCGCCGATCACACAGAAGGGCTGGTCGAAGCCGATGATGACTTCACGGGTAGCGGATGCAACAATGGTACGGGTCATGGCTCTTCCCTGCTGATTTAAGACATAAAGACTTCTTTATATCGTTATATTATGTGACGCAAGTTTTTCGGCGGGTGTTGTGTCAGTTTGTTGGTGTGGCGGCAATGCCAGCCATGCTTTGCTGATTTTCTGCGCCGCGTTCGCGAATGGCTTCCATGCGTTCTGCAACCATGGCCTCGACCGGACTTGCCTCGCGTTTCCATGGGGTGCGTCCCTTGAGCACGCCGGATTCGTGGACAATCTCGGCCACATATTCTTCCTGGCGGTAAGCCATCACATGGATGCCGGACACGCCCCTGATGTCCTTGACCTCATTGATCATGTCAATGCAAAGCTGCTTGCCTTCCTTTTTCTGGTCCTGCGCACCTTCCAGCCGCTTGATCACCGAATCAGGAATATGGATGCCCGGAACATTGTTGCGGATCCATTTGGCCGTCTTCGCGCTGGCCATCGGGCCGACACCGACCAGAATATAGCATTGCTCATCCAGGCCCATATCCCGCACCCTGTTCATGAAGTCCCTGAACATCGGCACATCAAAACAATATTGCGTCTGGATAAATTGCGCACCGGCGGCAATTTTCTTGGCCAGATGCCGGGCACGGAATTCCTGTGGTGGTGCAAAAGGATTGGCCGCCGCCCCCAGGAAGACTTTTGGAGGCGTGGTCAGCTTGCGACCGGAGAGGAATTTGGCATTGTCACGCATGATGCGGATCGTTTCCAGAAGCGAGGACGAATCCAGATCAAAGACCGGCTTTGCCCCTGGCTGGTCACCCGCCTGCACACCGTCGCCTGTCAGGCACAGGATGTTGGCAACACCCATGGCGGCAGCCCCCAGAACATCACCCTGAATGGCAATGCGGTTGCGGTCGCGGCAGGCAATCTGCAGGATGGGCGCATAACCCATGCGGGTCAGGAGTGCGCAGATACCAACGGACGACATGTGGCAATTGGCACCGGAGGCATCCACGGCATTGATGCCATCCACCCAGCCATCAAAGATCGCAGCGCGTGCATAGACATCATGCGGGTCGGCGCTGTCGGGCGGATTGAGTTCTGCCGTTACGGCAAATTCGCCGCGGCGCAATACCCTCTCAAGCCGCCCCAGAGAGGAGTGGCCGGGAAGCGGGTCGAGAGGAAGGTGTACGCCGAGCGGATTTTCATCAAGATGGGCCATGGCGATCAGATTTCTGTTGTTCGGGTTTCACGCGCCTTTGCGGCTTCTGCCGTCACGCGCAGCCAGGAAGACGTTCCCCGCAGGGATTGGTCGACCGGTTTTTGAATATTGAGGATGGCGTTGCCCTTTTCCATCACGGATGCGCCTTTCCATGCCTGTACCCAGACGCAGGGCATATCCGGTTCAACCTCGCAATTGCCATTGGCGCGCACACCGCCGCAGGGGCCATTGCGCAACTGTTTGGGGCAGTTCATCGGGCAGGACATGCCCGTTGACGACAGGGCGCATTGTCCGCACATACGGCAGTCAAACAGAAAGCCCTTGACGTGCTTTTCGATGAAAGTGACCGGGCGCTCCGCCCTTTTGTAGCCAATGGCCTTCCAGAAAGGATGGAGAAGCAAAAAAGTATCGGCAAACCGGGCATAAAACCACTCCAGAAACCGCGCATTGCGCACGGCCCAAAGGCGCACCGTGTAGCGCCTGCGGGAGCGACCGACCGGATTGACCCCGGCGGGAACAAAGGCAGAGGGAGCGGGCTTTTTGCCTGCTGTTCCCGAAGTCGGTTTTTGCTCAGACATTGTTTCTGCCACCTGATTTCACAAGCGCGACCAGCCGCTCCCTGTCATATTCTGCTTCAATTTCTGCCAGCGCCCGGTCTGCTTCCATTTCCAGATCGTCGGAAACCGCAACAGGGTCAGCCTTGCGCCATTCCGCCAGATATTCGTCTGTATCTGCGGCACCGGAGCGCATGGCGCTCATGTCTATGGCCTCGGTGAAGCGCAGCGAAAGCTCACGTTTGGCGTTTTTACGACCTTGCCTGATAATGACCTGGGCTGGAATATCCCGCCAGTATACAATAATCCTGTCTGCCATTTCCATCTCTCCAGGGGGCACCGCAGCTTCAGTGCAATGTTTTCAGGCGTGGCTGCGAGCCCGGTTTATCTGTGTTTCAGGCTGCGCGGAATTTTGCCGGACGTCATGACTTGACATCACAATGCACTGCCATCCTGTCGTGGACGTGACTTACCGCGACGTCGCACATAGAAAAAGCGACGCAAACAGGCAATAGCAAAACAGCGCCAGCTTGTGAAACAGGTGCTGCCCGAAAAATGCGGACGATACGCTCCAAGATTTGCGTATGATTTTTCGGAACAAAACACTCCTCAATACGTTGTAAGAATATTGCAGACGATACGAGCGCTGCATTGGTGTATTCAACAATTTTAAGGAAACCAGTCATGATAAATGGAAAATACTATTTGATCAATTCAATCAATCCTGTCATCTTTTGTTGCCTTGTTATTGCAATAATTGCGCTTTCAAGTTGCGGTAATACTATCCGTGGCATGGGTCGTGATGCCGCCAATACAGTGGATGCAACGCAGGATGCCGGACGTTCGGTTGAAAAATCAACCCGCTGACATGATGTCCTGTTGCTGAAATGGATCGCTTGAGCGTCAGGCGATCCAGTCCGTGCACCGCCTGTCGTTTTTTACCATATATTCCTGGCAATGCCGTTCCGGAGATAGGTCCAGACAGGAGGATTGAACCACAGCCTGGAAGGCCCCTGCGGTGCTTCCGGGTTGAGGTGCCCGTTGAGGGCGTCTTCGACGGCTTTTTGCACGATCTCCAGAGAGGCGGCTGTCTGCAACAGCGGATAGGATAACATGGTGTCCCGGCGGTCGGGCATCATGCGGTGTTGATAGAGAACACCACCTGTATCGACACCCGGGTCGAGGAGGTGGACCGTTGATCCGAAATTCTGTCTGTCCCCTGACACCACAGACCAGTATCCTCCCATGAGACCGCGATAGGCCGGATTGATCCCTGCATGAAAATTGATGGCAGGGCAGGCAAGGGCTGCCAGCGTTTCTGCTTTCAAAATCCGGCAACTGATGGTCAGGATCATGTCGGGCCTGATGGAATGGATGGCCGCAAGACAGTCCGGATGGTTGACGGATGGCACGTGCCTGACGGGAACCGAGGGGTTTGAAATGCCGCTCACGCCATAATGCCTGACAATCTCATCTTCCCGTTTGCGCACCAATGTCTTGCCAAGCCGGGAGAGGATCATGGTTGCGATTTGGCCAAAGGCTGTGACCCACCCGAATATTTTTGCGCGACGTTTGAGAATGCTCCATGCGGATTCAGGTTTTTCCTGAATAACCACGATATTGGTATAGCGTTCGGCCAGCGCATTAATGACGATGTTCGGATTGAAACCGCCTGCGGTGATGACAACAATCTTGTTTATCCTGTTCATGCGTCAAAGATATCATTTTGTGCATGTTCAGGACAATCCTCAATTTCAAGCCGGTTCAGGCCGTCATCAGTTCTTTTTCAAGATCGCCATAGCCGGTGAACCTGTATTCATAATCCAGCTTCAAATAGTCGGCTGCCCATCTGGCTTTCGCCTCAAGCGCCTTGTCCTCAACCTGCGCAAGATAGACAATTTTGGTGTAATGACCAAATACCATGTCGCGGATTTCAGGATGCGTGTCGAGCTTCAGCGGTTCGATGACAAAGGCCTCAAACTGGCGGGCCAGAAAATCCGTCAGGTAAAAGGCTGTAAACTCGTTGTCGATATTGGACAGGAAGGCAGCATTGCCTGAAAAGAAGGAATAG
>CBDFGT010000012.1:0-2067 GCA_965247225.1 Rhizobiaceae bacterium | reverse complement strand
CACGAATTGAACGCGGACCGTCACGCCTTGATTTCGGGCAAAAAAAGCCGGGCGCGAAGCCCGGCTATAGGTATGGAGTGCGCCTTATTCAGGCAAAACCTCCAGAGGGGAACACTCACGGCGCGCCAATGGGAGGAGGAGATGCGCACCGGAGATGACCGGGATATGAATGTTTGAATGTGATATTTCAAGAACGCGTTTTGCAATGCAGCAATGCGGATCATGCATGGCTATGCTCGGATTCTCACTCATGTCATGTGGCTTTTGATCCGAGCGCCTTGAGGAGTGTTTCAAGCGAAACGGAAAGCTGCCCGTCTATATCCACCAACGGCGGGACGCATCCGGATTGAATTAACATGGCATGACCGTGAACCACTGACCAGACCAACATGGCATGTTCAGCCGATCGTGCCGGACCAAAAGCCGCTGTTACACCCCCGTGCAATTGGTTCCATGCCGATTTCAGCGCAATTTCAAGAATTTCCGATTTGACATGCGGGCCCTTCCACCCCGAACATCAACCGGTAGAGCGCCGGATGCTGCGCGGAAAACGCGACATAAGCACGTCCCATGGCAATCAACCGCTCTGAAGCCGTTTGGGCTGAGGCGGAATGCATATCCAGAAAGCGGACAAACTCATCAAAGCCTGATGCGGCAATGGACGCCTGCAACTCGGCGAGGCTGCGAAAATGGTGCAGCGGCGCAGCATGCGAAACACCGGCCTCCCGCGCGCAGGCGCGCAGCGACAAGGCGGCAAGTCCGTCCCGCTCAAGGATGACCCGCGCGGCTGCAATCAACGCTGAACGCAAATCGCCATGGTGATAGTTCTTTTCAGACATATCCCTTCCTAACAAACCATCTTGACAGTGTCAAAATATCCGAATAGCCATATGTTGACACTGTCAAGATTGGAGAGTTCAATGACTGCTTCTGCCTTGTTTTCCGTATTCAGCACATTGGCACTTCTGGGCTGGATAACCCTTGCGGTCGGTGTTGCGCTCAACAAACCTCTGCTCAGCGAGACAATTGCCGGAACCTGGCTGCCTGTCGTCATGTCCGCAGCCTACACCGGCCTTATCTTGTTGTTTTTTGCCGATAGCCCTGGCGGATTTGGATCGCTTCAGGATGTGCAGCAACTGTTCACATCCCAATGGATCGCGCAGGCCGGCTGGATTCACTATCTCGCATTCGATCTTTTCGTTGGCGCATACATTGCCCGCGAGGTGAAAGGGCTTGGACTTGCACGCTGGCCGTTGATCGGCTTGCTGCCTCTGACATTTCTGTTTGGTCCTGCCGGATATCTTGCGTTCGAAACCTGGAAAACCGTAAGCCATGGAGAAGAGAAATGAGCCTGACAATGACGCAGAATTCAAACCCTTCCGATCTGGTTACGCGGATCAAGGAAGGTTCCCCCCTTCTGATGACTTTGACCCTTGTGTTTGCGATCGGTTTTGGTGTCACCACCCTTCTCGGTTTTGTTGATGACAGACTTCTCAATGGCGTCAGCGTTTGGGAAAAGCCATCCAAATTCTACCTGTCTCTTGCAGTGCATGCTGCGACGCTGGGTTGGGGCCTCGGGCTTTTGTCCTCTGCCATGCGTGCCGAGCCAGCCATCCGTCGCGCGGCAGTCTTGTTCGCTATCGCCGCGATTTTTGAAATGACCTGGATCACTGTGCAGGCCTCCCGCGGAGAGGCTTCACACTACAATGACGCCACCATTTTCACTCAGGTGATGTATGCCCTTATGGGGTTCGGCGCGGTGACACTTACCGGTCGTGACAATCTATCTCGGCTATCGCATCTTTAGGCAGGCAGAAGGCCTCATGGCCTATGCGACCGGGACCAGCTTCATGCTGGCCGGCATTCTGACAACACTCGTGGCCGCCTACATGTCCCAAAAGACCGGACATTCTGTCGGCGGAGATGCTTCCGATGCAAGCGGGCTGGCGTTCTTTCACTGGTCGACGACTGGCGGCGACTTGCGGGTGGCCCACTTTGCCGCGCTTCACATTGCACAGGCTGTCCCTTTTGCATCTATGATCGTTCCAAACCGGACTGCGGTAAACC
>CBDFGT010000011.1:0-4414 GCA_965247225.1 Rhizobiaceae bacterium | reverse complement strand
TATTCTACAAATCAGAAATAAATGAAAAGAGAATTTATCGTGTTAAGTACCGCAATTTTCATTGATGAATTTTAATTTGTGTAATCAAATAGTTCTCTAATATAATTATATGCTAAAAAAGTGATGCTTTAACCAATTTGCATTGTCGCGGGCAAAGGAAGGGTTACAAAACTGGACTGCGACTATGCGACAATAGCTATGGTCTTCAGAGTGCGTTTCGAACAGTTGAAATGCAGGCCAATCGATTGTGCCAAGGCCTAGTTGACTATGTCGCCAACCCAGATGGTTCTCCCACAGGGTGTTTCGCGCCAGTCCACACACCAATCAGCCGCTGGCGGGTTTGGCGATCCAGGATGCGACGGCCAAACAGACTTGCGGTCATTTCCACCAACACTCTCGCGCTTTTGCCCTCGATCATCGAGATAGGGGTTCAGTTCCCACCAGATCGAGCCGAAGAGACCAGACCACTGTCGCAGAGCATTTCCATGATCAGATGCCGCTTCGCGATAGGTCGCTCCACCTGGCACGGTCGTGCCTACGCCGGGTGCCAGATCCGGATCGAGAAAATCGACATCAAAGCTGACGTGAAGGAGGCCATTGGCGGCCGACACGGCTTCCAGAATTTGCCGCATAATGAAGGCGATTCCGTTTTTCGTCGATTGACCGCATGTCAAAAACATTGACACCGTGTTCTGCGATCTCATCGCGCTCCCCTTGTGTCGACGGAGCGGATGCCAACCTGATAGACTTTCGTTGGATCCACCATTGCTCGACCGGCGGGCAATATCTCGCCCAATGCTGCCTGACCGCAGACATAGGCGACCGGCATTCCGTGGATATTGCCAGATGGCGATGTTTTTGGGGAGTTGAAATCGGCATGGGCATCAAGCCACAAGACGAAAAGCGGCCGACCCACAGTGACAGCATAGCGCGCCATTCCGGAAACACTGCCCATGGAAAGCGCATGGTCACCACCCCAGTATCAATGGACAGGATCCGGATTGAGCTGCCGCAAAAGTGGCCGCTTCCAGCGATCGGGTAAAGCCCGCAACCGCATGATATTGATTGGCGTTGGAGACCATCTGCAGATCGGCGGTCGATTGCCGGGGCGAGATCTCCCCGATCGTGAAACCAAGTGCCCTAATTCCGTTAGGGCTTCAGAGGACCCCCGGCAATTCTCAAGGCTGCCGGGCCCATGGCCGCGCCGCGTCGGCCGGAACCTTCTTCCATCGGGACGCCGATGAGGGTGATATGTCGGATCTGTTTTTGTCATTCTGGCTCTCTCCATTGACGCCACCATGACATAAGCTTGCCTTTATGAAACAGGTGCAAAATGCCCAGTTTCTCATATCAAAATTGGCGTTCACACACTGGATTTTGAGCAAACTTTCTACAGATTGAGCGGCAGGACCTGATGTGATTCCGTCAATACTCCTTCTCATAGAAGATTCCGCCGGTTCCCGAATCCGTTGGTGCCAACCCCACCCTTCAGTTTTACGCCCTGTCCGATATCGAGATTGATTGGTCGCCTTGCCCCCGCTTTTGGTCGCCCCCCTGTTGTAATTCGAGATAGGTTTTGTCGTTCAAATATTTGCCTGCCTTGACCGCAGCATTGCCCTTGTCGTCGGTTGTTACATCCAGATCATCGACACCCAGACACCGCTGCGCAATTTCTCGAACAAAGATGTCGAGCCACCACCGGACAGCTGTGCGACAGCATCGGCGAGCTTGGCAATCTGCAAGGCAGACAGAGAGGTCATTGACCTGCCGAATATCAGCTGCGCCAGAACTTCATCCTGCGGCAGAGACGGAGACGATGAGAAGATAACGGAGGGATCTGCTGCATTGCCGGAAATAGTTACGGTGATCGTGGTTGACCCGGATTCCGAGGTTGCGACCAAGTTCAATGTCGGATTCAAATCACCGCCAAAACTGACGGATCCCGATGAAAAATCCAACCTTTTTCCCAGTAACAGCAAGCGGTCCGCGCAACATTTTGAAACCCGCCCGACACAAGTGGAGATGCCGAATTGCCCTTCACCGTGATTGTGCCTCCAAGCTCGGCATCCATTCCGCGGCCGCGGATGAAAACCTGAGATGGCGCGCTGACTTCGAGATCAAGATTGAGACCCCCGCTGCCTGTTTTCGAACCGTTGGCTGGCTTTGATGCCTTCTCAACGCGTTTGTTTTTGATTTTGTACTGCCTGCGATGCATTTTTGTGCTGCACGGTCATTCCCGACAGCGATGAGGGTAATTTTTCGGGGATGGATATTGAAGCCCGGCTGATTGCGATCCGGCCACCGAGGACTGGGGATGTCAGAAGCGGGCCGTTGATGGTGAGGTCACCGGTCATGCTGGCCGAAAACAGGCTCCCGTCTGTGTAGCTCGCATTCGACGAATTTGATCGCCAGATCGGCCGGAAAACCTGATCCGGGAGCGATTCCGACATTGCCTGTCAAGCCAATGGTTCCGCCGGTTGCCAATTGGCCCGAAAAACTGGAAATAGTGACATGCTGACCGGTCAGCGTCAGTGTCGAGGCCAAGGCATTGACCACCAGATTGTGCCGAACATCGACAAGCTTTCCATTCTGTGTGGAGATCGCGCCAGCAATGACAGGTGCAGGTGGGTATTCCGGTGACCGTGAGGTCGAGTTTGGCAACGCCTTCGAGAGAGAGACCGGCTGCCGCCAGTTGCGTTTTTGCCAGTGCAAAGGGAACTTGTCCGCCAACTTTCAGATTCATCGTTGGTGATGGCATAAGCGTAATCGATCCTTGGACTGCAAGAGCCAGCCCAGCGTCTCCTGACAGATTCGTATTCAAAGTCAGTTTTTGATCGACAAAGCTGCCCTTTGCTTTCACCTCGAATGGGGCGAGCCCGATTGATCGGGTCTGAGACACTGCAGCACCAGTCCAAGCGAGATTAAAGTCGATAGCGGGACGAGAGGCAGCTCCCGTGACTTTGGCCGTTCCGGTGATGCTTCCTTCAGCGCCGAGGCCTGGCGAAAGCCGGTTGGCAAGGTTTGCTGGCATTCCTGCCAGGTCGATTTTCAGATCCAGGGAACTCCCGGCAGATCCGGACAGAGTGAGTTTTCCAGCACCCGCCTGCAGAAGAGGCAGTTGGTAACGTGGCCTGACTGTTTTCGATTATGACAGTCGCAGGCGATAACAGGGAAACGGGGATTCCCTGCGGGGCCAGCTGCAATGTTTTCAAGGAAATCTGGATTGATGATTCGGCGCGGATAAGCGACCCGGTGAGTTTGAGTTGGTGCTTTGTCATAGAGGCCAGACAGGTCGAAGTCGGTTTGCATGGCGTTATGGTCAAATGCCCAAAGTGATATTGGAGACCAGATTGTGAGCCGGAGCCGGCGGATTCTGCCTTCACAGTTCCGACTATCGCGGCACTCTGTAAATCGCGCGATGTAAGGTCAATCAATGGTTTGGCGATAACGGCATCGCCCTGGCGCAGCGTGGCACCCGATGCTATCAATGTTAAGCCAACTTTCCCATCCGCATCAAATAGGGTTGCAGAGCCCTCTATATCTCCCGAAGCCTCTTGCCCGGCGAGTGCGGCAATGAGGCTAATGTCCGGAAATGCGAAGGAAATCTCTCCGTTTGGCTTTTCCGCCTGAGCCGAGGTCGATCTGACCTTTCAGATGGTTGGGTCCGATATCGACGGCGAGATCCGGCATAGACAGAGTGCCATTTTGGGAAGACAAGGGTGCCATTGGCCACGATCGCCTGTTTCTCAACGGTTCCCGTGGCCCGACAGACTTCCCAGCCGGATTGCTTGGGTCTAGAACGCCTGAAAAAGCGGCTATGCAGATTTTCAATTTTCTTGCCGGGCAAGGGTCAGCAGACTGGAATTCAGATCCAGAGTGACGGTTGGCGTTGTCATCGGGCCGCTGGCGGTTGCATGAATGGCAACCTGTCCTTCTGCACCGGGGCTCAGACGACCAATGTCGGGAAGTGGCCATTTGCCACATCAGTCTGCAGCGCACCGTCGGTCCACAGAGGCTGAACCCGCCGCCGAAACTGCGCTGGAGGGCGATTGTCACCGTCTGAAATCTTGATGTCTTGGGGGCCAGACGCTTGGATTTTCCCAGCCAGAGCGATTGTTCCTTCAAATTTGCCGGAGAGTGATTCCGGCAAAACATCTGGCACCGCAAACAATTTGAACTCTGCCTGCGCTGCAAAAATCTGCCTTCGCAATCTCTGGCCGCGCGATAGTTCCTCCCATTCGGCCGCTTTCGATCTTGAGCTGGCTGATATTGGCCGCCTCAGCATCCAAAGCCACATTCGCACTGATATTGAGGGGACCTTTGATCAGTCGTCGATCGAGACTGGTGTTTGCAAACTGAAGTTCGGTTGCAGCAACGGTCAATGCCAGATCACCTGTTGTTTTGATGAGGTCGA
>CBDFGT010000010.1:0-68461 GCA_965247225.1 Rhizobiaceae bacterium | reverse complement strand
CTCCGGCGATGACGGGCGCGATCAAGATTGATATAGCAGAAGGCAATGTTCATGAAAGGGGTCCGGATTTATGAAACCACCGGTTAAACTATTTTGACAGCCAGTTCAAATGGTCCCGCCCTGTTCATCACAGGACGAATCGCTTCCATTGAAATACACCGTGTGCCTGCCTGCAGACAGGGAGAGAACAGATATTGACACAGCCTGCCACAGACCTGCTTGCCTGGTATGACATCCACCACCGGATACTGCCATGGCGCGTGACCCCGCCCATGGCCGCGCAGGGCAAGCGCAACAGTCCCTATCATGTGTGGCTCTCCGAGGTGATGTTGCAGCAAACCCACGGTGCAGGCGGTCAAAGCCTATTTTGCGGCCTTTCTGGAGCGCTGGCCGGAGGTAACGGATCTGGCGGCGGCCGAGACGGATGACGTGATGAAAGCCTGGGCCGGTCTTGGCTATTACGCGCGGGCGCGCAACCTGAAAAAATGTGCGGAAACGGTGGCCTTTGTGCATGGCGGGCAGTTTCCCGACACGGAGGCCGGGCTCAGGGCGCTTCCGGGCATAGGGGAGTATACGGCAGCCGCCATTGCCGCCATTGCATTCAGCCGCCGAAGCGCGGTTCTGGATGCCAATGTCGAGCGGGTGATTGCACGGCTGCACGCCATTGCCACACCCCTGCCCGGTGCCCGGACTCTCATGCGTGCGCATGTGGCGGAGATCACACCGGGCGACCGTCCGGGCGATTTTGCCCAGGCCATGATGGATCTGGGGGCAACGGTCTGCACGCCGAAAAATCCGGCCTGCGGCCTGTGTCCGCTGCGCACCCCGCTGTCTGGCCAGCCATCAGGGCCATGCGGAGGATTTTCCTGTAAAACCGGCAAAAGCCCTGAAACGCCAGCGGGTGGGCGCGGCCTTTGTTGCCAGCAACAGCCGGGGCGAGGTGCTGTTGCAGCGCCGCCCGCCAACCGGCCTGCTGGGTGGCATGAGCGAGGTTCCGGGCAGCGCCTGGACCTCGCGCATTGACGGGGAAACCGGCGCAGAAGCCGCACCCTTTGCTGCTGACTGGCAGGCGTGCGGCGAGATTTCGCATGTGTTTACCCATTTTGAACTGCGGCTCTGTGTCTATCATGCGCAGATTGCCGACGGCTCCGCGCCTGCGGGGCGCAATGACACATGGTGGGAACCTGTCACAAATCTTGAAGGCCAGGCTTTGCCAACCGTCATGAAAAAGGTGATTTCACAGGCTATACCATCCGCATTCTTTAAAATCTGACATGTTGAAGAGGAACCGGCATGACACCTGACATCCGCCACATTGTTTTTGATATCGGCAAGGTACTGATCCATTACGATCCCGACATTCCTTTCAAGCGGATCATTCCGGACGAGACGGAACGGGCGTGGTTTTTCGCCAATGTCTGTACCCATGACTGGAATATTGAACAGGACCGTGGCCGGACATGGCAGGAGGCGGAAGACCTGCTGATCTGCGTTCATCCCGAACGGGAAGCGCAGATCCGGGCCTTTCGTGAAAACTGGCACGCAATGGTTCCGCATGCCTATGATGAGAGCGTGGCGCTTCTGGAAAAATTCATCGCAGACGGCTTCGATGTCACCATGCTGACCAATTTTGCCGATGACACCTTTGCCGAGGCGCAGGCGCGGTTTGCCTTTCTGAACCTGCCGCGCGGCGTTACGGTTTCAGCCCGTGTCGGCCTGATCAAGCCGGATCCCGCCATCTACCACGCCCATATCCGGGCCTTCGATCTTGAACCATCTGCCTGTCTGTTTTTCGATGACAGCCTGCCCAATGTCGAGGCGGCACGGGCCTGTGGCTGGAATGCCATCCATTTTACCGATGCCAGGCAACTGAAGCGCGATCTGCCCGCCTATGGCCTTGTGATGTGACGCAACACCCTCCCGGAGGGTGTCCGGGAGGGTGTTTTTTCGTGTGCATGATCGGGGGCGGATCAGAATTCCGACCATTCCTGCGCGACGGCTGCACCATTGCCGGCGTTTGCGACCTTGCGGGCCGGTGCACGGGCCGGTGTGCCGGAAGAGGCGGGCCGGGCCGACGCGGACGGCTGGGCCATGCGCGCGGCTGTCTGGCGCAGGGCCTGTGTTCCGGCATTGGCCTGGGCTCCTGCATGGCCCAGATTGAACTGGGCGATCATGTCGCGCAGGTTGGCGCTCTCGCTGGCCAGCGTGCCGGAGGCTGCCGAGGTTTCCTCGACCATGGCGGCATTCTGCTGCGTCGTCTGGTCCATCTGGTTGACCGCCGTGTTGACCTCCGCCAGACCCACGGACTGTTCACGCGCCGAGGTGGCAATCGCATCCATGTGCTGGTTGATGGTCACGATGAAGCCCCCGATGGCTTTCAGCGCATCGCCGGTTTCCGACACCAGCTTCACACCGGTCGCCACTTCGGTTGTCGAGGCCTGGATCAGGCCCTTGATCTCCTTGGCCGCCTGGGCAGAGCGCTGCGCCAGTTCGCGCACTTCCTGGGCTACCACCGCAAAGCCCTTGCCCGCATCACCGGCACGCGCCGCCTCGACACCGGCGTTCAGCGCCAGAAGATTGGTCTGGAAGGCGATCTCGTCAATCACGCCGATAATGTTGGAAATCTGCTTGGCGCTTTCCTCGATCCGGCTCATGGCATTGACCGCCTGGGACACGACATCACCGGACTTTGCAGCCGACTGGTTGGCCTCCACCGCCACATGGCGGGCCTCATCGGCACGTTGCGACGAGCTGCGGACATTGGCGGTGATCTGGTCCAGCGCCGCTGCCGTTTCCTCAAGGGCTGCGGCCTGCTGCTCGGTGCGCTTGGCAAGGTCATTGGCACCGCCGGCAATTTCGCGTGAACCGCTGTCAATGTTGACCGTTGCACCCGCAACATTGGCCAGCGTCGCGCAAAGCTGCGATACGGCGAGATTGAAATCCTCGCGCAACTGCTCAAAATCCGGCGCAAAACGCTGGTCGATCTGCACCGTCAGGTCGCCCGAAGACAGCGCTTTCAGACCCGAGGCCAGACCCTTTGTGGCCTGTACCATGGCTTCGGCACGGGCGCGGTCTGCCTGTTCGCGGGCGATCCGGTCCTGTTCCGACTGCGAACGGTTTTCTTCCGAACGGCGGTCCGATTCGATCTTGGCAAGCGCGGTCTGGCGGAAAACCTCAACCGCAGACGCCATGGAACCGATTTCGTCCGTGCGGGTGCTGAACGGAATTTCAGAGGCAACATCACCCCGCGCCAAACCTTCCATCGAACCCGTAATGCGCGAAATCGGAGTGGAAATTCTGATAATGGCAAATGCCGCAGCGCCGGATGCAGCCGCCACCGCCGCACCAACCACCAGGATCATTGCCCAAAAGGATGTATTGTAGGATGCTGCGGCATCGGACATTTCGGCACTGGTACCGTTCGCATTGTAGTTTTGCAGGTCCATGATCGCCTTTTCGGCAATCTCGGCCTGCTGAAGCATTGTTGATCGCAGGAACTCTTTGGCCTCCGGAAGCTTTCCGGCATCCCGCAGCGGGATCAATGTTTCATCCTGCATTGATTTGTATTTTGCTATCTCGACAGGAATCAAAGACACCAGCCTGCGACCTTCGTCCCGGACGAAGACCGGGTCCAGTTGCCTGAGCTTGTCATCCAGGGATTTTGCCAGATCACTTGCTGTTTTCTGCTCCGCAGCGATGGTTTCAGGCGTGTCAGCGAGCAATTGCCGCGCGGCGCTGGCACGCAATTTGCCAAATATGACGGAAACCTCCGAAATCATTGTCACTTTGGGAATGCGATTGGTGCCAAGCTGATTTGTATTGTCATAAAGACCAGCCATGGTGAACATCGCAAATGCGCCAAGACCCAGTGTCATGAGTGCCATTGCGACGAACATGGCGACCAGAGACGTTTTAATCGATAGTCTGTTCATTTCTACTTCCCCAATTTGCGACCAGCGCATGCAAGAGCCTCTGACGCAGAGTAATATCGGTGACATCCCCCTTCATAGGGTTGCATTATTTCTGTGTTCAAGTTCTGATCTTACGTCCAACAAGGTAAACCAAAGGTTACCTGCCCATATTCCATTATGGTAATATTTCACTATTGACTTTGCCGTTTTGCATTTATGAGATGTGATTTCTGCCGTTTCAACCCGCTGTATCCGGGAATTGCCCTGGTCCAGATCTGGTACAGGATATGGAATCCTGTTTCTGCGCGATCACACCGGACCGGAATTTCGACATGGCCGTTGCCGACACGATGAAACAGGATACGCCCTGCGGCTCACCATGAAGGCGGAATACAAACCTCCCGGAAGGTCGCGCGGGAGGTTCGGGTTTCGTGTGCAGGTACGGGAGCGGATCAGAATTCCGACCATTCCTGCGCCACAGCCGCAGCGCCGCCTGCTGCCCTGCGGGGAGCCGGTGCGCCGGATGCGGCGGGCCGGGCCATGTGCGCGGCTGTCTGGCGCAGGGCCTGAGCATGGGAAGGCTGGGCCGCACCTGCCGAATGGCCGAGATCAAACCGTGAGATCAGCTGGCGCAATGTGCCTGCCTCACCGGCAAGGCTGGCGGCAGCGGCGGAGGCCTCTTCCACCATGGCGGCATTCTGCTGCGTCGTCTGGTCCATCTGGTTGACCGCCGTGTTGACCTCGGCCAGACCCACGGACTGTTCGCGCGAGGATGTGGCAATCGCCTCCATGTGCTGGTTGATCGCGACGATGAACGCGCCGATGGCTTTCAGCGCCTCGCCTGTGTCGGAGACCAGCTTCACACCGGTCGTCACCTCCGAAGTCGATGTCTGGATCAGGCCCTTGATCTCCTTGGCCGCACTTGCCGAACGCTGCGCCAGTTCGCGCACTTCCTGGGCTACTACCGCAAAGCCCTTGCCGGCCTCGCCTGCCCGTGCGGCCTCGACACCGGCATTGAGCGCCAGAAGATTGGTCTGGAAGGCGATCTCGTCAATCACGCCGATAATGTTGGAAATCTGCCTGGCGCTTTCCTCGATCCGGCTCATGGCGTTGACCGCCTGACCGACAACCTCACCGGATCTGGTGGCCGACTGGTTGGCCTCTGTTGCCACCTTGCGGGCCTCTTCCGACCTCCTGGACGAGGAGGTGACATTGGCGGTGATCTGGTCCAGCGCCGCTGCCGTTTCCTCCAGCGAGGCTGCCTGCTGCTCGGTGCGTTTGGCCAGATCATTGGCACCGGAGGAGATTTCCTGTGAGCCGCTGGTAATGCTGCCGACACTGTCTGCCACGGAGGAGAGCGTGTTGCCGAGCTGCTCGACCGACAGGTTGAAATCCTGACGCAGGGCTTCAAAATCTGCGGCAAAGGCTTCGGTGAGCCGGACGGACAGATCGCCTGAAGCCAGACGTTTGAGACCCGTTGCCAGACCGGATGTGGCCTGGCGCATGCGCTCCGCCGCCTCTGCCTCGGCCCGCTCCTGATCGGCAATGCGGTTTTCCTCGGCCTGACGGCGCATGGCCTCTGCATCCTGCTCCATCTGACGGCTGGCAATGGCACCCTGACGGAACACTTCCAGTGCACCGGACATCGCCCCGATTTCATCGGCCCGGCCCGCATAGGGAACCGGTTTTTCCGTATCGCCTCCGGCAAGATCAAGCATGGCACCGGTCATGCGGTTGATCGGGGTGGTGACTCTGCGGATGATATAGGCGACAGACAGGCCGATCAGGGACGCAATCAACACGCTCGCACATTCCACAAGCATCACTGTCCTCGCATAGGCGCTGTTGCTTGTTGCATATGCCTTTTCGGACCCCGCCACGTTTACGGCAAGGAGCTCTTCTATCAGCGTGTTGGCCTTTGCAAAATATGGGTTCATTTCAGTGTAGAAAAGAACCTTGGCAACCTCATTGTCGTTTTTGCGCGAATGTTCCAGCATCTTTCCGGAAGCCTGGTTATAGGCGCTGATATTCTGACTGATCAGGTTCAACAGTTCACCTTCATGTGGCGAGGAAACAAGCCCTTCATACAGCTTGACCGTATTATTGAGCGCCGTCCTGCTATCCGTCACCTGCGTTTCAGCCGCCGCAATAGCTTCATCACTGATAGACATGATGTGATTTGCATAGGCAAACTTCAGATCGCCAAGTGCCTTGTGCATGTTTCTTACGTTGGAAACACTCGGCAACCAATTGGTGGCAATTTCAGCGGTTGCACCACTGACATCTCCCAAACTCTTTAGCGAAAGTGCCGCGAAACCCATAAATGACGCAGCAAAAGCCAAAATTATACCTATAAGAGATGCTTTCAGACTGGGGCGTTTCATTTCTGACTCCTGCCAAACATAGAAACCATTTTCTTTAACATTCTAATATATATTTTCATAAATACTTTACGCATCAAATATTAATGCGCGTTTAAAATCATGTGCGCCCGACAGGGTTGTTCAGACCTGTTATCCGGTCAGGTTTTGCGCATCGCGCACGGAAAGGCCGGGCAGACGTGCCAGCATGGTTTCCAGATGACGGGCCTTGAGAAGCGGATCGAACCGCGAGGATGAGTTCCAGGCGTGGAGCAACAGAACACAAACCTCCCGGATGGTGGTCCGGAAGGTTCAGGTTTCGTGTGCAGGTACGGGAGCGGATCAGAATTCCGACCATTCCTGCGCCACAGCCGCAGCGCCGCCTGCTGCCCTGCGGGGAGCCGGTGCGCCGGATGCGGCGGGCCGGGCCATGTGCGCGGCTGTCTGGCGCAATGCCTGAGCATGGGAAGGCTGGGCCGGACCTGCCGAATGGCCGAGATCAAACCGGGAGATCAGCTGGCGCAGTGCGCCTGCCTCACCGGCAAGGCTGGCGGCGGCGGCGGAGGATTGCTCCACCATGGCGGCATTCTGCTGCGTCGTCTGGTCCATCTGGTTGACCGCCGTGTTGACCTCCGCCAGACCCACGGACTGTTCACGCGAGGATGTGGCAATCGCATCCATGTGCTGGTTGATCGCGACGATGAACGCACCGATCGACTGCAACGCCTGGCCTGTATCGGAGACCAGCTTGACACCATTGGCCACCTCCGAAGTCGATGTCTGGATCAGACCCTTGATCTCCTTGGCCGCACTTGCCGAACGCTGCGCCAGTTCGCGCACTTCCTGGGCTACCACCGCAAAGCCCTTGCCGGCCTCGCCTGCCCGTGCGGCCTCGACACCGGCATTGAGCGCCAGAAGATTGGTCTGGAAGGCGATCTCGTCAATCACGCCGATAATGCTGGAAATCTGCCTGGCGCTTTCCTCGATCCGGCTCATGGCGTTGACCGCCTGACCGACAACCTCACCGGATCTGGTAGCCGACTGGTTGGCCTCTGTTGCCACCTTGCGGGCTTCTTCTGCCCTTTTTGAAGAGGAGGTGACATTGGCGGTGATCTGGTCCAGCGCCGCTGCTGTTTCCTCCAGGACGGCTGCCTGCTGTTCCGTGCGCTTCGACAGGTCACTGGCACCGGTGGAAATCTCGTGGCTGCCATTGGTAATGCTGCCGACACTGGAAGAAACCGATGTCATTGTATGGGCAAGCTGCAGGACGGATGTGTTGAAATCCTGACGCAGTTGCTCAAATTCGGAAGACAAAGCCTCTGTCAGCTGGAAGGACAGATCCCCTGCGGCCAGACGGCGGAGACCGGAAGCCAGGCTGGATGTGGCGCGTGTCATGCGCTCCGCCGCCTCTGCCTCGGCCCGCTCCTGAACGGCAATGCGGTTTTCCTCGGCCTGACGGCGCATGGCTTCTGCATCCTGTTCCATCTGCCTTCTGGCAATGGCACCCTGACGGAAGACTTCCAGTGCATAAGCCATCGCCCCGATTTCGTCAGAACGATCCGTATAAGCCAGTGCGACCGATGTATCCCCTTCCGCGAGCTTCAACATTGACGATGTCATCAGACGCACCGGACGTCCTATACTGAACATCAGGAAAACGGACGATGCAATCAGACCGGTCATAACGAACGCGCACAACAGCATTGTGACCATATTAGAGGTTGCCAATGCCTTGGCCAGTGTCTGTTTGGCCTCGGCTGTATATTTTTTGGCATTGCTGATCGAACCTTTGATGGCATCGTCAACCCTGGCAGAAACAGTATTCGTTTCATCTTGCGGAAAGACTGCATTTGCGTCGCCGGATATTGCTATATAGGCTTCAATGGCATTTTGATAGGCGAGAAGACCGTCCCGGATATCGATCAGGACATCTGGTTTCATCGCAATGCGGATGGGTGTTTCCAGCCCGTTTACGGCCTCCCTTACCGTTTCGGCAAGACCGGAAAAGTGCTTGCGCATTTCCTCCTGTGTCGTATCTTCCTCCATTTGATTGGCAAGGTTCCTGATTTTCGCCAAGGCAAGCTGCCCCCCGGAAATGCCGTCGAAAATGGTCTGCTCCCGCTCGACAACTGCGGTTGCATCAGCAATCACACCTGAACTGACATATTGATTGACAACAAGCGCGATCAGCATCAAAATTCCAAAGCACGCTGATGCAGTCAACTTTGTTGCAACCTTAAGGTTTGCCATAAACGACATATTCCCCTCCAAATATTGAGTTTAAGTAATTCATTTTATTATAAATAGACAAATTTAAACATTCTGTTAAAGAATAGGCTCAGGTGTCCGTCCGGAACGTTTTTTACGCTGAAAAAACAGAATTTTGGCGTGATCCTAATGCGTGTGGCGCAAAAGTGCGCAAAAGTTTAGCGAAAACGACACACATCAAAACAAAGACTTATACCAGATCTCGATGACAGGAACCGATTTCAACGCAAGATTGCATGGCCAAAACGGATATCGACATGGCCGTTGCCGACGGGATCAAACGGGACACGTCGTGCGGCGACTGACTATATGATGGAATACAAACCTCCCGGAAGGTCGCGCGGGAGGTTCGGGTTTCGTGTGCAGGTACGGGAGCGGATCAGAATTCCGACCATTCCTGCGCCACAGCCGCAGCGCCGCCTGCTGCCCTGCGGGGAGCCGGTGCGCCGGATGCGGCGGGCCGGGCCATGTGCGCGGCTGTCTGGCGCAGGGCCTGAGCATGGGAAGGCTGGGCCGCACCTGCCGAATGGCCGAGATCAAACCGTGAGATCAGCTGGCGCAATGTGCCTGCCTCACCGGCAAGGCTGGCGGCAGCGGCGGAGGCCTCTTCCACCATGGCGGCATTCTGCTGCGTCGTCTGGTCCATCTGGTTGACCGCCGTGTTGACCTCGGCCAGACCCACGGACTGTTCACGCGAGGATGTGGCAATCGCCTCCATGTGCTGGTTGATCGCGACGATGAACGCGCCGATGGCTTTCAGCGCCTCGCCTGTGTCGGAGACCAGCTTCACACCGGTCGTCACCTCCGAAGTCGATGTCTGGATCAGGCCCTTGATCTCCTTGGCCGCACTTGCCGAACGCTGCGCCAGTTCGCGCACTTCCTGGGCTACTACCGCAAAGCCCTTGCCGGCCTCGCCTGCCCGTGCGGCCTCGACACCGGCATTGAGCGCCAGAAGATTGGTCTGGAAGGCGATCTCGTCAATCACGCCGATAATGTTGGAAATCTGCCTGGCGCTTTCCTCGATCCGGCTCATGGCGTTGACCGCCTGACCGACAACCTCACCGGATCTGGTGGCCGACTGGTTGGCCTCTGTTGCCACCTTGCGGGCCTCTTCCGACCTCCTGGACGAGGAGGTGACATTGGCGGTGATCTGGTCCAGCGCCGCTGCCGTTTCCTCCAGCGAGGCTGCCTGCTGCTCGGTGCGTTTGGCCAGATCATTGGCACCGGAGGAGATTTCCTGTGAGCCGCTGGTAATGCTGCCGACACTGTCTGCCACGGAGGAGAGCGTGTTGCCGAGCTGCTCGACCGACAGGTTGAAATCCTGACGCAGGGCTTCAAAATCTGCGGCAAAGGCTTCGGTGAGCCGGACGGACAGATCGCCTGAAGCCAGACGTTTGAGACCCGTTGCCAGACCGGATGTGGCCTGGCGCATGCGCTCCGCCGCCTCTGCCTCGGCCCGCTCCTGATCGGCAATGCGGTTTTCCTCGGCCTGACGGCGCATGGCCTCTGCATCCTGCTCCATCTGACGGCTGGCAATGGCACCCTGACGGAACACTTCCAGTGCACCGGACATCGCCCCGATTTCATCGGCCCGGCCCGCATAGGGAACCGGTTTTTCCGTATCGCCTCCGGCAAGATCAAGCATGGCACCGGTCATGCGGTTGATCGGGGTGGTAATTCCGGAAAGCACGAAGATGATGGCCCCGGCAACGATCACCAGCGCGATGCCGAAGATCCCATAGGTGAGCTGCGTGGCCGCAGAATAATTTTCAGCAGCGGTTTGCGACGCCTTTTGCGCACCCGTCACATTGATGCTGACAAGACCATCGACCATCTTGTTGATCTTGCCCGTTTGCGGAACAAGCGTGCTCCAGAGATACTGGCTTGCCTCGTCCGTCTTGCTGGCGCGGGACAATACCAGCAAGGGTTCGATGGCAGCATAAAAAATATTCGTTTCCTGTTTCAGGGCATTATATGCAGCGCGCTCCTCATCCGAGCCAATCAACGGCGCATAGGCCTCTACCTCGTTCGTCATCACAGCTTCCAGATCCACAATGTCCTTGTCAGCCCTGGCGATCTTTTCCGCATTGGTTTCAATGAGATGGTCACGGTACTTGACCCGGAGGTTTGCCAGCGCGACCTTGATCTTGTTGGCCTGGTTGATGCCCGTAACCCATCTTGTCGTAATTTCCGTGGTCGTTGTATTCATAATTGCCATTTGCGACACAGCAAACCAGCCAAAAGCACCAATCACGATGGCAAAGGCCGCAAGTATGCTGATGAGGGCTGTCTTGATGCTGGGGCGTTTCATTTCTGACTCCTGCCAAACATAGAAACCATTTTCTTTAACATTCTAATATATATTTTCATAAATACTTTACACATCAAATATTAATGTGCGTTTAAGAGCCCGAGCGCCCGAAAATGTTGTTCAGACCTGTTGTACGATCACATTTTGCGCATCACTCGCCGAAAGACCGGGCAGACGTGCCAGCATGGTTTCCAGATGACGGGCCTTGAGAAGCGGATCGAACAGCGAGGATGTGTTGCGGGCGTGGAGCAAATGCCGGTGAACAGCCTTTCGCTGTTGCGGATCACGGGCCAGGCCGATGGCAGCGGCGATATAGGCATTGATATCCTGCGCGACCAGTTCCCCGAGCCCGACAGCGGTGAGCAGGCTTTCGCTGACCCGCCCGGCAAAGCTTGTGCCCCTGAGCGTGATCACCGGAACACCGGCCCACAGCGCATCGGATGTGGTGGTATGGCCATTGCAGGGGGCTGTATCGAGCGCGATATCGGCCTGCGGCAGGCGGCGCAGATGATCCTCAACCGGCACAATATCCGCAAAGACCAGCCGGGCGGGATCAATGCCGGCACGGGCGGCGGCCATGCGGAGATTGTGGCGTACGGTTTCATTCGCCAGGCCCAGCCAGAGCACGGACTGTTCCACGGCTGCCAGGATCTGCATCCAGGCAGAAAACATGGGTGTGCGGATTTTCGGCGCATTGTTGAACGAGCAGAAAACAATTGAACCTTCAGGGGCCTCTTCGGGCAGGCCATGGGCAGCGCGCGGCCCCTGCCTTGTGACCGGTTCCCTCCTTGCATCATTGCACTGGTAGGAGCCGGGCAGAGGCAGCAGGGTTTCCGTATAAAAGGGCTGGCTGGAGGGCGGGGTGACAATGGAATCCGTCAGCGCATAGTCTATGCCCGTATGGGCAACGGAGCCCGGAAAGCCCAGCCAGGTGACCTGCACCGGGGCCGGACGCCTGCGAAAAATGCCGGGCCTGCTGCCCTGGGTAAAGCCCTTGAGATCGACCAGAATATCAATCCGGCATCCGGCGATTTCTGCTGCGGCCTGATCATCCTCCAGGGCGAGGAGATCCACCACATGATCACAGGCGGCCAGAAACCGCGCCCGCATGCGCCCATGGCGAAAGCGCTCCGGCGTGTGGCAGAAGCCGTAGATTTCAAAGCGGGAGCGGTCATGCGCTTCCAGTACACCGGCCAAGAGCGTCATGGTGGCATGATCGTAAAAATCGCTGGAGACATAGCCGATGCGGATTTTCGGATTGGCCCGGGGTGTTTGCAGCACCTGCTGCCGGACTGGCCCCTGCCCGGCCATCACCACTTCTGCCGTGCGGGCGGAGACCCGTGCAAGGTAAGCCTCGTCGCCCGACCACATCAGCGCCCGGAAAGCACTTTCGCGGATATCCGGATATTGCCCGTCCCGGACATAGGCTTCCTGCAAGCTTGCCTGACAGGCATCGCTCAACGGCAGATCACACAGATTGGCGGCACACCAGAAGAGTTCGCTGAGCGCCAGCCGCTCGCCGGGATTTTCGGCATGGGCCTTTTGCAACTGCGGCAGGGCCTGGTCAAACAGGCCCAGACCATTCAGCACAATCCCGGCATTCAGCCAGTTTGCAAAGCCATGACCGCGTTCGGCCAGTTTCAGTGCACAGGGCAGCGCCTCCTCATAGCGGCTTTGCTCGCGCAATATGGAGCAGATCGAATGCAGCCCGTCGAGATCCTCCGGGTGGGCGCTGTGAAAGGTCATAAGGCTGGCCAGCGCCCTGTCCTGCGCGTCAACGGCCAGAAAATGTCCGGCGGCGCGAAAGGCCAGTTCCTTTTTCAGGGCCGGTGACAGATCCATGGCGGCATCATAGAATATGCCCGCCTGCATGCGGTCGCCCTGCTGCTCGTGGATGGTGGCGGCCAGGATATATGCCCCGGCATTGCGCCTGTCTTGGCCTATCAACCGGCGCAAGGTGGCAAGCGCGATCTTGAAATCACCGCGATTGTATTGCTGCCTGGCCTTGTCGAGCAAGGATACCATGTGTCTGCGCCCTGATTGATCCAGAATCGGGTTAGGACAGTGCACTTGCATGAAGCTGGAGGGGGATGGGCCGTGATTGAAAAAATTCATACCGAATGGATGAGATTTTCCGGACAGAATCCGCGTTGCAAGACCTTGACGATACAGGTTCCTGTATTGCCGGTTTACAGATTGCCTGAGGAGGTGTCAGAAGGCTCCTCCACGGCAATGTCCTGACTGATTTCTTCCTCGATTTCCGGCGTTAGCTGGTGCATCCTGCCATGTCGAACTGCAATAATGTTCACAACGGCTTCTTCGCGTATATAGTCGAAAAGATATGCGTCGACGACAAGGGTCAGCCCACCATCGATCTGAAGTCCGTGCATTACGTTTCCCGCTTTGTCAAACGTCCTCAAAACGTCTTTCGCCCGCCGTACAGTATCTGAGAAAACCTGAGCGGCATGCGCGTTGCGGCGACGAAGATAGGCAGCCTCTTGCCTGACAAAATTGGCCGCCTCTTTCGCAACTTTAACTCGCGTCATGCCGCCTGCCCGGCAACGATTTTATCCACATCAGCGATAAGATCGTCGATGTCCTCGTATTCACCAGCAGCAATTTGATCCCGTCCGCGAATTGCTGACAAGACATCCGCTCCCTCATTCAGGAGATAGGTTTTCAAGGCGCGAACGATGATATAGCTTCTTGAACGGTCGGTTGCTTCAGCGATTGCCTGTATGCTCGCAATGATCTCTGAAGGGACGCGAAGCGTTACAGATTCTGATCCTTGTGACTTGGTCATAGGGCTTCTCCTTGTCCACATATTGCAAGACAATGTAAGACACTTGTCCGTGCACGTCAATATGCCTGCTCTTTTTTCATGCATACGGGACTGGCAGGTTGGGATGCATAGGGCACTTGCATGAGGCTGGAAGGGCAAGGCGCGAGCCACGCATCAGAATGCTGGATATAGCCGGAAATTATTTCTTTGATCAATCCTGCATTCATGGCATGATAAGGCATGAAAAACATTGAACGTCCATTGACCTTTGACGAAGCAGCGTTCCCGGACAAGGGCACGGCTGGTCTGGATATTGACAAGTGGCACATTGCAAAGATCAAGGCCGGGTTGAAACAGGCCGACGAAGGTCGCTTTGCAACGTCAGAACAGGTGAAAGCCGTCATCCAAAAATTCATACCGAATGGATGAGATTTTCTGGACAGAATCCGCGCTGCAAGATCTTGATGATATCGGTTCCTTTATTGCAGCGGACAGTCCGAGGATGGCGGAAGCCATTATCAGGCGCATTGTCGAAACAATCGCCGTGCTTGCCTATCACCCCAAAATAGGACGTACAGGGCGCGTTGATAACACCCGTGAACTGGTTGTAACCGGAACGCCCTATATTGCCGTTTACAGATTGCGGGAGAGAATTGAAATTGTGACTATTTTTCATTCATCAAGGCAATGGCCAGAGCGTTTTGACTGAAGCGCAGGCCGTTTGAGATGGGAAAAGTTTGAGGCTGGAGGGTTGATGTTGCGCACTCATTTCTTTGTCGCCACTTCCCAATTTCCAAAATCGCAATGGCAAAAATCCACAGCAGAATATGGACAACCCCATTGGGTTAACTTATATTACAGCGCACAGCAATATATTAGGTTTTCTGGTTTCAACCAAATTTCAGAATGGTAGAAACTAACGTCATTACATTGGCTTTCGAATAAATATACTGAGTTTTCCTACAAATGACTGGGGGCGAAAAATGGCAGGCCTTAATTGCAATAAATTCATTGAAGAGGACAAAAACGGCACAATCCTTTATACGGGAGCCAGATGGAACGAAGGGTCCGGAATGGGTGCTTTCGGAAAGTTTTTTGTTTATGCAGTGTGCATAGGTGGGGGGTTATTCTTCCTTTTCCTGATGATTTTAATTAACGCCAATACAGGTGATGATGAAGGGCGTTACGCATTCATTTCAGGTTTTTTCAATCTGTGCTTCATCGCAGCAATCGCAATGTGTGTTTATGTTGGCTATTCTACTGGCAAGGTCACGGTAATAGAATTGCGCTTTTACAACGACGGTTCGATTGAATCGCGCAAAGGTGCGAAGCCCAAAGATATCCGCCGCTGGGGGAAGAGCTGGACCTACAATACGATCAGCTTTGAGGCCCTAGGCGAGGCCGATAGACGCGACTGGCATGTTGATATTGTGTCAACCGAAGGCGACACAGTACGCCTTTCCGCCTGGTTCTGGCGCGAGGAAGCACGCAAGATTGTCGTCACGCTCAATGAAGCCCTGAAGACCATACGTGCCACGGACCTATCCACGTATAGTACGGGTGATGAAGACGACGAATTGTCTGTCCATGATCCTTCGGTTATTTCCATCGGGAAGGTTTGACAGATGAACGGCACGTCTCAATTCCTTGTGGCATTCATCCTGTCTGCCGCCATGCTTGCCCCAGTGCCTTCGTTTGCGGGCTCATGGATGACCCGCGAAATGGCCAACGGGTTTGAGGCCTACACGCCAAACCAACAGGGTCAATCCGCACTGGTTTTGTCCTGCACCAAAGGCAAGCCAGTAACGCTGCGGATCTTCTCGCCACTGGCGTCGGGATGGAAGGCCAATTTGCCAGCCAGCATCACAGTCGATACAGCTTCTTTCCCCATGCGTGTTGAAGGTGGCGAGGATTCTGTTTTGCTGAACAGCGGACAAGACGAAAGCATTGGCATTGATGGAGCACTGCTAACCGCTCTCAAGACCGGAAAGACCATGATGCTGGATGGCCCGGCAACAGCGGCCATGTCTGAAGCAGGCAAGACATTCGCGCTTGCGGGGTCACAGGCGGCGATTGACATGATGGAACTTCATTGCGGGCTCGCCGTATCGAATGTCGTGCATGCGCCGGGCAATACATCTGACAGTTTGCCGCTTCGCGAAGGCGAGTACACTGTGGGAGATTGCGGTGGGAAACTGCCTGCCGGTGCACCTACAATCGGAATTTATAAGCTGACAGATGGTCCACAAGCCGGACAGCAATTCATAACCCGTCCGGCTGAAGAAGGATTTTGCTATATCAAGCAAGTGTCCGTCGACGGTACTCTATACAGTGGAGCGGCGACCTGTGATAGTGGAACGCGCATATTGACGGATCTGGGAACATACCACTTCAGCTACACAATCCTTGGATCAGACAGCTTTACATCCGAGGGGAAACACTACAACTGGTGCACCCACCACCGCTGAGATCATGAGAAAACGCACTTGCATGGAGCAGGAGGGGGATGAGACGTGCGCACCAAAGAGATTTTGACCTGCCGCCAAAAGACGGATAGATTATAGGAGAAAGATCAAAAGGGAGTATAGGACATGGCGAACAAAGCCGAAATCCTGACTTTTGAAATCGACAGTGACGTCAACAGTCAGATCGCTGCCTTTTCGAAACTGTCAAAGCGCAGCCCGTCCGCTATTATCAATGAAGCGGTGGCATCCTATGTGCGCGATCAGACACGGTATCTTGAGGAAATTGACGCGGCAGTTTCCAGTGCGGGCAGCGGCCATGGACATTCTGGTGACCAGATTTTCGCTTGGATGCACTCCTGGGGGACAAGTGAGGAGCTTCCGTCACCCGAACCTGATATTCATCCGGCAGGGTAATCGCTATGCGGATCGTCTTTACCGTCGAGGCGAAGCGTGATCTCGACAACCTGCGATCCTATCTCAAATCAAGAAGTGTTACTGGCTTTGGCAATATAACCTTAACTTTGGAACGCATGATACGCATTGCTACTGATCATCCAGAGATTGGACGCCCAACAGTTCGCGAGGGCGTGCGCGAACTGGTTGATGCCGATTACGGGTTTACAGTTCCCTATTCTGTCGCAGCCGACACGCTGTATATTCTGCGCGTCTACAGCGCCAAACAGAAGCCATTGAACTATCAGGATATCAAATTGCCCTGAGCCCACTTTATTGATCCGCAAGGTGGGATGCTCCCCACAGATCTTTCATTCCGAATCTGGCGCGAGGCGTGCGTAATGTCAGTTACCCCCGAGAAAAAACCCGGTATCTGGCGATACCGGGTTTTTTTGGGCCTGTCCCGTGACTGGAGATACAAACGAGACCATGCCCCACGAAGGCTGTAAAGAAAGCCTGTAACGAAAAAATGTCAGATCCGGGGGTTCAGATCCTGTCATTTCATCATGTGTTATCCGGCATTTCACGCCTGATGACGGACCGCAGCGCGTCGATCGGCTGCATTCCATTTCCGCTGTCATAGTGCCAGAAAGCCCAGCCATTGCAAGAGAGCTGGCCCTGTACCAGGGCACCAACACGATGAATTGATCCAACATCGTTACCAGAGACTAAAGTGCCGTCCGCCCGCACGATGGCATGGTGGCGCTTGCGGGCATCGGTGAGGACGGTGCCGGGCCTGATCAGACCGCTTTCCAGCAAGGTGTTGAAGGCCACGCGGGCCTCCTGCCGCTTGCCTGTCATCACGGTTAATTCCGTGCGCCCCAGAGGCTCGACGGCCGCAATGCGGGCACTGGCTGCATCAATATACTCCTGTTCACGCTCGACGCCGACAAAATTGCGGCCCAGGCGTTTGGCAACAGCACCGGTTGTACCTGTGCCGAAGAACGGATCGAGGATCACATCGCCCGGTCTGGTGGAGGCCAGGATGATGCGGGCCAGCAAAGCTTCGGGCTTCTGGGTCGGGTGAACCTTCCTGCCGTCTGCATCCTTCAGGCGTTCGCCGCCTGTGCAGAGCGGAAACAGCCAGTCGGAGCGCATCTGCACATCATCATTGCTGGCTTTCAGTGCATCATAATTGAACGTATAGCCCTTGCCTTTCGGGTCCGGCGAGGCCCAGATCATGGTTTCATGGGCATTCTGGAAACGGCGACCCTTGAAATTGGGCATCGGGTTGGTCTTGCGCCAGACAATGTCATTCAGAATCCAGAAGTTCAGATCCTGCATGGTAGCCCCGACGCGAAAAATATTGTGGTAGGAGCCGATGACCCAGATGGTGCCGGTGGGCTTCAAGACCCGGCGGCAGGCGAGCAGCCAGGCGCGGGTGAAGGCATCATAGGCCTCAAAGGAGGCAAACTGGTCCCAATGGTCATCACAGGCATCGACCAGCGACTGGTCCGGCCGGTGCAGGACACCACCGAGCTGGAGATTGTAGGGCGGATCGGCAAAGATGGCATCGACCGAACGGGCGGGCAATTTTTCAAGGGCTGCAACACAATCGCCCTTGATGATGGAATTCATCCAGCTTGCGGATGAGGATGCATTTGCGGGTGCAATTTCGGCGAACGGGAGAACTGCTGACATTTGATACTCAACTTTACGCTGGACTGGTACAACTGGCCCTATGGTTACCGAATATGGTTAGGAAATCGTGAAGGGCGGAAAAGAAAAGCGCGCCCTTTGCGGCACAACGGTTCTGCCAGAAAAACAATCGATAAAATTTGAATCAATTTTTAATACTTCATTTTAATTCTTATAAATACTAATTTCAAAAGTTATTTTCCGAAATTACTCCATTTAATAACTCTACAATACTTACCACGCAGGGTCGATTTCCAGAAACGCAATATTGGCGCTTGTTCTGATGACCCTGTTTGCAGCGACGTCCGCACGAAAACAATCATCCTTGCAGCGCCTGCAACCGGAGTATCGGAATGTCGGCCATTTCCACCCAGTTCGGGTCCAGCGGTATGATTTCGCGCAGCAACCAGGCCGTTATGGCCCGGACTTTGGCGCAGATTTCCAGCGGACGCGCGGTAAGCTCAGCATCCGATAATGCCGCCTACTGGTCGATCTCGACCGTGATGTCCTCCGACAGCAAGGCGCTTTCCGCCGTCAGCGACGCGCTCAGTCTGGGTGCGGCGACAACGGATACGGCAAGCCTCGGGATGACGAAATCCCTGGCCCTGATGGACGACATCAAGCAAAAGCTGGTGCTGGCGCGGCAGGATGGCGCGGACAAGACCAGGCTCAATACCGAAATTTCCGGCCTGAAGGAGCAACTGGCCTCCACCGTGCAATCGGCCAGTTTTTCCGGTGTCAACCTTCTGACCAATACAACGGGGTCCGCACCCGGCAAGGTCGAGATGGTCAGCGGCTTTACCCGCAGCGCAAACGGCGATGTGACCGTTACGGTTTCCCCTTTTGACAAAACCACCACAACGCTGATGGACACGCTGAACCCGCAAAACGGCATTCTGACCGGTGACGTGACGGTGAACCAGCCCCATGGCCCGGCGCAATATCATCTGCTCAATGGCGCGTCGGTCGCGCCCGGCACCGAAATTACACTTTCTGCCAATACGTCTGCCGAGGACATTGACGGCATGATTTCCGCCGTCGACAGCATGATGTCAAAAATGACCGGTGCCGCAACCGCGCTCGGTGCGCATTCTTCCGGTATCAAGGCGAATTCGGAACTGACAGCCAGGATCAGGGACAGCATTGACAAGGGCATCGCCAGTCTTGTCGACACAGATATGGGCGAGCAATCCGCCCGGCTGGCCGCAGTCACCGTGCAGATCCAGTTGCAGGGCATGATGCAATCCATCGCCAATGCCAATGCCAAAACCATTCTCGACCTGTTCCGGTAATTCCGGCTGGCCGGTTTTCTACTGCCCTGAATTATCCGCGATCCCAGATTGCCCCTTGCGCCCGCCTCGTGTATGCAGCGTTTTTCATCAGGAAAGGCATTGCAATGGACGGTTTTGATCTGATCATCTTTGATTGTGACGGGGTTCTGGTGGATTCCGAAATCATTGCCGTGCAAGTGGAATCCCGGCTTTTGAGCGATGCGGGATACCCGATCAGCCCGGAAGAGATGAGCGAGCGCTTTGCAGGCATGAACTGGAAAGATGCGCTGATGGTGATCGAAAAAGAAATCGACATTCCGCTGTCTGCCTCGCTGATTGACACATCAAAGACCCTTCTGGATGCACGGCTGGCCAGAGATGTGGAAATCGTGCCGGGCGTGAAAGAGGCACTGGCCAAGATGACGCTGCCGCGCTGCATCTGCTCCAATTCCGGCCAGGACCGCCTGACCATGATGCTTTCCAAGGTGGGACTGAAAGCCTTTTTCGAGCCGCATATTTTCTCGGCCATGGATCTGGGCCCGGACAGCGCCAAGCCGAAGCCGGACATTTTCCTGCACGGGGCAAAGCAGATGGGTGTGGCACCCGAACGCTGCGTGGTGATCGAGGATTCCACCCACGGGGTGCATGGCGCACGCGCGGCGGGCATGCGGGTGATCGGCTTTACCGGCGGCCAGCACAGCTATCCGACACATGGCGACCGGTTGACAGATGCCGGTGCCGAAGTGGTGATTGCGCGCATGAGCGACCTGCCCGCCATGATCAGGGCCCTTTCGGAGTGGTCCGAACGGGTGTGAGGGGTTAACCCTCACCGCGCCGCGCCGTCGACCATCATGACGTCCTCAGACCCCACCCTTACTTCTTCGCCGGGCCTTCATCAAAGCCGACATAGATGGTGGCAGCGGCACTGACCGAGGCTGGTGCCGTGACATCGACCTTGGTGAAGACAAATTGCGACGGGGCGAGATCGGGCGGAACCATGACGCTGAAATTGGTCAGCTCGGAATAGAGAACCACATCGGCATCCACCACGGCGACACGGATCGGCAGGTTCAGGGGTCCGGCCTTGCCCCTGGGACCGACCACAACCCGGCCCTGCGCCTGCACGGTGATGGTCAGCGTGTCGCCGCCGGATGTTGTGCACTGGCGGGTCGTATCGGCCAGCGACACCTGATGGGTCACCTGTTCCGGATCTTTGGTGCCATCGGGCAATGTTTTGGCCCCCTTGGCATAGGCTGTATAAAAGGCCGTGCCCTCCCGCAGCACGACCCTGGGGCAATTGCCCTGTACGGCAGACGGCAAGGCGGCCAGTTCGGCGGCCTTTTTATCGGCATCGGTAATGTCCAGTGCGCCTTTCGTGTCAGAGGAATTGCACCCTGCAAGCCCGGCCATCAGCGCCAGGGCGGCAGCGATCATAAAACGATTTCCAGTGTTCCCGTTCACAGACACGATATGCCCACCCTTTGCCGTTTGCCATTCTTTTCGGATTGACAGTTGCGTGCGCCTTTCAGGCGCAATTCTGTTTCCGCTGTCGCGGGGTTATAGCAGTGCCTTTTGAGAAAATCGATTGCCAGATACAAAAATCCAAAGAAAAACAGACACGGGGCTGCAACATGCGCCTTGCGGTACAAGGGGCCCGGGACACAGGACTTCTTTTGCCGCAAAAGAACAAGCGTTGACGACCGGCTTGTCTTAAGGTTAGGGGACTTCTCAAGGATATGGCGGGGATTTGGGCGTGAAATATATTTCCACACGGGGCGAGGCCCCTGCGCTGGGTTTCAAGGATGCACTCATGGCAGGTCTTGCCAGTGATGGCGGGCTCTATGTGCCGGAAACATGGCCGGTGTTTTCCAGAAAAGACATCAAGGCCATGCGCGGCCTGTCCTATCAGGAGATCGCGCTGAAAGTGCTGACACCCTTTACCGGGGACGAGATTGCACAGGACGACATGAAGGCGATGATTGCCGGGGCCTATGCCACATTCCGCCATCCTGCCGTTGCCCCCCTGGTGCAGGTAGCGCCCAACCTGTTCATTCTCGAACTGTTCCACGGTACCACGCTGGCCTTCAAGGATGTGGCCATGCAGCTCCTCGCCCGGTTGATGGACCATGTGCTGGCAGAGCGCAACCAGCGCGCCACAATCGTTGGCGCGACATCGGGCGATACGGGCGGTGCGGCCATCGATGCCTTTGCGGATCGTGCCCGCACCGACATGTTTATCCTGTTTCCGGAAGGCAAGGTGTCTGCCGTGCAGCAGCACCAGATGACCACGCCGGAGGCTTCCAATGTGCATGCCATTGCCATCAGGGGCAATTTCGATGATTGCCAGAACCTGGTCAAGGCCATGTTCAACGATCAGGCTTTCCGCCGGACAGTACAGCTTTCCGGGGTGAATTCGATCAACTGGGGCCGGATCATGGCGCAGGTGGTCTATTATTTCACTGCCGCCCTGTCGCTGGGCGGGCCGGACCGCAAGGTTTCCTTTACCGTGCCCACAGGAAATTTCGGCGATATTTTTGCAGGCTATGTGGCAAAACGCATGGGACTTCCCGTTGACCGGCTGGTGGTGGCTACCAATGAAAACGACATTCTGGCCCGCACGCTGAAAACCGGACGCTATGAAATGCGGGCGGTCAAAACCACGACCTCGCCCTCGATGGACATCCAGATCTCGTCGAATTTCGAGCGGCTGCTGTTTGAAATTTATGACCGGGACAGTGCCATGGTGCGTCAGGCCATGGAGGGGCTGAAACAGTCCGGTGCCTTTGAAATCGGCGCGCAAGCCCTGAAAACGCTGCGTCGGGACATTCGCGCCGGCCGGGCCGGCGAAAAGGATGTCATGGCCACCATCAGGGCAATGAAGGCGGAGACGGGCTATCTTCTGGACCCGCATACAGCCGTTGCCGTGCACGTTGCCGGGGCGCACCGGAAGGGCGCAACGCCGATGATTGTGCTGTCCACGGCGCATCCTGCCAAGTTTCCGGATGCAGTAAAATTGTCATGTGGTCTTGACCCGGCGCTTCCAACATGGCTTGCTGGTATTATGGACAAGGAGGAGCGTTACGACGTTCTGGAGCCGGCGCTTAAGGCTGTTGAAACATTTATCATTCAGCATGCGCGGATTCTGAACGATCAGACGCGGAAAGACGACACATGAATGTAGAGTGCACCCGGTTGCAATCCGGGTTGACTGTAGTGACCGAGCGCATGCCCCATCTTGAGAGCGTGGCGCTGGGAGTGTGGATCAATTCCGGTGCGCGCAATGAAATGCCGCAGGAACACGGAATTGCCCATCTTCTGGAGCACATGGCCTTCAAGGGCACGGCACGGCGAACGGCGCGGCAGATTGCCGAAGAGATCGAGAATGTCGGCGGCGAGGTCAATGCGGCCACATCCACCGAGACAACCTCCTATTATGCACGTATCCTGAAAGACCATGTGCCGCTGGGCGTGGATATCCTGGCAGATATCCTGACGGAATCCGCCTTTGACGAGGAAGAGCTGGAACGCGAAAAACACGTTATCCTGCAGGAAATCGGTGCGGCCAACGACACGCCGGACGATATTGTGTTTGATAATTTTTCCGGTGCGGCCTACAGGGACCAGACCATCGGGCGGCCTATTCTGGGAACACCGCAGACGGTGCAGGGCTTTACGCCGGATGAAATCCGCCGCTACCTGTCGCGCAATTACACAACCGACCGCATGTTCGTGGTAGCGGCCGGAGCTGTGGACCATGAGAGCATGGTGCGCCAGGTGGAAGACCGGTTTTCGGGCCTGTCGACACAGGCTTCCGAACCGCCGGTTCTCGACAAGGCACGCTATACGGGCGGCAACATGCGCGAAAGCCGGGATCTGATGGATGCACAGGTGCTTCTGGGCTTTGAAGGCAAGGCCTATCATGCCCGTGATTTTTACTGTTCGCAGATTCTGGCCAATATTGTCGGCGGCGGCATGTCGTCCCGGCTGTTTCAGGAAGTGCGCGAGACGCGCGGCCTGTGCTATTCGGTCTATGCATTTCACTGGGGCTTTTCCGATACCGGCATTTTCGGCATTCATGCGGCAACGGGCGGAGAAAACCTGCCTGAACTGGTGCCGGTGATCATTGACGAATTGCGCAAGGTGACCGACCGCATCGACCAGCAGGAAATCGAGCGCGCCCGTGCGCAGATCCGTGCACAGCTGATGATGGGCCAGGAAAGCCCGGCCGCGCGTGCCGGACAGATGGCACGCCAGATGATGCTTTACGGGCGGACGATTTCCAACACGGAGCTGATGGACAGGCTGGCCGGCATTACCATTGAACGGCTGACCGACCTGGCAGGACGGCTGTTTTTTGATACAGTACCGACGTTATCTGCCATAGGACCACTGGAACAGCTGGCCCCCATGGAAGACATTGTCCAGTCGCTGGGCAACCCCGTGAGATATCGTGCCATGGCCAGCGGCTGATTACCCTGCTGGCTGTCGGCACAAACAGGACCGCAGGAGGTTCACATGGCGAAATCCGTGTTCGGGTTTTTATCCCGACAGGCTGCGCCGGTCATCAAAGGCTCAGGCCATGTGCTGCGGCTGCCGCGTTACGTGGATTATGGACAATGGTACAGGCTGCGCACGGAAAGCCGCGCCTTCCTGCAGCCCTGGGAGCCAACCTGGAGCCCTGATGAGCTGACACAGGCGGCCTTTCGCCAGCGGGTGATCCGTAACGAACAGGAACAGGCTTCGGGACTGGCCGTGCCCTTTTTCATCTTTGAGGCAGATGGACGCACGCTTCTGGGCGGCCTGACCATCGGCCATATCCGGCGTGGTGCCGCGCAGGCCTGCATGATAGGCTACTGGACGGGCCAGCCCTATGCCCGGCGCGGTCATATGCGCGCGGCGCTGGGACTTGCCATCCACTATATCTTTCATGACCTCGCCTTGCACAGGATTGAAGCAGCCTGTATTCCCGACAATGATCGCAGTCTGGCTCTCCTTGAAAAGGCCGGTTTTCAGCGCGAGGGACTATTGCGATCCTATCTCAAGATTGACGGAGCCTGGCGCGATCATGTGATCCTGTCGCTCCTGTCTGAAGACAGGACGCCCAACAGGAACCACGATTTTTGATAAACCGCCCTTGTACATTCTCCTCCCGGAACCGGATCATCCTGATTGCGCGACTTTTGACGCTGCTTTTGTCGCTGGCCGCCTTCAGCCCGGTGTGGGCCCTGGAGCCGGTGAAAATTTCGCGTGATGACACGGCGCTTGACCTGACGCGGACAACCGAGATCTACCGCAACCAGGGTGAGGCCTTTCAGGTATCCACGGCACCCGGGCCGGATGATATTGTCCGGCGCATCGAGGTGCGGTCCTCCTCCAAAAGCCATCGCGGCGACTGGGCCGTGTTTGCGCTGGCCAATGTGTCGGAGGAACAGCTCGAGCGGGTGATTGTTGCCCCGCATTTCCGGCTGGTCAATTCCAAGATGTTCTGGCCGGATCTCGGCTCGCAGCGCATTTTGTCGATCACGCCGAATGAAGGTTTTGCGCTGGACCGCCAGCCGAGCGACGAGGCGGATGTGTTTCGCATCACGCTCAATCCCGGTTCTGTGATCACATTCGTGGCGGAACTGGCAACGCCTGACCTGCCGCAGATCTATCTTTGGGAACCGAATGCCTACAAGGACACCGTGAATGCCTTCACGCTCTATCGCGGCATTGTTCTGGGCATTTCCGGGCTTCTGGCGGTGTTTCTGACCATTCTTTTCGTGGTCAAGGGCACATCCATGCTGCCTGCCACTGCGGCGCTGGCCTGGGCCGTTCTGGGCTATATCTGTGTGGATTTCGGATTTCTGGAAAACCTGATCCGCATAACGGCCGGAGACGAGCGGATATGGCGGGCCTCGACCGAAGTTTCCCTTGCGGCAGCTCTGGTGGTTTTCCTGTTCACCTATCTGCATCTCAACCGCTGGCACACAAACCTTGCCTATGCGACACTGGCCTGGGTTCTGGGCCTTGCCGTGCTTTATGGCGTGGCTATCTATGACCCGGCCATAGCCTCGGGCATTGCCCGGGTGTCTTTCGCACTGACAGCGGTTGTCGGCATTGTGCTGATTATCTTTCTCGGGTTCAACCGCTATGACCGGGCGATTCTGCTGGTGCCTGCCTGGACGCTGATCCTGGCCTGGCTGTTTGGCGGCTGGCTGACGGTGACCGGGCAGCTGGACAATGACATTGTGCAGCCGGCGCTGGGTGGCGGCCTGGTTTTGATTGTGCTTCTCATCGGCTTTACCGTCATGCAGCATGCGTTTTCCGGCGGTGCCTACCAGCAGGGCCTGTTTTCCGACCTCGAGCGCCAGAGCCTGGCGCTGGTTGGCTCGGGTGACACGGTATGGGACTGGGATGTGGCGCGCGACCGGATGACCACGATTCCCGATGCCGCCCTGCAACTGGGGCTTTCACCGGGAAGCCTGCACGGACAGGTGCGCAACTGGCTGCCGCACCTGCACCCGGATGACCGTGACCGCTTTCGCGCCACGCTGGATGTGCTTCTGGAACAGCGGCGCGGCAAGCTCAAACATGATTTTCGCCTGCGGGCCGAAGATGGCCAGTACCACTGGATGTCGATCCGCGCACGGCCTGTTCTGGGAAACAATGGCGAGATTATCCGCTGTGTCGGCACCATGCATGATGTTTCCGAGCATCGCAATTCGGTGGAGCGCCTGCTGCACGAGGCCCTGCACGACCAGTTGACCGACCTGCCGAACCGGAAGATCTTTCTGGACCGGCTGCAGGCGCTGACCACCCTTGCCGGTGCGGGCGATAGTGTGCGGCCGACAGTGCTGGTCATCGACATTGACCGCTACAAGCAGATCAATGAAACCATTGGCACCAGCAATGGCAACAACCTGCTGATTTCGCTGACACGGCGTCTGCGCCGTCTGCTGAAACCGCAGGATACGCTGGCGCGCCTGAGCGGCGACCGTTTCGGCATGATCCTGGTATCCGAACATGACCCGCTGAAAGTGGCCGATTTTGCCGACGCCGTGGCCAAGCAGATCATGGTGCCGGTGACTTTTGCCAATCGTGAAATCATCCTGACGGGATCGATCGGCCTTGCCTCGTGGGTCAGCGACCATCAGGATGCGGCCTCGCTTCTGAATGATGCCGAACTGGCCATGTACCGGGCCAAGCGGCTGGGCGGCAACCGGGTGGAGCCCTTCCAGCCGGCCTTCCGCAACTTCGGCACAGACCGGATGCAGATGGAATCCGATCTGCGCCGGGCGATTGACCGCAAGGAACTGAGCATGGTCTACCAGCCGGTTGTGCGGCTGGCAGATGCCGAAATTGCCGGGTTTGAAGCACTGATGCGCTGGGATCATCCCAAGCGCGGACTGGTATCGCCTGCCGAATTCATTCCGATTGCCGAAACATCCGACCTGATCAACCAGCTGGGTGTTTTCGCCTTTGAGCGGGCGATTGCCGACATGGGCGACTGGCTGACCCAGAATGGAGAACTGCCGATTTTCGTGTCGGTCAACATGTCCAGCGCACAATTGATCAATCACGAATTCTACAATGATGTGCGCAGCATCCTGCTGCGCACCGGCTTTGAGGCAAAACATGTCAAGCTGGAGCTCACCGAAACGGCTGTGATGGAAAATCCGGAACAGGCAAGCCTGGTTCTGGTGAAATTCAAGGAACTGGGCCTCGGCCTGTCGCTGGATGATTTCGGCACCGGCCACTCATCCCTCGGTTACCTGACCCGCTTCCCGTTTGACATGATCAAGATCGACAAATCGCTGGTGGATGATACATCGGAAAAGCGCACCATTCTCCTGCGCTCGGTGATTACCATGGCGCGCGAACTGGGCATGGATGTGGTGGCCGAAGGGATCAGGACCGAGGAAGAAGCGATAGAACTGGGGACGCTGGGCTGTGACTTCGGCCAGAGCTTCCTGTTTTCCCCGCCCATCGGCACCGATGCCGTCAACCGCCTGCTGAAAGAACGGTTCAAGCTGGTGAAGTGAGGGAAGTATGAACGGTGGATGGTCCCCCATTTTTTTAACGAGTGTGGGGCGTTCTTCCAAAAATTTAGATTTTGGAAATCGCTTGCTTTGCGAGCATGTTCTGGTGAACATGATTAAAAATTCAAAAGGGCACTCCGAAGAGTGCCCTTGCGTCTGTGAAGTCGAGGATTCGTCCTGCCCGTAGACAAACTGCCAATCTGATCTCGACTTTTCATGTGAAAATATATGTCTAAATGACGGGAGCGTCAAGTGCCGATTGAAGATAGCGACTTACCAACGCTGAGCGTGCTGCTATCTGCCGAGCGCTTAAGCAAGCTTCATCGGCTCACAGGTAATCTGAAAGCCGCCATTGAATTTCATCAAAAAACCTTGCGGCTTGGCAGTGATCTGATGAACATCACGGCCAGCATCGAAATAGCGCTCCGCAATTCCATCTGTGAAAACCTTAGCCAACATTTTGGCGCTGCGGGGTGGCTTCTCAATCCCCCGCCCCTTTCACATGGAAGGAAAGCGAGAAGAATAAAATAAAAACGGCGTTGGATAACGCACGCCGCGCTGAATATTCGAAACTTTCACAGGCTGACAAACACGCATTAGACGCACTCGCCTTTCCAAATGGCAGACCTGCCAACCTGCCGCACTTACAGCGGTCCAAACAGCGGCGCACGCATATCCAGGTTAGCGACGGAAAGGTTATAGCGGAGCTTACTTTTTATATTTGGAAGCGCTTATGTGGTCCTGATTACGAACATACACTCTGGAAGCCAAGTCTCAAAAAGACCTTTCCGAACAAGAAGGTTAAACGCGCGGATGTGGCGGACAAACTAGAAATTGTTTATCAAACGCGCAATCGGTTGGCCCACCACGAACCTGTTTTGCACACCCGATTTAGGGATGCAGTGATCGCAATAAAATACATAGCGCAACACTTGGAAGCCACAATCCCAAGTGAGCAAACCCCGCTTTACCGCCTGATTGTAGAGGATTTGATAGCTGTCGAACAACAAGCCTGCGCATTGCACGCCGAGCTGGACGCTTTCAGGACGTAGAAAAAGTCACGCGTGGCCGGCCTCTCTGGACAGCATGGCCGGTGAGACACCCATCGTGGCCATGGCGCGCTCATATTTATCGTCCAGCACCGGATCGAAAATCAGCTGTTCCGAGCCGCGGCAATGCAGCCAGGTATTCTGCGCCATTTCATGTTCAAGCTGGCCTGCCGACCAGCCGGCATAGCCGAGCATCATGGCGGCCTTGCGTGGCCCCCTGCCCCTGGCCAGGGCCTTGACCACATCCAGCGTTGCTGTCAGGCAGATATCCTCGGTGACCGGAATGCTGGATTCCGACACGAAATCATCGGTGTGAAGGACAAAGCCGCGCCCGTTTTCCACCGGGCCACCCGCATAGACCGGCATGGACTGCACCGAAACGGGCAGACTGTCATTGTCATCCTCGCCCACCAGCTTCAAATGTTGCAGGATGCTGAAAAAGCTCAAGGACTGGGCGCGGTTGATGATGAAGCCCATGGCCCCGTCATCGGAATGGGCGCAGACAAAGATGACCGTTTTTGAAAAGGTGTTGTCGACGAGCGAAGGCATCGCGATCAGGAACTGACCGTCGAAAACGCCGCGCTGCCGTTTCTTTTTCATCGCCAACAGATCTATCATGTCTCCAGCCTACCTGTTTCTGCAGAAATGGAAAGCCTGTTTGGCTGGCTGTATCGACTTTATTTCACCAAAGCTCACGCATTCCTCACCGCAGTGTGACTGGAATTTGGCGCGTGCATTTGCTAGATTCGCAGGATGAAGACTATCCGGTTGATATTTTTGATTTTTATGGTCCTGCTTTCTGGTGTTTTTCCAGGTATGGCGCGGCAAGAGGCGCTGGCCGCAAGCTCTGACTGGGTGCAGACCACAGGGGCAAAAATGCGGCTTGTGGCCCTGCCGCCGGAAAAAGGCGGCGCGATCCGGGCCATGCTGGAAATCCGGCTTGACGCAGGCTGGATCACCTACTGGCGCGATCCGGGTGCCAGCGGCATTCCGCCTTCCGTCACCCTTGCCGACAATGGCAATGCCGTGTTGCAGGCGGTGCAATTTCCTGTGCCCGAAATTATGGAAGACAAAGGGCTGCGCGACTACGGATATCGCAACAGGGTCTCGCTGCTGCTGGACATGCATCAGGTCACACCGGGTCTTGGTTCACGGCTTAATGTCTCGGTGTTTATCGGTGTGTGCAATACGATCTGTGTTCCCTTCCAGGCCACGTTTGATCTGGCGCTCGCACCCGGCACTGCCGATCCTGCCGAAGCGCAACAGATTGAAAAGGCGCAGGCGCTGCTGCCGGACGGGCCTGCGGAGGATTTCAGGCTGATCTCTGCCCGGACGGATGCGCAGGGTGCCCATGCGACGCTGACATTGGCACTGCCGCCCGGCAGCAGCGATCCGCCCCGTATTATCCTGTCAGCGCCAGACGGGCTGATGTTTGGCGATGCCGATCATCTTGTGCGCAATGGCATGCTCACCATCGCCCGTTTTGCACTGACGGAACAGACTTCCACCAACCGGCTGACCGGCAAAGATGGCTGGCTGCTGGTCCAGACGGGTGGACGGGCGATGGAAACAAAACTTGTGTTTGAATGAGGCCTGCCTATATTCCACTGGCAAGTCCGGATTGAACGGCGCAATGCCTGCGCGGCCTGCTGATATTTTCAAGGAGAGAATGATGACCATTGCTGTTGGCGATACAGTGCCTTCCATGACCCTGAAAGAGCGCACGGCGGACGGTCCGGCGGATCTTTCCACCGATGACCTGTTCAAGGGAAAGCGCGTCGTGGTGTTTGCCGTGCCGGGGGCCTTCACCCCGACCTGCTCGCTCAACCACCTGCCGGGCTACCTTGAAAACCGCGATGCCATTCTTGCCAAAGGCATTGATGATATTGCTGTTGTTTCCGTCAACGACCACCATGTGATGGGTGCCTGGGCCAAGGCAACCGGTGGCGAAGGCAAGCTGCGCTTTATCGCCGACTGGGATGCCGCCTTCAACAAGGCCCTTGGTCTGGAAAAGGATCTTTCCGCCGGAGGTCTTGGAATCCGTGCCTCGCGTTATTCGATGCTGGTGGAAAATGGCGTGGTCAAGACACTGAATGTGGAAGAGAACCCGGGCCAGGCCACGGTTTCTGCCGCAGCCGCCATGCTGGAACAGATCTGAACGCATTTTGAAAGCCGCCTGTCCGGGATTTCCAGGCGGCTTTCCGGGCCAGAATGATGGTTTACAATTCCTTTTACCTGCTGTTTTGCGGTTGTCGTTGTCCCGAAATCACTCCCGCAGTTCCGGTGGCATGCACTGGCCCTGTGCCATAAGTGCCGTTAGGATTGTGCTTGCCGCTCTTTTGCCGTATTTCCATGATCCAGTATGTAACGTTATAACATATTTGGATTTGCTGATATGCCCCTCTCCCTGTTCAAGACCTCGGTTCTGGCCGCTTCCGTGCTGTCGAGGCTCGTGTTTGTCTTGCTGATTCTGGTTCCGCTGTGGCTGGTCATCGGCTGGGCTGTGCTGCTGCCATGACAGATCCGGTCATCAGCCTGCATAATCTGACATTGGCCTATCAGCGCCATCCTGCCGTGCATCATGTCAGCGGCTGTTTTCCCGAAGGCAGCCTGACGGCGATTGTCGGGCCGAATGGTGCCGGAAAGTCGACCCTGCTCAAGGGGCTGGTGGGCGAATTGCAGCCGTCCGGGGGCCATGTTGACCTGCACGGGCTGAAGGCGCGCGATTTTGGCTATCTGCCGCAGGCCGCCGATATCAACCGGCGGTTTCCGCTGTCCGTACTTGACACGGTGCTGATGGGGGCATGGCGTCACAGCGGTGCCTTTGGCCGGATCCGGACGGATGACCGCGATGCGGCGCACCGGGCCTTGCAGGCCGTCGGGCTGGACGGATTCGAGCGCAGGACCGTGCAGGCGCTGTCGGCCGGACAGTTCCAGCGGGTGCTGTTTGCCCGGCTGCTTTTGCAGGATGCCAAAGTCATCCTGCTGGATGAACCGTTTACCGCCATCGATGCCCGCACGACGCGCGACCTTCTCGATCTTGTGCTGGCCTGGCACGGACAGGGCCGCACGGTGATTGCCGTTCTGCATGATTTTGAGCAGGTGCGCAGCCACTTTCCCGCAACGCTGCTGATGGCAAGAGAGCTGATTTGCTGGGGCAAGACCGAAGAGGCTCTCAGTGCTTCGCATCTGCTGAAGGCGCGGGCCATGGCGGAAAAGTGGGACGAGACGGCCGGGGTCTGTCTGCCTGAAACCCTGCCCGGGACACGGAGCCGCGCATGACGCTGACAGATATTTTCATAACGCCGTTTGCCGATTACGGTTTCATGCGCCGGGCGCTGGTGGCCAGCCTGTGCCTGGGGCTGGGATCGGGGCCGGTCGGCGTGTTTCTGATGCTGCGGCGCATGAGCCTTGTCGGCGATGCGATGAGCCATGCCATCCTGCCGGGGGCTGCTATCGGCTATCTGGTGGCCGGAAGCCTGTCGCTGACGGCGATGGGGATTGGCGGGCTGGTTGCCGGGCTTGCCGTGGCGCTTTTGTCCGGCCTTGTCAGCCGGGTGACATCGCTGCAGGAAGATGCCAGTTTTGCCAGTTTCTATCTGGCGTCACTGGCGCTGGGGGTTTTGATCATATCGCTGCGCGGCTCCAGTATCGACCTCCTGCATGTGCTGTTCGGCACCATCCTGGCGATTGACGCTCCGGCGCTCTGTCTGGTCGGCGGCATTGCCAGCCTGTCCATGCTGCTGCTGGCGCTGATCTACCGCCCGCTGGTGGCAGAATGCTTTGATCCCGGCTTTCTGCGCGCGGTCGGCGGGCGCGGGCCGCTTTATCATTTCCTGTTCCTGCTTCTGGTGGTGACCAATCTGGTGGCAGGTTTCCAGGCGCTGGGAACCTTGATGGCCGTGGGCCTGATGATGCTGCCTGCCGCCATTGCCAGGCTCTGGGCCGAAAGCCTGCCGAAGATGATGGTGATTGCCGCCTGCAGCGCCTTTGTCTCCGGCTATCTGGGTCTGGTTGCCTCCTTTCACCTGTCGCTGGCGTCCGGCCCCAGCATCATTCTGGTCGCCGCCATCCTTTATGCCGGTTCAATCCTGTTTGCGCCGTCCGGCGCATTGAGCCGGTTTTTACCCCGCCCGCATCTCAAGGGCTAATATCAGGAGAATCCCATGCTAAAAACCATTGCCATTTCCGGAATGCTGCTTGCCGGTTTGATGAGCAGCACGGCCTTTGCCAAAACACTGGATGTCGTTGCCTCTTTCACCGTGCTGGCCGATGTGGTCAGGCAGGTTGGTGGTGACCATGTGAACGTTGCAAGCCTTGTGGGCCCCAATGGCGACCCGCATGAATTTGAACCGACACCGGACAATGCCAGGGATCTGAAAGAGGCCGAACTGGTGTTTGTCAGCGGTCTGGGTCTTGAAGGCTGGATGGACCGGCTGATCACGGCGTCCGGCTACAGCGGCCATCCTGTGGTCGTATCCGATGGTATCGATGTGCGGCAGATGGACGAGGACGGCAAGACCATTACCGATCCGCATGTGTGGAACAGCCCGAAGAATGTGAAGGTCTGGGTCAGCAATATCGAGCGGGCGCTGATTGCCGCCGATCCGGAAGATGCTGCCGATTTCAAGGCCAATGCCGCCCAATATCTGGATGAGCTGGACACGCTTTCCGCCTATGCCAGGGAAAAGCTTGATACCGTGCCGGAAAACAAGCGCAAGGTTCTGACCAGCCATGATGCCTTTGGCTATCTCGGTCGCGATTTTGGTGTGACCTTCCTGTCGCCGCTGGGCGTTTCCACCGAAACCGAAGCTTCGGCGGCGGATGTTTCCAGGCTGATCGACCAGATCAGGAAGGAAGGGATTTCGGTGTATTTCTTTGAAAACTCCAATGATCCGCGGCTGGTCAAGCAGGTTGCCGCAGCTACCGGGGCAAAGCCTGGCGGTGAGCTCTATGTGGAAGCCCTGTCGAAAGAAGACGGCCCGGCACCGACCTATGCCAAAATGTTCACCTATAATATCGACCAGATCGCCGCAGCCATTGCCAGGTAAAACGGTTTTGCCGCATGAAAAGGCCGGGCAATGTGTCCGGCCGATTTTATGCCGGTTATTATACCGCCATGTCAAAGACCATAATGCCGGAAAGACCGCCTTCTGCGGCTTCCGCAATACGCCTGCCAACCGCCACATGCGCAGGGTGCGGCAGATAGGCATCCCTGGTTTCCTCACTTTCAAATGTGACGATGAAGCCATGCTCAAAGCCGCCATGCAGGCCTTCGGGTGACGTGTTCTTGCCCGATTTCACCTCCAGAATTCCCGGAATCATGCCCCTGAGCGCGGCAATGTCGTCATACAGTCCCTGGCGGATATCGCCCTTGACGCTGTCCTTGAAGCGAATGAACACACAATGCAGGATCATAGTCCCCTCCCTGTTCCTGAAAGGGGAACATGGCGATAAAGGCTGCGGAATGCAAGGACGGTGTTTTGCGGCAGGTTACCGGCCCCTGAACGGCTCCATGCCCTTGCGGGCCAGTTCGTCGGCGCGTTCGTTTTCCGGGTGGCCGGCATGGCCCTTGACCCAGTGCAGGGTCACCTCGTGGCGGTTGCGGGCCTCTTCCAGCGCCTGCCAGAGTTCCATATTCTTCACCGGTTTCTTGTCGGCTGTTTTCCAGCCATTGCGCTTCCAGCCGTTGATCCATTTGGTAATACCGTCCTTGACATAGGCACTGTCGGTATAAAGATTGACCTGGCAGGCCGATTTCAGGGCATTCAGCGCCGCAATGGCGGCCATCAGTTCCATACGGTTGTTGGTGGTGTCGGCCTCGCCGCCGCACAATTCCTTTTCGGTTTCCCCATAACGCAGGATCGCGCCCCAGCCGCCGGGGCCGGGATTGCCCGAACAGGCACCATCGGTGAAAATATCAACAGTCTTCATCAGCACCTTTCCGGAATTAACGCGCGTTGCGATCTTTCGGATTCGCCTGGCACGCTTTTGCGCGACATGCCTTCATACAAACCTTCATGACATGGGCTTTACTGCATTCCATATTCGGCTGCATCCCTGACATGGGCATGGAAGCGCAGCTTTTTCAGATATTCCAGCGGGTCTTTTTTCGTCACCATGGCCCCTTCCGGCGTCATCAGCCAATCATAAAGACGGGTGAGAAAGAACCGCAGGGCAGACCCCCGCGCCAGCATGGGCAAAGCGTTGACTTCAGCAGAGGAAAGCGGGCGAACAGACTGATAGCCCGCCAGAAGCGCCATGCCCTTGGTGATGTTGAACGCGCCATCCTTTTCAAAGCACCAGGCATTCAGGCAGATGGCGACATCATAGGCCAGAATATCATTGCAGGCAAAATAGAAATCAATCAGGCCGGAGAGCCGGTCGCCCAGAAAGAACACGTTGTCGGGAAACAGATCGGCATGGATGACGCCTGTTGGCAGATCCTTCGGCCAGGCGGCTTCCAGCGCCTCCAGATGGCCGGCGATCTCGTCTTTCAGGCCCGTCTCGACCTCGTCAACACGCGCCACCGACTTTTCCCAGAGCGGACGCCAGCCGGACACGGACAGGGCATTGGCGCGGGTTCTGGCAAAACCCTTGCCCGCCACATGCATCTGCGCCAGCGCACTGCCCACTTCGCGGCAATGACGGGCCTCGGACTTGCGCAGCCACATGCCTTCGAGAAAGGTGACCATGGCGGCAGGACGGCCGGACAGTTCGCCCAGCATCTGTCCGTCCCTGCGGATCAGCGGCAGCGGGCAGGACAGGCCACTGGCATTGAGATGCTGCATCAGCCCCAGAAAGAACGGCAGGTCATCCGGGTCAACCCGCTTTTCATACAGGGTCAGAATGTAGGGTGCCGTGGTGGTGTGCAGCAGGAAATTGGAATTTTCCACGCCTTCGGCAATGCCCTTGCAGGAGGTCAGCGTGCCGACATCATAATCCGCCAGGAAGGCGGCAAGATCATCGTCGCTGATATCGGTATAGACTGCCATTCATTCTCCGTTGACAAAGGCCATGTCGGCTGCCGTCAGCGCCACATGGCGCAGCTCGCGGTTGACAAGGAAATTTTCTGTTTCTTCCACGGTATCGGCCAGTTCCACCGTGGCTTGATAGCGCTCGCGGAAGGCCTCGATGATTTCATTGACGATGACTTCCGGCGCAGACGCACCGGCAGACAGGCCGACAACAGAGACCGGTCCCAGGCTTTCCCATTCAATGTCTGCGGCACGCTGCACCAGCAATGATGTTTTTGCGCCAGCCCGGTGGGCCACTTCGACGAGGCGCCTGGAATTGGACGAATTGGGAGCGCCGACAATGAGAAACAGGTCACAGCCGGGGGCCGCCTGCTTGACGGCCTCCTGCCGGTTGGTGGTGGCATAGCAGATGCTGTCTGCCGCAGGTGCGGTCAGATCGGGGAAACGCTCGTGCAGGCGTTTGATCACGCCTGCGGTATCATCCACCGACAGGGTGGTCTGGGTGACATAGCCGAGATTTTGCGCATCCGGCGGGACATAGGCATCGGCATCGGCAATGGTCTCGATCAGGGAAACCGAACCTTCCGGCAATTGCCCCATGGTACCTATCACTTCCGGATGGCCTGCATGGCCGATGAGGATGACATGGCGGCCCATGCGCTGGTGGCGCATGGCCTGCTTGTGGACCTTGGACACAAGCGGACATGTGGCATCAAGATAGAACAGGTTGCGGGCGATCGCATCTTCCGGAACGGATTTCGGCACACCATGGGCGGAGAACACCACAGGCTGGGCGCGGTGTTCTGCCGGAATTTCATCCAGCTCCTCGACAAAGATGGCACCTTTTGCCTCCAGCCCTTCCACCACATACCGGTTGTGGACGATTTCGTGGCGGACATAGACCGGTGCGCCATATTGCTTGAGCGCCAGAACGACAATCTGGATGGCGCGGTCAACACCGGCGCAAAAACCGCGCGGGCCGCACAGACGGATGGTAACGGGACGTTTCATGATCATGGACACCGCCTAAAACACGCCCAGGAGGGATTGCAGCGCGGCAACCGTAACGCTGCCGACTGCGCCATAGGGATTGGCAAACAACAAGACAGCGACAAGAGCCGCCAGCGCCGGCACACCCTGAACCACGAATATCCGCGGCCTGACACTGAGCGCACCATAAAGGGCGGCCACCAGGACGCAGCACAGGAAAAACAGCTTCAGCTGGAAGGCAAAAATGGCGTTGCCATGCAAGAGGCTCCAGACAAGACCTGCGGCCAGAAAGCCGTTGTAGAGCCCCTGGTTGGCGGCAAGCCCCTTGCTTGCGGCCGCAAAATCCGGCGTGGTGCCAAAGGTTTTCCGCGCGCGCGGCGTGGTCCACAAAAACATTTCCAGAACCAGAATATACAGATGTTCCAGCGCAACAAGGAAAACGAGTATGGCAGCGATCGTCGACATGGCAGTTTCCATCCATCGGTCAATTCCTTCCCTGCATAAAGGAATCACGCCCCATCCGAAAGCCTGAAAAGGATGTTTACGCAGACTTCTGCCGGCCACGCCACCAGAGGATGAACGCAATCACCACCAGAGCGACGGCCAGGCCATACCAGGTGACGGCATATTGCAGGTGATTGTTGGGCAAATCAATGATGGTGACCCCGCCTTGCGGATAGAAACCCGGATTGGGTGTCTTGTCTGCATCGACAAAGATCTGCAGCACACGGCTGACAGGATAGTGCGCGCTTTGCGCCATGGCATCCAGATCCTTCCAGAAAAACATGTTTCCGGAAGGGTCATTGTCGGGAACCATGGCGGAGGGTTTGGCCTCCAGCTTTTGGCGGGCAAGGCCGACAATATGCACAGGGCCCGCCGGATTGCCGGCGCTGCGGGTTTCCGGCCTCTCCATTTGCAGGGGAACAAAGCCGCGATTGACGAACAGAACCTGCCCGTCGGCCAGGATCAGCGGCGTATAGACATGGAACCCCGGCTGGCCATCCTGCGTTGCCAGAAAATGACGTTCCCTTGTATGGTCAAACACGCCATCAACAAAGACAGGGCGATATTCAATATCGGTTCCGGCGGCCTGCAAGGCCAGAATATCGGCCAGAGGGGCGGCAGGCATGGCCAGACGGCTGGTGATATCGGCCAGCAGCGCCTCTTTCCAGGCCAGACGCTGGACCTGCCATGTGCCCAGAACCAGAAGAATGACCAGAACAATGGCGAGTACGACAAAGGTGGCCAGACCCATTTTTGCCGGTTTTGGAACAGGCAGGTTTGTGTTGCTATCAACCACGGTCCATTTCACCCGGCTTGGCCTTGTTGGCATATTGCAGCGAAATCAGCAGGCCCTTGAGCAGACGCATGACCAACAGGCTGAGACCGGTGGCCAGCGGAAACCACAACAGGAAATGCAGCCAGAGCGGCGGATTGTAATTGACTTCCAGCCAGAGCGCAGCGCCAACCACCAGAAAACCGACAATGAGAATGACGAACACTACCGGGCCGTCGCCGCTGTCGGCAAAGCTGTAATCCAGACCGCAGTTGCGGCATTGCGGCCTGACCTTCAGGAATCCGTCGAACAGCTTGCCCTGACCGCAGCGCGGGCAACAGGCCGACAAGCCGACCCTGAAAGGATCAACGGGAGGGAACAGGGCTTCGTCTTCGCTCATGGCAGTGTCCGTTCTGTGAATGCGTCACCGGATCTATAGCCTATCGCGAGGCCGGAGGGAAATGCGACAGAAAGGCTATACCTGCTTTTGCCCGATGCCCCTGCCCTCCGGATGGTTCACGGCCATGAATGTATGATCCATAATGACGAGATGCGGGGATGCCCGCGAAAAACTCATCTCTGCGGTACCTTCCGGAAGGGCTGCCACATAGCGGCTACCAGTGGCATGGCTCTCATTGCGGATGTTCATGGGGTGTCCCTGTTCCGGATCCGGGATACTGGTTATGAAGCCCGTTTGTTAACGGGTTCAATCACCAATTTCAGGCCCAGAGACCCTGTCACTTTCCGGATCGTCTCAAACCGCGTCTTTGAACCCGACCGCAATGATTTATAGAGGCTTTCCCTGCCCAAACCTGTTGCATTTGAAATGTCGGTCATACCATGCCAACGGGCAACATCACCGATAGCAGCTATAAAAACATCCGGGTTTTCGTCTTCCAGTGCTGCAGTCAAATACGCAATAGCTGTTTCTTGCGAATCCAGGTAATCAACCGGATCAAAGCGAATTAAATCAAGCACTGTGTTCACCTTTCAGCGTCTTTGAAAGCGCAATGGCCCGTTTTATATCTGCCTTCTGTGTGGCCTTGTTCCCACCAGCCAGAAGGACATAGATAATATCTCCAGTTCTCATGTAATAGACCCTGTAGCCGGGGCCATAGTGTATTCTCATCTCACACACACTGTCGCCGACCGGTTTGCAATCTCCAAAATTTCCAAGTTCTGCGGACCTGATCCTTGCGAGAATTCTCGCTTTTGCCTTGCTGTCCGCAAGTCCTGAAAGCCAATCTGAAAATTCTGCTGTCGCTGAAAACTGAAGTGCCATAAAAGTATCCAGCCAGATACGTGCTGTCAACATACAAAAATGGCGGCTCTGAAGCCGCCATTTCCAAATCCAGTCATGTTCAGCCCGCAGCCAGTGGTGCGCCCCAGCCGCCCCAGATATAGATGGAGAAGAACAGGAAGAGCCAGACCACGTCGACGAAATGCCAGTACCAGGCAGCAGCTTCAAAGCCGAAATGCTGCCTTGGCGTGAAATCGCCCTTCATGGCCCGGAACAGGCAGACCAGCAGGAAAATCGTGCCAACCAGAACGTGGAAGCCATGGAAACCGGTCGCCATGAAGAATGTGGCACCATAGATGGAATCCCTGAAGGCAAATGGTGCATGCGCATATTCATAGGCCTGGACGAAGCTGAACAGGATACCAAGCGCAACAGTCAGGGCAAGGCCGCTGATGAGGCCCTTGCGGTCGCCATGCAGCAGGGCATGGTGCGCCCAGGTGACCGTGGTGCCGGACAGGAGCAGGATCACCGTGTTGTAAAGTGGCAGGTGCCAGGGATCAAGAACCTCGATACCCTTTGGCGGCCATACACCGCCGGTTGCCGCAAAGCGTCCGGCATTGATGGTTTCACCGACAAAAAGGCTGGCATCGAAGAAGGCCCAGAACCAGGCCACGAAGAACATGACTTCGGATGCGATGAACATGATCATCGCATAGCGCAGGTGCAGCGACACGACGCGGGTATGATGGCCCTCATGCGCTTCCCTGATCGTATCCGACCACCAGCCGAACATTGTATATACTACCAGTGCGAGACCAATGAAGAACAGCCAGGGATTGGCCATTTCAACGCCGAAAACATGGAATGTGCCACCAGACAGGTAGCGCATGTAGCCCACGCCGCCAATCGCCATGACAAATGAACCGATGGAGGCCAGCAGCGGCCAGGGGCTCGGATCGATAATGTGGTAATCGGTGGTTCTTTTGATGTGTATCGGCCATGTCAGTCGTCCCCGGCTTTCAAGTCTTCGGTTCAACCGGGTTACCCCGGAAAAGCGTGTTGGTCAAAGTTTCTTTTCAGCTTGCCCCTGCTTGCTGTCTGTTGCGGCAACAGGCTTTGTCGCCACATGCGGATACATGCGGTAAGACAGGGTAATCGTATTGATATTTCTGGTTTCCTCCGGATTGACCATATCCGGATCCACGAAAAATGTCACCGGCATTTCCAGTCTCTCGCCCGGCTGAAGGGTCGTCTCCGTAAAACAGAAACACTCGATCTTGTTGAAATAGGCACCGGCCTGCTGCGGCGTGACATTGAAAATCGCCTGGCCCGTCGTGGCCTGCTGTGCGCGGTTGACAGCATGATAATTGATCATGACCGTTTCCCCGATGCGGATTTCTATCTCGCGCTGGTCCGGCTCGAACTCCCAGTTCAGCCCGGCATCAATATTGGCATCAAAACGGATCTTGATCTTGCGGTCGAGAATGACACTGGAAGCCTGCTCGACACGCCGGGTTGTGCCATTATAGCCGGTTACCTCGCAAAACAGGCGATAGAGCGGCACAGCAGCATAGGACATGCCGACCATGCCGAAGACAAAAGACAGGCAAACACCGACAACAGCCCAGTTGTTACGCTGCTTGTTGATGTCACGTATGCCGGGACCGGTCAAATTGCGCCCTCCCTATTGCACCATGCCACCGGCGAATTTCACCAGTGTCACAACATAAAAAAGAACAACCAGACCCGCCAGAAGGAAACCGAGGGCGATATTGCGGTTGCGACGCGACCTGGACTGAACCGGGGTCAATGTGATTTTTTCCATGTCCATCAGACCTGTCCTGTGCTTGAAAGCCATGACACCACAGCATGATCCGCCATGAGAGCGGAGAAAATGGCAAAGAGATAGAGGATGGAATAACCAAACAGTTTCTTCGCCGGGAGCATTTTTTCATCGCCTTCCGGCATGCGCAGAACGCCAAGCGAAAGCGCCACAAAGACAGCCCCGAGGCAAAGCGCCACTGCCGCATAGCCATAGCTGGCAGACCCTTGAACCGCCGGCATCAGTGACATGACAACGGTCAGAACCGCATAGATGACAATCTGCTTTTTGGTTGTGGCAGCCCCTGCCACATTGGGCAGCATGGGCACACCGACCGCGCCATAATCCCGCATCCTGAACAGGGCCAGCGCCCAGAAATGCGCAGGTGTCCAGAAAAAGATAATGGCAAACAGGATGATGCTGTCGATGGAAACCGAACCGGTAACACAGGCCCAGCCGATCATGGGCGGAAAGGCCCCCGCCGCACCGCCGATGACGATGTTCTGCGGCGTCGAGCGCTTCAGCCACATTGTGTAGACAACGGCATAAAAGAAAATGGTGAAGGCCAGCAGGAAGGCAGACAGCCAGTTGACCAGAAGGCCCAGTATGCACACGGCAAAAGCCGAAAGCGCTATGCCGAAACTCAGGGCTTCGCCTGGCAGGATGCGCCCGGACGGTATGGGCCTTGAAGCGGTGCGGGTCATGACAGCATCAATATCAGCATCATACCACATGTTGAGGGCACCGGAGGCACCGGCACCCACGGCAATGCACAGGACGGAAATAAAGCCCAGAACCGGATGAAGATGGCCAGGTGCCAGAACAAGACCGGCAAAGGCGGTAAAGATGACCAGCGACATCACGCGGGGTTTCAGCAGATCAAAATAATCACGTGCAGTGGCTTCCGACAGGCGGAAACCGGCCTGCTCGTCCACGGGAGCTATATTTTCAATCATTGCCATAAACTTGACCTTACACAACGCCTGCCAGATTGGCTGCGAGATTGCCTGAAGCCTGCCGCGATCTTCCAGATTCACATACCAGGCTTCAAGCTATTGTTTTTTCATATTTTTTTTCGCAAAACTGCAACACATGCCAGCATGACATGCATCACAGGGTGAAAGCCGCCCGCAGGCGGCTTCCGGATGTCGGGCTGCCATTTACCGGATGCGTGGCAGCTGTTCCCACTGGTGATGGGGCGGCGGAGACGACAGTGTCCATTCCAGCGTATCGGCACCGACACCCCAGGGATTGTCACCGGCGACGCGCTTGCGGGCAAAGGCCTCGAACACACCGACCAGGAAGATCACAACGGCAACGGCCGAAATGTAGGAACCGTAGGATGACACCATGTTCCACCCGGCGAAAGCATCCGGATAGTCGATATAACGGCGCGGCATGCCCTGCAGGCCCAGGAAATGCTGCGGGAAGAACACCATGTTCACACCGATGAACATCACCCAGAAATGCAGGTTGCCAATCCATTCACTGTACATGTAACCGGTCATTTTCGGGAACCAGTAATACCAGGCGGCAAAGATTGCAAACACGGCACCGAGCGAGAGAACGTAGTGGAAATGGGCCACGACGTAATAGGTGTCCTGCATGGAACGGTCGAGACCGGCATTGGCCAGCTGCACGCCTGTCACACCCCCGACGGTGAACAGGAAGATAAAGCCGATCGCCCAGATCATCGGTGTGCGGAAGGTGATGGAACCGCCCCACATTGTGGCAATCCACGAGAAGATCTTCACACCTGTCGGAACCGCGATCACCATGGTGGCAAACACGAAGTAACGCTGGGTCTGCAGCGACAGACCGGTTGTATACATGTGGTGCGCCCAGACGATGAAGCCGACGGCACCGATGGCAACCATGGCATAGGCCATGCCGAGATACCCGAAGACCGGCTTGCGCGAGAAGGTGGAAATGATGTGGCTGATAATGCCGAACCCGGGCAGGATCAGAATGTAGACTTCCGGATGGCCGAAGAACCAGAACAGGTGCTGGAACAGGATCGGATCACCACCCGCATCCGGCGCGAAGAAAGACGTGCCGAAATTGCGGTCTGTCAGAAGCATGGTGATGCCACCGGCCAGAACCGGCAGGGACAGGAGCAGCAGGAAGGCGGTGATCAGCACCGACCACGCAAACAGCGGCATCTTGTGCAGCGTCATGCCGGGCGCACGCATGTTGAGGATGGTGGTGATGAAGTTGATGGCACCGAGAATCGACGAGGCACCGGCAATATGCAGCGCCAGAATGGCCAGATCCACGGCAGGACCGGGTGTTCCGGAGGTCGAAAGCGGCGGATACAGTGTCCAGCCGCCACCCACACCGTATGAACCGGCAGGGCCATCCACAAACATGGACATGATCAGCAACAGGAAGGCCGGAACAATGAGCCAGAAGGAAATATTGTTGAGGCGGGGGAAGGCCATGTCGGGAGCGCCGATCATGATCGGGATCATCCAGTTGGCAAAACCGCCAATCAGCGCGGGCATGACCATGAAGAAGATCATGATGAGGGCGTGGGCCGTGGTAAAGACGTTATAGAGCTGGCCTGCCTGATCTGCAGAACCGTACATCATGGCTGCCAGACCATGGAAGATCTGGATGCCCGGCTCCTGCAGCTCCATGCGCATGGCAACCGAGAGGGCACCGCCAACGATACCGGCCATGATGGCAAAGATCAGGTAGAGGGTGCCGATATCCTTGTGGTTGGTGGAAAAGAACCAGCGGGTAAAGAAACCGGCTGGCTTGTGTGCGTGATCCTCATGACCGTGATCGTCATGCGCGTGATCGTGGGCGGAATATCCTGCCATGGTTCGGTGCTCCCCGGTACTTATTGTGCGGTGTTCCTGGCAATATCAACAGTCGCGGGACTGTCAACCTTTGCCATCAGTGCCTTGTTTGCATCACCCAGACTGGTTGCTGCAGCACTCAGCCACTTGTCATAATTTTCCTGGCTGACCACGCGGATCGCGATCGGCATGAAGGCATGATCCTTGCCGCAAAGCTCCGAACACTGGCCGTAATACAGGCCCTCGCGCGTCGCCCTGAACCAGGTCTCATTTATACGACCCGGCACAGCATCGATCTTGATGCCGAAAGCCGGCATGGCAAATGCGTGGATCACGTCATTGCCGGTCACCAGGACACGAACGGTCTTGTTCACAGGAACAACCATCTCGTTGTCCACGGCCAGAAGGCGCGGATAGGCCGCCTTGTCTTCCTTGCCGGCCTTGGCGCGATCCGCCTCTGCCAGCATCAGGGAATCAAAGCTCAAAGGGGTTTCCTGCTGGTATTCGTAGGACCAGTACCACTGGTTGCCCGATGCCTTCACCGTCAGCGCAGGCTCTTCGCCGGGCGTGTACTGCGCCGTCAGAAGCTGGAATGACGGAATGGCGATGGCCAGAAGGATAATGACAGGAGCGATGGTCCACACGACCTCGATGGCTGTGTTGTGGCTCACCCTTGAGGGAACAGGATTGGCTGAGGCACGGAACTTGACAACAACAAAAACCAGCAGGGCAAGGACAAACAGCGTTATGGGAATGATGAACCACAATGTATACACATTGAACCACTCGATCTGCTGCATGATCGCAGTCGCGGGTGGCTGGAACTCATGGCCCCACGCAACCGGCTGGTCCGCAAATGCGGACGATGCGGACAGCAGACAGGCAAGCGTCGCCAGACCTGCATAGACTTTGTTTCTCACGTACGTAATCTCCCCGATGCCTGTTTCGCGCCTTAATTTGATCTCGATCAAACAATAGCACAGAATCCTTGCTATGATTAGCGTTTAAAACCACAGATTTCCAGTGGCTGCAACACCTGTCCACCGTTGTTGATGCGGCATTTTTGCGCAAAGACGCAAGTGCACGGCTTTTCACAGTCTTTCAAAAGCTTTCCTGCTGCCTTTGTTTGCGGCGCATACCCTGTTTTCCTGACAGACGCCCTGCAATCACGAGGGTGCGGGGCACCAGGAATTGTCAAGAATTGTTTTGTCGCGCAAGGACGTCACCCGTCCCAAATTTGCCGTGGTTGGCTGAAACTGTGGTTTGCAGCACACGAAATCCGGGACTTGCTCTTCCATTTTCCGATCCATCGCTTCAAGAATGCAAACAATGATTCGCAGTTGAGAGGGTTTACATGGGCATGTTCTCTGCCAGGCGGTTTTCCGTCATTCCAGCGGCAATTCTCGCTGCTTCTTACGGTTTCGGCCTGTGTGCAAGCGGCGACAGGGCGATGGCAGCCCAGCAGCCCGGAACTGTGAAGTCCACACATGGTGCATGGTCGATTGTCTGCGACCGCCCGGCCGGTGCCAAGGAAGAACAGTGCGCCATGATGCAGAATGTGATTGCCGAAGACCGTCCGGAAGTGGGCCTGTCTGTGGTGATCCTGAAAACAGCCGACCGCAAGTCCAGGATCCTGCGCGTCCTGGCACCGCTAGGCGTGTTGCTGCCGAATGGCCTGGGGCTGAATGTGGACAACAAGGACATTGGCCGCGCCTATTTCGTGCGCTGTTTTGCAGATGGCTGCTATGCCGAAGTTGTGCTGGAAGAAGCGCTCTTGAAAACCTTGCGGGCCGGTGCCACTGCCACATTCATCGTTTTCCAGACACCGGAGGAAGGTATCGGCATTCCGGTTGACCTGAAAGGCTTTGGCGAAGGATACGACGCCCTGCCATGAACCGATGCTTTTCACGGTCGCCATACACATCCAAAGCGGCCCCTTGTGCCTGAAGGTGGCGGCGATTACCTACAGGGTTCCGTTTCAAACATGGGAAAACCTGCCATGAATACCGATCTTTCAAGCCTGTTTGACTGCGACGAGGCCACAATCCGCGCTATTGTGGCCGATGCGCTCAAAAATTCTGATGACGGCGAGCTTTTCATCGAGCATGCACAGGCTGAATCGCTGACCTTTGACAATGGCCGCCTGAAAGGGGGCAGTTTCAATACCGAGCAGGGCTTCGGCCTGCGCTCCGTTGCCGGTGAGGCCACAGGATTTGCGCATGCGGGTGACCTGTCGCAAGGTGCACTCAGGCGCGCTGCCGATGCCGTCTCAGCCGTGACCCGCGGCTACAGCGGAACCTATACGGCGGCCCCTGCCCGCACCAACACAAAGCTTTACGGGGACGAAAATCCGATCGGCTCTCCGACATTTGAGGAAAAGGTCGGCATTCTCCAGTCGATTGATGCCTATATCCGGGGAAAAGACAGCAAGGTGCGGCAGGTGACGGCCAATATTTCTGCCGGCTGGCAGGTGGTGGAAATTTTGCGTGCCGACGGTCATCTGGTGCGCGATATCCGTCCGATGACCCGGGTGAACATTTCGGTTGTGGCTGGCTCCGGCGACCGTCAGGAAAGCGGCTCGTTCGGCTTTGGCGGGCGACGCGGCTTTGGTGAATTTCTGGAAACCACAAGCTGGCAGAAGGGCGCAGACGAGGCGCTTCGCCAGGCCCTTGTCAATCTGGAGGCCATAGAGGCCCCCGCCGGCACCATGGATTTGGTTCTGTCCTCCGGCTGGCCGGGCGTGATGCTGCATGAAGCCGTCGGCCACGGGCTGGAAGGCGATTTCAACCGCAAGAAAACATCCGCCTTTGCGGGCCTTATGGGCCAGATGGTGGCTGCCAGGGGTGTGACCGTTGTTGATGACGGCACGATGGAAGGGCGGCGCGGCTCGCTGAGCGTGGATGATGAAGGCACGCCGTCGGGCTATAATGTGCTGATTGATGACGGCAGGCTGACAGGCTATATGCAGGATCGCCAGAACGCCCGCCTGATGGGCGTTGCACCAACCGGCAACGGTCGTCGCCAGTCCTATGCACACCAGCCGATGCCGCGCATGACCAACACTTATATGCTGGGCGGAGACAAGACGCCGGAAGAGATTATCGCGTCCGTGAAAAACGGTCTTTATGCCGTGTCTTTCGGCGGCGGCCAGGTGGATATCACATCCGGAAAATTCGTGTTCGGCTGCACCGAAGCCTATCTGATCGAGAATGGCAAAATCGGTGCCCCGGTGAAAGGTGCCATGCTGATCGGCAATGGCCCTGAATCCATGCAGCGGATTTCCATGGTCGGCAATGACATGAAGCTGGATACCGGTATCGGCATGTGCGGCAAGGCGGGGCAGAGTGTGCCCGTCGGTGTCGGCCAGCCGCATTTGCGCATGGACCAGGTGACCGTGGGCGGCACACGCACCTGACAGTCAAACGGCGCTGCACGGCGACGGGGCGCTGACCAGCAGTTCCCTATCCGCTCACGGGATTGTGTTTGCCTGAACTTTTGCGCCCTTTGCATTGTCTTGCGGTTTCTGTGATGATCAGGACAGACCACTGATTTGGCAGAGATTGCAGGATTGCGCTGATGGGAGTGACACGATTTCCTGTTTCTGATCCCCGTGAGGAAACAGTCGCGGAGACGCCCGGCAACATTACCGATGTGCCGCGTGAGGCCATCACCGATTGTGAACAGGACTTTTTTCTGGATGTCCTGCATGCTGTATTCGATATTGTTTCCGACCCGATCTGGCTGAAGGATACAAGGTGCCGTTATCTTCTTTGCAACGCCGCCTTTGAGGCATTTTCCGGATTTTCCGAACAGGAGATTATCGGAAAAACCGACCATGATCTCTTTTCGCGCACCATTGCCGATGCCATTGTGAAAAATGACATGCAGGCGATGCTGTCCGCACATCCGGTGGAGACCAGGCGCCCGTTCTATACCAAAGAAGGCCAGGAATGGAACGATGTCGTCACCGTGAAAACCGCCGTGAAATCTGCCAGCCGCGAATTGACCGGCGTCCTGTCCATTCGCAAGTTGCCGCGTGTCCAGAACCGGGAGGCCGCCGTTGCTTTCGATGACACCCAGAAGGCCGCGACCGATTCCGGTTCCGGCGCGGCAGCCGAACTGAAAACAGCGCCCCTCCAGTTGCAGGATTCAGGCTATCGCCTTGAAGACGATATCCGCCGCGGCATTGAAGCGGGAGAATTTACGACGTTTTTCCAGCCGAAGATTTGTCTTGCCAGTAACCGGATTGTCGGTGCCGAGGCGCTGATCCGCTGGAAGCACCCCAGGCGCGGACATATTCCGCCCTCGATGTTTCTGCCCATGGCCGAAGCGACGGGCCTGATTTTGCCCATCAGCGACCTCGTTCTGGACGATGCCTGCGCATTTGTGAGCGCGTGGAATACACAGTCCGGGCACAGCCATACGGTATCTGTCAATTTGTCCTGCGCACCGCTTGTGGATACCACATTCCTGAACAGGGTGCGCGCGTTGCCGGACGCGCATCATTGCAACCCGAATGTGCTGGAATTCGAGATTACCGAGGCGCTGATCAACGCGCACTCCCATGCGATTGAAGACAGTCTGATGGCGTTGCACACCATGGGCGTTGGCATTGTGATTGACGATTTTGGCAGCGGTCATCTCGGATTTACCCACCTGGCACATCTGCCGATCAAGACGCTGAAGATTGACCGGGTGTTTGTGAAAAATATCGAGGACAATCCAAGGGCCGCGTCCCTGCTGCGCGCCATGGTGGCCATGGCGCACGAACTGGGCATGGACGCTGTAGCAGAAGGCGTGGAAACTCCGGTGGACCGCAACCGTGCCAAAGATGCAGGCTGCGACGTGGCCCAGGGCTATTACTGGTGCAGGCCACTGGCCAGGGATGACTTCATGGCCTGGACACAGGCATTCGCTTCCGAAAATTCTTATAAAACCCCTTGATTTTCAGGGGTACATACGCACCTTGCTCCACGCCTCTTTCGCATCCCCGCGCCGGAATTCAATACGATCATGCAGACGGAACGCGCCATCTTTCCAGAACTCGATCGAGGTTGGCACGATACGGAAACCGGACCAGTGGTCGGGTCTCGGAATGTCACCCAGACCGAATTTGGCGGTAAAAACCGCGACAGCCTTTTCCAGGGCAAAGCGGCTTTCAAGCTCGCGCGACTGTTTTGAAGCCCAGGCACCGATGCGGCTTCCGCGCGACCGGGTCTTGTAATAGGCATCGGCCTCTTCATCTGTCACCATTTCCACAGGCCCGCGCACCCGGACCTGACGGCGCAGGGACTTCCAGTGAAAACACATGGCAGCCTTCATGTGCGCCTGCAGCTCCTGACCCTTTTGACTGCCGAGATTTGTATAGAAAACAAAGCCATGGCTATCAACCCCCTTGAGCAGGACCATGCGCACATTCGGCAGTCCATCCCCGTCGACTGTGGCCATTGCAACAGCGTTGGGATCGTTGATCTCGCTGGCTTCTGCTTCCTTCAGCCATGCGCCGAACAGGGCGAAAGGTTCATTTTCCTGCGTAAAGTCACCGGTTGTTAACCCATTTTCCGTCATATTGGTGGTCCAATGCGTTGGAGCGTTGTTTTGCAGCTGTCTGCTGCAACACATAGCAAAGCCTGACTGCGAAACAAGGGGGCAGGACTTGGAGAGGTTTTTGACGTTGGCTGTTGTTTGTGTGCCGCTTCTCAGCGGCTGCATGAGCGACGGCGATTTCTTCGGAACGTCAGGGATCGACACGTCGCTCAAGACAGGGTCCATTCCGGCACGCGACATGGCCGCCGCGCAGTCGGACGAAATGACCGCCATGCATGCCGCCAGCTCCCTTGATCTTGCAAAACTCGGAAATTCCCCCTCTCCCTGGGCCAATCCTTACACAGGCAGTGCCGGTGTGATCAGCAGCATTTCCGAGACGCGGGACAATAACGTCATCTGCCGTGATTTCCGCACCACCCGCCATTCCTATACGGGTGTTGACAGTTTCGCGGGAAAGGCATGCCTGACCGGAAGCGGACAATGGACGCTGCTGAACTTTGACAAGCAGGGCTGATTTTTCCGGGTCGCCACACGCCGGGGTCGCCACGAACCGGCAAAATAGTGTTAACGAAAGGTTAACACTTTTCTGAAAGAGTGGCGCGATTGCAATGCCTTCCTCAACCCAACCTGCCGGTATTCGTACATGCGCGATCCCTATTCTGTCCTGGGCGTTTCCAGATCTGCCGGACCGGAAGAGATAAAGTCCGCATGGCGGGCCATGGCGAAAGCCGTTCATCCGGATATGAACAAGGATGACCCGCAGGCCAATGCGCGCTTTACCGAAGCGGGCAAAGCCTACGATGTGTTGCGCGATCCGAAGAAACGCAGCCAGTATGATCAGGAACAATCGCGCCAGGAGATGCGCCGCCGCAAGCCGACCATCATGGAACAGCGTGAACAGGCACGACAGGCCGATGCGCTGAAGCAACGGAAGGCGGAGAGTGAGGCAGGCAAACCGGAATCTTCGCGGGAAAGTGCTGAAGACATTATCAGCCGGATTTTCGGCAAGGGAGAAGAAGCCGGCCGCAGGGCAGAGAGAGGTGCCGGCGAGGGACCGTCCGAAATGCAGGAAGAGGCGGTGCGCCGGCCCGTGCCGGGTGCTGCGGAATTATTCGCCAGCCTGCTGCGCAAGCTGACACGGGCAACGGAAATGCCGGAAAAGGCTCCGGATCTGCTCGTTGATATCACTGTTTCCATTGAGGATCTGCTCACCGGAAACCGCGCGGTCGCAGAACTGCCTGACGGAAAATCCATGAAAATCACCTTGCCGCAAGGGGTAACCGACGGCCAGGCCATTCGTTTGCCCGATGTCGGCTTCCGTTTTCCGGGCATGGAACGCGGGGATGTTGTGGCGCGGGTGCGGATTGCACCACACCCTCTTTTCAAACCGGACGGCTATCATCTGCGCATTGTTCTGCCTGTTGATATTGAAAATGCTGTCCTTGGCTGCGAAACGATGGTGGACACACCGGACGGTCTTTCCAGACTTGTCATTCCGCCGTGGTCCGGATCTGACAGGACGCTGACGGTGAAAGGCCAGGGCCTGCCGATGGCTTCCGGCCAGCGCGGTGATCTTCTGGTGGATGTGCGCGTGATGCTGTGGGACCACCCGGACAGCAAGGTGACCGACCTGATGCGATCGCTGCGCGAGGGCCTGTTTCTTTAGGCCGGACCGGCCAGGGGCTTCCCCGGCCTAACGTTTTCTATCTCCCGACGACACAATGTTACCGAACTTGTGTTCCTGCACCCCCACAGATGCTTGAACCGGAAAGCAGCCTATGCGATAGGCACACACAAGATTTGAACAACAAGGGACATTGATATGGTTCAGTCACAAGGCCTTATGGCAGGCAAACGCGGCATTATCATGGGCGTTGCCAACAATCGTTCCATCGCCTGGGGCATTGCCAAATCCTGTTCGGATGCCGGTGCGGACATCGCACTGACATGGCAGGGTGACGCGCTGAAGAAGCGTGTGGAGCCACTGGCCGCCGAACTGGGTGCCTTCATGGCCGGTGACTGTGATGTCAGCGACCTTGACAGCATCGATGCCGTATTTGCAACACTGGAACAGAAATGGGGCAAGATCGACTTCCTCGTTCATGCCATCGGTTTTTCCGACAAGAACGAGCTGACCGGCAAGTATATTGATACAAGCCGCGACAACTTCCTGAAGACAATGGACATTTCGGTCTATTCGTTTACCGCTGTCGCCAAGCGGGCAGAGCGTATCATGAACGATCATGGCTCCATCATCACGCTGACCTATTACGGTGCCGAAAAGGTGATGCCGCATTACAATGTCATGGGTGTTGCAAAGGCGGCCCTTGAGGCTTCCGTGCGCTATCTGGCTGTTGACATGGGTGACCGCGGCATTCGGGTCAACGCGATTTCCGCCGGTCCGATCAAGACACTTGCCGCGTCCGGTATCGGCGATTTCCGCTATATCCTGAAATGGAATGAATATAACGCCCCGCTGAAACGCACGGTTACCATTGATGAAGTCGGCAACACGGCCCTTTATCTTCTGAGCGGGCTGGCCAGCGGCGTGACCGGTGAAATCCTGCATTGTGACAGCGGTTACCATACCATTGGCATGAAAGCGGTAGACGCGCCGGACATTTCGCTTGTGAATGACTGAACGGCAGTCTGGCCATGACCTTGTATTTCATTCGCCATGGACAGACCGACTGGAATGCCGAACAGCGTTTCCAGGGACAGCGCGATATTCCGCTCAATGCGCTCGGACGCCAACAGGCAAGCCGTAACGGCGTTGTGCTTGGTGCAATGCTGGGCGAAAATGCCGGTGCTTTTGATTTCGTTGCCAGCCCGCTGGGGCGAACCCGTGAAACCATGGAGCGTCTGCGCGCTGCCATGGACCTTGATCCGAATGCCTACAGCACCGATCCGCGACTGCTGGAAATTTGCTTTGGCGACTGGGAAGGTTCCACGCTCGGCGATCTGGAAACGCATTTCCCGGACATCATGCTGGAGCGGCACCGGGACAAATGGAACTTCAAACCTCCCGGCATTCAGGCCGAGAGTTTTGAAATGCTGTCAGCCCGCATACGGCCATGGCTTCAATCCCTTGCAAGGCCCACCGTATGCGTCACACACGGCGGGGTCATGCGCACGATCCTGCAAATCCGCACCGGCATGGACCGCGACGAAGCCGCCAATCTCACCATTCCGCAAGACAAAATCCTGAAAATCGCGGCTGAAACAGCCGTCTGGTTTTCGTGAACCGCAATTTTGCCCGTGACGCGCATCACCCTGTCCGCCTTGCATGACATGGACTGAAGTTTACTGCACGACCTCCAGATCGTTGATCACACGTTTTCCATCTGTTTCCGTATAGAACACGATGACCTTGACGCCCGGTTTCAGGCCATCAAAATTGAATTCCTCCGGAGCCGTATAGGATTTGCCGTCATCCAGCGTCAGAAGCAGCGCGGACGTATCCACTTTCTTGATGGTTGCCTCAACATCATCACTTTCGGCTGACGCTCCAAACGGAAAAAGCAGCCCTGCAACCCCCATGATCACCGCCAGAAAAATATTCATCTCTTCCACTCCCATCTGTTTCTTCGTTGCGGTTCCAGCGGTGCACCAGCACCTTTTCTGCTCCATGGAAAATCATTTTCAAGGATATGTCGGGCAAATGTGGCAAAATTTTCGTTACGCCAGGATGGAAGGCTGCCGTTTCTGTGCCAAACCTTTTCAACTCGTCCGTGCCAAACCGCCCCTGACAGGCCCGCACGGCTGAACCCTGCGGCTGTCCGGGAGGCTTGAGCCCGGGCTACCGGCACAAACAGGAGGCGGAAGGCCATATGCTTTCGGTTGAATCAACAAATTACATCAAATGTTAAGTTTCAGGCGCTAGCCTTCCGGCATTGAGAGCGGATCAAAATACAATGCGAACATATTTTCGATGGGCCGAATTGCTGGAAAAAACGTTTGAGAAATATACCAGAACTGTCATGAGTTCCGTATACGCGCCATCGTGTATCACCATTTTTATATTCCTGGTCGCCGGGGCCTATCTCGAACACACCAACCGGATCGAAAACCACATCGAACTGCACCAGTCCGTTTCAATGACCGTAGCCGAAACCGGAACACGTCTTCAGCGTGAAATTGAAACAAACCTCGAAGCCATTCGCCTGATTTCCCGCGCAATCGCACTGCAGCCCGGCCATGAAATTGCTGATTTCCGGAATGCCGCCGCAGCCACGTTTTCGCAGCCCAATGCCCTTTCGCAACTGACACTGGTTACAGACGACGGCACAACCGTTTCCATGACCAAGAACAATGCGCCCATGGCTGCCATTCCGGGTATCAGCAAATTCATGACCTTCAAGGCCATGCAGGGCGGGGTTTTGAATACAACCATGCCACTGTTTTCCTACCAGATTGCCCTGGAAAACGCACGTTCGGGCTTTTTCGTCCGGTATCCGGTATTTCAGTTCATTGACGGAAGAAATGTCCAGGACGGTTATGTCTTCGGTGTCATCGACCAGGCCACGCTTTTCACGCGCACAGATTTCACGGATTCCCGGGATGGAATCGCATATGCCCTTCAGCTTCAGACAGAATATTTTACCGTCAACAAGGTTGCTTTCGGAAATGTCGGTTTCGACACATCCGATGTCGTCTTTACATCTATTGATCTGCCTTCCGGAAAATGGATCCTGAGCGCAGCGCCTGAGGGCGGGTGGAACCGCGATCCGGAGAACACCTGGGTTTTGAGACTGTGGATCGCATTGGCCTGCATGCTCGGGCTGGTTCCGGTGATCTATGCCACGCGCCTTTTCCGGGACCGGCAGGAAAATTCGACGGCCCTGCTTGAACGGGAAGCCGAGCTGGACATTACCAGAAGACGGCTTATGCTTGCGCTTGAGGCGTCCAAGACCGGCATCTGGGAGGTGGTTCCCTCCACAAAATCGCTATACTGGGATTCCAGAATGCGGGCGTTGCACGGTGCCGAAGCCGGTTCGCCCGAAAGTTCCCTCTCATTGTGGCGCCGGATTGCCAATCCCGCAGACTACAAGCGGATTTCAGAGGCCATCAAATCCACCATCATGACGGGCAGCGAGTTCAACGTCCAGTATTCGATCGCATGCGATGATGGCAGGCGGCGGTTCATGCGGGCCATTGGTTCGCTGGAACTGACATCTGACGGACTGGTTGGCATTGCCGGAATCTGCCGTGATGTGACCGATGACGTGGCCCTGACGGAGGATCTGCGCCGCGCGAAAGAACTGGCCGATGCGAAAAACGCGGACCTGCAGGCTGCCCTTCAGCGGCTGTCCCTGCGCGAACAGGAGCTGGAAACGACAACACGCCGTCTGGACATGGCGCTGGATGCCTATGCCTGCGGGGTTTGGGAAGCCGAGCTGGACGGTGGAAACATCTATTGGGATGACCGCATGTATACGTTGTGCGGCCTTGACAACACGGGTGGTACGCTGGCGCTTTCCCAGTGGGTGCATTGTATTCACCCGGATGACAGGGAGCGGGTTCTGGGCCAGCAATTCAGCGATTACGATGCGGGAAGCAAATTCAGCAACAGTTTCCGCATTGTCAGGACAGACGGATGCGTGCGGCATCTGCGCACGATCTCGACACTGAACGTGACCAGCGCGGGCAAACGAAGCCTTTATGGCGTTGCCATCGATGTGACCGAGGATGTGCTTCTGAACGAGCAGATGGTTGCGGCAAAAGAAGCGGCAGAAGCCCATAGCGCCCGCCTGCAGATTGCGCTGCATGACCTTTCACAAAGCCGCCGCGACCAGATGGAAACAGCGCACCGGTTGCATGTGGCACTGACGGCTTTTGACTGCGGCGTTTGGGAAGCCCATCCGGGCAAGGGCTCCATCTGGGACCAGCGCATGCATTCTCTCTATGGCATTCCCTACAAGGATGGTCGTGTGAGCTTCGACAGATGGCAGCATGCGCTGCATCCGGACGACCGCGAAAGCGCGATGCAGGAATACAGCCTGAACAGCTGGTCTGAAGGCAACCGTGTGCGCGAACGCCGGATTTTGCTGGAAGATGGCAGCATCCGCCATATCCGTTCACACGGGACTTCCATTGTGGGGGGTGACGGACAGGTGATCATGACAGGTGTGGCCTTTGACATCACCCGCGACGTGTTGCTGACGGAACAGCTGAAACAATCGAAGGACAGCGCCGAACAGCGCGCCGAAGAGATCGCCCTTGTCAAAAACCGCATCCTGCACAATTCCTTGCATGATTCCCTGACGGGCCTGGCCAACCGGCGCTATCTTGACGAGGAACTGGAACGCCTCTCGAAGGAAAGGCGCAATTCATCGGAGCAGATCGCGATCCTGCATCTGGATCTTGACCGGTTCAAACAGATCAACGACACGATGGGGCATGCCGCCGGTGACGCCATGCTCGTACACGCATCGCATGTCCTGAAAAGCCAGTGCCGGGAAAGTGACCTTGTTGCCCGTATCGGCGGTGACGAATTTGTTGTGCTGGTAACGGACAAGAACAGCGAAGCTGGCCTTGCCCGGCTTGCAACCCGCATTATTGAACAGATGCGCCAGCCCATCATTCATCAGGGCCATGAATGCCGCTTCGGTGTGTCCATCGGTATTGCACAGGAACGCATGAGCAGGGATGACGCCCGGCAATTGCTCGTCAATGCCGATATCGCGCTTTACCGCGCCAAGGAGAAGGGCCGGAACCGCTACGAATTTTTCAGCGATGACCTTGCGGCGGAAATCATCAACACCAAACGGACGGCCGATGAAATTCTGTCGGCGCTGGAAAACAACGAGTTTGTGCCATGGTATCAGCCACAGTTTGACTGCCAGACCCAAAAACTGTCCGGTCTGGAGGCGCTTGTCCGCTGGAACCATCCGACAAAAGGTGTTCTGACACCCGACAAGTTCATGAAAACCGCCGAGGAGCTGAATGCTGTTTGCGCCCTTGACAGGATCGTGCTGGAAAAATCCATGGCAGACCGCATGACCTGGGCTGCACAGGGCCTGATCATTCCGAAAATTTCAGTCAATGTTTCCGCCCGTCGGCTTCAGGACGAGAGACTGCTCGAAGCCCTCGGGGATCTGCAAATCGTGCCGGGACAGATTTCCTTCGAGCTCATTGAATCGATTTTCCTCGATGACAATGATACAGTGATGACCGCGAATATCGAACGCATCAAATCGCTGGGGATCGACATCGAAATCGATGATTTCGGAACGGGTTACACGTCCATTGTCAGCCTTTTGAAGCTGAAGCCGAAACGGCTGAAAATTGACCGGCAGCTGGTATCACCCATTCTGGAATCGCGCGAAGAACGCTCCATGGTGAAGTCCATTATCGAAATCGGGCGGTCGCTCAACATTGAAACCGTTGCAGAAGGTGTTGAAACCCCGGAGCACGGGGAGATGCTGAAACTCCTCGGTTGCAACTATCTGCAGGGTTTTGCTCTCGGGCGCCCGATGCCGGCCAGTGCGCTGGTTGAATTCTGCAAGACAGAGCCCTGGCGCAAGGCCGCCTGACCGGCGGACAAAATACTTGGTTCAGGATGGTTCCATTTGCCGGACCAATGCTCTAATACCAACCTTCAGGCTGGTATGAGAGCCTGCACGTCTTCCAGAAACGCCGGTTTTGAAATCCATGTCGCATAATACATTTGGCCATCTTTTCCGCGTGACGACCTGGGGCGAAAGCCATGGGCCGGCACTTGGATGTGTGGTGGACGGATGCCCTCCGGGCATTCGTTTCACGCTTGACGATCTGCAGGTATGGCTCGACAAGCGCAAGCCCGGCCAAAGCCGGTTTGTCACCCAGAGGCGCGAGGATGATCTGGTGAAAATCCTGTCCGGCGTGATGCCGGACGATGACGGTGTGACGCTGATTTCCACCGGCACACCGATTTCCATGCTGATTGAAAACACCGACCAGCGCTCGAAAGATTACGGCGACATTGCCCAACGCTACCGGCCGGGCCATGCCGATTTTACCTATGATGCCAAATATGGTATCCGCGACTATCGCGGCGGCGGTCGTTCTTCTGCCCGCGAAACGGCAGCCCGCGTGGCCGCCGGTGCCCTTGCCCGGCGTGTGATGCCCGATGTTTCCTTTCGCGGCGCGATGATCCAGATGGGCAAGCACAGGATCAACAGGGACAACTGGGACTGGGCCGAGGTCAACAACAATCCGTTTTTCTGTCCCGATGCAGCGATGGTGCCTGTTTGGGAAGAGTATCTGGACGGTATCCGCAAGGCCGGATCCTCCGTGGGTGCCGTGATCGAGGTTGTTGCAGATGGCGTACCGCCAGGACTAGGTGCACCGGTCTATGCCAAGCTCGACGGTGATCTGGCCGCAAATCTGATGTCGATCAACGCTGTCAAGGGCGTGGAAATCGGCAATGGTTTCGGGGCGGCAGAGATTACCGGCGAGGAAAATGCCGATGAAATGCGCATGGGTGCAAACGGTAGGCCCGTTTTTCTCTCCAATCATGCCGGGGGTATTCTGGGCGGTATTTCGACGGGTGAACCCATTGTGGCGCGGTTTGCCATCAAGCCGACATCCTCTATCCTGACCGAGCGCCGCTCGATTGACAGCCATGGCAATGAAGTGGACGTGCGCACGAAAGGCCGGCACGACCCCTGTGTGGGCATTCGGGCCGTGCCCATTGGCGAAGCGATGCTCGCCTGCACGGTGGTGGACCATTACTTGCGCGACCGCGGCCAGACCGGACGTATTCGCAGTTCATTTTGACAGGGCAAGCGCGATGCACCTTATGGCTTCGCCAGGGCCGCAAATTGGGTGCTTGCATTGGCCGTTTGCCCGCTTGTGGCAGACTGGCATAACGGTTGCGTAATCCTCTCATCCGGCGCTATTGCGCCACCTTCTCCCCTGGGGGGAGAAGAGGTAACCAGCCGTCATCATAGCAGACTTCCAAAACGCCGGTAAACCTGGCCAGGCGCTGCAATTCGGCATGAAGCTTCTGCAGGCGCCCGGAGGAGGGCCGCACGCCGGGTTCCAGCCAGAGGCGGCGCACGGCCAGCCGGTCCTGTTTGCGCTCGGCCTTCATGTCGATCCGGCCGATCATGCGGTCGCCTTCCAGAAGCGGAAAGACATAATAGCCGAACTGCCGCTTTTCTTCCGGCACAAAAACCTCGATGCGATACGAAAAGCCGAACAGGCGCCCTGCCCGGGCGCGATCGCGCAACAGCGGATCAAACGGGCTCAAAACGCGGATACGCGCCGGTGGCACAGGCTGCTGATCCAGTTCCGCCGCCTGATCTGCCAGCATGAAAGCCGGGCGCGGCTTGCCGCGCTCCACTGTTTCAATGGCGACATCCTGAAGGATGGACCTGTTTTGCGCCACCCAGATCCTGGCCTCTTCCAGCGTCACCAGACCCCAGAAGGCCGCGATTTCTGCCGTATTGGCAAAGCCCAGCCTGTGCAGCGCCTCGCGGCAGCACCAGTCGACGAAATCATGGTGGCCCAGATGATCGCTGTCAAAGTGACGGGGGATCACACGCTCCGACAGATCATAGACTTTCTGGAAATTTTCGCGCCGGGCAATGGCAAGCGTTCCGGTGCGCCAGAGATATTCCAGCGCCGACTTGTTGGGATGCCAGTTCCACCAGCCGCCGGAGACATGGCCCTCGACCTTGAAATCACGGGTCAAAAGTGCACCCTGCGCCCGGATGCGGCTTTCCGTCTCCGTCAGCGCTTGCGGAAATTCCGGTGTCTGAAACTGCGACCAGCGCGCTTTCATGCGCTCGCCATCCCGGCGGAACCGGTGTTTCCACACGGGATAAAACCGGCCCGGAATGATGGAGGCATCATGGGTCCAGTGCTCAAACAGGCTGGCATCCTCCTCCAGCAATTGCCGCAGATGCTCCTTGCGGTAGGTCTGGTTGCGCGAAAACAGGATCTGGTGATGGGCCCGCTCGACCGTGCCGATACTGTCCACCTGCACAAAGCCGATCTTTTCGATCAGATCGAGAAGGCCCTGCTTGTCCATGGCCATGTTCGGGGCTTCCGACAGGCCCTGCCGCGCCAGAAACAGGTGCCTTGCCTGTGTATTGGAAATAAGAATCGTCATGGAGGTATCTGGTCAGAAACCATTGAACAAATCAAGAACAATAACAATTATGGTGGACAACTTTGACAGCTATTCTGCAACTGCCCACAGCTTCGTGTCGGCATAATCCTCAGCGACAATTTCATCGCAGAAATCATGCCAGGGACATTTCGCGCAGGCGGCGCGGATGGTGTTTGCGGCACAGGCTGAACGCAGACTCGCCAGTTTATCAGCAGTGAGAACCAGAGGCGCATCCAGAGGCCCCGGAACGGGGGTAACATCGCGCACGGCCAGGTCATCCAGACCGGCGCAGATCGCATCCGGCCCCTCTGTCAGCTGCACCGGTCGCCCGTCGCTGATATGGTCCACAAGGGTTGCCATATTGGCCACAAAGTCCGGGGTGTAACCACAGCCCCTGAAGGTAAGGATGCATAAAAATGGTGCCCGCGCAAACGCACGGGCACCATGGAAGATGGGTCTTTTGACCGATCAGATTTTGGCAAACTGCGAAGCGCCCTTGAGAACGCCCCTGGCCAGAAGCACGGCCAGAGCCGACTTGACCAGATCACCCGGAATGAACGGTGTCAGACCATAGGCAATGGCCTTGTCGAAACCGTAAATCGCTGTCAGCCACGCAACACCGAGACCGAAAATGATGACCTGACCGATGGCCACGGCAGCAATCGTGCCTGCCCAGCTCTTTGTAAGACCTTTATCTGCCATCAGGCCCAGAACGGAAGCAGCAATCAAAAAGCCTGCCAGATAGCCGCCGGTGCCGCCCAGAAAGGCTGCCATTCCGGAGTTGAAACCGGTAAATACCGGCAGGCCGACCAGACCTTCCAGAAGATAGAGCGCCAGAGTGGCCGATGCCATGCGGAAGCCGAAGGTCAGCCCGATCAAAAGTACACCCAGGGTCTGCAAGGTCATGGCAACCGGAATGAACGGCACGGAGACCTGGCTCAGGACAGCAAGACCGATGCTGCCGAGCACGACGATGGCAGCCTGTCTGGCCAGAGACGCGCCGGCCAGCGGCAAAAGAGTGGTCAAACGGTGATTTGCGATCATGTCAGCCATTATATGGTTCCTTCCATCGATTTTACCTCCTTTCATGTCACAAAAGCCACGCGCCTTGTCAACATTTAAAGTCGGCCCTTTACCCGACTTTCGGTCGGGATACACAGGAAGACCATTGTCAAAACCCGGGCTTGCCGATAGGCTTTGCCCATGACAACAAGGCTTTACGAAAATTCCGTTTTTCTGGAACATCACACGCCCGAGGGGCATCCCGAGCGGGCTGACCGGCTGCGGGCACTCAACCTTGCGCTGGAACATTCCAGTTTCTCGACCCTCGTCCGAAGGCAAGCCCCGCAGGCCAATGAGGACAGCGTGCTTCTGGCCCACCCGGAATCGCATTTGGCGGATGTGATGCGTTCCATGCCCGAAGAGGGCATTCGCCAGATCGAGGCCGATACCCATGCCAGCCCGGCCAGTTTGCAGGCAGCCCTGACAGCGATTGGCGGGGCGATGGCGGCTGTGGATGATGTGATGTCCGGCGTGGCAGACAACGCCTTTGTGGCCGGGCGTCCGCCGGGCCACCATGCCGAGCGCCAAAAGGTGATGGGCTTTTGTTTCTTCAACACGGTTGCCATTGCCGCCCGCCATGCGCAGCAGCGCTGGGGCCTGGAGCGTGTGGCCATTGTCGACTGGGATGTGCACCACGGCAACGGAACGCAGGATATTTTTGAGGCCGATCCTTCCGTGCTGTTCTGCTCCACCCACCAGATGCCGCTTTACCCCTATACCGGTGCGAAAACCGAGACCGGGGTCGGCAATATTGTCAATGCGCCGCTGGATCCGCATTCGGGCAGCGAGCATTTCCGCGAGGCTTTCAGGAGCCGGGTTCTGCCGGCTTTGCAGGATTTTTCACCGGACCTGATCCTGATTTCGGCGGGTTTTGACGCGCATCACCGCGATCCGCTGGCGCAGATCAACCTTGTGGGCGATGATTTTGACTGGGCTACAGCCCGGCTGATGGATGTGGCAGGCAAGTTTTGCAACAACCGGGTCGTCAGCAGCCTTGAAGGCGGCTATGATCTGGAAGGGCTGGCCGAATCGGCGGGCCTGCATATCCAGCGCTTGTTACGAGGTTAGTGTGATGTCCGATGTTTCCCAAAATCCAGGCCAGGTGCCAGACCTGTCTGCCCTTTCATTTGAAACAGCGGTGGCCGAACTGGAAAGCATTGTTGCGAAACTTGAGCGCGGTGAAGTGGCGCTGGACCAGTCCATTGCCATGTACGAGCGCGGCGAGGCCTTGAAAAAACATTGCGAAACGCTTCTGGGTGCAGCTGAAAACCGGATTGAAAAGATCCGGCTCGACCGGGCAGGCAAGGCTGCGGGCGTGGAAAAGCTGGATTGAGTTTTTGCACACAGCTTTGGCCAATATCGTAGCCTTCAGGACTTGCCGATGCACCTTGCACTTCTGCACACTGCCGACAGCAATATCGACGTATTTGAATCCTCTGCACGGATGTTATCTGTTGCAGACATCAGGCTCTCGCATGTCGTGCGCAGTGATCTTCTCACGCGCGCAGAACAGGCGGGCGGCATGACGCCGGAAATTCTAGCCGAGACCCGTGCAGTTCTGCTGGTGCTGGCCGATGGGGCAGACGCTGTGCTGCTAACGTGCTCCACGCTGGGAAAGGCTGTTGAAGGCCTGTCTGCCGTGGCTCAAAAACCTGTTTTAAGGGTTGATGCCGCCCTTGCCGAAGAAGCAGCAAAGGCAGGCGGACAGGTTGTGGTTCTGTGTGCCGTTGAAACAACACTTGCTCCAACGCTAGACCTGTTCCGACAGGCTTTCCGGGGCAGCAATACCACCGTTGATGTCTGTCTGGTGGCGGGTGCATGGGACAGGTTCAAGGCCGGTGACAAGAACGGTTATCTGGCCATGATTGCCGAAGCCGCCGACAAGGCCTATGACGAAGGGGCGACATTTGTCGCCCTTGGCCAATCTTCGATGTCAGGTGCCGCAGGACTTGTCCAAAAAGGTCGTATTCCATTGACAAGTCCGATTGCCGGATTGAAGGCTGTATTGCCATTTCATTGAACCAATACAGGGTCTTGCCTGCTTTTTACGCGAAGAGCAGGCCCGGGATCGGACATTCTTTATGGGTGGACGGCGGACGCCGGATAATGGCAGGGGCGGATTTTTTGTTGCTACACAGTCTATGAACTCGACGTATTGCTACCGCTGTGATAGAATATGATATGGACAGATTTATGGTAATTGATCTCATCAGGCAGCATGAACCGGATTTGCAAAATGCCGGTGTTCGTGGTTTGTCGCTGTTTGGATCTCTGGCACGTGGCGAGGCGAAAAGCGGATCTGACATTGATGTCGTGATACAGCTTGACCGCGACTCTTCCAGCGAAGGCTTGGCTTATTTCGGAACCATCGAGGACATACGCGAGCGTCTGCAAAATCTTTTTGGTGTACACGTGGACATTGTAACAGAACCTGTGCGGAAACAAGACCTGAAAGCTGAAATTGAGCGGGACAGGATCGTTGCCTTCTAGCGATCCGAAAAAGCGGTTTAATGACATTGCCGAAAACCTGCGGCGAATAGCAGTCTATGCCAGCACCTTGTCATTCGAAGATTATTGCACATCACCACAAATCCAGGATGCTATAGAACGGTGCCTGCTGCGCATATCAGAAGCGGCGATAAAACTTGGGTCTGAAGCCGAGGTCGCCTTCCCCGCTCACGCCTGGCGCAGCATCCGTGGCATCGGCAATGTCTTGCGGCATGAATATGACACTATCGACCATCACATTATCTGGAATGCCATTACCCTTGAACTCCCGCGGCTTCTGACCGACATCGAAGCTTACGATTCCAAAATCTGACAGGACCCCCCATGTCTTTCTTTCCCGGTGACGATCCCCTGCCCGGCGACCGGGCCATGGCCGACCGGATCGCGCATCTGATCATCCCGCGCACGTCCGATCTTGGCGGGTTTGAGGTGCGGCGGGCGCTGCCTTCCGTGCAGCGACGCATGGTGGGGCCGTTTATCTTCTTTGACCGGATGGGACCGGCGCAACTGACGCCTGACAATGCCTTTGATGTGCGCCCGCATCCGCATATCGGGCTGTCCACCGTAACCTATCTGTTTGAGGGCCATATGGCGCATCGCGACAGTCTGGGCACCTCCATGGTGATCAGTCCCGGTGACCTGAACCTGATGACATCGGGCCGTGGCATTGTCCATTCCGAGCGCACCCCGCATGACGAACGCGCCCGAACCCGCAGGCTTTCCGGTGTGCAGACCTGGCTGGCCCTGCCGAACGGGCAGGAAGAGGTGGACCCGGCCTTTTTTCATGCCGACGCGGGACAGTTGCCGCAATTTTCCAGCGACGGGATTTCCGGAAGGGTGATTATCGGCGGCTTTGCCGGGCTCAGGGCACCGGTGCCGGTGCCTTCGGAAACCCTGTATGTGGACCTGCATATCGCAGCCAACCGTGCCTGCCCGTTTGATGCCATTGCCGAGGAACGCGCGGCCTATATTCTGTCCGGCTCCGTGACGATTGGCGGCGTGACGCACACGGAAAACCGGCTTCTGGTGTTTCGCCCGGGAGACCGGATCACGCTTCAAACGGGCGCACAACCCTGCCACCTGATGCTGTTTGGCGGGATGCCGCCGGTTCACCCCGGCATATCTGGTGGAATTTTGTTTCCTCGTCCAAAGAGCGTATCGAGCAGGCCAAGGAAGAGTGGAAGACCGGGCGCTTTGACATTGTGCCGGGCGACGAGGAAGAGTTCATTCCGCTGCCGGGATGACGTTGCGGACCCGCAAAGGCTGCATCCTTCACGCCAGATAATCGTGCACAACTTCGCCGAGGCCAAGCGTGAGATCGGCGAGGATATGCACGGCGGAGAGCACTTCCAGCACCGGCAATTCGGCAACAGGGGCCAGTGCATGATCGAAAAGTTGCAGGCCCGCCGGGCCTTCCCAAGCGCCTTTTACGGTAATATCGGTCATGTAATAGCGCACCAGTTCGCAGATGCGCGGCGTGCAATCCACATGCGGAATGATTTTCAGCAGAAAATTGGCTCCGCCCAGGCTTTGGGCAACCGTTGAAATATCGAGCGCCTTGTGCTTGTAGCCCATGGTTCCGGTGGCAACCCGCACCGAGCCTGCATCCAGCGTGCCGACCAGCGTGTTCTTTTCGGTGCGCAGGGCAGGTTCCGCCAGTTTCTTGGGAAAGCCCCAGATCTCGCGGCCACCGGCAATCGGCGCATCATCATTGAGATACATGGAATGGACATAGCCGCCCTTCTGACCATTGAAGGAAACCGGGATGACCTGACCCGATTCGGTGTAATCGCCAAAGCCGGTGGAATCCGGCATGCGGATGAATTCATATTTGACATGCGGTTCGGTGACTTCCAGCGGTTCCGGAACGACAGCGCGCAGGGCATCCCTATCTGTACGATAGGTGAGAATCAGATATTCCCTGTTGATGAACCGGTATGGCCCCCTGGGATAGGACGGATTGGTGAGCGGCATGGAAAAGGCATGTGTCCTGACAGTGTCTGGCGTCATCTCTCGTCTCTTTCCCGTTTTCCGGCCTTGCCCGGCTTTTCTGCTGAGCCAGACCCTTTCGCAACAGAAAAGCGTGTTGCGGTCTTTCAGACTCGCTTGCCACGCTTCAAGTCTTTGTTTTTAGGCATGTCGTTATCGCAAAACCGCTGCACAGTTTTGCGCGACACGCATTAGGGAAGGAAAACGGCGACAATGCGTTTTATTCGGGTCAAAAAAAATACGTTACAAATCTTTACAATTGGAACAAATATCAGAAACGCGCCGTTGTTATACAGGACCATCAAAGAATGTGAGATCACCATGGCCATGCCTTTGAAGCACGACAATGACAACCCGGTCAAGAAGACCAGCCACAGACGACTGGTGACCGCCATTGTCCTTACGGCTGTGGCTACGGCGTTCAGCGGAATGGCCGTTGTCGGGCAGGAAATGCTGCGAAACGACCCCGCAAGGCCGAGCCGCCTCATGGCACGCGACCTGCATATTACCCAGCAGCAGTTTGTATCCTGTTTCAACCATACCAATCCCGCGCCGGCAGGATCGCCGTCAACAGACCGCAAGCCGGAGGACAAGACGGCCTTGCTGTCCTGCCTGCAAGTGGCCAATGCCGCCATTACCCATGACAGGCTGGATTGGGTCATGGACAGATATTGGCCCGGTGGGCACGCAGCACGATAGGCATGATCCGGAAGGGATGATCCCGGGTCTGGAGCCTTTTGGCGCTCACCGCTCGCGGAAAGCTTTTGAGAAATAGTCAGCCAAGGGCTTGACGAGATATTGCAGCGGTGTGCGCTCCGCCGTCTCGATATAGGTTTCCACCTGCATGCCCGGAATGACAACATTGTTGCCCAGCTTGCTGATTTCGCCCGGATTGGGCTGAACCTGGGCCGTGTAGAAGGCTGCGCCGGTGCGTTCATCCCTGGTCACATCGGCCGAGACCATCATCACCTTGCCCTGCAACTGCGGGGTCTGACGGCGATCAAAATTGGTAAAGTGGATGGAAACGCCCTGCCCGACATGCACCTGATCAATATCCCTGGGGGCAATCTGGCTGGTAATCACCAGATCCACATCCTGCGGGATAATGTAGAGGATCGGTTCTGCCGGGCGGATCACCGAGCGCACCGAATGGACCTGAAGGCCGAAAACCACGCCGGAGACCGGAGCACGCACATCCATGCGCGACAGGACTTCAAGACGGGCATTGCGCTTTTCCTGAAGCTCGGCAATTTTGGCCTCGGTATCCGGCATGGCGGTGATGGATTCCTCGCGCATTTTGGAACCGATGTTCAAAATCGCCAGTTCCATTTCCGCGATGCTGGCCCTGTTCTGGGCAATGGAGGACTGAACCTCGGACAGGCTTCCTTCAATTTCGGCCTGATTGCGCTGCACGACCAGAAGCTGGCTTTTCTGGGTCAGCCCCTTGTTCAAAAGGTTTTTTTGATCCTCAACCTGCACAGAGACGAATTCCAGCTGTTTTTTCAGCGCGGCGTAGCGGGCTTCCAGCCCCTCGATCTGGTTCTGGGTCTGGGTTTTGCGTTCATTCATCTGGCCGATCTGCTTGTCGCGGGTATCGCGACGGGCCAGAAGCAATTGCTGCTGGCTTTTGACAATACGGGCAGCGTCCGGGTCCGTTTTGGCCCGCTCCAGAAGCTCATTGTCAAAGGTAATGTCCACGCTTTCTGTCTGCTCTGCCTCAATACGGGCTTTCATGCCCAGAAGCGAAAACAGCTGGCTTTCAATCACATTCAGTTCCGAGCGGTCGAGGGAATCGTCCAGCCGCAACAACAGGTCGCCGGCCTTGACCGTGTCACCATCATCCACATTGATAGAGCCCACAACGCCGCCATTGGGATGCTGGACCACCTGGCGTTTGGTGGCAACCTCGACAAGACCGTTGCCCACGACCGCACCGCGAATATGGGAAAAGGCTGACCAGCCGCCCATGCCGAACACCAGAAAGCCGAGGGTCAGAAAGCCGGTGACTGCATAGCGTTTTTGATTCCAGGTCTGGGTCATGGTCTGCTGCTCTCGATGGCCGGCCGGATGCCGGATCAATTGGACTTAATAGCGGGTACTGCCGGCGCGGCGGCGGTGACATTGTTGGCAATCAGCTGTGGTGCATTGCGCAAATTGGCCTTGAGCACTTCATCACGCGGACCAAAGGCCACGCGGGCCCCATTTTCGAGGATCAGCAAAAGGTCACATTCCTCAATGGCGGCGGGCCTGTGGGCCATGATCACCACCGAGCGGCCCTCGGCCTTGAGATTGCGGATTGCCAGATTGAGGGCATTGGAGCCCACAGCATCCAGATTGGAATTGGGCTCGTCCAGCACCAGCAGGGCCGGATCCCCATAAAGCGCGCGTGCCAGGCCGATGCGCTGTTTCTGTCCGCCCGACAGGCGCTGGCCTGTGGCCGGAAGCTTTGTGTCATAGCCTTTCGGAAAAGAGAGGATCATTTCATGGGCGGCGGCTTTTTTGGCGGCAGCTATGACCTTTTCGGAATCCGGATTGCTTTGCAGCCGGGCAATATTTTCCGCAATCGTGCCTTCAAACAGCGCCACATCCTGCGGCAGGTAGCCGACATGCTCGGACAGCGCATCCGGCCCGTACTGGTCCAGTGACGCGCCATCAAGGCGCACCTTGCCCGATGCCATGGGCCAGATCCCGGTCATGATTCGGGCAAGCGTGGTTTTGCCCGAGCCGCTCTGCCCGATCACACCCAGGGCCTGACCGGGACGGATTTCAAAGCTGATGGCTTTCAGCGTTGCCAGGCGTTCACCCGGAGGGGCGGCGGTGACCGATTCAACCTGTATAAGCGCCCCGGGCTTTGGCAGGGCGGTGCGGCTTTCTTCAAACGGCACCTTGGCCAGAAGCTCGCCCAGTGATTTCCAGCCCGCCCATGCGCGCTGCATCAGGCCCCACTGGCCGATGATCGTGTCGATCGGGGCCAATGCGCGTCCCACGATGATCGAGGCTGCAATCATGGAGCCGGAGGTGATCTTGTGCTCCAGCACAAGCCATGCGCCCAGGGCCAGAATGGCCGATTGCAGGAAAATGCGGAACGTCTTTGACGCTGTTGCATAAAAACCGTTGGAATCACTGTAATGAATATTGGCGTCCAGCGCCGCTTCGCGCAGGGACAGCCAGCGGGCCGAGGCAAACCGGCGCAGACCCAGCGCCTTGACCGTATCGCTCTCCTTTTGCATCACGGCGGTCATTTCCTCGCTCATGCGTGCGGCATTGAGCGCCTTTTCCTGATCGCCGCTGGTGCCTCTCTGGTTGGCCCAGGTCATGGCCAGCATCACCACGCCACCGGCCACCGCCAGCCAGCCCATCCAGGGATCAAACGTAAAGATCACAAAAATAAAGACCGGTGCCCATGGAATGTCGAAAATCGCAAAAATGGCCGGAGAGGACAGTGCCCGCTGGATGGAATCCAGATCGCGCATGCCCGAACTGGTGTTGATCCCCATGGAGCCGAGCATGGTGCGCTCCAGAACGACCCTTAATACACGCATGTCAAGCGAGGCCTGGAACCGTGCGCCGATGCGGGCGGCCATGCGGCCTCGTACATTGTCGAGAATCCCCTGGATG
>CBDFGT010000009.1:130000-426732 GCA_965247225.1 Rhizobiaceae bacterium | reverse complement strand
GGCATGGCCTTTTCCAAATCGCGCACACCACCATGGGAATTGGTGGTGGCACCGGCAGGATAGAGTTTGACGGCTGTGACAATCCCTGACCTGTGGCCTGTTTCCAGATCATCCGGGTCCGTTCCCTCCGTCAGGTAGGGTGTCATCAACGGTTGAAACCTGTCACCTTTCGGCAGGGCGGCCATGATGCGCTGCCTGTAGGCTATGGCATCCTGCGTCGTGACGACTGGTGGCACAAGATTGGGCATGATGATGGCACGTGCAAAATGGCGCGATGTGTCCGGCAGAACACCTTTCATCATGGCACCATCACGCAGATGCAGATGCCAGTCGTCAGGGCGGCGCAATGTCAGTGTCCGGGTCATGATGTCTCCTTGGTCAACACAGGTCTGCCGTGGTTACCATCTGCCCCGGTTGCTTGAAAGCCGTTTTTGGCTCCGGTCCGGAATTCACATGCGGAAATGGTTATGAGGCTATGGCAAGCCGGTTGAGTTTGCTGCTGTCAGCCACCATGATTTCGCGAATGCGCGGCAAAGCCATCTCAAAGGCGCGAACGCAAGCCGGGTCAAACTGGCTTCCAGCCCGCTCCAGGATGTGGCTCACAGTCTTCTGGCAACTCCATGCCTCCTTGTAGGGCCGCTCGGTTGTCAATGCGTCGAAGTTGTCGGCAATGGCAACGATCCGTCCGCACAGGGGTATGTTTTCTCCTGCCAGGCGATTGGGGTAGCCCTGTCCGTCCCAACGCTCGTGGTGACTGACTGCAATATCCGAGGCCAGTTGCAAGAGGGACGAATGGGATTGTGCCAGAATTTCTGCGCCAACCTGCGCATGCCGCTGCATTTCGCGAAATTCCGTTTCCGTCAATTTTCCCTGCTTCAGCAACACGGCATCCGGCACAGCCACCTTGCCGATATCATGCATGGGAGCGGCCAGCAGGATATCATTGCAAAGATCATCAGACAGGCCATAGGCACGGGCGATAGCCTCGGAATAGGCCGCAACCCGCAATGTGTGGTTGGCAGTATCCGCGTCCTTGTATCCCGCAGCCAATGTCAGCCGGTGAATGATCTCGTGTTCCCTCTCGCGCAGTTGCCTGACGGTCCTGTCCACTTCCGTTCGCAGCCACTGGGCCTGACTTACCAGTCTGTTTTGTGCATCGGCCAGGCTCACAATGTTCTGGACCCGGGCCATAAACTCCTGCGGATTGACAGGCTTTGTCAGAAAATCAATGGCTCCGGCATTTCAGGGCCGCCATGCGGGTGGCCATGTCCTTGTCGCCCGTCACGAAAATAAAGGGCTTGCCGCGATATTTGTCGAACCGGACAATTTCTGTCAGCAATTCCACTCCATTATAGACGGGCATCTGGAAATCGATGATGGCGACATCAAAATCCAGCTCCGGCATGGCCGACAATGCCTCGTCGGGCGAGAGGCAGGCAAACGCCTCACAATCTTTCAGTTTGTTGACGAGCTTTACAAGCAGGTTCAGATTGGTCTTGTTGTCATCTACCAAAAGTATGCGCATTTTGCTCTCCCCCCGCTGCCTTCAGGCCGCGTATCCGGTCTTTTGCGTTTTGATCAAAGCCTGCAATTTCCGGATGCAGCTGCCATCAGGTGTTTGCCGGCGAATACCGTCTGCAAGGCCGGCAATGCTGTTGAAACCAACATTGACCGCTGATCCCTTGATCGTGTGAAGAACGCGGTCCATTGCAGCCCTGTCGCCGGACTTCATGGCGGCGGACAGTTCATTCAGCAGAAAATCCGCATCCACAAAGAACGATTGCAGCAGATCATTGAAATCGTCCTCTCCCAGGGCTTCAATGAGCTCCTGCTTGCGCAACCCATCCAATATTTCAGATGTCGAGAACAAAGCCGGGTCTGCAAGGTCCGCTTCCCTTGTGACGAAGGGAATAGTCTTTGTTGCGGACTGTTCCGGCATATGGTTTTCACCGTCAATTTTCAGGGGTGCATTGTCGTGTTTTTGAGACACTTTCAAAAGCAGGCTGTGCAGGCGCTGAAGCGTAATCGGCTTCAACTCGAATCCCTGCATTCCGGCATCAAGACAGGCCTGGCGATCATCGTCAGAAGCGTTGGCCGTCATGGCCACAATTGGTGTCCTGCTGTTCAGGCCGCCACTGGCGATGATCTGGCGTGTGGCTTCTATCCCGTCCATGACAGGCATCTGCATATCCATCAGGACAAGGTCATACTGCTGTTGTCCGGCCAGTTGCACCGCTTCGCCGCCATGAACTGCAATATCGGCAACCTGATTGAGGCGCGCCAGAAACCGGGTGACAACCTGCTGATTGACCTTGTTGTCTTCCACCAGGAGAATACGGAGAGGCGACAAAGCTACCAGATCCTCCGCAGGGTGGCTAAACCGCTGGAGTGGCTCTTCCAGTGTTGGAACCACCGGAATTTCCAGCCAGAATGTGCTGCCCTGCCCGGGCACACTCTCAAGCCCCAATGTTCCGCCCAGGCGCTCTACAATCTGCTTGCAGATGGTCAGCCCCAAACCCGTTCCGCCATATTTGCGGCTGATCGTGGCATCCACCTGCGAGAAAGGTTTGAACAGGCGTGACTTGCCGCTCTCGTCAATGCCTATACCCGTATCCTTGACCTCAATGCGCAATGTCATGCGTCCGGAATGCAGAACCTGCCCCATGCTCAATGTAATTGTGCCCTTGTCTGTAAACTTGACCGCGTTGCTCATGAGGTTGAGAATAACCTGCCGCAAACGTGTCGGGTCTGTGGTGACCACGGGGGCCGGCAAAATTTCGGGCATATTCAGCACAATGGCATTGCCATGCTCGGTCGCCCGCGCCCGGATCATCTTGACTGTGGATTCTGCAAGCTCGCGCAGGTCAACCACCCGATTTTCCAGTTCCAGCTTGCCATGCTCGATTTTGGCATAATCGAGAATTTCATTGAGAACCTCCAGAAGGGCCTCGCCGGAATTGCGAATGGAGTGAACATTTTCCTTGATATCGGGCGGGAGTGTGGAAAGCTCCAGCAGTTCGGCGATACCAAGAATGGCATTCAATGGCGTGCGAATTTCATGGCCGATTGTTGCCATGAACTGGGACTTGGCACGGTTTCCTGCATCTGCTGCGGCATAGGCCCCTGAGACCTTGCGTGCCATGCTTTCCATTGCAAGCCCCGCCTGTCGCATGGCATCGAGCTGACGGATGAGTGTTACGATCAGGAAAACAACAGACGCGACCAGCAAGATCAGGAATATGGCCGAGGTCACCTGCAATCTCAAAGTATAGTTTCGGTTGTCCGTGCGGTTTGCAGAAATTTCACTGTTGGTGTAGATCAAAAAAGACTGGATTTCCTGTACCAGATCTGCCGATGCCTCTTTCAATTGCCCCAGTGTTGCAATGTCAATGTCCTGCCCGGAAGAGAGCCGGTCAAAGACAGGCTGAATGGCAAGAATATCCGCCTTTATATGGGTGATTGTTTCGACAATTTTCTGGTCTCCCGCAAAGAAGTCCTGAAACCGGGACTCCACCAGTATATTGATCCTTGAAAAAAGAATATCGTAACGCAAAATTGCGTCCGAAAGGCCTTCAGCCGTCACTTCTGAAACTATCATGGCCAGCCCGAGATCATAATCAACGGCGCGGGCCTCGCGGTCCAGCTGATAGACCGACCACATGGCATTCTCGCGGACACCATCCTGCAGCAGTGTATGTCTCTTGGAGATATCCATATAGAGCAAGCCGAGCACAATCAGCAGGCCAATGGAAAAGACCTGCAAAATACGTGTCGTCTGACCTGCCTTGCGGAGTATGTCTTTGCGAGCCTTGCTCATGACTTACTCAACAACCCTGATTTCCCTGATCTGCCAGACAGACCGGGAAAAGTATTTTTCATTGTAGAGTGATGCATCCAGATCGAAGGGGTAGACAAGGAAGACCGGTCCCTTGTCACGGACAGACATGGGCTTGCCATCCATACGTGTTGCAAGGATTGTATCCAGCCGCGAATCTTCAAATGGAACTTCTGCCTGGTAGTCGTTCAGTGCCCTGACCTGCAAAGCCGTTCCTGTTGCACCGGCGGCCTCCATGACAGAGCGCAAAAGCGGTCCTGAAAATTCGGTCATGCCCCCGGTCCAGGGCGTTTGCATTTTTCCTGTTCGTCCTGCAAGCGCCTCCAGCATCGGCAAATCAAATGCTGCACCGGCACCGGAATTGGTATTGGCGACATGACCTGAGACAACAAGAATGACAGGACCGGAAGGCTTTTCAAGCGCAAGAGCCATTCCCGGCAAGATGGCAACCGTAAAAACGGTGACCCAAAAACCCGACTTCATTGAGACTCCCCCCGGTGAAATGCACTGAACAGGAGGTCAGGTCGATATCGCCATATAGCCAATGGAAACGCCTGACGCTCCGATATCGACAGTTCTAATATTATGGTATTCTTATTTTCTGAAGGGAAATGGTAAATATTTACAAATTCGTACAATGACGATTTATATTATTGTTTTTAAAAAGGTTTTACGTCAAACACCGGAACAATAGCATGCGAGAAGCTGCCGTCTTTATTGTTGCGTTTGGATATGGTCAACAGGAAGAAGATGTTTCCTGATACGTCTGCCATTTGGCAGATCATTGCCGTAGATCCTGGCATGCGCACTGTCATGATCAAGATTGTAACTGTTCCACCGGTGCCAGAGCCGCTCTTCCAGTATGTTTTCCGCAACATCAAGAAAGATGGTGAAATCGAACTTGCCTGCCAGGCTCGACCAGGGTTTCTCGTCCAGCAAAAGATAATTGCCCTCAACCAAAACGATACGGTCGTTTGGCGAGACAACGCGCGCAGACGCTATGGCGATCTCACGCGAACGGTCAAAAACAGGAACCAGCACTTCCTGACCTGGGTCACGAAGTGCTTCCATAATATCGGAAAATCCCCTCACATCGAAGGTTTCCGGTGCGCCTTTTTGCGCCAGCAGCCCCTTTTCAATCAAAACGGCATTGTCCATATGAAAACCATCCATGGGAATAACGGCGACCGTATCACCCAGTGCGCGGATTGCATCTGCCAAATGGTCGGCAGTCGTTGATTTTCCTGAACCCGGGGCACCCGCAATCGCAACGACAAAGCGTTGCGATTGCGATGACCGGATCTGAATGTCGCTTGCCAGCTCATCCAGTGTCATGTATCAGGCCGCCATTGCTTCTGGCGGCGGCTCTTTGGCACCTGTCATAAAGGCTACAGCATCCGCCATGGAATAATCCTTCGGATTGATCACGCAGAGCCGCTTTCCAAGCCTGTGGACATGGATACGGTCGCAAACTTCAAAAACGTGTGGCATGTTGTGCGAAATAAGAACGATCGGCAGGCCACGCTGCCGGACATCGAGGATCAACTCGAGGACGCGACGCGATTCCTTGACTCCGAGTGCTGCAGTCGGCTCATCCATGATCACGACTTTTGAGCCAAAGGCCGCCGCACGGGCGACAGCCACACCCTGACGCTGGCCACCGGAAAGTGTCTCAACAGCCTGGTTGATGTTCTGGATGGTCATGAGCCCCAGTTCTGTAAGCTTTTCACGGGCGATTTTTTCCATCGCCTTTCGGTCAAGCTTGCGGAACACGGACCCCATCACCCCCGGGACGCGGATCTCGCGACCAAGGAACATGTTGTCAGCAATGGAGAGGGCCGGAGACAGTGCGAGATTCTGGTATACGGTCTCTATGCCTGCAGCGCGGGCTTCGAGCGGTGTGCGAAAATCGACTTTCTGTCCGTTGAGAATGATTTCACCTTCATCCGGAACAGCTGCACCGGATATCGCCTTGATCAAGGATGATTTTCCAGCGCCGTTGTCGCCAATGACACCAAGGATTTCACCTTTGTAGAGGTCAAAGTCAGCATGGTCCAGTGCCGTTACACGACCGTAGCGCTTCACCAGTCCGCGCGCAGTAAGAATAGGTTCGTTTGTCATCAACCTGCTACCTTTCTGATCCATTGATCCAATGCAACTGCACCGATGATCAGAGCGCCCACTGTCATGAACGTCCATTGCGGATCGGTGCCCAGAAGCCGAAGGCCAAGGCCGAACACACCGACTGTCAGGGCTCCGAAGACACAGCCGAGAATGGATCCGCGCCCGCCGAAGAGTGACGTTCCGCCAATCACCACAGCCGTGATGGATTCGATATTGGCATATTGGCCTGATTGCGGTGAGATTGAGCCGACGCGGCCGATCAGCGCCCAGCCGGCAATACCGCAGATGAAACCTGCCACAGTATAGACCGATACCAGCATCGACTTGACCTTCACGCCTGCAAGTTCGGCAGCATCCGGATCATCCCCTACAGCATAGACATGGCGGCCCCAGGCCGTCTTGTTCATCACATACCATAGTGTCGCGATGACAATGATCATCATGAAGACACCATAGGTAAAGGTGGCTGTCCCTATTTCCAGGCGCGTTCCAAGAAACTTGTAGGCAGACGAGGCTGCATCCACGTCCTGGCTGCGGATCGTTTCATTGTTGGCGTAGATATAGACTGCCGCTGAATAGATTTGCCAGGTTCCCAAGGTCACGATGAAAGGCGGCAGCCTGAGATATGCCACCATGATGCCGTTCAGCCAGCCACAAAATGTTCCGAGCGCAATGCCGATACCAAGTGCCAGCGGCCATGGAAGTCCGTAGTTCACGCCCATCTGGCCGACAACAATCGACGTCAGGACCATAATAGCTCCAACCGAAAGGTCGATACCGGCTGTCAGGACGATGAGGGTCTGGGCGGCACCGACAATACCGACAATCGCCACCTGTTCCAGGATGAGCGACAGCGTACGGGGAGAAAAGAATTTTTCGGGAAGCAACGCTCCAAACAGGATGACTGACATGATCAGGATGATCAAAGGCACCATGGATGGGCTTGAGTGCAGAAAGTGCTGCGCCTTCTTGATAAAGGATTTTTCGCCGCCATCGAAACTGGCAACCTTTGTGTCAGCCGCCACCAGCGGTTTTTCGAATTCCTGCCCACCTGGTGATGCACCGGACGCTACATTGCTCATTGATTTATACCTCCCGGAGAATTTAAGGAACTCTTTTATGAAAGGAGCGGCCGTCGGCCGCTCCAAACTGGTTCATGCTTGAGTGTCAACCCAAATCAAACAGATATCAACCCCAGCACTTGTCCATGCCGACCTTTGAATCGATGGATTCAACACCGGCAACAGGCTTGTCTGTCACCAGCGCAACGCCGGTGTCAAAGAATGCCTTGCCAGGTGTCGGAGCAGGCTTTGTGCCGCTGTCGGCCCAGGCCTTGATCGCCTCAATACCAAGGGATGCCATCAGCAGGGGATACTGCTGCGATGTTGCACCGATAATGCCATCGGCAACATTCTTCACACCCGGGCAACCACCGTCAACGGAAACGATCAGAACATCCTTTTCCTTGCCTGCAGCCTTGAGGGCTTCAAATGCGCCGGCAGCAGCAGGTTCGTTGATCGTATACACAACATTTATGCCTTCATCCTTCTGAAGAAGGTTTTCCATGGCACGACGACCACCTTCCTCATTGGCATCGGAATATTCATTGCCGACAATCCTGGGATCCTTTTCATCGGCGTTCTTGTTGACATCAACAGGGTCGATGCCGAAGCCGACGAGGAAGCCCTGGTCACGCTGCACATCAACAGAAGGCTGCGATGCATTGAGATCAAGAAGGCCGATCTTGGCATCCTTTGCCTTGTCGCCAAGCTGGCCTGCAGCCCATTTGCCGATCAGCTGTCCGGCAAGGAAGTTGTCGGTCGCAAATGTTGCGTCTGCCGATTCCGGCGGCTCAAGCTGCGTGTCCAGCGCGATGACAACGAGACCGGCAGCGCGGGCCTTTTCTACGGAAGGAACGATTGCCTTTGTGTCTGTTGCCGTGATCAGGATACCCTTGGCACCATCGGCAATGCAGGTTTCAATGGCAGCAACCTGGCTTTCATTGTCGCCTTCCTTCTTGCCGGCATAGGCTTTCAGGGTCATGCCCAGCTCTTCAGCCTTGGCTTCGGCACCTTCGCGCATCTTTACGAAAAACGGATTGGAGTCCGTCTTGGTGATCAGGCAGGCTGTAACGCCTTCAGCGCGGGCCGGGGCTGAAAAAGCAACGCCGAGAGCAAGTGCACCCAGAGTTGCACATACGAGTGATTTCTTCATGAATTCCTCCCAAGGAATGGTTGATCCGTAAATCAACGGATGTGGTTGCGGTCCGCAGCGTCCGAGACATAGAGAACAGAAAACTGAACTTCAATATCATTACCCAGGCTTCCTCCAAGCCCGGACCCTCTTTCCGGGAACGATAAAAGCGGAAAATAAATCACCTGTCAATAAATAAATCGGATTGAATTATTAAAAAGTTTCTGGCATCGTGTTTTCACATTGCCTATGCCAACGGGAGGAGACGTGGGCATGAACGAAAAGACGGACATGATGGCGGATGCCGGATCAAAGCATATTGTTGATCCTGGCGGCGGAGCAAACCAGGTGCGCGTGCGTGCTTACAATGAGCGGCTGGTCATGTCGCTTGTTCGCCGTCACGGCAGCCTGTCGAAGGCCGAGATTGCCAGAAGATCGGGTCTGTCGGCCCAGACGGTTTCTGTGATCATGCGTGCGCTTGAGAAAGACAATATGCTTGTGCGCGGACGACCTGTGCGCGGCAGAGTAGGTCAGCCATCCATTCCCATGCTGCTCAACCCGGATGCAGTATTTTCCTTCGGACTGAAAATCGGTCGCCGGAGCGCTGATATTATCCTCATGGATTTTGTCGGCACGATCCGCAAGCGGCTGCATCTGATCTATTCGTTTCCCATGCCGCAACAGATCCTGGATTTCGTACGAGAGTGTGTCCAGACCATCGAAATGGGCCTCGACGACGGGCAACGCGACCGGATTGCCGGTCTGGGCATTGCTGCACCTTTTGAACTGTGGAACTGGGCAGAACAATTGGGAGCCCCGCAAAGCGCCATGGACGCCTGGCGTGATTTTGATATGCAAGCTGAAATTTCCACCCTTGTTGACTTTCCCGTGTATCTGCAAAACGATGCTACCAGCGCATGTGGCGCGGAATTGGTTTTCGGTATAGGCCCTTCCCGTCCTGATTTTGTCTATTTCTTTATCGGAACGTTTATCGGTGGTGGCGTGGTTCTCAATTCCTCGATTTTTGTCGGGCGAACCGGCACGGCAGGTGCCGTTGGCTCGCTGCCGGTGCGCGGGCCGGACGGAAAGACCACGCAGCTCCTGAATATCGCCTCTATTTTTGTGCTTGAAAATATGTTGCGTACTGCGGGGATTGATCCGCAACCGCTTTGGTATTCGGCAGATGACTGGATCGATTTTGGTGCACCGCTTGAAAACTGGATTCAGCTGTCGGCCATGGCACTGGCGCAAGCCATTGTTGCCTCGGCCTCGATTATCGATTTTTCGGCCGCTGTCATCGATGGTGGCTTTCCAGACTGGGTCCGACAAAGAATTCTCGAGGCAACGCTTGCAGAAATAGCAAAGCTGGACCTTCAGGGCGTTGTGATGCCCGATATTATCGAAGGGATGGTTGGCAGCCAGGCCCGTGCCATAGGCGGTGCCACACTCCCCTTGTTTGCCCGCTACCTCACCGATCAAACTTTATTATTCAAGGAGTTATCCAATGCTGAAGGGTATTGACCCCATTTTGAGCCCCGAGTTGTTGTCAACCTTGCGTTCCATGGGCCATGGAGACGAAATTGCGCTGGTGGACGGCAATTATCCCGGTCAGGAACACGGGCGACGGCTGGTGCGGCTGGATGGTCATGGTGTTATTGCTGTACTTAATGCTATTCTGAGTGTGATGCCCATTGATGACTTCGTTGATGAGGCCATTTTTCGGGCAACCGTCGGCAATGACAAGGACAAGCTGAACCCTGTGCATGTTGCCATGATCAAGACATGCCTTGCCCATGAACCTGCCCGCAAGGTTGTTCCGCTGCTCGGTCCTGATTTTTATCCGCGGGTGATGGCTGCCCACACCGTTGTGCAAACGAGTGAACCGGCACTGCACGGCAATATCATCCTGCGCAAGGGCGTCATCCGCCCCTGATCCATAGACAGGCGCCTTCGATATTACCCCTGATCACCACCGGGCTGTTTCCTGCGGAACAGTCCGCGTGTCGGCCTTGTGCCAGACTGCACGTCCTTTCATCGTGCGGTCAAAGCCCAATTGCTGGACATTTTTCATGACAAAATGGATTTTGTATTTCTGTTGCGGGCTGGCCGCCGGCTATATTTTGATGGCACCCCTGGAGGGCCATATTCCATCCGGATTTCAAACGGTCGCCATCACCCGCAAACTGATGGCGGGTCCGGGAAGATCGTCTGGCAAGCCTTTGGAAACCTGCACGTTGCAGACGGTTGAAACAGCCGATCTGGCGGGTATTGTTTCACGCCACAAGATCCGCCTGTGCCGGTAATCCTGCGCTTTTCGGATTTTCCTGCCGCATACAATGATTTTCAGTTGCAACCTGCATGCGGCTGCGCAATGACTGCCCGCAGTGAATGTTTCAGGCATAAGCAGAGCGGGGTCTGGCAGGATGGTGGATACAGGCAGGAGCCCTGCTTTCTGGCGGTCGTTTCCGATATTTGAATCCTTCGATGACGCCCTGATCCAGTCGCTCAATGCCATGGCCGTTTTGCGCAGATGGTCCGCAGGTAACAGCGTTTTTCAGCGTGGCGACGAAGGCAACCATATGATTGCGCTGGCGTCCGGCCGTATCAAGCTGTCCTTGCTGACCCCCCTGGGCAAGGAACTGACCTTGCGCCATCTGGAGGCCGGCAGCATTCTGGGCGAGATGGCTGTTCTTGACGGATCACCCCGCTCGGCAGATGCCACAGCGTCAATTGCCTGCGAAGGTTATGTCATTTCCAAACGCGATTTCCACGCCCTGCTATCGAGCAATCCGGATGCTGCCATGGCCGTGATTGCCTATTTGTGCGACCGTCTGCGCGAGACAACAGACCAGCTCGAAACCATCGCCCTTTATGATCTCGACAACCGGGTCGCCCGGTTTTTCCTGAGCACCTTGCGGCAGATCCATGGTGACGCGCTTCCGGAAACCGCCAGCCTGCAATCGGGACTGAGCCAGACAGACATTGCCTCTGTCCTCGGTGCCAGCCGTCCGAAGATCAACCGTGCCATTCTGGCACTGGAAGCGGCAGGCGCGATCAACCGGAAGGGAAATGTGATCCTGTGCCATAGCCGCCGCTTGCAGAGGCTTGCAGAACCGGACGAGGCGTAAAAGGTGGTAACCGGACGAAGATCAGGCCAGATAAGGCTGCGGACAATCCATATCGGCATTGCTGCCAGTCTTGTCGCAGCACTTGCTGTTTTCTGGAGCCCGCAAAGCTTGCCAGACGGACCGCGCGAGCGGTTTTTCGACCAGTTGACCCAGATCGTCCCTCCGCCGGTATCCGGGCAGGTTCTGGTCGTGGATATTGACCGCGCATCATTGCAGTCCATGGGTCTGCCCGGCTGGCAGCGTGCACAAACTGCTGCAGTGCTGGAGATCATCGCATCCGGGAAACCGAAAGTCATTGCCTTTGATCTTGTTTTCAGCAATGCATGCGATCCTGCTTCTGCGGCCAATGCAGCGCTTGCAGAAGCCCTTTCCAAGGCACCGTCGGTTCTTGGCTTTCTGATCAGCCAGGATGCAACAACGCTGCCCTATCCGCGTCCGGCGCTCGCCTACCAGCGCGAAATGCAGGTTCCGGATCTCTGGTTCATCGACAGTTCTGAGCATTCGTGTGATCTGTTTCAGGATCAGGCCCGCTCGTCTGCCGCCAGTTTTCTGGTTGGGGACAGTGACAGCCGTGTCCGCCGCATTCAGGCTTTTTCGATCCTCAACCGCTTTGCCTATCCGGCCCTGGCCATAGAAGCCACCCGTATCAGCCTCGGCAAGGATGTTCAGGCCATTGTCAGCGGCAATCCGCTGAGGCTGAAACTCGCCGGCCATATTTACAGCCTGCCGGATGATGGCAGCCTGCGCTTTGCCGCCAGCACTGCCGCCATGATGGCCAGGCGCACCATTTCTGCCGGAGACATTCTTGAGGGAAAAATTGCCCCTGCCCTGTTTACCGGCAAAACTGTGTTTCTGGGCTCCAGCCTGCCCAATCTGGGCGGATTGCGGTCGAGCGCGGCCATGCCGCTTGCCCCTTCCGTGCAGATTCATGCCGATCTTGCCGAAGGTCTGATGACAGACAGCATTCCCGTACGCGGCAGGGAATTCAAACGCTACGAAGCGCTGTTCGTGTTGCTGACAGGGCTGATGATGGCGCAGGTTGCCAGCAGCCGGCGACCCCTCGCCATAGCCGCATTCGGGAGTGGCATGATTCTGATGTCTTTCGGACTGGCCATCACTCTTTATGCCACAAACCGTTTTCTGGTAGACGGGATCACCATCGCGATTGCACTGGTCTTTATATTGTCAGTCACCAGCTACACGCAATTTGCCCATGTTCGCCGCATGGAATCCGTTGCCCGCCAGCGGTTTGGCCAATATCTGCCAAAATCCGTGGTAGCCCGTTATCTGGACAATCCGGACATGCAGCGCATGGAGGGTGAGGAGCGACAGGTCACAGCCCTGTTTACCGATATTGAAGACTTTTCGCCCCTTTCCCGCATTGTGGGACCACAGGTTCTGATCCGCCTTCTTGACGTGTATCTTGCGGATGTGACCCGGCTTGTTGCTGATCATGGCGGGATGGTGGACAAGATCGTTGGAGACGCCGTGCACGCCTTCTTCAATGCACCTGAAGACCTGCCGGATCATGTCACCCGGGCGGCATCATGCGCCATTGCCATTCGCACCCATACGGAAACCCTGCGCAGGCAGGCTCCTTTTGCAGAACATGGCTTTGGCCGCACACGCATTGGCATCGAAACCGGAACGGTGATTTTCGGCGAGGTCGGCTCCGGGGGCAAACTGGATTTTACCGCGCATGGTGACGCCATAAACCTTGCGGCGCGTTTGCAGGAAGCCAACAAGGCGCTTGGAACCAGTATTTGCATCGGCCCTGCTGCGGGTACACAGATGAAATTGCCGGTCATTTCCCTCGGCAACCATTCCATTCGCGGCTTTGGAACAATGGAACTGTTCACATTGCCCGGCTAGGGTGTGTCGTCAGTTATGGATTGGAACGTGGTTTGAGGGAAAATGGTTCAGTTTCAGGAGCAAAATCGCAGGAAGGGTGCGCATGTTCCGTCAAGGCCGCAGGTCGTAGCGAAATATACATGCGCTTTTCCGGAATCAGGGCCAGCTTGTCATGTCTTTGCGGACATGGCGGCCCTGTCCCCTTTCAAGATTTTGCGACGCCAAAATGGATCATTTTCACCAAATCCTTCGATTGCTGCGGATTTTGCCGCTGAATGCGTTGAAAATGCTCGTGATACGTTGGGTATCACTTACGCTTTTCGCCTGTTCAGCGACAAAATCCGTCTCGCGCCACGGCCAAACCATAACTGACGACACACCCTAATACCATGTGTGGACGGCCCTTGGAATTCAAAAGGGCAAGCACAAGATGGCTATCGGTCGAGCCGACGAGCGAACAATCCGTTGATACCAATGGCCCCAAAAGGTCGCCAGGTTGTTTGGATATCGCTTGCGAAACCCATCTGGGCCAGCGGATACACTCCGCATGAAAGGCCGGACACATGAGCGCACTCGAACCAATGCCAAATTCGTGCATCACCCTCTTGAATTCCAAGGGCCGTCCACACATGGTATAAAGATGATCATTCCGGCGCAGAGACGCCGGAAAATGCCGCTGCCACTCGCTTCATGTCCCAGAACATGGGCTCGGTTGGAGCGACTTTGCTGGCTGCCTCGCGAAAACGGCTGCCACGCAGCAGGCCGCGGCGGCCCAGCTTCAGCGCCGGAAACTCGACACCCTGCCCTTTACCGACCGTACGGGTGACCCCGGCATTGGTGACGCGCACCTCGCCATGATCAACATACACAGCAAACACACCCTGGCTTGGGCCAACAAAAAATCTGGTTCCGCGTACACCGATCATGCCAAAGACTGTGCGTACGGTGGCATTGATGGCTGGCAGCCCCTCCTGACGGTCAAAGACCAGTTGCCCCGAGGTCAGTTCGATCGTGCCTCCCTGACGGGCAATGAAACTGTCCACGACAATTTCTGTATCCGGCCCCAGCAAAACATGGGTATCGCTGCCAAGAAGAAGATCGGCAAAGCTTGCCTCTGCGGTGGCAACACGATCATTTTCTGCAATGGCAGCGCCGATATTCAGGGCTTCCTTGTCCTGCCCATGCAAACGGGCGAGATGACCGCGCAGATTCTCGACCTTGCCGAGGGCTTGTGCCGCAAGCAACGGACATGCACCTGCCGCAAGCACCGAGCCTGCCAGTGTCCGCAGGACGATACGCCGTGTCAGTGTGGCAGAATGTAAGCCTTGCCCTTGCATTGTCAAACCCAGGATTTCCCGCGCCAAAACGGCGTGCAGTCAAGATCCGGCGGCGACTGATGTCCCGCAGCACATACACGGTCATAGCAGATTTCACCTATCCCTCAAGCGCACTGGAAATTCGCGCCGAAAGTTCGCCGGGGTTTTTCAATATAATGGCGCTGGATGTCCGTTCTATCAGACCGTCACGGGTCAGCCGCGCCATTTCACGCGAGACTGTTTCGCGGCTGGAACCGATATGATCGGCCAGTTCGGCATGGATGACCGGTGGTGAAATCACCCTTTCCTCCGGATGGCCGGTCCTGTCGCGAAAGCGGCTGCGCGACAGGCGCAGAAGTGTGTTGTAGAGCCGGTGTTTCGTATCCAGAAATGAAAGATCTGTCACCCGGCTGCTCAACAGACGAATACGGCTGGACAGCAGCTTCAGGAGAGTTAGCCCCACATCCGGTTTTTGGACCAGAATGGCGGTAAAAACCTCTGCCGGGACAACAATGACAGTGGAGACAAAGATGGCCATCAGGCTGGCCGAGCGCGGCTGACCATCAATGGCAGAAAGTTCTCCGAAGATATCACCTTCGCGAAACGTACCCAGAATCGCTTCTTTTCCGATGGTGAAGCGAAATACGGCACGGATCTGGCCTGTCTGGACCAGAAACACAGACCGGCCGGGATCCCCGAAATCCACAAGAGTTTCACCGGCGCCAAATGTGCGCTGCTGGCAATATTGCGACCAGTGCTGGTCGTCTGCCTCATCCAGACTGGCAAAAACCGGGAAAGCGCGCAGTGAAAAACGCCGCGACTTTGGTTGCAACAGAGGCTTTTCAGGATGCAGGGCAGTGATATTGCTCATGGCAATGGTCTTTCAAAGATCGGTTGTTTGACACTGTGATCTTTGACACGTAGCCTGCCCTTTCACTGTTTCGCAGGGAACAGGCAGAGCCTTGCCTCTTCACCCGGCCTCATTTTATCTGCCCGGCCTCCGGACCCCAGACATCCGTCATGGCAAAGCCGGTCTCAAACGGATCGAACGGGTCCAGTGCCACCTGATGCAGGCCGAAAGTGAAACCGCGCCCGGAAATGGTCGGCACCACGGCCTGCCTGCCTGCAACGCTGGTCACAGACTCCAGGCCAACGATGAATTCCGAACCGATGATCGAACGGGACACGAACGTATCTCCGGCCTTTGCCTGCCCGCGGGCATGCATGGCCGCCAGATTGGCCGAATTTCCGGTACCGCAAGGCGAGCGGTCAACACGGCCCGGCCACATGGTGGTGCAGGTGCGAATGGCTCCATCGGGATCACGGTCGCGGAACATGACATAGGCCACGCCGGAAATTTGCGGTATATCGGGATGGACGACGGTCATGGCCCTGTTGATCCGGCTTTTCAGCACCATGCCTGCTTCTACCAGGGCTCTGGCATTGGCTTTTTCAATGGTCGTGCCGATCTGGCTGACATCGACCAGCGCATAGAAAATGCCGCCATAGCAGATATCAACCTTGATCCGGCCCCAGTCTGCCGTTTCCAGATCCACATCGAGCGCATGCACGAAGGACGGAACCATGGTCAGTTTCACCCTTTCACAGCGGCCATCCTTGCAGGTGGCAACAGCCCGCACCAGCCCTGCCGCCGTATCCAGGACCACGGTTGTTTCCGGCTCCTGCATGGCAACAATGCCGGATTCCAGCAGCGCTGTTGTCACGCAGATGGAATTGGAGCCGGAACTGGCATGGGCCTGATCAGCCTGCAAAATGATAAAACCGGCATCGGCCTCCGGGTGTTTGGCCGGCAGAAGAAGATTGGCCGAACCCAGAGGACCGGTGCGCGGTTCCAGACACAGGAACCGGCGCAGGCTGTCATCCACGGTATTGATATAATGCAGTTGTTCGGCAATGGTGTTGCCGGGGATTTTCGGAACACCGCCTATGGCAACACGGCCCACTTCGCCTTCGCAATGAACATCCAGCAACTGGAGTGTACGTTTCCATCTCATGGACCTGTCTCCTGATCAATAACGCCTGATATCAAAGGGTGTCATGTCAACCGGCGGCGTCAGGCCAGTGATCATATCCGCCAGGAGACGCGCTGTGGTTGCCGAATGGGTCAGGCCCAGATGGCCGTGGCCTGTCGCATACCAGACATTGCGCCGTTTCGACGAGGCCGAGATAATCGGCATCGTATCCGGCAGCGCCGGACGATGGCCCATCCACTGTGTTGAAACACCCTGTTGAAGCTGCGGCACCGCGCGTTTTGCATGGCCGACCAGCACGTCTGCCCGGCGGTAATTGGGTTTGGCGTCCAGCCCTGCCATTTCTACCGAGCCGCCAACACGAATGCCGCCGGCAGTCGGCGTGATCATGAAAGCGCGTCGCGGCCAGATCACCGACCAGTTCATGGAAACACCCGGAGCCATGATCTGGGTGTGGTAACCACGTTCTGTTTCCAGCGGAATGGGCTCGCCGAGCTGGCGGGCAAAATCGCGTGTACGGACTCCTGCGGCCAGAACCGCGTGACCAGCCTCAATGCGGCGACCATCGGCAAGGTGAATGACCGGGCCGCCGTCAGTCCCCTGTTCAACCGAAACCGCATTGCCCTTTTCCACCCGGCCACCGGCGGCAAGCATGGCAGACACCAGACGCTGGACCAGATGGAACGGATTGCGGATAATCCTGTTTTGCGGCAGCACGACGGCCTTTGGAATGTGCCTTGAGAGCGCCGGTTCCAGTTCGCGGATGGCACCACCGCTCAGGACTTCATGGTCAAAGCCATAGTCCCGGAACAGGTCCAGCGCCTCCTTGTCCGCGGCAAATTCCTCTTCTGTCTCGTAAATGCTGAGGCAGCCTTCCTCGCTCAGCAGGTCTTCTGCCTTTGCGGCGGCCAGCATCGGCTGGAGATCCTCCAGCACCCGCCTGTTCAGCCCGGCAATAACCGCATCAATGCGACGGGTGGAAGACGGCGTGCCTGCGGCCAGAAAGCGCAGGAACCAGGGCACCGCCTTCAGGGCATAGGATGGCCGCAGGCAGACAGGGCCATCGGGATCCATCATCCAGAAGGGGATTTTTTTCCAGGCTGACGGCCGGGAGACGGCCATGAAGCCGGTAATGGCAATCGAGGCCATATTTCCGAACGAGGCACCCATGCCCGGTTCATCGCGCTCCAGCAGGATAACGGAATGGCCACGGCGCTGCAATTCCAGACCTATGGCTGCGCCCACAATGCCCGCACCGATGATCACTGTCTGCCGGTGTGTCTGTTCAGCCATCTGATCCCTTTCCCTTATCTTTTCTGACGAGGGCCGACATAAGCCCGATATCCTGAATGAGGCTGCGCTGGTGTCTGAGGGCCGCAAGCGCTACCTCGCGACTGACTGCCACAAAACGCAGATTTGCGCCGACCGGTGCCTGGGCCAGAAGGGACAGGTCGGTCGTAATGATACAGCCGATCTTCGGGTATCCGCCGCATGTATTGGCTTCCGCCATCTGGATCACAGGCTGGCCTGAGGGTGGCACCTGAACGGTGCCGGTCATGATGCCGTGAGAAAACAGTTCCACCGGCTTTTCCAGTTTCAGTTGTGGCCCGTCCAGACGGAAACCCTGGCGGTTTGCGTCCCGCGAAAGCGTCCAATCTGTTTCATAAAAATCGGCAAGGGATGACGCGGCAAAGCAGCCATGTTCTGCTGCCGGCATGATCCGCAGGGCAATCTGGCCCGTGCCGGGAAGAGACGGGATTTTTGACGCATCCACACCAAAGCCTGCGCCTGAGGGGTTGCCGATGCGGGGCAGAACCGGCAGCAGCGCCAGCCTGTCGCCGCGCATGAGACCACGGCCCGAAAGCCCGCCATAGGCACTTTTCAGATCGGTTGCGCGAGACCCCATGACCTTTGGCAGATCCAGACCGCCCGCAAAGGCCAGAACAATCCGGGCACCGCGCTGTGGTGGCTCCAGAACCAGAACATCGCCCGCCCGGGCCGTAACAGCCCACCAGGACGGCAATACAGTGTCATTCAGCCTGATCTGACCTTCAGCCCCGGTAACGGCAAACGCCACCTGCCGGTGAAACTTCAGGCGGAACGGAAAATAGGCGATCTCAAGACCGGCGGTATCCGCTGCGTTACCCAACATGCCGTTGCCAATTTCAAGCGCTGTGCGATCCATGACACCCGAACGGCTGACACCACAATCAAGATAGCCTGTGCGACCCAGATCCTGAACAGAATTGGACAGACCGGAGGACAGGATTTCGATCATGGCAGGATATCCTCAGCCACAAAGCGGATACGGTCTCCGGCTGAAAAGATTGCCGGCCTGTCTGCATGTTCATCAAACAGGACCATTTCGGTTCTGCCCAGAATATGCCAGCCAGAGGGGGCTGTGACCGGCATGATACCGGCCTGCGAACCGCCGATGATGACAGAACCTTTTTCAACCTTTTGGCGGGGGGAGGACCGCCGTGGTGTGGACAGCAGGGGATCAAGCCCTGAAAGATACACAAAACCCGGCATGGCACCGACGGCTGCAACCGTATAGATCGCGGCAGCATGCAGGGTGACCAGCGCCTCCACCGTCATGCCCTTGTCCTGTGCCAGATTCTGCAAATCCTCGCCGCCTGCACCCCCATAGACCACCGGCACATCGCTTATGGTTCCGGGCGTATGATCCGGCCTGGCCTGTTGCCAATGGCTTTTGAGCTGCCGTTCAATGTCATCGGCACCGGCTGTCAGCGGATCGAATACCACCATCAGATTGTTCATGCCCGGCACGGTCTCCAGAATGCCCGGAACCTGGCAGAGTGCGCCTGATGCTGCCCATATCCGCGCCTGTATGGTATCATCAAAACGACCGGGGGCAGCGTCCAGCAGAAATGCGCTGTCGCCGAGAGGTGTTATCGATACCGGGGCCGTTGTCTGGGTCATACCTTCCTGATATATCAGTTCAATGGTTTTGGCCATGGTCAAGCCGCCGCATTTTGACGTTTTCATCTTCACGCATGCCTGCTACCACTGACATAGACTAACAGGAAGAACCATGACCGGCATTCGACATTCCGTGGATCTTAATTCCGATATGGGCGAGGGCTTTGGCCCATGGCGCATGGGAGACGATGATGCCATGCTTTCCATCGTCACATCCGCCAATATTGCCTGCGGATTTCATGCCGGCGACCCTGAGACGATGGCTGCCACCTTTGCCCTTGCGCGGCAAAAAGGTGTGGCGGTGGGTGCGCATCCGGGATTTGCGGATCTGACCGGGTTTGGCCGCAGACCCATTCCGCACTCTGCCGGGGAAATCGAGCGGCTGGTAGCCTATCAGATTGGTGCGGCACAGGCGCTTGCCACCTGTGCAGGCCACGCCCTCACACATGTGAAGGCCCATGGCGCACTCGGCAACCTGACCCAGCAGGACGCCGAAGTGGCCCGCGCTGTGAACAATGCCATCAAGGCTGTTGATCCTTCGCTGATCTGCCTGACCATCGCGCTGGGCCATCAGGAACGTCAGGCACGGGAATCGGGTCTTCAAGTGCGGTCAGAAATTTTTGCCGACAGGGCCTATACAAGGGAAGGGTTTCTGGTGAACCGGGCGATTGCAGGCGCTGTCATCCACAACGGTGCGGAAGCGGCGGCCCGTGTGGTGCGCATGGTGCTTCAAGGTGCCATCGAAACCATTGACGGTGATCTTCTGCCGACGGCGATTGATTCCATCTGCGTGCACAGCGACACACCTGAGGCGGTCGGCATTGCCCGGCAGGTGCGCACCGGACTGGAACAGGCCGGTATTGCGGTTGTCAACTTTACAGCAAAGGCACCCTGATCATGGATATAGCCTTGATTGAAAAATTGATGGCCATGCTGTCAAAGTCCGATCTGACCGAACTGGAGGTGACCGAGGGCAACCTGCATGTCCGCCTGTCCAAGGGGCCTGCCGGTTCGCCAGCTGTCGATACCGCGCCGGTTTTCCCGGCAGGGGATATGGCTCCTGTGATGGATGCCCCTGCCGGAACCCACAGCATTCGCGCCGGAACATCCGGCACCTTTTACTGTGCGCCTTCGCCCGGGGCCATGCCTTTTGTAACGGAAGGACAGCGCATTGCAGAAGGGCAGACGCTGGGTCTGATCGAGGCCATGAAAATGCTGAACCCGGTTGAAGCCGAAAGCTCCGGAACGCTTTGCGCCATTCTGGTCAATGACGGAGATCCGGTCAGTCCGGGTCAGGTTCTGTTTCAGATTGCAAGGGCCTGATGCATGTTTGACACGGTGCTGATTGCCAACCGGGGTGAAATCGCGCTGCGTATCCTCCGTGCGGCCAAGGCCCTTGGTTTGAAGACCGTTGCCGTCCATTCTCAGGCAGATGCAGACCTGCGCCATGTGGCACTGGCCGACCAGGCGGTTTGTATTGGCCCGGCACCGGCATCCCGAAGCTATCTCGACGGTGCGGAAATTCTTCTGGCCGCGCGTCTTTGCGGTGCCCGGGCCATTCATCCGGGCTATGGGTTCCTGTCCGAAAATGCGCATTTTGCCGAACAGGTGGAACAGGCCGGTCTGACCTTCATTGGTCCGCCTTCACCGGTGATCCGCATGATGGGAGACAAGGTTTTGGCCAAACGGGCCATGCTGGCCGCAGGCGTTCCCTGTGTTCCCGGCCCCGGCACGGCGCTCGGCGGTGATGAGACCATGATACGGGCGGCGGCGGCGGCGACAGGCTATCCGCTGATCATCAAGGCTTCCGGCGGCGGCGGCGGACGCGGCATGCGGATTGTGCGCCAGCCTGGCGACCTTGCCGAGGCTGTGGCCCTGACCCGTGAAGAGGCAGGCCGTGCCTTTGGTAACGCGGAAATCTATCTGGAACGCTTTCTGGAACATCCGCGCCATATCGAGATTCAGGTTATGGCCGATGCACATGGCAATGCGGTCCATCTCGGTGAACGCGATTGCTCGACACAGCGCCGTCATCAAAAGCTGATCGAGGAAAGCCCGGCACCGGGTCTGGCCCGCAGCCAGATTGCAGACATCGGCGCGGCCTGTGCGCAGGCATGCCGGACCATCGGCTATTGCGGTGCCGGTACCTTTGAATTTCTCTACGAGGACGGTGCATTTTATTTCATCGAAATGAATACCCGTATTCAGGTTGAGCATCCGGTGACAGAAATGGTGACCGGGCTTGATCTGGTGCGCGAACAATTGACGGTTGCCATGGGCCAACCGTTGAGCTTCCGGCAGGAGGATGTTGTGGCTTCCGGTCATGCGATAGAGTGCCGGATCAACGCAGAAGATCCGTTCCGTTTTACGCCGTCGCCCGGAACCGTGCGTCAATTCATTGCCCCGGGCGGTCCGGGCATGCGCATCGACAGCCATCTTTACAGCGGCTGTGCGGTGCCATCACATTATGATTCCCTGATTGCCAAGGTTATCGCCCACGGGGCCACACGCGAAGAAGCAATGATGCGCATGCGCACTGCACTGGCAGAAACGGTGATCGACGGGATTGCAACCACAATCCCCCTGCACCTGTCGATGCTGGAGGAACCGGGCTTTTGTTCCGGAGGCATGGACATTCATCATCTGGAACGGCTGCTTCGGGACGGGAGATTGCACGATGCAAGATGAAACACAAATCCTGTTGCTGATGCAGCGCTATGGCATAACGTGCTTTGATTACAGCGAGGGCAAAAGCCAGATGTCGCTGCGCATGCCTCACCTGCACGAAACGGTCACTGCGCCCTGTGCCGGTATTTTTCGGGATGCGCATCCGGCAACCGGCAAGCGCGCATCCGGCCCGTTCAAGACAGGTGACATACTGGGCTTTTTGCAGACAGGCCCCATGCTGCGACCTGTTACCGCGCCGCGCGATGGCCGTTCTGTCCGGCTTCTGGCCTGCCCCGGCACGATTGCCGGATATGGCACGCCACTGTTTGACTTTTATTGACACGCTTACGCAAAAGGCTTGTATACTCCTTGCACCCGAAAAGCGGGAACAGGTTTTCGGATAAGTGCATGGAGTAACAAAAGAAAATGCTGGAATTTTCCGGGTTTTCAGGGAGTCAGAGTATAAATGACAAAACTGATTGTTTTTACCGACTTGCATATGGTGCCGGAAGGCCGGACGATTATCGGGCTGGACCCCTGGAAAAGGCTTGAGGCCGGGATCGACCATGTCAACCTTTATCATGCCGACGCGGACAGTGTGGTGATCACCGGTGACCTCACGCACAGGGCTGACCCGGAATCCTATGCGCGGCTGAAACGCCTTCTTGACCGGCTTGTGCCACCCGTTGCCATCACCATCGGCAATCATGACCGGCGCGACGTGTTTCAGGCGCATTTTCCCGGTTCGGCCCGCGACGAAAACGGCTTTGTACAAGACTGTCTCGATTTTTCCGATTGCCGCGTGCTCTTGCTCGACACCCTGTTTGCACCGCCCTATTCCTACCCGGAGAGCCATGCGGGTTATCTTTGCGACAAACGCCTTGCGTGGCTGCAACAGAAGCTGGAGACCAGCACAAAACCGGTTCTGGTTTTCATGCACCACCCGCCGCACGAAACCGGCTTTGCCGGCATGGATGCAATCCGGCTTTCCAATGAGGATGCATTTTATGATGTGGTGCTGAAAACCGGCAAGGTTCAGCATATTTTTGCCGGTCATGTCCACCGCACCATCAACGGTTCATACAAGGGCATTCCGTTTTCAATTTTCAAAAGCCCGGTACACCAGCAACCCATGCCGTTTGATATTCAGAACACATCACTTTCCGTTGATGAACCCGCTGCCTACGGCATTGTCGTCAAGACGGCCCATGGCCTGCAGGTACATAATGAAGATTACGAGATTGCCCTTCGCGAAAGCAGCATGTCATGATTGTGCATTACGGCTTTTCCGGTGCGAGAATGGCATAGTACATACGGATGGTTACGCTGCCCAGCGGCTGTTCGATCTCTCCCTGCCGGAGGAAAGGGGGCCAAAGGCATTGTAAGCATCTGCTGATCCCTGCCAGACAAACAGGGCACCGTCACGCGCCATGGTTTCGGGTGTGATCCAAGGTTGAAGCGATAGTCCGTTTCCATGAAACCTTGCGGATTGCCGGGTGTGAAATAGTGAATAACGCCTGCCGCCAACGTATCGCCTGCAACAATTTTCGGAGTTCCCCCTACCGTTTCCTGCCAGATGGCCGTGGTCTTTTCTGCCAGTTGCCGCCCCGGAAGGCCGCTGCTGAACGGCATTGCACCCCAATAGGGCATGGAATAACAGTAAATGCCGTTGATCAGCGGTGCTGCCACAAACAGGCCGATCCAGAGATTGCGTGCCAGCCGGAAATTCCTGGCCTCCATGACCGGACGCAACCGCATGGCAAGCGCCAGCGGAATCCAGATAATGGCCGGCATGCCCCACATTTCCAGCATGGCACCGCCGGTGACCAGCGAGAAGACTACCATTCCCCCCAGTGGGGCCCATGCCAGGACATCCACGAACAGGCGGCCCCCGGGTACGGTTGCAGGTTTTCGCAGTCCGGGTTGCAAAACGGCCAGAACGGCAACAGGTGCCAGAAACGTGATGGCCTGCGACCCGACAAATTTGCCAATGCCTGCCAGTCTTTCAAGACCGTTCATATGGTAGGCACGGTTTTCGGCATAGGTAACCGGCATAAAGTCACTGGCAACAAGCCAATGCAGGTGCGGAATTGAAAGAAGAAAGGCAAATGCTGCTGCCAGCCACGGTCCCGGGTTTTGCAAGGCTCGCCCTTGCCTGCGGAAGGGATCAGCATCACCGCTGCCAGGGCAAAAACCAGAAACAGCACGGAATATTTTGCATGGAGACCCAGGGCCACCATCAGGCCCAGCAACAGCCAGTAGCCGATTTTTCCGCTGTTGATACCGCGCCAGAGCGCAAAGCCTGCCAGGCCCAGATCGGCATCTGGATGGTATTGGCATTCATCTGTGGCGTTGGAACATTGGCATAAAACACCAGTGCGAACAGTGCGACGGCCGTGACGGCAACCGTTTCATCGGCACAATCCCGACCCAGGACATAAAGCCCGACAAAGGTGGCAATGACGCCAAAGCTGCCCCATGAAATTAGACACCCCAGACATGGCCGAAACCGATATGGAGCCCGATTTCGGGTCAGCCATGCCTGCAACGGCGGGTGTTTGTAATAACCCCATTGCCAGGCCTGGTCCCCAGATCATGTTTTCGCCGACATCAATGGGGGGAGACAGAAAGCTGAGGGTCGGGCTGAGGGTCCACAAGACCAGTTGAACGAGGCAAATAAACAGAAGTGTCTGCCTTGGCCAGGTCTGGTGTGCGTCGGTGTTTGGCATAGGGTGCTGTTCCTGCGGTTTGGTTCTCCATAAATCAAAGACGGGTGCCTGTCTTTACAAAACACGCACATTATGGATCTTGCAGTCAGCCGCGGCACAACCCACATCACAGCAACAGATATTACTGAAACCAAGAGACTTCACTGACAAAAAGGGCTTGCCCATGATCCTTGATGCTGCACGACTGGCCCTCGTCAATCTGTTTGCTGTCGAAACCCGATCGGCCTTTCTCAAGATTCTGGCGGTCACATGTCTCCTCCTCGGAGTCCTTTGTATGGCATTCGCAGTTTTGATGATCTGGCTTGCCTTGCCATGGATTGACACCATGATGCCCGGCATTCCGGAATGGGCGGCTTGGGTTTACGCTGCTGGTCGGCATTGCTGCCAGTATTGGCCTGGCCCTGATGCTGGCCTGTTGATTGCGCCTGCCACAGCGCTGGTTGCAGGCCTGTTTCTGGATGATGTTGCCGAGGTCATTGAAAAGCGCGACTATCCGCTGGATGCGCCGGGACAAGCCATGGCAACCGGCGAGGCCCTGCGCTCGACGATCCGGTTTGTCGGCGTGATTATCCTCGGAAATCTTGTGCACTGTTGCTGCTGCTGATCCCCGGCATCAATCTGATGGCGTTCTTTCTGGTGAACGGTTACCTTCTGGGCCGTGAATTTTTTGAATTTGCCGCCGCGCGCTTTCGTACCGTGGATGAAGCCCGGGCCTTTCGCACCCGCCATTCCGGCACGGTCTTTCTGGCAGGGCTTTTGATTGCGGCCTTCCTTACCGTACCAATCCTCAATCTTCTCACTCCCCTGTTTGCCGCCGGCCTGATGGTGCATCTGCACAAGATGCTGTCTGTCAGGGCGGCGCGTGAAGCGTCAGACGCTTCGGGAAGGTAATTCCACAAGGTCAGCAGGAATGGTGGCGGTTTTTTCGGACGCCTTGCACAGGTCGGCGATCACGCAGCGATGGCATTCCGGCTTGCGGGCCTTGCAGCAATAGCGCCCGTGCAGGATCAGCCAATGATGCGCGTGACAGAGATAGTCTGCGGGAATCAGTGCCATCAGCGCCGCTTCCACCTGATCCGGTGTCTTGCCAGGTGCCAGACCCAGACGGTTGGCAATCCGGAAAATATGGGTATCCACCGCGATGGTTGCCTGGCCGAAGGCCATGGAGAGCACAACATTGGGCGGTTTTGCGCCCGACACCCGGCAGGGTCACCAGTTCGTCGCGCGTCTGCGGCACCTGCCCGCCGAAATCATCAATCAGCTTTTGCGACAGGGCGATCACATTCCTGGCCTTGGTGCGAATAAAGACCGATGGTTTTAATATAGTCCTGCAGGCGCTCCTCGCCCAGATCGACCATTTTTTGGGGTGTATCGGCCACCTCGAACAGCGCCCCGGTGGCCTTGTTGACGCCGACATCGGTCGCCTGTGCCGACAGGGCGACGGCTACCACCAGAGTGAACGGATTGACATGATCCAGCTCGCCTTCCGGCTCCGGTCTCTGCACCGAGAAGCGACGGAATATTTCCGTGATTTCGGCCTGTGAATAGGCCGATTTCGGCTTGCTGGCCCGCGCCGCCGGCCTTGCCGGGACATTTTTCGATTTTGACGCTGCGAGGGGCTTTTCCTTTGTCATCCCTCTCCTATAATCCGTAACCATGAGCGATGGCAACACGAGCATTGACGCTGATACTGCAGAGTTTGAAAGACCGGTGTTTTGCGCGGTACTCACGCCTTACCGGTCGCCTCGGGCGTGCGGGCTACAAGGTTCTTTTCGGGATAGCGGGCGTTTTGAGCCTTGTGCATATTGGCTTTTTCACAGCGACCGGCGCATGGCCCATAGCGCTGTTTTTCGGGCTGGATTTTTTCCTGCTCTATGGAGCCTTCCGGCTGAACAACCGGGCAGCCCGCGCCCGTGAGGATGTCAGCATATCGCGGGCCTCTGTGCAGATCCGCAAGCTTTCGCCGTCGGGGCGTGAAACGCAGTTTTCCTACAATCCGTTCTGGACGCGGTTCCAGATTACCCGCCACACCGAAATCGGCATTACCGGCATGCATGTGACCGGTCAGGGCCGGAGCACACAGATCGGTGCCTTTCTCAATCCGGATGACCGCGAAAGCTTTGCCAGCGCTTTCTCCGCGGCCCTGGCAACGGTGAAACGCAGGCTTTAGCCGCGTGTTATACAGGTCGCAGAATCATCGCCTTTGGCAAGAATCGGGTGGGCATTACTGTTCCTGCCGTGCTTTATGGGAGGAGACAGGAGCCTTGACGATGGATACGGCCATTTCCCCCTTTCACGATGTAACGCCTGACGGCGATGACTATGCCATTGTCTGCAAGGTGGTGGAAATGATCACCCGTGACTATCGCGACCAGCCCTCGCTGGAAACATTGGCACAGCGGATCAACCTTTCCCCCTCTGTCCTGCAAAAGACATTCACCCGCTGGGCAGGGCTTTCGCCGAAGGCTTTTTTGCAGGCGGTGACGCTGGACCATGCCAAGCGCCTTCTGCACCACGATGACCTGCCGCTTCTGGAAGCCAGTATTGATCTGGGCCTGTCCGGTCCCGGTCGCCTGCACGACCTTTTTGTAACGCATGAGGCGATGAGCCCGGGCGAATGGAAGCAGAAGGGGGCTGGTCTGACCATCCGCTACGGTTTTCATGCCTCGCCTTTCGGTGTGGCACTGGTGATGATCACCGAACGCGGCCTGGCGGGCCTTGCCTTCAATGATGCAGGCGCGGAACAGGCGAGCTTTGAGGATATGGCCGGGCGCTGGCCCAATGCCATCTTTATGGCCGACCAGGAGGCAACATCGCCCTATGCCGCGCGGATTTTCGATCCGCACCGCTGGCAAAGGGAAGAGCCCTTGCGCATTGTGCTGATCGGCTCTGACTTTCAGGTGCGGGTGTGGGAGCGCCTGCTGAAGATTCCGTTCGGGCGGGCCGTCACCTATTCCGGCATTGCCCATGATATCGGTCAGCCAACAGCATCCCGCGCCGTCGGGGCAGCCGTCGGACGCAATCCGATTTCCTTTGTTGTGCCCTGCCACCGGGCGCTGGGCAAAAGCGGTGCCCTGACCGGCTATCACTGGGGCCTGACCCGTAAACGGGCCATGCTCGGCTGGGAGGCCGGAAAGGTGTGCTGAACCCTTGACGATGGATACGCCGCTTGGAAAGATGGGCGATAGCAAATCAGGATGTCCCTTTTCATGAGCCTTTCTTCCGTCAAAGCTTTTTTCGCAACGCATGCTCCCGATATAACCGTCATCGAACTTGAAACCAGCACGGCCACCGTTGCCGAAGCGGCAGAAGGCCACGGTGTGGAACCGGGACAGATTGCCAAGACGCTAGCGCTACGGCTGAGCGATGCGGTGATCCTGCTGGTGACCGGCGGCAATGCGCGTCTCGACAACAAAAAGTTCAAGGCACAGTTTATGTCCAAGCCGCGCATGTTGCCTCTGGACGAGGTGGAGGCCGAAACCAGCCATCCTGTAGGCGGGGTCTGCCCTTTTGGCTTGCCAAAGCCGATGCCGATCTATTGTGACGTGTCTCTGAAAGACTATGACATTGTTGTACCAGCCGCCGGTGGCACAAAGGCCGCCCTGCGCATTGCCCCTACCCGCATGGCAGAGCTTGTCGGCGGCATATGGGTGGATGTGTGCCTGTAGGGCGACCTGAAAATTCCGTAGCAAAGAAACAACAAAAAACCCGGACAATGCCGGGTTTTTTTGTCAGTCTCACTTTTCAAAAAATGGCTGGTGCCCAGAAGAGGCAAGCCGATCACAGTCCTCTTTTAACCAAAAATCAAAATACCTCAATCAAGTCTTGCACTTGCTGCCACCTGCCCTCCAGCACTTCGCAAGCCATGTGTACCTGATTGTGATTGATTTGTGTACCTGTCAAAGCGATTAAAATATCTCTTCTGTCTGTTTTTTCTAAGTCCAGAAGCGCTTCGAATTGGCGTTCTCAGGTGCATAGCCAACAAACCCTTTGGGGATTTTACATATCAGGCCAATTTTCAGGTGCTCTGTCAAGAATGACCTCTGCCATGCATCTTTTGTGATTTCCATATTCAAAACGACCACTTTGTCCGCGGTCGTTTGGTTATCTAAATTGCGACGAAACGAATATTCTTCAATTTGTCCAATTGCCGTTCGCAGCCTCAAAGGCAAGCTTCGGTTTGTAACAGTCTTAATCTCAAACAATGCCTGTGATCCGTCAGGCCAATGTGAAAACAAATCAACGGTATCAGGGTCGGAGGAAACCGTAGCTCCTTGGGTGAGAAATTTCTCTGCAAGCTCTCTGATAATTTTATCGTGAAGTAGCGTTTTTGCGTGCCTTTGCTGCGCGCCCGATTTCAAATTCTTTGCTATTCTTACATAGTCTACATCATCCGACAAAATAGTATTTCTTGCAAGATAATCCAAATTCAACGGCTTAAGATTAACATTTTTGTTTTCGAAACTAATTTTATCATCGTCTTCAAAATCAATATTAATCTCATCGGCTTCGATATCATCATTTTTTCCCTTATGATTTTCGTATTGTAGTATACTTTCTTCAAAATCACCTTGATTTCCGAAATAGGAAAACCACTCCATTCTATCTTCGATTTTAAATCCAGTTGGTATCCAGTATCCAGAAATCTCTTCTTGATCTGAACAAATAAAATTCAAATTACTAATATTTTTAATTGAGTTCTTGCTCAATTGTATAGTGGAATTATCTTCACCAGAAAAGTAATCACTACATTTCAGAAACTTGAACCAATCTTGAACATTTCTTCTCGCATGCCTATTCACATCATTATTGATAAAGCCGGTTCGTCGACTGTCTATAACTTCAGCAAGCGCCGCGACCCAATCGGAATTGACTTTGCAAGGAATAAGGAATGAAGTGCATTCTGCAACCGTTAATTTATTTTCATATCCCGCCGCCACTAGTTCTAGTAAAACCCTTAAAATCAGTGTACCGGGCTTTAAGAGTATTCCGTTGTTCACTTGTAGTTCTGTTAAAGTATTTGGTGGCTTAATACCAGAACCTTCTAATGTTGAATTTAATCCACTTTGAATCGTTGATTTTTGACCGTTTGGATATTGATAACGTAGGCACTGAACATTCATAAGATCAGTAAAACTTACTTCACCAGCCAAATACATTCGGCCCCAGTCGGTGATTGTCAATGTTGGACAAATCCTTGTCGAATAAATCAATCCTAGTTCTGCCAAAAGCTGCTGGTAATCTCTCCAAGCATCTTCTTGCCCTCCACGCTCATTTGGCGTCAACACACCGGCAGTAACCATCAATTGAGTGATTTTATGATTGTAGCCTTGGCTCTGCCCTTCGAAAGGTTCTGCACATTGTAACATGTCAAAGATAGTGCGAGGGTCTAGGCCAATTGCATGCTGGGTGAAAGACCATGAAAATCCTGGATAAGGCAACGAACGCATACATTATCCTTTAAGGGATTGTGAGATTGATCTAGCAATCGCCTTCGCCATAATAGGTGGGACTGCATTGCCAACTTGCCGATAAGCCGCCGTTGGTCCACCCATGAATTTCCACCAGTCTGGAAAGGATTGTAACCTTGCTGCTTCTCTTACTGTAATGTGCCGGTGCTCAGTCGGGTGGATAAAAGGACGCCCGCCCCCAGCCCCCGAACCAACAAGAACCGTACCACTAGGTCTGGAGGCATCAATTCGATCAGTGTGGTCTTTTCTATCTCTTGAGCCTTGAGGAATTGAACTATATCGTTCCACTACGCGCTCACCGTGTAAACGCAGAATGTGATTTGGCAGTCCAGCAACGTCTTCCAATGCCAAACTGGCAACACGGGGGTATCTAAGGTTGGGGGACCGGAGACCCTCTGCTTCATCCGCAAACTCGATTTCCGGCCAGTTAAAATTGGCGTATTCACTCTCATTTGCAAATCCAATTGCAATCACACGCTGCCTATACTGTGGCACTCCATAAGATACCGCATTTAGCTTTTTCCAATGAATGTGATAACCAATTTCTTCTTGAAAAAATGCAAGTAACTGATTCCAGTCAGAACCTTTGTTCACTGTAAGGAGGCCCGGTACATTTTCGAAAAGAAATGCTTTTGGAGCTATTTCTCTAATAAATCTGGCGTATTCAAAAACAAGCTTACCTCGAGGGTCATCTGTCGCCTTTCTGGAGCCAAGGATACTGAACGATTGGCACGGCGGGCCACCAATTACCACATCGACATTTCGCTCTATTCTTGTTTTCAACTCGTGACCAGACAGCGTGGAAATGTCAGATGCCTCCACCAAGTGTCCCGGCAAGTTGGCACTTATCGTTTCGCAGAATACAGGTACAACATCTGAAGAATAAAGCGGTGTAAACCCTTCGGCTGCAAAACCTAGATCTAATCCGCCTCCCCCAGAGAAAACTGAAACATAACCCAGCCCATTTTTCTTCTTTGGTGGAACCAAGGAAGATAGCTCGGAAAGATATTCGTTTTCGTAGTATACCGTTTTCGCTACATTTCCATGCATTCACATCTTCCTAATAACTATCCTAAAGCGCTTTTATTTCAGATCGGTCGATTTAAAAGTGAGTTCCAGATTAGCGACTAAACGCGCAATCAGCTTTCTGGAAGCCCAGACTTGCTACTGATTTGCCATCACTTTCAACAGCTCATTGCTTCCACATCTCCGGAGATGCCCGATTTATGTGGATAAGGCTGGTCTACAGTTAGCAACAAAATCAACCTCGCCAAAAAACATAATCCAAAAACAAAGGAACGTAAAGTGAACATTGTTATTTTGCTCACGGTGTATGTTTGATGCTGAAGTTACCCTCCCCAAACAGCCAGCGCCTTCTCAGCGGCTGCTGGGTCTTCCTTGATGCGATAGACCGTCTGCCTTGAGACACCTGTGAGCTTGGCAGTGTCAGAGATTCCAGACCCAAGAGTGAGCATGTCAGTCACCAGTTGTAGCTGTTCACGAGTGTAGCTTGGCTTCCTGCCTTTGTAGGCCTCCGTATCCTTCTCTTTGGCATCAGCCATCCGGTGGGCGGGGTCTGCCCGTTTGGCCTGCCAAAGCCGATGCCGATCTATTGCGACGTGTCTCTGAAAGACTATGACATTGTTGTACCAGCCGCCGGTGGCACAAAGGCCGCCCTGCGCATTGCCCCTACCCGCATGGCAGAGCTTGTCGGCGGCATCTGGGTGGATGTGTGCCAGTAGGGCGACCTGAAAATTCCGTAGCAAAGAAACAACAAAAAACCCGGACAATGCCGGGTTTTTTTGTCAGTCTCACTTTTTCAAAAAATGGACTGGTGCCCAGAAGAGGACTCGAACCTCCACACCCTTTCGAGTACCAGCACCTGAAGCTGGCGCGTCTACCAATTCCGCCATCTGGGCAACGAGGAGCGATGTAAGGGGACGGGCCTTTCGTGTCAACAGCCATTTGCAAAGAAAATGCGACAGGGGCGCTTTATTTTCCTACCCAATGAAAAAGCTTTGCTATCAGGGCAATCGGGTGAAGGTTGATTTCGATGAGAATATTGTTATCAATCTGAATCTATGCTGTTTTCTGTGCAAGACGCGCATGCGGGAAGTACTCCCTCCCCACAAGGGGGAGGGAGTCGCCCGGCAATTGTTGCGCCATAAAAATTCAAATTATTCAAAGAGATCATACATAGTGTTCTATTTTTCCGTTCTTTGGGAACGGTAAATGATTTTCACCCGATTACCCTGGCTTTGCTATCGGTCTGTGTGTCCCAGATGCCTGTCCGGCTCGATGATATCGCGCACCTTCTGCTTGAGCTCCTTCGGGCCGGGAAAGCCGCCGTCGCGCTTGCGCTCCCAGATGAGGTCGCCGTTGACCCGGATTTCAAAATTGCCGCCTGTGGCGGGGATCAGCGCCACTTCACCCAGCGCCTGTCCGAAGGTGGACAAAAGCTCCTGCGCCATCCAGCCGGCCCGCAGGAGCCAGTTGCATTGTGTGCAATAGAGAATGGTGATGCGCGGTTTCTCGGACATTTTGCATGTTCCTTGCGGCCATTTCAGCTGCCTTGCAGTTTCCTGTGGCGATGGATTGCGGTCAAGGGCTTTCCAATCCGCCAAAAATCAGTATGACCGGGGAAACGATCCATTTCAGGAAACAGATGATGACGGTTTTTGATGTGCTGACAGTCGGTAACGCGATTGTGGATATTATATCGCGGTGTGAGGAGACATTTCTCTCCGAAAACAGCATTACCAAGAGTGCCATGAACCTGATTGATGCCGAACGTGCCGAATTTTTATATTCCCGCATGGGCCCGGCGCTGGAAGCCTCCGGCGGCAGTGCGGGCAATACGGCAGCAGGTGTTGCCAGCTTTGGCGGCAGGGCCGCCTATTTCGGCAAGGTCGCCGACGACCAGCTTGGAGACATCTTTACCCATGACATTCGTGCCATCGGCGTGCATTTCGCGACAAAGCCGCTGGAAAAATTTCCGCCGACCGCACGTTCGATGATTTTTGTGACACCGGACGGCGAACGCTCCATGAACACCTATCTGGGTGCCTGTATTGAGCTGAAGCCGGAAGATGTGGAAGAGGATGTGGTTGCCAATGCGAGGGTGACCTATTTTGAAGGCTATCTGTGGGATCCGCCGCAGGCGAAGGATGCCATCCGGGAATGCGCCCGTATTGCGCATGCGCATGGACGCGAGGTTGCCATGACCCTTTCCGACAGTTTTTGCGTTGGCCGCTACCGCGATGAATTTCTGGACCTCATGCGGTCCGGCACGGTGGACATTGTGTTTGCCAACAGGGCCGAGGCGCTGGCGCTTTATGAGACAGACGAGTTTGAATTCGCGCTCGACCAGATTGGCCGGGACTGCAAGCTGGCAGCCGTGACCCTGAGCGAGGAAGGTTCGATTATCGTGCAGGGTGCGCAGCGGGTGGAAATTGACGCCATTCCGGTTCACGCGCTTGTGGACACGACCGGGGCCGGTGATCTTTATGCCGCCGGTTTCCTCTTTGGCTATACGGCAGGCAAGGATCTGGAAACCTGCGGCAAGCTCGGCAGCCTCGCAGCCGGTATCGTGATCCAGCAGATCGGACCGCGGCCCATGGTCAATCTCGCCAGCGAAGCCAAAAAGCTGGGCCTTATTTGAAGGCTTCCCCCGGATAGGCACCCCAGACTTCACCCTGATTGACCCAGCCATCCGTGCCATCGACCGAGGCATGGCACCATGTGCCATTGCATTCGCCGATGGAAATCACAACGCCCGGCTGGATACGGGCAACAACCTTGCTGTTCTCCTGGGCGTCCTGATGCAGATCCACAAAAATCGTATCACCCTTGCCGCGCATCCAGGGGGCGGCCAGCGCCGTGCGCCTGCCATCCAGCAGGGAATGGAATACCCAGCCCTCTGTGCCGTCCGCATCGCGCACACGCCGCCAGTTGTCATATTCCTGGATAATTTCCACCGGCAGGCCGGACTTCAGATAGAGCCAGGACACGGCATAATCGGAGCCGGGGCCAACACGCAGGTTGACCCTTTTTGACTTAAGGCTGACAAAACGCGGCAATGGCAGACCACTTGGACCGAGACCGGTGGCCAATGCCACAGCGGAGCCGAAGGCCGGAAGACCAGAGGCGGCGATGGAGAGAGAAAGCAAAAGGCGAATCAGCATGGAATGGAATGGTTTTCTCATGGCTTTGTTTCTCCCCGGCAGGATGACCGGCGCTGTCAGTTCCAAAGCGTGTTGCGGTCTTTCAGACTCGCTTGCCACGCTTCAAGTCTTTGTTTTATGCGTATCGTTTTCGCAAAACCGTTGCACATTTTTGCGCGACACGCATTCATGGATGCCTTTGCTACCGGCCTTTCCTGTTTTGAAAAAAGGTGCGGCGGATGCAGCAACGGAGCACAGGGCTTTCCATTGGCACCTGACACAGAGTTTTGTTTGTCTTCTGCGTCAGGTCTGCTAGAAAAAGTCCTGTTCGGTGCGATTGTCGCCGATCATGGTTAAGGACATCTGAACAAGGCCGTAAATGACCCCATGACAAACAAAAAGAAACCCAAGGTCTTCATTACCCGCAAGTTGCCAGATGTCGTGGAAACCCGCATGCGGGAATTGTTTGATGCGGAACTGAACATTGATGACCATCCCTGCAGCCAGCCGGAACTGGTTGCCGCAGTCAAAACCGCAGAGGTTCTGGTGCCGACGCTGACAGACCGGATTGATGCCGCACTGATTGAGCAGGCCGGGCCACAACTCAAACTCATTGCCAGCTTTTCCAATGGTGTTGACCATATCGATGTGGATGCTGCGGCCCGCAAGGGCATTACGGTCACCAACACACCCAATGTTTTGACCGAGGACACAGCCGACATGACGATGGCGCTGATTCTCGCCGTTCCGCGTCGTCTGGCTGAAGGCGCACAGATTATCACCGACAAATCCGGCGAGTGGAGTGGCTGGTCGCCGACATGGATGCTCGGCCGGAGGATCTGGGGCAAGCGCATTGGCATTATCGGCATGGGCCGGATCGGCACGGCTGTTGCCAGACGCGCCAGGGCCTTCGGACTGGCGATCCATTATCACAATCGCCACAGGGTGACTGCAGCGCAGGAAGAAGCACTGGATGCAACCTATTGGGACAGTCTCGACCAGATGCTGGCGCGGGTGGATATTGTTTCGGTCAATTGCCCGTCAACGCCTGCAACCTACCATCTTCTGTCGGCCCGGCGGCTGGAGCTGATGCAGCCGTCAAGCTATATTGTCAACACGGCGCGTGGCGACATTATCGACGAGACAGCACTGATCAAATGCCTGCGCGAGGGCAAGATTGCCGGTGCAGGACTGGATGTGTTTGAAAATGAACCGGCCGTGAACCCGAAACTGGTCAAGCTTGCCCAGCAGGGCAAGGTGGTGCTCATTCCCCACATGTCTTCGGCCACACTGGAGGGCCGTATCGACATGGGCGAAAAAGTGGTGATCAACATCAAGACCTTTATTGACGGACACCGTCCGCCGGACCGGGTTTTGCCCGGCAGGGTCTGATCATCTCGTGCGCCTGTACTTTACCGTATCAAAGCGGGCCGCCAGACCATCATACAGCAGCAACCGCCCTACAAGAGGTTCACCTGTGCCTGTGACCAGCTTGATGGCTTCCATGGCCATCAATGTGCCGATCACGCCGGTAACCGCCCCCAGAACACCGGCCTGCGCACAGGATGGTACCATGCCTGCCGGCGGCGGCTCGGGAAACAGGTCACGATAACCGGGATTGAGGTTTCCTTGCGCATTGCGCTCATAGGGCTTGAGCACCGTCAGCGATCCGTCAAACCTGCCAACAGCACCGGACACCAGCGGAATGGCAGCCTTTTGCGCACTGTCAGCCGCGCAATAGCGTGTATCAAAATTGTCCGATCCATCGATGGCCAGATCATAGCGGGACAGGAGGTCAGATGCATTTTCCGAAGTAAACCTCTCGGCATGGAGAACAACCGTCACATGCGGATTGATGCGCGCGAGACTTCGGGCGGCACTTTCCGCTTTGAGCATGCCGATAGCGGCAGTATCGTGAATGACCTGCCTTTGCAGATTGGACAGCGACACAGTATCATCATCGACAATGCCGATCGTGCCAATGCCGGCGGCGGCCAGATATTGCAGCACGGGCGCACCGAGCCCGCCTGCACCGATGACCAGGATGCGGGCACTTTTCATGGCCTGCTGGCCGGGACCACCCACTTCTGCCAGCACGATATGGCGGGCATAGCGGCGGATTTCATCGGCAGACAGGACGGGTTCATCAGACATGGCGTTTGTTCTCCCCAACCGGCCCAGTTCAACCCGAAATCATGCTGTTGGCAACGGATAAAAACCGGGCGCGCGAACCGAGACTTTCAAACATGACGGCATCCGTGCCGGTCATGAAGGCCTGGCCGCCCAGATCATCCACCAGATCAAACAGGGCCGCACGTCGCCCCCCGTCCAGATGCGCGGCAATTTCATCCAGCAGCAGCACCGGTGCAAAGCCGGTGATATTGGCAACCAGACGGGCATGGGCAAGGACCAGCCCAACCAGAAGCGCTTTTTGTTCGCCTGTTGAACAGCGGTCTGCCTCCATGTCTTTTTCACGATGGCGTATGAGGAGGTCGACCCGGTGCGGCCCCTCCAGCGTTCGCCCGGCAACAGAATCACGACTGCGGCTCTCTCGCAGGCTTTTCAGATAGGCATCTTCCAGATCCACCGACGGCAGGTGCCAGTCCCCATCCAGAAAGCCTGACAATGCCAGATCTGCTGTCGGAAATGGCGATGCGCCGGTGGCCTCTTCCACAAGCTGGCGCAAGAGGCCCAGCATTTCCTGCCGTGCCTGTGCCATGGCTATGCCAAGCTCGGCCATCTGCTGCTCCAGCCCCGTCAGCCATGAACCATTCCAGCCGGTATCAGCCAGAAGCCGGTTTCGGCTTTTCATGGCACGCTCGAAATCGGTTGCCCGGCGTCCGTGGGCGGGATCAAGCGAAAGAACCAGCCGGTCGAGAAACCGCCGCCGCTCTGAAGCCGCGCCGGTGAAAAGACCATCCATGGCCGGGGTCAGCCAGAGAATGCGCACATGATCGAGCAATTCATCAAGAGTTCTGGCGTTGGACCCATTGATGCGCAGACGCCGTGCCAGTGTTTCGGTATCCCCCTCGAGACCGGTACCAAGATCAACCTCGCCGGCCATGCCTTCGACTTTCGCAAAAATGCTGAAACCGGATTGTGTACCCACCTGCGGGACGTCGCCATATGTGGCCCGTCGCAGACCCCTGCCCGGCGTCAGGAAAGAAACTGCCTCCAGGAGATTGGTTTTGCCCGCGCCATTACTGCCCGTCAAAACCACATGGCGGTCATCAAGATCCAGCGATAATTCCGCATAATTGCGGAAATCGGACAGCTTGATGCGATGTATGGCGGTTTTCCGGGGCATGTTTTCCCAAACTGGCTGGTGGTTGTCTGTGGTTATGGGATTCGTGGGCCCTTGCCTACTGTCCGGGCCGCATTTCACACAGGTTCGCCCGGTATTGGAACACATGGCCAGGCCTTGCGGCTTCCTGCATCACACAATCGTGACCACTGCTGCGCGCCACTGTTGCGAAATGGCCGCAGACTGTCCTTGCCGTGACCATAATCGTAAACAATGTGACATGGAACCAACCAAAATCACGAAGGAATCTCCCATTTATGTCCCGTCATGCATTACCAGAGCCGCGTATCTCACTATTGACCCGGCGCAGCTTTGTCCAGCTTGCCGCAGTCACCAGTCTTGGAATGCTCGGGGGCTGTGTTTCCATGCCGGAAGTCGCCAGCGTTCCAAGGGTTGATCCACGAAAAAATCCATTTTACGACATGATTTACGGGCCAAAACCGGATGAACTCTTCCCCCTGCCTGCTATTCCATATGAAACCATTGATCCGCGCTATTTGCGGCAGGAAGTGGCGGACCCGACCGGTGAACGGCCAGGCACCATTGTGGTGGATACGGCTGAACGTTTTCTCTATCTGGTGCGGGAAGATGGTATGGCGCTGCGCTATGGTGTCGGCATCGGCCGCGAGGGCTTTGCCTGGTCGGGACGTGCCATTATCCAATGGAAGCGCAAATGGCCGACATGGACACCGCCGGAAGACATGATCGCCCGCGAGCCGGAGCTGCAACAGTATTCCGCGGCCAATGGCGGCATGCCACCTGGCCTGATGAATCCGCTGGGTGCCCGCGCTCTTTATATATTCCAGAACGGGCAAGACACACTTTACAGGCTGCATGGAAATCCGGACTACACATCCATCGGCAAGGCGGTTTCATCCGGTTGTGTGCGGCTGATCAATCAGGACATTTGCGACCTTTATGACCGTGTGCCAAACAAGACAGCGATTCTGGTCGTATGATACCGTTTTGGATGATCGCAGATCAAGCGCACATCATTTCCGGCCATTCCCTCAAGGCAAGGCCGGAAACTGTCAATCGTTCAGCGTATCGAAAAAATCCTTCATTTTGGCAAAGAAGCCTGAGGATTCCGGATTGTTGTCTTTCGAGGAGATGGCCTGAAACTCCGTCAAAAGTTCGCGCTGGCGTTTGGTGAGCTTTTGCGGGGTTTCAATGGCGATCTGGATATAAAGATCCCCTGTCTGGCTTGAGCGCAGAACCGGCATGCCCTTGCCCTTGAGGCGGAACTGCTTGCCTGCCTGCGTACCTTCGGGAACCGTAACGCGGGATTTTGTGCCATCCAGCGTGGAGACATCAAATTTGCCGCCGAGCGTGGCCGTAATCATGGAAATCGGCACCGCGCAATAAAGATCCGCTCCGTCGCGCTGATAGAAATCATGCGGCTTGACCGAGATGAAAATATAGAGATCACCAGCGGGACCGCCGCGCATGCCAGCCTCGCCCTCACCCTGGAGACGAATGCGTGTTCCGTCTTCGATACCGGCCGGAATATTCACAGACAGTGTGCGTTCTTCTGTGACCCGACCCTGACCATGGCACTTCGTGCAAGGATCAGAGATGGTCTGACCGCGCCCCTGACAGGTCGGGCAGGTGCGCTCGATGGAGAAAAAGCCCTGTGCAGCGCGAACGCGACCGGATCCCTGGCAGGTACCGCAAACCGATGGTTTGGTACCCGGTTTTGCGCCGGTGCCTGTGCAGACATCGCAGGATACAGACGTCGGGACGCGGATTTGCGCTGTCTTGCCGGAGAACGCTTCTTCCAGCGTGACTTCCATATTATAGCGCAGATCATTGCCACGCTCACGACCATTTGACGACCGGCGTTGCCGCCCGCCCATCATATCGCCAAAAATATCGTCGAAAATATCAGAAAAACCTGCGGCTCCCGCGCCACCACCAAAACCGCCCGGACCACCGCCGCCGCCCTGTTCAAAGGCTGCATGACCGAAACGATCATAGGCCGCACGCTTCTGCGGGTCTTTGAGGGTTTCGTAGGCCTCGTTGATTTCCTTGAATTTGGCCTCCGCTGCTGCATCGCCCGGATTCTTGTCCGGGTGCCATTTCATGGCGAGCTTGCGAAAGGCGCTTTGCAGTTCCTTCGCGTCGGCCTTCTTGCCAACGCCCAGCGTTTCGTAAAAGTCAGCTTTTGCCATCGTCAGTCCGCTCCGGAAAATGGGCTCCGGCTGCTATACATTGCCTATAGCAGCCGGAGAGAGACTATCAGGCAGACTTTTTCTTGCCGTCGTCGTCGCTGATATCTTCATAATCAGCGTCAACAACATCATCCTTGCCAGCACCGTCGGCTTCAGCATCGGCCTTGGCCTGCGCTTCATACATGGCCTGACCGAGCTTCATGGAGGCTTCCATTAGGGTCTGCGTCTTGGCCTTGATGTCTTCTGCATCCGGCTCCTCTGCTTCGGCCGCCGCTTTCAGGGCAGCAATCGCATCGGAAATGGCCGTCCGCTCTGCTTCCGAAACCTTGTCACCATAATCCTTCAGTGACTTTTCCGAGGAGTGGATCAGGCTTTCCGCCTGGTTGCGGGCCTCAACACCTTCACGACGCTTCTTGTCGCTTGCAGCATTGGCTTCGGCATCCTTGACCATCTTTTCTATATCGGCATCAGACAGACCACCGGATGCCTGAATGCGGATCTGGTGCTCCTTGCCGGTGCCCTTGTCCTTTGCAGAAACCTGCACAATACCATTGGCATCGATATCGAAGGTCACTTCAATCTGCGGAACGCCGCGTGGTGCCGGCGGAATGCCCATCAGATCAAACTGGCCGAGCAGCTTGTTGTCTGCTGCCATTTCACGTTCGCCCTGGCTGACACGTATGGTAACAGCCGACTGGCTGTCCTCTGCTGTCGAGAAAGTCTGGCTCTTCTTTGTCGGGATCGTGGTGTTGCGCTCGATCAGACGTGTGAACACGCCACCGAGTGTTTCGATACCAAGTGACAAAGGTGTAACATCGAGCAGCAGAACATCCTTGACGTCGCCCTGCAGAACGCCTGCCTGAATAGCAGCACCCATGGCCACAACCTCATCCGGGTTCACACCCTTGTGCGGTTCCTTGCCAAACAGCTGCTTGACGATTTCCTGCACCTTCGGCATGCGGCTCATACCACCGACCAGAACAACTTCATCAATATCAGAAGCCGTAACACCGGCATCCTTCAAAGCGGCCTTGCAAGGGGCAACCGTGCGCTGAACCAGATCATCGACCAGGCTTTCAAACTTGGCACGGGTGAGTTTCATGGTCAGGTGCTTCGGACCGGAAGCGTCTGCCGTGATGAATGGCAGGTTGATTTCGGTCTGCTGGGAAGAAGACAGTTCAATCTTGGCCTTTTCAGCAGCTTCCTTCAGGCGCTGCAGTGCCAGCTTGTCTTTCTTCAGATCAATGCCCTGCTCTTTCTTGAATTCTGCAGCCAGATATTCAACCAGACGCATGTCAAAATCTTCACCGCCGAGGAATGTGTCGCCGTTTGTCGACTTCACTTCAAAGACGCCATCGCCAATTTCCAGAACCGAAATATCGAAAGTACCGCCGCCAAGGTCATAAACGGCGATGGTTTTGCCATCTTTCTTGTCAAGACCATAGGCCAGCGCTGCTGCTGTCGGCTCATTGATAATGCGCAGAACTTCAAGACCGGCAATACGACCGGCGTCCTTGGTTGCCTGGCGCTGGGCATCATTGAAATAGGCAGGAACCGTGATAACGGCCTTTTCCACCTTCTCGCCAAGATAGGCTTCGGCTGTTTCCTTCATCTTCTGCAGGATCATGGCAGAGATCTGCGACGGAGAATATGGCTTGCCGTCAGCTTCAACCCAGGCATCGCCATTGTCGCCCTTGACGATCTTGTAAGGAACAAGATCCTTGTCCTTTTCAACCAGCTTGTCATCATAGCGGCGTCCAATCAGACGCTTGACTGCAAAGAGTGTGTTTTCAGGATTTGTAACAGCCTGACGCTTGGCAGGCTGGCCTACCAGACGCTCACCATCATCCGAGAATGCAACCATTGACGGGGTTGTGCGTGCGCCTTCGGCATTTTCAATAACCTTTGCGTCCTTGCCGTCCATGACGGAAACGCAGGAGTTTGTTGTTCCAAGATCGATACCAATTACTTTTGCCATGTCATTTACTCCTTGAAAGCAAGCTGTCGGAACCCGTTGCAGGCATTCCGCTGACAGCTCCTCATGGGATGGTCTTAACGGTTATCGCAGTGATATTTCTGCGGTGATGGGGCGTATATAAGGACGGGTTTTGCCGACTGCAAGGCGTCTGTTACACGGATGTTGCGCAAAAACCACCTCTTTGTCGTAAAAAATCATCGCAATAGCCGACTGTTTTCAGACCGCCGCGATACAAAACGGCAAAGACCCGGAACCGGGTGTATTGATCTGGCCCGGACAGGCAAGTGCGAATCGGTTTTCGCCCGGGCCTATTGCCCCAGAAGGATGTTCATCAACGTTGTTTTTTTACCCTGCTGCTGGCCCTGCGCCTGACTGCCGCCAATATCGGCAGGCGGAAGCACACCAACATTTTCCGGAGGAATGAGACCGTTGTCCACCAGCGCCTGGTTTTGCGCATCAGCGGTTTGCGCTGCCGGGAACTGGATCGCCTGGCCCCGAGCCGGGTCTTGTGGCAGGGACGGACCATCCTGCGGGACTTCCCCGGTCACAGCCACTGTCGGGCGCTCTTCGGCAACAGGAGCTGCCGGGGCTGGCGGATAGGCATTGGTGTCGCCACCGAACACGCCGGAAATCAGATCGCCAATGGAAGATGCCGGCGGCGCACCAGGTGGATTGACGGTTCCAAACAGCGGCGACGGCGACAGGCCCTCATGGGCGGCAATCATGAAAGTGCTCCAGGTCATGGCGGGCAGACCGCCGCCTGTGACCTTTTTCATCGAATGGCCATCATCATTGCCAAACCAGACACCGGTTGTCAGATTGGACGAGAAGCCGACAAACAATGCATCCTTGAATGACTGGGTAGTTCCGGTTTTGCCTGCGACCTGCCAGCCCGGCAGCCTGGCCTTCTTGCCTGTTCCATCGGATATAACGGCCATCATCATCTGGTTCATCATCGAAACATTCTGTTCGCTGAGAACCCGGGGCGCATTGTCATAGACATTTTCAAACAGAACCTTGCCCGACGCCGTGGTGATGCGCTGAATGATATGCGGTGTCGCCTTGTAACCACCATTCATGAAAGGGGCATAGGCCGCCGTCAGCTCTGTGAGCGAGACTTCCGATGTGCCGAGCGCGATGGAGGCATTGGCTTCAAGATCCGATTCAATACCCAGACGACGGGCGACCCTGGTGACCTGTTTTGGTGACACTTCCATGGTGAGCTGCGCTGCAATCGTATTGAGCGAATTGGCAAACGCGACCTTGAGCGTGACCGGTCCGTGATATTTTTCATCGTAATTTTCCGGCGTCCAGTTGCCGATACGAATGGCGGTATCATTGCGCACTGTATCCGGGGTCAGTCCGTGCTCAAGGGCTGCGGCATAAACGAAAGGCTTGAAAGCGGAACCGGGCTGGCGCCTGGCCGTGAAAGCCCGGTTGAACTGGCTTTGCGCATAATCACGGCCGCCGACCAGCGCCCGGATGGCACCCGTGCCATCAATCGCCACCAGTGCACCCTGCGTGACATTGAGCCTTGCGCCTTCCCGGTCAATGGCATCGCGCACAACATCTGTCGCCTTGCGCTCCAGCGTCATGTCAAGCGTTGTATCAACGACCAGATCTTCCTTGACCTCGCCCACGAGCGACTTGACCTCGTCCATCACCATATCGGCCACATAATGCTCGCCACCGGTCAGCGCGGATTTGGCCTGAACCGGTGTTTGTGAGATGGCCGAGGCGATTTCCCTGTCGGAGATGAAACCTGCCTCGCGCATGGCACCCAGCACAACCTGGGCCCGCACTTCGGCTGCAACAGGATCGCGCGCAGGCGACAGCCTTGTTGGCGCTTTCAAAAGGCCGGCAAGGGTTGCGGCTTCCTTCAGCGTCACATCCCGGGCCGACTTGTTGAAGTACCTGCGCGATGCAGCCTCGACACCATAGGCATTGGACCCGAAAAACACACGATTGAGATAAAGTGCCAGTATCTGGTCCTTGGTAAACTTGTGCTCCAGCCAGAACGCCAGCAGGACTTCCTGCACCTTGCGCTCAAACGTGCGGTCGGGAGACAGGAACAGGTTTTTCGCCAGTTGCTGCGTCAGCGTGGACCCGCCCTGCACCATTTGCCCCTTCAGAACATTGGTGACCATGGCCCGGGCAAGACCAATCGGATCCACTCCGAAATGGGAATAGAAACGCCGGTCCTCGATGGCGATAACCGCCTGCGGTATATAGGGTGACATGTCGGAAAGGGCCTGGGCCTCGCCGCCCGTCGAACCGCGATTGGCAATGACGGACCCGTCCACAGACACAATCTTGATATTGGGAGGACGCTCCGGAACAGACCAGGTATCGGCACTGGGCATGCGTGATCCATAATAAAGTACGATTCCACCCACGGCCATGCCGCCCCACAAGCCTGCAACCAGCGCCCAATACAGCGTGGCCCGGACCAGGCCAAACACCCAGCCAATGATTCCACCGCCACCGCTTCCGCCACGTCCCGGGCGGCGGCCTGTTTTCTGTCTTGCTGATTTTGATTTTGAGGCTTTTGACGAACCTGATTTATGGCCCGTTACCCGGTCTTCGCCGCTGACACGGAAATCATCGCCGCCACGCCTCTGCCCGCCGTCAAAAGACGGTTCAAGCCGTGTTGCGGATTTTGATCTGCCTGCCATGGGGGCTCAATCACCTTGCTTTATATCTTCAGCGCACCTCTACCTTAAATGTGGCGCTTTAAGGGGCAGTTAATTCTTTGCTCCTGAAACAACAATCCCGGCCCATGGACCGGGCAGGGCAATCGCGTGAATCTGCCAGACGTGGAAATGTACCTGAAGAGTGCCAATGCTGCACGAAATCATGCTCAATCATGGAATTGTGCGGGCGCAAAGGTCTCCATGAGACCTCCTCCCCCTTGTGGGGAGGGTTGGGGAGGGGGCTTTTGGGATCTAGCGAGGATGCAAAATCAGGACAATAAAAGAAAGAAACCCCTCCCCAACCCTCCCCACAAGGGGGAGGGGGTACTTCCCGAATTCGCGGTTACCACAGAAACACTATAAATTCATATAGATGACAATATTCTCATCGAAAAAATCTTCACCCGGTTGCCCTGATCAACCAGGATTGATGTCCTGTCATGAAAAAGGCTGAAAGGATCAGCCGTTTGCCAGTGTATCCAGAATGCGGACCCAGGAGCGGATACCCTTGTGAAACGAGTTCAGATCGTATTTTTCGTTGGGCGAATGAATCCTGTCGTCTGAAAGGCCGAAGCCGACAAGCAGCGATTCCATGCCGAGCATTTTCTGGAAGTCACCCACGATGGGAATAGAGCCGCCCATGCCGATGACCAGGGCGGGTTTGGGCCATTCTGCCGAAAGGGCCTTTTTTGCCTTGTTCAGAAGCGGTGAATCAAATGGCAACTGGATGGCAGGTGAGCCACCATGCTCCAGAAAGGTGACACTGCAATCGGCAGGCAGTTTCGAGCGGACATAGGCGCGGAAGCTGGCGCGGATTTTATCCGGATCCTGATGACCGACCAGACGGAAGGAGATTTTGGCGGAAGCCTCGCCTGCAATCACCGTTTTGAATCCGTCGCCCGTGTAGCCGCCGGTCATACCGTTGACTTCTGCCGTCGGGCGCGCCCAGGTGAGTTCAAGCACGGAACGGCCTTTTTCCCCTGAGGGGACCGACAGCCCAACCTCGCCCAGAAATTCTTCATCTGTCTTGCCAAGTGCCTGCCAGCTTTTCCTGATATCGTCCGGTGTCTCGACAACGCCCTCATAAAAGCCCGGAAGGGTTACCGAACCATCAGCGGCATGAAGACCGGCAATGATATCGGCAAGGATATGGATCGGATTGGCCGCAGCGCCGCCGAAATAGCCCGAATGCAAATCGCGATCTGCGGCCCGGACGATGATCTCCTCGCCCACAAGGCCGCGCAGGCCCGCTGAAATGGCCGGTGTTTGCGTGTCCCACATGCCGGTGTCACATACGAGCGCAAAATCTGCCTTCAACTCTTCCGCATTGGCCATCAAAAATGGCTTCAGACTTGGAGAACCGGATTCCTCCTCGCCCTCGAACAGTATTGTAATCCTGCAGGGCAGATTGCCGTTGACGTCTTTATAGGCGCGGCAGGCTTCCACAAAGGTCAGAAGCTGTCCCTTGTCATCGGATGTGCCGCGACCTGTGATGATCTTGCGGCCATTGCCCAGATCCTTGATGCCGGGCGCGAACGGATCGGTTTCCCACAAGGATACCGGATCCACCGGCTGGACATCATAGTGACCGTAAAACAACAGGTGCGGGCTGTCCGGCCTTGCACCCTCATGATGGGCAACCACCATGGGATGGCCGGGCGTTTCGCGCACGGAGGCGGTAAAGCCCAGGCTGATCAGATCCTTCATCAGCCAGTTTGCCGCCTTGCGGCATTCATCGTTGAAAGCAGGGTCTGTAGAAATCGACTTGATACGCACGAGTTCAAACAGCTTTTCCAGACTGGAGGACAAGTTTGCATCAGCGCACTTCAAAACAGCTTCGGTCATAGTGTGACTCCTTTGCATGATGGTGCGAGCGATAGAGCAATTGCCGGGCAGATTCGAGACGAGTTGACGAAATGGTTAACAGGCGTGACAAAAATGCACCAACCGTGCCCCTGGCCACGGCTTCAACCGTCAAAACCGTTCATTGCGCGAGAACCATATATGCTGCAGTGCAGCGATTTCATTCGGCAAACATTCCGATTTCAAGGCAGATCCATCCCGAAAAAGCAGTTTATCGTCTAATTTATCAACAAAAAATGAATTTCCTCACCAGTTTTATTAAGATTCCAGCCTGTGAAGACAAAGTGCGCTTCGTCACAGTAGGAAAATACGATTTTTATTCAATTTGGTTTCAATACCATGCTATATTGAATCAAATTACACATATTCCGCTGCGTATTACTTTCAATTTTGTTGGCGGATGATCCATTTTGACATTTTCCGGAAAAAAAAGTTGCGTGCCCCGCACAAATGTGGCATAGGTCGTGTCAAGGCATTTGTTAAAGGAGATTAACATGAACTTTCGTAAATTTTTGACTGTTACTGCTGTTTCCGCAGCCCTTATCGTTCCAGCCCTTTCTGTTCCTGCATATGCACAGGCTTTGCCCGCTGCTGTTACCGCTGCAATTACAGCCTGCGGTACTGATGTGGCTTGTATCGCTGCTGTTGCTGCTGCGAACCCTGCTCTTGCTGCTGCCATTGCTTCTGCTGCTGCTACACTTCAGCCTTCTATAGCTGCTGAAATTGCTGATGCTGTCTCTACTGCTGTTCCTGCCGCTGCCACTGAAGTAGCTGCTGCTGTTGCAGCAACACAGGGCGGCCCTCAAACAGCTGCATCGCCAAACTGATACTTGTGTCATCCAATTTTCAAACCCGGCTCAGGCCGGGTTTTTTGTTTGCATCGACTGGCACCCATGCTGAGCGAAGGCGTTTGCGCACAAAACATCTGAAGCCCGGCTTTCGCCGGGCTTCAGATCTTTGAAATTATAAATGAAGGTTTTCAGTTCCAGCGGCCAGGGTTGGCAGAGGCCATGGCCACCAGACTATACCCCATCTGGCTGCGTGGCCGGATTTCCTTGCGTCTGTTATCAAGAACAAATTCTCCTGCCGTTGTCTTGACGATCAAAACAGCATGACCTTCCCCCTTTTCGGTGCGCACAACCGCCATGCGCAGGGCACCGGACGGAATACCGGCACGGATCAGCTTTGAACGCTTTGTCAGGGCAAAATCCTCGCAGTCCCCCGTGCTGCCACCTATTTGCCAGACATCACCCTTGTCTGCAACATAGCGCATGGAATTGTTGACGCTGTTGTTAACCGATGCGATGGTTGCCCTGACGCGGCTGGAATAGGCAACCGTGCTTTTGGTGCTGCCACGGCATTCACCGGCAAACCGCAGGCAAAAGATCTGGAAGGCCAGCGGTGCATTGGAGCTTCTTGTATCAAACTTTGGAATGCTGCCGGTTGTCAGCGCGTGATGCACACGGTGCTTGTAGTGGCGTTTTTTGGCCTCTGCGCTGTCCACCGTCATTGTCACCAGGGTGGCAACGGCTGCGCATGCAATGACGAATTTCTTCAACATGTCCCTGTCCCTTTGTGTTCGGGTTTCTTGTGAAACCTCATTTTTGTGGTCTTGCCGGATTGTTCCGGTCTGTTTTCTGTTTCCGGGAGGTTCTGGCTTCCCTTTGCATCACACACATTACACAGGACAGATTTCGGGGCGTTTAAGCCGGTTTGTAAAATTTTAAAGGTATCCGTTTTTTTCAAATATCGTTCAAAGACAATTCAAAACGTCATTTCAGCGGGTTCCGGCCAGTACAGCCTCGTCGCTGGTTGGAAGATTGAGCTCAACATCAAAAAAGAGGGGCGATGCCTTGTTCCATACGCGCGGATCGGAAGATGCCATGGAGACCATGCGGTAACCGATATGATTGCGCGGTATGATTGTGTTTCGCCTGTTGTCCAGCACCAGCTCGCCTGCTGTGGTTCGCACTACCAGAATAGCATGGCCTTCGCCCTTTTCGGTATAGGCTATGGCCATGCGCAAGGCACCGGCAGGAAGGCCGGCGCGGATCAACCGCCAGCGTTTGGTCAACGCATAGTCTTCACAATCCCCCGAAGCAACATTGACAGACCAAACATCGCCCCTGTCGTTTGTGTAGCGGATGGCACGATTGACAGACAGGTTCACCGACTTCAGCAGCGCCATCACGCGGTTTGTGCTGACCACCTTTGCCAGGCTATCGGTTTGGCATTGCGCAGGATGGCGCATGCAGAAAATCTGGTAGGCCAGAGGGGCGTTTCCGGATATGGTAATTGATGGTTTGGTCTGGCCGGAAGCGGGACTTGCCATTGCCACTTTGCTGCGAACAACATCGAGCCCCGTCACAGACAGGACACCGATGATAGCAATGGAACATCCAGTCAAAAGCTTTGCGAGCATTTCAAGCCTTTTTGATCCAGGGTTTCAAAAAATGTCACAACCTGTCTGTTCGGGTCCATGCAGCCCCGGGCGCTAGTGGAATGAATTTGACATTTGAGTCCCGGTAGCGGCGACCTCTCAACTCAAATTTCAAATTCAAAAATTCCACTAGAATCATAGTCTTGCTAGTGGTTTTTATGATTTCGACATTTGCTCTCGAGTGTGCCGCGAACGGATGCAAATGTCGAAATCAAACCACTAGTGCAAATCTGCAATCAAATACTCTTGCCGCAGCTATCCTATGATACATGCGGTATATTATTAAAGTTTTACCGAGTTTACCCGACACAAACAGGTTTGCAAGACGGGAATTGAAACCTGATAGCCTGTCAGTGGGCTTCATCCCAGTTTCTGGCAGCGCGGGCGTCCACCTTCAGCGGAACTTTCATATCCAGTGCCGGCATGGCCGCATTTTCCATGGTACCAACGACGAGTGCCTGCGTGGCCTCCACCTCGCCCTCCTCCACTTCAAAGATCAGTTCATCATGGACCTGAAGCAACATGCGGGCCGAGAGTTTTGATGCCTCCAGCAACGGCTCGATCCTGATCATGGCACGACGGATGATATCGGCGGCCGACCCCTGAATGGGCGCGTTTATGGCGGCACGTTCATTGAAGGCGCGGACAGAGGGAATGGAGGAGCGAATATCCTCATACCAGGCACGCCTGCCAAAAATGGTCTCGACATAGCCGTTTTCACGGACAAAGGCCTTGGTCGTTTCCATATAATCCTTGATGCCGGGAAAACGCTCAAAATATTTCCTGATATAGTCGCCGGCCTCGGACCGGTCGATCCCCAGCTGGTTGGCAAGTCCGAATGCGGAAATACCATAGACAATGCCGAAATTGATGGCCTTGGCGCGGCGGCGCACATCGGGCGGCATGCCTTCGACCGGAACACCAAACATTTCCGACGCCGTCATGGCGTGAATGTCGATACCATCGGCAAAGGCCTGCCTGAGCTGGGGGATATCGGCCACATGCGCCAGAACCCGGAGTTCAATCTGGCTGTAATCAGCAGACAGCAGCACATGTCCCGGTGTGGCAATGAAGGCCGTGCGGATTTTCCGGCCCTCTGCCGTGCGAACGGGAATATTCTGAAGATTGGGCTCGGAGGATGACAGGCGGCCCGTGGTGGTGGAAGCCAGAGAATAGGATGTGTGCACCCGTTTTGTCTGCGGGTGAATATAGGCGGGCAGCGCATCCGTGTAGGTGGATTTCAGCTTGGTGAGCTGCCGCCAGTCCACAATCTTGCGCGGCAGTTCATGGCCTTCTGCGGCCAGATCTTCCAGAACCTGCGCCGAGGTGGACCATTGGCCGGTTTTGGTCTTGCTGCCGCCGGGCAGGCCCATGCGGCCAAACAGGATATCGCCCAGCTGCTTTGGCGAGCCTACATTGAAATTTTCGCCTGCCAGCGCATAGATTTCATGTTCCAGGGCAGCAGCACCCTGCGCCAGCTCACCGGAAAGACGCGAGAGGATCTGCCGGTCAACCGCAATCCCCCGCTCTTCCATGCGGGCCAGAACCGGAACCAGTGGCCGTTCCAGCCGCTCATAGACGGTCAACAGCTTTCTGGCGACCAATTGCGGTTTCAGCACCATCCACAGCCGCAGCGTGACATCAGCATCTTCGGCAGCATAGGCCGTGGCCTTGTCGATATCGACAAAATCAAAGGTCTGGAAATTCTTGCCCGTACCGGTGAGTTCCCTGAAGGCAATCGGCTTGTGGCCGAGCCAGCGCTCCGACAGGGAATCCATGCCATGGCTGCCCTTGCCCGCCTCCAGCACATAGGACATCAGCATTGTATCATCAAAGCCGGCTATGCTGATGCCATGGCGCTTCATTACCAGCCAGTCATATTTCAGGTTCTGGGCCACTTTCAGAACGGATGTATCCTCCAGCACCGGTTTGAGGCGGGCCAGCGCATCTGCCGTCCTGATCTGGCCGGGTGCCATACCGCCGCCCAGGAGATCACCCACGCCGCTCTTGTGGGCAAGCGGAATGTAACAGGCCCTGATCGACGTGCCGGACGGATCCCTGCTATTGTCGGCAATGGCAAGGGAAACACCAACCAGCTCTGCCTGCATGGCATCGAGCGATGTGGTTTCCGTATCGAAGGCTACCAGTCCGGTTTCACGCGCCAGCGCAATCCAGCGGTCGAGGCTTTCCAGATCACGCACGGTTTCATAAGAGCTGTGATCTATGGCGAGACCGGCAAATGCATTGGCGCGGGCATTGGCCAGATCAAACGGCGTTGCGTCGTGTTCAAGAACCTCGGCAGCCTTTGCCTTTTCCTGCGCCTCAACGGCCTTTGTCGGAGAACGCGGATCCAGATCCGGGCCACGGGCATCCTTGCCCCAGACAACGGGAACATCAGCAGGCTCGATTTCAGAGGCAACCGTTCCTGTGGCTTCGGCAACGCGGCGCGTCAGCGTGGTAAATTCCATGGCCTTGAGGAAGGCTACCAGACGCGGGCCATCCTGCGGATGCAGATGGAACTCTTCCAGCGGAACCATGACCGGCGTGTCGACTTTCAGACGCACCAGTTCACGCGACAACAGCGCCAGCTCCCGGTTGGCCAGAATGGCTTCACGGCGCTTTTCCTGCTTTATCTCGCCTGCCCGTTGCAGAAGCGTATCCAGATCACCATAGGTTTCCAGCAGTTGCGCGGCAGTTTTCGGGCCGATACCCGGAATGCCCGGCACATTGTCCGTGCTGTCGCCGGTCATGGCCTGAAGGTCGATCATCTTTTCCGGGCCGACACCCCATTTTTCAATGACATCGGGAATGGAGATCTGCCTGTCCTTCATGGCATCATACATATGGACATTTTTGGTGACCAGTTGCATGAGATCCTTGTCGGAAGAAATGATGGTAACATCCGCCCCCAGCGCCTCTGCCTGGCGGGCATAGGTGGCGATCAGGTCATCAGCCTCATAGCCTTCCATCTCGACACAGGGCAGATTGAAGGCGCGTGTGGCCTGACGTATCAGATCAAATTGCGGCACCAGATCTTCAGGCGGTGCAGTGCGATTGGCCTTGTACTGATCATAAAGTGCATTGCGGAAGGTTTTCGATGAATAATCGAAAATCACGGCAAAATGCGTGGGTGTCACGCCCACGGACGTATCGCGGGCATCGACCAGCAATTTCCAGATCATGTTGCAATAGCCGGACACGGCATTGACCGGCAAACCATCGGATTTGCGGTTGAGGGCCGGAATGGCATGGAAGGCCCGGAAGATAAAGCCGGACCCGTCGACGAGGAAAAGATGATCACCTGTTTTCATGAAACCATGGATAGCGCGAGACAGGAGCAAGGTCCAGATTGAACCGGATGGTTCCGACGTTAAAGTTTGCGGGAAATACACGTCATGCGACTGTTACAATGGCTGTCTATCTTGATCTCACAAGTCTTGTAAAATTCAGGAGATTGAAATGTATATCAGATCTTTTCTTGTCGGCTCTACGGCACTTTTGTCTCTGGCCTCCATGGCTGCTGCGACAGAGATTACCGTGATTGAAGCCCCGGTCATTCCGATGTCGACCGTAACCTTCCCGAATGGCAAGAGCATGGAGCTGAGCGTTGGCTATGCTTCCGGCGCGTTTCACATGCCGGGCGATGCTGAATCTGTTGTCTATTTTATCACGGACCGCGGCCCCAACATTGCCTGCGAAGGTGATGCGGAAGATCTGATCGGACTGAACCAGGATGTGATGTGCAAAGGTGACAAGGACGGCAAGATATTCCCTGTTCCCGAGTTTGATCCGACCATCTACAAAATGTCCATCAGCGCTGACGGCGAGGTCACGGTTGATGAAGAAATCCCGCTGAAAGGCAAGGATGGCAAAAAGCTCAACGGCCTTTCCAATATTCTGACCCGGAATCCTGCCGAAAAGGCCTATAGTGCTGAAGGCAAGGAAATGGCGCAGTCCAACGATGGTTTTGACAGCGAATCGCTGGTGCGCCTGAAAGACGGTACATTCTGGATCAGCGATGAATATGGTGCCTCCATTGCCCATGTTGCTGCCGACGGCACTGTTCTTGACCGGCTGGTTCCTGAAGGTATCGAAGGCGATTATGCCGATGCTTCCTATCCTGTTCACGGCAAGCTTCCGTCCATTATCATGAAGCGCCCGCTGAACCGGGGCATTGAATCCCTTGCGGTTTCCCCGGATGAAAAGTCGCTTTATTTTGTGATGCAGAGCCCGCTGGCCAATCCCGACCAGGATGCCTACAAAAAGTCACGCACCGTTCGCCTGTTCAAGTTCGACATTGCAAGCCAAAAGGTTGCCGGTGAATTTGTCTATGAGATGGACACGCCTGAAAGCTTTGTTGCAGACAACGCCAAGAAGCCTGCCAAGCAGAATGATGTGAAAATTTCTGAGATGGTTGCAACAGGTGCAGACCAGCTTCTGGTGCTGGAGCGCATCTCCAAGACGACCAAGCTCTACAAGGTTGACCTTTCGAGGGGAGCAACCGTTCCTGCCAGCTTTGATGACATGGCAACAACACCAAGCCTTGAACAGCTCAAGGCGGATGAACTGGCCACAAACAAGGTTGTTCCCCTTGAAAAGTCCCTCACCTTCAACAGCGATGACCACAAGGACATGCCATCAAAGATCGAAGGTGTCGCCCTCATCAACCCGACAACCCTGCTTCTGGCAACGGACAATGATTTCGGCATTGCCGGTGACAAGACCAGCTTTGTGAAGGTGGTTCTGGACCAGCCCTTGTCGAACTGAGCCTGTTGTCCTGTCCCCCATATCCATGCCGCAACGCGACCCGTTGCGGCATTTTGCATGACCGGAAAAGCATGCTTGCCGTTGCCGCCTTGCGAAAATGTTACGCATTTGTAATGTTGTTTGCAGCCTGTTTCCCTTGAAATGCCACATTTGGGGAGCCATCTTCTTCTCATCGGCGCTCGTGATACGCCGTTGTCTGGCAGATGGCATGTCCCCTGCCTTACCAGACCGGACAAAGGCCAGAAGCCCCCTCTTAAAGGCCTTTGTCCCTTATTTCAAGCCGCCATGACCCCCGCCTCCGGTCATGGCGGTTTTTGTTTGTACAGGCTCGCAACAGCCAGACGTGATTTTTGATAGCACGCTATTCGTACAAAGATGACTCCTCAAGAGGACTGTTGTTTCATGAGCTTCAACCGCATGGATTCAGCCACCTATCTTGCCAGTCTGCTTGCCAAGGGCTTTACCAGATCCCTGGCGCAACGCTCGGAACCCCTTGGTTTTTCTCCGGGGCAGTTTCCCTTGCTGATAGAGCTTTGGGCCGAAGACGGACTGACGCAGCGCCAGCTGATCGACCGGCTGGACATCGAGCAGGCCACGATTGCCAACACGCTTTCCCGCATGGAACGTGACGGGCTGGTGGAGCGGCGTGTTCACCCGAAGGATAAAAGGGCGCAGCTTGTGTTCCTGACCCAAAAAGCCAGGGACATGGAAGAGGCCGCCAAACAGGCGGCCATGGAGGCCGATCAGGCGCTGTTCAAAGGCTTTCGACGCTTTGAAAAAGAGCTGATGCTGGAATATACGCGCTGGGCCATTGAAAACGCCAGGCATCTCGATGCGGAGAAGCAGGAAAACCCGTGATTACAGAGGATGAGATTGCGCTTTCGGGCGGCAATGTGAACAAGAGCCAAACATTGCCAGCGAAGAGAGGTTTACCGGCTTGTCTCTTCTGGCCGCAAAAGCATCACAGGAAGCGCCTGCCTACGCTTTCTTTGCCCGTCTTGTCCGTGGCGACATGGTTTTGCCGGGTGCACGACCCGGGCAGGGTAAAACCATGATGGGCCTGACGCTTTTGATGTAAGCCATGAAAGCCGGAAGACAAAACTTGCTTTCTCAACGACGGTGCGATCCAGTTTCGGGTAGCGGGTTGGGCCTTGTCAAATCACTGTCCTTGCCCGCAGGGCCGCTGTGAGGGTGCCTTCGTCGAGATAATCCAGCTCACCACCCACCGGCACCCCATGGGCCAGCCGGGTGATTTTGACATTCTGGCCTGACGAGGGCAGCCCCTGCAATTGATCCGTAATATAGTGTGCCGTCGTCTGGCCTTCCACCGTGGCGTTGACCGCAATGATCAATTCGCGCACCTGACCATTGCTGACGCGATCAATGAGGCCTGCAATATTGAGATCCTCAGGGCCGACGCCATCGAGCGGCGACAGTGTTCCGCCCAGAACATGATAGGCCGTATTCATGGTGGTTGCGCGTTCCAGCGCCCAGAGGTCAGCGACATCCTCGACGACGATGATGACGGACTTGTCACGCCGGTCGTCCATACAGACCGTGCAGGGGTCAACCGTATCAACATTGCCGCAGCAGGAGCAGATTTTCACCTTCTGGTGCGCCTCGCCCATGGCATGGGCCAGCGGGCCCAGAAGCTGGTCTTTTTTCTTCACCAGATGCAATGCAGCCCGCCGGGCCGAACGCGGCCCAAGCCCCGGCACCTTGGCCAGAAGCTGGATGAGTTTTTCAATTTCGGGACCGGTGACTCGCTTTGACATGGCCGATCTTTAGCGCAAGTTAGCAGATGAGGGAACCATTGGTCTGCCCTTGCGCTATCAGATTTGCTTCAATCTGCAATTTTGTTATATTGGCCCATGACCAGCACTGAAAGAGGCGTCCAATGAACAAACGCATGACGATCAGTATTGATGAGAAAGTGTATGACAGCGTTGTAAAGCAGGTCGGCGAACCAAATGTTGGCCAATTTCTGGAGGATCTGGTGCGGCCCATTGTTTTGCCAGAAAGCCTTGACGCCGAATATGCTGCCATGGCGACCGACGAAGAGCGTGAAAGACAGGCGCTTGTCTGGAGTGAGGCGCTGATTTCGGATAGCGACCATGCGTCGTGGTGAAGTCTGGTGGGTGGACTTTTCAGGATCGGTAGAGGGTGAAACGCGCAAGGTCCGACCCGCAGTGATTATCAGCAACAATGCATCCAATGCGCATTTGAGCCGCGTGCAGGTTGTTCCATATACCAGCAACGTGGCGCGACTGTTTCCCAGCGAGGCCCGCGTGACAATTGATGGACGCGTGAGCAAGGCCATGGCCGACCAGATTGCTACTGTTTCCAAGACGAGACTGACGTCAAGACTTGGAGTTTTGTCTGTCAATGATATGTCCCAGATTGATCTGGCCGTGCGGCGTCAGTTGGGACTTTGATCCATGATTTTGACTTCTGTGAATATCGGCCTTGCCGCCCGTCTGCCCGGAAAACCTTCGGGCAAGAGCGGTATCTTCAAGCACCCCGTTTCCGGCCCTGTTCTGGTCGACACGCTTGGACTTGTCGGGGACGCCATTGTCAACAAGCGGCATCATGGCGGTCTGGATCAGGCGGTTTATTTGGAGGGTCTGGCCGATTATCTGTGGTGGAGCGCCGAACTGGGGCGGGCGTTACCGCCTGGCACTTTTGGTGAAAACCTGCTGGTTGACGGGCTGGAGAACCGTGAGGTCCATGTGGGGGACCGGTTTGAAATCGGCACGGTGGTGCTGGAAGTCACCTCGGCGCGCATTCCCTGCTCCACCTTTGCAGCGCGGATGGAAGACCGCATGTTTGTCAAACTCTACACAAAGGCTGCACGACCCGGAGCCTATGCCCGCGTGATCCGGACCGGAAGCCTGCAGGCAGGCGACGCAGTGACCTGGTTGCGCTTTGCTGGACCCCGTGTGAGCATGCCGGACATGCTGCGCGATTTCGGCAAACGTTTGAGCGTGGAAGACCGGGCACGCTATCTGGCAACGCCCGTTCATTACAAGCTGAAGGCCGAGCTGGAAGCGCAGAAGACCTCAGAGGATTGATGTCAGGAAGCCGGCCAGATCGCGGCTGATATAGTCAATATGCTCGTCAGTCTCGTCATGCAGATCCCAGCGTTCCGAACCGGCATGATCGGAGTCAACCGGAAGGAGCAGTACGGTTTTCATGCCCAGCATTTTCGGCACAACGAGATTGCGCGGCAGATCTTCAAACATGGCTGCCTGTTTTGTTTCCACCCGGTGCAGGCTCATGAACTTGTCATAGGTGGATCCGGCGGGTTTCGGCACGTAATCGGCGGAGACAATGTCAAAAATATCATCAAAATGATCAAGAATACCGAGCGCACGCGCTGTGGTTTCAGCATGTTTGACACTGCCGTTGGTGAAGATGAACTTGCGCCCCGGCAGCGCCCTGATCGCATCACCAAGGTCAGGGTCGGGCGTGACAACAGAATAATCCAGCGCATGGGCATGTTCGAGAAAATCCAGCGGATCAACGGCGTGGTTGAGCATCAGACCCTTAAGCGTGGTGCCATGGTCGCGATAATACTGCTTCTGGATCAGGCGGGCCTCTTCGGGCGGCATTTGCAGCAGTTGCGATACATAGGCCGTCATGTTGCGGTCGATCTGCGCGAACAGATTGACATGATGCGGATAGAGCGTGTTGTCGAGATCAAAAACCCAGTCGCGAATATGGGCAAAATCAATGGGTTCAGGTTTGCTCGCGGGTTTTGTCATGACGGTCATGTTCCTGAAAGATGCGGACCGGAAATCCGCCATTGCCCTGCCGCAAACCGGCACTGACGTTTCATATCCATATTACAATCAAATTGCCAGACGGGATAAAAAACACTATGGTCTTGCCATGAGAACGATGCAAACCTCGATGAACAAGGCTCATGGAGCCAGTTTCATCCTGCAGGACAGAAAACGCCTGCCGGTACGGTTTTTTGCAGGTTTTTCAGGGACGGTTCACAGCCACAATGCTTGATGAAGTCCGGTCTGACCGGTCCCTTTCTTCATCATCACCCTTTCCTGCCGTCCAGATCCCTGCGGACATCATGATTTAAAAGCCGGGTGTTTTCCCGAAATGCGAACGGCCAGCAGGACAGGCCCTTTCAGGATATTTTCATGGAACCGTGGATTCTCATTACCATTGCCAGTGCCTTTTTGCAGAACATGCGCTCATCGCTGCAAAAGCACCTGAAAGCCAGTCTGAGCACAACAGGGGCAACCTTTGTGCGCTTCGGCTTTGGCGTACCCTTCTCGCTGTTTTATCTTGCCATTCAGGTTTTCGGCTTCCACCAGCCCTTGCCCACGCCAAACCAGGCCTTCTGGCTGTGGGAGTGCGTAGGCGCGTTTTCACAGATTGCGGCCACGTTCTTGCTGGTACACCTGTTTTCCTTTCGCAATTTTGCGGTGGGAACCGCCTATTCCCGCACCGAGCCAGCCCAGGCTGCGGTGTTCGCCCTCATGTTTCTGGGAGAAACCATCCATTTTGGCACGGTCATGGCGATCCTGATTTCCGTACTGGGGGTGATGCTGATTTCGGTTGCCCGTACGGAACTGACCGCCCGTTCGCTGGTGACATCCCTGCTGACCCGCACTGCCGGTCTGGGGCTGTTGTCCGGAACGCTGTTTGGCATGTCCGGCATTGCCTATCGCTCGGCCTCGCTGGCCCTTGCGCCAAGCCTGCCGGAACCCAACTACATCATGCAGGCAAGCTATACGTCTACTGTGGTGATCCTGATGCAGACGGCTTTCATGCTGGTGTGGATTGCATGGCGGGAACCGGAGCAGTTTGCCGCCATGCGCAAGGCATGGAAACCGGCGCTGGCCGTGGGCTTTGTCGGCGCGACCGGCTCGTTTGGCTGGTTCATGGCCATGACATTGCAACATGTGTCCGTGGTCAAGGCGCTGGCACAGATTGAAATGCTGTTTACCTTTGCAACCTCTGTTTTTATCTTCAAGGAGCAGATCAACAGGCTGGAAATCGCCGGATGCCTGCTGATTGTTCTGGGCATTCTGGCATTGCTGATTTTATAAGCCTGCTATTTTTCTCTCACCTTTCGCTGCGGTGCGCCAATGCCTGCCGCAGCATGTGCCTGTTCGATCTCAAGATAATTGGTGATCTTGTCATCCAGCACCGAGAGACAGTCCTGCAATGTGGCGATCTGCTCCTTGACCCTTTCGCGCTGTTCTTCCAGCATTTCCCGCCGCTGTGGCGACGTTGATTGGCCCTTCGCCCGCATGTCGGCATAGGCGTGCATTTCGGAAAGCGGCATGCCCGTTGCCTTCAGGGCTTTGAGAAAGCTGATCCACACAAGGGCCTGGGGATCGTAAACCCTTGTTTTCCCTTGATTGCGCCAGGGCGGGGCGATGAGCCCGATTTTTTCGTAATAGCGCAGAGTATCAATGCTGAGACCCGTTTTGCGGGCAAGTTCACCGATTTTCAAATCAGGACTCCCTTCTTGTCTTGCATCCTCCATAAATGCCTGAGCCAACTCCAGATCAAGCAAAAACCACATTCCTTCGGGATGGGTATTGACTTTGGCAACAAATCAATCAAATGATTGGTTTATGAGCGAACCGAAACAACAGTATGGTAACAAGGATGACCGTCGCCGGGCGATTGCATCGGCTGCGCGGGCGATTATTCTTGAAAAAGGCTTTGAGGGGCTGCGCATGCGCGCGATTGCCGATCGCGTGGGCATTAACATTGCCACGCTGCATTATCATGTTGCCAGCAAGGAGGCGCTGATAGAGCTTGTCGGTGAAACCCTGAAACAGGAATTTTACGATCACTATGCCCTTCTGATCACCGGCGGCCTTTCTCCGATTGAGGAGTTACGCCTTCTGATAGATGACTGCAAGCATGTGATGCTCGAACGCCCTGAACTTCTGCAATTGATGGATGCGCTTGGACACAAGGCCAACATCAGTGTGAGCATTGCCACTATTGTCGGTGAAATGCGGCGTCACTGGCTTGGCCTGTTTGTTGCCGTGCTGACGAGAGGGCGCGAGACGGGCGCATTTCGTGGCTCGCTGGATCCGGTTTCCGGTGCGCACATGATTGCCGGTGCCCTCGTTTCCTTCCAGTACAAGCCCAAACATCTGTTGCCGCTGTTTGACGGCGTTGCAGACGAAATCATCCGTTCCATCCTTCCGGTTTGAAAGAGACCCCATGACAGAACAAGCACCCGGGGATCACCCGCCCTATCCTTCCCATGAAAAGAGATGGGCTGCGCTTTTTACCATTCTGATGGCCATGTTCATGAACCTTCTGGATGTGACCATCGTCAACGTATCCTTGCCATCGCTGCAAAAAGACATGGCTGCAAGCTCGACTGAAATCGAATGGATTGTTGCCGGTTTTATTTTGACCTTTGCGCTGGGCCTTCTGCCCTTCGGGCGTTATGGTGATATTATCGGCAAGAAGAAGATGTTCCTCTTCGGCGTGGCGGCCTTCACCACCGCTTCCATCCTGTGCGGATCGGCACCAACGATCGAATTTCTGATCGGTGCACGGCTCATCCAGGGGGCAGCAGGTGCCATCATGACACCGCAGGTTCTGGCTATTGCCCAGACGATTTTCCCGCCGCATGAGCGTGCTGCGGCCTTCTCGCTGTTCGGGCTTACTGCCGGTCTTGCCTCTGTCATCGGCCCGGTTCTCGGCGGCCTCCTCCTGAATGCGGATCTTTTTGGCCTCACATGGCGCCCGATCTTTCTGATCAATGTGCCGGTCGGTATTGCCGCTCTCATTCTGGGCGCACGTTTCATTCCGGAGATTCCCGGAAATCCGGCTATCAAAAATGATTTTGGCGGTATTGCGCTCGTGGCGACGGCGATGTTTCTGCTCATTTTTCCACTGATTGAAGGGCGGAACTACCAATGGGCGATCTGGTGTTTCGGGATGATGGCCGTGTCTGCCCTGTTGTTTGTCGCCTTCGTTTTCTGGGAAAGACACCAGATGCGTAAAGGGGCACCCGAGCTTTTGCCATTTGACCTGATGACCAACCGCAACTTTATCATTGGTGCCATCATGTCGCTGGCCTTCTTTTCGGCCCTGCCAGCGTTCTTCCTGATTTTTGCGCTTTATCTGCAATCGGGTTATGGCCTGACGCCGCTGTGGTCCGGCCTGACCACCCTGCCCTTTTCCATCGGTGTCCTGATAGCATCGGCGATCTCCGGACGTATCGGTTTCAAATGGCAAAAGCAGCGAATCGGTGCCGGTGTCCTGATGATGTTTGCAGGCATGCTGGCAGTGCGGCTTGTCGCATCCGGCCTTGGTGATACCAGCCTCAACAGCATTATCTATCTTCTGCCGCTGCTGCTGGCCGGGATCGGCATGGGCGTGGCGATCTCACCCCTGTTCCAGACAATCCTGGCCGGTGTTCCGGTCAAGGATGCAGGTGCCGGTTCAGGTGCGCTGCAGGCATTGCAACAGGCTGGCGGTGCCTTCGGTATTGCCATTGTCAGCGAGATCTTTTTCCGGCGGCTTGCAGCCGAATTTGCAACAGGACCGTCGCCGATGACCGCTTATTCGCATGCGTTCACGACGGCTGTCGTCTATCATCTGGTTTGTTACGGGCTGGTTTTTGCCTGTGTGATCGCGCTTAAAAATCCGGCACGGATTTCATCCAGACCCCCCGTTCCGGTGATTACGGAATGAAACAAGCATGGCCGGGACAGACAAACTGACCCGGCCATGTTATGCTCTGAACCTGCGAGACTCCGGGAGAATTCCAGTATTTCTTTTGTTTCTCCCTGAACGTGTCCGCAAACCGGTTCTCCCTTTTCGGGTGCATGACGTATATGAGGATGCTCGACAGATAAAACGGATCAAGGTACCAGAAGTGTGCCGGCACCATGTTCGGTGAACAGTTCCAGCAGAACCGAATGGGCTTCCTTGCCATTGAGAATGACGACACCCTGAACCCCTGCGGCAATGGCCTCCATGCAGGTTTCCACTTTCGGGATCATGCCGCCGGAAATGGTTCCGTCCTTGATGAGCGCCCTGGCCTCGGCCACCGACAATTCCTTGATGAGTTCGCCGTTCTTGTCGAGAACACCCGGGACATCCGTCAGGAACAACAGGCGCACAGCATTGAGCGCACCGGCAATGGCACCGGCAAATGTATCGGCATTGATATTATAGGTATGACCATCGCGACCGGGGGCAACAGGGGCAATCACCGGGATCATTTCAGACTTGGCCAGCAGATCCAGCAGCGTGCGATCCACTTCAACAACTTCGCCGACGAAGCCCAGATCCAGGATGCGCTCGATATTGGAATCCGGATCCATGACGGTCTTCTTGGCCTTTTCCGCAAAGACCATATTGCCATCCTTGCCACAAAGACCGATGGCCCATTCGCCGGTCTGGTTGATCAGGGCAACGATTTCCTTGTTGATAGAACCCGCCAGAACCATTTCCACGATTTCAACCGTTTTCTGGTCGGTCACGCGCAAGCCGCCCTCAAACTTGGATTCGATGCCCATGCGGGTGAGCATGGCACCAATCTGCGGCCCGCCGCCATGCACGACGATAGGATTCACACCTGACTGCTTGAGCAGGGCAATATCGGCGGCAAAGGCTTTGCCCAGTTCCGGATTGCCCATGGCATGGCCACCATATTTCACCACGATGGTCTTGTTTTCGTAACGCTGCATATAGGGCAATGCCTGTGCGAGCAGACGTGCCTGAATCTGGCTTTCGGAACCGGTCATGAAAATGTCCCTGTTGGCTGGGAAGTGTTGGCAAAGGTGTGGAGCATATCGTCAATGCGCCTCTTTACGCCAAGTTTTTGACAAGGGGAATAATCCACTTGCAGATAATTCACGTAAAATACCTTGATTATGAGGAGATCAACCCGAATGTTTGCATCTGATTTCAAGGCTTGCAGTCTGGACTGCTGCCGGTATGTCCTGCCAGAATTGCGGGTTAAAGGCATTGATAATGCAGACTGATCATCTGGCACTTTTGCTGAGCAAGGTTGCCCTGGGAGACAGGCAGGCGTTTTCCGCACTTTATTCCATAACATCTGCGAAACTTTTCGGTGTTTGTCTTCGTATCCTGAAGAACAGAAGCGACGCAGAGGAAGCCCTTCAGGAAATTTATGTCAAGATATGGCAGCGGGCAGACCGTTATGCGGTGCAATCCACCAGTCCCATGGGCTGGTTGTGCGTGATTGCCCGGAACCATGCCATCGATCTTGCCCGGACCCGAAAGGCCCCTTCTGCGGATATTGATGCGGCGTTTGATCTGGCAGACGAAGCGCCCGGACCTGAAGATCTGGCTGTGCTAAAAAGTGAAGGACGCCGCATAGACGGATGCATTCAACAACTTGACCTTGACAAGGCTGAGGCCGTACGCAGTGCTTATGTGGAAGGACTGAGCTACGATGAACTGGCGCAGAAATATGCTGTGCCCCTGAACACAATGAGGACCTGGCTGCGGCGCAGTCTTTTGAAACTGAAAGAATGTCTGGAACAATGAGCACATCTTCATCCGAACAGGACGACCTGAACCGCGACGAGATCATCGCCGGGGAATATGTGCTGGGTGTTGTTTCGCCGGAAGAGCGCCACGCCCTGGAAAAACGCATGCGCAACGATCCGGCATTCGCAGCGCTGGTGCAGGAATGGGAACAGCACTTTTCAGACTTCAATTCTGATTTCCCGGAAGCCATGCCGCCAGCACGGACCTTTGCGCGCATAGAACACCGGATTTTTGCCGAAGGACAGGCTTCCACCTCGCTCAGGCCTGTCGGCGGCATCTGGGGATCGCTCGTTTTCTGGCGCGGCCTTTCGCTTGCAGGCTTTTTGCTTTCCATCGGGCTTGGCGCGCAGAGTGCCGGCCTGTTCAGCCCCCTGGCTCCTGTTTCCAAACCGCTGATCGCCGAAATGGCCGCTGAGGGAAGTCCCGTCAGTCTGGTAGCGCTTTATGACAATCAATCCGGGATCATGAAGCTTACCCCTGCGGCGGCCCGGGCTACAGAGAAGAAATCCCTGGAACTCTGGCTGATTGATGGCGACAGTCCGGCCATTGCGCTGGGCATTCTGCCTGCCACAGGAACCGGGGAGATCCAGATTCCACCGGACATGCGCACGAAAATTTCAGACGGTATGGTTCTGGCTGTAAGCCTAGAGCCGTTTGGCGGTTCACCCACCGGCAAGGCTACCGGTCCGATTGTGGCTATGGGCAAAGCGCGGAATTTGTAACCCGAGCTTTTGTGCGAACCTGGCGAACACTATGGGCCTCATCACAAGCAAGAGTATTTTCCAATATTATCAATATTTTATGATTTTTTCTGTCTTTCCTGAAACTTAAATCTCCGTGCTCTCGTTCTTTATTATGTTCCCGAGCTTGAGGAACATGAAAACGAAATCACCGGCACTGCAAAAGGCAGTGCCTCAAAGACAAGAGAAACAGGAAGGGTATTCCCATGTTCAAGACAACACTCCGCACACTTGCTGCAGCCACAGTCATCGCTGCCGGTTCTGTAGCAGCCTATGCTGCAAACCCGATGGTTGGCGGCAGCGAAATGTTAGCGACAAAGAACATTATTGAAAATGCCGTCAACTCCAAGGATCACACAACACTGGTTGCTGCCGTCAAGGCTGCAGGTCTTGTTGAAACCCTTTCGGGCGCAGGACCGTTCACTGTTTTCGCACCAACAAACGAAGCCTTTGCAGCGCTGCCGGCCGGCACTGTTGACACATTGCTGAAGCCGGAAAACAAGGACCAGCTGGTCAAGATCCTGACATGCCACGTTGTTGCGGCTGACGCCATGTCCAGCGCCATTAGCAAGATGATTGCGGACGATGGCGGCACACATGATGTGAAGACTGTTGGCGGCTGTGTCCTGAAGGCGTCTGAAATGAACGGCAAGATCACCCTGACCGATGAAACAGGCGGCGTTGCAAATGTGACGATTGCTGATGTGAAGCAGTCGAACGGTGTGATCCATGTCATCGACAAGGTTCTTCTTCCAAAGATGTAATCTTGCCGGTCTGAAACAAAAAACGCCGCTTCGGTTGCCCGGGGCGGCGTTTTTTATGACAAAATCTCGGGTATCAATGACCGCCGCCAGCTCCGGGCTTCAGCGGAACAGGTTTTTTCATGAAGAGTGCCATAAAGGCCAGCATGACAAACAGGGCTGTCAGTATATAGAACACATCTCCAAAGGACATGACGGTTGCCTGCTGGTGAACCATGCCCGCCATCTTCCTGATCGCAATGGCAGGTCCGTCCATGCCAAGCGCATTGAACTTGGCCGTAAGGTTGTGCAACATGCTTTCCGAAGCAGGATTGCCTTCCCTGACACTTTCAGAAAGCCGCTCTGTGTGCAGGGCCGTGCGGTTGGTCAAGATCGTGTTGATCATCGCCAGTCCTACGGCACCGCCAAGGTTGCGCGTCAGATTGAAGAGTCCGGAACCGTTCTTGATGCGGTGCGGTGGCAATGTGCCCAGTGCGAGATTGTTGATGGGCACCATACACGTCATCAGCGAGAACCCGCGCAGCAGTTGGGGCACGAACAATTCCCAGAAATCCCAGTCGGTGGTGATATCTGACAGCATCAATGTGCTGAGACCAAAACCGAGGAAGCCGGTCATCATCATCACGCGCGGATCGATCCTGTTCGACAGCATTCCGACAATCGGGGCCGCTACAAACATGGCAATGCCGCTGACAAACACGGTTTCACCAATCATCAGGGAATCATAGCCGCGGATACGACCCAGATAGAGCGGGTAAAGATAGGTCATTCCATAGAGCCCGATCCCCATCACGAATGAGAAAAGCGATCCCAGCGAAAAATTGAAATTGCCGAATGTGCGAAGATCAACAATCGGCTCCTCCTGCGTGAAAACCCTGTAGAAAAACAGCACTGCAGCGAAGCCCAGCACGATGGTCAACGATAAAATGGTTGAATCCTGCATCCAGTCATGGCTGGGGCCTTCTTCCAGGACATATTCCAGTGTGCCCAGCATAACAGCCATGCCCAGCAGTCCCCACCAGTCAAATTTTGAAAACAGCGACGGGTCACCCTTGTCGAAGTCCACCAGACGCCAGACACTGATGGCGACCAGAATACCAGGGATAACATTGATGAGAAAGAGCCAGTGCCAGGACATGCTGTGGCTGACATAACCGCCAACGGTCGGTCCCACAGTCGGAGCCATGGTTGCAACCAGGCCGATAATGGGCGAAACAATGTTGCGCCTGGATGGCGGGAAAATCGTAAATGCCGCCGCAAACACGGAAGGAATCATACCGCCGCCGATAAAGCCCTGCATGGCGCGGTAGATGATCATTTGATCAATCGATGTTGCCGTGGCACACAATGCGCTGGAAACGGTAAAGCCTACCGCGCAGATGGTAAACAGAACCCGCGTGGAAAGAAGCCGCCCCAGGAAACCGGACAACGGGATCATGATGACTTCCGCAATGAGGTAGGCCGTCTGAACCCACGATATTTCATCGGTACTGGCGCTCAGGCCCGCCTGGATCTCGGCCAGAGACGCCGAAACGATCTGAATATCCAGAATAGCCATGAACATGCCAAAAACCATGGCGAAAAAGCCCAGCATGCGGCGGGTTGAAATGGTGTCCTCGACAGGCTGATTGACAGCCGTCATTGCAGGTGCAGTGGCCATGATCTGGTCTTTCCATCAAAGAACCGCTTACTGGTTGCCTGTTGTGCCTGTGCGGGAATCCACGCTGACATCTGCCGAGAGACCGGCGTGCAACTTGCCGGATTTCAGCAGTTCTTCACCGATGGCCACACGCACGGGCAGTCGCTGGACCACTTTCGTGAAGTTGCCTGTCGCATTTTCCGGTGGAAGAAGGGAGAAAACCGCGCCTGTTGCAGGTGCCATAGAGGCAACCGTACCTTCATATTCCTTTGAGCCTACAGCGTCGATCTTGATATTCACCTTGCTGCCAATACCGATACGGGCCAGGTCTGTTTCCTTGAAATTGGCCTCGATATAGACATCTCCAAGCGGAACCAGCGAGCCGAGATTCTGGCCCGGAGACACAAGATTTCCTACCTCCGTGGACAGGTTTCCGACGACGCCGTCACTTGGTGCACGAACAACCGTGAAGGACAGGTCGCGTTCGGCCTTTTCCTTTTGCAGTTCCAACGTCTTAACGCTGCTTTCTGCCTCTGCATATTGCGCTTCATAGACGGCAATATTGGCATTTGCAGAGGCGACTTTTGCGTCAGCCCCGGCCAGAGCTGCCATAGCCTGATCATAGGCGGCACTGGCGTTATCCAGTGTTGCCTGGGGTGCCGTGCTTGATTCCCGCAGCTTTTCAGCGCGATCCATGGTCAGCCTGGCATTTTCGACTGCCGAGACAGCTGCTGTTTTAGCAGCTTCCGCTTCCTTCACGCTGGCACGTGCCGCATCAGCCTGGGCGGTGATCCGCAACAGTGTCTTCTGCTGGATGGCAAGCTGGGAAAGTGCCATCTGAAGGGCGATCTTGTAGTCCCCGTCATCGATGACGAACAACGGATCACCCTTCCTGACCTGCGAATTCTCCACAACTGCCAGCGACTTGATATAGCCTGTAACCTTTGGTGAAAGAGTCGTGATGTGGGCCGTGACATACGCATCATCTGTTGAAACGAAAAACCTGTCAACTGTCCACCACTTGTAACCAAACCAGCCGGCTGCAGCAAGCGCTGCCAAGGCAACGACACCGATAACCTTGCGTCGGCCTGAAACCGGCTTCACAACAGGTTTTGTCTCCGCCTTGACGTCAGGTGTCGCGGCGTCCAAAGTGCGCGGCTCGTCATTCGTGCGGGCAACCGGAAAAGGGTGAACATCTGAGTCAGTCTTGCTTGCAGCTTTGGTCATGAAAATCTCTCTCGATGAAATCGAACCATTGAGTTCGATATTGACATAGTCGCTTGCAAAGCGTATTGCAAGCGAAATCGAACCGAACAGTTCGATTTTGAAGGAAATGTGTAGATGACAGTTAAAAATCAGCAACCAGTTTCACAGGCTGATGAATGCTATATTGCATCTGACCTGCAAAATGTTGTTTGCGCTGATGAACGGCAAACCAACAGGCGGGCTGCAGGTGAAGACCCGGTCAAGCGCAACCAGATTCTGGAAGGTGCACGTGTGGTTTTTTCACGCACGGGTTTTGATGCTGCCAACATGAATGATATCACCCGTGAAGCCGGGGTGTCCAAAAGCACCATCTATGTCTATTTTGCCAACAAGGAAGAATTGTTTGTCGAACTGATTGCGCGTGAACGCGACGCCCTGTTTGGCAACCTGCGTGAAATTCTCATTTCCGGCCTCACGCCTGAAGAAACGCTGCGTCAATATGGAACCTTGCTGGCAGGCAAACTTCTCTCGGAGGAAACGATCAAGGCGCAACGCGCCGTCGTGGGTATTGTTGGCCGCATGCCGGACATGAGCCGGGATTTTTATATGAAAGGGTCTGCCATAGGCCAAAATCTGCTGGGCAGCTGGCTTGAGGAGCGCGTCAATTCCGGAGAAATGCAGATCGACAATATAGAGCTGGCGGTTCATCAATTTGTGGAGCTTTGCATGGCGGGGCAATATCGCGCCCGCCTGTTTGGCAAGAAAGCAGGCAATCCTTCGCCTGAGGATCTGAAACGCAATGTGGATTCGGCCATCAGGGTGTTCTGCAGCGCCTACAAGGCAGGATCATAGATCCAGCAGTTTCAATATGGCGGCACGCAACTCGTCCAGTCCCAGGTGCTTTTCCGAAGACGTTGCCAGGATCTCAGGATAGGCTGCCGGGCGTTTCCTGATCTTTCCGGCCGTGTCGCTGACAAGCTGTGCAATAGACGCCTGCGGGATCTTGTCGGTTTTCGTCAGGACAATCTGATAGGACACGGCCGCCTTGTCGAGCAGGTCAAGGACATCATCATCATTTTTCTTGATACCGTGGCGGCTGTCAATCAGCACATAGACACGCTTGAGTGTTGCCCTTCCGCGCAGATAATCAAACACCAGTTTTGTCCAGGCATCAACATGGGATTTAGGCGCTTCGGCATAGCCGTAACCCGGCATGTCAACCAGCGCCATCGGCGGAAGATCACCTTCTGCACCGGAATACCCGTCCGGCACGAAATAATTGAGTTCCTGGGTGCGACCGGGTGTGTTGGATGTTCTGGCCAGACCATTCTGGCCGACCAGTGCATTGATGAGCGATGATTTTCCGACATTGGAGCGGCCGGCAAAGGCGATTTCAAACGGACCTTCCGGCGGCAGAAATTTCAGCGCAGGAACACCGCGGATAAAAATCCACGGACGCGCGAAGACCGGTTTATCATTTGCTGGCTTTGCTGGGATCATTGTCGCTGCATCTCTTTTAATACTCTCACTCTCTGAAAACCCTGAAAAATCCAGTCTTTTCTTTTGTTTCTCCATGAACCTGCGGGAAAACCGGTTCCCGCTTTCCGGTTGCATGGCGTGTATATCCTGCTGCGGCTTTCCGGGTTTTACGCGGAAAAGTCAAGATTTTTGCTGCTCAGGAGGCAAGGGCCTGCTGGCGTTTCAGCTCCAGCGTGAGATAGGCGAGCAAGGCTATCAACACAAATACACCGCCGAGGATGGTGCTGGTGGCCGGAATCTCGCCGTGAATGAGCCCGACCCAGACCGGTGAAAGCACGGTTTCCATTGTTCCAAGAAGGGCCGCCACAGCCGAAGGGATCAACCGTGCGCCGGTGACGAACAGTGCCATTCCCAACCCGAGATTGAACGCGCCCAGCAGGAAAAGGATTCCAAACTGGAAGGGTGTAGCAATGGCAATTTGCGGTGCCTGTGTGGCGGCTACGATGCAGGCCACCATGCAGCCCAGGCAGGCTGCTGGTGACATGCGAACATTTGTATAGCGCCGCGTGACAACAGTCGTCCCGGCGAACACGACAGCGATCAGGATGGCCAGTGCAATACCGGTAAAGGAGCCAACCTCCCCCAAAGAACTGCAGACCATGATGGCGACCCCAACAATCACGGCAATAATGGCTGCCCATGTGAAGAGGCTGATCTTTTCGCGGTAGAAGATCCATGCCATCAGGGCGGCCAGAAGTGGAACACCGGCCTGGATAAGGACGACATTGGCAACCGTTGTATAGCCAATCGCCAGAATGAAACATGTGGAGGCGGTGGCAAAGCTGAAAGCAACATAGAGACCCGGCAGGCCCATATTGACAAACAGGCGCATAGTGCCCCGCGGCCCGTCACGTACCAGCACGAAAGCCAGGAGAAACAGGGCAGCAAACAGGCAGCGCCAGAAAACAACCGTCCATGAATCCATTTCCGGCAGGAATCGCGCTAGCGCACCGCCAAAGCTCCAGACCAATGCCGAGCCGAAGACCAGCGCTGCGCCAAGGCGCACGGTTGCGGCATGGGATAAAGGTGACAGGCTTGCAGACCGGATCATGAATGGCTCTTTCCTCTGGATTACCGCCGACGGAAATTTCGCCAATGGTACTGCCCAATGTCAAAAGCCCCGGCATACCGGGGCTTGAAAAGGCGTTACTTCGCAGCCGATGGCTTGGGCTTGAACAGGGCCTTCAAATTGTCAAACAGCTCAACCTTCACACCTTGACGTTTCATGATGATGGCTTGCTGGATAATCGACAGCGTGTTGTTCCATGCCCAGTAAATCACCAGACCCGCCGGGAATGACGACAGCATGAAGGTGAACATCACCGGCATCCAGGTAAAGATCATTGCCTGTGTCGGGTCCGGCGGTGTCGGGTTCATGCGCATCTGAATGAACATGGTGAGGCCCATGATCAAAGGCCAGACGCCTATCATGAGGAATGGCGGTACGCTGTAAGGAAGAAGGCCGAACAGATTGAACAATGAGGTCGGGTCATGGGCTGAAAGATCCTGAATCCAGCCGAAGAACGGCGCGTGGCGCATCTCAATGGTGACGTAAATGACCTTGTAGAGCGAGAAGAACACCGGAATCTGCAACAGGACAGGCCAGCAGCCGGCAATCGGATTGATCTTCTCTGTCTTGTAAAGCTCCATCATGGCCTGCTGCATGCCCTGGCGGTCATCGCCAAACTTCGCCTTCAGCTCCTCGATTTTCGGCTGCACCTTCTTCATATTGGCCATGGACGCATATTGCTTGCTGGCAATCGGAAAGAACAACAGCTTGACGACAATGGTCGTCAGCAGGATGGCTATGCCAAAATTGCCAAAATAATGGAAGAAAAAGTCCATCATTTTGAACATCGGCTTTGTGATGAAGTAGAACCATCCCCAGTCAATCAGCAGGTCAAAATGCGGAATATTGAGCGACTCGTAATAGGTGTCCACAAGAGCCACTTCCTTGGCACCTGCAAACAGCAGGGATTTCACCTCCACTGTCTTTCCGGCGCCCACTGTCAGCGCCGAAGCCTTGAAATCTGCCTGATAAAGCGGCACATCAGCGGCAAAATGCGAAAAGCGGCTCTCGTAGCTTTCTGTCTGGGCGGAACAATGGCTGCAGCCCAGTATTTGTCGGTAATTCCGATCCAGCCGCCTGTGGCGGTCTTGTATTCGACAGGGGCGGATTCCGTGTCCTTGTATTTGACCTCTTCAAGGCCGTTTTCACCGATGACACCGATGAAGCCTTCATGGAGGACATAGACCGATGGTGTTGTCGGCTTGTTGTTACGGGCCACGCGGCCATAGGACGAAAGCGAGACATCTGCAGTGCCGGCATTCCTGACAGAATCCGAAATCGTGAACATATAATGGTCATCGACAGAGATGGTGCGCGTAAACGTCAGTCCCTTGTCATTGGTATAGGTCAATGTGACCGGTGTCTTGTCTGTGAGTGTACTGTTGCCGGAAACGGTCCATAGTGTTGCCGGTCCTGGAACAGATCCGGCTGCATCGGTCCCGACATAGCCCAATTCCGCAAAATAACCGTCTTTCAGACCCGCAGGATTAAACAGGGAAATGATCGGGCTTTTGGGATCCACAGTTTCTGTGTAATCCTTCAGCTTCAGGTCATCGAACCGGGCACCGGCCAGATTGATACTGCCGGAAAGCGCCGGAGTATCAATGGTTACGCGCGGGGTCGTTGCCAGCGTTTCATCACGTCCGGTGGATACGGCTGCGGGATTGGCCCCCGGAATTGCAGCATCCGGCCCGACCGTTGCCGCAGCATTGCCGGAAGCGGCAGGTGTCCTGGCAGCAGCATCCGCTTGCTGTTTTTGCAGGGCGATCTCAGCCTGCCGCTGCGCTTCCATTTTCGGCCCCATGTAGAGGAATTGCCAACCGACAAGGATCAGCACCGACAAGGCAATCGCGACGAAATAATTGCGGTTGTTTTCCATTATTCTTTCCTGGGCTGGGTCGAACCCGACCGCTTTGAATGAGGATTTGCTGCAAATCGTTCGTTCAGTGTGCGGACCAGACTGGCAAAGGGCGCACTCAGAACGTCGCGTCTTGCGACAATCACATAATCGTGGCCGGGCTGCATTGCAATTCCGCCATGAAGTCGCACTGCCTCCCGGAGGCGTCGCCGCATGCGATTGCGCTCGACTGCATTGCCATGTTTTTTGGTAACCGTAAAACCTACCCGCGGCTTTGTGCCCGGCTCGTTGCGGTCCAGAACCTCCATAAGAATGAACGGTCCCTTTCGCTTTTCACCATTACGAACGGCCAAAAACTGCGGCCGACTTTTCAGTCGCCCGGCAGTATTTTTTGCAGCATTCAATGCCATTTGCCCGTTGCTGGTCATCGGGCACCCCGGCCAATCAAGCCGAAAGGCGCTTGCGACCGCGCTGGCGGCGGGCAGTCAGAACCAAACGGCCGCCTTTGGTAGCCATACGCGCCCGGAAACCATGGCGGCGCTTGCGAACAAGCTTGGAGGGTTGAAAGGTACGCTTCGTCATTTATTTTATACCGCGGTGTGCGGCCCTTCTTGGGTTTGCAGTGTGCAAGGAGCGTCACGTTCCGGACATCATCATCCCGCAGGCGGGACGTCAGTCCGGACGTGCGCGGCTTATAGTTTACAAATGACCGAAATGTCAATTCCTGCCGTCAACATCGTTTGGTTGCCACATCCGGCTTTTGCAGCGCACAGGCGGAAAGGCTGTTTTCAGCACATGCCGCGAATAATACTTCCTGAAATCGCCTTGAAATCGCTGAACTGGCCTTTTTGCAAATTTCTCCGGACCAAGATACCAGAGGCACCCTTGAGTCCAGCAGGCGTTTTCTTGCTGTTTTTGCACTGCCAGACATCGTCAAAAACATCATCATCGCGAAGTGTCGGCCAGTTTCAAGATCACGGATGCTCAAAGAAGAGTTAGACATCTGCGGGTTTTGAGTTAAATTACCCGCGCACGGAACAGGAATTCATGGACAGGATTGCAGAACAGGACACACCGCAGGACGTGCTGCCGCAAATGGCGGGGTTCATGCGTGGCCTTTCCGGAAAACTTCTGCTGTTGACCATTCTGTTTGTGATGCTGGCCGAAGTGCTGATCTTTGTCCCTTCCGTGTCCAATGCCCGTATCCGCTGGCTGGAGGACCGCCTGAACACGGCGGCGGCGGCGTCTGTGGTCATTGACGGCATGCAGCAGGTTGACCTGCCGCGCAGCCTTCAGGACGGAACACTGATGGCAACCGGGACCAAAGCCATTATTCTGGACAAGGATTCGACACGCCACCTCATTGCCATGGCAGATATGCCGCCGAGTGTGGATGCAGACTATGATCTTGGACAGGTCTCTGCGCTGTCGAACATTCGGGATGCTTTTGTGACGCTGTTTTTCGGCGAGAACCGCATCATCCGCGTGATGGGCCCTATAGCTGACAGCAAGATGAGCATTGAAGTTGTTCTTGAGGAGAAGGCACTTCGGGACGCAATGCTGCTTTATGCCCGCAATGCATTCCTGCTGTCGATTATCATAGCCCTGATTACAGCAGGGCTGATTTTTCTGGCCATCAACAGGATCATGCTTGTCCCGATCCGCAAGATGACCCGCAATATGCAGGCGTTTTCTCAAAATCCCGAAGACCCGTCAGGTGTCCTGGTTCCCGAAACCGGGAGCGATGAACTGGCCGTTGCCGGACACCACCTGTCGATCATGCAGAAACAATTGCAGAAAACCTTGCGGCAGCAAAAAAATCTGGCAGATCTCGGACTGGCGGTTTCCAAGATCAACCACGACATGCGCAATATCCTCTCCTCCGCACAGTTGATGTCCGACAGGCTTTCAGATGTTGATGATCCTGTGGTCAAGCGGTTCGCGCCAAAGCTGCTGCGCGCGATTGACCGGGCAGTCAGCTATTCCACTGCCGTCATGTCCTATGGCAAGGCAACTGAGCCTGTACCACGCCGCCGGGTCTTGAAAGTGCGCATGGTGGTTGAGGATGTGCTGGACCTTTTGTCGGCAGACACGGCGTCAGGGATCGATCATGTGATCCAGATCTCACCGGAACTGGAGATTGAAGCTGATGGCGAACAATTGTTCCGCGTGATCTACAATCTGGTGCGCAATGCGCAGGAAGCTCTTCTGCAGGATAGTGCCGGGGTGAAGGATGATGACATGCCGCCTTTGCAGATTACCATTTCGGCTCACAGATCCGGCAGTGTTGTCATGCTCAATGTTGATGATACCGGGCCCGGCATGCCGCAAAAAGCGCGGGAAAACCTGTTCAAGGCATTCCGCGGTTCTGCCCGCTCGGGAGGAACCGGACTGGGTCTTGCCATTGCCCGCGAACTTGTACTTGCCCATGGCGGAACCATTGCACTTGTGGAAAAAGCCTCGCCGGGAACACGCTTTTGCATAGAAATCCCCGACCGTCCGGCATCTCTGGACCAATATCGCGCCAGGCATTGAAACGCTGTCAGATTGCCTGCTTCTTTCATTGCGGTTATTTATCTGTTTTTAAAAGAAAATTCCCGAATTATATATTTTTCTGACATTTGGGCTTGCATTCGGACAACGGACGATTTAGGAGAAGCCCACGCAAGCGGCAAAGCTCTTGTGTTGCGCACCCGTAGCTCAGCTGGATAGAGCACCAGACTACGAATCTGGGGGTCAGGAGTTCGAATCTCTTCGGGTGCGCCATTTCAGTTGCATGTTGCGACTATTATGGCGGTTTATACCAGAGGACATACACATTCAATCGCGCAGGGGTTGATGAAGTTTTGTTGATCATGAACCGTGATTTCATTGATGATACGAGAAAAATGGCCTGAATACCGTGATTGCACCCGCCTTGACGTCCTGGCGCATGCGGCGGATCATGGACCTCAAGGAAAAAGAAAAGAACATTGTCGGCAAACAGCCGGACGGTATCGGGTTACGACAGCTTGATCACCGGACTTGCGGGGCACGTTAACGTCAGCCATGGACCGGTTCAGAAGTCCGCGACCTTACCCCAGGAGGATGCTGCAAAACGGTCGGGATGATAAGGCTTCGGATCTACCAGTGGCTCCGCCCCGGTCGCAATATCGGCAATCAGATGTCCTGCACCCGGGCCAATCCCGAAACCATGGCCGGAAAAACCTGCGGCCAGAATGAAGCCGGGAATCCTCGTTATTTCTCCGATCCCGGGCACGCCGTCCGGGGTTGTATCAATATAGCCTGCCCAGGCAGCCGTCATTTTGGTTTTTTTCAATTCCGGCAGCAGTTCAAGCGCGCGTTCCCGGGTCAGGCGTATCGTCGCCGCATCCGGTTTGGGGTCGAGGATTCGCATGCGCTCCATCGGTGTCTCCGCGTCCAGCCGCCAGCGGCTGAGCGTCTCGTGGCCACTGTGAAGTCCTTCAAGGCCGCCGGGCGCGAGACTGCGCCAGCGCTTCAGGAACATCGGCAGAAATTGCGGTGCGAACCGCAATTGTTGCGGCGTGAGATCGACACGGCCGCGCCCGCTGATTGCCACTGTGTAACCACCCTGTCCACGGCGGGTAATGGTAACCCCTGCGGTATGGAGTGTATCCGGCAGATTTTCCGCACCTTCAGAGACAGCCAGTATCGACGAACGGATGGATGCTTGCGGAAAGCGAATGCCCAGTTGCCTGCAAAACGATGAAGCCCATGCCCCGCCAGCAAGAATGGCCGTCCCTGTCCTGATCGTGCCACGTTCGGTCACCACTGCGCTCAATCGTCCGGCTGCGGTTTCGATGCCGCGCGCGGCGCAATTCTGGACCACGATGCCGCCAAGCTTCATGACAGCCCTTGCAACGGCCGGTGCCGCCTGTTCCGGATCAGCAATCCCGTCGGAAGGCGAAAATACGCCGCCCTTCCAGCTTCTGCCGGTCGCGCGCCCGCGCCCGGTGGCCTCAACAGCAGAGAGCATATGCGTTGTTACGCCAACAGTCCTGGCAAACTCGCCCCAGCGAGCCCAGCCTGCAAGCTCGACCTCATTATTGCTGAGATAAAGAAGGCCACTGCGGCGAAAGCCCGTATTTTCGTCGGTCTCTGCCGCAAAACGCTCCCAAAGATCAAGGCTTTTCGTGGAAATCGGCAATTCACGGGCGTCGCGGTTTTGTTGCCGGCACCAGCCCCAGTTCCGGCTGGACTGTTCCGCACCGATCCGGCCCTTTTCGACAAGTACGGTTTTCAATCCGCGCCGCGTCAGGTAATAGGCAGTGAATACGCCGATAATGCCGCCGCCGATAACAACGGCGTCAGCATGGTCGGGCAAGGCCGATGGCGTATCAATCCGTGTCAGTGGCGCAGGCATATTCATCTCCGGTTCTGCCCCTTATACTAGGGTGTGTCGTCAGTTATGGTTTGGCCGTGGCGCGAGACGGATTTTGTTGCTGAACAGGCGAAAAGCGCAAGTGATACCCAATGTATCACGAGCATTTTCAACGCATTCAGCGGCAAACTCCGCAGCAATCGGAGGATTTGGTGAAAATGGTCCATTTTGGCGTCGCAAAATCTTGAAAGGGGACAGGGCCGCCATGTCCGCAAGGACATGACAAGCTGGCCCTGATTCCGGAAAAGCGCATGTATCTTTCGCTACGGCCTGCGGCCTTGACGGAACATGCGCAGCCTTCCTGCGATTTTGCTCCTGAAACTGGACCATTTTCCCTCAAACCACGTTCCAATCCATAACTGACGACACACCCTAGGCCCATTATGGACGCATTCGTTGCCGGAGATATCGGCGTCACGGCAGATAGTTCTCCCGACAGAACAAGCATCGGAATTTTATGCTCCATTTCCAAATCACGTCTTTGTAGATAAAGTCGCTGCATGTGTTAGACTTGCACTGGCGACCTGCGGCATTTTATGCTGCTGCCGGAAGCAGCAGGAAGGCGACAGAATAATGATGAAACTGGACCGTACCGACATCAAGATCCTCTACGAGATGCAAAAAAACGGGCGCATTACCAACGTCGAACTGGCGGAGCTTGTTCACCTGTCGCCCAGCCCTTGCCTGATGCGGGTAAAACGGTTGCAGACAGAGGGATATATCGAAGGATATTCCGCGCAGATCAATCTGGGAAAGCTTGGACAAACACTCACTGTCTTTACGGAAATCACACTTAAAAATCACCGCCAGGTCGATTTTGCGCGATTTCTTGCGGTTGTCGGCAAGATCGACCAGGTCATTGAATGTCATCTTGTCTCAGGCGGCTATGACTATCTGTTGAAATTCATAACTGCCGGTATAGGAGAATATCAGATTATCATGGAGCGGTTGACAGACATGGATATCGGCATCGACAAATATTTCAGCTTCGTTGTGCTGAAGTCGCCTATTGTCAAGTCACACCTGCCACTGACAAGCCTTTTCCCGGTCTGACGGTTCTCAACCTCTCCATCTCATGCACACCTGCAGGTTGGCATCAGGCGCCGCCATATTGCCGTACGAGCTCCGGTTCCTGCACGAGATTGTCCAGCCAGGCCGGATCAAGCTTGGGTACGGAAGAGAAAAGCAGTTTAGAATAGGGATGTACTGGTGCCTTGATACCTTCTCGCGTCAACTGCTCTACCTTTTCGCCGCGATACATAACCATGATCTCGTCGCAGATAGCCTCTACGACCGAAAGATTGTGGCTGATGAAAATATAGGACAGGTCCAGCTCGCGCTGCAGTTCCTTCAGCAGTTCGATAACGGCGGTGGCGACAACCGTGTCGAGCGCAGAGGTAATCTCGTCGCAAATGATCAGCTTTGGCTCTGCGGCAAGTGCGCGCGCAAAATTCACACGCTGCTTCTGTCCGCCCGACAGCTCCGCGGGATGCCGGTAGCGCAGGGTCTTCGGCAACTGCACCATATCGAGAAGGTCATCCACACGCTTGCTGCGCTCCTGGCCGTTCATGCCATGATAAAACGCCAGGGGACGCCCCAGGATATCCTCGACCGGCTTTGCCGGATTGAGGGCAGTGTCGGCAGACTGGAAGACGATCTGCATCTCCCGCAACTGGTCGCGACTGCGGTTTTTCGATGCAGGCGGCATTTCCCGCCCCTCGAAAACGACCCGTCCGGAATGTGCCGGCAGCATACCTGCAATAGTTCGCGCAAGCGTCGATTTTCCGCAACCGGATTCGCCTATAATGCCTATATTACGGCCTTTTTCGAGTTCAAAACTTACCGACCGGACAGCGCGGACAAGAGGAAGGCCGTCAGGTTGAAGAGGACCATAGCCGGAGACCACATTTTCTATGCGCAAGAGCGCAGATGCCGGGACAGTATTGCGTCCGGAAAATTCAAAATGTTTGGGCTCGAATGCGGACAGAAGCTCACGGGTATAGGGGTGTTCCGGTTTCGAGAGGATGTCCTGCGTTGTGCCGGTTTCCTGGACCTCGCCTCCTTTCAGGACAACAATCCGGTCAGAAATCTGGGCAACAACGGCGAGATCGTGCGAAACATAGACGCCCGCAATGCCACCTGCCCGCATAACCGACTTGAAAGCCTTGAGAACGTCGATCTGTGTCGTTACGTCAAGTGCGGTGGTTGGCTCGTCGAAGATCATCAGCTTTGGATCGCCGATCAGTGCCATGGCGGCGGCAAGACGCTGCAACTGTCCGCCGGAGACCTGATGGGGATAGCGGTCCCCGATCTTTTCGGGGTCAGGCAGGGAAAGCGAGCGGAAAAGTTCGATGGCACGAAGGCGTGCCTCAGGCGGCGACATCAGGCCATGGATACGGGTCACCTCAATGACCTGATCCATGATTGTCGCTGATGGATTGAAGGCGGCGGCGGCACTTTGTGGCACATAGGCCACGTCGGTGCCACGTATCCGCTGACGCTGGCGTTCAGAAAGCCGGGTCATGTCCTTTCCGTCAACGCGCACCGCGCCTCTGGCGATTTTGCAGCCAGGCCGCGCATAGCCGAGCAGCGTCAGTGCGATCGTCGTCTTGCCGGAGCCACTTTCACCGATCAGCGCAACAATCTCGCCCCTGGCAATATCGAGATCGATGCCTTTGATAATCTCGATACGGCGACCGGCATCGGTTGTTGCCTCGACATGCAGATCTCTGATTTCAACAAGGCTTGTCATGTTGAGGCACTCCGATCCCGGATTTTGCGCGGGAGATTGTCGATCAGCAGGTTGACACTGATGGTCAGGCTGGCAATGGCCAGCGACGGACCGATGACAGCAGCCGATGCAAGCGAAATGCCCTGGATATTCTCATGCACGAGCGCACCCCAGTCTGCCAGCGGCGGCTGAACACCGAGGCCGAGGAAGGAGAGACCGGAAAGCAACAGCACGATGAAGACGAAGCGGATGCCGAAATCCGCAAGAACCGGACGGATGATATTGGGCAGGATTTCGGCACCGATCAGATAAAGGGTGCTTTCGCCGCGAATCCTCGCTACCGCGACGAAGTCCATGGTATTGACATTGACCGCAAGCGAACGGGCGAAACGGAACGAGCCGGGTGTATAGATAAATGCAAGCGTCAGGACGAGGGCGGGCAGGGACGACCCGACGGCTGCAACCACCACCAGCCCGAACAGCTTGCTGGGAATTGAAAGCATCGCATCCATGAACCGGCTGAGCGCACTATCAAGCCAGCCTCCAAGGACCGCTGCGGTCATGCCGAGGATCACACCACTCGTCGAGGCAATGAAAACACCGGCAAGGGCGATGCCCAGCGTGTAGCGGGCACCCATAATGATGCGCGAGAGCATATCGCGCCCCAGATAGTCCGAACCAAGCCAAAACTTGCTGCTGACCGGTCCGAAATAATCTGTATCAACGATTTTGCCGGGCGGATAGGGAACAAGGTGCGACGCGAAGACAGCGACAACCGCCCAAAACAGGATGACTGCCAGGGCGATCATGCCGACCGGACTGAATGTATAGCCGAAACGGTTTGCGGGCAGGGATGTGACGGTCTGCGTCATCGGCGGAGCCTCGGATTGGAAACAATGGCGACGATGTCGGCAATGGTGATCAGGACCAGATAGCCCGCACAAAAGATTATGGCACAGGTTTGTATCAACGGAAGGTCACGGGTTGCGACCGCGTCTACCATCAGTTTGGCAATCCCCGGATAGTTGAAAATCGTTTCAATAATGATCACACCACCGATCAGATAGGAGAGAGACAGCGCCAGGGCGTTAACGATCGGACCCAGCGCGTTCGGCAATGCGTGACGCAGAACCATCCGGCTCCGCGATGCGCCCTTGAGAAGTGTCATCTCCACGTAGGGCGTACCAAGTGTCTCGATCACAGCGGCACGGGTCATGCGGATGATCTGTGCCGAAACGACGAAAGTCAGCGTGACGACCGGCATTGCATACATTCTCAGCATGTCTGAAAACGAGTGGATTTCATTGACGAAAGAGATTGCCGGCAGCCACTTCAGATAGACAGCAAATATCAGGACTGCCGTGGATGCAATCACAAATTCCGGCACAGAAATAACACCTATGGTCAAGACGGTAACAACCCGGTCATAAAGCGATCCCCGCATCACTGCCGAGGTAATGCCCAACGTCAGCGCGAAGGGAACAGCAATCAACGTCGTGAGGCCCGCAAGTTCCATCGTGTTCACAAACCGCTTGCCGATCAGCTCGGAAATCTCCATATTATTGGCATAGGACTTCCCAAGATCACCCGTCAGAAAACCGAAACCCCAGCGGAAAAACTGGACGATAGCGGGGTCATTGAGGTGCATCGCCTCGCGTAGCCCCGCAACCGCTTCGGGTGTGGCCGCCTGGCCCAGCAGGATCGTCGCCGTATCACCCGGCAGCAAGGTCGTCGTAAAAAAGACGGCAAAGGAAACAATCAGAAGTGTGATCATCGCAACCGCGAGCCGTTTCAGGATCAGGTTTGAAATTTCAGAGTTCACAGGTGATCTCCACATGCGTTGCCTATACCGGTGAACATACCAGTTTCCCATCAACCGTTTTGAAAAAGAAAGCCGATTGCTACAGTTCAGTCAACAGATTGCACTGTCTCGTCCATGGCAGAACAGTTTCACGGCGTTAAATCCGGAGGGCCGGGCCCTCCGGAAAGCGCGGGTTTCTATCAGGCTTCCAGCCAGATATACTCGGCCATGGCATAGCCCATCATGCCTCCGAGCGGGTTGGCCTGCAGGCCCTTGACCTTGCTGGAAATCGCATCCGCATTGCTGATATAGGCAGGAATGATGGTGCCCGCCTCCTCGGAGATCATGGTCTGCATTTCGCCATAAATCTCCTTGCGTTTTTGCTGGTCAAGGAGACCACGAGCCTCGAGCAGCATCTGGTCAAACTTCGGCGATTTGTACTGGCTTTCGTTCCATGGCGCATCGGACGAATACAGGAGCGAGAAGTAGATGTCCGGGGTCGGACGCGGGTTGATGTTGCCGAAATGAATCGGTGCTTTCAGCCAGTATTTGTCCCAATAACCATCAGAAGGTACACGCTGCACATCAAGATTGAGACCAATGTCCGCACCCGCGGCCTGAACGATCATGGCCATGTCGACGGCGTTGTTGGCGGCATCCGAGGCGATTACAGGAATAGACTGTCCAAGTACGCCGGCTTTCTCAAAATAATGTTTCGCCTTGTCGGGATCGAATGCCTTCGGCTTCAGATCAGCATTGTGGTAGAAGTTCACAGGAGAAATAGGCTGGTCGTTACCGATCTCGCCAAAGCCGCGCAGGGCCGAGCTTACGATCTGTTCGCGGTTGATCAGATATTTCATCCCCGTCACGAAGTCCGGCTTGTTCATGTCAAGGCGGATATTCAGGTTTGTATAGTTACCGCTTGTGGATTTGGACAGTTCAAAACCATCCTGACCTTCCACCAGCTTGGCCGAACGCGGGTCTACGGAAGCAGCAAACTGGACGTCACCCGCCAGAAGCGCATTGACGCGGGCATTATCATCACCGATAGCGAAGAATTCAAAAGAGTCGATATGCGGCAGACCCGGCTTCCAGTAGGTCTTGTTCTTCGTCATGAGCGAGCGCACGCCCGGCTCGAAAGTTTCAAGCGTGAAGGCACCGGTGCCGATACCCTTTGAAAAGTCTGTCGTACCGTCCTGAACGATCATGAAGTGATGCAGTGCCAGGATGTAGGGAAGGTCGGCATTGGCAGCGGTGAGCACAATTTCAACAGTGCCGGGGTCTATGGCCTTGACCTCGGAGATCTGGGCAGCGATCTTTGCAACCTTGGAACCGACACCCGGATCCAGATGGCGCTTGAGCGCGAAGACAACATCGGCAGAGGTGAGCGGCTTGCCGTTGTGGAAGGTCACGCCCTTTCGCAGCTTCGCTGTCCAGGTCTTGGCATCCTTGGTGTCCAGGGTCTCGGCGAGTTCCATCTGGACAACGCCTGCAGTGTCGATGAAGGTCAGGCGATTATACAGCGCACAGCATCGCACATAGTCCGTACCAAGAGAAGCCTTTGCGGGATCAAGTGTATCAGCGTTTGACGCGGAGAGGCCGGCAGCCTTGAAATGCCCGCCCGATACGGGCGTTGCTGCAACGGCCTGACGGGCACGACTGAAGACTGCGCCCCCCGCTGAAAGTGCTACACCGCTTGCCAGCATCATCTTGAGGAGGTCGCGGCGGGACGCACCGCGGCGGATGGCGTCTTCGATCTTCGCATCGTCGGACTTCGTCCAATTGGTGATCTTGTCAGTCATTTTATTCCCCTTTTCTGTCAGTCAGCATGGCGTCCGTCTTGATTGCGGACCTTCCAGCCTCGGTTGATTGTCTAAGTCGTACCCATTGCGGATTCTGCGATGACATTGCACAGACCAGGATTGGTGATGAGCGGCTTCTAACCGGGTCCGGCAAAGTTCCAAAACTCAATTCTGAAAGATTGAAATCAAGAAAATACTGCGCTTCATTCAGTCTCTGATCTGGGGTAATCTGTTAAGCTTTGTTGCCCTTTCCCTGTTGAAGTGTTGCATGACAGCGGTGGGTTATTCTCTGAATATGCCGGAGGCAGCAGCATAAAATTGCAAACTTTGCTCCTCTGGCGATATTTCGGGAATCCTCTCTCAGGCCATGACCGTCCTGACATCCGGATCATCGAGTGTCTGATCCAGCGTTTTGCGCGTCCTCTCGATGATTGCGTCTATATCGGCGTCGGTACAGCAGAGTGGCGGTGCATACCCGAGGACGCCTTGCGGAAAGGCGCGGATGACAAGGCCGTTGTCCCATGCGCGGTCAAAAATGCGCCGGGCCGCCATGGCAGCCGCCGGAAGCGGGGTCTTCTTCGCCTTGTCGGTGACGAGCTCGATGCCGGCAAGCATGCCGCGGCCCCGGACATCACCAACGAGCGGATGATCGCGCAGGCTTTCAAGCCCTGCCATCAGCCGTGCACCCGCCTTGCAGCCGTTTTCGAGAAGGCCATTTTCATAAAGATGAAGCACTTCCAGCGCAACAGCCGCGCTTACAGGGTGCGCCGAATAGGTGAAACCATGGCCTACAGCGGTTTCACCAGCACCATCGGCGATCACGTCATAGACGCTGTCTGACATGAAAACCGCCCCCATAGGCACATAGCCGGATGTCAGGCCCTTGGCGACTGTCATCATGTCCGGAACGATCCCCTCGGCTGTGCAGGCAAAGAGCGGACCCGTACGGCCAAAACCGGTGATAACCTCATCGGCGATGAAAAGAATCCCATATTGGTGACACAGGGCACGGATTGCCTTGAGCCAGCCTGCAGGCGGCACAATGACACCACCGGAGCCCTGAACCGGCTCGGCATAAAATGCCGCAACGTTTTCCGGTCCGATTTCCTCGATCCTGGTCTTGAGGGCGGAAAGGGAAGCGGCTGTTATCGCTTCCGGATCATCGCCGACCGGGTTGCGGTATGGATAGGGCGATGGAATTTTGTGCTGCCAGTCCAAGGGAACGCCAAAGCCTGCATGAAAGGCCGGAAGTGCCGTCAGCCCCGCGCCGACTGCCGAGGAGCCGTGATAGCCCTGCTGGATCGAAATGAACTGGTTGCGCCCGGGTTTCCCCCTGGCGTGCCAGTAATAGTGCACGAAGCGAATTGTTGAATCGACCGCATCGGAACCACCGAGCGTGAAATAGAGCCTGTTCAGGTCGCCGGGCGCATGTTCGGCAAGTTCCGATGCCAGCCGGATGGCAGGCTCCGAACCAAGGTCGAAATAGCCAGTAGCATAGGGCAGCGCCCTCATCTGGCGGGCAGCAGCCTCAACGATGCTCTCGTGGCCATAGCCCGCATTGACGCACCACAGACCTGCGAAGCCATCGACAAGCTGGTGGCCGCCTGCATCGGTGACCGTTGCGCCGGAGGCGGATTTCAAAACCCTCACACCCAGACGTTCATGTCCGCGATAGGAGGAGACCGGGTGGATAAGGTGGGCGCGATCAAGTTCGATCAGGGAATTGGCGAGCATTCTGCTTCTCCGTATTGCGTTCAGCCGAGGGCCTGATTGGCCAGTGCGTAGACTTTCCGGCGGGCCTGTTCGGCGTTTTCTTTGAGTGGTCGCCGCATCGCCACGCCACCACCGGCCCCGACAAGGCCGATCCCGGCAAGCCAGGGTGCGATGCCGGTTTCGTCTCCCGTATCAACACGAAGAAATGCGCCGGGACGCGAGGATGCGTGATAGGATATGAGTGCACACGCCGCACTGGCATCGGGCGCAATGACCGGCCCGATAACTTCGCCCCGCCCGAATGGGCGGATCGCCGCATAGGCTTCAACCGCATCACCTTTGCGGATGACTGCAATAGTGCCGCACGCCACCAGCGCATCAATCATGGTTGAGCGGTCCGCACCATAGGCTTCGCGATCCAGCACCTTCAGCGCATCAAGATCACCATCATTCATTTTTTCAACGCCGGCCGGTTTGGCGCAAGGCAGTGCCAGACCCTGACATTGCAGGATCGTTCCGGTGGTCCTGAAGCCGAGCTTTTGATAGAGTGGCAGACCGTCCCGGGTCGCAATAAGGCGAAGCGGGCGGGTACCGGCCAGGGCGAATGCCTTTTCCATCAGCTTTCGACCGACACCGTGGCCGCGCATGGACTTGTCAACAATGACCATGTTGATCGTTGCGCAGTCGTCACCATAAGGTGTTACGAGCGTCGTACCTGTGACACGACCGTCCGAATCAATGGCGGCAACGCCAGTGCTCAGTTGCTGCACCAGCATCCAGTCTTCACGGCGGTGCGGCCAGCATTCCGCGCGCGTCAGCGCAAGTGCGCCATCAATGTGTTCTGGTCCAAAGGCAACAATATCGAATTCACTCTGCATGGGCATTCCTTTCCGCAGCAGAAGTCTCCGACAGGAAACGGAAGCAATTCATCTGAAAGGACAGGTCTGCACAATATCTTCCGCCAAAGCGCAGTGCGCATGCCGCATCTTATGCTGACAGGCGGAAAAAGGGGTTGCCGGCCGCGTGTTTCGGAAAGCACATTGGCGGGGCTTCGTGCAATACTGTGCCAAACAGCACCGCGATAAAAAAACTTTGTGCTTCCGGGCGTGCCAATTCACTCAGCCAAGTCAGCTCGGGTCTCCTATGATCAGGTTATTGAAACAGAACCCCGAGAGGAAGAACGCCATGCCCCCCATTCGCCCGAAATACATCTCGTTCGATTGTTACGGCACCCTCATCAATTTCGATATGGCTGGCGCTGCCCGCGACCTTTTTGGCGACCGGCTGGACGAACAGGCCATGCAGAAATTCATCAAGAATTTCTCCGCCTATCGCCTTGACGAAATCATGGGGGCCTGGAAGCCCTATGCCGAAGTCGTGCACAGTTCGCTCGCGCGGGCCTGCAAGGCCAATGGCGTAACCTTCAAAGATGAAGACGCAAAGATGGTCTATGAGCGCGTTCCCACATGGAGCCCGCATGCCGATGTACCGGCAGGCCTTGCAAAGGTGGCCATGGAAATTCCGCTTGTCATCCTTTCCAACGCGATGAACGCGCAGATCATGTCAAGCGTCGAAAAGCTTGGAGCACCCTTCCACAAAGTCTATACCGCTGAACAGGCGCAAGCCTACAAGCCGCGCTTCCGGGCTTTTGAATACATGTTCGACATGCTGGGCTGCGGTCCGCAAGACATTCTGCATTGCTCGTCTTCTTTCCGCTATGACCTGATGTCGGCGCACGATCTTGGTATCAGGAACAAGGTCTGGGTAAACCGTGGCCATGAACCGGCCAACCCCTATTATGGCTATACAGAGATCTCCGACATTTCGGGCCTTCCCGGCGTCGTCGGATTGTAAGGAAGGGTGACGACGATGAAATTCGTCTCCTATTGGCATGACACAGCACCGGAATTTGCCGGCTCCGCAGAGGGTCCGGTCGGCGGGCACCACGATGTTGCCATTATCGGCGCGGGCTTTACCGGCCTTGCGGCTGCGCGGCAGCTTGCCAGGGCGGGGGCGAAAGTCATCGTGCTGGAAAGCGAGCGCGTCGGCTTCGGTGCATCCGGTCGCAATGGCGGGCATCTGAACAACGGGCTCGCTCACAGCTATCTCGGCGCGAAAGCTGAACTCGGCAAGGAGCGCGCCATTGCACTCTACAAGGCACTGGACGATTCCATCGATACTATCGAGGCCCTGATTGCCGAAGAGGGGATCGATTGCAATTTCCGCCGCTCCGGCAAACTGAAACTCGCCTCCAAGCCGAAGCATTTTGATGCGATTGCACGCAATTTCGAGGCGCTGAACAAGGAATGCGATCCCGATACGGCGCTGCTTTCGCCGGAAGATCTGAAAAACGAGGTCGGCTCACCATTTTACGGAGCCATGCTGTCCAGGAAGAGTGCCGTGATGCATATGGGGCGCTATGTGGCAGGTCTTGCCGAAGCGGCAGTTCGCCATGGTGCCGTTGTTTTTGAAAATGCAGCCGTCAGTGATCACCGGGAGCACAACGGCATTCACACATTGCGCACATCACGCGGCGTTGCGACGGCGGCGAATGTCGTCCTGGCAACGGGTGCTTATACGACACGGAATTTTTCCTTCTTCCGCCGCCGCATCATTGCGGTTGGCAGTTTCCTCATCGCAACGCGACCGTTGACGCAGAGCGAAGTTCAGGCCGTCATGCCGGGCAACCGCACCTGTGTCAATACGATGAATATCGGTAATTACTGGCGCCTTTCGCCGGATAACCGGCTGATTTTCGGTGGGCGTGCCCGTTTCTCGGCAACATCAGACCAGCGCTCGGATGAGAAAAGCGGCACGATCCTGCGCGACAGCATGGAGCGCATATTCCCGCAGCTTTCCGGGATCGATATCGACTATTGCTGGGGCGGCCTCGTTGACATGACGGCCGACCGATATCCGCGCGCCGGATTCCATGACGGGCTCTGGTACGCAATGGGTTATTCCGGGCATGGGGCGCAGCTTTCCACCCATCTGGGCATGATGGTGGCAGACGCCATCCTTGGACGCGCGGACCGCAACCCGATGCGGGACTATCCCTGGCCAGCGGTTCCAGGCCATTTCGGCAAGCCATGGTTCCTGCCACTGGTTGGCCAATATTACAAGATGCTCGACAAGTTTCAGTAAGCCCCTGATTACTCTCCTCCTCAGGCTCAAACTCAAGGTGCTGATTGCTTCCAGTCAGCGCTTTTCTGTCGTAATGCACCAGTAGAAAGGGGCCGTATAGAGACTGCCCCGATTGCGTGGTCAGGCCAGACCGCCCATGTGGAAGCTCTTGGTTTCCAGATATTCCTCGATCCCCGTCTGTGCACCTTCGCGCCCGAGGCCGGATTGCTTGATGCCGCCGAAGGGGGCAACTTCCATGGAGATGATACCCGTATTAAGCGCCACCATGCCGAATTCCAGCGCCTCGCCAACGCGCCAGGCACGCTTCATATTCTGCGTGTAGAAATAGGAGGCAAGACCGAAGGGTGTGCCATTGGCGATGGCGATGGCTTCCTCTTCAGTCCTGAAGCGGAAAAGCGGGGCCACGGGACCGAAGGTCTCTTCGGTGGCAAGCTGCATGTCAGTCGTTGCTCCTGTCAGGACGACCGGCGCAGTATATTGGCGACCATCCGGCATGGCAGGCGTATTTGTAATGATCTTGCCGCCTTTTTCCAGGGCATCTGCAACATGGCGTTCGATTTTTTCAATGGCCGCGCTGTTGATCATCGGTCCGATGGAAACGCCAGCTTGCGTGCCTGGACCGACTTTCATCGCATCAACACGCGCCTTGAGCATGGCGGCGAAGGTGTCGTAAACGCCGGACTGAACCAGAATACGGTTTGCGCAAACGCAGGTCTGACCACCGTTGCGAAATTTCGACACCAGCGCACCTTCGATGGCAAGTTCAAGGTCGGCATCGTCAAAGACAATAAAGGGTGCATTGCCGCCCAGTTCAAGGCTCAGACGCTTGACGCTGTCAGCCGCGCCGCGCATCAAGAGTGAGCCTATCCGCGTAGAGCCGGTGAAAGAGATTTTGCGCACCGTTTCGTTCGCCATGATCTCGTTGCCTATTTCAGCCGGCATGCCGGTGACGATATTGATGACTCCGGCCGGTATGCCCGCCCGCTGCGCAAGCACCCCAAGCGCCAGCGCCGAAAAGGGCGTCAATTCCGAAGGCTTGATGACGACCGTGCAGCCGGCGGCAAGTGCCGGTGCAACCTTGCGGGTGATCATGGCATTGGGGAAGTTCCACGGCGTGATGATTCCACAGACGCCGACCGGCTCTTTCAGCACCAGGATGCGGCGGTCGCGTGAAGGCGCGGGGATCATGTGGCCGTTGATGCGGCGTGCTTCTTCGGAAAACCATTTGACGAAAGAGGCACCGTAGCGGATTTCGCCGCGCGCCTCATCCAGCGGCTTGCCCTGCTCGCTGGTCAGGATGAGCGCCAGATCCTCCAGGTTCTCGATCATCAGGTCAAACCATTTTTCAAGAAGGATGGCGCGCTCGGCGTGGGTTCCGGCTTTCCAGGACTTCCAGGCAGCATTCGCGGCCTCGATTGCGGCACGGGTATCCTCACCGTCCATATCCGGAACAGTGCCGATTGCTTCCTGCGTTGCCGGATTGATGACATCGACTGTTTTTCCGGAGTGCGCAGCAACCCAGTTTGCACCGATCAGTCCAGCCTGGCTGAGCAGGGTCTTGTCCTTGAGGTTCAGCATGGAAATATCCCTAAAATGTTGTGAATGCGGATTTGACCGCAACCGCGATTGTGCAAGTTGTGTTTTTGCAGGCACCGTGCCGATCTCTTGCAGGTGTTAAAAAAGAGCGCCTTCAGGATGAGAGGGCTGCCTGCGTTTCGCCCGGATGCCGTATCAGCCCGTGCGGCGTCGATACCGACACGTCCGATATCATCTCCGGGAATCAATGTGATCGAGCAGGTTTGCATGTTTTTCCTTAGAGGCTGATCAGGACGCTCTTGGTCTTGCGGTTCGCGTGATAGGCTTCGCGGCCGAGATCCTTGCCGATACCGGAACGCTTGTAACCGCCGGTGGGCAGGATATGGTCGCGCGAACGGCTATAGCGGTTGACCCAGACAGTTCCGGCTTCAAGCTTGCGGGCGAAGCGGATCGTACGCGACAGGTCTTTCGTGAAGAGGCCGGAGGCCAGGCCGTAGACCGGGTGCGCGGAGAGCACCAGTGCCTCTTCTTCCGTCTCGAATGTCTGGACCGTCAGCACAGGTCCGAAGATTTCCTCGACAATGGCCGGGTTGGTCTGGTCGACATGACCGATCAAAGTCGGCTCGAAGAAATAGCCCTCACAATCCATCTGGCCACCGCCCGCGAGGCATTCGCCGCCCGCTGCTTTCGCAGCATCGACAATGCTGGCAATGCGGGTACGCTGCTGTTGGGAGATGATCGGCGAATATTGTGTTGTTTCGTCCCATGTCGGGCCGGGACGAACGGTTTTCATCTGTGCGACAATCGCAGTGATGAGCCTTTCTGCGACGGACTTCTCGATGACAAGGCGGGTGCCTGCGACACAGGCCTGACCGGCGTTAAAGATGACACTGCCCGCGATTGCCGCTGCGGCTTTTTCTATATCAGCATCTGCAAAGACGATCTGCGGGCTTTTGCCGCCAAGTTCGAGGGTCATCGGCTTGACGCCGGTGCGGGCGATGTTTTCCATGATTGCCGAGCCTGCGCGGGTAGAACCCGTGAAGCTGACTTTGGCAATGTCGGCATGGCCGGTGAGCGCATTGCCGGTAACCGGACCATCGCCTGTCACGACATTGACAAGGCCAGCCGGAATTCCGGCTTTCACGGCAAGTTGTGCCATATAGACGGTGGAGAAGGGCGTCATTTCCGACGGTTTGATCACAACGGCATTGCCCGCAGCAAGTGCCGGGCCGAGCTTCCATCCAGCCATGGACAAAGGGAAATTCCACGGCGTGATGGCGCCGACGACGCCATAAGGTTCACTGACGATCATGCCGAGTGTCTGATCATCCGTCGGCACGAGATCACTGCCTTCCTTGTCTGCAAATTCGGCAAAGAAGCGGATCTGTTCTGCAGTCACCGCAATGTCGCCAGTGACAAGCTGGCCCACAGGGCGCGTCGAGGACAATGCCTCGATCTTCGCCAGCGTTTCTGCTTCTTTTTCAATCAGGTCTGCCCAGGCCTGCAACGCCCTGGTCCTTTCGCGCGGGCGCACACCGCCCCAATTGCTGGATTTGAGTGCAGCCCTTGCATTATCAACGGCATGGTCCACAAGATCGGCATCCGCGACGGGACAGTCGGCATAGGCCCTTGCGTCAGAAGGACGATGTATCGGGATACCGCCGGAGGTCGGGATCAGTGCGCCGCCAATGAAATGACCGACTGGCAGGGACAGGCTGTCGGGGTCGAAACTCAGACTCATTGGTTTTCCTTCACTCTATATGGCCAAGACCAGCCGGAACATCCAGGCACTCATCATGACACCAGCCTGTTCTGACAGATGTTTCTTGCGTTTTGGACGGGTACGGCAGACACATCTTCCAAAACGCAAGATTGCTGCGGTCCGTCCGGATCGTGTCAATTCACCACGACATAGAACTTGCGCACTGTTTCGATTGTCTTCCAGACGCCTGCAAAGCCGGGCTTCATCACGAAGCTGTCGCCTGCCTTGTAGATGACCGGTTCGCCGCCCTCGGGCGTTATTTCCACCAGCCCGGACAGGATGTGGCAGAATTCAAAGACCTCGCCCTTGACAGACCGCGTCTCGCCGGGCGTTGCTTCCCAGACGCCGGAAAGAACCAGGCCGTCCTTTGCTTCATCCATCGCCCATGTCTTGAACGAAGGCGAGCCGGAAATCAGCTTGTCTGGTGCAGGCAATGATTCACGCGGTGCAAAAATCGGGTTCGGGTCGAGTGTTTTCAGCAGGGACATGCTTTTCCTTTCGGTGGTTTAATAGCCACGGTGCCTGTCAACGAGCCCGACAGGATCGAGACCGGCAAGATGCCGTTTGATATTCTCAATGACGATGCGCGCAGCACTGGCTGGCTGTGTGACGCTGGCGATATGCGGCGTGAGAATGATATTCGGGTGCGTCCAGAAGGCATGGTCCTCCGGCAGAGGCTCCGGATCGGTGACGTCGATGATTGCAGCCGAGAGATGGCCGTTGTCCAGCGCGTCCGCAAGGGCTGCGTGATCGAGTTGCGGGCCACGACCGGCATGCACGAGAGCTGCCCCCTTCGGCAATTTTGCAAAAAGGTTTGCATTGAGAACGCCGCTGGTCTCATCCGTCAACGGCAGAAGGCAGACCAGAATGTCGCTTGTCTCAAGCATCGCATCGAGGCCATCCGTACCGTAATGACAGACAACGCCGTCAATCGCGCGTGCGCTGCGGCTCCAGCCTGCCAGCTGGAATCCGAGAGGCTGCAACCGCTCGATAACCGCCCGGGCGAGAATGCCAAGGCCCAGAATGCCGATGCGGCGTTCCCCGGCTTGCATTTGTGGTACCGGTGACCAGAGATGACACCTCTGCTGTCGGAGATAGGCGGGCAGATTGCGGTGAAGCGCCAATACGGCCAGAAGCACATATTCCTGCATCATCCGGACAATGCCGTCCTCGACCATGCGAACAATTTTCACATGGTCCGGTACAAGGTCGAGATTCAACTGGTCCACACCTGCGCCAATGGAAAACAGGATTTCAAGGTTTCTGTAGCGGTTGATGTCGTCCGGTACAGTCCAGGTCATGAGATAATGCACATCATCGGGGTCGATGCCATGCTGATCCATGCTGAAGGAAATGTCCGGCAACGCCGCTGCAAAGGCATTTGCGAACACTGCACCACGTTCCGGATCTGACCTGAAGAGAAATATCATGAAAATCGTCACCTCAATCCCGGCAGCGCCGGCCAAGCGCCTCGATGAAATGCAGGCACGCAAAAAGTTCGCTTTCGAGAATATATTCGTCGGCCTTGTGGGCGCGCCCGATATCACCGGGTCCGCAGATAACAGCATCAATACCTGCTGCCTGATAAAGGCCAGCTTCGGTGCCGTAGCTCACCGCGCCGAGCGCCACTTTGCCGGTGATATCCTCCACAAGGTCCACCAACGGAGCAGATCGCGCCAGCGCCAGCGCCGGATAAGCGCTCATTTCGTCCCAATCGACCGAAAAACCCGCCTCGCGCAACGCTTCAGCCTTGCTGCGGACCGGGGCAAGAAGGCTCTGTGGGTCGATCCCTGATATTGCACGCGCCTCAAGCTCAAGAAGGCAAAGGTCCGGCACGATATTGACCGCTTTGCCACCATTGATCACGCCTGCCTGAAGCGAGGAATAAGGGGGCTCGAATGCATGGTCGAAAGGCCCCAGAGACAACTTTCCAGCTTCCTCGATTGCCGCATTGAGCACGGTTGCGGCGGCATGAATGGCATTGCGTCCAAGATCCGGGCGTGAGGAGTGACCCGCGAGGCCACGAACGGTAACGCTGGCCGCAGCTTTCCCCTTATGGGCAAGAACAGCCCGCATATTGCTGGGCTCCCCGATAATCGCGCCAAGCGGGGCAGCGCAAAGATCCGGCAGTTTGGCGATCAGATGTGGTACGCCGCGACATCCGGCCTCCTCATCATAGGAAAATGCAAGGTGGATCGGGCGGGTGAGACCCGCTTTGGCAAGCTTTGGTGCCGCGGCAAGGGCTGCGGCGAGATACCCCTTCATGTCGGTCGTTCCGCGCCCGTAAAGGCACTCGCCGTCACGGCGCAGGCTGAACGGAGATGATGTCCATTCCGCCAGCTCTGCCGGTACAACATCCATATGACCGGAAAGAATATAGCCTGCGACGTCGCGTGGCCCGATGGTCGCGAACAGATTGCTCCGGTCACCTTCCGGCCCGGGCAGAACAGTTACCGGGATATTTTCTGCTTCCAGAAAGGTGTGTATCCAGCCGACAATCTCGCAGTTCGGTGTCCCCGCGACGGTCGGAAAGGAAACAAGCTTTGCCAGAATTTCAGTCGCGTTCATATTTTTCCCGGTTGATCGCCTGTATCAGCCGCCCTGCAAGCCTATGCCTGTTATCAAACATGACGGATTTCTGCGGGATTGAATGCCGAACTTGCCTTCGCTTCGGTCGATTGTTGTGCTTGCATGAGACTTAAGAGCGATTTATGCGGCGGCACGGGTTTACGATGTGCAGGTTGTCGCGCAAATATGGTGCGCTGCGCATATCCACTCTTGATTGCCGGAGACGGGACATTGGGGCCAAGCGAAAAAAACCAGATAGCCGCCTTTTCAATGCAGATGAGCGACGTACACCACGCCGATCTCGACCAGTTGCACGCGCTGTCGATTTCCGTCGGCTGGCCGCACCGGGGCGAAGACTGGCAGTTGCTGCGCGAGATCGGCAAGGGAGTCGTCAGCAAGGACGAGATTGGCAGGGTCATGGGTTCTGCCATGTGGTTCCGACAGGCTGAGGAACTGGCAACCATCGGCATGGTCATAACGTCGCCGCGCCTGCAAACACAGGGGACCGGCCTGTGGCTGATGGACTATGCCCTGAAAGAACTGGAAGGATGCAACCTCAGGCTCAATGCCACGCGGGCTGCACAGCGGCTTTATCATTCTCTCGGCTTTGCGCCGGAAAAGACCGTCTACCAGTGTCAGGGAATTGTGAAGACGGGAGCAGGTGCGGCATGCGAAGCGCCGCGAGGCGCACTCCGCGTTCTCACGCACGACGATCTGCCAGAAATCACTGCCCTTGACGGCATGGCCTTTGGCGTCGTGCGCACGGGTCTGATCGACAGGATCTTCGAGGTGTCGGCAGGCTATGGTCTCTTTCGTGACGGCGCATTGAAAGCATTTTCATTCTGCCGCCCCTTCGGGCGCGGCCATGTGGTCGGACCCGTCGTTGCATCCAGCGATGCCGACGCCATTGATGTTCTCTCTCCTCATATAAAGCAACACGAGGGCCATTTCCTTCGCCTCGACACCCACTTTGAAAACGGTGATTTCGCACTTCTGGCCATCCGCAGCGGCATGTCGGTTTTCGATACTGTCCTTACCATGTCACTTGGCAAGAGGATGCCGGAATTTGGTCCGGATGTTTCCGACGCTCCCCTCACCTACGCGCTTGTCAGCCAGACGCTGGGCTGAGTGTATGGTATCCGGAAATAGTGACTGTCCCTGACGCACTTCTGTTTGTTATGTGTCGAATATTTGGCGAACAGCAATTGGTGTCAGGGTGATCGCTTTTTGACGCCGCACATGGCTCCCGAAACCTCGCGTGCCAGATATCGTTTCAGGAACAATGCCTGCCGCCCTCACCGGCATCCCCGCCATTACCGTGGTCAACAGCCTCGCGCATGAAACAGGCTTTAACACATGGCACCGGCATCCGGCCACGGAACGGCACCCACTTTTGCAAAGGATATGCGATGAGCGACTGGACCTCCGGCTATGTAACAGATGTTGAATATACATTTGGATATTATACCGAGCTCAATCCCTTGCGCCTGAAACTGGCCTTTCTCAATGCCGGGCTGGATTATCCCGCCGCAGGTGCTGCCTGTGAGCTTGGCTTTGGGCAGGGCATGAGCGCCAATCTCCATGCCGCCGCATCGCATATAACATGGTCCGGAACCGATTTTAACCCGTCACAGGCAGGCTTTGCCCGCGAACTGGCCGGTATTTCCGGTTCCGGCGCACGCCTGTTTGACCAGAGCTTTGCAGATTATTGCAACCGCGACGACTTGCCGGATTTTGACTATATCGGCCTGCACGGGATCTGGAGCTGGATCTCCAACGAGAACCGGCAGATCATTGTCGATTTCATCCGTCGCAAGCTGAAAGTGGGCGGTGCGCTTTATATCAGCTACAATACCCTGCCCGGCTGGTCGGCCATGGCACCGATGCGCCATCTGATGACAGGCCATGCCGAGCGGATGGGCTCGTCCGGCAGCGGTATCGTGGCGCGGGTCGATGCGGCGCTGGCCTTTTCCGAACGCCTGCTGGCCACCCATCCCCTCTATGCCCGTTCCAATCCGCTTGTGGCGGAACGTTTCGGCAAAATGAAGGACCAGAACAGGCGCTATCTGGCGCATGAATATTTCAACCGCGACTGGCTGCCGATCTATTTTACAGACATGGCAGACTGGCTTCAGCCCGCCAAAATGAGCTTTGCCTGCTCTGCCAATTACCTCGACCATATTGACGGCATCAACCTTTCCGGCGAGCAGCAAAAATTGCTGGCCGACATTCCCGATCCTGTTTTCAGGCAGCAGGTGCGGGACTTCATGGTCAACCAGCAATTCCGCAAGGATTACTGGGTGAAGGGTCCGCGCAAGCTGAACAAGCTGGAACAGGGCGAAAAACTGGGCAGGGAGCGGGTGGTGCTGATCCAGCCGCGCGAAGATGTATCCTTTGAGGTCAGCGGTACCCTGGGCAAGCTCAAAATGCAGGAGGCCGTTTACAGGCCCCTGCTTGACTGTCTGGCCGATCACAAGCCCAAAACCATCAGCGCGATTGAGGCGGAGCTAAGAACTACCGGCATTACAGCGGCCCAGATGGTGCAGGGTCTGATGATCCTGACCGGAAGCGGCGCGGTAACATCGGCGCATGATGATGAAACCATTGCCTCCCTCAAAGACCGGACCGACAGGCTGAACGCCCATATCATTGCCAAATCACGGGCGAATTCCGAGTTCCACAATCTGGCAAGCCCGGTGACCGGCGGCGGTATCGTTGTGGACCGGTTCCAGCAACTGTTCCTGGCGACGCGCGCAGGCGGGGAAAACAATCCGCAGGCATGGGCACGCATTGCGTTTGAGACCATGAAAATGCAGGGCCAGCGCATTCTGCAACAGGGCAAGCCACTGGAAAGCGATGCCGAAAACCTCGATTACCTCGCAAAAATGGCAAGGGCTTTTGCAGAAAAGATGATTCCTGTACTGGTGGCGTTGAAGATCGCATAGGGATTGGTTCATGACACTTTTACACGTGTTAACGGAACAAGTGTCGAAGATCAAAACGCCATCCCGGCCCCTCATTATCGGGATCAATGGTGTCGACGGCAGCGGCAAGACTACCATGGCCTCAAATCTCGCGGATACACTCAGGCAAAGAGGCTCCGAGGCGCTGGTACTATCGGTTGATGATTTTCATTTCCCCCGGGCGCACCGGGCTCGACGCGGAGAATTGTCGCCAGAGGGCTTCCGCTTCGATTCCATCGATTTCGAGAGCATTGCCACACAGGCGTTACACCCCCTGAGGACGGCGGAAGCGTTTCCCATCAGGATTGCCACCGCCACCCGGGATTTGGCTCAGGATCGGTCGCGTCTTGAAACAGCGACCGTGGATGCCGGAAGCGTCGTTATCGTCGAAGGCATTTTCCTTTTTCAAGCTCCCGTTCTACCCCTTCTGGATTTCAAGATTTTCGTGGACGTGACTTTCGACACCGTTCTGAAGCGCGTTGTGGAAAGGGACGCCGTGCATTTTGGAACACCGGACGCGGTGATCGAGCGCTACACGAAAAAGTATATTCCTGGACAGATGCTCTATCTTGACGAGGTTGAGCCGAAGAAACTGGCTGATGTCGTGATCAACAACAATGATTGGGCGCAGCCGAAAATCATCACAGCCTCCGGGCAGGTACAGCCCGGCCTCGCCTCTATCCCGCTGCGTCGGTCAATCTGAAAGGTGACCACTGATTTCCCGCTCAAATGGTCACAAAAGTGCAAAACAACTCAACGGGGATTCACAAGATCGCTGACGACCCTCTGTTTTATGCCGGCATGTGTCCAGCCTCATCCAAAATGAAACTTATAAACGTTACCAACTGTGAAGTCTTAAACTGCAAAAACACCATGAGAAAATATATGGTGCCCGAAGGCGGACTTGAACCACCGACACGCGGATTTTCAATCCGCTGCTCTACCAACTGAGCTATTCGGGCAATTCTGGACAAACCAGAATGCTTTTTTCAAAGCTGCCTGACCGGTTCTGTTTGCCTGTCAGACGAGCGGCGTTATAGCAGCTTGAACGGTGGTGTCCAGCCCGAAAAGAGGATTTTTGAAGCTTTTTTGACGATCCGGTCATTCGGGAGGAATCGCTTGATAAGACTTCAATAATCGTCCTTATAATCGGGCTTTTCCTCGTCTTCCGTCACAGGAATGGCATAGGCACCGTTCAGCCAGCGGGCCAGATCCATATTGCGGCAACGGTCGGAGCAGAAGGGATAATGGTCGCGTGCCGAGGGACGCCTGCATTCGGGACAGGGTACGGGCTTGCGCAGCGGTGTTACCCTTGCCCCTGCCCGTGTTTCACCACTGTCATCCCTGTCCGCCATTCAGCCCTCCAGCCAGCGCGACTGCACATCATAGCCTTCACCCGCCATCAACAGCACGGTTTCATGCAGGGGCAGGCCGACAACATTGCTGTAGGAACCTGCCAGTTTCTGGACGAAGCAGCCGGCAATGCCCTGGATGGCATAGGCACCGGCCTTGCCGCGCCATTGCCCCGAGGCAATGTAATCTTCCATTTCCAGTGTGGAAAGGCGCTTGAATCGCACCTTGGTTTCCACCACGCGCTGGCGCACACGGCCGGACGGGGTGACAAGGCAAATACCGGTATAGACCCAGTGGCCGCGCCCCGAGAGAAGGTTGAGCGCATTGGTGGCATCTTCCAGATACTCGGCCTTTGGCAGGATGCGCCGCCCCACGGCCACAACCGTATCGGCGGCCAATATCATCGCGCCCTTCCAGTCCGGTTCTGTCCTGATGGCCTTCTGGCAGGCTTCGGCCTTCTCCAGGCTCAGCCTGTAGGCCAGAGATCTTGGATGTTCGGACTTTTTCGGCGTCTCGTCGATATCCATCGGCATCAGGCGCGATGGTTCAATGCCCACCTGCGCCAGCAACTCCACCCGGCGCGGAGACCCTGAAGCCAGTATCAATTTCGGGTTTTGCGCCATTGTTTGTCTCTCAAACAGTTCAGGGAGCGCGAATGACCCGGCATCCCTATCCGGGGCCAGGGGAAATGCGCCTATTTGAAGCGGTAGGTAATGCGACCCTTTGTCAGGTCATAGGGGGTCATTTCAACCAGAACCTTGTCGCCTGCCAGAACACGGATACGGTTCTTGCGCATGCGGCCCGCCGTGTGGGCAATGATTTCATGTTCATTTTCAAGCTTCACGCGAAATGTTGCATTCGGCAACAATTCGGTGACGATTCCCGGAAATTCGAGGACTTCTTCTTTCGCCATGTAACGGTTTTCTTCCTGCGTGTTTGTGCCGTGTGCTGGATGCACCCCGGAAAATTTGGCGGAAACTACACAATTGCCAAGGGTTTGTGAACCTTGCCGCCGCGTATTTCTTTGCCTTTTCACTCCATTGCTTGCGCATCAGCATATGGAGGAGACTGGAAACGCCGTTTTACCAGCAATGTCAAGTGATCCCGGACCTCACGATAGGCATTCAGGATCTGTTCGCGCGTGCCGGTGGCCACTGTCGGGTCTTGCGTGGGCCAGTATACAACATCAATGGCATTGGACCTGGTCATTTCCAGAGCCCGGTGATGCGCCTCCGGTGCCAGCGTTATGATGATATCGAAGAAATCATCCTCCATCTCATCCAGCGTCTGGGGAAGGCGCTTGCCGAGCGACAGGCCCACCTCTTCCAGAACCGCATCGACAAACGGATCCCTGTCCCCGGAGCGCACTCCTGCAGACGCGACGTAGGTTCCCTGCGGCAACAGGCTTCTGGCAATGGCCTCCGCCATGGGAGAGCGAATGGAATTCATTCCGCACATGAACAGGATCGACCGTGGCTTTTTGGCTTCGAGCCGATGTTCGGCGTCCTCATCCATGAGCCTTACCCGCGCCAATAGAGAACGCAGACAAGGGTGAAAAGCCTGCGGGCCGTATCGAAATCAAAATCGATCTTGCCCTTCAGGCGATCCATCAACGTTTGCGAACCTTCATTGTGAATGCCGCGACGCCCCATATCAATCGCCTCGATCTGACTGGGAGAGGACGAACGGATGGCCTGATAATAGCTTTCACAGATCATGAAATAATCTTTGACGATCCTGCGAAACGGCGTCAGGGACAGGATATGGGTTGCCACATCCTCTCCGCTCTCCAGCTTGACCGCGAACACCAGTTTGGAATCCATCAGCGACAAATGCAGCCGGTAGGGACCACCGGGATGACCTGCCGGATGAAAGGTATTTTCCTCGATCAGATCAAAAATCGCGACAGCGCGTTCGTGTTCTACATCCGGCGTCGAGCGTCCGATGGTCTCGTCCAGAACAATATCACACAGACGAAAGCCGCTCGCGCCCATTCTAGCTCTCCAGGTTCAATCGGATGGCAACAGAACGGGCATGCGCGCCCAGCCCCTCCGAGTTTGCCAGCGTGATGGCAGCAGGTGCCAGCAGGCGCAGCTGGTCGGGGCCCAGCCGCAGAATGGATGTCCGCTTCATATAATCCAGCACACCCAGGCCCGATGAGAACCTTGCAGACCGCGCTGTCGGCAGGACATGGTTGGAACCGCCGACATAATCACCGATCACTTCGGGCGTATGCTTGCCGACAAATATGGCCCCGGCATTGCGGACGGCTGCAATGAAGGGTTCCGGGTCGGCCATTGCCAGTTCCAGATGTTCGGCTGCGATCCTGTTTGCCAGGGGAATGGAGGCCGCCAGATCCGGCACCAGAATGATGGCACCAAAATCACGCCAGCTGGCCGATGCGGTTTCGTTACGCGAAAGGGTTTTTAGCTGCCGCTCGACCGCATTTTCCACCGCCTGGCCGAGGCTGGCATCATCGGTGATCAGGATCGCCTGCGCACCCGGATCATGTTCTGCCTGCGCCAGAAGATCGGCGGCAATCCAGTCCGGATCATTGTCACCATCGGCAATGACCAGAACTTCGGACGGACCGGCAATCATGTCGATGCCCACCGTGCCAAAAACATGGCGCTTGGCCGCAGCCACATAGGCATTGCCCGGGCCGACAATCTTGGCAACAGGCGCAATCGTCCCGGTCCCATAGGCAAGGGCTGCCACGGCCTGCGCACCGCCTATGCGATAGATTTCCTCAACACCGGCGATGCGGGCAGCGGCCAGAACCGCCGGATTGATGATACCGCCATTGGCCGGAACGACCATGACGATGCGCGGAACACCCGCCACCCTGGCAGGCAGTGCATTCATCAGCACGGAACTCGGATAGGACGCCGTTCCACCCGGCACATAAAGGCCGACGGCATCAATCGCCGTCCAGCGCCCGCCAAGCCCTACGCCAATGTCATCTTCGTAAATATCATCTTTCGGCAATTGCCGTGCGTGATGCCTCGTTATGCGACCTGCTGCAAGCTCCAGCGCATCCAGAACCGGCTGTGCAACCTGGCTGATGGCCGTATCGATATCTTCCGGCGCAACCCGCATTGCCGTGGCGGCGAAATCCAGTCCGTCAAATTTCTTTGAATATTCCGCCAGTGCCACATCACCGCGCGCCCGCACATCGTCAATGATGGTGCGGACGATGGCGTTCACATCTTCCGACACCTCCCGCTTTGTGGTGAGAAAACTTGCAAAGCGCACCTCAAAACCGGGGTCAGCAGCATTCAGCCAAAGGGCCATTGTCATAGTCTCCTGTGGTCGGCAAGACGCGCTGTTGCATTCTGCCGCTTATTCTCCCGCATGGCGGGGCCTGAACCCGGTTTCCCATGCTCCGCCCATATCTGCAAGCTGAACTTCGATACATTCCACATCAAGCTCTATAGTCGCGGTTCCAGACAGGATCAGGCCAATGGTGCCTTCGGGCCCCTCTCCCTTGCGCACAAAATTGATGGCCAGCAGGGACAGGACCGTATCAGGCTTGCGACGGTCCACACCGAGCGAGCGCACGGCATTGACCCGCTTGAACACCATACCGGTACGGCGACGCTCAAAGCCCCTGGACTTTTCCCCGGCCTTTTCCCAGACAAACCTGTTGGCGGCAAAGGCAAACTGCTTTCCACGCAGATTGAAGTCCATATCACCGGTTTTGAAAACGGCATCCTGCATATAGGCAGACAGGATTTTCAAATCATCGAAGTCGAGAGCCAGAAGTTTCAGTTGATCCATGTTTCTGCCTTTCAGGCCAAATTCCGCTTGCCGGAAGATAGGCAGTTGCCTCGGCCACTGCAATGGAAACAATCATGCTCCGTCCTTCAAATTTTGACAGGCATGCAAGTTTTGACAGGCATGCACCGCCGGGGCGGAAAGGGTTGTGTTGCGGGCCTCTGCCCGGGATCCTTACGGCACGGCCATGATTTTGATATCACCTTCCAAGGGCGCACCGGCAATCTCGCCCGGAACCTGATCCAGCGATATGGTACGGGTGATCAGGCTGTCGAGATCCAGAACACCGGAGGCCACCATGGCGGCCGCTCGACCATGGGTGAAGGGGTTGAGATAGGCCGCCTCCAGCCGCAGCTCGCGGACCAGAAGATCGAACGGCTGGATTTCCACGACCTGCCCCTGCGGCATGACCCCGAAAACCACCACTGCCCCGCCCCTTCTGGCGATGGCAAGGGACTGGGAAAAGGTGTCCGGAACGCCCGCACATTCAAACACCACATCCACGCCACCGGGTACCAAGCCCCGGGGTCCGGCAATGATGCCGGCCACATCCTGTCCGGTGGGATCAAGCGTGCAATGCGCACCCATTTTTGCCGCCAGATCCCGGCGCGGTTTCTGCCGTGTTGACAGCACAACAGGCGCGGCCCCGGCAAGTCTTGCCAATTGCACCATGAGCAGCCCGATCACACCACCGCCCAGAATGGCAACGCTCTGGCCGGGCCTGATGCGGGCGATATCCAGTGCATGGAGGCAGCAGGCCAGCGGTTCGCAGAAAGCCCCGTGCAGCGGTGGCAGGGACAGCGGAATTTCAAACGCCTGGTTCTCCGGCACAAGCACATAGTCTGCAAAGCCTCCGTCCCGCTGAACACCGATAGCAGTCAGGGCCTCACACAGATTGACGCGGCTGTTGCGGCATGCATGGCAATGACCGCAGGCGATATTGGGATCGCCGGTTATCCGCATGCCGGGACGAAAACGGGTGACATCCTTGCCGACGGATTCGACAATGCCGGAAAATTCATGTCCCAGGGTAACAGGGCGGGCTGTGGGATACTCGCCCTTGAACATATGCCTGTCACTGCCGCAAATGCCACAGGCCTCCACCCGCACGAGAAGATCTTTTGTGCCGGGAACCGGCTTTTCAACCCCGGCGACAATCATCTCGTTCATGTTGACCAAACGCGCTGCTTTCATAGGCCCCTCCCGGTCTATTGTGTTTCCTCGTGTGAATGCGTGCTGCCGTCAGCCTGAGAACCCTCAGGCGCAATCTGCAGCCCGTCACTGCGCTGGTCTTCCAGGCCATCACGGCGGGAGCGTCCCTGTGCCTTGCGCTTTTGCAAATTGGTGCGCAGCTGCTTGGCCAGCCGTTCCTTGCGCAGCGCCTGCTCACGCGCCAGCTGTGACTTGGCCGTCAATTTTCGACTCTTTGTGCCAGATGAATTATTTTCCTCGGTCATTCCTTGTGCATAAACGATTTATGCGAGCAGCAAAAGCCACATTATCACAACAGGATGGTGCGTTGTTTGAATTGCTGCTTGCACTCGGGAAAAAGCTGTGGCAAGAGCCTCCCGCTCCGTACAGTGCAGATTAATTCGCGCCTGTAACACAGTTGCTGCTATAGCTCAGGGGTAGAGCACTCCCTTGGTAAGGGAGAGGCCGAGAGTTCAAATCTCTCTAGCAGCACCAGCCTGTCCCGCTGATGATGCATAACCCTGCTGAGACATATAGTCTTTCGGTCATTTCTCGTTACAAATTTCGTAACAAATGGGACCAGAAATGGCCCGTCTCAAAACCTGACCGAATAGAGTTGTGCACAACATTTCCACGGGTCACTGATTGACAAGGATGATCCTTTTCCGCTGCCACTGGACGATGGCTATGTGCTGCTGTTTTTGTCTGTGCAAATGGCGAACCTGATGAGCAAGCAGCCCTTGATTACAGTTTTGATTTGGGCTGGGCCTCACGGCTGGACAGGCTGGTCAGGTTCCGGACCGGAAGATATCAGAATCAGTGCAGGGTCAAAACGGCATGGCCTTCGCCATCAGGTTTGCGCTGAACGTTTATCAAAAGCGCATTTCCAGGAAAGCCGCATTTCCGGATGGCAACAATTGTCGCCGGTATGGTTCCATTCAGAGACATCCTGCTCTAAACAGGTGCCATTGTTGACACCGGACATCTTGAATGCTGGCCCTGAAAACTGCGCCCCTCACCCTTGGTATCGGCCTGTCCATGACGGTCGGCTATGGAACACTCTACTATTCCTTTTCCGTTCTGGCCCCTGAAATTGCCAGGGAGTTTGGCTGGAGCAAGAGCTTCGTCTTTGCCATGTTCTCCGCGGGTCTGATGATCGGGGCCGCGGCTGCGCCGCTGACCGGCCGGATGATAGACCGGTTCGGTGCAAGATGGGTCATGAGCCTTGGATCGGCATTGGCCGCCATGGTTCTGGCCCTGTTTTCCGTGGTGCAATCGGCACCGGCCTTTGTTGCCGTGGCACTGTTGAGCGAATGCATTTCCCTGATGGTGCAGTATGAGGCAGGCTTTGCAGCCCTTGCCCGTGTGCATGGGAAAAATGCAGCCGGGCCGATCACCGGCGTCACCCTGATGGCCGGTTTTGCCTCGACCATTTTCTGGCCGCTGTTACACACGCTTCTGACGGTCATGACATGGAGGGATGTCTATCTGGTGCTGGCGGCGATGAACCTTTGTCTGGCATTGCCTGTTCACCTCATGATCCCCGCACACGACCGCACCAGAGAGCGGGAAGGTCCGGTATCGGCTGCAAACGAAACGACGGCTGCGACCACACCTTTGCAAATGCGCAGGACCGTGCTGGTGATGGGTACCATGTTTGCGTCCGCCGGTTTTCTGATGTCCGCCATCAATGCGTCCCTGCCGGTGCTTCTGGGCAGTCTGGGCTTTTCGGCGGCAAGCGCCATCTGGGCCGGTGCGGTGATTGGCCCGTCCCAGGTGGCTGCCCGCCTGGTCAACCTCACCTTCGGGCGCAGATTTTCCATTTTGCGCATCGCCATGATTGCCGCTTCTGCCATGGCGCTCGGCATTGCCAGCCTTTTGCTGGCACTGTCGCAGCCGGTTTTCGGCCTCGCCCTGGTGTTCGGGATATTCTATGGCATCGGCCAGGGACTGACTTCCATTGTGCGCGGGGTTTTGCCGCTGGAATATTTTGACATCAGGAACTATGGCCGGATCACCGGCAACATGGCGTCCTGGCGGCTGGTTCTGTCAGCCCTTGCACCGGTTGCAACCATCTCTGTCAACGAGACATTCGGGAATGCTGCAACATTGCTGTTGCTGGCATCCGTTTCGCTTGTGGCCATTGCGGCGTCACTTGTTCTTGCCCGCATGAGGCGGGGATCACCTGCCTGAAGATCAGTGCAGCGAACCGACCAGAACATCAGAGTTCTGTTCAATCGTTACCCAGCGACCGGAATTGAATGTGGCCTGCCGTTTGAGATAGGTATAGGGCGTATCTGTCCACAGCTTGATCTCATTGTCGAGATTATCAAGCACATAATCCCCTCTGGATGTGCGCAGGGTCAAAACGGCATGGCCTTCACCATCCGGCTTGCGCACAACAGTGATCAAAAGCGCATTTTCAGGAAAGCCTTTTTCCATCAGGATCTTGCGCTTGAGAAGTACAAAATCCTCGCAGTCTCCGGCAAAGGCGGGAATGGTCCAGACTTCGTCGCGGCCATAGAGTTCCTGGTCGGTCATCGGCACAATTGTCCTGTTGACATCCAGATTGACCGAGCGAACAAGGTTCCAGCCATAATCGGTCACCTGTGGTGCCGTTGTTGATGCGGATTTGAAATTGCAGTCGGCAGCATTCAGCTGGCAATATTGATAATGGCCTATAGGTTGTGATGTAACAGAGCCAACCTGCATGAAAGCAGGTGCGGTGGTGGCGGATGTGGCCGGCATAATCGAGCCGGCAACAGCAACGGCGGCAATCAGCACTGTCTTTACGCAATATAATTTTGACATCTGCAAACCCTTAAATTCTTAACAAACAGTTAAGAACCTAAAGGCCCGCGAGTCAAGATTTTACCCGTATTAACCAATTGGTAACTTTTGACATGGTTAAAATCTGACCTGCTTCAGGGAACACCGGTCATGGCGCTGACGGCCGAAAGCATGCGGTTCAGGTCTTGCGGGCGCGAAAGCCGGTGATCGCCGTCGCGGATCAGGGTCAGGCAGACATCATCCGATGGCAAATGCGCCACAAGCTTCAGGGCATGCTGCCAGGGAACATCGGGATCCTGCATGCCTTGCAGGATATGAACAGGGCAGCCCGTTTCGATAATGCCGGTCAGGACACGGTTGGCACGCCCGTCTTCCAGAAGGGCGCGGGTGAAGATATTGGGCTGCGGACTATAGTCCGAATGTTCCTCAAAAAAGCCTTTTTCAGCCAGATCCTGTTTTTGCGACAGGCTGAGATGCGGCTCGATGAGATCGCAGGTGAAATCGGGTGCAGGCGCAATCAGGACAAGGCCGCAGACGGCTTCAGATCCCGCCTTGCGCAATTCCGCTATCAGGCGAAGGCTGATCCAGCCGCCCATGGAGGAGCCGACAAGGATCATCCTGGACGAACCAAACCGGGAGACAACCGCCATGGCTTCCTCCAGCCAGCGCGACAGGGTGCCGTCGGCAAAGGAACCGCCGGACTGGCCGTGACCGGAATAATCAAACCGCACGCAGCCGAGCCCCCGTTCTCCTGCAAATGCTTCCAGAGCCATGGCCTTGGCTCCGGTCATGTCCGAACGGTAGCCGCCCAGCCAGACCAGAACCGGTGCGTCGGGTTTGCGTGTACCGGCGAGAACCTCAACGGCAATGGCGCGTTGATCGGCCCCAACATGGAAAATTTGGGGTGAAAGGACGTTATTTTGATCTGTCACGGCACGCTCCGGGCAATAAAGACACAATATTAAACTGTTTTGGCAAATCTTGCATCGACAGGTGATTTATTCTCTGAATCATGCTATTGACTCGCCCGCATCAATCACGACATTGCCTGCAGCATGCAACTTGTTATTCCAAGTGATGCACCGTTTTAACAATTCGAGGAGAATACGACCATTCGCAGACCTTTCAAGACCGACGCGCCGACCAAAGACGGGCCACGCTCCAACAAGGAAATCCGGGTTCCACGGATTCAGTTGATCAATGCTGAAGGCGAGAATATTGGTATTGTTCTGACAGACGATGCCATGCGGATGGCGGAAGAAGCCGGGCTGGATCTGGTGGAAATTTCGCCAAACAATGATCCGCCGGTGTGCAAGCTGGTTGATCTTGGCAAGCTGAAATATGCGAACCAGAAGAAAGCCGCAGAAGCGCGCAAAAAACAGAAGATTGTTGAAGTCAAAGAAATCAAGATGCGCCCGAATATCGACACGCATGACTATGACGTCAAGATGCGTGCGATGAGCCGTTTCTTTGAAGAGGGTGACAAGGTCAAGGTGACGCTGAAATTCCGGGGTCGCGAAATGGCGCACCAGGAACTGGGCATGAAGCTGTTGTTGCAGGTCAAGGATGACACAATGTCCATGGCCAAGGTGGAAGCCGAACCGAAGCTGGAAGGCCGTCAGATGATGATGGTTCTGGCTCCCAAATAAGCACGATTTTGCCGGTACTGCTTGACGAGCCGCCCCGCCCGGGCGGCTTTTTGCATGATGGTCTTCCGGGACAGTGCATCGGGCATGCGTTTTTTTGGCAAGGGAGTTGCGCTTTGCCGGTCCCGGTGGTAATAGCCCCCGTCCGAACGGTCTGGCAGGGCATGCCATGGCCGTTTTTAATGCTTGAAACGGGCTTCGTCTGCCGCGTTTCTGATAATTTGAAGAATGGAGTAGCAAAATGCCCAAGATGAAGACGAAATCCTCGGCCAAAAAGCGGTTCAAGATCACCGCAACCGGCAAGGTACTGGCCGCTGCCGCCGGCAAACGCCACGGCATGATCAAGCGTTCCAACAAGTTCATTCGTGATGCCCGCGGCACCATGGTTCTGGCTGAGCCGGATGGTCGCAAGGTTATCAAGAATTATTTGCCAAACGGTCTGTGAGACCTATCGAACGCAGTTTAAGGAGATCATGACATGGCACGCGTAAAACGTGGCGTAACTTCCCGCGCCAAGCACAATAAAGTATTCAAGGCAGCCAAGGGCTTCTACGGCCGCCGCAAAAACACCATCCGCGCCGCAAAGGCTGCTGTGGATCACGCAAAGCAATATGCTTATCGCGACCGCAAGAATAACAAGCGCAATTTCCGCGCCCTGTGGATTCAGCGTATCAATGCTGCTGTTCGCGAACATGGCCTGTCCTATGGCCGTTTCATTGACGGCCTGACAAAGGCTGGCATTGAGGTGGACCGCAAGGTTATGTCCGATATGGCCATTTTCGAGCCTGAAGCCTTCGGCCAGCTGGTAGCTGCCTCGAAGAAGGCTCTGGATTACCTGAAGAACACAGGTACGAAGAACGAGTTTGAAAGCGCAGTTCGCTAAGAACCAGCGCTTCCCAAGCTCTTCAATTTATCTTATTGGGAAACCCGCGCTGGCAGGACTGGCGCGGGTTTTTTCATGGGTTTTCAACGGTAATAACATAGGCGCATCATGTCTGATCTGGAAACATTGAAATCCACCATTCTGGGTGAAGTCTCGGCGGCTGCCGACGAGGCGGCCATTGAGGCGGTCCGGCTGAATGCGCTTGGCAAGAAGGGCTCCATCTCTGAGCTTTTGAAAACGCTGGGCACCATGTCGCCGCAAGAGCGCCAGACGCGCGGTGCCGCCATCAATGCGCTGAAAAACGAAGTCACGGATGCCATCAGCGCGGCCAGATCGGTTCTGAAGGACGCCGCCATAGACGCCCGCCTGAAGGCCGAGACGCTGGATGTCAGCCTTCCGGTGCGCTCTTCGCCGGCCGAGCGCGGTCGTATCCATCCCATCAGCCAGATCATTGACGAAATTACCGCCATCTTTGCCGATATGGGTTTCTCAATTGCCGAAGGCCCGGATATCGAGACGGATTACTACAATTTCACCGCGCTGAATTTTCCCGAAGGCCATCCGGCCCGCGAAATGCACGATACATTTTTCCTGCAACCGAACAAGGAAACCAACGAGGCGAAAGTTCTGCGCACGCACACATCACCCGTGCAGGTGCGCACCATGGAGCAGCAGAAGCCGCCGATCCGCATTATCATTCCGGGCAAGACCTACCGGCAGGACAGCGACGCTACCCATTCGCCGATGTTCCATCAGGTGGAAGGTCTGGTGATCGACAAGACCGCGAACATGGCCAATATGCGCTGGGTTCTGGAAGAATTCTGCAAGACCTTCTTTGAGGTGCCAAGCGTCAACATGCGGTTTCGCCCGTCCTTCTTCCCGTTCACCGAGCCATCGATCGAGGTGGATATCCAGTGTGACCGCTCCGGCGCACAGGTGAAATTCGGCGAGGGCAATGACTGGATGGAGATTCTCGGCTGCGGCATGGTGCATCCCAATGTGCTGCGTGCAGGCGGTCTCGACCCGGATGAATTCCAGGGCTTTGCCTGGGGCATGGGCCTCGACCGCATTGCCATGCTGAAATATGGCATGCCGGACCTGCGCAATTTCTTTGATGCCGATGTGCGCTGGATGAACCATTACGGCTTCCGCCCGCTGGACCTGCCGACACTGTTTGGCGGCCTGAGCGCGTGATTTAATTGTGGCCACAATTAAATCAATGTGGTAGGTATGGAACTGGAATGGGATGAAGATAAACGGCAGAAGAGCCTCCGGGACCGGGGGATCGATTTTGCTTTGGTTCATCTGATGGACATGTCTGGCGCACTGACAGTTCATGACAGCAGGAATGACTAGGGTGAAAGTCGCTTTTTGTCCTATGGTTTCATTCATAGCCGTTTGCATGTTTTATGCTGGACGCCGAGAAGCGGCAAGATGCGTATCATTTCGTTGAGGAAAGCAAATGACAGAGAACAGAAAAGTTTTGCCGACGCTACCGGCGCACCTTCTGCCCCTCACTGACGAAGAGGGCGAGGTCCGCGAGATAACGGCAGAGGATCTGAAATATTTCAGGCCGATGAGGGACATTTTCCCGGAGATCGTTGAAGCCTTCGAGAAGTCTCGTGGCCAGCGCGGGCAGCAGAAAACGCCGCTCAAGGAGCGCATAGGATTGCGGCTCAATGCCGATGTGGTTGAACATTTTCGCAAAACCGGCCCAGGCTGGCAGGCGCGGATCAATGATGTTCTGGCTGATCATGTGAAAGCTGCAGGAAAATAGATGCCGACCGTTCTTCGCAAATATGGATACCGGTTTCATTGTATGGATCGGATATGGATGAACCGCCGCATGTCCATGTGACGGGCAATGAGGAAAAGGCGAAGGGCTTTAATCAGCGGGAGATCGCCCTTATACTCGAAGTTGTTGAGGAAAATCGAAATCAGATGCTGGAGGCTTGGTATGGTTATTTCGGATGATGCCTATCCCGATGCAGAGCGCCCTGTGGAGGCGTGGTGCGACCCGCACGACCTTCACGTTCGCCTTGCCGACGGACGGCAGGTCTCGACGCCTCTGTGGTGGTATCCCCGCTTGCTCAACGCAACGCCTGCGCAGAGAAATGTGATCGCACTGATGCCGGGCGGCATCCATTGGCCTGAAATCGATGAAGACCTCTCCATTGATGGCATGCTGAAGGGACGCCGGGCACCGGGCGCAGTTTCTCCAAAGAAAGTGGCGTGCGTGACGGAGCAAAAGCCCGCCTATTATTTCGTCACGGACATCGAAACAGATGGCCCAGATCCGGCGCTCAATTCTATGCTGAGCTTCGCAACCGTCGTGTTGCGGCAAGATGGTATGTTTTGCGGCGAGTTTGAAGGTGTTCTTGAGCCAAGACCTGATCGTGTTGCCGACAAAGACACCATGCAATGGTGGGCCAAGCATCCGCAGGCATGGTCGGCGGCAACCAGTCATGCTCAAGAACCAGAACTTGTGATGAAGCGTTATGCTGACTGGGTTGAATCCTATGATGGAATTCGGTCTTTTGCCGCGCGACCGCTTATGTTTGATGGCGTTTGGATTGATCACTACCTGCGCGAATTTGCAGGCAGCTTTGTGCTGGATGTGCATTATTGGGGGCGGTGCATTTTCAATGCAAGTCCGCTTGATATAGGAACCTATACGTCTGGCGTTTTTGGCAGGACAAATCCGTATGACGCGGGTGTGAAGATGCCAGAGGATTGGTTGGGCAACCACCCTCACACGCATCATGCGATTGATGATGCGCGTGGTTACGCCTCGTTTCTGTCCAGACTTTTTGCCGTTGCGCGTGAGCTTCCGACGAATCCTCATGATTTTATTGCAAAGTCGACGGGATGAAGTGCGGCATATGACGAACTATGATTGCAAATGGATACACGTGTGTTTTGTCCGACAAGGACTTAAAACCGACAATACGGAAAACTGACATGAAATTCACACTCTCCTGGCTCAGGGAACATCTTGAAACCGATGCAACACTGGACGCGATCTGCGAACGCCTGACCCTGATCGGTCTGGAAGTCGACGATGTGGATGACCGCGCCGCGTTCAGGCCCTTTGTCATTGCCAAAGTCCTGACGGCGGAAAAGCATCCGCAGGCCGACAAGCTGCAGGTTCTCTCCGTTGATGTGGGTGCCGGTGCTCCAGTGCAGGTGGTCTGCGGTGCGCCCAATGCCCGCGCCGGTCTCATCGGTGCCTTCGCGGCCCCGGGCACCTATGTTCCGGGTCTCGATGTCACGCTGGGTATCGGCAATATTCGCGGTGTGGAAAGTCGCGGCATGATGTGTTCCGAAAAGGAACTGAAAATGTCGGACAATCATGACGGTATTATTGACCTTCCGGCGGATGCGCCGGTGGGGGCAAGCTTTGCAAGCTATGCCGGGCTGGATGATCCGCTGATTGATATCAACCTGACGCCAAACCGCCCGGACTGCACATCGGTTTACGGCATTGCCCGCGATCTGGCAGCCTCCGGTCTCGGACGGCTCAAGGAACCCAAGCCGCTGACCTTCACACCGTCGGGTGCAACGCCGGTATCGGTGACGCTGGATTTTGGTACAGATACGCATCTTTGTCCCGGCTTTGCCCTGCGGCTGGTGCGCGGCGTCAGGAATGGCCCAAGCCCGCAATGGCTGCAAAAGCGACTGTCGGATATCGGTCTGCGGCCTATCAATGCGCTCGTGGATATTACCAATTATCTGACCTTTGATCAGGGCCGTCCCCTGCATGTGTTTGATGCCGCCAGGGTGAAAGGCGGGCTTGTGGTGCGCCGTGCGAAAGACGGTGAAGAGGTTCCGGGGCTGGATGGCAGAACCTACAGGCTCTCCTCCAGCCATGTGGTGATCGCCGACGACAATGGCGTGGAAAGCATTGCCGGTATCATGGGTGGCGAACCGTCCGGCTGTGATGAAACCACGGTGGATGTGCTGATCGAATCAGCGCTCTGGGATCCGATGACGGTGGCCAAGACCGGCCGCCAGCTGGGCATTCTCACCGATGCCCGCTACCGGTTCGAGCGCGGTGTGGATCCTGCCTATATGGTGCCGGGTCTGGACCGCGCCACACAGATGGTTATCGACCTGTGTGGCGGAGAGCCCTGCGAGGCAACGGTGACAGGCTATACGCCTGCGGCACCAAAACAGATCGAATTCCCGGTGTCCGAAGTCAGGCGCCTGACCGGGCTTGAGGTTTCCACAGCAGAGAGTCTCGATATTCTCACCCGTCTGGGCTTTGGTGTTTCAGGTTCCGGCGATGTCGTCAGTGTTTCGGTACCTAGCTGGCGTCCGGATGTGGAGGGCAAGGCCGATCTGGTGGAAGAGGTCATGCGCATGCATGGCGTTGATTCCATCACGCCGCAGCCGCTGCCGGGCTTTGGCACGGTCAATGCAAAAATCCTCACCACCTTGCAGATCCGCACGCGGCTTGCCAGGCGGGCGCTCGCATCCCGCGCCATGCTGGAAGCGGTCACCTGGTCATTTATTCCGGCAGAGCAGGCCAGGCTGTTTGGCGGCGGGTCGGATGCGCTGAAACTGGTCAACCCGATTGCTGCCGACATGTCGGACATGCGCCCGTCGCTGCTGCCAACCTTGCTGACTGCCGCCCAGCGCAATGCCGACAGGGGCTATGGCGACGTGGCGATTTTTGAAGTTTCCGGTACCTATGAGAATGACAGGCCGGAAGGCCAGCGCCGGGTGGCCGGGGGCATTCGGCGCGGCACAGCCTCGATACATGGTTCCGGGCGTCTCTGGTCCAATGCTGCCAGGGGTGGCGGCAAGCCGGTGGATGTCTATGATGCCAAGGCGGATGCGCTGGCGGTCATCGAAGCCTGCGGCCTGCCGATGGGCAATGTGCAGATCGAACAGGGTGGCCCTTCATGGTATCACCCCGGTCGTTCCGGAACGATCAGGATGGGGCCAAAGATCACGCTGGGTTCTTTCGGCGAATTCCACCCGAAAGTTCTCTCCGCGCTGGATGTCAGCGGTGCGCTGTGCGGATTCGAGATTTATCTCGACGCCATGCCGGAGCCGAAGAAAAAGGCCACCCGCACCAAGCCGGTGCTGGAGCTTTCACCCTTCCAGATGGTCAAGCGCGATTTCGCCTTCGTGGTCGACAAGACGGTGGAGGCCGGTGCGATTGTGAAAGCCGCGGGCCTTGCCGACCGCAAGCTGGTTTCCGGTGTTACCGTGTTTGACGTGTTTGAAGGTGCGTCCGTTGGCGAAGGCAAGAAATCCGTCGCCATTGAGGTGCTGATCCAGCCGTCAGACCGCACGCTGACAGACGAGGATTTTGACGCACTGACGGGCAAGATCATTGCCGGTGTGGAAAAAGCAACCGGTGGTGTGTTGCGCGGATAACAGAGAAGAATGGTTCGAGGCTTTTCCGGCACTGCCGGAAAAGTGCCTCACCATGATGCGCATCGCTGTCATTTCCAGCGCGACGGAAAGCCGAAGATTCTAATTCGGGTCGATAATGCCGACGACCCTGCCAACGATTTCATCAACAATGTCTGCATCGAGCGTATCAACATAACGTGCCGTTTTTTGCTGTACGCGCGACACGATGTCAAAACTTCTTACGTGATTGCAGAGCGCGACGCCGTTGGTCTCATGTCCAGTAACATTCACGGCCATCCCGGCTTTGCGGGCAAATTGTCCGCCTGTGGTAATGACGACTGTCACACACATGCCGACCATGTTGATTTCTCTGGGTGAAATCACGACGCACCGATGTCTGTCCCGCATCTCATTGCCAACGACGGGATTGAGTCAATGAGAAATACGTCACCGCGCTTGGGAATATTGCTCCGCACCATTAGACAATTTCATTCCGACAGGAGCGCCAGTATCCCAGCCAGCAGTATGGTTGCTCAGCGCGATCATCTCGTCTGACCCTTCGAGCAGCTCTGCAAGGGTGTATCTCTTCTTTGCTTCAGTGGCGTTGCCACAAGAGTACCTTTGTCCACGACCAAAGCAAGTTCAGCCCCAACGTCAACGCCAAGCATCTTCAAAAGCGCAGGGGGAATGCTAAACACTGCGGCACCACCCTGGCGGCGAATTTTTGCTGTATTGGACATATCATCACCTTCCTGCTGTGCTACATATATAGCACTCAGGTCAGGCCCGCAATATCTCGGTTTGAGCTTTCCGGAGAGCGGCCCTCAACAATTTGATCCGATACCGGATATGCCCATCTTCCTTGGTGTAGGTATCATAGAGCTTGCGGGCCCTGGCGTTGCCCGCATGGGTGTGCCAGTAGAGCCGTTCCCAGCCATTGGCTCTGGAAATGACAATGAGATCGTCGATCAGGGCGCGACCGACGCCCTTGCCGCGGAATGCCGGATCAAGATACAGATCCTCCAGATAGCCGTCAAAGCCCAGAACCCAGGTGGAATCATGATGGTGGTGGATAGCGAACCCGGCCATGACACCATCGACCAGCGCCACGCGCATATTCACGCGCGAGGCCGGATCGAGAATACGCGACCATGTGGAGGCAGTGACGGCTTCCGGAAGAACCTCCTTGTAAAAATCAAGATAGCCCTGCCAAAGCCTGCGCCATGCGGCTTCGTCAGAGGGAATGGTACTGCGGATGTCCATGGTCATTTTCTATTCCAAGCTTGCCAGTTTGGTCCTGTCTGACATAAACTCATGCAAAACACGAGGGAGGACAGCATGCTGCGTTTTGGAATCCTGTCAACGGCAAAGATCGGGCGCGAACTGGTGGTACCGGCCATTCAGGATGCGGAAAACTGTGTCGTCACCGCCGTAGCCAGCCGCGACCTGGCCAAGGCGCGCAGCTTTGCCGACCGTTTCTCGGTGCCACAGGCTTTTGGCTCCTATGAGGCAATGCTGGCCTCCGACACGATTGATGCCGTCTATATTCCCCTGCCGACATCCTGGCATGTGGAGTGGACGATCAAGGCGGCGGACGCCGGAAAGCATGTCCTGTGTGAAAAACCCATTGCGCTGAAGGCAGATGAGATTGACCAGTGATCGCCGCGCGGGACCGCAACAAGGTTGTCATCAGCGAAGCCTATATGGTGACCTATGCGCCCGTCTGGCTGAAGGTGCGCGAATTGCTGGATGCTGGTGCCATCGGCACACTGAAACAGGTACAGGGGGCGTTTACCTATTTCAACCGCGATCCCGGCAATATGCGCAATATTCCGGCCCTTGGCGGTGGCGGCCTGCCCGATATCGGGGTCTATCCGACCATGACCACCCGTTTTGTCACCGGCATGGAACCCTTGCGCGTGCAGGCCACGACCGAACGTGACCCCGAATTCGGCACAGATATCTATTCGTCTGTCCGGGCGGATTTTGGCGGATTTGAACTGGGTTTCTATATTGCCACCCAGATGGCGGCGCGTCAGGTCATGGTGTTTCACGGCACGGAAGGTTTTATCGAGGTCAAGTCACCGTTCAATGCGGATCGCTATGGTGCCGAAGAGTTGGAACTGACCAGCCGGAACCACAATCACAGCCAGATTTTCCGCTTTCCCGACAGCCGCCAGTACAGGCGCGAGGTCGAAGCCTTTGCCGCCGCCGCCATGGGCGGGGCACAGGAGGTCGTGTCTCTGGAAAGTTCCAGACGCAACCAGGCATTCATTGACGCCATCTATCGCGCCAGCGAACGGGACGGTTGGGAAATCGTGTAGTATGTTTCTGTTTTGTTCTTGATTGCAACAGCCGAATCGGGCTGAATGCAGGCGAACAGGAGAGACAGACAATGGATCACTTGCGCTATGGCGGGCGTGACGCCGTGCTGCAACAACAGGCTTTCAGGGAGATTGTCACCGGCCAGGACTGGCTGACGGACGCCCTCACGCGCCTGCGCGATCTCCGTCTCCCGGATGGCTGGCTTGTTGCAGGCTGCCTGTATAATTGCGTCTGGAACGTTTTGACCGGCCGTCCGGCGCAAAACGGGATCAGGGATGTCGATATTTTCTATTATGACAAGACCGATCTGTCCTTTGAGGCCGAAGACGCTGTCATCCGGCGCACAAAAGCGGCCTTTGCCGATTTTCCGCTCCCTGTCGATATCAAGAACCAGGCCCGGGTTCATCTCTGGTTTGAAAACCGTTTTGGGTTTGCCATTCCGCAATACCCGTCGAGCTGCGACAGCATCGCCTGTTTTTCAACCCGCGCCTATGCTGTCGGTGCAAGGCCCGGAGCGGACGATCATCTGCAGATCTGTGCACCCTTCGGGCTGGATGACCTGTTTTTCGTTTCGGCTGACCGGCAATCCGCGCCTGCCAAACCGGGAAACCCATGACAACAAGGCGGCCCGCGCACTTGCGGTCTGGCCGGAGCTTACCTTTCAGTCCTGGCCTTCGGCCTGAACACCAGCTTTGAATAGCCCATGAAGGACAAAAGCATGGTGATGCTGGTGGCAAAGCCTGCGGCAATGGCGGGCCACAGCGCAGGGAACAAAAGCATGGAGCCGGAATAGAGGGCATAATTGATCAGGGCTGTGCCAATGGCGACCATACCGTAGCGACCGGCTTCCTGCGCCGTTGAATGACGTGATTTCATGAATGTGAAGGTGCGGTTCACCAGCCATGTCGCGCACATGGCGCAGGCAATGGACACGATACGGGCGGCAAACGGGTTCAGCGGTGTCAGATGGGTCAGAAAAACCAGCACGCCGACATCAACGGTAAAACCGGTACCACCAGCCACTGCAAACCAGAACAGTCTTTTCATCCGCAAACCGCCCTCTCTTCCCCTTGTCCCGGCCTGGCCGGACCTGGTTCCGTTTGATGTTGCGGTGCAATACTGCACTTTTGTGTGAAATGAAAGATCCGCTTCAGGCCGTGACGTCACGCCTGGGGCCTGTCTTCGCAATAAAAGATATCGCGGCCAATGTCCTCGCAGACCCATGTTTGCGGAACGGGATGCATGGCGCGCAGGAAGGAATGAACATAGGGAAAGAAATTGAAATGCGGATTGAAGGAATAGCGATATTCCCGCTCGCGCGGCACAACGATAATGAGCCGCTTTCTGGTGATCCTGCGCAATTCTGCAATGGCCGCCTTGTAGTCGAGAACATGTTCGATCACATGCGTGCAGATCACCGTATCAAAGGACTGGTCCGCAAACGGCAGATCCTCGATTTTGGCTGCAACATAGGTGACACCGGAGAGGCTTGCGGCATCGTCAACGACAAAATCGACCCCGGTCACATTGGTGAGATTGCGATGTGCAGCCATGACATGGCTCAGCAGCGCTCCGGTGCCGCAACCGACATCGACAACGCTTTCACCGATGACAGAGCCAACGACACGGGCAATGCAGGCGGACGAATTGTCGGTTCCTTCATGCACACGGGGGTGATGGCGATAGAGCGCCTCATATTCCCCGGCGCTCAGAAAACGGTGCCCTTTCCCGGAAACGGGCCAGATGCTGGATATGCTCCCCCCAAAGCCTGCTTGCGGCCCAGCGAAACAGGCCGGAATCGCGCAGGGCGGGTGGAAGAAGGTCTTCAATGACAAACCTGATCCAGTTCGTGGTTTCACGATTCATGTGGTGGTCCTCTCCGGATTGGGTCTAGGCCGCATCCTGCTGTTGAGATTTTGCCGGGTCGGCTGTGTTCAGCAAAGGCTTGTGCCGCAGCGACAGGGCGGGAAGACCCATATAATGAATCCGCAACTGTTCGGACCGCGCACGCGCAACCGAATCAAGGATCAGCCCGGCGGTGAACATCATCAGGGCCATCATCATCAGGGCCAGCGAAAACACCCAGGTCGGCATGCGTTCCACCAGGCCGGTTTCAAAATAGGTCATGAGAACCGGCAGCATGAACAGGATGCTGGCAGAAAGGATGACGCAGCTGATCATGCCAAAATAGGCAAAGGGCCGCGTTTCCTTCATCAGCATGGAAAACATCCATAGGATTTTCAACCCGTCCTTGCAGGTCGACAGTTTGGAATGCGAACCTTCGGGCCTGCGCCCATAGTCCAGCTCCAGTTCGCAGACCGGCAGTTTGAGCCGCGATGCGTGGACCGACATTTCGGTCTCAATTTCAAATCCGTTGGAAACGGCAGGGAAACTCCTGGCAAAACGACGGGAAAAAACACGGTAGCCGGAGAAGATATCGGTAAAATCCGGACCAAAAAGCCTGCGGTAAAGCATATTGAACATACGATTGCCGATGGCGTGACCATCGCGGCCGGCATCTCTCAGGACATCGCGACGGGTACCGACCACCATATCAACACGCTCGCCCAGCATGGTGCGGATCAGTTCCGGTGCATCCTCGGCCTTATAGGTGCCGTCACCATCGGCCATGACATAGATGTCTGCCTCGATATCGGAAAACATCCGGCGAACGACATTGCCTTTGCCCTGGCGGCGTTCACGCACCACCGTGGCACCTGCCAGCATCGCCTTCAAGGCTGTCCCGTCTGTGGAATTATTGTCATAGACATAGATGCGGGCATGCGGGAGCTGATGCCTGAAATCCTTGACGACATCGCCAATCGTTGATGCCTCGTTGTAACAGGGCAGCAGGACCGCAATATCAAGATCGTCCCAAAGAGGCTGGTTCACTGTCTGTCCTTCATCATGGCTGAACGCATCTTTGCAGCAGTGCTGCAGCGAAGCACTTGTAGTCGTTGCCTTTACTATTTCTTGAGAGTGTTAAAGCTAGGTTTCGGTTTTCCGTGTGACGTCGAAATTCCGTCGGCAAAACCAAAAAAAGGCGCATTATGACACATCCAGCCCACGCGCAGGCGCAGGACGACCAGCAAACAAACCCTGAGCCAGGTGATCGCGTCGTCAGAATCACGGATTTGCAAGTCGTGTGGCGGACCGCGCTCGTCCTGTCCCTTGTTGTCATTGTCATTTTGGGTGCGCCGCCGTTTTTCAGGGTACTGGACTATGTTGGACCCGACAATGATGATGCCATGCGGCTGGTGGAGGTCCGTGATTTTCTCAATGGCCAAAGCTGGTTTGACATGATGCAATACCGGCTGGGTTTTGAGCCCGGCACATTGATGCATTGGTCACGCCTTGTGGATTTGCCGATAGCCGCGCTGGTCCGGTTTTTTGAGATGTTTTTTTCCACAGCAATGGCCGAGAAAATCGCACTTTACATTTGGCCGCTGTCGCTGGTTTTCCCGTTGATCAGCGGTGTGGCGCTGGCAGGATTGCGGTTTGGCGGTCGCGGGTCGATTGTGTTTTCGGCAGGCCTTGCGGCCATTTTCAGCATATCCGTGCACCGGTTCCATCCCGGCTCCATTGATCACCACAATGTGCAGATGGTTCTGGTTGCATGGATCGCCGCCATGCTGCTGGACCCGGAACGCAAGGGCGTGAGCGGAGTACTTGCAGGGTTTTTCTGTGCCAGTGCACTGGCTGTCGGGGTGGAAACCACACCACTGATGGTGATCATTGCCGGACTGGTCGGTTGCAACTGGATCTGGAATGGCAGACCGGACGCACGTTTTGCCGCCGCATTCGGCCTTTCGCTGTCCGCCTTTGTCGCTATTGCTTTCTTCGCCACAATCCCTCCGGCCCGCTATCCAGCTGTTACCTGTGACAATCTTTCCATCAGCTATGCCTCGCTGTCGGTTGCCGGTGGTGTGCTGCTGGCCATCGTGGCCGTATTATTGTCGGGACAACAGATTTTTGTGAGGTTCATGGCGATTGCGGTTTGCGGCCTGCTTCTGGGTGCGCTCATGCTGCATGTGGCACCGCAGTGCCTGCACAATCCGCTGGATGATCTGGATCCGCTGCTGATTTCGCTCTGGCTGAATCATATCAGCGAAGCACAAAGTATTTTCGGCCAGTTTCACCATGAGCCGGGCAGTCTGGGCACCTATTATGCTGTCCCCTTCCTGGCTGTGATCGTCTGCCTGTGGCAGATATTTCAACGGGACAAGATGCGTCAACATATCATCTTGCTGGTTCTGGTTTCGGCAGCACTGCTGATTACGCTCTTGCAGATCCGGGCCTATATTTTTTCAACGCTGCTGGCTGTGATTGTGCTCTCCTGTGCCATTGCCCGTGCACAGGTCATATCCCGTGCCAGTCCGAAATCGATAAAGGCGGGTCTTGCCTATGTTGGACTTGTCCTTGGCAGTGTTTCAGCGGTCTGGTCCATCGCGGGTATTCTGGTAACGGAAGGCCCCGGCGGGATTTTCAATAGTACAACAACGGATGCGAAGCCTGACTGCCGCACGAAGGATGCGCTGAGCGTGCTTGCCGGTCTGCCTGCCGGATTTGTCTATGGCCCCAGCAATCTGGGAGCGCCGATCCTGCGATTTACACAGCACCGGGTTCTGGCGGCACCCTATCACCGCAACCCGGAAGGTCTGCTGGCAGGCTTGCAGATTGGCATGGCAACACCGGAAAAAGCGGAAAAAATGTTGCAGGATGCGGGTGTAACCTATGTTGCGTTTTGCAAAAGCGACGTTGAAGTGGAGATGCAGAAAGAAACTGCGGAAAATGGCCTGAATGCCGATCTGATGAAAGGAATTGTTCCGGCCTTCCTTGAGGCCGTCAATGCCCGGGAAAATGCACCGGTTATTGTCTATCGCGTACTCGGGCGGGCCGCCGCGCAGCCCGCGCCATCATAAAGACCTCTGAAACGGATGTTGCAGCGGTCTTGAAAGGCAAGAATTACGGTCTGGAAAATCAGGCGGAAACCGAACCGGAAACGCGCCGGGCAACAATCATGGTGCTCATGACAGCAACAATGCCGGTGTTGTATCCGGCAATCGCCATAACCAGCGCCATAAGAGAAACATGCGCGCTTGAAGTCAGCGCGGCAACAACAAACAGGCCCATCAGCAAGGCGGAAATCAACGCATAGCACAGAACCGAACGCAGGCCTGTTGCAAAAACACCAATGGCAGCAGCTGTTGCAAAAATCATGACACACTCCGTACAGATATGATCTGAAAGGAGATTGCATCAAGCGCGTTAACAAAAGTTTACGATCCGGATGCAGCCGACGCGATCGTTATCCGATGGCTGCTACATGGTTTACAGCCTTTTAAACAGCTCGGAACCTTGGCGAAAAATGGTACACGCTCTAACAGCAATGATCGCTGGTCAGCGATCATTGCCGCAAAAGGTCAAAACAGACAGACTTGCAGAATTTTCAGACATATGTTGCCTGACAGCAGGTTGGTATCGTTCTCAAAAACAGGTCATGCATAGGCCACCGCCTTTGCCCGCAGGGAGGCGTCTGTCAGCCTGAACGGATAGAGGATGAGCTGGTCAAACCATCCTGCGTTGCTGGCCCCTGTTCCTGACAGATAGAATTGAGACCCGAAATTCAGGGCTGCGTCTGTCGCCGTTACAGGTGGCAGCCCGTTGAAGTCCGTCCAGATTGTCTTGTTGTCTTTCATCCAGGCTGCACCGAATGGCGCTATAAATGACCCGGCAGGCACTCCCATATCGAGAACTGCTGCAGACGTGTTTGACCTCAATACTGTGTCTGACCTTGATGCAAGTGTGATATTTCCATTTGAAGACAACAGGTAGTTTACCAGAGCCGGTGATTGCCCGGGACCGGCCAGTTGCCCCTTTACGATGATGGTTGCCGCGCCGCGCATGACCAGAGCTTCAAGCTTTGGCGACAGACGGCATGTGTCCTGCGTACGGGTGACGGCAGATGCGCCTGTCGGGATAAAGGATGTCTCCATTGCGCCCGCCTCGCACTGCGCACCCCAGTCATAACAGGTTTCCGTTGAGGCAAAGGACGGCAGGCGGCCTGCTGCCATATTCGGGATCAAGCCCGCAACACCGGCATGGCTTGCCGCTGTGGTCGTGGCTGTGGCCGTCAGGCTGATGCGTCTCCAGCCATTGATGGCCGGTCCCGCTGTGGCGCTACAGCCCGTGGCCGTGACAGTCCCCGCAGCAAGATCGATATTTGCCCATGCGCCGGTGCCAAAAGCAGCGGAGGGCGGTGATATCTGCACCAGTGCTGTGGTCCCGGCCTTGAAAAACCGGGAAAATGTGTAGACGTTCCCGGCCACAAAATTGATGGCGCTGGCGTTGCCTGCTATGAAAAAATGGGCTGCGTTTGTCCCGTCGCCCGTCACCAGTGCGGCACCATTGCCGCCCGCCGGGTCTGTTGCTGCCGCGCGGGTACATGCCACCGTCGTCCAGTTGGCCGTATTGGCCGTATCGCCGGAAAACAGGGCAAGATTGGTCGCCGCGCCCTCCAGCAACAATTGCCTTTTGCCATTGCTATAGTCAAAGCGCGGCACGTCAGCGGCTGACGTCCTGAGGATACCATCAGCGCCGATACAGGTCGCGTTGCCCGCCCGCGTGAAGGCAAGGCAATCCGAAAACTGGGCGGATTTCAGCCTGGCAAGCTCCGCTGTGGAGGCCGCCGCTATGGATGCTGCCGGCACGGGGGTGAGCGCATGACGGCCCTTGCGGAAATCGATGATCGCGGCGGCAATCCTGAGACTGGAATCCGCCAGATCCTGGGCCTGAAAGACCGGTTTGCGCCACCAGCCTGACGGGCGACCGGCTGAAAAAATACTCACATTGCTATTCAGCATCAGACGAGCCCCGCAAGACCGGTTGCTGTTGTCGCTGTTGCCATGATTCGGGTAATGCGCAGCGGCAGAACCGTGCCGGCACTGATGCCGGCAAGGATGATGCTGGCACCGGATGCCATGATCAGCGACAGGTCGCCATCGCCCCCCACATAGAGGGCGCGGGTTGTTTCCGGCAGGTCCACCGTATCAGATGGAGCAACGGAAAAGGCATGGGTCAACGGACCTGACAGGGAGGGGGAGAGACTGGCATAGCGGTCTGGCATGAAATGTTCCTTTCTGTGGTGAACTCTTGGCCTATTGTGAGCACAGCTTTATGCAGCGTGGAAAACGGGGAGTTCAATTTCAGCCAAAACGCCCGTCCATTGCGTCTGTTCATCTTCGTCAAAGACGGGCAAAAAGGGATATGACCGGATTTTTTGAAACTGATTCGCCCTCAAACCTGACCGAATATTCGGTTTCCGAGCTCTCGGGATCGATCAAGCGCACTGTTGAGCAGGCTTTTGACCAGGTGCGCGTGCGCGGAGAAATTTCCGGATATCGCGGCCCGCATTCCTCGGGTCATGCCTATTTTTCCCTGAAAGATGACAGGGCCAGGATCGATGCCGTGATCTGGAAAGGGGCGATGGGCAAGCTGAAGTTCCGGCCGGAAGAAGGCATGGAGGTGATTGCCACCGGCAAGATCACCACTTTCCCCGGATCGTCCAAATATCAGATTGTTATTGAACAGATGGAACCCGCCGGTGCCGGTGCCTTGATGGCACTGCTGGAAGAGCGCAAGCGCCGCTTTGCCGCCGAAGGCCTGTTCGATGCCGCGCGCAAGCAATTGCTGCCCTATCTGCCAACGGTGATCGGCGTGGTGACATCACCCACCGGTGCCGTCATCCGCGATATCCTGCATCGCATTGCCGACAGGTTTCCGGTTCATGTCATCGTCTGGCCGGTCAAGGTGCAGGGCGAGGGCTCGGGCGATGAAGTGGCCAATGCCATTTCAGGCTTTAACGCACTGCAACCGGACAGCCCGATACCGCGACCTGACGTGCTGATTGTGGCGCGCGGCGGCGGCAGTCTGGAAGATCTCTGGAGTTTCAATGACGAAGCCGTGGTGCGGGCTGCTGCGGCTTCCGATATTCCGCTGATTTCCGCGATTGGCCACGAGACCGACTGGACCCTGATTGACTATGCCAGTGACCAGCGTGCACCGACACCGACGGGGGCTGCCGAAATGGCCGTGCCGGTGAAGGCCGATCTGGAAGCCCGGGTCTCGGCCCTGTCTGCACGGCTGAAAGCGGCGATGACCCGGCAGATGGATGTGCGGCGGCAATCCCTTCGGGCGCTGGCCCGGGCGCTTCCTTCACTGGACGGACTGCTGGCGCTGCCAAGACGGCGGTTTGACGAGGTGGCTTCTGGCCTTGGCAAGGCGCTGGAACTGACAACCTTTGCCAGGCGCCGCAGTTTCGAGACGGTTGCCAACCGCCTGCGCCCCGATATGTTGCTGCGACATCTGACCGAACGCCGTCAGCGCATTGCGGACCTGATGATTCGGGCGGACCGTCTGCTGGAACGTCTGTTTGTGCGATCGCATCAGCCGCTCGCCCGCGCGGACGCTGTTTTTATCAGCCTGCCTGCCCGCCTGCTGCAACAGACCGGCCGCACACGTGACCGTATTTCAAGCCTTGCACAACGTGGCGACACGGCGCTTTCCAACCGGCTGGCCCGCAAACGCACAGAGATTGTCGCCCAAGCCCGCATGCTGCAATCGCTCGCCTATACCAATGTGCTGAAACGCGGCTTTGCCATTGTGCGCGATGCCGACAACAGGCCGGTCTCCATGGCGGCACAACTGGGCAGCGGCCAGGCGATTGCGATTGAATTTGCCGACGGACGTGTGAACGCTGTGACAGGCGAACAGGGGGAAAGCCCGGCCACGCCCGTAAAACCCAAAACCGCAAAGGCGTCATCCAGAATAGCGCCGGACAAGCCCGGCCAGGGGAGCCTGTTTTAAATGCGGTTCCTGATTGTCCTTGCCCATCCGCTCAAAGACAGTTTTGCCTCAAGCGTTGCGAGAGTGGCGCGGGAAACTTTGGAAGGCAACGGCCATGTGGTGGACCTTCTGGATCTTTATGCCGAGGATTTTGACCCGCGCCTCGGCGAATCCGAAAGGCGCGGCTATTTCGACACGCCCTATGATACGAGGGCGGTTGCCGGTATTGTAGAGCGGCTGCAGCAAGCGGACGGTTTGATCTTCGTCTTTCCGCAATGGTGGTTCAATTTTCCGGCGATCCTCAAGGGCTTCTTTGACCGAATTCTGGTTCCCGGCGTGGCCTTTGACCATGACTTGAAGGGCGGACGGATCATCCCGAAACTCAACACTGTCAAGATCCTGTGGGCGCTGACCACGACAGGTTCACCCTGGTTTGTGGTACATGCCTATATGGGAAATCCGGTCAAACGCCTGCTCAGGCGGGGCATTGGCGCATTTTGCGCCAAAGGCCTGAATTTCAGAATGATTTCCCTGCACGATATGGACCGCACGACGCAGGTCAGGCGCGAGGCGCATCTGATGCGGATCAGACGCGCGCTCGCCACATTATGATCAGGCCCATTCGCCCTTGCGCATGACCGGCACTGTTGCGCCGTCCGGCTTAATGCCGTCAATATCGATCTTGCCGGAACCGATCATCCAGTCAATATGGATCAGGCTTTCATTGCCGCCCCTGGTCCTGATCTCTTCAGGCGTGAGATTGCCGCCATCGACAAAGCATTTGGAATAGCACTGGCCAAGGGCGATGTGGCAGGCGGCATTTTCATCAAACAGCGTGTTGAAGAACAACAGGCCGGATGCCGAAATCGGCGAGGAATGCGGCACAAGGGCCACTTCGCCCAGTCGCCGTGCACCTTCATCCGTATCCAGCACTTTCAAAAGCGCATCCTGCCCCCTGGACGCCGTGGCCTCCACAATCCGGCCCTCTTCAAAGCGCACGGAAATATCGTCGATCAGCGAGCCCTGATAGGACAGCGGCTTTGTGGAGGAGACATGGCCGGAAACACGCCTGGCGTGCGGTGTTGTGAACACTTCTTCTGTCGGAATATTCGGATTGCAGGTAACCCCGTTTTTGGCCGGTGATGCGCCACCCTGCCATTCGTGATCATCGGCAAGGCCAACCAACAGATCCGTGCCTGGGCCTGTAAAATGCAGCGAAGCAAATTTTTGTCCGTTGAGCCATTCGGTACGTTTTCGCAGACTGGCATTATGCGCTTTCCAGGCGGCCACCGGATCGTCAACATCGACACGTGAAGCGGCAAAAATGGCATCGGCCAGTTTTCTCACCGCCTGATCCTCCGGCAGGTCCGGGAACATCTGGCGCGCCCAGGCGGGATTGGGATAGGAAACAATATTCCAGTTGATCTCGAAATTGACGATTTTTTCCATGGCCGGCCTGTAGGCCGCCGAATTGGCCCGGTTGGCCCGGCTGACCTTGGCGGGATCCTGTGCAGACAGCATCATCGGATTGTCGCCGGAAATCGCCAGTCTGGCCGCGCCGTTGCCATAGGCCCTGGCCATGCCCTCATAGAGCCAGCCGGTCGCCTTGTCGAAACTGGCATCGTGGCCATACTGGTAGCGCATCAACGTGGTTTCCTCATCGGAATAGAATGTGGACACAAGCCCTCCACCGGCCAGATAGGCGTGTTTGGTGATCAGCCGGACCAGCGGAAGGGCGGCGATCGGCGCTGTGATCACCAGATCCTGGCCTTCCTGCAATTGCAGGCCGATCCTGATGGCGACTTCGGCCAGCTTTTCAAGTTTGACCGGATCAATACTGTCGGATGAAAATGTCATGGTGTTCCTGTACCTTGCCTGTGCAGAAATGAATCGGGATGAGTCCTTCTAGTGCGATTTGGAGGTCGCTACCAACGGTTTTTGGCACCGGCACTATGGCGCATCTGTGGCAGGCCACAGATGCGCCATTATGGTTAACGAAATATTAACCTTTTCAGTGCATGGTGAAAGTAATGAACATTGTGCCATGCGATGCAGCATCGCAGCCTGGACAAAACCATCTGCAGCGCCTGTTCATGGCCGCATGAGCCGCCAGTTTGAAAAATCTGCCCATCGACACCTTGCCCAAAAGGGCCCGAAAGGGTTTGTGATGCTGCAACCGATATCCACCCGCCAGTTTCCGTCCGCCTTTCCGCAGAACCCGCCTGCGTCTTCCCATTTGAACGCAGCAACGCCAAAGACCCGGAAAACGGATGAGCCTGTCATTACGGTAGAAGTGGATGCTGTTCTGGCCAATGCAACCAAACTTTCCGCCATGCTGATTGATGCCGATACCGCGCCTGGCAACAGCCTGGCCAAACTGGCACTGGTCTTTGCGGCAGCTGCCCGTTTTGAACGGACGAAGGGTGAGAGCCTTCATGATTTTGGTCTGAGACTTGCCAGTTTTATTGATGCCATGAAACCACAGGATCTTGCGCTTGCAGAACGCCTGTCCGGCCTGCGCCTGCTCGGCATTTCAGCAAAGTCGCTTGCAGAAGCCCTGCGCAACCCGGCAACGGCCCTTGCTGCCCGGATCATCGCGCAGGCGGAATTTCCGGCCATGAAAACCGGAGAGGGTTTGGCCCGCACGGTTATCCATTCCTACCGGCAGAATGAAATCTCCGAACCCGCATTGTCTGCCCGCACAAATTCAATGCCTGACCGCCCCGCGCCAGCCCCTCCTGCATCCCCGGCACCGCCTGCATCCGCTGTGCTGCGAGGTGGCGCCGCACAACATGTGCAGGACGTTGCGCCGATGCCGGTACCCGGTGCCGCGTTGCAGGATCATGATCCGCAGCCATTGTCAGGTGCACAGTCGAAAATCCTCTCCGCTGCGGCGGGCAGGTTCGATCCGGCAACCATTCTTTCATCCGCTTTTCCCAAACAGGAGGCCTTCTTGCAGCCCGCATTGCAATTGACCACCACCCTGACCGAAATCATTCCAGAGGTCCGTCATGAACAACAGCCTGAAGAAAGCGCACAACCGCAGACTGTCCTGTCCGGACAGATGATTGAAGCAGAGCAGCAGGAAAACGATAGTGCAAGGGCTGACATCCGCCTTCTGGACCGCCGCATGGAGCGCTTTCAGGATCGCCGCATGGAAACGATGCGGGTTCTGCGCGGTTTCTCGGAGGTTGTTTCTGTTCTTGATCGCAAGGATGCAGCCCAGGTAAAAGCACTGGTGGGCAGCATGCTGCCAACACCGGCCGAAGCCTTGCGATTTTTGCCGACACTGGCCGGAACAGAGTTGACCCTGGCGTTCAAGGCACTGGCGACTGTAGATTTGCAGACCGCACAAACGCCGGATGAAGACCCTGTACCTGAGGTGATAACAGATGCAAACGCGGCAACAGTCATGGGAGAAGAGGCAGGCGAGGAGGATGTTTACGACCGCGCCGATCTGCAATTGGCTGCGAAAGCAAAGCCAGATCCGTCAGGCGAAATTGCCGTTTCAAAAGAGATGCCGGTCCTGCGGCAGGGCGAACCTGTCCCTGCCTTTATGCTGGCCTATCCGATTGCCAGCCGCAAGACAGACAAAAGCCGTGTAACGCCGCGCAGTGCCCATGCCGCAAGCCAGGAAGACAACGATACTGATGAGGAGGCCGGCCAGAACCAAAGGCAGGACGGAAAGGCGCTGGATGACGGTTTGGAGGCGGCAGACAGCAAGGACAGGCCGTTTGAGCCTGAGACCGAACTGTCCCGCCATCCGACAGACGCCGAACGCGCTTTCCACATGTATCAGAACATGGGCGGATTTTAGAGCAGACATCGACTTGTGACTTGCTCGCCATCTGGAAAGCCGCCCGGACATGATGAGGTCAAGACAGGCGGAAATAGCCTTCTCATTGGAGAATTAAAGCATGTGCGCAAAAGTGTTCAGCGGTTTTGCGCACATGCTTAAAAACAAGGACCTGAAGCGTGGCAATACAATCTTGAAGATCGTAACACGCTTTAGAGCACGAAAATTTGCGACTGGCCCGATGCTCAGCCATCTCGTGGCCTTTGTGTCCGCTTGCAACGTTTGCACCCCTGACCTCAAAGAATGGTTATCCTCAGGCCGCCGTCTTGCGGTTGCGCTCCAGCCATTTCAGGGCCGAGCCGAACAGGCCGTCCGGAAAGAGGATGACAGAGAGCATGAAGATGCAACCAAGCAGCAGGGGCCAGACAGACCCGAGATCGCCCGAGAACCGGCTGTCGATATAGCGCACCAGGATCGCCCCCAGCGCGGCGGTCAAGAGTTTCGTCCGGCCACCGAGCGCTACCCAGATCAGCACATCGATCGACAGCGGCAGGCCGATCAATGAAGGCGAGGAGAAGCCGAACTGGACGACGAAAAGTGCCCCGGCGAGACCGGCAACGGCCCCTGAAAGCGTGTAGGCTGCGATCTTCAATTGCCGGACATCCTTGCCGAGCGTGACGATCCTCAACTCGTTTTCGCGGACTCCGGCAAGGGCTGTCCCGAAGCGCGAGCCGATCACGAGACGCAATCCGGCCAAAACGGCGGCTGCCAGAGCAAGCATCCCATAATAGACTGGAATGGCATCAAGAAGGTCGGGACCATCGCCATTGAGGCCGAGATTGACGGGCGGCACGCCAAGCAGGCCGTTCATGCCGCCGAGCCAGGGCGAATTGACGGCCAGGCGTTCGGCAATAACGGCGAGCGCCAGTGTGACGACACCGAAAAAAGCGCCCTTGAGCCCGCCGGCGGCAAAGAGGAGAAGGCCGACCATGAAGGCTGCCACGGCTGCGGCGAGGATCGCGAGGACGAAGCCGAGCCAGGTCGATATCAGGTCCGGCGCTCCCGGTATCAGTCCGAGTGTGACCAGGCTCATGGCATAGGCACCAACGCCGAAGAAGACGGCATGGCCGAGGCTCAAGAGCCCGCAATGACCCCAGATGAAGGCGAGGCTCATGGCGAAAATCGCATAGGCGAGCCAGATAGCCGCGTCGCCGAGCAGATAGTCCTCGGCGAAGAATGGAATGAGGATTGCGCCCAGGATCAGACCGGCGGACAGCTTGTCTTCCAATGTCAATACCATGATCAACTCTCCCGGCGTGTGCGGGCGAGAAGCCCGTTGGGAAACATCCGTATCAGCGCGATCGCACCGACGAGAACGGCGATCTGGGCGATGATCGGGGAATAGAGGGCGGAGGTGGAGCTGTCGACAAAACCGACAAAGGCGCTGCCGGCGAGCGGTCCGGCAATCGATCCGATGCCTCCCACGAGCACGGCCAGAAAGCCCGGCGTGAGCCAGCCCAGACCTGCAGACGGATCTACAGAGATCAGTGGTGCCATGGTGGCACCGGCGAGACCCGCGAGGAAGGCACCGAGCGAGAAGGTCGCGCGGTCGAGAAAGCGGGTGTTGACGCCGAGGGCTGCCGCCATGCGACGATTGGCGATGGTGGCACGCGCCGTCAACCCGAAGCGCGTTCGGAAAAACAGCCAAAGCGTCGCAGAGATGGACACGAGCGCGATCATCATGACGACGAGCCGGTAGACCGGATAGGGGCTGCCGCCGAGGGTGACCTCGCCGAGTGCCGGTGCGCTTACGGCATAGGAGCCCGGGCCGTAAATCAGGATGATCGTCTGGCGCAGCACAAGCGAAAGGCCTGTCGTTGCCAGGATGCTGTCCAGAACCCGCTTGTAGGTGCGGCGTATCAGTACCTCCTCGACGACGAGACCCACAGTGGCTACGATCAGGGCCGACAGCGGCAGCGCCAGCCAGAAGGGGACACCGGCTGATGTCAAGCTCACCATCCCGTAGGCACCGATGACCAGAAATTCACCGTGGGCCATGTTGATGACGTTCATAAGGCCGAAGATGATCGCCAGTCCGAGCGAGACAAGCATCAGCACCAGCATGGCATTCAAGGCATCAAAACCGGCAATCAGAATATGATCCATGGTGTTCCTCAAAAGCCCATATAGTGTTCGATACGCTCGGGGTATTGCCGAAGTTCCGCAGTCGCCTCGGACGCGATCGCCCGTCCATGGTCGATGAAAACGGCACGGCTGCACATGGCAAGCGCCATATCGATATTCTGTTCGACAAGAATCAGCGACAGACCCTCGCTCAACACGATCTGACCTACGACATCCATGATCTCGTCAATGACCGAGGGCTGCACGCCTTCGGTCGGTTCGTCGAGAATGAGGAGCCTGGGGCGGGTCATCAGGGCGCGGGCGATGGCGAGCTGCTGTTGTTGTCCTCCCGACAGGGCACCAGCACGCTGGCGTCGCCGCCCGGCGAGTGCGGGGAACATCGAGAAGACCTTGTCGATCCCCTGGCGGGTCCGGTCTGCGACTTGCAGATTGTCGTCGACGGTCATGTCGTTGAAGATGTCACGGCCCTGAGGGACATAGCCGATACCGGCAGCCGCGATCTCATGCGGTGCAAGGCGTGCGAGATCGCGTCCGGCGAAGGTGATCGTGCCGCGACGATAGCGCAACTGGCCCATTATGGTGCGGACAAGGGTCGTCTTGCCGACACCGTTTCTGCCGAGAAGGGCGAGTGTTTCTCCGGGTGCGAGTGCCAGGCTGACGCCCTCCAGAACCGATCCGGCATCATAGCCGACATACAGGTCTTCGATGGTGAGAAGGTCAGGCATTGGCGGTGCTCCTTCCGAGATAACCATCGCGCAGGACCGGGTCGCGACGCACCATGTCGAAATTCCCCTCCGCGACAAAGCGGCCCCGCATCATCGCCTTGACCGGACAGTCCAGCGCCTCGATGAAATGCATGTCATGTTCGATGACCACAAGGGACAGGCCCATCGTGACACGCAGGCGGGCGAGCATGTCGATGGTTTTCTGTTTCTCCGCCCGTGTCATTCCCGCAGCAGGCTCATCGAGAAGCACCAGACGCGGCTTGACAGCGAGCACAAGCGCGAGTTCCAGCCATTGCTTCTGTCCATGCGACAGGGTTCCTGCGATCTGGCCGGTCTCGCCGGCCAGACCGACCATTTCCAGTATGTGCCGCGTGTCTTCGGTCGACACGCCCGAAACGGATCCGGCGACGTCCATGTTCCCGGCAATGCTGAGGCCCGGGAAGATCGACGGAACCTGAAACTTGCGAACAAGGCCCCGCCGCGCGATGGCGACAGGGGTGAGGCCGACAAGGGATCGCCCGCCAAAAATAATGTCACCGGATGAAGGGCGCAGAACGCCCGTCATCATGTTGAACAGCGTGGTCTTGCCACAACCGTTAGGCCCGATAACCGCCATCATGGCTCCCTCATCAAGCGTGAATCCGAGGCCATCCACGGCACGAACACCGTCGAATTCCATGACGAGATCACGTACCTCGACGAGTGGTGAAGCGTTTGTCAGGGGCATGGCGTCAGGCGCAGCCGGGCGCGGGCGCGATGGACCCCAGGGCTTCCACCGTTACGAGGCCGGTGCCTTCGGTCTTGGCCAGATACATCGGCATGGTGACGTGGTGGTCCTTGCCGATCTTGATGTCTCCTGTGGGCGAGGAGAAAGTCAGATCCTCCAGATTGTCGATCAGGGCTTCCGGATCAACCTTTCCGGCCTTTTCCAGCGCCCTGGCAGTGGCGATCAGCGAGTTGTAGTGGGTGAAAGCATAGTGGGAAATCGGAACACCAGCCCCGGCAAGCTTGCCGATCTTCTGCGTGAAGGCCTGTGCCCCGGCCTCTGTGGACGAGGCGACAAAGGGCACGGTCACCCACATGTTCTGTCCCTTGCCCTCACCGAAGGCACCGAGGTAGGTTTCGGCAAAACCGAGGAAAGCCACAGTACAGGTCTTGAGGAGACCGAGTTCTTCCGCCTGACGGATGAAGGTGATGCCATCGGCACCCGGCAGGGCGAAAACCAGAACCTTGGCACCGCTGTCCTGGATGCGACGGATCACGGGCGTGAAATCCTTGACGCCCCAGGGTGTGAGTTCCTTGCCCTTGACCGAGCCGCCGAAGCCCGAGACGATCTTTTCGGCGGCATCAAACATCTTCTGCGGCCAGACGTAGTCGGCACCGAACATGTAGAAGCTGTCTCCCGCCCTGTCTTTCATTGCCGGCAGCAGCTTGTCGAGCTCCTGGTTGGGTACGGTGTTGAAGGAGAAGAGATAGCGGTCGCAGCCGCCGCCTTCATAGTTTGTGGCATAGAGTAGCGGTGTCTTGAAGCGGCTCATGGTCGGCATCATGGCATCGCGTGAGTTGGAGGTGATGGGGCCGCTGATCGCCAGAACCTTTTCCTTCCGGATCAGGGACATGGCGCGTTCGACTGCCGTCTTGGGGTCTGTTTTTTCGTCTTCATAAATCAGCGCGACCGGGCGGCCGAGGACACCGCCAGCAGCGTTTATTTCAGCTGCGGCCAGTTCCAGACCCAGCTTGGCCTGGTTGCCGAAGAGTTCGAGTCCGCCCGAAAAGGGCTGAACGACACCGATCTTGACGGGATCCGCTGCGAACACGGAGGTTCGCAGGACGGGAAGCGTGGCTGCACCGGCGGCAAGAGCGATCATTTGTCTGCGATTGATAATCATTGCATGTTCTCCTTTTTAATATTTTCAGTTGATAAGTATTGTTATCACTATAATCGATCCATTTCGCTGAAGCGACCTGGATCAACCCAAAATTAGTAACGGATGACTTGCGTTTTAAGCTTCGGGTAATATGCGATCTTGATGAAGTTCACCGGGAACCCGTTGTCACGGGCAATACCAGAGAAGCGAATTGCTATGGCAATAGCAACTCTCCGGCCGGACATGCCCTGGCCTCTATCCGATAAGTCGAGGCCAACACCAAGATTGCCAATGTCAGTAATACTCCATGTTTTCCTTATTTTGATTTCCTCTATTTTATGAGATGAGAAATACTGGGTTTCCAAAATCCTGCGCGAAGAAAAACTTTCCAACGGACCGCATCCAAACTGTGTGGCGATGCTATATTTTTTTGACACCCCACTTTTCCTCACAGGGCAAGATAGGTTTCTTTGAGATCGGCGCGGTTATCCAGCTCCGCGATTGTCCCACAAAACTGGGTGACGCCCTTTTCAAGAATGTAACAACGATCGCTGATCAGCCGCGCGAAGTGCAGGTTCTGTTCGGACAACAGCACAGAGACGCCTTCGCGTTTCAGCAGAACGATCGCTTCGGACATCTGCTCGACGATCTTGGGCGCGATTCCCTCGGACGGCTCGTCGAGGAGCACAAGATAGGGATTTCCCATGAGCGTCCGGCCAATGGTTAGCATCTGCTGTTCGCCGCCACTCATCCGTCCTGCCGGCCTCTTGCGCATCTCGGCAAGATTGGGAAAGATCTCGTAGATCCGTTCCGGCGTCCATGCAGCGCTGCCGTTCCGTTCGGGCTGACGGCCCACTTCGAGATTTTCCTCGACGGTCAGTTCGGTAAAGATCCGTCGATCCTCCGGCACATAACCCAGCCCTTTCCGAGCAATCTCGAAAGGGGCGAGCGTCGAAATATCGTGAGCCCGAAATACAAGCCTTCCCTCGCGACGGTTGACCAGTCCGAGAATGGATTTCATCGTCGTCGATTTCCCGGCACCATTGCGGCCCAGAAGTGCCACGACTTCGCCAGCCATCACCTGGAGGCTGACATCGAAAAGAATATGGGCAGGCCCATACCAACTGTTCAATTTTTCAACATTGAGCATGTCTCAGTGTTCCTGCTTGTAAAGAGCGCCGGAGCCCAGATAAATCGCCTGGACATTCTTGTTTGCACGCACCTCGGCAGGTGATCCCTCTGCGATCAACTGACCTCGGTTGAGCACGATGATGCGATCCGCATGTTCGAAGACGATATCCATGTCATGTTCGGTAAACAGCACGGCCAACTGCCTTTGCTTGGCGATGCGCGACGTCAGCTCCATTAACACCATGCGCTCTCGGGTCGCCATACCGGCAGCCGGCTCATCCATCAGCAGCAGTTTGGGATTCCCAGCCAAAGCAATCGCAAGTTCAAGCCGCTTGATGTCGCCATAGGGAAGCTCCCGACAGGATCGGCTTGCTTGATCCTTCAGACCGATCAGATCAAGCAGTTCATCGGCTTGCGTTGCGAAGTTGCGTCCGAGATTGCCGAAGAAGGAAGTCGCGGACAAAGGCCCGGTGCGGACGCACTGGATTGCCAGCTGGACGTTCTCCCTAACGCTCATAGAGAGAAACGTTTCGGCAACCTGGAACGTGCGGCCGACGCCGAGGCGGGAAATTCGCTCGGGTGACAATCCGGTCGTTTCCCTGCCGCAGATAGTGATGCGACCGAAATCCGGACGGATCTGCCCGTTCAGCATATTAAAGCAGCTGCTCTTGCCGGCACCATTCGGGCCAATCATGGCCAGGAGTTCCCCGGGGGCAACCGCGAGCGATATGCCCTGCACGGCCTTCACACCCTGATAGCTCTTCGTCAGGTTTTCGACTTGCAACAAAGGGCCGGTCATGCTGCACCACCTTTCTTGGCCGGTACGTTGGCGAATGTTCCGGTATACCGCCGTCTGGCCTCCCAGGTATCGAGGATATGGCGGCAGCTGCCGACAATGCCGTGCGGGAAAAGCACCACGAGGAGCACGATGACGGAACCAAGAATGAGGCGAGGAAAATCCGTGTTGCTCATCAGCCAGATGGAGACAATCTTGTAGACGACCGCACCGACGACGCTGCCCGAGACGGTGTTGAAACCGCCGAGGAGTACCATGATCAGGCCGTCAACCGATGTCGAAATTCCCAGGACATCCGGGAAGATGCTGCCTTTGTGGAAGGCAAACAGGACGCCACCAAGCCCGGCAAAGAATGCGCTGACGACGAATGCCACATGCTGCACTTGCCGTTGTGAAATACCGATCGTGGCCGAGCGCATCGGCGAATCCCGCAAGGCACGCAGGCTATAGCCGAAAGGCGAAAACGTCAGATGACGGATAGCCCCGACCACTGCGATCGCGCAGCCGGTTGCCAGCCAGTAATAGGCACTGGGGCTTGATGCCCATTGCGAGGGCCAGATACCGACAATGCCATTGTCGCCGCCGGTCAGATCCACCCATTGAAAGACGATGGACCACAGGATTTGGGCGTAGGCAAGCGTCAGCATCGCGAAATAGATGTTGGACAACCGGACACAGAACCATCCCGCGATGACTGCGAAGGCTGCGGCAATCAACGGTCCTACGATCAGTGCCAGCTCCATGGATATCCCGAAGTACTGGACACACAACGCAGCCCCATAGGCACCGAGCCCCAGGCTTGCCGCGTGGCCGAACGAATCCAGCCCTCCGACGGACATCAGAAATTGCAGGCTGATCGCAAAGATGACGGCAATCATAACTTCGGAGGCGACGCTGATCCCGTAGTCGCCCAGGCCAAAGGGAAGGAGGATCGCCATAGCGATAGCCACGGTACAGATCATCCGCCCTGCGGTTCCGAAAGGTTTCCAGATGCCTCCCTCGGGTACGGCGGCGCTACGTGAGCGAACGACAGGCTTGCCGAGAAGCCCCCAGGGGCGAAGAACCAGCACGATGGCCATCACCGCAAACATGAGAACCAGCGAAATACCAGGCAGGATCAGAATGCCGAATGCGTTCAATTGCGACACTATGATTGCAGCCAAAAAGGCACCGCCAATACTACCGAGACCACCTATGACAACGATGACAAACACTTCAGTGATAATGGACAGGTCCATGAAATGGGTGACCGCGTCACGCGGGATCTGCAAACCGCCTCCGAAGGCTGCCAGGAATACACCGAGTGCGAATACGCTGGTAAACAACCATTTTTGATTGACGCCGAGCGCGTTGACCATTTCCCGGTCCTGGGTGGCTGCCCGAACGAGGAGACCCCAGCGGGACCGATGCAGCAATAGCCAGATCAGCGCGAAAACGATTGGTCCTAGAGCTATAAGAACGAAATCGTAGACCGGCATTGCACGGCCCAGAATGGAGACTGCACCCGACAGGCCTGGTGCGCGAGGCCCCACAAGGTCTTCCGGTCCCCATATCAGCCGTACCGCATCTTCAGCGATCAGCGTGAGACCAAATGTGGCAAGAAGCTGCAGCAATTCAGGTGCGTGATAGATGCGTCGAAGCAGGAAGATCTCGACGAGGACACCAACAAGAGCCACAGCCGAGGCTGACACAAGAAGCGCCGCCCAGAAGCCAAGCGGCGTCTGCCACCTGATCGTCAGAGTGTAGGCGATATAGGCACCCAGCATGTAAAACGCGCCATGGGCGAAGTTGACGATACGTGTGACCCCGAAGATAAGGGACAGACCGGAGGCAACAAGAAACAGCGAGGAGGCATTTGCCAGTCCCGTGAGAAATTGTACGACATAAAGTTCCATGGATATCCCCTTGTTCTCCGGTATCAGCTGAAGAACACTCAATGTTCCTCTGGCGATAGTCACCGGGGCATTGTGAGGACGAGCCGCGCTTCTCTGCGGCTCGTCCGTCAGTCGTTTCAGGGACGAAGCTTGGCAGCCTCGGCTTCAGACGGCAAGACATCACCGCCGCTCTTGTATTTGAAATCGACCATAACGCCCTTTCCGTCCTTCAGCGCTGTCTTGCCGACATAGACGCCGAGCGTGGATTGATGATCTGCTGCCCTAAAGGACGCCGGACCAAACGGAGTATCAAAGTCTGCGCCCTTGGCGGCGGTGATCAGGTCGTTCACCCCGGTTGACTTGCTGCGTTCAAGGATGGCAGCGGCGGCCTTGATCAGTGAATAGCCGACCACAGATCCGAGACGAGGATAGTCATTATAACGGGCCTGGTAAGCATCAAGGAACTTCTTGTGATCTGCGGTGTCGATCGACGACCAAGGGTAACCGGTTACGATCCATCCTTCGGGGGCATCGGCCTGAAGCGGGTCGAGATACTCCGGCTCTCCTGTCAAAAAGGACACGACGGAGCGACCTTTGAACAGCTCTCTTGTCGTTCCTTCCCGCACCAGTTTGACCAGGTCCGCACCAAAGGTAACGTTGAGAATGGCCTCAGGCTTTGCCGCCTCTATGGCCTGAGCCACGGAACCGGCATCGATCTTGCCCTGGGGTGGCCATTGCTCTGCAACGAACTCTACGTCCGGACGCGCTTTCTGCAGTAACTCCTTGAAAACGGCAACAGCGCTTTGGCCGTATTCATAGTTCGGCGCGATGGTTGCCCAGCGCTTTGCCGGCAGCTTTGCCGCTTCCTCGGCCAATACTGCAGCCTGTACGTAATTGGAAGCCCGAAGCCTGAACGTGTAGTCGTTGCCTTTCGACCAGACCATGGCATCCGTCAGGGGTTCGCCAGCGAGATAGAAGACCTTTTTTTGTTTTGCGAAGTCGGCAACAGCAAGTCCGATGTTCGAGAAGAACGAGCCGGTCAGCATGACGACTCCCTCCTTCGCAACCAGTTCGTTGGCGGCGGTGAGCGCTTCTGCCGGTTTGCCGCCATCGTCTTTCGACACAACAACAAGCTTCTGCCCCTTGATGCCACCTGCAGCATTGACCTCGTCGACGGCCATCTGCCAACCCTTCTTGTAGGGTTCGGTAAAAGCAGGAAGACTGGAATAGCTGTTGATTTCACCAATTTTAATGTCGTCTGCCAGACTTGCCCCTGCTGAAGACATGGCCAAGACTAATCCGGTAATTTTGATAAGCATTTTCATTTGTTAGTCCCTCAGGAGTTTGCCGCTTCGGATACGGCTCTTGTTTTGGATTTGGAGGTCGAAGCCTCAGTTGAACACCTTCAGCATTGTCTTCAACGCTTGCAGATGTTTGGTTGGTCGCGATGAGCCATCGCCACCGTGCTGTCCGGAGCGTCTCCAGGCTGAGATGGCCTGGGTATGCCCCGTCAAACGTCGAGTGAATTCTTTCATCGAGCTTACCCCGATCAGGAAGCCGTGCGGAAAGTAATGCGTCAGTTATACATGTCTCCAGTGGTTTAAGTTAGCGCACAGCCGAAGTTGTAGTTACTATGAAGTGTCGATATGAATCCGCCTGGTGCTGTTGCCGCACGATATTCAGACCGGCCCTCATGCGTGGTGTTGGGCGCACCTGCCTGCCCGGCAGGCGGCACTGCAACCTCAGACGCATGCGAGCCAGCGCTCAATGTCTGCTGCGTCGGTCACATCCGCATATTTCTGGTTCATGTCGTAGAGATTGGCATCATGCGGAGCCCGGGCACGATCAGCGCAACAATCCGCCGGAACCAGCACATGGAAGCCCGACTGGACCGCATCCACCACAGTTGCGCGAACGCAGCCGGACGTCGTGGCACCTGTGACGACCAGCGTGTCCACACCTGCCGCCGTCAAAAGCGCGGCAAGTCCGGTTCCGAAAAATGCGGAGGCCCCTTTCTTTGAAAGGATCACATCTCCGGGCTGAATACCCGTGGCAGCATCAATCTCCACAAGACGCGACCCCTCCAGCAGCGCGGCCATGCCTCTTGCCTTGCGCAGCCAGGGCAAGAGGGCGGCCTCGCCGGGCTGATAGGCAATGGTTGTGTAGATCACCGGACAGCCTTTTTGCCGGGCAATGTCCGTCAACCTTCGCGTCGCAGCGATTGGAGCGGCCATATCGGCTGCAGTCGGATAGGCTGTATCGCTGAATCCATAGGAAAAATCGACGACGACAATGCCGGGCCGACTTCCCCGCGGGACAGGCTGGCCGAAGCCCGCAACCCTGTATGTCTCGTCCTGTTGAACCATCGCCGTTTTCCCTTTGCCTGCCAGACGTGACTGCCATCGCGTGACGGATGTCAGTTGCGCGCCATCTGGATGTCCTTCACGACAATATCCCCGTCGATGACAATGGCAGCGTCGTCGAGGAACAGCGAGCAACCGCGCATCGGAATATCCAGATGGCATGCGGTGTTGTTGGGGCCGCCCAGTTCGTTGTTGGGTCCGGTTGAAAACATCACATTGCCGTAGAAGCTGCGCGGCTCCATGCCCATGCCACCCGGGAATGCACCCGGCACAAGATTGTGCCATTTGGCATGGGGGTTCATGCCCCATCCGACATGGCTCATGCCCATGCCGCGCGGATCGTTGAACGCGGCCATATAGGATTTGACCAGTTCGGCATCGATACCGCCGCGAATGTCGGTCACCCAACCTTTTTCAATCGTGTAGATGACCGGATCACGCACATAGATGTTCTGCGGCAGCAGGATATCGCCCGGTGCAACAACAATCTGGCCATCGACACCATCATCATCGCCTCCGGTAAACACAAAGCCTGACGGCCAGTGATCCCAGCGTCCGGGTTCATCCGTACAGGCATATTCCGTAACAGTCGGATAGGTGTTCAGCCTGTAGGTCACATCGGTGCCGTGCGGCGAGGTGATGCGCATGACCTTGGCCCCGGCCAGCATCGTGCCGGCGATTTCGACCTTCTCGCGGATTTCCCTGGTCGGCAGCATGCGGGCCAGCAGTTCCGGCGGCTCGACTGCCGTCAGAATACGGGTGCCTGCAGCCTGAATCGCCATCTGTTCCGGTGAGAACAGCAGGAAAATGCAGTCGATCAGCATATCGCAGGCCTTGAGCGCCTCCACAGCATCCGGCATGGCGGCAAGGCCGGTCACGCCAACATTCCAGCCACCGACCGGCAGCGGTGCCGGCAGGCGCATATGGTACATGACAGCCCCCAGACGCTGCCCCGCTGCCAAGAAGGCATCGGCATAATCCAGGCGATCATTTCCCTGGGTGAGGACAATCAGTTTCTCGCCCTGCTGCACACCGGACATCTTCAGCTGATGCAGGCAAATTTCCGTAAAACTGGCGTGATCCATAAGCTTTCCTCTCTTAGCTCAACGTGTCGAAGGCGCTGAAGTCCATCACAGCGGCCAGAAAACCTTCCAGATCATCCCACGGGATCATGTGCCCCGCTGCGGGGACGATCCGGGTTTCGATGGACGGGACAAGAGCGGTGATTTCGGCCATATCCGCTTCCCCGATGACAGGCGCGCCGCCTGCAACGACCAGACGAACCGGCATTTTCAGATGTGGCAGATCAGCGTGAATGTCATCGGTGTGGAAGCCGTCAAAGGCGGTGCGAACGGCATCAAGCTGACAGGTATGCAGCCATTCGGCCCGCAGCGCATTCTGCTCGTCAGTCCAGGCGGGACAGAACCGCCGCATGTCTTCACCCGAACATCCTTTTTGGGCCATCCGGATCGAGTCTTCGTACCATGACCAGGCAGACGGATAAGCACGCCGGCCCGGTCCGGACACCGGCGGGTCCGCAAGGATCAATCCGGCAAATGCGTCGGGTGCCTTGCGGGCGGCACGGATGGCGACGCGCGCGCCCATCGAGTGCCCCAGCAGCAAGGGTTTTTCGAGACCCGTTGCCGGACCAAGCGCCATGACATCCTGCGCCATCGCATCAAGAGAGTAGTCCAGTGCACCCGCTTCGGAGAGGCCGCGACCCCGCACATCCAGAACATGCACATCAAATGCTGCGCTCAGCCGTTCGGCAACGAAGGCCCAGGTGACAGCCGGAGACGTGATGCCCGGGATGAGCATCAGAGCGTGGCCTTGTCCGGGAAAGTGCAGCAGGTGATGGCGGATTCCGTTGGCGTGGATGTTGTAACCTTTAGTCATCTGCCAACCCTCAATATGCGCCGGACAACAGGGTACCACAGCCAGCAACACACCTGTCAAGCTCCATGTCTTTCAGCATCTGCCCTTTTGTGGCGAGGGCTGCGATGAAAACCGTCTTGCCGGTCAGGGCCTCCGCCAAAGGCGCTGCCGCAAGCGACGGCATCTGCCTGCGGGCCGGAAGAACGACCGCATCCGCACTGCCTGCCTTCAGCACCCCGGCAATGACAGACAGATTTTCCTTCGTGACATTGGAACTCCGGATGGTTTTTGCGTTGCGGACCGGCTTCATGCGCTTGGCTCCATGGCTAGAATAAAATGAAGCTAATTGTTCAATTGAACAATTGCAAGCGGAATTTTTCATCGTGCCTGTTTTAAAGGCATGCACTCAGATCGGAGCGCGCAGACCGGCAGAGAGGAAGGCAACAAGCTGCTCGAGGATCTGGTCCTTGCCAAAGGTGGCCATGTGGCCATCCGTCAAATCATTGATACGACCAAGATCATTGAGCATAAAAAGATAGGTACCCACGAGAAATGCCATCCGAAGGCCAATGATATCTTTGTGCATTGCCGGCAGGATTTCGGCAAGCACAGCAATATAGCGTTTGACCGATGCGTCATAGACTTCGCGACGAAGCCTGAGCGCATGCTCTTCCGGCTCTGCGTGCAAACGCGCCTGCATGGCAACGAAAGCCGCACCGTTAGGGCCGGAATATTTCATATCCCACTGGGGTTTGAGGTAAGCGTAGATAACATCTTCCACCGACGGTTTGGGAAATTTCTCCAGCAGCTTGTCGAGCATGACATGGCGATTGCCGGCAATAATGCCGCCGCGCCTGCGAAAGCACTCGTCGAACAAGTCGGCTTTGGACCCGAAATAATAGCGGATCAACGCCTGGCTGACTTCAGCCCGCGCCGCGATGTCGCGCAGGTTCGCCCCTTCAAAACCAAGTTCCGCAAAAGCCAGCTCGGCATGATCCAGGATACGGTCACGAAGATCCGGAGCATCACGATTTGGCGCTGAAGCTTGGGGCCGCCCCGGACTTCGGCGGGGACTTCGAGTGGATTTTCCGTCGTTTCGCACGCAATCTCTTTCTATTTCCGCTTTCAACCTGATCGAAACCGCATCCGGTCAGGCACGTTATTGTTCAAAAAAACAATTAAGTGAGGCGTTTCAAAAGTTCAATCAATACTTCTCTGTCTGCGGAACTCAAGGGCGAGAGCGTTGCCTCGGACACATCCCGCATCCTTGGAACATAGGACTGCATGATCTCGCGCCCGGCGTCCGTAATCGAAAGGCTGTAGCGCCTGCGGTCCTCCTCATCTTCGGTTTTCCCGATCAGGCCACGGGTGATCAGCCGGGAGACAACACCTTTCGTGGTGGCGGCATCCATGCCGATCAGCCGGCCAAGGGCGTTTTGTGAAACCGGTTTCCGGCTTTCCATCAGGCGATAAAGGATTGAAAACTGAACCGGCGTTATGTCTCCGGGCGTCTGCGCGCCGAAAATGGAAATATGGCGCTGATAGGCAAGGCGAAGCAGGAATCCGACCTGATCGTCAAGTCTGTAGCTGGTTTTCTTGCCGCTCATGCTGTTGTTGCTCCTCCCTTGGCGACCCATTTCGCTTGCCTCACAATGGTCTTTTGGTCAAGCTCCATCTCGGCCATAAAATCGCCAACGGAAGAGGCACGATGCACTCCACAAAGGGGAATTGATCCTTCCTGCCAAAAATTCATTTGCATACGAACGAAATTTATGATCGTCTGTCCTCAAGGCTTCCGGAAGAGAAGCCTGTATCGAGGGTAACATGACAAGTGAGTTCCGTTTGACCATCAACGGTTCGCAACACGTGCTTCCATGTCCGCAGAAGCGGACATTGCTCGACGTCCTGCGCGCCGACCTGCATCTGACAGGCACCAGATATGGATGCGGCATGGGCCAGTGCGGTGCATGTACTGTTCTGCTGGACGGCAAACCGGCCCGCGCCTGCGTGATGCGCGCAACCCGCGCTGCCAATCATGAAATCACCACACTGGAAGGTCTGGCGGACAGCCAGACTGGTGCACTGTCGCCTGTTCAGCAGGGCTTTCTGGAATGTGAAGGGGCCCAGTGCGGCTATTGCCTCAACGGCATGGTGATGAGCGCCACGGCACTTCTGGCCGAAAATCCCTGTCCGACACGTGACGAGATTCGTTCCATGCTGCGTCACAATCTCTGTCGCTGCGGTGCACATCTTGAAATCATCGCCTCTGTGGAACGTGCCGCCAAACTGCTGCGTGAGGCTGCACCATGACCTTGCCTGCCAGTGAAACCCTGCCGCCTGAAAGGCGTGTAGCCCTTGCGATTTACGAGGACAGGGCCAATGGCAGGGCAATCTACCTGCACCTTTTTGCTGATGGCAGCGTCACAGGCTTTTGCGGTCATGTGGATCTTGGAACCGGTATTGAGACCGCCCTGGCACAGATTATGGCCGAAGAGCTGGATCTGCCTCTCGCTTCGGTGCGTGTCGTGCTCGGCGACACGGCACAGACACCGGATCAGGGGCCAACAATTGCCTCTGAAACCATCCAGATTACCGCCATTCCCTTGCGGCTTGCCGCCGCGCAGGCCCGCACCGTTGTTGCAGCCGAAGCGGCGCGCCGGTTTAACACGGCGCTGCACGATGTGCGCGTGCGTGACGGCGCAGCCAGTTTTCAGGACAAGCACCTCTCCTTTGCCGAGCTTCTGGCAGGCAAGGAACTGAGCATTCCCCTTGATCGGCAGGTCACCGTCAAGGATCCGGCGGATTATCGCGTTGTCGGACAGAAAACCGGCCGGCGCGACCTTCCGGACAAGCTGCGCGGCACCCACACCTATGTTCACGATATAGGTGTCCCCGGCATGGTCCACGGCCATGTAATCCGTCCGCCCTATGCCGGACGCGACAGCGGTGCCTTTATCGGGCGCAGCCTGATCGGCTATGATGAAAATGCCGTGCGCGGCATGCCGGGTTTTATCGCCATTGTGTGCGTGGGTGATTTCCTCGGTGCCGTTGCGACGCAAGCCGACCAGGCACAAGCCATTGCCGAGGCATTGCCCGTCAATTGGCATATGCCTCCGGACCTTCCCGACATGTCCAGTCTGCGCCGGACGCTGAAGGACCATCCGTCTTCACCGCGCGTGCTGGACACGTCCGGCAATTTTGCACGCGGGATTTCGGAATCCGATGTCGTGTGCGAACGCACCTATGTGTGGCCCTATCACGAGCATGGCGCGATTGGCCCGTCCTGTGCTGTCGCCGACTGGAACTGTGGACAGCCTGTGGTCTGGTCGGGCACACAGAACCCGCATATGCTGCAGGCAGATCTCGCGGTTCTCATGAACCTGCCGCCGGACAGGATCGAAATCCGCCGCTATCAGGCAGCAGGCTGTTATGGCCGTAACTGCGCAGATGATGTGTGCGGCGATGCCCTGCTCTTGTCACGTGCCACCAGCCGGCCGGTGCGTGTGCAACTGACGCGGGCACAGGAACATCTGTGGGAGCCTAAAGGCGCTGCACAGCTGATGGAGGTAAAGGGCGGCCTGAAAGCAGGCGCACTGCACGCCTATGCCATCGACACCTGGTATCCTTCCAACCGTGGCCCCAATCTCGCGCTGTTGCTGACCGGCGCAGCCCATGCAGACCCTCGCCCGTCGGACATGGGTGACCGTACGATCATACCGCCATACCGGATACCGAACAAACAGATCACGGTGCATGATATGGCTCCAATCGTGAGAGCCGCCTGGATGCGCGGCGTTTCTGCCCTGCCGAACACCTTTGCCCATGAGAGCTTTATGGACGAGATGGCCTTTGCTGCAGGAGAAGACCCGGTCAACTTTCGCTTGCGTCACCTTGATGATCCCCGCGAAGCCGATCTTGTCCGCCGAACGGCAGAACAGGCCGGATGGACGCCCCATGTCGGCCCGCGCCTGCGACGCGAAGGCCGGATGGCCTTTGGTCAGGGCTTTGCTTTTGCCACCTATGTGCATGGTACATTCCCCGGAACCGCAGCAGCCTCGTCCGCATGGGTGGTGGATGTTGCAGTCGATACCGAGACAGGGGAAGTCACCCTGACGCGCCTGTTCATTGGCCAGGACCAGGGCATGGTCATCAATCCCGACGGCGTTCTTCAGCAAATTCATGGCAATGCTGTGCAGACAGCAAGCCGTGTCCTTCTGGAAGAAGTGACCTTCGATGAAATCTCCCCTGCCTCCCGGAGCTGGGCGACCTATCCGATCCAGACATTCCCGGCGGTACCGGATATTGCCACCATGCTGATCGAACGCCCCGGTGATCCGCCGCTCGGCGTTGGCGAAAGCGCCGCGGTTCCAAGCGCTGCTGCCATTGCAAATGCCATTTTCGATGCAACCGGTGTGCGCCTTCGGGACGTACCGTTCACGCCTGAAAAGATGCGCAGCGCATTGGCGGCAAGTGGTATATCCCCTCGCAATGCAATGATCCGGCGGCGTCCTCCCGCCAGACGTCACAGTTCCCTGCGCCGAAAGATTCGGGGCCTTGGCACTTTCGTTGCCGGCGCACTGACCCTTGGTGCTGTTGCCTTTCCGCTCGGCAGGGCCATTGCCCCGGCGCAGCCGCCAGCCCCTGGAACCTATTCACAAGCCACGCTCGAGCGCGGCAAGCAGGTTTTTGCCCTTGGCAATTGCGCCACATGCCACACGGCAGACGGCGGCCAGGCCAATGCAGGAGGACGTGCCATCGTCACGCCCTTTGGCACTGTCTATTCCACCAATCTGACGCCGGATCACAAGACGGGACTTGGTCAATGGAGCTTCGAGGCTTTTGACCGGGCCATGCGGCATGGCATCAGCCGTGATGGTCACAACCTCTATCCGGCCTTTCCCTATACATCCTTTGCCAAAATATCGGGCGACGACATGCTGGCGCTCTATGCCTATCTGCAAACGCTGACACCCGTCGGACAGGATATACCGCCTGCCCGGATGATCGCGCCGGCCAATCTGCGCCCCGCGATTGCGATCTGGAACCGGCTCTACCATGACAGCAGCACCTTCGTTGCCGATCCGGCACGCAGCGATGTCTGGAACCGCGGCAAATATCTTGTCGAGGCAGCGGGGCATTGCTCGGCCTGCCACGCACCCCGCAATGCCGCCGGGGCGGAGATGCCGGAACTCACAGGTGCCATGATCAAGGGGTGGTATGCGCCGGCCCTTGAGGGGCAGGACGCAACCCGCAACGGCTGGAATGCGCAGACGCTCTTCGACTACCTGCGCAAGGGACACTCCGGTGCAGGCACGGCTTCGGGGCCAATGGCAGAGGTTGTTGCAAGCCTGACGGCGCTGCCTGATACGGATATCGCGGCAATGGCCAGCTATCTGGAATCCCTGGGCGAAACACCGCAAACCGCCAGCATCATTGTCAGGGAACCAAAACTTGCCCCGTCGCGCGCCAGCCGGATCTTTGAAAGCGCCTGCGCCGTCTGCCATGAGCCGGCACTGCCCGGCATGGTGACGGCGGCGCAGTCGCCACTCAGCCGGTCGTCTGCCCTGCGCGCACCGGTTCCCGATGCATTTTTTTCCGTGCTGGACGACGGCCTGGTGGCACCGGACGGGCTGGATCTGCGCGATATGCCGTCCTTCCACGGGGAGTTTACAATTGAAGAGCGCCAAGCCCTGGCGACCTATCTGCGCCAGCGCTACGCCCCCGGTCTGCCGCCGTGGTGAAGACCGCGTCCGGACATTTTCCATTCATCATCCAAAACGGCAATACGCACATTCACCACAAACCGGATTCCTCACCAATATCATTCGCACACGAACAAGAATTCCAGAAGAGAGGACGGAGTCATGCGCCCCAATGCGACCACACAGACCGACAGAATTGAAATTGCCGTGATTGGCGCAGGCCTTGGTGGCGCGGCCGCTGCCGCCTTGCTGACAGGTGCAGGATTTTCCGTCCATACCTTTGAGCAGGCCCCGGCTTTCACCAGGCTTGGTGCAGGTATCCATATCGGCCCCAATGTCATGAAGATCTTCCGGCGCATCGGTATCGAGAAGACGCTGGAAGACATTGGTTCCCACCCTGACCACTGGTTTTCCCGCGATGGCAGGACAGGAGACTATCTTTCCCGCATCCCTCTGGGCGACTATGGCCGCAAGGAATATGGCGCGTCCTACATTACCATCCATCGCGGCGACATGCATGCCGTGCAGATAGACGCCCTGCCCTCTGACCGGGTGCATTTCAACCATCGCCTGACGGCAATCGACGAACGCGAAAACGACGTTCTTCTGACATTTGAAAATGGTCGGCAGATTTCCGCCACTCTGGTGGTCGGGGCTGACGGCATCAATTCGATGATTCGCGAAATGCTGCTTGGTCCCGAAAAACCCCGCTTCTCCGGCTGGGTCGGGCACCGCGCCCTTGTCAACACGGACAAGCTGCGCAATTCCGGTCTCCAGTTTGAATCCTGTGTGAAATGGTGGTGGGAAGCCTCGCGCCACATCATGGCCTATGCCACCAGGGGTGACGGCAGCGAATATTATTATGTCACCGGCGTTCCGGTTGACGGCTGGGAACACCAGACAAGCTTTGTGGACAGTTCACGCGAGGAGATGGAAGCCTTTTTCGGCGGCTCGCATCCGGTTGTGCAGGCCCTGATTGATGCAACAGAAACCGTGACCAAATGGCCTTTCTGGAACCGTGATCCCCTGAATCTGTGGAGCCGGGGACGTCTGGTGATGCTCGGCGATGCCTGCCACCCGATGCGTCCGCATATGGCCCAGGGAGCCTGCATGGCCATCGAGGACGCCGCCATTCTGACACGTTGCCTGGAAGACACCGGCACGAGCGGCTACACGGAGGCATTCTCCCTTTATGAGTCTACACGGCGCGAACGTGCAACAAAGGTTCAGACCATCTCCAACGCCAATACATGGCTCAAACAGCCGGAAGACCCGGCCTGGGTCTACGGTTATGATCCGCTGACAGTCCCGCTGGGTTGATCTGATACTGACGTGCGTGCCATCAGGCCTGTTTGCGCACATCCTGTGAAACAGCGGGCAGGAGCGCCTGGGCAACCACCTGATCTGCGCGCGTCTTGTGCTTGCCGGCCTCACGCTGCCATTTGATGGCTTCAAACGCTTCGTCCCGGGCCTTTTTGCGATGCTTGCCCTGTGAAACCCATGTGGAAATTGAGCCGATGAACATTCCCAGTATCAGGGCAGCAAACAGAAACAGGAAAAAAGGTCCGGAAAGGGAGAGCGTGGTGTCCTCCGGCTGAAACGGATTGAACGATAAGGACACGACGTGCCGGTTTGCAACCGACATAACCACAAGCATGATCACAACAGGCACCAGGATGATGATCTTCAACAGTTTTGTCAGCATTGTCCGGTTCCTTGTTGTGTCATCCGGTCCTGTTATCCGCTTGCTTGCCCTGCCCGGTGCCTCTGCAGGCCCGCACCCTTCCTGTATGGTAACGATTGTGGCCAGCGCCAGAGGAACGGCGTCACACCCTGAGCCGCCCGCATGCACTGCCATCAATCGTCTTCAGACGTGTCATCAGGGTTGAGACGCTCGCGCAATTCCTTGCCGGTCTTGAAAAAAGGCACCCATTTTTCATCCACATGCACCGAATCACCGGTGCGCGGGTTGCGACCGGAGCGCGAAGGCCTGTTCTTGACGGAGAACGCTCCGAACCCGCGCAACTCGACACGATTTCCGGCAGCAAGCGCATCCGTAATTTCATCCAGAACCGCATTGACGATATTCTCGACGTCACGATGATAGAGGTGAGGATTTCGGGATGCCACGATTTGCACCAGTTCTGATTTGATCACAGTTGCCCCCTGATTATTTTCCGGCTTTCAGCTTTTTCCAACCTGCCAAACCGAAACAAGACCGTCAAGAAACAACTTGCCGTCTGTCAGGTTTTGTAGATGCTTCAACGCAAAAAGAGTGTCCAGACCCAGCAATTTCAAAAATGGTTCCACAGACCCTGACAGAAGGAAGGGTCCGACAGCATCGTCCGGCTCCCAATCGATGATTGGCAATTCCTTGTCAAGCTTCCTGCCAGCGAGATAGGCACGAATTTCCTCCTCGCCTCCAAGCCTGTCGACCAGGCCCAGTTTCAAGGCTTGACGTCCCGTATAGATCGAACCGTCTGCCAGGGTCAGGACAACAGACTTTTCAAGCTTGCGGCGTTCGGCAACAAGCCCGACAAACCAGTCGAAACTGTCCATGACCATGGCATTGATCATCAGTTTGGCATTTTCAGGCGGTGTATGAAACGGCGACGGCTCGGCTTTCATCGGGGCAGACTTGATCTCCTCCAGGGATACGCCGATCTTGTCGAGAAGAGGCTTGATCTGGGGATACTGGAAAATGACCCCTATCGACCCGGTAATGGACGACTCGCCTGCAATAATGGTGTCCCCTCCAACCGCAATCAGATAGCCAGCCGAGGCGGCCAATGTGCGAATATCGGAAACAACGGGTTTTTTGGCGGCAACCTTGCGAATGGCCTTGAAGATCACCTCACCGCCGAAGGTCGTTCCTCCCGGCGATGAAATAGAGACGACCAGTGCCTTGACCTGATCGTCCCTGGCTATGGTGTCCAGACGCTCCAGCAGTTCCGTATCATCCTGGATAACACCGGAAATGGTGATTCGCGCAATATGCGGGCTCACCTTGCCCATGGCTCCGCGCGAGGCAAACTGCCATGCGGCTATCACAACAAGCCCGGCAACGAGCAACGCGGCCACAATGCGCCAGAATGTCAGTTTACGCCTTATCATGCGCCATTGCGTAATTGTTGTATCCAAGCCTGCACCCGTTCATCTGGTCTGTTGCGCATGTTATTGGCGAGAATGGAGCGCAGCGCAAGTCGAACACGCTTTTTTTCCGAACGGCGTCCCGTTACTCCGGGACAGACGGCTTGTTTCGCAGGATGGCGTTGCCATATGGTACTGGAAATCATGCTCCTGTATGGCATGCCGTGCCATACAGGAGCATGTCTTCAAATCGACACGGTTATACGGAACGGGATACTCATCAGAACCTGGCGGGTGGCTCCAGATCACAGGTCTCAAGCGGAAGTTGATGTATGCAAAATGCACCTGACCACGAAGATGGTCGCAATAAATCCCTTTCGGGCTCGGGAAGAAGCTATGACGAGGCACGTTTCCATTCTCAGCGTGTCCGCCGCCTGAAAATTATTCTCCCCGTGATGGCCCTGGTGATTTCCCTGGTCTTCATTGCCGTGTCGTTCATCCGCACGGCCCTGCCGGAAAATGTAACGCTGGAAAGCATGAACATTGAGGACGGCAAGCTGGTCATGGAAGGACCAGCCATCTCCGGGACAAACGCCGATGGCATCCGGTATTCGATGAACGCCGAAAAAGCGCTTCAGGACATCGGCAACCCCAATCTCATTGCGCTCAAGGCGATCAGGGCCGAGATGCCTGTGTCCGCTTCTCTGATGGCCCGCATCGTCGGCCAGAGCGGACTGTATGACAGGGGAACAGACAAACTGGTTATGGATGCACCTTTCACCATCAAAATGAGCAATGGCATGGAGGCCCGCTTTCAAAATGCCGACATGGATGTGAAAGCCGGCGAAATGACAACTGAAAAACCTGTCTCGATTACAGCAAAGCAGACCTCTATAGTTGCACAGAAGCTTAAGATGACGGATAAGGGACAAATCATTATTTTTGAAGGCAAGGTTCGTATCAACATGGAAGCCGGTGTCCTTCAGAACAAAAGCAAATGAGAGACCGTGATCGTGAAAAACAACAAATTCATTTCATTTGCCCTGACAATATCCGGTTTTGTCCTGGTTCTGTTGTGTGCCGGTCTGGCTTCGGCGCAAGAGGCTACCAGCAAAATGTCCGGTCTCGAACTGTCGAACGACAAGCCCATACAGATTGAAAGTGACAAGCTGGAAATTCGCCAGCAGGAAAACAAGGCCGTTTTCAGCGGTAATGTTCTGGTTGTGCAGGGGACAACCACTTTGCGTGCAGGCCACATGGTTGTTTACTACACGGGCGGCGGCGGCAGCATTTCATCCGGCAGTGCCGATATCAAGACCATTGATGTTTCGGAAAAAGTGTATCTGGAATCCGGCGAACAACAGGCAACTGCAGATACCGGAAGGTTTGACATGGCTGCCCAGACCTTTGTGCTGAAAGGTGAAAAAGTTGTCCTGTCCGAAGGTGCCAATGTGTTTACCGGTTGCCAGTTGACAGTATTCATGGAAACAGGCGAGGCCCAGCTTGAAAGCTGCGGCGGCCGCGTGCAAATCCAGCTCGACCCCAAATCACAAAAAGCCAAGTAAGACCTGACAGGATCATTGTGACCGCTTGAAAATACCGTTCTTATCATCACGCCGCCAGGCAGAGGGATCTGCGTCGTCAGCCCCGGTCGAGGACATCAAGGCACGCTTTGAAGGCACGCTTGTGGCACACGGCCTGACAAAAACATACGGAACGCACAGGGTCGTCAACGGTGTTTCTGTTGTTGTGCGCCGCGGCGAGGCTGTTGGTTTGCTCGGCCCCAATGGTGCCGGAAAGACAACATGCTTTTACATGATCACGGGCCTGGTACCCGTTGAATCCGGGACGATTTCGGTTGATGGCAATGACGTCACCAGCATGCCCATGTACCGGCGGGCACGCCTTGGTGTCGGTTATCTGCCGCAGGAAGCATCCATTTTTCGCGGATTGAGCGTTGAGAACAACATTCGTGCTGTTCTTGAGGTGCATGAGCGCGACAAAACCAAACGCGAACACAAGCTGGATTCGCTGCTGGAAGAGTTTCACATTGCCCATCTGCGCAAATCTGCCAGCGTAACCCTTTCCGGCGGTGAAAGGCGGCGCCTGGAAATTGCCCGTGCGCTTGCAACAGATCCAACCTTCATGCTTCTGGATGAACCGTTTGCCGGTGTTGACCCCATTTCGGTTTCCGACATCCAGAATCTGGTTCGCCACCTCACACAACGCGGCATCGGCGTGCTGATCACCGACCATAACGTGCGCGAGACGCTTGGACTGATCGACCGGGCCTATATTATACATGCCGGAGAAGTTCTGACACATGGCAAGGCGCTCGACATCGTCAACAATCAAGATGTTCGCAGGCTGTATCTTGGTGACAGCTTCAGCCTTTAGAAGAAAACTCTCCCTTTAAACATGCAAAGCCTGTCCTGAACGCGCCTTTCTTTACCTTCTTGCACGACATGACTTGACGATTTCGATTAAAAAAGCAATTTTCGGGCCAGATGAATTTTGCTGGTTCCTGTTCTCCTGCAAATCCGCTCATCAAGCGAATCTATCTGGAGTATCGCGCACTTATGGCACTGTCAGCCAACCTCTATTTGCGACAAGCCCAATCGCTTGTCATGACGCCGCAACTGATGCAATCCATTCAATTGCTTCAGATGACACATTTTGAACTGGTGCAGTTTATTGAGCTGGAGGTGGAGAAAAACCCGCTTCTTGAAATTCTCACCGATGAGCTGTCGTCACGTATATCGACACCGGACGACAACAGCGAGGCTTTGGACAATGCCGCCAACAAGGAGGCGCTTGCCGAAAATGATCTGAATGGCGACTGGTACGAGAGTGACGCAACAGGGCGTGCCGAACATCTGAACGAGGCGCTCGATTCCAATTTCGATACTGACTTTACCGAAAACTCTGCATCAGACCGGAGCCAGATTGCCGATCTGGTGAGCCAGAAGAACGGTTCGTCCGGCACAGTACACGTCGGCGAGGCATTTGACCTTGACGAGTTTTCTGCAACCCAGATCAGCCTTCTGGAACATGTGACCCGGCAAATTCCATTTGTCGCACGCTCTGTGAAAGACAGGCTGATTGCCCAGCATCTGGTCGACCAGCTGGATGACAATGGCTACCTGCATGCAGACCTTGATGAGCTGGCGTTACGCCTGGGGACCACACGAGAGGAGGTTGACCGTGTGCTGCTTGTGCTTCAGGGGTTGGAACCCAGCGGTATATTTGCCTCATCCTTGAGCGAATGCCTTGAAATTCAGCTACGGCAGAAAAACAGACTTGATCCTGCGATGGCTGCCATGGTGAAAAATCTGGAACTTCTGGCGCGTCGTGACTTTTCAGCGCTCAGGAAAATCTGCGGTGTGGACGAAGAAGACCTTCTGGACATGCTGGCAGAGATCAGGGCGCTGAATCCGAAACCGGGCGCCGAATTTCTGCCTGCCCATCAGGAAACGATTATTCCGGACATCGTGGTTCGCCCCAATCACAGTGGCGCATGGCAGGTTGAATTGAATCCGGACACATTGCCACAGGTTCTGGTGAATCAGGAGTATTTTGCTTCGGTTTCACGACTGACGGCAAAAAGCAGTCCCGACTACACATTCCTGAGTGAGTGCATGCAGAACGCCAACTGGCTGACCCGCAGCCTGGACCAGCGGGCAAAGACAATTTTGAAGGTATCCATAGAAATTGTTCGTCAACAGGATGCCTTCCTGGTTCATGGTGTGGACCATCTCAGACCCCTGAATTTGAAAACGGTCGCTGAGGCCATCAAGATGCATGAATCGACCGTGAGCCGTGTCACCTCCAACAAATACATGATGACACCGCGCGGACTGTTTGAACTGAAATACTTTTTCACGGCTTCCATCAATTCCGCCGAGGGGGGAGACAACCATTCCGCGGAATCAGTACGCCACAAAATTCGTGCATTGATTGCAAAAGAAACCTCTGATTCGATTTTTTCCGATGATGATATTGTTGATCAATTGAAAGGCAGCGGTGTTGATATAGCACGCAGAACAGTGGCCAAATATCGAGAGGCCATGGATATTCCCTCATCTGTACAACGGAGAAGGGAAAAGCGGGCAAAGGCAAAGGCGGTTACGCACTGATTTTTTTGTGCGCCTGACAGAAAAGCCAACCGACTGAAAACATGCCATATCCATGACAATCTGACAGGAAATCGCGGCGTTTTTGAAGAAATGCTCGAGAAACAACGTTGACTCGTCCAGGAGGAAAGCCTATCTGGCCGCCAGTTTGGCAAGGATTTTGCCTGTTCAACTGTTTTGCAACCACGCCGGCGCAAACTTGAGCGTGTAATGCATGATTGGGCGCAGGACAGGCTTGGATACGGGCCTTCATTGGAATAGACTGGTTCTTGTAAATGACTACAGGGAAGGAAAACTCCATGAATGTGCGTGTATCCGGAAAACATATGGAAATAGGCGAAGCATTCCGCGAGCGGATTCAAGGGCAGGTGGGTGCTGCTATTGACAAGTATTTCGATGGTGGCTTTTCAGGTCGGGTGACCGTTGAGAAGTCTGGCTCCCGCTTTGCGTCTGATTGCAAGATCCACCTTGATACCGGTGTGATCCTGCATGCCGCAGGCGAAGCCAACGATCCGCTGGCCAGTTTCGACATGGCTGCAGAACGGATCGAGAAGCGTTTGCGGCGTTACAAGCGCAAACTCAAGGATCATCACTCCGGAAACGGTCATAAAGACTACGCAGAAGTGTCTTACACAGTGATGGATTCAGTGCCTGACCATGAAGATGAAGTCCCGGAGGATTATGCGCCGACAATCGTTGCAGAGAGCTCGCGCAAGCTCAAGACCATGTCCGTTGCCAGCGCCGTGATGGCGCTCGATATGACGGATGAGCCGGTCTTCATGTTCCGCTCGGTCGGCACAGAACAGCTGAATATTGTTTACCGCCGCAATGACGGAAATATTGGCTGGATTGATGCTGCCAGTATCAAGGCGGAATAGGCGGCATGAAAATTGCTACGTCCAGGTTCAGTGCAACAAGCCCGTGAACCTGGACGACAGACTGCACATGATAGACGGCGAGCTGGCATTGGCATGTGCCGTCATGACATTGAGACAAGGACGTTGAGAATGGTACTGGCAGACTTGCTTCAGCAAAACGCGATCATTCCGGCCATGAAGGCCAATTCCAAAAAACAGGTGCTTCAGGAACTTGCGGCCAGGGCGTCCAAGGTTACCGGCTTGCCGGAGCGCGACATTTTTGATGTCATTCTTCAACGGGAAAAGCTGGGATCAACCGGCGTTGGCAACGGCATAGCCATTCCGCATGGCAAACTTCATGCAATTCCGTCTATTGTCGGAGTTTTCGCACGGCTGGACCAGCCTGTGGATTTTGAGGCGCTTGACGACCAGCCCGTCGATATCATCTTCATGTTGCTGGCGCCTGAACAGGCCGGTGCCGATCATCTCAAGGCCCTGTCGCGCATTGCAAGGGTTCTGCGCGACCAGGATCTGGTGACAAAGCTGCGGGCGAGCAACTCGGATACTGCTATCTACGCATTCCTGAACCAGGAGCCGACGTCCAACGCGGCATAATCGCAGTGTATTGTGATGATGCCTGGAAACCGCCCTTGTCTTGACCGTCCCCCTTTCCCCGGATTTTGCGCAGCAACTTCCGGGGATTTTCAAAATCAGGGGGTTTTTTCAGAATCGGCTGCAATGTCGGCAACAGGAGATTTTGGTCCGCCCTTTGCCACACCCACCATGGCCGGTCGCAATACCCGCTCACCAATGGTAAATCCGGCCTGAACCACCTGCATGACCGTATTGTTTGGAACATCCGGATTTGGGATTTCAAACATCGCCTGATGGAAATTCGGATCAAATTTTTCGCCAACCGGCTCCAGCTTGCGAACGCCGTGCCGTTCCAGTGTGGACAGCATGGACCGTTCGGTCATTTCCACGCCTTCCACAAGAGCTGCAAATCCGGAATCGCCTGCTGCCCTGGCTTCTGCCGGAATCGCATCCAGGGCCCGGCGCAGATTGTCCGAAACGGCCAGCATGTCACGGGCAAATCCTGCTGCTGCATAAGATTTTGCATCCTTGACTTCCCGTTCGGTGCGCCGGCGCAGATTGTCCATATCAGCTGCCAGGCGCAGATAACGATCCCGCAGTTCTGCGTTCTCGGTTTTCAGAACCTCGACAGGGTCCGGTTCGCCTGCAATCCGATGCTGCGCCTTCCAAATCTTCCTCAACCTTGTCGGCCCTGGCGGAAGCCAGAAAATCTGCCACAGCAGCCTCATGGGCAGCCGCGCGGGACTGGTTCGGGTTATACGCCTTTGCGTCAGGTCCGTGTTTGTTCGTGTCGTCGGTCATGACGGTCTCCAAATTGATTGTGTCAGAATGGTGTGGATATCGAGGTTTGAATCCAAAAAATCAAGGCTTGAGATCCATCAGGGTGGAATTTCCCGGGCTTTTGTTCAGCGTGATGGCCGTGACATGCGTGACATCAGTTGTGCCGTATAGTCAACCATCGGGACAATTCTGGAATAATTGAGCCTGGTCGGGCCAATAACGCCCACGGCCCCGATGATGCGCTCGTCACCGTCGCGATAGGGTGCAACGATCAGTGAAGAGCCGGACAGGGAGAAGAGTTTATTCTCCGAGCCTATGAAAATCCGAACGCCCGAACCGCTTTCGGCAAGATTGAGGATTTCGAGCAGGCTGTCTTTCTTTTCCAGATCGTCAAACAGCATGCGCAGCCGGTCCAGGTCTTCCTGCGCACCCAAACCATCCAGCAGATTGGAACGCCCGCGCACAATCAGCCGCGTTGGATTGCTGTCATCGGAAGTGCCGGACCAGAGGGCAAGACCGCGCTCCACCAGATCGCGCGACAACACATCAAGCTCTGTACGAACCTGTTCCTTGATGCTGCGAACCTGTGTGCGGACACCATCCAGCGTTTGCCCGGCCAGATGGGCGTTCAGGAAGTTGGCCGCTTCTGTCAGTTGCGAGCCGGTAATGCCTGCCGGCAGTTCGATGATCCGGTTTTCAATCTGGTCATGTTCGCCGACCAGAACGGCCAGTGCCCTGGCAGGGGCAAGCCGGATAAACTCAACATGTTTCAGGACCAGGTCAGTCTTGGCGGTTATCACCAGACCTGCACCCCTTGACATGCCGGAGAGCATGTTGCTGGTGGCCGTCATCAGGCTTTCCACCGGCTGATCACGATCAACCGCCCGAACCTGCCGGTCTATCGAGGCACGGTCTTCGACGGAGAGATTGCCCATCTGCATGAAAGCATCGACAAAGAACCGCAAACCCGATTGCGTCGGCAAACGCCCGGCACTGATATGGGGCGAATAGATCAGACCCAGATCTTCCAGATCACTCATGACATTGCGCACGGAGGCCGGTGACAGCGACATGGGCAGAAGGCGTGACAGGCTGCGCGACCCCAATGGCTCGCCACTTTCCAGATAGGTTTCGACGATGCGCCGGAAAATTTCACCGGTCCGTTCATCAAGCGCCCGCCCTTCTTCTCCTGCTGTCAGCTTTGTTATCATAAAGATTGTGCATCCTGTGCTGTTGGTGCTGATACCAAGATATAGACAGGAAACCGGCCTGCGCAATCACCTATTTCTGCAAGCCTGGCGGCGATTGCATGCTTTTCCTTTGCAAAAGCCCGTTGGGGGCATTAGAGCGTGTCTTCAACAGTTTGAAGAGGGAAAAGACCATGCGGCCAACCGGCAGAAAACCTGACCAGATGCGCAAAATTTCGTTCGAGCGCAAAGTTTCAAAACATGCCGAAGGCTCTTGCCTCGTGAAGTTCGGCGATACGCATGTCCTGGTAACGGCAAGCCTGGAAGAGAAGACCCCACCGTGGCTGCGCAATACAGGCAAGGGCTGGGTGACGGCAGAATACGGCATGCTGCCACGGGCTACCGGCGACCGCATGAAGCGCGAAGCCGCTTCCGGCAAGCAGGGCGGCCGTACACAGGAGATCCAGCGTCTGATCGGTCGCTCCATGCGGGCGATTGTCGATCTGGAAGCTTTGGGCGAGCGTCAGATCACACTCGACTGCGATGTGATACAGGCGGATGGCGGAACCCGCACAGCCTCGATTACCGGTGCATGGCTTGCGCTTTATGATTGCCTGAAATGGATGGAAAGCCGCAACATGATCAAGACCGACAAGGTTTTGAAAGATCACATTGCCGCTGTTTCCTGTGGTATCTTTGCAGGCCAGCCGGTGATCGATCTCGATTATCTCGAAGATTCCGCGGCTGAAACCGATGCCAATTTCGTCATGACCGGCTCTGGAGGCATTGTTGAAATCCAGGGGACTGCCGAAGGCAAGCCCTTCAGCGAAGAGGAGTTCTCCGCGCTGCTGGTTCTGGCGAAAAACGGTATTGCCGAACTGGTACAATTGCAGAAGCAGGCGCTTGCGTGATCCTGCAACCGACAAAAGCCACAGAGACATTGATCATGCGCAAACTTGAAACCAAAACCATCGTTGTTGCCAGTCACAATGCCGGCAAGATCCGCGAGATTGATGATCTCATCGGGCCGCTGGGTTTTACGGCCAAATCGGCCGCCGAGCTGAAATTTGCCGAACCGGATGAGACCGGAACAACCTTTGAGGAGAATGCCAGGATCAAGGCGCTGGCATCTGCTGCCGCTTCCGGGCTTGTCGCCCTTTCAGATGATTCCGGTCTGGTCGTGGATGCGCTGGGCGGCGATCCGGGCGTTTACACCGCCAACTGGGCAGAAACAGCCGATGGCACGCGCGACTTTGCGATGGCGATGCAGAAGGTGGAGACAGCCCTGCAAGCGGCCGGTGCTGTCACGAAAGACAAGCGCACAGCCCGGTTCGTTTCTGTACTTTGCCTTGCCTGGCCGGACGGTCACACCGAACTGTTTCGTGGTGAAGTGGAAGGAACGATTGCCTGGCCGCCACGCGGTGGAGACGGCTTTGGCTATGATCCGGTCTTTCAGCCGGATGGCCATGAACAGACATTTGGCGAAATGACCGCGCAACAAAAGCATGGCTGGAAACCCGGCGATGCGACAGCCCTTTCGCACCGTGCAAGAGCCTTCAAGCTGTTTGTGGAAACATGCCTTTCGGCCCATGCAGAAACGCCGTCTGCATGAGCAATGTGACACGGCTGATACAGCCCGATTCCGGTGAACCCGGCTTTGGTATCTATCTCCACTGGCCCTTCTGTGCAGCCAAGTGCCCTTACTGTGATTTCAACAGCCATGTCCGGCATCAGGCGATAGACCAGCCCCGGTTTGTGAAAAGCTTTCTGACGGAAATGGACACGCTGCGCCGCCTGTCCGGTCCGCGCACCGTGACCAGCATTTTCATCGGCGGCGGTACGCCATCGCTGATGGACCCGGGAACCGTCTCTGCCATTCTCGATGGCGTGGCCAGACACTGGCATGTGCCGGACGGAATCGAGATCACCATGGAAGCCAATCCCTCGAGCGTGGAGGCCGGGCGGTTTCGTGGTTATCGGTCCGCCGGCGTCAACCGTGTTTCCCTCGGTGTTCAGGCGCTGAACGATCGCGACCTGAAATTTCTGGGCCGGCTGCATGATGTTGAAAATGCACTCAAGGCCATTGGTCTGGCGCGGGATATTTTTCCGCGCATGAATTTTGACCTGATCTATGCCCGCCCGGACCAGACGGTCGATGCCTGGGAACAGGAACTGAAACAGGCCTTTTCCTATGCGGTGGATCATCTCTCGCTCTACCAGCTGACCATCGAGGAAGGCACGCCTTTTTACGGATTGCACAAGGCGGGCAAGCTGATCGTGCCGGATGGCGAGCAATCGGCACTGCTCTATGAGGCCACACAGGAGATTACAGAAGCGCACGGCATGCCCGCCTATGAAGTTTCAAACCATGCTGTCCCCGGTGCCGAAAGCCGCCATAACCTGACCTACTGGCGCTATGGTGATTATGTCGGCATTGGCCCCGGAGCGCATGGCCGCCTGAGCATCAACCAGGCGAAAGTGGCAACGGCAACAGAGCGGCATCCTGAAAAATGGCTGGCGCTTGTGGAGCATGATGGCCATGGCATGGTGGAACAGGATATTCTCGACCATGAAGAACAGGCCGACGAGCTTTTGCTGATGGGACTTCGCCTGAAAGAGGGCGTCGATCTTGCCCGCTGGCAGATGCTGTCAGGACGCGCACCGGATGCGGCCCGCGAGGACTTTCTCATCGAACATGGTTTTATCGAACGGCTTGGCAATGCGCGCATCCGCTGTACATCCGCAGGCATGCTGATCCTGGATTCGGTTGTTGCCGACCTGGCGTGATCCGCATTACTTCTTGCGGCACTGAACATAGAGCCATTCGGTCGCCAGGTTGTCGTAACCGCTGCCAAGGCCGCTTTCCAGGCGGATGTCATTCCAGTCCCGCTCCTTCAGCTTTTCAAGCAGCCCGTCCCTGGAGGGGTAATTATAGTATCGGCCAAACTGGTCACGCCTGTCGCTGTTGCCGGATTTGAACGATGCCTCAAAAAGTCCGGAAAGTTTCAGGGCCATGCTGATCCGGTCAAAAATGGAGCCAAGATCAGCCCTTTGCACATGCAGAAGGCAGGCATTGGCCCAGATAGTGTTATAAAGGGCGTGTTCATCCAGATCTGCAAAGGGCAGCACTCTCACGGGAATGCCCAGGCGCTTTTCGGCCTCTTTCGCCATCTGCGTGGTACCGTCTGTCGGGGTGACTGCAAAACCTGCCTCCATCATGATCTGGCTTTCCAGACCGCTTCCGCACCCCTGTTCCAAAATTTTTGCGCCTCCTGCGCCAGCGCTTCAGGAAGGCCCGCAGTCTTTCATCCGGCACATGCCTGTGGCGAACATAGGCTGCGGCATTTTCCTGATAGAAACGTTGCGTGCTTTCATCCATGCGATTGTCTCTGGCATTGATAGCAGCCGTTCTTCACAAAAACACCCGGCTTTTTGAAGGCCGGGTGTTGCAGTGTCAGCCATCCATAGCGGACTATTCGTTGATCAGGCGCTTCAGCAGCTCGATTTCGTGGCTGAGCTTGGTATCCGCTGTGACCAGTTCCTCGATCTTGCGCACGGCATGCAGCACGGTTGTGTGGTCACGGCCACCGAAACGGCGACCGATTTCCGGAAATGACCGCGGGGTCAGGGCCTTTGCCAGATACATGGCGATCTGGCGCGGCTTGACGATAACCCGTGTGCGACGGTTTGACACCAGTTCCTGCCGCGAAACATTGTAATGCTTGGCCACCACGCGCTGGATGTCTTCAATCCGCACGCGCTTTGGCTCACCAGCACCTACCAGATGCGCCAGAAGCTCATCCACACGGTCCATCGTCAGGTTCGGTTCAAAGGAGCGCCGGAAAATCAGCTGGTTGAATGCACCTTCCAGCTCACGGCCGGAGGCTGTGATGTTTTTTGCCACATGGGTGAGAATGTCCAGCGGAATATCCAGCGACGGATCTTCCAGACGGGCAGCTTCCAGACGCATTTTCAAAATATCCAGACGCATTTCATAATCCGGCGCATCCATTTCGATGGCAACGCCGCCCTGAAGGCGTGAGCGCACACGCGGGTCCAGCGATTCCAGCTCCCATGGTGCGCGGTCTGCTGCCACAACAACCTGCCTGGCGCTGTCGAGCAGCATGTTGAGCAAATGGCAGAATTCGTGCTGGATGGATTTTCCCTGCAGGAACTGCATGTCATCGATCACCAGAAGATCAATATTGCGCAATGTTTCTTTCAGGGACAGGGCATCATTGTCCCGGATGGCTGTTGCAAAACGCCACATGAAATATTCGGCTGTCAGATAGACAACCCGCGGCTGGCGCTGGCTCTGGATGGCAGCGGATGCAATGGCCTGCAACAAATGGGTTTTGCCCAGACCAACAGAGGAATGAATAAAAAGAGGATTGAAGCGAACGGCACCTGGACCGGCTTCGGCAATGGTTTTGGCGGCCGCAAGGGCAACGCGGTTGGACGAACCCTCGACAAAGGTTTCAAACGTATAGCGGCTGTCGAGCGGTGAACCGAACAGCGGCGTGGCCGCAGATTGCGGACGCTGCATATGGGGTGTTGCCGAAGAGATCGCCTGGGACACCGACTGGACCGATGGTCGCTTCGCAGCCTGGGCCGAAACCGCCGGCTCGCCTGCAACAAGGGCTTCATCAAGCGAGGGTGTGCGGCCACCGCGTGTCGCCGTGCGCACAACGATTTCCACCTTCAGGATCTCGCTGTCTTCCTCCTGCAGCATTGCGGTAATCAGATCGATATAGCGATTGTTGATCCACGACTTGAGGAATGTCGTCGGAACAGACAGGCGTACAACGCTCTTGGAAACGGAATGCAGCTTCAACCGCCCAAACCAGCTTGTGTAGACATCCATGCCTACCTTCGCTTTCAAACGGGCACTGAACCGGTCGAAAATCGCATTGTTGTTCATTTCGGTCTTGTCTCCAGCTCCTTGGGAGGAAAAACTGGCCACAACCTGCAATGGCTGGTCCCCGTTGCCCGGACCATTGCCTGTAGTATTCATCGTATGCATTGCGCCGCCTCTCCAGAAATTCTTCCAGTCAGTTTCGGACAAGCCAAAAATGACCACTATATATTACATGTCCGGCTCCAAAAGATCCGGCCAGCGGATGAAATCCGGCATCCCCTCAAAGGATATCCTGATCGCGTGCCTGAACGGGTGCTCTCGCACCCTTTGCCCCTTCAAGCCCGTAGCGCCAATTCCCCGAAACCAGCGTCACCACCTGCTGCATCTCCACTATTCCGGCTTCAGCCGGAACCACATCCTGCTCACCTCACAAAGCGCATACTCCTGAACACACAACACGTTACCATACACATAGACTGTCCGCTGCGCCGCCAGCCAAAGCCGCGCCCCGTCATGTCTTTTATATTGAGAAACAGGTCAGAAAAGGCCTGCAACGAATGCTGAATTGAAAAAATATAACCCGAAAGGGATGTATTTCGTCGCTTCTGCAGATCCTGTCTGCGCTCCGTTGACAGGCATTTAGACAGGAACTTATCCCAAGATCAATCACGATATTTACGCAATCTTAAGAGATTGGCATTGACTTCGACGTCGAAAACGGTCGCAAAAACAGCTCCAAAAAAGAATCGCTTTTGAATCAACGGCTTTAGAATTCCGGTAACCAATCCAACGCAAATCACGCACAGAATTATTTTTTTGTTGACAGCCTGTTTGGCGATCCATCGCCTGCACTCTACAGGCAATTCCTGATGAACCTCTTGTATCATATTGTTTTTAAAAGATAATATTTGTCATTTCATCGTCACTTATATGTCATCATGAATATGAATGCGGCGATCGATATCAGGCTATACAGGAGACTTGAGGCCAACGCAAAAAGCCCGGTCAATGACCGGGCAATGCATTTTCAAGCCATATTGCGAAGTATCAGGCCTGCAGAGCCTTCACGCGGCTCGCCAGGCGAGACACTTTGCGTGATGCCGTGTTGGCATGAACAACGCCCTTCGATGCAGCGCGCATCAATTCCGGCTGCGCTGCCTGGAAGGCGGCTGTTGCTGCTGCCTTGTCGCCCGATGCAATTGCTTCTTCAACCTTGCGAAGGAAACCGCGAACGCGCGAACGACGAGCCTTGTTAACTGCTGTGCGGCGTTCAATTTTGCGTGTCGCTTTTTTCGCCGAAGTTGTATTGGCCATTTCTGCCTCTTTTTCAAAAATTCACTAATCCAACCCATTCATGCCAGACACGTGTCTTGCGACATTTTTGTCCGGTCATTTTGGGATCATGGGTGAAAAACCTGTGAAAGGCTTTTCAAACTGTGGGCGGCGTATAGCGGGAAAGCGGCACACAGTCAACGCGGATTCTGCAAACTGAAGGAGATTCCCGCAGGCAAGCCATAGCGTCAGCATTTCTGGCATTGCGGACAGAAAAATGTAGACCTGCCCGCCTGCACGATACGCCCTATCACAGCGCCGCAGGAGGCCTTCGTGCAGATCTCCCCCTCCCTGTCATAGACCATAAAGGAATGCTGGAAATAGCCCAGGGATCCGTCCGTCCGGATATGATCGCGCAGCGAAGATCCGCCCGCGGCAATGGCATCGGCAATCACTTCGCGGATGGCAGATACGAGCGTTTCCAGTTCGGGCCTTGCGCTTCCATCCAGGCAGACCAGACGGCCCGCAGGCCGCTCCGGTGAGAGGCCGGCGCGAAACAGGGCTTCGCAGACATAGATATTGCCCAGACCGGCAATATTCTTCTGGTCCAGCAAGGCGGTTTTCAGCGGCTGGTTCCTGTTTTTGAACATCCCCGCCAGATAGGCGGAATGCAGACTGTTGCCGGTTGGCTCCGGGCCAAGGTCTTTCAGGAATGCCTCATGTGCCATCGCGTTGCGCCAGGTCATGGCCATAAAGCCGAAGCGCCGGGGATCGTTATAGACCACCCGCACATGTCCTGGTCCGCAGGCGTCATTGCGCTCCAGATGGAAAATCACGTGATCATGCTTGCCTTCCTTGTTGCGCGCGTGGTGAAAATGACCCGGCATGTCCGTCTCCTGACCGTCCATGATGCGGAACGAGCCTGACATGCCAAGATGGGCCATGACAATGCGGTCATTGTCGAGTTCGATGAGCAGATATTTGGCGCGGCGCGACAGGGCAACGATATGCCGCCCTTCGACCTCTGCGGCGAAATTATCAGGAAAAGGAAAGCGCAGGTCTTTGCGGCGCAGTTCAAGGCGGGCAATTCTGGCGCCTTCCATAACCGGGGCCAGTCCTCTTTTGACCGTTTCGACTTCCGGCAATTCCGGCATTCTGTATCCTCTCCTGTTTCCCCTGCGGCTTAATTGCTCTATAGAGCCAACAGAGATAGCGTGTTTGTCTGTGTTTCGCTATGGTGGTCCTGAATGTGGAATGACAGGTCAGGTAACAGGGATTTGGAGTACATCATGGTTCAAAGCCGCACATCCGCCCACGGTGGCATGGAAACATCCTACGGGTTTCGCGACGTGGCCGAAGGCGAAAAGCAGGCACTGGTCAATGATGTGTTTCACAAGGTTGCCAGGCGCTATGACATGATGAATGACGTGATGTCGGCCGGTTTGCACCGCGTGTGGAAGGATGCGATGATCGCAGCCCTCAACCCGCGCAGGGATTCCGGCTACAGGGTTCTGGACGTGGCCGGTGGCACCGGCGACATTGCCTTCCGCATTGTCGAGGCTTCAGGCCGTCTTGCACAGGCCACGGTTCTGGATATCAACGGCTCGATGCTGGCTGTGGGCGCCGAACGGGCGGAAAAGAAGGGGCTTTCGCCCAATCTGACCTTTGTGGAGGCCAATGCCGAGGAACTGCCTTTCGAGGCCGCCATTTTTGACGCCTATACAATTGCTTTCGGCATTCGCAATGTGCCGCGCATTGACGTGGCGCTGAAGGAAGCTTTCCGGGTTCTCAAACGGGGCGGACGATTGCTGGTACTGGAATTTTCGGAAGTGGAAATGCCGCTTCTCGACAAGGTCTATGATGCATGGTCCTTCAATGCGATCCCGCAATTTGGCAAGATGATTACCGGCGATGCGGAACCCTATCAGTATCTGGTGGAATCGATCCGCAAATTTCCAAACCAGACGGATTTTGCCGCGATGATAACCGGTGCCGGATTTTCGCGCGTGCAGTTCACCAACTATTCCGGTGGCATTGCCGCCCTGCATTCCGGCTGGAAGCTGTAACCCGGATGAGCACAGTCGGCGCTTATGTCCGCCTTGTGCGGGTTGGTTGGGTTCTGGTGCGTGAAGGCGTGGTTTCCGCCTTGCCGTCCGAGGATATGCAACCCTTGATGCGGTTCGGGCAGGCTGTTGCCGGATTTTTTGCCCGAAACCGGACACGTGACCTGCAGCGCTCTGACCGTCTGGCAAAGGCTGTGGAACGTCTTGGACCATCTTACGTAAAAATTGGACAGTTTCTGGCCACACGGCCCGATGTGGTGGGGACGGAGTTTTCTGCCGATCTCGCCCTGCTGCAGGACCGCATGGCCACATTTCCCTTCGATCAGGCTGTAACCACCATCGAAGGATCGCTTGGACGCAAGGTGACGGACCTTTATACACGGCTGGAAGCACCGATTGCCGCAGCCTCCATTGCCCAGGTTCATCCGGCGATGATTGACGAAGCGGGGGCAGAACGCAAGGTTGCGGTCAAGGTGATCCGTCCCGGCGTGCGCCAGCGCTTTGCCCATGACCTGGAAGCCATGTATGTGGCCGCCCGCCTGCAGGAACGCTTTCTGCCAGCCACGCGCCGCCTGCGGCCTGTTGACATCACCCGTACGCTGGAACAGACCACTAAAATCGAGATGGATCTGCGGCTGGAAGCAGCCGCCCTGTCCGAACTGGCGCAAAATACCGCCGCCGATCCCGGGTTCCGGGTACCTGAAGTGGACTGGGAACGCACCGGCCGCGATGTCATTACCATGGAATGGATCGATGGTATCAAAATGTCGGACATTGCCGGACTGAAAGCCGCCGGTCATGATCTGGATGCGCTGGCGGATACATTGATCCAGTCTTTCCTGAGGCACACCTTGCGCGACGGGTTTTTCCACGCCGACATGCACCAGGGCAATCTGTTTGTGGATCCTGACGGCATGATCGTTGCTGTCGATCTCGGCATCACCGCCCGGCTGGGCAAAAAGGAGCGCCGCTTTCTGGCCGAAATTCTCTACGGCTTTATCACCCGCAATTATCTGCGGGTGGCCGAAGTGCATTTCGAGGCAGGCTATGTGCCGCAACGCCATAATGTGGCGAGTTTTGCCCAGGCCATCCGCGCCATCGGCGAGCCGATCCACGGGCAGCCGGCAGAAACCATTTCCATGGCCAAGCTTTTGACATTGCTGTTTGAAGTGACCGAACTTTTTGACATGGAAACCCGCAGCGAACTCGTGATGCTGCAAAAGACCATGGTGGTGGTGGAAGGGGTTTCACGCACGCTGAACCCCAAATTCAACATGTGGAAAGCCTCCGAACCTGTGGTGGAAAGCTGGATCCGTGACAATCTGGGGCCAAAGCGCATTGTTGCGGATGTGCGCGACGGATTGGCCGCTGCACTGAAACTGGCAGAAGCTGCCCCGGAGATTGCCGCCAGGACGGAAAAACTCTCGCAAGACCTGAGTGAAATGGCCCGTAACGGTTTCCGGTTTGATACGGAAACAGCAGAGGCCATAGGCCGCTCGGAAGCCCGCCATTCCCGCTCCGGGCGACTGGCGCTCTGGGTGATAGCCGCAACGCTGGTCTATGTTGCCTGGATGATCAGCTGAGCTTTGCTTTCCGGCAGAAAATCACGCCGCCTTGCCGACGTGATATTCCTTGATGGCGATCATCTTGATGGCCTTCCAGCGTTCGCCCTCATAATTCAGCGAGAAACCGTCCTGCGCCAGAAATACCGGATCGCCGTCCAGATCGCGGGCAATATCGCCACGACGGGCGGTGATGAAACGATCCAGCTCGCCTGGCTCAGCGGACGAAATCCAGCGGCAGACCGAGAACCGCGACATTTCAAATTCCACCGGCAGGCCATATTCCGAGGACAGCCGTTCCTTCAGCACATCGAGCTGCAAGGCACCGACAACGCCGACAATGGCGGGAGATCCGTCTTCGGGTGAGAACAGCTGCACCACGCCTTCCTCCGCCATCTGCTGAAGGGCGTCCTTCAGCTTCTTGGCCTTCATGGCATCCTGCAGGCGCACCCGGCGCAGAATTTCAGGTGCAAAGTTCGGGACGCCCTGAAATACCAGCGGCTCGCCTTCCGTCAGCGTATCCCCGATACGCAGCGTGCCATGGTTCGGAATGCCGACAACATCACCCGCATAGGCGGTATCAGCCAGCTGGCGCTGCGAGGCAAAGAAGAATTGCGGCGCTGACAGGCCCATGGGCTTGCCGGTGCGCGCCAGCCGCGCCTTCATGCCGCGCTCCAGCTTGCCAGAGCAGACACGGACAAAGGCGATACGGTCACGATGGTTCGGGTCCATATTGGCCTGGATCTTGAACACGAAAGCCGTCATCTTTTCGTCCGTGGCTTCCACCGTGCGGATATCGGCGACCTGGGCACGCGGCGGCGGGGCAAATTCGCCCAGCGCATTGATCAGATCGCGCACGCCATAATTGCGCAGGGCCGAACCGAAGAAAACCGGTGTCAAATGGCCTTCGAGGAAAGATTCACGGTCAAACGGCTTGCAGGCATCAATCGCCAGCGATGTTTCATCGATAAAATGCTGGCGCTCGTTTTCCGGCAGCTTGTCGGCAACAGCCTCCGGTCCGGAAACCGGTGTGGTCTGTTCCTGCGTGTCATTGGTGCGCACTTCATTGCGGGCCAGATGATAGGTGCCGCAAAAGCTTTTCGAGCGACCGATCGGCCAGGTGACGGGTGCGCAGTCCAGCGCCAGTTTCTGCTCGACCTCATCAAGGATTTCAAAAGGATCGCGGCTTTCACGGTCCATCTTGTTGACAAAGGTGATGATGGGAATATCGCGCAGGCGGCAGACCTCGAACAGTTTCAGCGTGCGTGGTTCGATACCCTTGGCCGCATCAATCACCATCACGGCGGCATCAACTGCCGTCAGCGTGCGATAGGTATCATCGGCAAAGTCTTCATGGCCCGGCGTATCGAGCAGATTGAAAACATTGTCGCCATATTCAAAGGTCATCACCGAAGTCACAACCGAAATGCCGCGCTCGCGTTCAATCTTCATCCAGTCCGACCGGGTCTGGATGCGGTCTTTCTTGGCCTTGACTTCACCGGCAAGCTGGATGGCACCCCCAAAGAGCAGCAGTTTTTCTGTCAGCGTGGTTTTACCGGCATCCGGGTGCGAGATGATCGCAAATGTTCGGCGGCGGGAAACCGCCTCTTTCAAACTTTCGGCCATGACAAAAATCCTGTTGAATGCGCGCCCTATATCTGCTCGAACGGCAGGATGCAATTGGGACTGGTTCTCAAAGGGGAAGAAGCGCGCAATGACACCTGAAATACCGCATATCGGCCTTGTTCGCCTGGCACACGGCGCTGACCTTGCCCTGCCCGCCTATGAGACGGACGGGGCCGCCGGCATGGACCTGCGCGCCGCCGTGGCCGCAGACGCAGCCATGATCCTGGAACCGGGACAGCGCGCGCTGGTGCCGACCGGACTGATTTTCGAGATTCCGCACGGGTTTGAGGCGCAGGTCCGTCCGCGCTCCGGCCTTGCCTTCAAGAATGGCATTACCTGCCTCAACACGCCCGGCACCATTGACAGCGACTATCGCGGCGAGGTCAAGGTCTTGCTGATCAATCATGGCGCTGATGCCTTTGTGGTTGAGCGCGGCATGCGCATTGCGCAGATGGTGATTGCGCCGGTGACACAATTGCCCCTGCGCGAAAAATCAGCCGTCAGCGACACGACCAGAGGCACCGGCGGGTTCGGCTCAACAGGCGTCTGACATGGACATTTCTGAGCTCACGTTTCGCCAGGATTATTATGCGGACCCGAAGGGCTGGCAGGCGCTGGTTGACCTGTTGCAAGATACATTTGGCATTGATGCCGGCGTGCAAATGTCCATGGGTGGATATGACCGGACCTGTATGGCCTTTGGCTGGTTTGACGCTGCCGGTCAGCTGGTTGCCAATGTCTCCGCCTTTGCCATGCCGCTGATCATTGACGGAAAGCCTGTGAATGCCGCCGGTTTTCAGTCTGGCGCGGTGCGGCCTGAATATCAGGGCCAGGGGCTTTACCGCGACGTGATGACAAAGGCCTTTGACTGGACGGACCGTCAGGGCTTTGAACTGGGCATTCTTTTGACGGACAAGCCGGAGCTCTATACGCGCTATGGATTCCGAACCGTCCCGCAACATGAATTTACCGGGACCAGACTCCCTGGTCCGGTGACAGGTCGGTCACGCACGCTTTCTGTGGCCGATCCTGGTGATCTGGCATTAATCCAGCAGCGGCTGGACGCAAGACGGCCCGTTTCCGATATATTTTCCGTTGCCCGCCAGACAGAAATGTTTCTGCTCAACAGTGTACTGGACCCGTCGATACGCCTGTCCCTGATCAAGGATCCGGATTGTATTGTCGCCTGGAAACTGGATGGAGCACATTTCCGGTTGCTGGATATTGTCTCGACAGACTTGCCGGATATGGCGACGATTGTAGCTGCGCTTGCGCCCGATACCAAAACCGTGACGGTGTGTTTTCCTCCAGACAGGCTGCACGCAGGATTTACAGCAAAACCCTATGCGGGCTACTGTGCGCTGATGGTCCGGGACGGGGGCCGTCATGCCTTTGAAAACCCGCTGATGCTGTCTCCCATGGCAGAATTTTAAAACGGAGGAACCGATGAACCCTGCTGTTTTGCTGACCTATTGCGGTGCGCTGTTTGTGGCGGCAGCCATTCCCGGACCCGGCATGACGGCGGTCGTGGCGCGGGCGCTGGGATCCAGCTTTTCTGCTACGGTGCCCATGGGGCTTGGGTTGATACTGGGTGATCTTTTCTATCTGACGGCAGTCATTCTGGGACTTTCCGTGTTGGCGCACACATTTGGAATGGCCTTCATGGTGATCAAATTTGCCGGCGCTGCCTATCTGGCCTATCTGGCTTGCAAGCTGTGGATGGCAGGCATTGCCATTGCCGATTTGCATGCCGGGCGCAGGTCCGGTTTTGCCATGACATTTCTTTCCGGATTGCTGATCACGCTGGGCAACCCGAAAACCATGCTTTTCTATCTGGCGCTGGTGCCTTCGATTCTGGATTTGAAAGCCATTACCCTTGCCGATTTTGCCGTTCTGGTGGTTGCCACATTCCTTGTGCTGGCGGTTGTTCTGGTTCCCTATATCCTGCTGGCCGCGCGGATCCGGCTGTTGATGAAGCAGCCAAAGCCCTTGCGGATACTGAACCGGGTTGCGGCAAGCTTTCTGGCCGGTTCGGCAGCACTGATTGCAATACGTGCCAATTGAGGATGAAATTTTAAAAATTCGTCTTTTTTGAAATTCCTTGCCCCAGATATGGATGTTCGCATGGGTGTTTCTCTGGAAAGCCCCCGCCAAACAGACTAGTCTGCAACCCATCAACACAGGGAGAGATCCGCATGTCTGAATCAAGGAAGCCCGGTCGCGGCCGGATCTACAATTCGATTATTGATACCGTTGGCGATACGCCGATCGTTCGTCTGGACAAGCTGGCAAAAGAATTTGGCGTGAAGGCAAATCTTCTGGCCAAGCTGGAATTTTTCAACCCGACATCCTCCGTCAAGGATCGTATCGGCGTTGCCATGATCGAGGCTCTGGAAGCCGAAGGCAAGATCACCCCCGGCGTGACAACGCTGATCGAGCCGACATCGGGCAATACCGGCATAGGACTGGCCTTTGCGGCAGCGGCAAAGGGCTACAGGCTGATCCTGACCATGCCGGAAACCATGTCGATTGAACGCCGCAAGATGCTGGCCCTTCTGGGCGCGGAACTGGTGTTGACCGAAGGCCCGAAAGGCATGAAGGGCGCGATTGCCAGAGCCGAAGAGCTGGCCGCCGCCACGCCAAATTCTGTCATTCCGCAGCAGTTTGAAAATCCGGCCAATCCGGCCATTCACCGCAAGACGACTGCCGAGGAAATCTGGAACGATACAGACGGCAAGGTGGATATTTTTGTTGCCGGTATCGGCACCGGTGGTACGATTACCGGCGTGGGACAGGTTTTGAAGGCCCGCAATCCTGCCATCAAGATCGTCGCTGTGGAACCTTCCGATTCTCCGGTCCTGTCCGGCGGAAATCCCGGCCCCCACAAGATTCAGGGCATTGGTGCCGGTTTTGCGCCCAAGATTCTCGATACGGGAATCTATGATGAAGTGATCACGGTTTCCAATGAGGATGCTTTTGCCAGGGCACGGCTTGTCGCACGGCTTGAAGGTGTGCCGGTCGGCATTTCTTCCGGCGCTGCATTGACAGCGGCTATTGCCCTTGGTCTGCGTCCTGAGAATGAAGGCAAGAATATTGTCATCATTCTGGCGTCCTTTGCAGAGCGTTATCTGTCGACTGCGCTGTTTGATGGCCTTGGTGCATAAGAAGAAATCAGGCATGTCAGCGGGGCGAAGCATTTGCCGCGCTGACATCCGATCATAGGATGCAAGATTGGCTGCATTGCCCGGCACCGTTAGAGTATCCGTTTTGATCAAAAAGCAGTGTTCTTGCTGACGCTCGCCGAGAAAGCGCGGCTTCTGGTTGAACAGAATGAAGCCTCTTGCCTGTCAGGCAGCCGCTACCAGCCTTTCCCCGGCCATACGGTAGGCAATGGCTTCGGCCAGATGAATGCGCCCGACAGTCGGGCATTCGTCCAGATCGGCAAGTGTTCTGGCAACTTTCAGGACGCGATGATAGCCCCGGGCCGAAAATTTCAGCTTTTCGGCGGCATCACGCAGCAATTGCAGACCCGCAGGATCGGGTTCGGCAATTTTCTCGATCAGCGCTGTGGTACAGTGTGCATTGGAAGACAGGCCGGAAAGGCCTGCAGCCTGAAACCGTTCCCGCTGCAACTGCCTTGCCCTTGCCACGCGCCTTGCCACATCCGCGCTTTTTTCTGCAGGCATGGGCCGGATGAGATCTGCCGCAGAAACGGCAGGCACATCGATGCGAATATCAATACGATCCATCAGCGGACCGGAAATCCGCGCCTGATAATCGCTCATGCAGCGCGGCCCACGCGCACAGCTTTTCCCCGGTTCGCCAGCCATGCCGCACCGGCACGGGTTCATGGCCGCAACAAGCTGGATATTGGCCGGATAGGTAACCCGGTAATTGGCGCGCGCGATGATACATTCGGCCGTTTCCAGCGGCTGGCGCAGCGCATCGAGAACCTGCGGATTAAATTCCGGCAATTCATCGAGGAACAGGACACCATGATGGGCGAGCGATGCTTCCCCCGGTCTGGAGCGCAGGCCTCCACCGATCAGGGCCGCCATTGTGGCAGAATGGTGCGGTGAACGATAGGGCCTGCGATCCGACAGTTTGCCACCGGACAATTGCCCGGCGACAGAATGGATCATCGAAACTTCCAGAAGTTCGGCAGGTGACAGCGGCGGCAATATAGAGGGCAAACGGGCAGCCAGCATGGACTTTCCCGACCCCGCCGGACCGACCATCAGGAGATTGTGACCGCCGGCTGCGGCCACTTCCAGCGCTCTCCTGGCACTTTCCTGTCCCTTGATGTCGACAAGATCGGGCAAATTGGCAGCCGGTGCACGTATGGCCGGATCGGGCCGCGTCAACACCTGGGTTCCGCGAAAATGGTTGGCAAGGGCAATCAGGCTGCGCGGTGCCAGAATATCGATCTGCGAGCCTGCCCAGGCGGCCTCGGATCCGCTTTCCGACGGGCAGATCAGGCCCTTGCCCATGGCATTGGCGGCAATGGCTGCCGGAAGCGCACCCGAAACGGCAGCAATTGTCCCGTCAAGATTCAATTCGCCAATGACAACATAATCCGCAAGTGCATCACCGGGAATGGCACCCAGAGCCGCCATCAGCCCGAGGGCAATGGCCAGATCGAAATGGCTGCCTTCCTTGGGCAGGTCCGCCGGTGCCAGATTGACCGTGATTTTCTGCGGGGGAAGCGCAAGGCCGGAGGCATGCAGGGCTGCCTGCACCCTTTCACGGCTTTCGGCCACCGCCTTGTCCGGCAGGCCGACAATATGCATGTTGACCTTGCCCGGAGCGACCATAACCTGAACATCGACGGCCAAGCCTTCTATTCCCTGAAATGCAATCGTACTGACACGCGCTACCATGATTGCCCCTTTTCTGCCCCAGCGCCCGACGGGCGCGTCACACCCTATTCGGGTTGCAGATTGCAATCTTGCATGTTAATCCGAATAAAACAAGAACATTAAAAGAACAATTTCACGAATATGGTGTGATGCGGTTGTGTTCCGTTGCATCCGCGGAACAAAGGGCAGCACCTTCAGACACGTCTTGCGTGCGTCATTTCCGCTTGCTTTCAATCGCATCCCAGAGAAGGGCAGCAATGTCTGCCCCGCCGAATTTTTTCACTTCGCGAATGCCGGTCGGAGAGGTCACATTGATTTCGGTCAGACAATCGCCGATCACATCGATGCCGACCAGAAGAAAACCGCGTGCCTTGAGGCATGGTCCGATCCGGGCACAGATTTCCTTTTCCCGCGGGGTCAGATCCGAATGCTCTGCCCTGCCGCCGACATGCATGTTGGAGCGGCTGTCATGCTCTGCCGGAACGCGATTGATGGCACCTGCAGGTTCGCCGTCAATCAGGATAATGCGCTTGTCACCCTTGCGAACGTCGGGAAGATATTCCTGGGCAATGAAAGGTTCGCGGAACATGATAGAGAATGTTTCCAGCAGGGAGGAGAGATTGCGGTCATCCTTTTTGATATGAAACACGCCCGTGCCACCGTTTCCGTAGAGCGGTTTGATGATCATATCACCCATTTCCTCCCGGAATGCGTGGATTTCCGCAGGATTGCGGGTGATAAGGGTTTTCGGCATCAGGTCCGGAAACTCGGTCACGAAGATCTTCTCCGGGGAATTTCGCACCCAGGCCGGATCATTGACGACGAGGGTTCCGGGATGAATCCGTTCCAGCAGGTGTGTCGAGGTAATGTAGGCCATGTCAAATGGCGGATCCTGGCGCAGCAGGACAACATCCATCGTTGAAAGATCAATGCGCTCAGGGGTTCCAAGCTCAAAATGGTCACCCTTCACATCACGCAGGAGCATCGGCTCGACCGTTGCATAGACCTTGCCGTCGCGAAGGGAGAGCTTGTCAGGCGTATAGTGAAACAGGGTGTAACCACGGCTCTGGGCTTCAAGGCTCATGGCAAAGGTACTGTCCCCTGCAATATTGATTGATGACACGTGGTCCATCTGGACCGCTACATTCCTGATCTTCGCCATGCCGGTTTCCCCCTGTATATACCCCGCATGTAAGATGACAGGTTGCTGTTGGCAAGTGTATGGCAGGGTTTGTTCGGCTGAAAACCATGCCTGCCGACAGTTACAGAACCGGCGGACGCCAGTAGAGCGCACCCCGGAATGCCCGGTAAAGTTTCATGGCGATGCTGACCGGCAGCGGCATGGGCTTGCGGCAAAAGGCGATCTTGCGGACATAGGTGTCAATCTTCCATTTTGCCCAGGTCTTGCCTGCAAAATAGCCGATATCTCCTGCCTTCAAAACCTTGACGCTCCCATCTTGCGCCGTGACCTCAACCTCGCCTTCAAGGATATAGACCGTTTCGTCCCATCCAAAATACCAGCGAAACTCACCTCTGGTGCAATCCCACATGGCGGTTGTCGCCGCATTGTCTGATGCTTCGGAATGTACGGCAATCCGCGCCCGTGGATTGCCGGAGAGTACCCAGGACGGTTCAATCTTCGATGGTTTGAAAACCATGTCCGATGTGCCTGCCGCTACAAAAGAGGCAGGACGGATATTTTCGCCGGACGAAAGATCCAGAAATGCGAGTGCGCTGTTTGAAAGCAACTGTGTCATGATCCGTAAAATTCCCGTTTGTGGCATGCAATCTAGCAAAAACACCTGAGGAACCCGTTTCCGATATCCTTAAATTCTTAGTGAAAGTGTCGATCCGGCCAAACAGGTTCACATCTATGCAGGTTGTATCAGATTCGCTTTCCACGCTTCCGGTCCATGTTTTATGCGTGCTGTTTTCGCAAAACCGCCCTGCACTTTTGCGAAAACAGCCATCAAAATGCATCCTTGAAATGTGCGGGACAAAAAAACCGGTTTACGGCAACGATGTCATAACGCTGCGAGAGATATGCCGCATCTTTTTGCCGGGACAGCCAGTGGTCGCTTGCAGCCCTGATGCGCCGCTGCGATGGTGCGCTGACAGAATGGATCGCCGCCATGCGCCCGGAGCGGGCCTTGACCTCCACAAAAACGGCAAGCGCACCCTTGCGGGCAATAATGTCAATTTCGCCCGAACGGGTGCGATAGCGCATGGCCACAATCCTGTAGCCCTTGGCCAGAAGCCAGAATGCTGCCACATATTCGGCAAATGCGCCACGGCGAAGGGCCTTTCTGCGCCCTGCCAGATCAGCCACCCCGGCTATCCTTCAGCTTCAGGAGTTTCTGATAGAGCGCCTTGCGGGGCAGACCGGTGATGGCAGCAGCCTCCGTTGCAGCCTTTGCAGTTTGCATGGTCTGCGACAGTTCCGCCAAAAGCGTATCGACATCAACAGTGCTCATGGCCTGACCCTGCGGCGGCGGTGCAATGACCAGAACGATCTCGCCTTTGACAGCGCGGTCATCACCATAATATTGTGCAAGCTCCTGAAGCGTTCCGCGCCGGAATTCCTCCCAGGTCTTGGTCAGTTCCCGACAGACAGATGCCTGCCGGTCCGCCCCCAAAACGTCGGCTGCGGCGCGCAATGTATCGCCAATGCGGTGGGGAGATTCAAAAAACAACAGAGTAGCAGGAACCGTTGCAAGCCCGGACAGGTGCGCCTTGCGGGCCTTGTCCCGTGTCGGCAGAAAGCCGGCGAAGAAAAACGCCTCATTGGGCAGGCCGGAGCCGACAAGGGCAGCAAGCGGTGCAGATGCGCCCGGGACAGGCACAATACGGTGCCCGGCCTCAATGGCCAGCCGTGCCATGCGAAAACCGGGATCAGACACCAGCGGCGTGCCTGCATCGGATACCAGCGCCACGGACTTTCCGGCCTCAAGGGCTGCCAGCAATTTTGGTCCCGCCTCGTCGGCATTATATTCGTGATAGGCGTAGGGTCGTGTCCTGATACCATAACGATCCAGAAGCACACGGGTTACCCGCGTGTCCTCGCAGGCCAGAACGTCTGCTCCGGCCAGCGTTTCAAGGCCACGCAGGGTCATGTCGCCCAGGTTGCCGATGGGCGTGGCAACGAGATACAGTGCAGGTTCCAGCGGACGAACCTTGATGATATTTGCGCCCAGCACATAATGGCGCTGGTCGGCAATGCCCGTGCTGCTGTCGGTTTCCAAGGCTTTGTCCTGTCCTGTTGGTCACAACCCCTTATGAGCGAGGGGGCCATTTCCTGCAAGGGTTTTCAAAATCGTGACAATGCCACGCAAAAGGCTTGCAATGTGATGGCTGTTGCTGCCATTTTGCCCGTCCGGACAAAACGGCCAAACAAAACGGGAAGCCCGTTGCAAACAGTTGAAAAGTTGCTATCTGGAGGATGAAAACCAGTAGCAAGTCGAAAGCGGTATCATCTCATGCGTATTACTCTTGAGCGTTCCAATCTGCTGAAATCCCTGAACCATGTTCACCGGGTTGTTGAACGGCGCAATACCATTCCGATCCTGTCCAATGTCTTGCTGCGTGCCGACGGATCGACGCTGGACATGAAGGCGACGGATCTTGACCTGGAAGTCACCGAAGCAACACCGGCCTCGGTTCAGGAAGCCGGAGCGACAACAGTTCCGGCCCATCTGCTCTACGATATTGTCCGCAAGCTTTCCGATGGTTCAGAAGTGGTTCTGACCACACATCCGGATGGTGCAACGATGACCGTTGCCTCCGGACGATCCAAATTTTCGCTGCAATGCCTGCCGCAATCCGATTTTCCCGACCTGACAGCCGGAAGCTTCAGCCATGCCTTCAAGCTGAAGGCGGCGGACCTGAAAATGCTGATCGACCGCACCCAGTTTGCCATTTCCACCGAGGAAACCCGCTATTATCTCAACGGGATCTTTTTTCACACGATTGAAGCAGACGGCGATCTGAAACTGCGCGCGGTTGCCACTGACGGCCACCGTCTGGCGCGTGCCGATCTTGTGGCCCCTTCCGGCTCGGAAGGCATGCCGGGCATTATCATACCGCGCAAGACTGTAGGCGAGTTGCAAAAGCTGCTGGATGATCCTGATGCCTTGATCAGCGTCGAGATTTCTGATGCAAAAATCCGCCTGACGATTGGATCCATCGTTCTGACATCCAAGCTGATTGATGGTACATTTCCGGATTATCAGCGGGTTATTCCAAGCGGAAATGACAAGGAAATGCGGGTAAGCTGCCAGAGCTTTGCGCAGGCCGTTGACCGTGTTTCGACCATTTCTTCCGAGCGCGGACGAGCCGTGAAACTGTCGTTGAGCGATGGTCAGCTGACGCTGACGGTCAACAACCCGGATTCCGGCAGCGCGACCGAGGAACTGGCAGTCGGCTACGGGCACGACCCGATGGAAATTGGCTTCAATGCCAGATATCTGCTTGATATTACAGGACAATTATCTGGTGGCGATGCCATTTTCATGCTGGCAGATGCCGGATCACCCACACTGGTGCGCGATACAGCCGGTGATGATGCGCTTTATGTGCTGATGCCGATGCGGGTTTGACCGGTTGCGGACCCAATATTTACCAATTCATAACCTTGGCCTTGTTTTTGCCGCCAAATGCAGCAAGATTATTTTTCGAGTCCGGAATGATGCCGGTCCATAAAAATCGGGTTTGGCTTTGCGGCCCAGGAGCACATGATGGCTATTGAGTTGCGACGGAAATTTGAGAAAAAATTCGGCGACGAAATCCGGTTCCTGAAGGGTCTGGCCAAGGGTCCGCGTTCCGTCGGTGCCATTATGCCGACATCTTCGGTGACGGCCCGCAAGATGGCCAGTGTCATTGACCCGTCATCGGGATTGCCCGTTCTGGAACTGGGGCCGGGTACCGGGGTTTTGACCAAGGCGATCATCGCCCGGGGCGTTGCGCCGGAAAACATCGTGTCCATTGAATATTCATCGGATTTCTATCACCACCTGAAAACCATTTATCCTGGCGTTCACTTTATCAACGGTGACGCATTCAATCTTGACAAGACGCTGGCGCATATGGGTAACCGGCAGTTTGACAGTGTGATTTCCGGAATTCCCCTGCTGAACTTCCCGATGGAGATGCGGGTGAACCTTCTGGAAGACCTGCTTTCGCGTATGCCTGCAGGCCGACCCGTGGTGCAATTTTCCTATGGCCCTGTATCACCTATCCTCGCAAAGCCATCAAGCTACCATATCGAACATTTTGCTTTTGTGATGCGCAATGTTCCGCCAGCCCAGATCTGGGTCTACCGGCGCACAGTCTGAGACTGCCGTCATGTTCGGACTTTATGTCACCCATCCGCAGGTCAATATTGATCCGGCTATTCCCGTGCCGTTCTGGGGCCTTTCCGACAGGGGCAAGGAACGCGCCAGACTGGCAGCCGCCTGTCCCTGGGCCGGGATGATAAGGCGGATTGTCTCCAGCGACGAAACCAAGGCGATGGAAACAGCAGCGATCCTGGGGTCCGCCAGCGGCGTGCGGTTTGAAGTTGGCCATGACATGGGCGAGAATGACCGTTCAGCAACCGGATTTCTGGCACCGCCGCAGTTTGAGCTGGCGGCAGACTGGTTTTTTGCCCATCCCGAACAGAGCTACCACGGGTGGGAGCGGGCCGTTGATGCGCAGACGCGAATCGTCCGGGCGGTCATGGCTGTTCTTGATCATCATGACCGGTCACAGCCTGTCGCCTTTGTCGGCCATGGCGGCGTCGGCACATTGCTGAAATGCCATTTGCAGGGCTCCCCTATCATGCGCAGCAAGGACCAGCCGGACGGGGGTGGCAACCTGTTTGCGTTTGATCTTGAAAACCTGACGATTGCATGCGATTGGACCCCGATGGAATTGTATGGGGGGTGGCCGGATGGACAGGCGTGCGATTGACCGTTTGATCGTGGGGCTTGATGTACCCACCGTTGCAGAAGCGGAAAAACTCGTCGCCGCGCTGGGCGACGAGGTTCTGTATTACAAGATCGGGTATCAGCTGGCCTTTGCGGGCGGACTGGAATTTGCCCGTGACCTTGCGCAGGGCGGCAAGAAGATCTTTCTCGACATGAAGCTGCTCGATATTGACAATACCGTTGCCAGCGGCGTTGAAAATATTGTGAAAATGGGCATGACAATGCTGACTCTGCACGCCTATCCCCGGGCCATGCGTGCAGCCGTTGAGGCCGCGCGCGGCTCCGGCCTTTGCCTTCTGGGCGTTACCGTGCTGACATCCATGGACGAACAGGACATGGTGAATGCCGGTTATGAATATGATCCGCATACGCTGGTGCTGAAACGCGCAGAACAGGCGCTTATCGCAGGTATGGGCGGCATTGTCTGTTCTGCAGAAGAGGCCCGTGCGGTGCGGCAGATTGTCGGCCCTGACCTTGCCATCGTGACCCCCGGCATTCGCCCGGCCGGTGCGGAAAAAGGCGACCAGAAGCGGGTGATGACACCCGGTGACGCACTGAAAGCCGGTTCTACGCATCTTGTCGTGGCCCGGCCTGTCGTCAGGGCCCCAGATCCTCTGGCAGCAGCCCGTTCCATTCTGGCCGAAATGCAGTCTGTACTTTAAGCGACTTCAGGGACTTTAACCGATGTCAGGAGACACTATGCCAAAGGGATACTGGATTGCGCGTGTGGATGTCCGCGATGCCGAGCGTTACAAGGATTATGTGGCCGCCGCAAAGCCGGCCTTTGAAAAGTATGGCGCAACCTTTCTGGCCCGGGGCGGAACCTATGAAGCGCTTGAAGGTCCGGTGCGGGCACGCAATGTGGTGATTGCATTCCCGTCGCTTCAGGCGGCGCATGATTGCTACCATTCGCCGGAGTACCAGATTGCTGCGGCAATCCGGCAGCAGGTGGCCGACGCAGAAATGGTGATCGTTGAAGGTTTTTGAGCCAGTTGACCCCTTTCCAATCGCTTTGCGCTCTTCACCTTGTGCCGCGATTCATCTAAGAAGCAGGGAAACTGTCCTTTCTCACACGATCCGATATCAGGAGCCCGACCATGACACTTTCCAACCAGCCAAAACTTGTGACCATTTTTGGCGGATCCGGGTTTGTTGGCCGTCATATTGTCCGGGCGCTTGCCAGGCGCGGTTACCGCATTCGCGTGGCCGTGCGCAGACCGGATCTTGCCGGACATTTGCAGCCTTTGGGCAATGTTGGCCAGATCTCTTGTGTTCAGGCAAACCTGCGCTATCGCAATTCGGTTGATGCTGCCGTGCAGGGCGCAGACCATGTGATCAACTGTGTAGGCATCCTTTTCCAGAGTGGCCGCAACACCTTTGATTCCGTGCAGGATTTTGGAGCGCGTGCCATTGCCGAGGCAACCCGTGCCGCCGGTGCAAGCCTGACACATATTTCCGCAATCGGTGCCGATGCCAAATCCGGATCCGACTATGCCCGCACCAAGAGCCGTGCGGAAGAGGCCATTCGCTCCATCCTGCCAGATGCGGTGATCCTGCGTCCGTCGATTGTGTTCGGCGCGGAAGACGGGTTCTTCAACAAGTTTGCAGATATGGCCCGCATGTTGCCCGCCCTGCCCCTGATTGGCGGTGGAAAGACATTGTTCCAGCCGGTCTATGTCGGTGATGTGGCAGAGGCTGTTGCCAAATCCGTGGATGGTGTTCTTGCCAGGGGTGAAACCTATGAGCTGGGAGGCCCGGAAGTCCTGAGTTTTCGCCAGTGTCTCGAACTGATGCTGGAAACCATTGACCGCAAGCGGACGCTGGTTTCTCTGCCCTTTGCCGTAGCATCGCTGATGGGATCCGTGGCTTCGCTTGTGCCGTTTGTCGAACCTCCGCTGACATCCGATCAGGTTACCCTGCTGCGCAGCGACAATGTTGTTTCCGATGCTGCCATGGCTCAGAACCGGACATTGGCAGGCATGGGCATTGCCCCTGCTCTCCTGTCTGCAATCCTGCCGACCTATCTGGTACACTATCGCCCGCAGGGCCAGTTCAGCCGCTCCGGAAAAGCGGCCTGAGACCCTTTCAAAAGGCCCTTCGGACCGTTTTGAAATGGAGAAATCATACCGGCGGCCCCCGCGTTTTATTCTGCTGCGGGGGGCCGCCGGTATCAGAGGTTCAGTTTCCTGCGCATGGGGTGTGCCCGGTATGTGCCCAGAATATGAACCTTCTCAGAGAAGAATTTCAATTCTTCCAAGGCCCGCCGGACATTGTCATCCTCCGGATGGCCTTCAATATCGGCATAAAACTGGGTCGCGGTGAAGGTGCCGCCAATCTGGTAGCTTTCCAGTTTGGTCATGTTGATACTGTTGGTGGCAAAGCCGCCGAGCGCCTTGTAAAGGGCTGCAGGAATATTGCGGACATTGAAAACAAAAGTCGTAACAATCACCTCGTCCCGAGATTGCCGACTGATATGGTCCGCATCGGGCGACAGGACCACGAAGCGCGTGACATTGCTTTCGGAATCCTCAACATTCTCTGCGATGATGTCCAGCCCGTAAAGACTGGACGCCAGCCGTGGAGCCAGGGCTGCCATGGACCGGTCACCTGTTTGGGACACCCATTTTGCGGCTCCCGCCGTATCGCCTGCCACAACCGCCTTCCAGCCATTGGCACGAACAATCTTGCGGCATTGGCCCAGCGCATGAATATGGCTGTGTACCGTTTTGATTTCCGCAGCCGTGACACCCGGCAGAACCATCAGCTGGAACCGGATCGGCATGAAATATTCCCCGACAATATTCAGGCCAGATTCCGGCAGCAGATGGTGAATGTCGGCCACACGTCCCGCAAGCGTGTTCTCGATCGGAATCATGGCAATATCAGCATCGCCGTTTTTCACCGCCACAAATGCATCCTCAAAGGTCTGGCAGGGCAGCGGTTGCATGGCCGGAAACATATCCCGGCATGCCATATCGGAATTGGCACCGAACTCACCCTGAAAGGAAATCCTGTTGGTTCTGGTTTTCATGTCGGCCTGGCACCATTCATTGCTGTGCCAGAATGCGTCTGGCCTTTTCGAGGTCGGCAGGCGTATCGACGCCCAGGGGGATAGTCTCTATAATTTCGGCATCGATGCGCATGCCATATTCCAAAGCCCGCAATTGCTCAAGTGATTCGCGTTTTTCCAGTGTCGACGGCGGCAGCGAGACAAATCTGGCCAGCGCTTCACGACGGTAGCTGTAAAGACCGATATGATGATAGAGCGGTCCATCGCCATATGGTGCTGTTGCCCGCGTGAAATACAGGGCCTTGAGACGGCTTTCACCCAGGGGTGATCCGATGATTTTCACAACATTCGGGTTGGTCTTTTCATCTTCATCGTGAATTTCCACTGTCAGTGTCGCAATATCGGTTGCGGGATTGTCCAGCAATGGACGCAGCGAGGCGCGGATGGCAGCCGGATCAATGGTGGGCAAATCGCCCTGAACATTGATGATAATCTCGCACCGGCCTTGCGGATCAGCCGCCAGCAGGGCCTCATGGATACGATCTGAACCGGATTGATGATCCCGCCTTGTCATCACCGCCTCGAATCCGGCTTTCGAGACGGCTTTCTGAACGGCGTCATCATCGACAGCCACGACCACCCGCCCCACATTGGCTTCACAGGCCCGTTTTGCAACATGAACAATCATCGGCAGGCCGCAAATTTCGGCAAGTGGCTTGCCCGGCAGCCGGGTTGAGGCCATTCTTGCGGGAATCAGCAGAATATGATTGTTAAAGCTGGGACTATTCATGGTGCGGCCTTCATTTTATTTTGGAAAAGTGTCAAAAAGTCTCAGATGCGGAATCATAATCGGTGTTGCAACTGAGCGTCAAAAGACATAGGTTCCGCCCGATTTCAAGATGGGCCGGTCCGTGAAAGAACGGTGGCAAAGGAGCTTTTCAAGATGAACTCATATGCGAACATGGGCGTTGGTGCTCTTTTGGCAACAGTTTTCGTTCTCTTTTCCGTATCCATTGCCTCTGAGGGCATATTCCATTCAGAAGCTCCGGAAAAGCCCGGTTTCGAAATTGTCGTAGCGGACAGTGCTGCTGATTCCGGTGCAGGCGAAGCCGCCGCCGCCGCCGCCGTTCCGATTGGCGTTTTGCTGGCAAAAGCGGACGCTACCGCCGGTGAAGCGGTTTTCAAGAAGTGTCAGGCCTGTCATAGCGGTGAAAAGGGTGGTCCAAACAAGGTTGGACCGGACCTTTGGGATATTGTTGGCCGCAAGGCGGCATCGCATGAAGGTTTTGCCTATTCGGCGGCCATGAAGGATCATTCCAAGGGCGGAACCGTTGCCTGGGACTATGAGAGCCTCAATCAGTTCCTTACCGCGCCCAAGAAATATGTTCCCGGAACTGCCATGGGCTTTGCCGGTCTGAAAAAAGACGACGAACGTGCAAACCTGATTGCCTATTTGCGCACCCTGTCTGATGCGCCGGTTGCCTTGCCGCCTGCCCAATGAAATCTGCATGATTCTATGATCTGTTAATGAACCCGGCTCATGCCGGGTTTTCCTTTTCAAGTCGCATGTTCAGCTCAGGACAGAAGCCATGCCCAGAATGTCACGGTCACAACCCCAAGTGCGGTTGTAAAGGTGATGGCAGAGGCCGCCAGGCCATGACCCACACCAAAACGGTTGGCAATCAGCCAGGCATTGACCCCTGTGGGAACACAGGATGTCAAAACCATCGCCGAGGTCCATTGCGGGCTCAGTCCGACAATCCGGCTTGCGGCCCAAACACTGGCTGGCAGCAGCAAGAGCTTCAATACCGATACGACGGATGCCAGCCCGAGATTGTCGGAAACCCCATATTTGCGCACGGCCATCCCCAGTGACAAAAGGGCTGCCGGTCCGGCAATCCCTGCAATCTGGTCCACAACGACCTTTGCAACGCCCGGAAGGCCAAGGCCGCTGACATGAACAGCGGAGCCCGCCAGCAAGCCGATGACCAGCGGATTTGTGATCAGATTCCTGCCGATGTTCACGAGAACCCGTGCAAGGGTTTCCGGGGTCTTTCCCGTTTCGGCAAGGTCGGCACGTTCCATCAGGATGGTGCCTGCAATCATCATCAAAGGCAAATGAACAGCCAGAAGGATGGACAGGGCAACAATGCCTTCGTCACCGACGATCCGCGAAACCAGCGGCAGTCCGATAAAGACATTGTTGGCAAAGGACGACGATACACCGGCAAGAACACCGAGACGCCTGTCCTGCCCGAAAAGCCGGGTGGCAACCAGATGTCCGGCACTCCATGTGACCGCGACACCAAAGAAATAGGCAATCCACAGGCGAAGGGGTGAAGCGCCGTGAAAATCGGATTCGGCAATGGTCCGAAACAGCAGAACCGGAACCGCGACCCTGAAGACAAAATCCCCAAGGGCCTCTCCCGTTTCCGGCTTCATATAACCGGATGTGACGAGTGCCCATCCAATGAGGATCAGCATGAACACCGGCATAACATTGATCATAACATCTGGCATGAACCACCTGAAATTCGCAAAACGGCCTTTATGACGGATAGCGGAACACCATCCCGTCTGTGTATCCCTTCAAGGCAAGCACTCCTGGTGTCAAAGCACACTTGATGCTGCAAGTCATTCATGTTTGAACATGGTTTGCAATTTCATTTTGAGGCCAGCCGCGCGGTTGTTGAGGGCCAGAATGTGCGATATAGAAAGCTTCTGGCAAAAGCAGCGTGACAGGCTTTTGCGTCATGCCCAGGATGCAGAAATTCCGGAAGAGAAAGCCGATCAGGATGAACTGAAAATTGTGAGATCCCGGCTTCCTCCCGCTCGGCATCCGTTTCCTGAAAAGGCATAGCAGAGCCTCGAAAACACAGTCTTATGCCTGTTTCAGATTTTTTGAATATAAAGATGCGAATCATCTGGACTGTTAACGGAAAACAACTCATTCCTCCTGTATATGTCCGGGGTTCTGAAAAAAGTGCAACACGAACACCACGATCAAGAAAAGAGACAAGACCTGACATGATGCCCCGGTTGACGATAGCCATGCCCCTTTTCTGCTTTTGCGGAGCTGTTATCAGCGCCATTGTTGCATGGCAGGAGCTCGCATTTCTTGGCAAGAAACAGCCAGCAGAAAAAGGCTTCTATGAATCCATCCTGGCCGGTGAAAACACCTTCGGCCCGTCTTCCTATTCCAAAATGCTGGCGCTGAAGGATTGCAGTTATGGTCTCCAGCCCATTGTGATCAATATCCGTGGTGCGGAGAATACCGCGCGGTTTGCGGCAGTCTGTCTGAAAACGGCAGCTGAAATTACACAAACCATGCCGACAAACTCCTATGCATGGTATGTCAAGGCACAAGCTGCGGTACAATTGAATGATGCAGACAATTTTCGCACAAGCTATCTCAATTCCTTTTTGACCGGTCCGCATGAGCAATGGATAACTGTGCAGCGCGTGGATCTGGCCGAAAACAATTTTGACAAACTCACCCCGGACATGCTTGCCGCCCATGAAAAGGACATCGCGCTGCTGGCCCTCAGTTCCAATGGGGTGCGGGCCATTGCACGGCGATATGTCAGTGATGTGAATTTTCGGGACAGGGTAACAGACATTGTGGCAAAACTTCCGGATGCGAACCAGCGCAGGTTTTTGAACCTTGTGCGAAGGGCTGCCAAGATCTGATCGGTTTGCCCCAGGCAAACTGCATCAACAAGAATCCAAGGAACATATGATGGCCGCTGCTGCAAGCTCAAACAAAATTCGCTTCAAGCTCAACAATCAGATAATGACGATTGTTCTGGCGATCATTTTCGTGACACCGTTCATGCTCGGGGGCAACAGGCCTGCTGCATGGGCCCTCACTGCATTGGTGCTGTTTGCCTCAGGCACCTGGTATTTTGCAAGGCTAGCCTCAGTTGGTTCTGTAACGCGGCTGGGTTTTGAAAGTTTTCCGATACTTTTCATGCTATTCTGGGTCTTTGCCCTCTATATCCTGATCCAGATGGCTCCCATTGCATCATGGCTTCCCCATTTCCTGACCGCCCTTCCGGAGAATATTCCTGTTGGCAACACGATTACCCTGACCCTGGGGGATACGGGCCTTTCGTTGCTGCGCTGGCTGAGCTATGGGCTTTTATTTTATTTATGTCTGCAGATTGCCGCAAATGCATCACGCTCGAGGAGGTTTGTGGGCGCACTGTTCTGGATTGTTGTCATTCACGCGACCTACGGACTGCTCCTGTTTTTCCAGTTTCAGGACGCAATCCTCTTTGCAGAAAAATGGGCCTATGCCGGTTCGGTTACGGGCGGTTTTGTGAACCGCAATTCCTTTGCAACGTTCCTGGCCATCGGGGCCATTGTTGGTGCCACACTCATCGCAGACAGGCTTGTGCAATTTTCAGGCAACAGGAAGGCGCAACCGTTTGATCTTCTCTCTGGCGAAAACAGTATCCTGGCCATCATGTGCGGATGGCTCCTGATTGTGGTCGCCCTGGTCTCAACCAACTCCCGGATGGGCTTTTTCGCAGCCCTGTCCGGCAGTCTGGTCTCCGTCGTGCTCTTTGTCGTGAAGTCGGGCATAAAATTGACGGTCGGTCGCATTGCGGGCAGTGCAATCGGGCTACTTGCGGCCCTTGTTCTGATAGCTTCCACTTATGGGATCATGCTTGTCGAGCGGCTGACAAATGTGGATGCCGATTCCGATATTCGCAATCAGCTCTATGAACAGGTCTGGTGGATGATTGAAATGCGACCGCTGACAGGTTTTGGCGGGCAAAGTTTTGAGTATGCCTATCCCGTTTTTCACCAGGCACCCGTCAATTTTGATGTGACCTGGGATAAGGCCCATTCAACCTATCTCGCCCTTTGGTCTGAATATGGACTGCTGTTCGGTACGATTCCCATGCTGATCGTCGGCGGGTGGATAGTGCTTCTCTTTTTGAAATACAGTCGCGACAAGACATCAAGTCCTGCAGTTTGTATGGCTATAGGGAGCCTGATTGCAGGCGCGGTCCATTCCCTGGTTGATTTCAGTCTGGAGATGCAGGGTGTCACCTATCTTTACATTGCCGTAGCAGCAGCAGGGATTGCAACCATTCCCCGCTCCGTGACGTCTGAAAGTACATCCGAATGATGGCTGCACTGCTGAAAATATTCCAGAAAAAATCGCCGGACGACTCCCCTGAACCCTTCAGGGAAAAGTTGTTTTATAAAAATGCTCCAGCAGCCATCTATGTGATCGGTGATGTGCACGGTTGCCTGCCGCAGGTGCGGAAAATCGAAGAGGCCATCATTGTTGATGCCGCCGACAGGGAAGGCGAGAAGTGGATTGTCTATCTTGGTGATCTCATAGACAGGGGGCCCATGTCTTCCGGTGTTCTCGATTTCCTGATGATGCCTGCGCCTGCAAGTTTCAGGCGTATTTGCCTGTGCGGTAATCATGAGGAACTTATGCTGGATTTCATCAGTGATCCGTCGCCTTCACACCTGTGGCTTTCTCTGGGTGGCGAGCAGACACTGCATTCCTACGGAATTTATGAATCCGGGCTGAAAAAACAAATTATGCGCAACAAGATCAGCAGTCATATTCCGGAGGAACATCTGGAATTTCTGCGCAAACTGCCCTGCCTCCTGTCTGTTCCGGGATTTTGCCTTGTGCATGCCGGAATTCGTCCGGGCGTTGCGCTGGAAGAGCAGCAGACAGCTGATCTTTTGTGGATCCGGCCGAATGCCATGCGTGAGCTGTCTCCCGATTCCGGCTATCTGGTGGTCCATGGCCATACTCCGGTGGAAGCTATTGACCGCAGCAGCACGCGCATTAATATCGATACGGGTGCCTATATCAATGGAAACCTGTCATGCATCAGGATTACCGAAGACCGGGACATCAAATATATTTCTTTGAATTAACCGCTTTTGTGATTTTCAATTGTTGGATAACAAGAATCTGTTACAGGTTGGTTTTAATGCGAATTTGTAAAAGTCGTTTCAATAAAATCGGTTTAACAACTGATACAAACATATACTGGGTTTATCATGGACAGTGAAATTGATATCCGAAATCTCATCGGAATGCTTCGTCGCCAGATATGGCTCATCATTTCTGTCGTCGTTGCCTTAACGGTTCTTTCGGCCGTGATTGTGTATTCGTTAACGCCACGATATACGGCCAGTGCGCTTGTTATGGTGGATACAAGTTCGAAAAACCTTCTGGATCCGGAAACAGGCATGCGGAATTCCGGAACGGACAATGCGCGCGTTGACAGCGAAGTTGAGATCGTTGATTCTGACAGCATTCTGCTTGACGTGATCAAAAGCAATAACCTGATCCAGGATGACGAGTTTGGTATCAAAATCGGCCTGAAAGACAGAATCTTCAGCTTCCTGCGCCTGAAAGTATCCGATCCTCCGACGGGAGACGAGGCATTGGGCAGTGTTCTGGCGGGTTTCCGCAATGCTGTGTCCGTCAAGCGCAGTGGTCTGACATACCTCATATCCGTTTCCGTGGAATCCAAGGATCCGGTCAAGGCAGCGAAACTCGCAAATGCCGTAACTGACGCCTATATCCGCCAGCAGGTGGCATCGAAAATTTCGTCAACAATTGCTGCGCGCGACATCATTCAAAGCCGTGTAAAAGCCGCAAGCGAAGCAATTGTCGAGAATGAAAAGAAATTTGATGCGTTCATTTCCGACAATATGGACCGGATCGAGAAGGAATCCGGCTCAAGTGGTGTAACCAACCTTCGCAATGAGCTCGAAAAGCTCAATCAGGATCGCGTTGCACAATTGGGCAAGATCGATATTGCCAATCGCGGCCTCCAGGCTGGCGATTATGGAGCCGTTGTATCGACACTTCAATCCGATGCCCTGGCTGAACTGCAAAAGCAGCGGGATGCCTTGACCGCCAAACTCGCAACGGCAAGCGACGGAACCCAGACTGCCATTGACCTCAAGGCCGAACTGGCGCAGCTGGACAGCAGTCTGCAGGCAAAGGCGAGCGAAGAGGTCGATGGTTTGCAAAAGGCCGTGGGCGGACTGGACGAAAAGGCGAATGACCTTCGCCAGCAAATCCGCACCACTGTCATGAGCAGCAATCTTCCGCCGGAAGTGTTGACGCAGATTTACAGCCTGCAGCAATCCTCGGAGATTTCCCGGACCCAGTACCAGAATCTCCTTGCCCGCTTGCAGGATGTTCAGGCGCAGGCTGACCTGCAGGTTGCTGACAGCCGTGTTGTTTCCGAAGCGCTCACGCCCCCTGGCCCTTCCTATCCGAAGAAGAACCTGCTTTTGAGCCTGGCTGCCATTGCAGCGCTGGGTCTTGGTATCGGTCTGGCGATTGTCCGTGAATATTTTGTCGGCGGCTTTACCAATGAAGACCAGATCGAATCTGTTCTTCGCATACCGCTGGCTACGGTGATGCCCCGTCAATCCGGTGGAGCAGATGATGCCGCAAAGAGTGAAAGCCATAGTATTTCGGATTTCATCATCAGCTCTCCACTCTCGATGTTCAGTGAATCCGTTCGTCGTATTCGGGTGACGGTCGATCAGGCCTTTTACAAAAAGAGTAATGGTGCGACCAAAAAGGGCAATGACGGCATTGTGGTCATGATTTCTTCCTCTGTGCCGGGCGAAGGGAAGTCTACGCTCGCCATGTCACTGGCCCGTACCTATGCGCTGGCCGGGAAACGGACATTGCTGATTGATTGCGACCTCAGAAAGCCGAGTATCCACAAGCAACTCGGGCTGGAACCCAATTTCGGCTTCCTGGATTATTTGCGCGGTGCGGACAGCGACAATCCGCTTCAAAATATCAAGATTGCCGACCCTTTGACAAGCCTGACTGTGCTTCTGGGTGGTCGCCGCAGTGATTTTGCGACCGATGATCTGGTTATGGGTGAGCGCATTGCCCGTCTGCTGACGAGCGCCAGGAAGCATTTTGATTATATCGTCCTGGATTCACCGCCAATCGAACCTGTCGTAGACGGTCTTTACCTCGCAAAGCATGCCGACGTGATTGCCTTTGTGATCAAGTGGGCCAGCACATCACAGTCCACAGCGCGCAAATCGGTTAATGCGCTGGTGGAAAATGCGCCGCTTGACACGCCGATTATCGGTATCCTGAACCAGCAGGACCGGGCGAAACTCTCCGGCAATTACAGTTATTCGAGTTACTATACCGAATAACCGGTTTGTACAGGACCGAAAAAGGGCTGCTTCACTGGTGAAGCGGCCCTTTTTGCATCAATAGGTCAGCTCGATCCAGACGACCGATGGCCCTTCATCGGGATAGAAGGACATGGCAGCAATGGTTTCCGTTCCGAATGTTGCCCTGACCGTTTCAGCCCCTGTGGCGTTCACATTGACGGAAGATTTCCACACATGCGGAACAGGGTCTGCCGGAATACCGGGAAATGGTGCGCCATTGACGTCCGTTTTGTCATCCGGCCCGAAATAACCCCGCGGACGCATGATAAAGACCTGGCGGGGCTCCAGCGATGGCGGTGGATAGACGCGCAGATTGACCAGTTGCGAGGACCGCGGGAAAGCCGAGCGGTAAATCCGCGTCAGCGGCCGGCCCTCAGCCTTGATGACAAACTCATACGTCTGTTCAGCCGTGCCTGTCAGCGGGCCCCATGCCCCGTCGGCCCCGATGACCTGCGTCAACACAGGGTCGCCAAGACGTGCACCCGTGGAAGCATCCGTCTTGTAGACAGCAAGTCCGGCTCCTGCCAAGGGCATGTTGGTAGGAGCACCATTCTCAAAACCGGACAGCTTGCCTGAAAGGGTGACCGTTTTTTCAGGCAGAATGTCTGTTGTCGCCGGATCAGTGCCTGCAATGGCCTTGTACATGACGGCAAAAGACGCCGGTGCAAAACCGGTTTCGCGATGGTCCAGCCCGTCAATCACCCGGTTGTCAGCCCCTTTCAGCGCGGGCGCATCATAGCTGACACCGGTGGGTTTTCCAGGACTGCCGATAAAACGGCCATCCGGCTGGGCATAAAGATCAAACCTGTCAGACCGGATGGTGGTGACATCCACTCCGGCAGGAATCAGCGGAGCCTCGTTCAGGCTTTTGAGAAAGTGGCCGGCCCCGTTATACTCGCTGCCTTCGGCCACACCGGGCGCAACAAAAACGCCATTGTGAACGCAGCCTGTCAGTACCATTTTCGAGACTTTGCCGAGCCCTCCGTGATTGCGCACATAGTTGCGTGCGGTCTGGCATCCCCTAGAATTGGCAACAAGCACAACTTTTTTGGCTCCGGTTCGCGCAAGGGCATGGTCAACCATCGCGCTGACAGCCCTGGCGGCTTCACCGGCCGACGAACGGTTTTCCTCCGGCACGTCATTGTCGCTACGGGCAGAGGGGTGGGGGATATCGACGGCAAAAAGATGGTCTGCCGGATATCCATTGCTTTCAAACCGCCAGATCTGGGTCATCCAGTGACCGGCCGTATCGCTGTCACCATGAACAAACACGACGGGCAATGGTTCATCGGCGCGGACGGAAAACGGTGTGAACAGGGCGAGCAGCATGGAGGCCAACACGGGAAGACGGAATTGCAGACAGTGGTTCATATGTCGGCCCCTGACCGTTTCAGCTATGGGCGAAAATATCGGTTTCTTCCCAGCCCAGAAGATCAAGCCTGGAACGGGTTGGAAGAAATGCAAAACAGGCCTCTGCATGCGACAGGCGACCGTCCCGCGTCAGGCGGAACAGCAGCTTGTCGCGCAAGGCATGCAGGTGCAGCACATCGGAGGCCGCATATTCGAGCTGCGCCTGCGACAGGGTTTCTGCAGCCCAGTCCGAGGATTGCTGTACCTTGGAAATATCGATTTCCAGCAATTCCTTCAGATTGTCCTTCAGGCCATGCCGGTCCGTATAGGTGCGGGTCAGCCGCGAGGCAATCTTGGTGCAGAACACATTCTGCGTTGTCACGCCAAAGGTCTGAAACAGGACAGCAATGTCAAAACGGCCATAATGGAAAATTTTCTGTCGTGAGCTGTCTTCCATCATGGCAACGAGACGGGGGGCTTCTTTCTGTCCGGCAGCAATCCTGATGACATCGGCTGATCCGTCCCCCGGTGAAAGCTGGACCACACAGAGACGGTCACGGCGCGGCACCAGACCCAGTGTCTCGGTGTCAATGGCAATGGCACCGGTATAGCGCCTTGCATCGGCTTCGGAAATATCCCCCACATGGTAACGAATCGGACTGGCCATAATTTGCCTCTTTGGTTTCAGGAATGAATGCGGCTATAATGCAAGACGGAAGCAAGGTCCAACAGACTTATACCGCAGCCTGCAATTGACGGTCACCAGATCATGACGATACAAAAGACCATGCCCCGGATTACCAGATTCTGCCCGGTTTTGGGCCTTGCTGCCTGTGTCCTGTGCGCCGGGACGGCATTGGCAGGCGAAATTGATTTCAGCAAGCTGAAGGAAAAACCGGACCCGTTCAAAAATCTGCCGGGGGTGACGGTACAGGAGCAGGTTTCCAACTTCGGACCCAGGAAAACCAGTTGCACAACCTATCTGGACTTTGCCAGGGATTCGTCCACTGGCCTGCGCAAGCCGGTGGAAGTTTTGCGCTGCACGCAAGGGGATCTGACTGTCGAAACATCCCGCGATCTGGAAAACTGATCCTTGAGCGCGTCAGCGCCGGGCTTTTCGCGCCTTCAGACAGTGATGCCATGACGCTTTGTAACCGCGAGGATCGTCTGGATAAATCTTCAGGCTTGCTTGCGCGCTTTCAAAGTCAGGCAGCACTGGCGGCGTCAGAATATGCAGGCAGGCAGGCAGGGTTTGATAGGCCAGACCTTTCATTCCCAACATTTTCTGGGCCTTGACCCTGTCGGCAAAAAGATCGGTGGCAACAAGCGGGCCGATGCAGCGGCGGGCGCGACGACAGGCCCGGACATGGCAGGTGGCAGGACACTTGACCACCATGTCACTGATAAAACGGTTGATCATATCGAGGCAACGGGCCTGTTCCTTTTCACGGGCCGCAAACGGGTTCTGCATCGCAGCCTTGCCCTTGCCGTTCGCCGGATCAGACCAGATAGACGCCATTTCAGCCCGGATGTCGTTTTCAGTCAGCATTGGACACACCTTTGCATGGGCCGGAGGGGTTTTCCTGCCCTTGTGGAGATTTGAGATCCTCTCCGGCATGACCGGATCGGCCGGGGCACAGGTCGTGCCTGATAAGGTAGTAGTAGATGACACGATCCCGTGCCCCGTTTCAGCGGTCTGCCTCTGCCAACTCCGGTTCCTCTGCCTCCTGATCCGGCGATTGTTACCGGAACAGGTCTTGTGTGCCACACAGGCACGCCGGCTTCTCGTTAACGGAAGCGGGGGGAACCATTTTCTGACAGTGCCTCCGGCCAGAGCCTGCGTCTTGACCCTGCCCGAAGCGCCGGTTCCATCTCGCCGGCAACGCTTTTCCGGTGTATCCGATGATGGAACGGGACCATTATAGGATGGAGCCAAAGCACGGGGAAAACGGGGAGGAAATTATTTTACACGGTCACGTCACAATGCCGGTCTTCCGGGACGGACTGCTGACACCAGATCGGCGCAGGTTGGTACAAGTCTTTGTTTTTAGGCATGTCGTTATCGCAGAACCGCTGCACACTCTTGCGCGACATGCTTTAAAACCCTTGAAAGGCGAAATCGAGCGCTGCTACAATTTTGTCCTGATGTTCGGTGAGATCAGCCATGGGAGGTCCGAGTTCATTTGAACGAATGGCCGCCAAGAGTTCTGTTTTTAGAAAATAGCCTTTTCCGTCGATAACCACACGCGGATCAAGCTTCAGGATCAATCTGTTCTCTTCCCCGGCAGATACCAATGGTATGACAATTCTGCTGTTGAGACTGTCGAGACTATTGGCCTGAACATCCATCACCATAGCGCCGATGGATTTCAAATGATAAACATGAAATCGCGCCATCAGAACAGTCGCAGCTTTTCAAGTGGCAAACCGTTTTGGGCGATATAGGTATTCGACGCATCAACCGCAGCCTTGTTGTCTTCCCGCCATTGACGCTCCTGTTCGGCTTTCAGCATTTTGCCAATTCCGTCTTCCGCCGCTTGCGACAGATTGATCCCGAGCGCACGGGCCTGCGCGACAAGATCGGCATCCAGTGACAGGTTGGTAGGTTTTCTGCCCGCAGATTTTGAATGTTTTGCCATACCATGTCCCCATATATGGGTATAAACTATGCGCATATTTTATGCGCGTCAACATCCTGCCGTGTGTATCTGTCTTGAGGATGGTAACGATACCATAATACATGTGTGCAAAACTTTTGCGCGACATGCGTGGCGGACAACAGGAACCCGGGCGGACAAGCCTTTACAAGTGCAAGGGGTTTTGTTCTGAATCCTTTCAGGCCATACGCCTGAATCCTGTCGGCGGACCATAGAGCCAGCCGATGCGCTTTATGGCCGTATCAATGTTTTCACGCGCGACGCTCATCGTATGCCCATTGGCGTGCAGCAGGGTTTGATCGTCTTCCATCAAGCCGACATGGCCTTTCCAGAAGACCAGATCACCCCTTTGCAACTCTTCGCGCTGAAGACCGGATCCCGGCAGGACCGCCTGCATATCGGAATCGCGCGGGATATTCCGCCCGGCCATCATCATGGACAATTGCACCAGCGCAGAACAATCCAGCCCAAAAGCGGAGCGCCCGCCCCAGAGATAGGGTGTGTGCAGGAATTGTGCGGCAATGGAAACATAATCCCTGGTCTGAACCTGGTCGACAGGGATCAGATGGGCGGCAATGACAGCACCGCCGCCTTCCAGGAGGCTATAGCGTGTGCCGCGTGTCTCGGCTTCATCTGTGACAACAAGACGGCTGCCCATGGAAAGGGCAAGCCTCACCGGCTTTTTCATGTCCGGTTCCGTATAGAGAAAAGTCCTTGGCACCGTTACCCGGTGGGCAGGCTCTGCTTCCCGTCCGGCGATGGCGGATTCCGGCAGATAGCCGACATAGGAATCCTGATCCGATTTGATCCATGCCCATCCGTTGGCGCGCTCAAAAACCCGTACTGTTTCCCCAAACAGCAATTGCGTATCCAGACCGCAGGCCATATCCGGTCTTGACCTGAGATCGGCTACCGGCAGAACAACCCTTGCCGGAACCCCCTCGACAAAGGCATCGGCCTCCACCTGGCCCCGCAAGGCACTGTCTGCCAGAACAGAAGAATAGAGATGGAGCCTGTGATCGAGCATGGAGATCCTGGAGCGTGTCGTCAATGAGAGATCGGGCGTGGCGCGAGACGGATTTTGTTGCTGAACAGGCGAAAAGCGCAAGGGATATCTCATGTATCACGAGCATTTTCAACGCATTCAGCGGCAAAATCCGCAGCAATCGGAGGATTTGGTGAAACTGACCCAATTTCCCTCAAACCACGCTCCAGCCTCTCATGGACGACACGCTCTAAAACGGGAGTGTGCGACCTTCGGAGATGATCAGATCGCCAAGCTTTTCCAGATAGAGTGCACCGCCGACCGTGCGCTTGATCACCACATTGCGACGGTCCCTGTCATCGCGAACACGGTCCACGAGTTTCATCGCTCCCATCGTATCCAGTGCACGGGTGATGACCGGCTTGGTAACCCCCAGGGTGGCGGCAAGTCCGCGCACGGTATGGGGTGGCGGAACCAGATAGATCTGCAGGAGAATGGCCATCTGCCGCAGTGTCAGATCATTCTTGTCGACCCGCACCTGCGCCAGCGACACGGCATGCCAAAGACCCAAAGCCTGCGATGGAGAAAGCTCAAGTGCCAATGCAATGTCTCCGTCGAAATATCACGGCAGTATCCTGAAGGTTCTGTCAGGCTTTTACAAGCCCGCGAATATACCTGTAAAGTGCACGAATGGCCTGCGCCTCACCACCGACCGGTGAATGCGGGCGCTCTGCCGGTGCCCAGCCGAAAATATCAAAATGCACCCAGCTTTTCGACTGCGTGACAAACCGCTTGAGGAACAGGGCGGCCGTGATGGCCCCCGCCATGCCGCCGGCCGGTGCATTGGTCAAATCGGCAATCCGGGCGGAGACATCCTTGTCGTAGCCCATATAGAGCGGCATGCGCCACACCGGATCGTCAACCTCGGCACTCGCATCCATGAGGTCGCTCGCCAGTTCATTGTCATCGGTGAAGAATGGCGGCACATCCGGCCCCAGGGCAACCCGGGCAGCACCGGTCAATGTTGCCATGTCTATCAATAGGTCCGGCGCATCTTCATCCGCCAGTGCCAGGGCATCGGCCAGAATCAGGCGTCCTTCTGCATCGGTATTGTCTATCTGCACTGTCAGGCCCTTGCGGCTGCGGTAGATATCACCCGGGCGGAAAGCATTGGCCGAAATCGCGTTCTCGACCACAGGAATGATAACCCGCAAGTCCACTTTCAGTCTGGCATCCATGATCATCAGGGCAAGGCCCATGACATTGGCAGCCCCACCCATATCCTTTTTCATCAGAAGCATGCCGGCCGAAGGCTTGATATCAAGGCCGCCCGTATCAAAACATACGCCCTTTCCAACAAGGGTCATGCGGCGATGACCTTTTTTGCCCCAGCGCAGTTCCATCAGGCGCGGAGCCTCGGCAGAGGCCCTTCCGACGGCATGAACCAGCGGGAAATTCTGTTTCAGAAGGTCATCGCCGGTTATGACGGAAAATTCCGCCTTGTAATGTTCCGCCAAAGCCCTGAAAGCGGCCTCAAGCGCGTTCGGACCCATGTCATTTGCCGGCATGTTGATCAGATCGCGCGCCAGAAACACACCGGCCAACTGGCGTTTGATGTCATTTGCATCGGCATCGGCCGGGATCATCAGGGTCGGCCGGGCAGCCTTGTCTGCTGTGTACTGCGTGAAGCGGTAGCTTCCCAGACCATAACCCAGCAACATGCGGCTGGATGTCAGGGGGGATGTTTCAATATGCCAGTCCCCTTTGGGCAGGGCGCTGGCAAGCCGCCCCATGACAAAGGGCTGGCCGGTCGGGTTTTTCCCCAGACCCAGCAGCGCCCCGCCCAGATGCCCGTCAGATGACGGCACAAGAAGGACGGAACCGCTTTCGGCCCTGAAACCGGACTTGCGCGCCCAGTCCAGCGCAACGGGATCAATCGCACCGGTTTCGATATGCGCCGGTGTCACGGCAAAGACCGGTATGGTCTTTCCACCCTTTGTATTGAAGGGGCTCGGACGGTCGATAAACTGGAAGGGAGCCATGACATACCTTTGCGGGCGCACAAGAATCAGGAAATTAACACTCTGTTAGGGTTAACAGATTATTGCTGGAGCGAAGATTGCGTCGCAATTGGTCACGGCAGATCAGGCGACAGGCACAAACCCAGGATTTCAAAGGCTCGAACTATGGCCCATTCCATTCAAAGCGGTTTTCCCGGCACATCTTTGCTGCGAGGTGTCTGTATTGCCGTGCTGGCACTCTCGCTTGGATCCTGTACGACGACCAGAAGCAACATGACCACCGGTTCGATAACCCAATTTTCCAAACCGGTTCAGGACATGAATGAAACCGAACTGGCCGCCGCGGCCGAGCAGATTGGCCGGGCCTATGAGAAGAACCCCAATGACAAGGCAGCCGGACTGAATTATGCCAGCCTGCTGCGCATGACGGGAAAAGACGACCAGGCGCTGGCCGTGATGCAGAAGGTGGCCATTCTCAACCCGACCGACCGCGAAGTGCTGGCAGCCTATGGCAAGGCCCAGGCCGGAGCAGGGCAGCTGGAACAGGCTTTGCAAACCATCAGCCGTGCGCAGACACCGGACCGTCCGGACTGGAAGCTGAAATCGGCAGAAGGTGCCATTCTCGATCAGCTCGGCAGACCGCAGGAAGCCCGCGCACGCTATCGCGATGCACTGGATATTGTTCCGAACGAACCTTCGGTCCTGTCCAATATCGGGATGTCTTTCATGCTGTCCAAGGATCTGAAAACGGCGGAATCCTATCTGCAACTGGCAGCGCGGCAGCCGGCGGCCGACAGTCGCGTCCGCCAGAACCTGTCACTGATCGTCGGATTGCAGGGTCGCTTCGGTGAGGCTGAACAGATTGCCTCACGCGAACTCTCGCCGGATCAGGCCAAGGCCAATATTGATTACCTGCGCGCAATGCTCGCCCAGCAGAACGCATGGAAAAAACTCTCCTCTGAAGGCGATGCAGGCACCAACTGATACCGCAGGAAACGGTCCGGTGCTTATTTGAAGCCGTCGGAAACCTGGATACCGGCAGGGCCAAGAATAACAGCGATCAAAACCGGCAGGAAGAACAGGATCATCGGCACCGTCAGTTTGGGCGGCAACGCTGCTGCCTTCTTTTCTGCCTCGTTCATGCGCATGTCACGGCTTTCCTGCGCCAGAACACGCAGTGCCTGGGCAATGGGTGTACCATAGCGTTCGGCCTGGATAAGAGCCTGCATGACAGCCTTGACGGAATCGAGCTGTGTGCGGTTGCCGAGATTTTCCAGGGCTGTTTTGCGATCCTGCAGGAACGACAGTTCGGCAACGGTCAGGACAAGTTCCTCTGCCAGCTCGGGCGACTGGGCCGAGATTTCATCGGCAACACGCCGCAATGCCAGTTCCATGGATATGCCGGATTCCACGCAGATCAGCATCAGGTCCAGCGCATCGGGCCAGGCGCGCGAAATCGACAATTGCCGCTTTTTCATCTTGTTGGAAATGAAGATATTCGGCGCATAGAACCCCAGATAGGCAAACACAACTGTGGCCAGAAACCGCATGGAGCCGGGCCGGTCCCCAAGATTTCCAAGTCCGAAGACCCAGATATTGGCCACGAGATAAAAAGCGAAAGGCAAACTGAACCGGGCAACCAGAAATGTATTGAGTGCATTGGGGGAGCGATACCCCGCGGCCCTCAGTCTGTTGACCGTATTATCATCCACCAGCGCCTTGCGCAGATTGAGCTTTTCCACGATCCTGCGAACGGAGTTGTTATCCTGTGCACGCACGGCACCGCGATGTTTGAGCGAATCCGTGCTGAGACGCGAACGTTCGCGGGCGCGCAACTTGTCCCGCTCACTGGAAACCGATTTGCGGCGGCGCTCGATCTCTGCGCGTTCCAGATAGGGCATTGCGAAAGAATAAAGCGTCGCAAACACGGCAATGGCCACGAAAACAGCGAGAAGCGGCGTAGGATTTTTGACGAGATTGTCCAAAAAATTCAGCATTTCACATTTCCCGGCCCTTCGGGCAACCATTTCTGTCGTATCGCAACGCACGCACCTGCACTTCAAATTTCAAAGCTTGTCATATTTTTCATCACGATGAGACCCAGGCACATCCAGACGGCGGAAAATCCGAGAATCATGTGACCCCGTGCGTCGGTAAAAAGGATCATCATGTAGTTCGGTGATGTCATGTAGACGAGAGAGCCGACAATGAAGGGAAGCGCCCCGATGATCGCAGCCGATGCCTTGGCTTCCATGGAGAGAGCCGCAATTTTCGCCTTCATTTTTTTGCGGTCACGCAGAACACGGGACAGATTGCCCAATGCTTCTGACAGGTTGCCGCCTGCCTGAGCCTGAATGCCGATCACGATGGCGAAGAAGGAAACCTCCTGCAGCGGCACAGAATTGTACATGCGTGAACAGGCTTCGGGAATTCCCATGCCCAATTGCTGCGCTTCGATGATTTTGCGGAATTCACCCTTGACCGGCTCCTGACCGTCCGATGCGATCAACCGCATGGCATCATTGAGCGGCAGGCCAGATTTGATCGACCGGACAATCACATCAAGCGCATTGGGAAACTCGTCAATAAATTGGGCAAGGCGTTTCTTCCAGATGTAATTGACGACAAGCCTTGGCAAGCCCAGACCCGCAGATATGAAAACACCAATCGCGATATATATCGGCAGACCAAGGATAAAAAACAGGAAAAAAAACATTGTTCCAACACAGCCGGAGATCAGATGGAACTGGGTCTCGGTGATTGCTATGCCCGCCTGCTGCAATTTCGTTTTCAATCCGGGTGACGATTTCTTTTCACGCTCAAGCTGCCTGCTTTCAAGCTCCTTCAAAGTGTCCTGAACAGATTTTTTGCGTTTGCTGACTTCATTGACCCTGTCGCGTGCTGCCTTGACTTTGGAAATATCCGTTTCTGCCGCCTTGATTTTTTTGACCCGGGAGCGGGCACTCTTGTCAGCCTCGATATTGGAATAGAGTAACGCATAACAGACTGCGCCGGCAGAAATTGCTGCCAGCGCGATCATTGCCACCAGATTGAAGTCCAGTCCAAACATCGCGCTATCCTTTCGCCGATTTCTGTTCCAGCGCATCGAGGGCGACGGCAAGCCGTTTTTCCTCGTTATAGTAGCGGGCACGGTCCCAGAAGCCCGGTTTTCCGACGCCGGTGGAGACATGGCGCCCGATCAACTTTCCGAGGGAATCCTCCCCTTCGATTTCGTAGCGCAGCAGATCCTGTGTTACGATCACATCGCCTTCCATACCCATAATCTCTGTAATATGGGTGATACGTCGTGACCCGTCGCGCAGGCGGGCTGCCTGGATAATGACGTGAACCGAAGTTGCGATCATTTCTCGCACCGCTTTCGTCGGCAGCGTGTAACCTCCCATCGCAATCATGGATTCTATGCGCGACAGGCATTCGCGCGGTGTATTGGAGTGGATGGTCCCCATGGACCCGTCGTGACCCGTGTTCATGGCCTGCATCAGGTCGAACACTTCCGGTCCACGCACTTCGCCGACAATGATTCTTTCAGGCCGCATGCGCAGGCAATTCCTGATCAAATCGCGCATGGTGATCTCGCCTTCACCTTCAATATTGGGCGGCCGGGTTTCCAGCCGGACAACATGTGGCTGCTGCAATTGCAATTCGGCGGAATCTTCGCAGGTGATAATACGTTCATCACGGTCAATATAGCCGGTCAGGCAGTTCAGCAATGTGGTTTTGCCGGAACCCGTGCCGCCTGAGATCACAACATTGCAGCGGATCTTGCCGATAATCTGCAACAGCACGGCACCTTCCGGTGTGATGGAACCATAACGCACAAGCTGGTCAAGGTTGAGCTTGTCCTTCTTGAATTTGCGGATCGTCAGCGCAGTGCCGTCAATGGCCAATGGCGATGTAATGATATTGACGCGGGAACCGTCGGGAAGACGGGCGTCGCAGATCGGGCTGGATTCATCAACACGCCTGCCGACCTGGCTGACGATGCGCTGACATATGGACAACAGCTGGGCATTGTCACGGAAGGTCACATCGGATTCACGCATCTTGCCGTTCACTTCGATGAAGGTCTTGCCGGCACCGTTCACCATGATATCGGCAATGTCATCGCGCGCCAGCAGCGGCTCCAGGGGTCCAAAACCCAATACATCGTTGCAAATGTCCTCCAGCAGTTCCTCCTGCTCGGAAATGGACATCGCATAGTTTTTGATGGTGATGATATCGTTGACAATATCGCGAATTTCTTCCCGCGCGCTTTCAACATCGAGCTTTGCAAGCTGTGAAAGGTCCACCGTGTCGATCAACCCGGCAAACACCTGTGCCTTGGTGTTGTAATAGCTTTCTTCCCGCGGTGCGCGTCTGCGGTCAGCCGGTGCACCCAGTTTTGCGGATTGCATCAGGCTGGCTGCTGCTTTCAGCACCGATGCATCATTGGAAGGCTCCTGAAGAACAGGCGCACCCGGGATTTCAACAGGTTGACTGGCGGGCCTGACTGCCGCGTTGCCACCCTTTCCAAAGCCGTCATTCGTTCGCTTGCCAAACATATTTATCCAACTTTCAACCAGATACTTTTACTTTTTGCGTCCGAGGAGGTCGAGCATCACCTCCAGACTATTCCGTCTGGCTTTCTTGTGGTTCGCCCGCCCGGTAATAATATGTGAAATTTGCGAAAGTGTTTCCGCCGTTGCCGATTTGCTGTCGATTTCCGAAATCATGCGGCCAGTGTTGGCAGCATTGCCAAACAGCGCAATATCAAACGGGATGATGGCAATCGGATCGTTCTCGAGGGGGTCACAGAAATCAGCAGGAGAAATTTCCGGCCTTTTCGGCATACCGACCTGATTGAGGATCAGGTGTGGTTTACGGTCATTTGGCCGCAACTTCTTCAGGGCATCAAACATGTTTTTGGTGTTGCGCAAATTGGCCAGGTCCGGCACCGCCGTAATGATTACCTCATCCGCTGTTGCCAGAACGGAGCGCGTCCAGTCGTTCCAGGAATGCGGCAGATCCAGAACGGAAACAGGAACACTGCGCTGAAGGATATCGACGATGGGCTGGAAGGCCGCACTGTGAAAATCAAAGGCGCGGTCCAGCATGGAAGGTGCGGCCAGAAGTGACAGGCGCTGTGAACATTTTGTCAGCAACCGCTCCAGGAAAATGTCATCGAGCCGGTCAGGGGCGAATACCGCTTCTGCTATGCCCTGCGCAGGATCCTGGTCAAAATCGATATTTGCCGTTCCGAACGGCAGGTCAAGATCTGCCAGAATCACTTCTGTTTCAAACAGGTTGGAAATTCCAAAGGCGCAATTATGCGCAATCGTCGAGGATCCTGTGCCACCCTTGGCACCGATAAAGGCGATGGAGCGCCCAAGCGGCTCGGCATCAGGGTCCACAAAGATGGAGGCTACAGAACCCAGCATATCGGAAATCGAAACGGGGGCTACCAGATATTCCGAAATACCATTCCGGATCAGTTCGCGGTAAAGGCCAATATCATTGTGGTGGCCGACCAGAATCACTTTTGTTGTCGGATCGCAGACTGCCGCCAGCGGTGCCAGTTCCTCCAGCATGTGGCGGGGATCAACGGATGTCTCCAGCACAATGAGGTTCGGTGTCGGGACCGTGGAAAACATGTTGGCGGCCGCGGAAATATTGCCCCTGTTGACTCTCATGGAAACTTTGGCAAGCCTGCGGTCCGTGCCACAGTTCTCCATCATGCGGAGCATGGATTCCGTTTCACAAAAGGCGTGAATTGAAATCCGTGGCAGGGGTCGCAAATGATCGAGATCAAGCGGACGCCTGGCCTCATCAGCCAATGCGTCTTTCACCGCATCTGTTTCAAATGTGTAGTTTACTGTGCTCATTGCCTGTCCTGACCTGACCTGGAATTCAAAATTGCCTGATCTTTTTATTGCTCTGTCGAACTGCGATAGGTTTTAATCACGACCGCCCGGCGCTGGGCATCAATAGGGGTCATGCCACGTGGCGCGACCAGATCCATGGGGTTGGCGATCTGGGCGGCAAAATTCTGCTGGCTTGCGCAGCCAAAATTGTGCCAGTTTTTGTTGGCTGTCGAATTTGACAGCAAATCTTCCGGCCATTCGCCGCATCTGGTGGTCTGAGCCGTGATGGCAATATAGCTGATGCGCACGGGGGACGACTGATCCGCCGCCTCTGCCGCGTAGGATGATTGCAGGATTTTTGTCTTTGAAACCCCGCTTTCCACGAGCAATGCCCTGATTTCGCCTGATGCGCGCAATGCCGCTGCAGAATTCACGGCCCCTTGCGGTACGAGAATCTGCACGTAACCTGATGAGGTTGATGCATAGTCAATGGCGAACCCCCGGATGGCGTCCCGCACGGACAGGTTCAGTTTCCTGTCACCGGAAGCCACCGGAACATCCAGTGTATGTTCGGCTTCCGCAAGATTGACAGGATGGCGTGCCCTGTAATCATTGTCGATGGATCCTGTTGTCATACCGGCATCGGTTTTTACCGAGCCGCAGCCCGTTAACCCGGTCAGGACAGACACAAGCACGGTTGCATATGTCAGGGATTTTACCAAATTCATACCCATGTTCCTTTTTGAACCCGACAACGGCGTGGTATTCCAGTGTGTGTTGTTGCGCACGATGCTTGCCATCCGGCGGCTCCCGCTTCTCATTTGTAGATAAAGCCGACAGCGCCATGGTAAGGCGTTTGCACTGCGTTTTCCTTGCGCCCGTAGACCTTGTTCACACGGTTCAGGAAGAATGTTGAGGCATCATCCACAGGCTCGAAATTGTCATCCGGGCGGGCGAGCGCACTCGAAGCCACAGGGCGAACCAGATAGGGTGTTGCGATAATCACCATTTCCGTTTCATTGCGCTGGAAATCCCTGGAGCGGAACAGTGTTCCCAGAATCGGAATCTTCGACAGCGCCGGGTTGCCCGAGAATGCCTGTTTGATATCGTCCTGAACCAGACCGGCGATCACAATGGAGCCGCCGGACGGCAATTCGACCGTCGTGGACGCTTCACGCTTGCGTATGCCAAGATGCGTGGCACCCGGAATAGCCCGGTTTGCGCCTGGAAGCAGGGCGGTGGAGGAGACTGTATTGCCTTCAAATGTGGGTTCGGATACCTGGGTTTCGATTTTCAGGCTGATACGGCCCGGCGAAAGGACAACCGGCAGGAAGTTCAGGCGGATACCATACTCCGTGGATTCATTGGAGCGTGTGACAACGCCATTTTCATCCACTTCCTGTCCTGAAACCATGTTGAATTCACCGCCGACATAAAATTTCGCCTGTTCGCCGGAAATCGCGGTCAGGCTCGGTTCGGCAAGCGTGCGCATGACGCCCGCCTGTTCCATGGCATTCATGTAACTGGCCAGGGTGAATTCGCCAGCGGTTGCCCTGATGGCCGCCGAGCCGAATGCATCGACGGCTCCCCCCAGATTGGTCGGGTTCCTGAAGGCAATGGAACCGTTTGATCCACCGATCGAGCCGCTGAACCCGAGCTGCTTGAGAACCTGGCGACTGACTTCGGCAACGGTTACCTTGAGCGTCACCTGATCTTCGCCATCGATCTTGAGAAGGTTGACGATCTGGGATGTCTGCCGGTCTTCGGCAAAAATCGCAACACCGCTGTTTTCCGAGCCACCGGTTGCTGTCGAATTTCGTGTTGTTGCTTCCCCGCCCTTGAGGAACACTTCGGCCAGGCTTGACGCCTGGGCCGCATCCTGTGGCGTGCGCACTGTTCCGGTCAGAACAATATTGTCGGAAATGATTTCAACCTTGATATCGGATTCCGGCAGAAACCGGCGCAGATTGGCTTCAAGTCCGTCTATATCGCGCTCGACAACCAGATCCAGACTGACGATTTCTTCTCCGCCCGGACCGAAGACGAAAATATTGGTCTGGCCAACGGCCTTGCCAAACAGGTAAATGCGGCGTGACGTGCGCGTTACAGCATCAGCCATCTGCGGATCGGCGACCAGAATATCATGGGCATCGGCTGGCAGATCAACGACGATGGCCTTGTTAAGCCCGAGTTTCAGCGTTTTTTTGACACCTGGACCACTTTGGGAAATCCGTATGATGGTGTCGGAGGCTGCTTCTGCATGACCGGCACCCCAAAATGCCGGCGCAATCGAACCCGGAATACCTGCCAGAGTCATCCATACAGAAAGTGCGCCGCACAGAATTCTGCGGGCAGTGCGTTTCGTGGGTATTGTCCGGGATTTTCTCATGTTTGCACCGTTCACTGTATCTGGCTGGATTTGACGATTTCGCCGGACTTGATAATCTGGATGGAGCCGGTGGTTATTCCACCACCCAGCAAATTCTCCGGAACCTCCGTATCGGGTTCCTGGGCGTCGGCGACCGACCGCAGGGACAGGGTCAGCCGGTCTGCCATCTGCTGGGCGACCGCGATCACCTTGGCCTGGTCAGGGGTCAATTCCAGCGTTGCCGTTGTTCCGATCACCGATTTCGTGCCGTCATCCTGTTCCTGTATATTCTGGTCGATGGCCAGAACGCGGACATTGCTCAGAACTGTCTGGGTTTTGTAACTGGTGCCATCGGCCTTGTTGACCATGATCACATCCACCCGGTCATTCGGCAGGATAAAGCCGCCGGCCCCCGTGGAAACCGTGATATCCGTGGCCACAGCGCGCTTTCCGGCAGGCAGCAGGGACGACATGATCCGGTTGCTGGCATCAGCAATTTTTTCAGGACGGATCGGCTCGCCCTCAAACATTGGCAATCGCACGATCGATCCGGCGAGCTCTTTCATCGCCTGGGGACGGGTCTCTTCTGTAATAAAACCGGGTGCCGCACCTGCCTTGGGCCAGTTGATCCATTTCATGGATGCGTCTGTCAGGCGGGAGCCCACCGGCATGTTGGCCGCAGCAACCAGCACGTTGATCGTGGGTTCCTTTTCAATCACCGGAGCCGGGGATACAGAAACCTGCGGAGGGCTATTGCTGTCCGACATGCGCAATGCCAGCAGGCCCGACAGGCCGGCTGCAATGACGGCAACGGCCAAAATAATGAGACGTGCTGGCTTCATGATCATTCCCTGAGCGATTCATACGATTTCTCGCGGACAGAATGACCTGCAATTGGTGTAATAATGGTTAACGTTTTGCTTTCAAACGCGGTTAATGACTGGTTTCATTATGCCCGGACATCTGCGGTTTCACCGCAGAAAACAGGGATGCCCGGCGTCCGATCCGCAAAACAGCTGTCATCCTGCAGCAAAATAAAGCTGCATCAGGGGCGAGGACGGATAGGCCAGAAAGCCTCCGATACCGATTGCAATCCCGTATGGAATTTTCTTTTCAAACAAAAGCGGCTCCGGGAAAGGGATACCAAAGCCGATAATATTGTCGATACGCGCACGCAGGGACAATAGCAGAAGCGTCAGAACACCCCCCATGAATGCCACATAAATCATGAACATCATGAGGCTGTCGTTCAGACCAAACCACACGGCACACGCCGCAAGCAGCTTCGCGTCACCACCGCCCATCATATTGAAGGCAAAGAGGGCAAAAACGGCAACAAGCACAACAAGCCCTGCAGCGATATGCAATCCAAACGTTTGAAGGCCCATACCCGCCAGCGGCGCGATGACAATGAATGACGCCAGAAGCAGAACAGATACCCGGTTCGGTATTGTCATGGTCAGCATATCCGAACAGGCCGCCATGGCGACGCATAACGGGAATATGACTAAAAGTGCGGCTTCAATCACAGAATTTCTCCACGCGACATACGGACACGAGAGTGCACCAAATGTCTTAAGAAAAAGCGAAGTCGAACAAATACCGTACTTTTGAAGCCGCACAAAATACAAGCGCCATTGTGCGATGTGGTGCCGAAACAGGTCGCCAAAGCGATGAATGGGCGAGTCCAAAAATGCGCTGAAGCCGATTTTGACATATGGCTAACGCAAAAGCCGCCTTTCTTGAAAAGCGGCTTTTGAAAAAGCAGATCCATTTTGCGTGGCAGTATGTCTGAATGGCGTTAATTGTTGTTGGTGATGTTTCCGGCAAGGTTGTTAAAGCGAGTGTTCAGTGCGCCACCCAAAGCTGTTGCTCCGGTGATCAGGGCCACAGAAACCAGGCCGGCGATCAGCCCGTACTCGATAGCTGTTGCGCCCGATTCATCGTCCCAAAAACGTGCGATCATTTTCTTCATCCTGTACTCCTGACCAGTGGATGCGCCACCTGTGTTAAAATTCAATCTTTGCGAGTAAAACTATAGTGTCAATTTATTGACATTCGCTTAATGCAAAAGCCGCTTTTTTGAAAAAGCAGCCTTTGCAGCATCAGACACTTTGGCGACAGGTCTTGCCAAATGAAATTATTTGTTGTTGGTGATGTTTCCGGCAAGGTTGTTAAAGCGAGTGCCCAGGGCATTGCCCAGAGCGGATGCACCGGTGATCAGGGCCACAGAAACCAGGCCGGCAATCAGGCCGTACTCGATAGCTGTTGCGCCCGATTCATCCGAAACGAAACGTGCGATAGTGTTTTTCATGTTCATCTCCAGTACAGTTGACAGATAGCATTCCGTCAACTGTTACTCGTTGATCGGATAAGGTGAAGCTACATCAGGTCTCTTGCTATCGCTTTAACAGAGATGGTTAATATTTACTGACCGCAGGCTTGAATATCAGCCATTTAACACAGTCATTGCAATGACAGTTTTTGCCGTGAAAGGCTCGAAACTCAATATGGCATAGATTTCAATCTGTTGATTCCCATCCATTCATGATATTTTCCATGTCATGACGTCGTGACAATCCTCTTTCATGGCTTGCATTTTGCGGCCTCTGCCCTCTGCCGGATTGTATAATTTAACAGTTCCTAAATCATTTTTCTGCAAGGTTACCCCTGTCAATAGTCAGGGGATTTGCCGATGCCATCCGAAAGACATGCCGCAAAAGCCATTATCACGACCCTTTCGGGTGTTCTGGCTTCGGTCACCCTTTGCCTTGTGCCATTCATGGCACATGCAGACGATGATATCCTGCGGGTTTTTATGGATCACGCACGGATTTTGAAGCTGGACCGCCCTGTTTCCAAAGTGATTGTTGGAAATTCCGATGTTGCTGATGCTACTGTGGCCGATTCCAGGACGATTGTCTTGACGGGTCGCAGTTTCGGCACCACCAACATCGTGCTTCTGGATGCCGATGGAAATGCCATACTGGACGAGCGTATTCTGGTGTCCATCGACGAGGCCAACACGGTGCGCGTCTACCGCCAGACAGCAAGAAGCGTGCTGTCCTGCACGCCCAACTGCGAGCAGCATGCAGAAAAGTCCGATACAAGCTCCGTATCACCAGCCCCGATTTCCAATTCTGCCTATACCGCGAACTGAGCGACTTCAGGCGGGCCATGCAGCAAGTCTGAACGCTGAAACCCGAAACGCAACCTTTTTGAACTGACGCAAATCTTCCGTACCCAATAGCAACACGAGATGAAACAAATACCCGACAAACAATGCGCTATACTTTAAGCTGCATGTTCCATTTGTGGATTGAAACAATGTGCAAGTGCAAAACCGGACCTGAATATGCAAATGGCACCGGCCTGCGGGGATTGATTGCACGTTTTCATCAAACCCGTTCCGGCTCGACAGCCATTGAATTTGCTATTCTGGCATTGCCTTTCTTCATGGTTATCTTCGCGACACTTGAAACTTTCATTGCCTACAATGCCGAGCAGGTTCTGGCAAACGCTGTTGATATCATGGGCAGAAAGATACGGACCGGCCAGATAACGTTCAACTCGTCCCCTGCCAAGGCGACGGACATGACCGAAATCCAGTTTCGCACCGCATTTTGCAATCAGATCTCCATTGTGATCACCTGCTCTGCCAGCGAGGCGGCCTCCCCTTCAAAGCTCTATATCGATCTGAGAACATTCGCGACATTTGCCAATATTCCGACCGCAATCCCGCGTCTGAGCTCAGACCCGTATTCAGACCTTGATACGAGCGGGTTCAAGTTTACACCCGGGGGTTACGGAACAATCAACATGCTGCGGGCCTATTACCGCTGGCAGATCACAACAGATCTTGTGCGACCATACATTACCAATATCAGGCCATCGGGAACAACCATGCCGACCGATTATCTGATTGTGTCAACGGCTGCCTTCAAGAACGAGATTTTCCCGTGACCGAATGTGCAACCACTTTATCCCGGATCTGGAACATGAAATGAGACAGGTACTGACACCAAACCGTACCCGGACAAAAAGCGTGAAGAGGCGGTTCGATGCGCAAATCCACCGGTTTGTACAAAACAGGTCAGGTATTGGCGCAATCGAATTTGCCATTCTGGCACCGCTCCTGATCGTTTTGTATCTGGGCACACTGGAGGCAACGGTTGCCCTGAATGTCTATGGCAAGGTTGCACGCGCTTCCAGTTCTGTCGGCGATCTGGTGGCCGCGCAGTCAACATCTGTCGACAAGCCGTTTCTGGCAACCATGCCGGATGTTGTCAGCAGCATCCTGGCACCTTTTTCCTCCAGTGACTACACCTTGAAAATGACAGGAATCAAACTGGATTCGGCAGGAAAAGCCAAAGTTGACTGGTCGTGGGACAGGGCGGGATCACGCCCCTATACAACAGGTGTCGATATTACCGCCAGCCTGCCAGCGGACCTGCAAATTGCCAGCAGTTACCTCATCCGTTCCGAGCTCAGTGTCCCCTACACCATGCTTTTGTATTTGCCAGGAATGGCAGGGACACAGGCCAGCGCATTTACAATGACAAAAACCTATTATTTTTCTCCGCGTGTCGGGAGCAGCGTCACCTGCCCGGCCTGTTGATAGCGCTGTTACTGATGGTGAATTGCCATTTTGAACGCCACAGGCTAAATCTGCCACCCTTGATGGTGAACGGGCTTTCTGACATGCAGGCTTTCCTGGCATGAAGGCTGGCCTGAATGGTGGTCTATGGCACGCGCATTTCTCCTGGTTCTGGATTCCTTTGGCATTGGCGGAGCCGCTGATGCCGACCGTTATGGGGACAAAGGCTCCAACACGCTTGGCTCCATTGCAAGGGCGTGCCAGAATGGATCAGCGGACACGATACACGGACGCTCGGGGCCTCTGGCACTTCCGCACATGAATGCACTGGGCCTTTGCCATGCTGCCGTTCTGGCAAGCGGCACGATCCCCCCGGGCATGGCCCTGTCTGAAACGCTGCGCGGAGCCTATGGAGCGGCGTGCGAAATTTCCCGTGGCAAGGACACGCCGTCGGGGCATTGGGAGATGGCCGGAACGCCGGTTCTTTTTGACTGGGGCTATTTCCCCAAGGGCGAAAAAGCCTTTCCCGACAGTCTTGTCGACGCCATGTGCCGCGAGGGTGACATAGCCGGTATTCTGGGAAATTGCCATGCATCCGGAACGGAGGTGATAGCCAGGTTCGGTGAAGAACACACCCGCTCGGGCAAACCCATCTGCTACACCTCAACCGATTCCGTTTTGCAGATTGCCGCCCATGAGACCCATTTCGGGCTGGAACGTCTTCTGGCCTTTTGCCAGGTTGTGCGGCGTCTGGTGGACCCGCTGCATATCGGGCGGGTGATAGCGCGTCCCTTTACCGGAGACAGCAAGGAGACTTTCGAGCGCACCGGCAACAGGCGTGACTTTTCTGTTCTGCCACCGGAGCCTACGCTTCTTGACCGCCTGGTTTCTGCCGGACATCAGGTTCATGCCATCGGCAAGACCGGGGATATTTTTGCCCATCAGGGCATTTCCACGCTGACCAAGGCCCATGGCAATATGGCGCTGTTTGATGCAACCCTTGCAGCCTTCGATTCAGCACAGGGCGGGGATCTGGTTTTTACCAACTTTGTTGATTTTGACATGCTTTACGGACACCGCCGTGACGTGGCGGGCTATGCTGGCGCCCTTGAAGCCTTTGACCGGCGCCTGCCTGAAATTTTCGCCCGGCTGCAGGAGGGTGATCTGGTGATCCTGACTGCCGATCACGGCTGTGACCCGACATGGCCCGGAACCGATCATACCCGTGAACGTGTTCCGGTTCTGGCCTTCGGGCCGGGAATCATGCCCGGTCCTGTTGGTATTCTTGAAACATTTGCCGATATTGGCGAAACTGTTGCTGCGCATCTGGGGATTGCACCCGGTGCCTGTGGCCGGAGTTTTCTATGACCCTGAAATTGAAAAAAGCGGAACTGCATCTGCATATTGAAGGGGGCGCGTCTCCGGAACTTGCCGCTGAACTGGCCCGCAAATATGATGTGGACACATCAAGGTTCATTCTGGATGGCTCCTATCTATGGTCGGATTTCACAAGTTTTGCCAGTTGCTATGATTTCGTTGCCGGACTGTTTCGCAGCGAGGAGGATTTTGCGCTTCTGGCCGAAACCTGTCTGTCGAGTATTGCAGAGGCAGGGGCCATTTACGGCGAACTTTTCGTGGCCCCTGACCAGGGCGTGACAGCCGGAATTGGAGAGGATGCCTATATCAACGCCATTGGCGAGGGCATGGAACGCGCCAGGGCAAAGACCGGAATTGAAAGCCGGATGGTGATTGTCGGGGTCCGGCATTTCGGGGTCGAAAAGGTGATCAGTGCTGCAAAATATGCCAGCCGCCGCCCGCATCCCCTGATTTCCGGCTTCAATATGGCCGGAGAAGAGCGCATGGGGCGGGTTGCCGATTATGTGAGGGCCTTTGACATTGCCAGGGATGCCGGGCTTGGCATAAGCATTCATGCCGGCGAGCTATGTGGCGCTTTCAGTGTGCGCGATGCCATTGACCTGGTGCGGCCAGACCGCATTGGTCATGGTGTCCGGGCTATTGAGGACATGGATCTGGTGCGCCGCCTGGCCGATCTTGGCACTGTTCTGGAAGTCTGCCCCGGCTCGAACATCGCACTCAATGTGTTTCCCGACTTTCAGGCCCACCCGCTGCGGGACTTTGTCAGGCATGGGGTCAAGGTCACCCTGAACTCCGACGATCCACCGTTCTTCCATACATCGCTGGCAAGGGAGTATGCCATTGCCTCAACCATCATGGGGTTTGATGATGATGCCATCAATGCCATGACCCGCACGGCGCTGGAGGCGGCCTTTGTGGACGCGCCAACGCGCGCGCGGCTTCTGGCAAGATTTGATGCAGCCTGAAGCAACGGTGCTGGGGATGAAGCATCAAAATACCCTTCATCCCTTGCGCGATGCCTGAATTCCATAGAAAAGAGAAGACAGATCAGGGACAGGCAAAAGAGGCATATCATGGACGGCGTAACAGTTATCAATCATCCTCTGGTTCAGCACAAGCTGACCATCATGCGCCGCAAGGAAACCTCGACAGCCAGTTTCCGCCGCCTTCTGCGGGAGATTTCAACACTGCTTTGTTATGAGGTCACCCGTGATCTGGAATTGACCTACGAGACAATCGAAACGCCGATTGAAACCATGGAAGCCCCTGTTCTGGAAGGGAAAAAACTGGTTTTCGCCTCAATCCTGCGGGCTGGCAACGGCCTTCTGGAAGGCATGCTGGATCTGGTTCCTTCCGCCCGTGTTTCCCATATCGGTGTTTACCGGGATCATGAAACCCTGCTACCGGTCGAATATTACTTCAAGGCCCCGGAAGATATTTCTGCCCGTCTGGTGATTGTTGTTGATCCGATGCTGGCAACCGGAAACTCCTCGATTGCAGCCATTGACAAGCTGAAAGAGCGCGGTGCCAGGAATATCCGGTTTCTCTGCCTGCTGGCGGCCCCTGAAGGCATTGAAAATTTTTGTAAAGCCCATCCGGATGTGCCGGTCTTTACGGCTTCTGTCGACCGGCTCCTCAACGACAAGGGCTATATTGTTCCCGGCCTGGGCGATGCCGGCGACCGGATGTATGGCACGAAATAATACCAACCTGCATAGATATTGACCTATTTCGTGAGCCAGAGAGCGCCATCCGGCGCGAAGCAACCGCAGAGCGATGTACAAGCATCGGTCGAGGATTGCGACAAAGTCCGGTGGCTTTCTCAGGCTCACCCATAGGGCCGGTCGCTTTTGCTCTCCGGCTGTCGTCGAAAAACCTCGCTGGACCTTTTGGTCCCACTGCGGTTTTCTCCTAACCGGAAATCAAAATCGATCCGGCGAAATAGGTCAATATCTATGCAGGTTGGTATAAGAACACACTTGCAAGCCCGACGGCCTTTTTTGCCTTCACCGCACATTTACCAAGCGCACCAAAACAAGGCCGATAAATTGGATTTTAGCAATCCTGTTTGACAGTCCTAAAGGCCAGCATGGTTTCATTCCGGCACATATGCTGGAGATAGAACCATGTTTTTCCGTATCGCACTCATCGCTGGACTGATCAGCACATCCGCCGTGTTCATGGGCAACAGGACAGCCATTTTGACAAGCGAGCGCAAGGCTGAGACCATCAGCGGAGCGTCAAAAAGCCCTGGCGTGCCTTCCCCGGTCGCTGTTTCGACAATGTCGACCCATGGCAAATATGTGATCACAGCGAATGATGCGGGACAGTTTCATGCCGATTTCCGGCTGAATGGCCGCACGGTCAACGCCCTGGTGGATACAGGTGCGACTTACGTTGTCATCAATGAATCCACGGCGCGAAAAATCGGTATCCCGGCAAGCCGGCTGGATTTCAGATATGAAACGAACACAGCCAATGGCACAACGAAAGCCGCCCGTATTGTTCTCGACCGTATCGAGATCGGCACCCTGAAGGTGCGCGATGTGGAAACCTTTGTCCTGAAGGACGATTCCCTGTCCTCGACATTGGTCGGCATGAGTTTCCTGAACAAGATCCCGTCTTTCAGCGTGAAAGACGGCTCTCTCAATCTTTCCAACTGATCCGTTTGACGATAACGGGTGTGCCGGCCGGAGGGGCCGGCTCCATCGCATAGGCCGCGCGGAAGCGCAGGATTGCGGCTTCTGCCGCGGTTTCACTGGCCGCATGCACCAAAGCCAGCGTATCCCCCTCCTCCACCATGGTTCCAAGCGGCAAGACATGGTCAAACCCGACCGCGTGATCGATATGGTCCTGCGGGCGTTTGCGACCGCCGCCCAGCGCAATCACCGCCATGCCCAGTTCCGACGCGCTGCAGGCCGACAGATAGCCCGAAGATGTTGCGAGAATCGGCCGTATGACCGCAGCCTTTGGCAAATAGCGTTCATGCTTTTCCACAAAACCGGCAGGCCCGCCCAGCATGGTGATCATCCTTGCGAAACATTCCATGGCATGGCCGGTATCCACTGCTTTCAGGGCCCGGTTGCGGGCGCTGTCTGCATCCTTTTCAAGCCCGGCCGACACCAGCATATCGGAAGCAAGGGCCATCACAACCCGTTCCAGGCGCGTTCCGCGTTTCCGGCCTTTGAGGAAATCAAGGCAATTGACAATTTCGACCGCGTTACCGATGGCATCCGCCAGGGGTTCGTTCATGTCGGTGATCAGGGCGTTTGTCCTGACCCCTGCACCATTTGCAACCTCCACCAGCGATGTGGCAAGGTCTTCCGCCTCTTGCAGGCTGGTCATGAAAGCTCCGGTGCCAATCTTGACATCCAGCACAAGGTTTTGAAGACCGGCTGCCAGTTTCTTGGAGAGAATGGACGCCGTGATCAGCGGCATGCTGTCGACCGTTGCCGTGACATCGCGCACCGCATAAAGCAACCTGTCTGCCGGTGCCAGAGTGTCCGTCTGCCCGATGATCGCGCAGCCAGGGGATTTGACCATTGCGCGAAACAGATCTGCCGACGGCCTGATTTCATAACCGGGGATCGATTCCAGCTTGTCCAGCGTCCCGCCGGTATGGCCGAGACCACGCCCGGATATCATGGGCACTGCCAGCCCGCACGCGGCCATGACCGGGGCCAGCATGAGGGAAACATTATCGCCAATACCGCCAGTTGAATGCTTGTCGACAACCGGTCTGGCAATATCGGCCCATTGCAGCACATCACCGGAATCGCGCATGGCAAGGGTGAGCGCCACGGTTTCCGCCCGCGTCATGCCGCGAAACCACACCGCCATGGCGAAAGCTGCAATCTGCCCTTCAGACACCTGGCCAAGGGTCATTTGCGCGATGAAACCGGCAATCTGTTCCGGGGAGAGTTCTGCACCGTTGCGCTTGCTCAGGATGGTCTCATAAATGGACATTGATCAGCCAATGACATCCGTATCGAAACTGTGCGGCAGCAACTCGTTCATGGTCATGGTTTTGCCCACACCTGTTTCATCACACAGATAAATCCGTGTGCTGCTGTCGGCAAATTCACGAATGCGCTGGCGGCAACCACCGCATGGCGGGCAAAGCGCCAGCTTTTCGGCAATGACGGCAATCTCGACGATCTTTTTTGCGCCTCCCATGATCATGTGGCTGATGGCCGTGGTTTCGGCACACCAGCCTTCCGGGAAGGCGAGGTTTTCGATATTGGCCCCGCTGTAGACCTTGCCATCGTCGGCGCGGATCGCCGCCCCCACCGGAAAACGGGAATAGGGTGCGTGGCACAGGCGCATGGCCTGTCTTGCAGCCAGAAAGAGGTCATTGGCCATATCAACGTTCCTTTACATAGGGCGTGCCGGATGCCTTTGGCGGGCTTGCCTTGCCGATGAACCCGGCCAGAAGAATGACGGTGAGAATGTAGGGAAGGGCCTGCATGAACTGCACCGGCACCTGGCCTATGAACGGCAGCGGATTGCCCTGCATGCGGATGGACAGGGCATCGAGAAAACCGAAAAGAAGGCAGGCATAGAGGATGTTCTTTGGCCGCCAGTTGGCAAAAACCAGAGCGGCCAGCGCAATATACCCCTTGCCGGCACTCATGCCCTTGACGAAGCCGGCATTCATGGCGAGCGACAGATAAGCGCCCGCAAAGCCGCACAGAATGCCGCCGCAGATGACGGCACGATAGCGCAGCCAGACAACGGAAATACCGGCTGTATCCACCGCACCGGGATTTTCGCCCACGGCGCGCAGCCGCAGGCCGAACCGTGTGCGATAGAGAACCCACCACGAGAAGGGAACCATGGCAAAGGCGACATAGGTCATGAGATAGTGTCCGGACAACAGGCCGGAATAAATCTGGCCCAGAACCGGAATGTCTTGCACCATATCTGCAAAGGGCAGGTCGATAACAGAAAACCGCGCATCACCGGACAAGGCCGGGGTACGCCCGCCCTGATTGAACCACGCCTGGCCGAGAATAACAGTTGCACCAAAGGCAATGAAATTGATGGCAACACCCGATACGATCTGGTTGCCACGTTGCGTGATGGAGGCATAGCCATGCACAAGCGACAGACAGACGGATACAAGGACAGCAGCACCAAGACCAGCGACCGCCGAACCGGACACAGCCGCAGCGGCAGCACCACCAAAGGCTGCTCCCAGCATTTTGCCTTCCAGACCAATATCAACCACACCGGAGCGCTCGGCAAAAAGACCGGCAAGGGCGGTCAGGATCAAGGGTACGGAAAGGCGGATTGTCGACTGGAGAAGGACAATGATCGTATCAAAATATTCCATATCATGCTCCTGACACGGGGGAAACAGCCGGTTTTCTGACAAACAGCCGCTGCCAGGCACTGACAATTGCCGGGCGGAACATATGCTCCAGCGCGCCTGCAAACAGAATGACCAGTCCCTGGATGATGACGATCATGTCACGGGAAATATTGGGCATTTCAAAGGAAATCTCGGCTCCGCCCTGATAGAGCATACCAAACAGGATGGCCGCCGGAATGATGCCGGCCGGATGGGATCTGCCCATTAGGGCAACGGCAATGCCGACAAAGCCTGCGCCTCCGACAAATTCCAGCTGCATGCGATACTGGTCGCCCATGATCGGGTTTATCGCCATCATGCCCGCAAGCGCACCGGAAATCAGCATGGTGATGATAATGATACGGCTTTCTGAAATGCCTGCATAGCGGGCCGCACCGGGCGAAAAGCCCATGGTGCGGATTTCATATCCCAGTCTTGTACGCCAGATCAGAATGAAAACGCCAAGACAGGCCGCAAGCGCCAGCAGGAACGAAATATTGAACGGCGCATTGCCGATGTTCAAGCCAAACAGGGCCATGAGCCAGTCCAGTTTCGGCAATTGCCCGCCCTCGACAAAGGTGCGGGTTTGCGGTGCCATGGACCCCATGGGCTTCAAGGTTCTGGTCAAAAGATAGACCATCAGGCTGGACGCAATGTAATTGAACATGATGGTGGTGATGACGATGTGACTGCCACGTCTGGCCTGCAGCCAGGCCGGTATGAGCGCCCAGCCCGCTCCAAACAGTGCGGAGCCGGCAATGGCAATCGGGAAGACAATGTACCAGGGCATTGTACTGTCAAATTGCAGGCAGGCCAGTGTAACACCGATACCACCAATATAGGCCTGCCCCTCGCCACCTATATTAAAGAGGCCCGCATGGAAGGCGACCGCCACCGCAAGGCCGGTGAAGATAAAGTACGTGGCGTAATAGAGTGTAAAGCCAAGACCTTCGCCCGAACCAAAGGCACCGCTGACCATCAGATACGCTGCCCTGAACGGATTTTCCCCGACAAACAGGACAACAAGACCGGCAACGACAAAGGCCACCAGAAGATTGACCAGCGGAATGACGCCATATTCGACCCAACCGGGCAATTTTGCAAAAGGGGTGCTCATTCGGCGGCCTCGTTGTGGACTGGATTTGTTGACCCGGCAACCTCTTGCTTGTCTGTGGAAGAATTATGTGAATATGTATCCCATGTTGGCTCATATTCATCATTTGCCTGGTTGCCCCAATAGCTCCAGCCCGTTCTGGTTCCACGCGCAAACATTTCAAGATACGGACCGGGTGAGCATGCCTCTATGAGGTGATATTGTTCGTCGGGCTTGCGAGAATGTTCACGTTTGCGGCTGGCCAGGAAATTTACTTGTGTGCGACCGGGACCAAGAGTTCTCGCTCCCGGGCCACGAACTCCAAACAGTATCAATTCTGTTACATTGCGGAAGTAGAAGCCAACGCCACGGCCATCAGAACCGCCATCCTTGCGTATTTTATGCCAGACAAGGTTCGTTTTATAGTGAAAACCCCACGCCTCCATAACCTTCAATGCATCAGGCAAGAGCGCATTTGGCGTCCAAAGGTAAAGATGCGCGGTTTTTTCCATCACCTCGGAAACTGGCAGCGCACATATTTCTTCAGTTGACATTGTACCATAGCGGTTAAGGCGCTTGTGCTCTGGCGCCATTTTACCTGTGCGGTTTTCAAATCGCCATGGCGGGTCGGCCATCAGCGTCCTGAACTTGCGTCCGCCGAGCTTTGCTGCAAAGTCAACAATCGTGTCTAACGGGTCATCGGTCATCTACATAAGCCTCCGGCTTGATTCCAAAAACCAGTACAGGGCAACCACCTGCACCGCCACCACGTATCTTCGGATATAGCTTTTCGGAATGTGTCGTTGCCATGCCATAGGTTGTTTGGCTACGGCCCGCTACTCTTAACGTTTCCTGGAGTGCGGTTGTACGTGTAACAATGATACCCACATCAATGACCTGCAGATCATACAGCAATCTGAAATTGTTAAGGTCGCGATCAAAAAACGGATCCTTGTTATTCCACTCCATTTCAAGTGCAATTCTTTCTTTGAAGCAATCAACTTTATGCGTTGGTGACGGCGTTACAACGCCATCAACAATAATTTTTGTATCAAATGATTTTTCAACCCAGCCGAGCGCGGTCAATCTTTGGTCAATAAACATTGACATCAAAGATTTATTACCTCCGCCGACTGAAATCTGGCTATGGAGAAGCTCAAATGCGGAAAGGACGTCTATCACCTCCTTGAAGTTTCCTTCGTGCACCGACGCAAGAATTGCAAGCGCATTTCTCCAATTAAGTATTTCAAATTTTTGCCTGATGATTTCCGGCAGGTCGCCTTCATCTTTCATTCGGCGGCCTCCAGTTTGGTTTCAACGCCAGCCATCAAGAGGCCAATATCACCTTCGGTCGCATCCGGTGCGCATTCGCCCACTACACGACCTGCAAACATCACCAGAATGCGGTCCGAAAGCGCGCGGATCTCATCCAGCTCAACAGACACCAGCAAGATGGCCTTGCCCTGGTCGCGCATCTCGATGATGCGCTTGTGAATGAACTCGATCGCGCCAACATCCACGCCGCGGGTTGGCTGACCGATGACCAGCACATCGGGCGAGCGTTCCATTTCGCGGGCCAGCACGATTTTTTGCTGGTTTCCTCCCGAAAAATTGGCGGTTTTCAAACGCGGATTGGGTGGCCTGATATCATATTGCTCGATTTTTGCCATGGCATCGGCACGAATGGCATCCATATTCAGCAGCATGCCGCGTCGATATTGCGGATCGTCATGATAGCCGAGTATGGAATTTTCGCTTTCGTCGAATTTCAGGACAAGGCCCACATGATGGCGGTCTTCCGGCACATGGGCAAGCCGGCGTTCGCGCAGGTCTGCCGGATCACCCTTGCCCGTGACATCAACAGGAACCCCCTTCAGATCCACAGTGCCGGATACGGCCTTGCGCATGCCCGAGAGACATTCCAGCAACTCCGACTGTCCATTGCCTGCAACACCTGCAATACCGACAATTTCGCCGGCCCGCAGATGGAAAGAGACATTCTCGACCATTGTGACACCGCGGGCGTCGCGCACCGTGAGGTTTTTGACAGCCAGCTTTACATCACCCGGCTTCGCCTCGCCCTTGTCCACCTGCAGCAGCACGCGCCGGCCTACCATCAGCTCTGCCAGTTCTTCCACAGAGGTTTTTGCGGTCTCGCGCGTGGCAATCATCGCACCCCGGCGCATGACGGAAACCTCATCGGTAATGGCCATGATTTCCCGCAGCTTGTGCGTGATCAGGATCACGGTCTTGCCCTGTTCTTTCAACTGGCCCAGAATACGAAAAAGATGATCCGCCTCCGATGGTGTCAACACACCTGTCGGCTCATCCAGGATGAGAATATCGGCCCTGCGATACAAGGCTTTGAGAATTTCGACCCGCTGCTGGATGCCCACCGGCAAGTCCTCGATCACCGCATCGGGATCGACATCCATTTCATATTCGGTTTCCAGGCGCTTCAGTTCGCCGCGCGCACGGGCAATGCCCTTGTTGAGGATCTGGCTGCCTTCGGCACCCAGCATGACATTTTCCAGAACCGTAAAATTTTCAACCAGCATGAAATGCTGGTGCACCATCCCGATGCCAATGGCGATAGCGACATTCGGATCCCTGATCGTCACAGCTTTGCCACCGACGTGAATTTCGCCCGTGTCGGCCTGATAAAAGCCGTAGAGGATCGACATCAATGTGGACTTGCCCGCACCGTTTTCTCCGATAATACCGTGAATGGTGCCTTTCCTGACCTGCAGATCAATATTCCTGTTGGCGTGGACCGGACCGAAACTCTTGTTGATGTTTTTCAGTTCAATTGCAAATTCGCTCATGACAAACCACGCTCAAAAAGATTAGGTCATACCGACAGGGACAGCGCGATACGATGCTGCTGGTAATGTTCAATTTTCAATCGCGCTTGTCCAGCACCATTGCCACAGGCACCCGAGACTGTCGTTCTGCCTGAACACCTCCAAAACCGGACAAGGACACATATGCATGACGGACCGCAACCGTATCGATTTACTGGAAGAACAGATTGCGCATCAGACACGCGCCATTGAGGATCTGTCCGAACAGCTGGTGGAGCAATGGCGCATGGTCGACCAGATACGCAGCAAGCTTGACCGCCTGACAGAACGATTTTTGTCACTTGAAGAAACGACCATGGATGCCCCGTCCATCACGAGGCCGCCGCATTACTGATATTGCAAAAGGAAAAACCCGCCAGCTTTGTCCGGCGGGTTTCCCTGAACGTCAGTAAGGGCAGGCTTCGTCCGACATATAGTCGTGAACCTTGACAGTCCCGGCAATGATATCAGCCTTGGCTTTCTCAACGGCTGCCAGCATGTCAGGGGTAATCAGGGCCCTGTTGTTTTCGTCCATCGCAAAGTCCACACCGCCCTCGGCCAGACCGAGCACAGAAATACCTGCCTCGAACTTGTCGTTCCTGACGGAATCAAATGCGTTGAAAACAGCCACGTCGACACGCTTCAGCATCGATGTCAGGACATGGCCCGGCTGGAGGCCGTTCTGGTTGCTGTCAACACCGATACCGAGCTTGCCGGCATCTGCCACGGCCTGGAGAACACCCACACCGGTGCCGCCTGCCGCATGATACACAACATCGGCACCCTGATCGATCTGCGACTTGGCAATTTCGCCACCCTTGACCGGATCATTCCAGGCCGAAGGATCTGTTCCTGTCATGGCCTGAAGCACCGTGTCATCGGGCTTTACGGACTTCACGCCACCGGCATAACCACAGGAAAAACGCTTGATCAGCGGAATGTCCATACCACCTACGAAACCAACCTTGCCGGTTTTCGAGGCGAGACCCGCCAGAACGCCGACAAGATAGGATCCTTCCTGCTCCTTGAACACGACCGATTTTACATTCGGCTTGTCAACGACCATATCGATGATGGTGAATTTTGTATCCGGAAATTCCGCCGAAACCTTTTCCAGCGCAGCAGCCCAGGAAAAACCCGCCACAACAATCGGATTATTGCCGTCGGTTGCAAACTTGCGCAGGGCCTGTTCGCGTTGCGCATCATTGGCGATTTCAAATTCACGATATTCAATGCCGGTATCTTTTTTGAATTTTTCGGCACCATTGAATGCTGCTTCATTGAAAGACTTGTCGAACTTTCCGCCCAAGTCATAAATGATAGCCGGCTTGATATCTGCAGCAAGCGCCGTTGCCGACATTGCAGCCATAGCCAGGAAACTCAAAAGGGTTTTTTTCATGTGTAGCAGCCCTGTTTTATCATTGTTGGGTCCTCCCGCATTCCTTTTTACCAAGGAGTGTCTGCGGAACCACTGGCCCCTTTACGGGGTTGAGGTTATGTACCTTTGCATGGCTTAACAAAAAATTCATCAAAAATTTTTCAACTGGTCAATTTTTTTGTAACCATTTGAAGTCATGAATTTTTTGGCAGAAACCCTTCCACAATCCCCTTGTTCAGCCAACAGGACAGGTGATTCCGGTACCCTTGAGGCCGCAATAGCCTGCGGGATTCTTCGCCAGATATTGCTGATGATCCGCATCGGCAAAATAGAACACCGGAGCCATCAGAATTTCTGTTGTCACCCTGCCTGCGCGACCGGAGTCGATCAGCGCTTTCTGATAGGCATCCCGGGCGGTCTTTGCGGCCGCCAGCTGGGCTTCGTGCGTAGTGTAGATGGCAGAGCGATAGGTTGTTCCGATGTCATTGCCCTGCCGCATGCCCTGGGTCGGATCATGTTCCTCAAAAAAAGTCCTGAAGAGCTGCTGGTGACTGACCTTTGCGGGATCGAACACAACCAGCACCATTTCGGCATGGCCGGTCAGGCCGGTTGTGGTTTCCTGATAGGTCGGGTTCCTTGTAAACCCGCCAGCATAGCCGACTGCGGTAACCCAGACACCCGGTATTTTCCAGAAAAGGCGCTCGGCACCCCAAAAGCAGCCCATGCCGAAATAAAGGATTTCCGAGCCTTGCGGATAGGGGCCCTTCAACGGATTGCCGTTGACAAAATGCGTTGCGGCTGTCGGAATTTCCGTTTGCCGGCCCGGCAGGGCGTTTTCAGCATTTGGCATCGTGGTTTTCTTGTTGAACATGTCAATCAGAAACATTGCATCATCCTTTGTGTGTTGCGGCTTGCAGACAGGTACAGGATGCCCGTCTTTCGCCCTGTCAGCGGATTCTTGTCATTTCGCGCCTTGCCCGAAGGCAAACTTGTGTGTTCAACCCAAAAGCCGGGTTGCCGGTACCGGCTTTTCATAACCCGCCATCCAGAACAGGAGGGCGATCACCAGGGCAACCGCAAACAGCGGCTGGGCCAGGAGCCAGTCGGAAGCCGGGTTGAACCTTGCCGTCAGCATCCTGTAGCCATCAAAACTGTCGGCATGAAATGTCTTCCAGACGGTTCCGAGCGGGGTCAGCACGACAGCGGATGCGGAAAAGGACTGGATGGAATCCAGAACACCGGAAACAACAGCAATAATGAGCGCAACCAGGCTCATGAACCGCAATATGAAACGCATCTCTGCCTCGCTGGAACCGTGCAACCCGGACTGCACCCTGTTATACTGCCAATCTTGGAAAGTTCACAGAATTCCGGTATTTTCCTTTTGTTTTTCCATGCACTTGTCCGAAAACAGGTTCTCCCTTTCCGGGGGCATGGAGATACAATCATTGTTCTGCACAGATAGGGAGGTCCGTTTCAAAGGGCAATGGGGCTTTTAAACACGGTTCTTTCACGCTTCGTCAAAAATCTGTCAGAAAGCAGTTGATCCCGGGCGAATGATCGGTATATACCGCGCCCGTCCGGTGTTGGAATTGACAACGCCGGAACGTTGCGGACGAAACCACCGGAACGAAAGGCAAGGACAGGTGGCCGAGTGGTTTAAGGCGCACGCCTGGAAAGTGTGTGTGCGTGAAAGCGTACCGCGGGTTCGAATCCCGCCCTGTCCGCCAGCCTTTTTTCGGAAATTATTTTCCGACAGTTTTGAAGTGTTCTCGGACATTGAGGAAATCTGGGGTTTTTGTGATTATCTCCTGACTTGAGAATTCAAAAAATTGGTGCCTTTTTATTCTCAATGACCTGAGACCCTTGCCCCCAGGTTTTATCCGGTTTTGAGTTCGTTTCCGGCGTTTGATGTGGCGGGCTTTGGTGCGGAGTTATCCACGCTGCGCAGCGCCAAAGCCCGGCGCGTTGCGAAGGTGTTGGCAAATTCGCTGGGCGTCATCCAGCCAAGCTGAGAATGCGGTCGGTCCTTGTTCGAGTCTGCTCTCCATTTGCTGAGCGTCGTTCGGGCATGGCTGAGGGATGAGAACAGGGTTTCGTTCAGCAGTTCATCCCTCAAGCGGCCATTGAAGCTCTCGATAAAGCCGTTTTGCATCGGCTTGCCCGGGGCGATATAGTGCCATTCGACCTTGGTCTCCTGTCACCATTTGAGGATGGCGATGCTGGTCATCTCCGTCCCGTTGTCCGAGACAATCGTCCCCGGTTTTCCGCATGTGGTGATGAGACTATCCAGTTCGCAGGCAAGCCTTGCGCCTGACAGCGATGTATCGGCGACCAGGCATAGGCATTCGCGGGTGCAGTCGTAGACAACAGTTACAATGCGGCACAGATCCAGAACGGGAATTCCGGTTTCGTATTCCTTCAATATGCCGATGATCTGCGCTTCCGTGAAGCGGCTTCTTTTCATGTTCTGGTCCTCTGGTTGGCCAAAACAAACTTCAATACGGATGAGTTCAACGGGGCAAGGTCAGAAAGTCAGACCTTGCCGCGCCAGGGCACGAGCTTCTTCTCCAGCGTGCGCATGCCGATCTCGAAAATGATCGCAAGGAAGCCTATAACGAAGATGCCCATCATCACGATGTCAGTGCGCAGGAAATTCGAGGCGTTGAGCACCATCTGGCCGACGCCGGTGGATGCGGCAACCATTTCGGCAGCCACAAGAGTGGTCCAGCCGACGCCCATGCCGATCCTCAGACCCACGAGGATATCGGGAAGGGCTGCCGGAAACACCACGAAGCGAAGGAGCTGCATGCGGCTGGCACCAAGCGCACGGGCAGCATTGATCTGGTCGGAAGAGGCGGCCAGAACGCCGGCGCGGGCGGAGAGCGCGACAGGAGCAAAACAGGCAAGGAAGATCAGAAGAATCTTAGACGTCTCGCCGATGCCGAACCAGATGATGACCAGCGGCAGGTAGGCGAGCGGCGGCAACGGCCGGTAGAACTCTATGAAAGGATCAAGCATGGCGCGGATCGCGGGGCTCAGTCCCATCGCCAGCCCGACCGGTATGCCGATCAATGCGGCAAGCGCAAAGGCGGATATGACACGCAACAGGCTCATGCCGATATGATCAAGCAGCGGGGCACCATCGATATTGCCTTCAAGCGCGGATGAAAAGGCGGCCAGAACTGTTTCCAGCTTCGGCAGGAACAGCGGTTTGATCAGGCCCATATGGGTGAAGACGAGCCAAACCGCCAACACAAACACAACGGTTATGGTGCTGATAAGGCCCGTCGGTGCCGCCTTCACAGCTACATTACGTGTGCCGTGCGGTGGTCTGGCGCTTTTCGGTGTGCTGGAGTCTTCGCTCGAAATCTCGCTCATATCGCTACCTCCGCCGATATCCTTTCGCCCTTGTGGATGGCGGCCAACACCTCCTCGCGCACGGCGATGAAGTCAGGCGAGGATTTTACCGCCCGCGCATCGCCCGAAGCCAGGAAGCGTCGGCTGAAATCAAGATCCATCTGCCGTGCGATGCGACCCGGGCGCGGCGTCATGATGATGAGCTTTGTGGCCAGGAAGATCGCCTCTTCGACATCATGTGTGATGAAGAAGGCCATCTTTGATGTCTTGGCCCAGACCGAGAGGATCAGTTCCTGGATCTGCTCGCGTGTAAAGGCATCGAGCGCACCAAGCGGCTCGTCCATCAGCAGCATGCGTGGATCGGCGGCGAGTGCGCGGGCAATGCCGACACGCTGTTGCATGCCGCCGGAGAGTTCGTAGATCTTGCGCTCTGCAAAGCCGCCGAGGCTGACCAGTTCCAGCATGCGGTTGGCGCGTTCCATACGCTCGGCCTTTGGAACGCCCTGCATTCTCAACCCGAATGCGACATTGTCGACCACCGAGAGCCACGGCATCAGGGCATGACGCTGGAAGACCACACCGCGATCAGCACCCGGCTTCACGATCGGCTGGCCATCAATGATGATCGTACCCTCGGTTGCCTGCTGGAAGCCTGCGATGCAGGAGAGCAGCGTCGTCTTTCCGCAGCCGGAAGCCCCGAGTGCCACCACGAATTCACCCGGCCCGATATCCAGGTTGATGCGCGAAAGGGCAACCACACCGCCTTCACCTTCGCCATAGTGGACGCTGACATTGCGTATCTGAAGCATCTCGCATGGCCCCGTGTGAACTTGAGGAAACAGGCAGGCCGGACATGTCCGGCCCGCCGCAAAGGTTTGCCGTCACTTGGCGGCCTTGACGTATTCGTCGGTGACGAAGGCGGCATAATCGGGAGCGAGGTCGGTGACACGGCCCTGTTCCTTCAGGAATTCGGCCGTCGACTTCAGCGCCTGGGCGGCACCGCCGCCAAGCCATGCTGCCGAAGCCTGCTCCTCAAGCGTGAGGAACTTGTAGGCTGCAAGGCCAGCCGGAACATCCGCCGGAGCGGCACCGGTCCACTTGGCCACAGCAGCGACTTGCGGGGATTCAGGAGTCCAGGCGGCAGCGTTTGCGGCATAATCGGCGTCCGCCGCAGCAAGCAGCTTGACGAAAGTCGTCATGAATTCCTTGTTGGCGTCGGCAAACTTGTCTGTCACGACAATGCCGTCGAAGGTTGCCTTGCCCTTGGCGGCGAAATCACCGGCGCTGGCGATGACCGTGCCGTTTTTCTTGGCGACATTGAGCACCGGAGCCCACATAAAGGTCGCATCAATATCACCACGCTCCCAGGCTGCAGCGATTTCCGGCGGACGCATGTTGAGAAGTTCCACATCCGTCGTGGAAAGTCCTGCTTCCGAAAGTGCGAACATCAGCTGGTAATGGGCGGTAGAGACGAAGGGCACAGCGATCTTCTTGCCCTTGAGGTCGGCAACCGTCTTGACGCCGCTGGTATCCCTTGCGACGAGCTGTTCAGCATTGGCGATATCGTCGAGAATCCAGAAAAGCTTGATCTCGAGCCCCTGCGAAGCGGCCGCTGCAATGGGAGAGGAGCCGGCTTCGCCAATATCCACATCGCCCGAGGACATGGCGCGGATGACATCGCCACCGCCACCGAACTTGACCCAGTTGATCTTGTAGCCTGTCTCGGTTTCCAGCTTGCCGGATTCCATCAGGACGCGGATCGGCGTCATCATGTCCTGATAGGCGAAGGTGACTGTCTTTTCCTGGGCTGCCGCGCTGAACGACAGGCCGAGGACGGTGCTGCAGGTCACAGCAAGGGAAACGAGTGCTTTGCGCAGGCGGTTCATCGAAGCTTACTCCTTGAGATGATTGGGAAGACGGCCCATTAAATTGAAGCAAGTGCTGTACCGAAAGAGCCAGTTGCCGTGTTTTCGAGGGCGATCTGGCCCAGTAGCGGCCACGATGCCGCGCCACTGGTGCCTGAAATCTTTCAATCTGGCTCTGCCCGGCACCATGGATGATCTCCTAGAACGCGGATCGGGGATCATCATCGCAGGGAGCTTGCATGGAAACGCTTGTAATTGCCGCCGTTACGTCCGGCGCAGGCGCGTTTCGGGGGGTGACCGGCTTCGGCTATGCGATGGTTGCGGCGCCTGGCCTGTCCGCCTTGTTCATGGCACCATCGGCCAGCGTGCCGTTCATTCTGTTCAACGACCTGCTGCTGACGGCCTTCATCCTGGGAGATCGCAAGCATGGCGCAGTTGACTGGCGCGCGGCAACGCTTCTGCTCAGCTCCGGTCTTGTCGGCGCTGTATGCGGCAGCTTTGTTGCTGCCCATCTCGACGCGATGACAGCGCGTATCATGGTAGCAGGCGTTGTCATGCTTGCGGCCTGCGTGGCGCTGATCCACAATCCGCCAGCGTGGCTGGCAAACCGCGCCATCGGTGTCGTGACCGGCCTGACGGCCGGCCTTGTCATTTCAGGTTTTGCGGTCGGCGGACCATTGGCGGTCGCCTGGCTGCTGGCCGGCGGCACCCGGCGCACGCATGTGCGCGGCACGATTGCCGTATTTTTCGGTGCCATCGATCTGTTCGCCCTCGCTACCCGGCTGTTCATCGGCACGATGGACCCCCGGCTTCCCGGCCTGCTGTTCACCTATACGCCACTCACGCTTGCGGGGTTTGCCGTCGGGCATGTCGCCGCCCGCCATCTTTCCCGGCAGGCCTGGCACAGGGTGTCATCTGGCGGTCTCGTCCTTATTGCCCTGCTCGGTTTCGCCCAGGCCGTATATTCACTTGCAACCCACTGATATCACATAAGGAAATCCCATGACCAAGACAGCCCTGATTACCGGTGCCACCTCAGGCTTCGGCGATGCCATCGCCCGCCGCTTCACGGCTGATGGCTGGAACGTCGTTCTGACAGGCCGTCGCCGCGACCGGCTGGAGGCCCTGGTGGCCGATCTCGGCGGGGAAACACGCGCTCACGCACTCTGCTTCGACATTCGCGACGAGACCGCAACCCGGGAGGCGCTGACATCGCTGCCAGCGGAATTCCGGGCTATCGATGCGCTGATCAACAATGCCGGACTGGCGCTCGGTACGTCTACGGCTGATAAATCCGACCTCAATGAATGGAAGACGATGATCGATACAAACGTGACCGGTCTCGTCACCATGACCCGCCTGATGCTCGACACGCTGATCACCCGGCGCGGGATCGTGATCAACCTGGCATCGATCGCCTCGAACTGGCCCTATCCGGGCGGCAATGTCTATAGCGGCACCAAGGCCTTCGTGCGTCAATTTTCGCTGGGTCTGCGCAGCGATCTGTCAAGCCGCGGAGTGCGGGTGACCTCTATCGAGCCCGGCCTTTCGGAAAGCGAATTCACGCTGGTGCGCACCGGCGGCGACCAGTCGGCCTATGACACGCTCTACCGCGGTGCCAATCCCTTGCAACCGGAAGACATCGCCGGGACCGTCCACTGGGTCTCGTCACTGCCCGCGCATGTCAACATCAACAGCATCGAAATCATGCCGGTGAGCCAGTCCTGGGCACCGTTCCAGATCCACCGGGAGCCTGCGGATTGAGCAATCTCCCTGCGCACCTGTGCAGGAGTAGCCCGGGCATGAGGCGAGTGTCAAAGCCAGCCCATGTTCGCACAGGAGGTCACCCGGCCACGTCCGGGGCGACGCCAGCGATGTAAGATCTCTTCAGCCAAAAACCATCCCCAGCGCCTTGTCGACCGCTCCGGTGATCGCGTCGATATCCGCGGCTGTCGAGATCAGCGCCGGGCTGAAGCACAATGTGTTGTTGAGGCCCGGCAGTGCGCGGTTGGTGGCACCGATGATGACGCCGTTGGCCATGCAGGCAGCGATCACGGCCTGGACCTGCTTTTCCCCGACCGGGGCTTTCGTCTCGCGATCGGTGACAAGTTCCGCACCGCAAAACAGGCCAAGGCCCCGCACGTCGCCGATGACAGGATGGCGTTGCTGCAATGCGCGCAGGTTGGCGCGCAGCCTCTCACCCATGACGAGAGTATTTTCCAGAAGATTTTCGTCCTCGATGATGCGCATGTTTTCAAGTGCCGCTGCGGGTCCGGCGACGCAGCCGCCGAAGGTCGAGATATCGCGGAAAAAGGACATCGGATCCGACGGATCGTCCTTGAACAGCGAGAACACCTCCTCATTGGTGACGGTGCAGGAGATAGCCGCATAACCCGAAGCCACGCCCTTGGCCATCGTGACGAAATCTGGCTCGATACCGAAATTCTGGTACCCGAACCATTTTCCGGTACGACCGACGCCGCAGACGACTTCGTCGATATGCAGAAGGATATTGTAGCGACGGCATATTTCCTGCACCCGGGGCCAATAGCCCCGGGGCGGAACGATGACGCCGCCACCGGCGGTGATGGGTTCGAGGCACAGAAGGCCGATAGTATCCGGACCTTCCCGCAGGATCACCTCTTCGATGGCGTCTGCGGCACGCTCGCCGTAATTGGTGATATCTCCATACTGGCTGCGGTATTCGAGGCAGTGCGGCACCTCAACGAAGCCTGGCGGCATTGGCCCGTATTGCTCGCGCCGTTCTGGCTGGCCGGCGGCGGCAAGAGTGGCGATGGTGGTGCCGTGATAGTCGCGCTCGCGGTAGAGGATCTTGTACTTGCCGCCTCCATGGTGCCGGTGCGCGATCTGACGCACCATCTTGAATACCTTCTCATTGGCTTCCGAACCGGAGTTCGAATAGTAGACGCGGCTCATGCCGGGCATTTTCCCGATGAGCTTGCGGGCGAACAGCGCACCCGGGATCGAGCCTGCGGCATTGGCAAAATAATTGAGCTTCACCAGCTGGTTGCGCACGGCATCTGCGATGGACTCGCGGCCAAAGCCGACATTGACGGTCCAGACCCCGCCGGACACGGCGTCAAGATATTCGCGGCCGGTCGCATCCCACAGCCGCATTCCGCGACCCTCGACGAAGATGCGCGGATCTGACGTCTCGAGCGCCTTGTGCTGCGTCAGGTGATGCCAGACATGGGCACGGTCGGCATCGATAATGTCCCTGATGTCGTTGGGCTGAACAGCATAATTCATGGAATCCCTCCTCGAATGTGGATGCCTTCGCATAACACGGGATGCAGCCGTTGTAGCCGGTTAACTCGCTCTGGCTCCATGGATTGTCCGTTCTGGACCTCCAGGCTCACACAATGCCCGTTGCGACGAGCGGTTGCCTTCCGGCACGCTTTGCAGGCAGGACGGTGCGGGTCAGTCCTCCACCACGGATGCCAGGCGTGACAGGCCGGCCTCGATACGGTGGGTAGCGATGGATCCGAAACCCAGGCGAAAATGGCGGCGCCCCTTATCAGGATCAGCAAAGAAGATATCGCCCGACTCGACCAGAACACCCTCCTTGCGCGCCCTTGCTACCAGTGCACGACCTTCAAAGCCGGGCGGCCCCTCGATCCAGAAGCTGGTGGCTCCCTCGCCACGGACCACACGGCAGGAAGGGATGCGGCAAGGCAGGTAATCGGCGATCATCTGCGCCCGCTCCAGCATCACCGTACCGGTACGGTTGAGATGCTGGCGGTAGTGGCCGAGCGCGATGAAGTTCGCCAGGGCGCGCTGGTTGTTGGTCGGCGGATGGCGCAGCATCAAGCGGCGCAACACCCGCAGTTCACTGATAACCGGTCGCGGCGCGACAATGTAGCCGACGCGCAAACCCGGTGCCAGAACCTTGGAAAAACTGCCGACATAAATCACGCAGCCATCGGTATCGAGGCTCTTGAGCGACGGGATGTCACCATCGCTTTCGATCGAGAGATCGGCCTCGTAGTCGTCCTCTACGATCAGCACATCATCGCGCCGCGCCGCTTCCAGAAGTTGCCGGCGGCGCTCGATTGGCGTGACCGATGTCGTGGGGCATTGGTGGCTGATCGTGAGAAACGCGATGTCGCACCTGGCAAATTGCGCGTCAGGAACAACACCATGAAGATCAAGTGTCAGGTTCAGCATCTTCGATGTCGCCAGGCTGACCATGTTGCGCATATCAGGATAGCCGGGATCCTCGACGCCTGCGACCGTCTGGCGGCCTACCAAAAGCTGAACCAGCATCGACAGGGCCTGCTGCGATCCGATCGTCACGATGATCTCGCCCTGCCCCGCGAAAATGCCACGACGCGGCAGAACCTGTGCTCGCAATTGCTCGACCAGATCCGGATCGTCATCGTCAATCATATCGCCGGCCCAGCCCTGTATTTCCTTCACGCTGGAAACGGCGCGCACCGCCTCGCGCCAGTTGTTGGTCGGAAACAGCGCCGGGTCATATTGTCCGAACAGGAAGGGATAGGGGTATTCCAGCCAGTCCCGCGGCTTGCAGATCTGAGGCAGGTTCGACGGCTTGATGGCAAAGCGCGCTGTCCAGTCTCCGTTGAAATCGGGCGCGATCTTTTGCATTTCGCGGCCCAGCCCGCCCATTGCCACGAAGGTTCCGCTGCGCTCCCTGGAGATCAGAAAACCATCGTCAATGAGTAATTGATAGGCATTTGTGACAGTATTACGGGCAATTCCAAGCATTCCGGCAAGCTGGCGTGTGGAGGGCAACCTTGTGTCGAGGCCCAATACTCCGGTTTCGATTGCATGAACGATCATACGACGGATTTGCAGGTTAAGTGCTTGGCCATCCTTGTTAAGCGCACCAAAAAGGCGACGCCAGGTGACGTCCGTTGCGGACTGTATGCTGTGAGGTTTCACTGATTTCATGGGATTCCATTAGCAAGAAGCAGGCCAGCTTCCCTTTGCACTCCAAATGGGCTTCATATCCATTGATTTGCACCCATCGGGTTTCCCGTACCGTATTCAGCAATTCCCATTTTGACATTTTGTCATTTTGCATTTTCATGGCTCCACTTTCTCACGAGCTGGAGCCTCCGGCAAACCCGGAGCGGTTCACACCCAAACCGGATGAGGCGCAATCATTCCATGCAATCGCAGCCTCTTCCCTGCCAAAATCGCATCAGGACGGATCAGCTCCCGGCAAAAATCAACAGGAACACGCTTCAGCGCCAGAATTCCGGAATGGCTTCGGCGAGCCTGGGCCCGATACGCAAGGGTGCGATCTTTTCGGCAAGCCCTGTCGCATCCGAGATTTCTACGCCGACGCCGCAGAGCGTTGCCGGGCCGGAGGCGGCTTCAAACCGGCCCTTCGGCATTTTGGAAATGAAGCGGTTGAGCGGTTCTTCCTTTTCCATGCCGAGCGAGGAATCATAGTCCCCGCACATGCCGGCATCCGACATATAGGCCGTTCCGCCATTGAGGATCTGGTGGTCGGCTGTCGGCACATGCGTATGCGTGCCGACCACGAAGGAGGCTCGCCCATCAACAAAGTGGCCGAAACATTGTTTTTCGGATGTGGCTTCGGCATGAAAATCGAAAATAATGGCGTCGGCCTGTTCCTTGAGAGGACAGGCGGCAAGGATGGCCTCACCGGTCTTGAAAGGGTCGTCGAGTTCTGGATGCATGAACACCCGGCCCATGATATTGGCGACCAGAACGCGGGCCCCGTTGCGGGCATAATAAAGGCCGGAGCCGCGACCGGGTGTGCCTGCAGGATAATTGGCCGGGCGCAGGAACTGGTCATGACGGCTGGAGAAGGTGACCGCTTCTTTCTGGTCCCAGACATGGTTGCCGGTGGTGACCACATCTGCGCCTGCATTGATGGTTTCCAGATAGATCTCTTCGGTAATGCCGAAACCACCTGCCGCATTTTCACCGTTTACGATGACAAAGTCGAGTTTCAGATCTGAGATAAGGCCCGGGAGCTGGTTCCACACGGTTGTTCGTCCGGTCTTGCCAACCATATCACCCAGAAACAATAATCGCATGCAGTCATTCCCATCCATACCAGCTCAGAATTTCCGAAGCCCGCTTTCGGTCAGGATTGCATCAAGGCCAATGTCATGCGCTTCAGCCGGTACTGATGGCACTTCCTGACAATCAAATGCAATGCCAACAAGGCGTGGTTTTTGACCTTTTTTGCGCAGGCGGTCAATGGCACGGTCATAATGGCCAGCCCCGTAGCCAATCCTGTTGCCCTTCATGTCAAAGGCAGAGAGCGGAACGAGAAGCAGGTCAGGGTCCAGAACGGGGGCATCTTCCCCCGGACCAACGGTTCCAAATCCGGTATTGACAAGGGGCGCACCGGAGATCAGCTCGCGAAAGAGGATGGTTTCACGGTCGAGAACCGCAGGCAGGCATAATCTGGCACCGCGGTTTTTCAGGCGTGCCATCAACGGGCGCAGATCAGGTTCGGAACGCACCGGGAGAAAAGCGGAAATGATTTCGCCCGGCTGAAATGCGATTGTCCCGCCGGCAAGATCGGCCATTGCAAGACTTTTTTCCAGGCGCAGGTCCACAGGAATCGAGTCGCGCACTGCAAGACGCTCCTTGCGCAGATTGGCCTTTTCCATCTTCATGTTCATGGTGAATCCGGTTTTCTGGTTGACTTGCGCCTTGCAAGGGCGCGGCTGTGTACGCGCTCCCTGAAAGATTTGATCATGTCGCGGAAGTTGAGGAAGACCGGCAGGTTTATGACGCGGCTTTCCGGTTCCAGAGACAGCCCGACAGATGTTACCTCTCCATTTGCACCGATGGTCCGCACGATCAGGGTCATGGTGCCGAGACGCACACGGTCAGCAAAATCAGGCTTTCCGCCCAGCCGTGCCGCCATGAGATCGGCAATGGTCATGTCTTTTTCAGCTTCCGCTATCAGGCCGGGTCCGTAGGCTGTTTCCAGTTCGCGGGCCGCACGGGCGGGAGAGATTGCGAAGGCGCCAAAAAAGTCAGGATCGTCGCTCTCCACCGCTGCGGGGCTGGCAAACAGGCGATCCAGCAGACGGACATTTTGCGGAGCCGAAAACAGATAGACGAAATCATTGTCTTTCAGGCGTCCGGCATATTGATAGCGCATGGATGTTCCATCGCGCACGACCAGCGAGGGCATGGCCCAGCGCGGGATGCGTTCACCCTTGAGCACCGGGCTGTCCTGCACCACGCGATAGGAAACGAGCTCATGGTTGGCCGTACCCGGCAAATCGATCTCGATCTTCTCAACCGGTCCCAGTTGCTTGGGGATGATCAGGGACAGGACGCGGGCCATCGGATTGATGGTCCATCCCTGAACGAGCAGGGAGACCAGAACAATGATGAAGGCAATGTTGAAATACATTTCCGCATTGGGAATGCCGTACAGGACCGGCAAAATCCCAAGAAGAATGGAGACGGCACCGCGCAGGCCTACCCAGGCCATGAAACCTGTCTCCTTCTGGCTGAAATCAAAGGGCAAAAGGCAAAGCCAGACAGCAAGCGGCCTTGCAACGAGGATCAGGAAAAACGCCAGAAACACGGCAGGCAGCAATATTGCAGGAAATTGTGACGGCGTTGCCAGCAGGCCCAGCACCAGAAACATGATGATCTGCGCCAGCCATGTCATACCCTCCTGAAAGCGCCGCACGACATTGGCGGACCGCATTTTACGATTTCCGGCAATAATGCCTGCAACGTAAACCGCCAGGAAACCGCTGCCGCCCACTGCTCCGGTTGTGGCAAAAACCAGCAGGGCCAGCATAAGAACGAAAATGGGGATGAGGCCGATTTCCTGGGCAAACCGGTTTGCCACCACAGAAATCAACACGCCCCCGGCAATACCGAACAGAATGCCAAGACCCATCTGCTGCAGGAACTGAAAGGCAATATAGGCAATTCCGGCAGCACCGGTATCAGACTGGCTGGCAATGACTCCCACAAGGGAAATGGTCAGGAAGATGGCCATGGGATCGTTTGATCCCGATTCCACTTCCAGCGTCGAACGTACCTTGTCGCGGATATTCACACCGCCGATCCGCAGCAGAAAGAAAACGGCAGCAGCATCGGTCGAGGCGACAATGGCTCCCAGCAGCATGCCTTCAAGCATCGATATTCCAAGTACCCATGATGCCACAAGGCCGAATATGCCGGTGGTGATGAAAACACCGAATGTTGCAATGGAAATGGCCGGAAAGGCGGCCTGTCTGAACGATTGCCTGGAGGTTCCAAATCCGGAATCAAACAAAATAATGGCCAGTGCAAGTGAACCGACAACATAGGCACTGTTGTAATTTTCAAACTGAATACCAAGCCCGTCAACACCGGCAGCAAGACCGATCAAAAGAAAGAGAAGGAGAAGGGGAGCCCCAAAGCGAAAGGCAAGGACAGAGGAAAAAGCTGCAAAAAGCACCAGAAGCGTGCCGATCAGGGTCACAACATAAAATGTATCCAATCCCGCTCCTTTCACCGATATTGCGGCTCTGTTTTCCGATTCATCACAATGCACATGATCATACTGACGGAATCCGACGAAGGAAGGGCGGCATGCCCGGAAAACGAAGACGGGCGACCTTTTCTTCAAAGGCCGCCCGTAAATTTCTGCACGCAAACCTGTTCGCGTCAGATCAGTCGGCCCATCGCAACGGCTGTATCGGACATGCGGTTGGAGAACCCCCATTCATTGTCATACCACGACAGGATGCGCACCAGATTGCCCTCCAGAACCTTGGTCTGGTCTTCTGCAAAGCAGGAGGAATGGCTGTCATGGTTGAAGTCATGCGAGACAAGCGGCTCGGTGACATAACCCAGAATGCCCTTGAGTTCGCCTTCCGAAGCCGCTTTGATGGCTGCATTGATTTCTTTGGCCGTGACATTGCGCGACGGAATGAACTTCAGGTCGACCACGGAAACATTCGGGGTTGGCACGCGGATGGACGAACCATCCAGCTTGCCCTTCAGCGCGGGCAGAACGAGACCCACTGCCTTGGCAGCCCCTGTTGACGTCGGGATCATCGAGAGGGCCGCTGCACGGGCGCGGTAGAGATCCTTGTGCATCGTGTCGAGGGTCGGCTGGTCACCCGTGTAGGAGTGGATGGTGGTCATGTAGCCTTTTTCGATGCCGAATTCGCGGCTGAGAATATAGGCGACGGGTGCCAGGCAGTTTGTTGTGCAGGATGCATTGGAGACAACCAGATCGTCCCCGGTCAGGACATTGTGATTGACGCCATAGACGATCGTCTTGTCCGCACCATCGCATGGTGCCGATACCAGAACCCGCCTGGAGCCATTGGCCAGGTGGGCCGAGGCCTTTTCCCTGGTGGTGAAAATACCGGTGCATTCCATGGCGATATCGACGTTTGCCCAGGGCAGTTCCCTGGGATCGCGAACCGCTGTCACCCTGATCGGGCCACGACCAACATCAATGGTGTCGCCATTGACGGTCACCGTACCCGGGAATTTGCCATGAATGGAATCATAACGCATGAGATGGGCGTTGGTCTCGACCGGGCCGAGATCGTTGATGGCCACAACCTCGATATCGGTGCGACCGGATTCGATAATGGCACGCAGTACGTTACGGCCGATACGACCAAAACCGTTAATGCCTACTTTGATTGTCATTGCGGATGTCTCCTGCTGTCAATATCACGTTAAGAAATGAAATTTTCACACTCTTAGGAAAGTTTTGCCTCTGCTGCCGCCACGACGGCTTCGACAGTAATGCCAAAATGCCTGTAGAGTTCCTTGTAGGGACCGGAAGCGCCAAAGCTTTTCATGCCGACAAAGATCCCGTCCGAACCGATGAAGTGATCCCAACCCTGACGGATACCGGCTTCAACGGCAATCTTGACCGGTGAATTGCCAATAATGGCTTTCTGGTAATCTGCCGGCTGGTCTTCAAACAGTTCAAAGCAAGGCACGGAAACAACACGGGTCGCAATGCCCTTTTCATTGAGTACCTTTGCCGAGGCAACGGCGATTTCCACTTCCGAACCTGTTGCAAAGATCGTCACCCTGGCATCGGTTGCCGGCACCAGATCATAGGCACCCAGTGCGCAAAGGTTCTTTTCGCTGTAGGTCGTGCGGGCAGCGACCATGTTCTGGCGGGTCAGCGCAATGCCGGAAGGCCGGTTGGCTGTTTCCAGCGCAACCTGCCAGCATTCGGCTGTTTCTGTCGCGTCAGCCGGACGGAACATCATCAGGTCTGGAATGGCGCGCAGCGCAGCCATGTGCTCAACCGGCTGGTGGGTTGGGCCATCCTCGCCCAGACCGATGGAATCATGGGTCAGGACATGGATCACACGGATGCCCATCAACGAGGCCAGACGGACGGAAGGGCGGCAATAATCCGAGAAAATCAGGAAGCCGCCAGAATAAGGAATGATCCCGCCATGCAGGGCCATACCGTTCATGGCCGCAGCCATGCCATGCTCGCGAATACCATAATGGAAATAGCGACCGGAGAAATCCGAAGGTGTGATGGATTTTGTCTGGCTGGTCTTGGTGTTGTTGGAGCCCGTCAAGTCGGCCGAGCCGCCAATGGTTTCCGGCACAACGCCGTTGATCACTTCCAGCGCATCTTCCGAAGCCTTGCGTGTGGCAACAGTTGGCTTGGTCTCTGCAAGCTTCTGCTTGTAGGCCAGAATGGCAGCATCAAAACCGGTCGGCAAAGTGCCTGCAAAGCGGCGGCTGAACTCGGTGCGGATAGTTGCATCTGTTCCGGCAAGACGGGCTTCCCAGTCTTTCAGGGCAGGCAGCGAGCGTTCGCCGGCGGCGCGCCAGGCAGACAGGACATCGGCAGGCACCACAAACGCTTCGGATTCCCAGTTCAGGGCAAGGCGGGTCGCGGCGATTTCGTCAGCGCCCAGAGGCGAACCGTGAACCTTGTGCGTGCCGGCCTTGTTCGGTGCGCCAAAGCCGATGACCGTCTTGCAAGCAATCATTGTCGGCCTGTCGGACTTTTGCGCGGTTTCAATGGCTGCAGCAATGGCATCGGGATCGTGGCCGTCAATGGCAAGCGTATTCCAGCCGGAGGCACGGAAACGCGCATGCTGGTCTGTACTGTCAGCAATGGAAATCGGGCCATCGATAGAAATGTTGTTGTCATCCCAGAAGACAATCAGCTTGTTCAGCTTCAGGTGACCGGCCAGCGCAATGGCTTCCTGCGAAATGCCTTCCATCAGGCAGCCGTCACCGGCCAGGACATAGGTATAGTGGTTCTGCAAACCGGAACCGAATTCGTCTTCCAGCTTCTTTTCGGCCAGCGCCATGCCGACGGCATTTGCAATGCCCTGACCCAGCGGACCTGTTGTGGTCTCGATACCGGTTGCATGGCCGTATTCAGGATGACCGGCCGTGATGGCACCCATCTGGCGGAAATTCTTGATCTGCTCAATGGTCATGTCCTCATACCCTGTCAGATAGAGCAGGGCGTACATCAGCATCGAGCCATGTCCGGCAGACAATACAAAGCGGTCACGATCCGGCCATTTCGGTGTTTTCGGATCAAATTTCAGGAACCGCGCAAACAGGACGGTCGCAATGTCCGCAGCGCCCATCGGCAGGCCGGGGTGGCCCGAGTTTGCCTTTTCAACAGCATCCATAGCCAGAAAACGGATCGCATTTGCCATCCGGTTGTGATTTTCGCGAGAGATCATTGTGTGTCCGTTGCCAGTTGTCGGGGTTGCGTCCAGAAATCTTGTTTTTAAGAGCCGGTGACACATAGCATCTGGACAGGGCAAGTCAATAAAAGAGCGTCCGGGCGACAGCAATCATCACATTAATGGGCCGGCTGATCCCTTGTTGCGGTGTTACTTGTGTGTGTCGGTATTGTGTTGCGGGTCATCATGGTACCGGTGCATGGCATTCCGAACTTATCGTTGGATAAGTCGCAGGTTCATTGACGATGATCCCCTGTGCTCTCTAGTATGACAAGTACAATTGAAGACTTTTCGACACGATTCGATTTGTACGGTGAAGGTTCCGGTGATTGATGATGCCACATGGGAGAACGATCAAGACCGCGATTGAAGACTTGCGTCTGGCCATTGCGTCTCTCGATAATGCTATTGAGGCAAGAATGGAGCGCGAGAGGGCCAGCGAGGAAGCCGAAAGCGAAGTCCGGCGGGTGCATGTTGACAGGTCACGTCTTGCCCAGGAACTGGATCAGGCACAATTTCGGGCCAACCGGCTGGAAGAGGTCAATCGCGAGGTTTCCCGCAGGCTGGTAACGGCCATGGAAACCATTCGTGCTGTTCTGGACCGGTAGCGTTTATTTTTAACAGGCAGGGCAGGATATGGCACAAGTAACGGTAATGATTGACGGCAAGGCCTATCGTATGGCCTGTGAGGAAGGGCAGGAAGCGCACCTGACCGAGCTTGCTGCCAAATTCGACCGTTATGTTGCGCATCTGAAAACCCAGTTTGGCGAAATTGGTGACCTGCGGCTGACCGTCATGTCCGGCATCATGGTTATGGACGAACTGTCAGAGGTGAGCCGACGATTGCTGGCCGCAGAAACCGAACTGGACGGATTGCGCAAGAACCGTGACAGTCTTCTGGCGACATCCAGCAAAACGGACGAGCTTCTGGTTTCGGCGCTGGGCGACCTGACACAGCAGATTCACGGCATAGCCCACAAGCTGTCAGCGCAGGGTGACGGTAAATTGAACTGATTGCAGGATTGGCACTGGTCGGAACCGCTGTGATCGCCTATATGTTATTTGCGGTCTGCGCCTCTCGACAGGAACCACAATCCCTGGGGCCATACTCGATCCAAAGGGAACTGTCCCTGACCAGGTCCGTGGGCCTGGTCACATGGTGCCCACCTACATTTGTAGGCACCCAGGATCGTAAACATCCATCGGCTGTGTGGATCGCACTTTTGCTTTTTCTCAGCATTTCACCTGCGCCTGCTTTGCGGGTCCAATGCGCAGGTTCGAGTTTTTCGTGCCTGAGTCTTGCATCCCCTATGGGGCTGTGTATGGTCCGCCCGATTTCCAATTTTGTTCAAATGATCGGATGGGCCTCGCCATGACATTCAAAACCCTTGATGACCTCCATGACATTGCCGGCAAGCGCGTGCTTGTGCGGGTTGACCTCAATGTGCCGGTTCAGGACGGCAAAGTCTCGGATCTGACCCGGATCGAGCGGGTTGCGCCAACCATTCTGGAACTGTCGGAAAAGGGCGCCAAGGTTATCCTTCTGGCGCATTTCGGCCGCCCGAAGGGTGAAGCCGTTGCGGACATGTCGCTGTCGCTGATTGCGCCTGCTGTCGAGGCCGCTCTGGATCATGCTGTTTCCTTTGCAGCCGACTGCATCGGTCCTGCGGCCAGGACCGCCGTTGATTCCATGGAAAACGGCGATATCCTGCTGTTGGAAAATACCCGGTTCCATAAGGGCGAAGAAAAGAATACGCCGGACTTTACGGCGGCTCTGGCTGAAAACGGCGATATTTTTGTCAACGATGCCTTTTCTGCTGCCCACCGCGCCCACGCCTCCACCGAGGGTCTGGCGCATCTTCTGCCATCTTATGCCGGGCGCACCATGCAGGCCGAGCTGACGGCGCTTGAAAAAGGCCTTGGCAATCCTGTCCGTCCTGTGGTTGCCATTGTTGGCGGCGCAAAGGTTTCGACCAAGATCGACCTGTTGATGAATCTGGTAAAGAAGGTTGATGCGCTGGTGATTGGCGGTGGTATGGCCAACACGTTCCTTGCCGCACGCGGCACGCCAGTCGGCAAATCCCTGTGCGAGCATGATCTGGCTGAAACGGCCAGGAAGATCATGATCGAGGCGGCTTCATCAGGTTGCGCCATCGTGCTTCCTGTCGACGGTATTGTTGCCTGGGAATTCAAGGCCAATACAAGGAATGAGGCTGTGGATGTGGCCGCCATACCTGCGGATGCGATGATGCTGGACGTGGGTCCAAAGTCGGTTGCTGCCATCAATGCATGGATTTCAAAAGCCCATACGCTGGTATGGAATGGTCCGCTCGGCGCCTTTGAGATTTCCCCGTTTGATACTGCAACTGTTGCTGTGGCCAAGCATGCCGCCCGCTGCACCAAAGATAGTGGACTCGTGTCCGTTGCTGGCGGCGGCGATACCGTGTCTGCGCTCAATCATGCCGATGTGCCGGATGATTTCACCTATGTGTCCACGGCGGGTGGCGCATTTCTGGAATGGATGGAAGGCAAGCCGCTTCCCGGCGTTGATATCCTGCATACGGCCTGATGCTGCCAGCCAGTTTTTAAATCGATTTATAAAACCGGGACTGCTGAGTCCCGGTTTTTATTTTAACCAAACGTGTTTGTATTTAAATATTTCAAACGATTTAATTATTTTTAATCGTTTTAGATTTTTTTCTCGCTATTTTATATGGAAAAGACATCTGGTATCGCGGATCTGTTATTTTTGACACGGAGATTGCGACATGGAACGACTGGAAGATATTGCACAGGGGATGGTATCGAAGGGCAAGGGCCTGCTGGCCGCCGATGAATCAACGTCAACGATCGGCAAACGCTTTGACAGTATCAATCTTGTTTCGACGCAGGACACTCGCCGCGACTATCGCGAAATGCTGTTTCGTGCCGAAAGGGCAATGAAGTCCTGTATTTCAGGCGTTATTCTCTATGAAGAAACGCTGTTTCAAAAGGCCACTGACGGCACACCCCTGACCGACCTGATCCGCTCCAGCGGCTCCATTCCCGGTATCAAGGTGGACACAGGCGCAAGGCCGATGGCGCTGTTTCCCGGCGAAACCATTACGGAGGGCCTTGATGGCCTGGCCGAACGTCTTGCCATTTATTACAAGGCCGGTGCGCGGTTTGCAAAATGGCGCGGCGTGATATCCATTTCGCAAAATTTGCCAAGTTTTGGCGCGGTCAGGGCCAATGCGCAGGCGCTGGCGCGTTATGCAGCCCTTTGCCAGCAAGCAGGTCTTGTTCCGATTGTCGAGCCGGAGGTGCTGATGGACGGTGTGCCGGGAGATCATTCGATTGCGCGCAGCGAGGAGGTAACGCAGTTTGTTCTCAAGACCACATTCGACGAACTGTATGATGCCCGTGTCAATCCTGAGGGCATGATCCTGAAACCCGGCATGGTGATTGACGGCAAGAAAGCCCGCAACGCTTCTGTGGAGGAAGTGGCGGAACGTACGGTCAAGGTGCTGAAAGCCACGGTTCCGCCTGCGGTTCCGGGCATTGCTTTCCTGTCGGGCGGACAGTCCGCCGAAGAAGCGACCGCGCATCTTTCGGCGATGAATTCAGGTTATGATCTGCCCTGGGCGCTGACATTCTCCTATGGCCGGGCGTTGCAGGCATCTGCGCTGAAAGCGTGGGGCGGGAAATCTGAAAATGTCGCGGCAGGCCAGCGGGCGTTTACCCATCGCGCGGAAATGAACTCTCTGGCCGCACTCGGCAGCTGGAAAAGGAATCTTGAAAAAGCGGCATGAAGCTTCCCCGGGAGAGGAGGAGGGGGCATGCGCGGCAACGCGCGGCCCCTTTTTATTTGTCGCCGCTGTCTGAAAAAGGCGGAGGCCCATACTGCGGTCAGGGACGCAAAGCAGCGGCCACGGTCACGACGACCATGGCCAGGACGACAATTTTCCAAAAATCGCCACGTCTTTTCAGTCCAGGCAAGCCCAGGGGACGAATGATATGAAGCCCCATGGCGAGAATAAAGAGAATAGCAATTAATTTAGTCATTTCCACCGTTTATACCCATGTCTGCCACAGAGTGGACATGATTGTTTCGCAAAGGCAAAGTGCTTGTGATCGTACCGTCATGTGACTGGTGCACAGGTAAATTCCAATTTGTCCCAATCAAACATGTTTGCATGGCTGGTCTTTGCCGGAATGTCATTCTATTGTTGTTTCTACAGAAATCAGTTGCCATGGATATGAAAAAAAATCTCTTCCCGGTCTTTGCCCTGCTGTTTGGTACATTGTTCCTGTTTCTGGGCAATGGCCTGCATGGTCTGCTTTTGCCGGTGCGAGGTGCGTCCGAACATTATTCCACGACCGTTCTGGGCCTTTTGGGTACGGCATGGGCGACCGGGTTTGTGCTGGGTTGCCTGTTTGCACAGCAGATCGTCAAGAATATCGGCCATGTGCGGGCGTTCAGCGGGTTTATTTCTGTCACAGCGATCATTGCGCTTCTGACCGGCATCATGGTTGACCCCTATTCCTGGCTGTTTCTGCGCGTTATTACCGGATTTTGCACGGCAGGAACGTCGATGATCATTGAAAGCTGGCTCAATGAACGGGCGACCAATGAGAGCCGGGGCATGATTTTCTCACTGTATATTACCATTACCCTGGTGGGCAGTGTCGGCGGACAATTGATGCTGTCGATTGCTGATACGTCCACACCGATCCTGTTCATGGTGGCCGGTATTCTCTATTGCGCGGCGATGATGCCGACGACCCTGTCGAATGCGGCCACGCCCAAGCCGCTGAACACCGTGAAACTGGATCTGCGGGCACTTTACCGCAACTCTCCGGTTTCGTGCATCGGTATTCTGCTGATCGGGATTTCCAATGGTGCGTTCGGAACCATGGGGGCGGTTTTCGGCAGCCAGATCAACCTTTCGAGCAGCAATATCGCCTTGATGATGAGTCTGACGATTTTTGCAGGAGCCCTGATGCAGCTTCCTGCCGGGCGTCTGTCTGATCTGATGGACCGGCGCATGGTGCTGGCGGCCCTTGCTGCCATTGCAGCCCTTTCAGGCTGGGCCCTGGCCCTGTTCCAGCCGCAGACGATCTGGATATTGATGGCGCTGATAGCCGTTTACGGTGCGTCTGCCAATGCGCTCTATTCCATCACCGTTGCCCATGCCAATGATTTTGCAACGCCGGGTGATTTCGTCAAGGTTTCCGGCGGGTTGCTGCTTCTGTACGGTTTTGGGACCATTATTGGCCCGACCATCGGCGGGCCGATCATGGCAGTTGCCGGGCCTTATTCGCTATTTGCCATCACAGCCGTCGCGCATGTGCTGATCACCATCTACGCGGTCTTTCGCAGCCGGGTCCGCGCTGCCGTGCCTGTGGCAGACCGCAATGCCAATGCCTCAACGGTTCCTTCCGGTTCCGTCATGACGCCCGAAGGTCTGGTGCTCAATCCGCGGGGATCGTCGGGTACGGCAGAAGACGATGACGCGGTTGCGCAGGAGAATGCGGCATGAGCCTGTTTGATGATGATCGTCCTGTCAGGAAAGCGCAGCATGAGATCGGCTGTGACCTTTCCATGCTGTCTGCGGATGATCTGCAAAAACGTATCGGTATGCTGACAGATGAGATAGCCCGTTTGAAGGCTGAAATGGAGAGAAAAGCTGCCAGCAAATCGGCTGCTGCCAGCCTGTTTAAGAAACTGGATTAATATGTCTAAAATATTATCGGTTAACAGCGCTGGTGCAAGGGTTGGTTAACCAGTTTCGGGCAAAGTCAGGACTATCCGGTTATCCCGGTGATGACCTTTCAAGTCCTTTGATATGTGTCTGATTTATCCCTCTGTTTTACCTTGAGAGCCGCTTTTGCGGCTCTTTTTTTATGACTGGACGGTTACCTGAAATTGTCAAACTTTCATGATTAACCCTTTCTTAAGAATCAACTTGCGTGACTGTGGATTTGGGATCATCTTGAACCCGTCGGAAAGTAGACCATATAAACGTTCAGGTTTACGGTCTCTTGAAAATTTCAGTGTTGCGTAGATCGGGGAATGCGATGTCAGAGAGAAGTTTGAACACAATCAGTTTTGCGGGGCGCATGGCGTCCTCTGCACAGTTCAAGGCCATCTATGCAGAAGGCATGACTCTTGTTGAGGAAACCGCAAGCTATCTGGATGGCCCCGGCCGCTCGACGGCCAAAATGCTGCCGCGCATGGCCTCTGTTCTTTACGCTGCAGAATCGATGCGCCTGACAACACGTCTCATGCAGATGGCGTCCTGGCTGTTGCTGCAGCGGGCTGTCAACAATGGTGAAATGACCCGTGACCAGGTTCTGGCTGAAAAGAGCAAGGTTCGGCTGGAAGGGTTCAATGTTGATCGCACAGCACCCGGCTGGACAGATCTGCCTGAGGCTTTCCGTGACCTGATCGACCGCTCCCTGCATTTGCAGAACCGTGTTGCCATGCTGGACCGTGAAATCTACCGTCCGGTGGACCTTGACCAGGTTGTGCCTGACAATGAAAATTCGGTGAAGGCACAGCTTTCATTGCTTCAGACAGCTTTTGGCAAGAACTGATTTTCAGGTTGTTTCAGAATTGGTATTGGAACCCGGATCACACAGGTCCGGGTTTTTTGATGCCCTGGTGAAAACGCAAAAAAGCCCGGACGATCCGGGCTTTGAGTATTCAACGCAATCAAAGCGTGTTGCTATCTTCCAGATTCGCTTTCAACACTTCGTTTTGACGCATGTCTTTAACGCAAAACCGCTGCACACTTTTGCGCGACATGCTTCAGATTAAAGGCCGAGGCCCTCGAAACGCTTCTTGAACTTGGAAACGCGACCGGCGCGGTCCATGATCTGCTGGTTTCCGCCGGTCCATGCCGGATGTGAGTTCGGATCGATTTCCAGGTTCATGGTCTGGCCTTCGGAGCCCCAGGTGGAGCGTGTCTGGTACTGCGTGCCGTCTGTCATCACAACATTGATGACATGGTAGTCTGGATGAATTTGAGCCTTCATTGTGATCTTCCTGCTTGTTCCGGGTTCTTTTGCTGCAAAGCCATTGCGGCCATCGAACGAAATACATACATGGTGCCGGAACGGGTCTGGTCGCGGCTTTCCATTTTGGTGGTGTGCCTATACATGAAGGCCGACAGGATAACAAGAGCCAAGAACAGCCTGGCTCCTACAAAACAAGAGGGCAGGGCAAGACGTGGCAGATACAGAAGTTCAGCCGGATTTGACGGGGAAAATCGTCAGGCCCCTTTCCGCCCTTCTTCCTTATATCCTGCGCTACAAACGTATGGCGGGGATGGCCATTTTCTTTCTGGGCCTGGCCGCCGCCATGACACTGGTTTTGCCGACCGCTGTGCGGCAGATGATTGACCATGGGTTTTCCAAGGCCGATTCCGGCTACATCAACGCCTATTTCGCGATGATTGTCGGTGTGGCCATCGTGCTGGCGGTGGCCAGTGCCATGCGGTATTACTATGTGATCCTGATCGGCGAGCGCATTGTCGCGGATTTGCGCCGGGATGTCTTCTCCCATGTGGAAACATTGTCTCCGGCCTTTTTTGATGTCAACCAGTCCGGCGAGATTGTCTCGCGGCTGACGGCTGATACAACGCAGCTGAAGTCTGCTGTTGGTGCCACGGCCTCGATGGCACTGCGCAACCTGATCCTGTGTCTTGGCGGGGTGGCCATGATGATTTACACCAGTCCGAAACTTTCGGCTCTGGTGCTTCTGGCCATCCCCTTTATCGTATTTCCCCTTGTCGGGTTCGGGCGCAATGTGCGCAAGCGTTCCCGCACGGCGCAGGACACTTTGGCTGAAGCCTCTGCCTTTGCCGGAGAATCCATCAGTGCCATTCGCACCGTACAGGCCTATAATGGCGAGGCCCGTGCCAATGCCCGCTATGGCGCGGCGGTGGAAGGTGCCTTTGATGCGGCAAAGGCTGCCACAAAATCGCGTGCGCTTTTGACCGGTTTTGCCATTGCCATGGTGTTTGGCTCGGTAGTCGGTGTCTTGTGGTATGGTGCGCAGGGCGTTCTGGCCGGAACCCTGTCGCCCGGCACGCTCGGGCAATTTCTGCTCTATTCGGTGATCGCTGCCAGCAGCCTTGCCGCCCTTTCCGAAGTCTGGGGTGATATTTCGCAGGCAGCGGGCGCTGCAGAGCGTCTGGGAGAACTGTTGCGCGAAAAGCCTGCCATTGCAGCCCCTGCCCGGCCCGTTGCCTTGCCGGTTCCGCCTGTCGGTTCGCTGGCCTTTGACGATGTGCACTTTGCCTATCCTTCGCAGCCGGACCGTTCCGCGCTTCGGGGCCTGAGCTTTCATGTCCATCCGGGTGAAACGGTGGCCATTGTCGGGCCGTCAGGCGCTGGCAAGAGCACGATTCTGTCCCTGATCCTGCGGTTTTATGATCCTTTGCAGGGGCAGGTTCATGTCGATGGCGTCAACATCCGCGAACTGGATCCGAAAGACCTGCGCCAGCGCCTCGCCATCGTTCCGCAGGATGTCACGATCTTTGCCATGTCCATCCACGACAACATCGCCTTCGGCACGCCGGATGCAACGCGCGAAGATGTGATTGCCGCTGCCAGAGCCGCGCAGGCCCATGATTTTATCATGCACATTGAAGGCAACTATGACAGTGACGTCGGTGAGCGCGGTATTACGCTTTCCGGCGGCCAGCGTCAGCGGATTGCCATTGCGCGGGCGATTTTGAAGAATGCGCCGATCCTGCTTCTGGATGAGGCGACCTCGGCGCTGGATGCCGAAAGCGAGACCTCTGTGCAAAAGGCACTGGACGGGCTGATGGAAAACCGCACCACCATTGTCATTGCCCACCGTCTGGCGACCGTTCTGAAAGCCAACCGTATTCTCGTTGTTGATCAGGGCAGGGTTGCCGAAGAGGGCGACCACCACAGCCTTGTGCAGCAGGATGGCATTTATGCGCGTCTGGCCCGCCTGCAATTCGATCATGCGCTGGTGTGACCAGATGTGAGCTTTCAGGGCTAAATGGAATCGTTCTATTGTCCTTTTGACAGGTGACCTTGTCAGATCAGGACGTCCACATCCGAACTGTCTCTCCAGAAACATGAGAAAACTCCGCCCATCAACCTGATCGTTTTGCGGGGGCATTGCGGTTATTCAGCTATCCGCATTTTTGATTAATTTTTGCGCAGGCAAAATCAAATTGCATACAATTTGCACATTGGTTTTGTGCGTTGCAATTTCCTGATTGAGAATCAGATGTATAAAATCTGGCACGCTCCTTGCGTATGCATAAGTGATAGAGTTGGTGGCTAGGGTTCCGGCGCTTGAAAAGAGCGCGCTGGTCCGAGAGCTGCTACCGGTCGGGGAGACATCCCGCCGGGTGCACGGCGGGACAAAAGCCCGGGAGACCTCGTTAGCCAAGGGATTGGCGGCGCCATGCTCCATGCCGGTTCCTTTTCAGAAGAAAGCAAAAAGGGGAATTTTATGCAGACTTTTTCGAGAATGCTGTCCATCACCGCTCTTACAACTTCGCTGGCCCTGGGCATGGCATCAGCGGCCTTCGCCGCACCCAAAACTGATTTCAGGATCGCCTGGTCGATCTATGTCGGCTGGATGCCATGGGGCTATGCAAGCGACCACGGCATCGTCAAAAAATGGGCGGACAAATATAACATCAAGATAGAAGTCACCCAGTTCAACGACTATGTCGAATCGATGAACCAATACACGGCCGGTGCCTTTGATGCGGTAACGCTTACAAACATGGATGGCCTCTCCATTCCGGCCGCAGGAGGCGTTGATACGACGGCGGTTATTGTCGGCGACTTCTCCAATGGCAATGATGCGGTGATCCTGAAAGACAAGGCGAACCTTGCCGATGTCAAGGGACAGAATGTCAATCTCGTCGAATTTTCCGTCTCGCACTACCTGCTGGCCCGCGCGCTCGAAAGCATCAGTCTTTCCGAAAGGGATGTGAAGGTGGTCAATACTTCGGATGCCGACATGGTCGCTGCCTACAAGACTGCGGATGTAACGGCAGTCGTGACCTGGAACCCGCTTGTTTCGACGATTCTTGAAGATCCCTCTGCCAGGAAAGTTTTCGACAGCTCGCAGATCCCTGGCGAGATCATCGACCTGATGGTTGCCAATTCTGATGTGTTGAAGGACAATCCTGATTTCGGCAAGGCACTTGCCGGCATATGGTATGAAACTGCGGCACTGATGACGGCTGACAGCGATGCGGGCAAAGCCGCGCGCCAGGAGATGGGCGCAGCCTCGGGCACCGACCTCAAAGGCTTCGAATCCCAGATTGCCGCCACCAAGCTCTTCGACAAGCCTGCCGATGCCTTGGCCTTTACCTCCTCGCCAGGCCTGCCGAAAACCATGGACCTCGTGCGCAATTTCCTGTTCGAGAAAGGCTTGCTCGGCAGTGGGGCCACATCTGCCGATGTCATCGGTATCGAAATGCCTGATGGCAAGGTTCTCGGGGATAGCGGCAATATCAAGCTGCGCTTCACGGAAACCTATATGAAGGCCGCTGCTGACGGTTCTCTCTGAGCCCTGGTCCGATTGACGATGCGGATTTTTCCGCGTCGTCGTCCTCTTTTCATCTGCGGAGCCATTTCGATGCGATGGATCAACACCAAGCCTGGCCGGGGCGCACAGTTTACCCTGATGATTCTGCCTTTCGTGCTGCTGATCACCGCCTACACGGCGGGGTCCGTCGCACGGCTGGCCGAAAATGCCAACGACAAGCTGCTGCCAGGCCTTGCGGACTTTGCAGACGCCATCAACCGCCTGGCTTTTCTGCCGGACACCCGCACGGGCGATTATCTGCTCTGGTCGGACACGGCTGCCAGCCTCATCCGGCTTTTTGCAGGACTGGGTATCTCAACGCTGACAGCACTGCTGATTGGCATGCTCATCGGCATGCTACCCTATCTGCGGGCTCTGCTTGCACCATTCGTGGCGGTGATTTCCATGGTGCCGCCGCTGGCTCTGCTCCCCGTTCTCTTTATCGTTATGGGCCTGGGGGAGGCATCCAAGATCGCGCTCATCGTCATCGGCGTTGCGCCCACCATGATCCGCGACCTGGCGCTGAAGGCGCTGGAACTGCCGCGTGAACAAATCGTCAAGGCCGAAACACTGGGTGGTTCATCGTGGCAGATCGCCCTTCGCGTCGTGTTGCCACAGATCCTGCCGCGGCTGATCACCAGCGTGCGGCTGCAACTCGGCCCGGCCTGGCTGTTTCTGATCGCTGCGGAAGCCATTTCGTCGGACAGCGGTCTTGGTTACCGTATCTTCCTCGTCCGGCGCTATTTGTCGATGGACGTGATCTTTCCCTATGTCGTCTGGATCACGCTTCTTGCCGTTCTCACCAATTTCATCCTCGACCGCATTCGCATTGCCGTATTCCCCTGGTCCGAGCTGGAGAAACAGGGATGAGCGAACTGATCATCGACAATGTCTGGAAAGAATACGGCGACCAGATCGTGCTGGAAAATGTATCGCTGACCGTTGCATCCCGTGCCTTCGTTGCGCTGGTCGGGCCGTCCGGTTGTGGCAAGTCAACATTCCTGCGCATGCTGCTCGGTCAGGAGCGGGTGACCAAAGGCAAGATCCTGCTTGACGGCGAGCCGCTGCCGCACGAGCCGGGCGCGGATCGCGGCGTTGTTTTCCAGCGCTATTCGGTTTTCCCGCATCTGACCGTGCTGGGAAACGTGCTCCTGGGCAAGGAACTGACGGCCTCCCGATACAAGGCGAAGCTTTTTGGCGCAGCCCGGCGTGCGGCTGTCGAGGAAGCCCGGCACCTGATTGCCGAAGTCGGTCTCTCCGGCGCGGAAGACAAATATCCCTCCCAGCTTTCCGGCGGCATGCAACAGCGGCTGGCGCTTGCGCAGGCGCTGATCATGAAGCCGAAAGTCCTGCTGCTGGACGAGCCCTTCGGGGCGCTCGACCCTGGCATCCGCGCTGAAATCCACATGCTGATGAAGCGGCTCTGGCACGAAACACAGATGACCGTGGTTATGGTCACGCATGACATGCGCGAGGCGTTCACGCTTGCCACGCGCGTCGTTGCCTTCGAGCGTCCGCGTGACAGGCCGGAGGAAAAACTGCGCTACGGTGCCACCATCACCAGGGACATCGCCATCTGGCCGCCGCGTCGTGCTGGCGCACCTTCGCATCAAAACCCTGACCGGGACGGCCCGGTCGCTTCACAGGGCATTTACAGGGACGACCCGTCTTCCAGTCCGTCAGGAGATCGATAATCATGCATGTCAGCCGTCCCGCAGAGGAAATCGCCGCCAACCGGCAGCGCTACGAAGAACATCAGAAGAAGGGCCTGCAGTTTGCCCCGAAGGCGCTGCCCGCACCGAGCCCCTTGCCCGCACCCGCCATCGAAGCTGCGGCGGTCATCTATCAGGAAACCATCCCTGGTGGCTGGTACTGGTCAACCCTTTTGATGCGCGGCGAGGCGTTGCGCATCGACCAGGGCGACGGTGCCTCGACCGTAGCACTTATTGCCTGGAACGCGGTCGACAACAGCGAGAGGCTGAACCTGGTCGATACAGTCAAGATGCAGTGGACGACCGCGCTCGGCAAGGGACGGGTAATCTTCTCCGATATGGGACGTGTGATGTTCTCGATGATCGAGGACAGCGCGGGATCGCATGATTGTCTGATGGGCGGATCGACGCAAGCGTCGAACGCTGCGAAATATCCGGGCGTCAAGACACGCAATACGCGCGACAATCTTGTTCTCGCCGCCGGAAAGCTGGGCCTCGACAAGCGTGATATACCTGCGGTTCTCAATCTCTTTGCACCGGTGCGTATCGACGATGCCGGCGGATTCCGCTGGCAAGGCAAGACCTCCAACAGCGGCGACTATGCTGAACTGCGGGCCGAGATGGATATGGTTGTGGCACTCTCCAATTGTCCGCATCCGCTCGATCCCAATCCGGCCTATGCGCCCGCGCCTGTCACCATCACCCGCTTCCGCGCCCCGCCGCCGGCAGCAGATGATCTTGCCCGCACGGCGACAGCAGAGGCCGTTCGCGGCTTTGAAAACAACGCCATGATGCAGGCTTGAGGAGACACAACCATGACCGGTTTCATTCAGACCGCTGCCTCCCGCACACTCGAAAACGCCACGCAGACTCATGTCATTCCGGCCGAAGCGCCATGGTCCGGCATTGTGCGCAAGGGCCAGACGATCCGTATCGAGGACAGTTACGGCCAGCAGGCAATCGATACGCTGTTCTACAAGGCCGATGATTTTTCAGAGCGCTATTCCAACCAGGATACGATGCGCGAACAGGGTTCAGCCTATGTGAGTACCGGCACGCGGATCATGTCGAACGAGGGCCGTGTGATGCTGACGATGACGGCTGACAGTTGCGGGCGCCATGACACATCTGCAGGTGCCTGCTCCTGCGAGAGCAATAGCGTGCGTTTCGGCCATGGCACAAAATACCTGCATTCCTGCCGCGACAACTTCGTGATCGAGGTGATGAAGCATGGCATGAGCAAGCGTGACATCGTACCCAATATCAACTTCTTCATGAACGTGCCGATCAGTGCGAATGGCAAGATGACCATCGTTGACGGTATTTCGTCTGCGGGCGACTATGTCGAAATGGTCGCCGGGATGGATGTGCTCTGCGTTATCTCCAATTGCCCGCAGATCAACAATCCCTGCAACGGTTTCGACCCGACACCGATCCGGGTGTTAATCTGGGATGCGGGGGCCTGATGTCATGTTCAAAAAAGTTCTGATCGCCAACAGGGGCGAGATCGCTGTCCGGATCATACGGACATTGAAGACAATGGGTATCGCCTCCGTTGCAGTCTATTCCGACGCGGACCGGTTTTCCATGGCAACGCGGCTTGCGGATGAAGCAATCCGTCTCGGCCCGTCACCCGCAACCGGGAGCTACCTGAATATCGACCAGGTTATTGCTGCCTGCAAGGCAACGGGCGCAGAGGCGGTGCACCCGGGTTACGGGTTTCTGTCGGAAAATATCGGGTTTGCCGAACGGCTGGCCGCAGAGGGCATCATCTTCATCGGCCCGCGTCCGGAGCATCTTTCCGCTTTCGGGCTGAAACATACCGCCCGCGCGCTGGCCAAGGCGAGCGGTGTGCCGCTCCTTCCGGGCAGCGGATTGCTGGAAAGCGCCGATAATGCCGTCACAGCCGCCGAAACCGTCGGTTATCCGGTGATGCTGAAGAGCACGGCTGGCGGTGGCGGCATTGGCATGCAACTTTGCGCCGATGCGCAAGTGCTGAAAGACGCTTTTGAAAGTGTGCAACGCACGGCGAATGCCAGCTTTGGTGATGCCCGCGTCTATATCGAGCGCTTCGTCGCAGATGCGCGCCATATCGAAGTTCAGATCTTCGGCGATGGCAAGGGCAAGGTGGTGGCGCTTGGCGAGCGGGACTGCTCATTGCAGCGGCGCAACCAGAAGGTCGTTGAGGAGACGCCGGCTCCCGGCCTTTCCCCGGCCACGCGAACACGACTGCACAAGGCAGCCGTCGATCTCGGAGCCTCCGTGTCCTATGCCTCGGCTGGAACAGTCGAGTTTATCTACGATCCGCAACGCGAGGAATTTTACTTTCTCGAAGTCAATACCCGGCTTCAGGTTGAACATCCCGTCACCGAAGCCGTTTTTGGCATAGACCTGGTTGAATGGATGATCCGCCAGGCAGCCGGCGAGGATATGCTTCCGGGCGCAGAGGGATTGACACCGGAAGGAGCCGCCATCGAGGTGCGCATCTATGCCGAGATGCCCCATGCCGATTTCCGCCCGAGCGCCGGCCTGTTGACAGAGGTCGTGTTTCCGCAAGATGCCCGTGTTGACGGCTGGATAGATACCGGAACCGAGGTAACACCGTTTTATGATCCGATGCTGGCAAAGCTGATCGTCGCAGCCGGGGACCGTCCGGCAGCGATCAAGAAGCTTCAGGTTGCGCTTGCCGGGACATCCATCGCAGGGATCGAGACCAATCTTGACTATCTGCGTGCCATTGCTTCATCGGATCTTCTCGCCAGCGGCAAGGTGGCAACGACGGCGCTGCGCGAATTCACCTTCTTGCCGGATATTATCGAGGTTCTGTCGCCGGGAGCCCAGTCCAGTCTGCAGGAATTGCCAGGCCGCCTTGGCCTTTGGCATGTCGGCGTGCCGCCGAGCGGGCCTATGGACGAACGGTCCTTCCGCCACGCCAACCGACTTGTCGGCAACGATGACAAGACCGCAGCGCTTGAGCTGACCGCGTCAGGACCGACGCTGCGCTTCTACGCCGATACAATGATCGCGCTGGCAGGTGCGCAGATGCCGATGACCTGTGATGGTGCCAGGCTGCCACACGGGAAAGCTGTAACCATTGGTGCCGGGCAAGTGCTGTCAATCGGTGCCGTTGAAGGCCCGGGCCAGCGCACCTATCTTGCCGTTGCGGGAGGATTTTGTGCACCTGTCGTGCTCGGCTCGCGCGCGACGTTCGGCCTTGGCCAGTTCGGCGGCAACGCAACCGGCACACTGAGGACCGGCCATGTTCTTCATCTTGCGCGGCAGGTTCCTGCCAAGCCGCCGGAGCCTGCCAATGAACCCGCCGAACTTGCCCGTGAATGGCGTGTCGGTGTCGTCTATGGCCCGCACGGCGCACCGGATTTCTTTCAGCCGGGCGACATTGACACGCTGTTTTCCGTCGCCTACGAGGTGCATTTCAACAGTGCGCGGACCGGGGTGCGCCTGATTGGTCCTGCACCGGAATGGGCACGCAGCGACGGCGGAGAAGCCGGTCTTCACCCTTCCAACCTGCATGACAACGCCTATGCTGTCGGTGCCATCGATTTTACCGGTGACATGCCCATCATCCTCGGTCCCGATGGACCAAGCCTGGGCGGTTTCGTATGCCCGGCTGTGATTGCCCGTGACGAGCAATGGAAGATGGGCCAGTTCAAACCGGGCGACCTTATCCGCTTTCATGCCGTCGCCCGGAGCGAAGATCCTGTTGCCGGTCCTGCTGTTCACCGGCCCGCTGCGGATATCGGCTCGCCTGTCATCGCAACACGCGATGATGGTCCCGTTTCCGTTGTTTACCGCCGCCAGGGTGACGATAATCTGCTGGTCGAATATGGGCCTATGGTGCTCGATATCGCGCTCCGCCTGCGTGTCCACCTGCTCATGCAGGCCGTTGCGGACGCCCGGTTACCCGGTCTCATAGATCTGACGCCCGGCATCCGGTCGTTGCAGATTCATTATGATGGCACGACACTCACCCGAAAACGTCTTCTTGGACTTCTGGCAGACATAGAGGCAAACCTGCCGCCAGCGCAGGAGGTCACTGTGCCGGGCCGCATCGTGCATCTTCCTCTGTCGTGGAACGATCCGGATGCCGAACTTGCCATGCGCAAGTATCAGGAGCTCGTGCGCCCGAATGCGCCCTGGTGCCCGTCGAATATAGAATTCATCCGCCGCATCAACGGATTGCCGGACGAACAGGCTGTCAGGGACATCGTGTTTGATGCCAGCTATCTCGTGCTGGGTCTGGGTGATGTTTATCTTGGCGCACCGGTGGCAACTCCTGTCGATCCGCGTCATCGCCTCGTCACAACCAAGTATAATCCGGCACGAACCTGGACCCCGGAAAATGCTGTCGGTATCGGCGGCGCATATATGTGCATCTACGGCATGGAGGGGCCTGGTGGCTATCAGCTGTTCGGGCGCACCATACAGGTCTGGAACACCTGGCGACAGACGCCAGAATTTGCCGCAGGCAAGCCGTGGCTGCTCAACTTCTTCGACCAGATCCGGTTTTTCCCGGTCAGCCATCAGGAGTTGACGGAAGCGCGTGCTGTCTTTCCCTATGGTGGTTATCCCGTGCGGATCGAGGAGACGGAATTCTCCTATGCAGCTTACGAGAAGGAACTGCAGGCAAATGCCGCTTCTATCACCCGTTTCAAAACCACACAGCAGGCGGCTTTTGAAGCCGAGCGGAACAACTGGAAGGAAACCGGCCTCGACAGTTTCGTCAGCAACGAGGGTGCAGGCGAAAGCCTTGAGGGCGATATTCCGTCCGGCTGTTTCGGTGTTGCCAGCAGCGTGCCGGGCAATATCTGGAAACTGATGGTGGAGCCGGGAGCGTTTGTTGCCGCTGGCGATACGGTTGCCATTATTGAATCCATGAAAATGGAGATCAACGTCACCGCTCACGCCAGCGGAATCGTTCGCGATGTGCGCGCCGGCCCCGGACGCAATATCAAAGCCGGCGAAATTATCGTCGTTCTGGAGTAAGAGCGGTCATGCCTGTGTGGCGGTCCTGTTGCCAGATTTGCATCCCCTGGCAGATCATGTCCTGAAGCAAGCCGCAATCTCAATGACCAGACGTCCGGTTTGCATGTCCGGTGGAATTTCCGGACGTGACACTTGCGTCGAGCGGTTGCTGCAGATGCCGCTCACATGTCAAATCCATTCCGCCAGTCCCATACCAAACTGCATCTGGAAATAACTGTCGAAGGGCCTGCTGCATGTCGCGCAAAACTGTGCAACGGTTTTGCGCGACATGCATAAACAAGAGACAAGTATCCGCCTTGATCAAGACGGATAGTTTAGTGTGCCGCCGACATGTCGCCCAGAACAGTCTTTGTTGCCGTGGTGCTGTCGGCTTTCAGCGTATAGACCATGGGAACGCCGGTTGCCAGATTGACAGACAGGATCTGCTCGCGGTCCAGACGGTCCAGGACCATCAGGAGCGAGCGCAGCGAATTGCCATGCGCGGCAACCAGAACCTTTTCGCCCCGCAAGACTCGTGGCAGGATCTCGTTCATATAATAGGGCCAGACACGGGCACCCGTGTCTTTCAGGCTTTCGCCGCCCGGAGGAGGCACATCATAGGACCGGCGCCAGATATGGACCTGCTCCTCGCCCCATTTCGCCCTTGCATCATCCTTGTTGAGACCGGACAGATCGCCGTAGTCACGCTCATTCAGCGCTTCGTCGCGAATGGTCTCAAGCTCCGGCTGACCGATGCAATCCAGGATAATCTTGCAGGTTTTCTGCGCCCGCACGAGACCGGACGTAAAGGCAACATCAAACGTGATGCCATAATCGGCAAGCGCCTTGCCACCGGCCGTTGCCTCTTCGATACCCAAGGGGGTGAGATCGGGATCGCGCCAGCCGGTAAACAGGTTCTTCAAATTCCAGTCGCTCTGGCCGTGGCGCACGAGCACAAGGGTTCCGCTCATCTTTATCTCCTGTTTTGGGTTAATTGAGCCCGAGGACATCGAGCATATTGTAAAGTCCTGGCTTTCTGTCGCGCGCCCAGAGGGCTGCCCTGACTGCGCCTTCGGCGAACATGGTACGGTCTGTGGCACGGTGCGAAAGGGTGATGATCTCGTTCTGGCTGGCAAACAGCACGGAATGGTCGCCGACAACGCCGCCGCCGCGCAGGGTGGCAAAGCCGATGGTTCCTGTCTCGCGCGGTCCGGTATGGCCATCACGCACCCGCACGGACTTAGCCGCAAGATCAACACCACGACCGATGGCCGCCTCATTGCCCAGCAACAGCGCGGTGCCGGATGGTGCATCCACCTTGTGCCTGTGGTGCATTTCCACCACTTCAATATCCCAGTCGGCAGCCGGCAGGGCCTTGGCGGCATTGCGCACCAGCACGCCCAGCAGATTGACGCCGAAGCTCATGTTTCCGGATTTGACGATACGCGCGTGACGGGCCGCAGCAGCGATTTTGGCATCATCCTCCGGCGAACAACCCGTAGTGCCGATAATATGGACAATACGGGCCTGGGCAGCCAGACCGGCAAACTCGACCGTTGCTGCCGGTGCCGTAAAATCAATCACGCCATCCGCATCGACAAAGGCGCGCAACGGATCATCGGTGACATTGATGCCAATTGGCCCCAGACCCGACATTTCGCCAATATCACGCCCGGCAAAGGGAGAACCTGCCCGCTCGATCGCCGCTGAAACCCGTGCGCCCTGCGTTGCATGGATCATGCGCACCAATGTCTGGCCCATGCGCCCGGCGGCACCCACCACGACCAGTTTCATATCCGTATCCTGCATAACGTTTCCTGTGTCCAAAATTTATGCCTGCCAACGGCGACCATCTGTTGAAAGGCCAAACCGTGTCGGCGTCAGGGCATAGGATGCAAGTCCTGCCAGGGCTGCCAGCGGATGGGTTACCACATAGGTCGGTGTTTCCCGCAGCCAGGCCGAATGCGGGGCCTTGTCCTCGAAGGCAGCGCGGAATTCGGGACGCTGGAGGGCAGGCAAAATCTTCTGGGAAATGCCCCCGGCAAGATAAACGCCGCCTCGCGCCATGAAGACCAGCGCCATATCGCCCGCAACACGCCCGAGATAGGTCGCAAACAGCGACAGGGTCTCCCGCGCCTGCACATCCTTCCCGGCCAGTCCGTTTTCGGAAATGTGGGCCGGATCACACCATTTGACCGGCACTCCGTCTGCCCTGCAGATGGCCTGATAGATATTGGCCATTCCGCGACCGCACAAAAGCTGTTCGGCAGAGATACGGCCTTCAATGGTCTCAAGATAAGGAAAAATCTCGGCATCGCGCCTGCTGCGCGGACCAACATCCACATGCCCGCCTTCACCCGGAACAGGAACCCAGGTGTGACTGGCATGGACAAGACCGGCAACGCCAAGGCCGGTGCCGGGCCCGAGCACCGCGCGCGACGCATTGGCCATTTCCTGCCCGCCGCCGATTTTTACCCGGTTTTCTTCCGTCATCGATTCCACAGCCAGTGCCTGCGCCTCAAAATCATTGATAACGAGCACATCTTCAAAACCCAGACCATCCATCATCTGCCTTGGCCTGACCACCCAGTCACAGTTGGTCAGAGGAATCTCGTCGCCCTTGATGGGGCCTGCTATTGCCAGAATGGCGGATTTCGGCCGCACCGGGGACTTGTCCAGCACCGTGGATTGAATGGCCTCATCGATGGTCGCATAATTGGCCGTCTGGACGACCGGAAAAGGTTTCGGCTCTGCACAGGCATCCGGCAGCAAGGAAAATCTGGCATTGGTGCCGCCGATATCGCCTATCAGGATCGGAAACGGCATGGACTGATCATTTTTATGGTGTGACGACATGGAGCTTCCGTTGTTCTGTCCAGAACCATTGTGCCTCAAAACGGGCTGATTGCAATCATCTGCTCGGCGGTTGCCCGGTTGAGCGCCATGGGGATATCATAAAGAATGGCCAGACGCATCAGGGCCTTTACGTCAACATCGTGCGGCATCGGCGTCAAGGGATCCACAAAGAAAATCAGCATCTGGATTTCGCCGGTTGCAATCAGGGCACCGATCTGCTGGTCCCCGCCCAGAGGCCCGCTTTTATAGCGCGTGACCAGAAGATCAGGACAGGCATCCATGATGCGCCCGCCCGTGGTGCCGGTGGCAACGAGATGGAAATCCTGCAACTTGGCGGAATGGGCCAGGGCAAATTCTGCTATGTCCGCCTTCTTTTCATCATGCGCGATCAGCGCAATGGTCCTTTTTCCTGCCATTTCCACACCCGTCCGGCCATATTTTCAATCGATTTGAATGCCTTATAACCACAGATTTCGTGCTTGGAAAGTGGCTGCAACGGATCCCCGGATCAATGATCTGCCGGTCGCGGGAGTGGCAGGGGAATCGGTACCAGCGGGATTTCGGAGCCTGTATCCGGCACATCAGGCAAGGCTTCCGTATCCGGGGAAACATCCGTGCCGCCGCCGCCAAATGTGGCCGCCTGCATGCTGGCGACCGGTGGCGCGTTCAATACAATCGCACAGGCTTTTGGCAGATCGGAAAGCTGAATTTCCCTTGGCTTGGGCGCGGGCCTGGCATCCGGTTTCTTGTCAGGCTTTGCCCAGGGTTCCCTGGTAAACCACCAGGCCAGCGACTGGTCGCAGCCATCACCCTTTGCAACGGGGGCCTGCGGTGTGCAGCCGGCAGCATCCTTCGGGCAATGGATACGGATGTGGAAATGATAATCATGACCATAATAGGGGCGGATTTTGCCCATGGCCGTACGGTCGCCGGTCCATGTGTCGCAGAGCTTTTTCTTGATGGCCGGATTGACGAAAATCCGTTCCACTTCAGGATAGCTGGCGGCCCGCATCAACAGCCGCGCCCGCGAATCCGACCAGATATTCGGGTCGACCCTGAGAAAGGTATTGGCCTGCAACATCGACGTTGCCGATATATTCTCGCGCTCGTCCTTCGAGAGTGTGCGATCCGGCATCGGCGTCAGCCAGATATCGGCATCCAGACCGATCTGGTGGGATGCGTGGCCGGTCAGCATCGGACCACCGCGCGGCTGCGAAATATCCCCGACCAGAAGACCCGGCCAGCCATCCCTGGCGGCAGCCTCCCTGGACAGGCGCTCGATCAGCGCAATCATGGCCGGGTTGCCCCAGCGGCGGTTGCGCGACAGGCGCATGGCCTGCCATGTGGGCCCGTCTGTCGGGATGGCGACCGCCCCTGCCATGCAGCCCTTGGCATAGAAGCCATGCGGCCGGGCCGGGCCGCGGGTGGGCAAGGTGACGCCGCCGAACAATTGCTTGGCAGGCTGGTCGGCCGCAAACACGCCGGTATCCGGCATGAGGATGGAACTCAGGCAGGCTGCAAGCAGAACAGTTTTCCTGACGAAAGGCAGGGGCAGACGGATCATTGCACGGTTTCCGGTTGCGGCCCCGAACGAACAGGTGCCAAAGTGATTTGCAGGCGATTCTAGCCTGAATATGAACTGTGGTGAATCCATGAAATGGCATGCTTGCGTAAAACATGCACGCCACCAGAATGCTGCTGAAACAGCATGGATCAAAGGAAAGGCCCTGTTCTTTTCTGGCGAATTGCCTATTCTCTGATGACAAAAGACGAAAGGGAACAGTGGATGACAAACAGGTCTTTTCTGGCACTGATAGCAGCTGCCGTCATGACAGCAGGCATTGCAGGCAATGGTTTTGCCTCCCGCGCTCAGGCGGAGGATCTGGTCTGGTCCTCCTCCCTGTCGATGATCGGAGAGGCAAAATACAAGGACAAGTTTGAGCATTATGACTTTGTGAACCTTGAAGCCCCCAAAGGCGGAACCCTGCGCCTTTCCACCACCGGTACATTCAATACGCTCAACCCCTTTCCGTCCAAGGGTGATCTGGCCACCGGCTTTGACCTGATTGCCGACAGCATGGTGCTGGAGCCCCTGTTTGTGCGCTCCGAAGACGATATCTCGGCCAATTATGCGCTTCTGGCCGAAGCGGTCGCCGTTCCCGAAGACCTGTCCTTTGCCAGGTTCCGGCTGAACCCAAAGGCGACCTTTTCTGACGGCTCGCCGGTAACGCCGGACGATGTGGTATTTTCCTTCGACAAGGTGAAGGAACTCAACCCGCAAATGTTCACCTATTACAAGCATGTCACCAAGGCGGAAAAAACCGGCGACCGTGAGATCACCTTTACCTTTGACGAGACCGGCAATCGTGAGTTGCCGAGCATTGTCAGCGAGCTGCGTATCGTTTCCAAGGCCTGGTGGGAGGCAAAGGGACCGGACGGCAAGCCGCGAGACATTGCCTCGGCAACACTGGAGCCTGTACCGGGCTCCGGTCCCTACAGGGTCGCTTCGGCTGCGGAAGGGGCAAAAATCCGCTTTGAACGCAATCCGGATTATTGGGGCAGGGATCTGCCGGTCAACAGGGGTCGCAACAATTTCGATGTGATAGAATATACGTATTTCGGCGACCGTGATGTCGAATTTGAATCGTTTCGCTCCGGCAATACCGATTTCTGGTCCGAGAATGCCGCCAAGCGCTGGGCAACAGGCTATGATTTTCCCGCCGTTGCGGATGGAAGGGTGAAGCGGGAAACCCCGGACAATGCCTACCGGTCCTCCGGCGTCATGGTGGGCTTTATTCCGAATGAGCGCCGGGAAATGTTCAAAGATCCCAAGGTCCGTCAGGCCCTGACCTATGCCTTTGATTTTGAAGAGCTGAACCGCACGATTTTTTATGACAGCTACCAGCGGGTCAACAGCTTTTTCTATGGCAGCGAACTGGCCTCTTCCGGCTTGCCCGCGGGCCGCGAACTGGAGATTCTGAACGGATTCAAAGGGCAGATACCGGAAGCTGCCATCGCGTCCGAATTCAAACTCCCGGTGGGCGGCACCCCTGAAAATCTGCGGAACAATCTCCAGACGGCCATCAGGCTGCTCAGGGAGGCGGGCTGGGAACTGAAAGGGTCGCGGATGGTCAACAGTGCGACCGGCAAGCCGCTGCAATTTGAAATCCTGCTGAACGGCCCGACCATTGAGCGTGTTGCCCTGCCCTTTGCGCAGAACCTGAAAAAAATCGGCATCGAGGCCAGCGTGCGCACGGTGGACGAGGCGCAATATACCAACAGGGTGCGCTCCTACGATTATGACATGATCTATTCGGGCTGGGGACAATCGATCAATCCCGGCAATGAACAGGCGGATTATTGGGGATCGAAATCAGCAGCGGTGGAAGGAGGGCGCAATTATGCCGGTATCTCCAGTCCCGTGCTGGACGACCTGACCCGGAAAATTGCTTTTGCCAAAGACCGGGATGAACAGGTGGCGCTGGTCAAGGCACTCGACCGTGTTTTGCTCAACAGCTATATCGTGATCCCGTCCTATACATTGCGCAATTCGCGTCTCGCCTATTGGGACCGGCTGGCGCGGCCCGCGGCCTATCCGCAATATGGCCTCGATTTTCCGGCGGCATGGTGGCAGCAGACCGCCGCCAAATGAGCCGCTTGCAAAGCCTGTGCAAGTGGATTCTAAAATCGGATGCAGCGAATCACCGGACATATGGTGATTGCTGACATTTCAAGACGGAAATCGGGGATGCAATGCGCAAACAGGGACAGGCAATGAAGGATCACCATTGATGGGCGCCTATATTCTGCGCCGTCTTCTTTTGATCATACCGACGATTGTCGGCATCATGGCCATTTCCTTTGCTGTTGTCCAGTTTGCCCCGGGTGGCCCTGTGGAGCAGATCATTGCCGACCTGACGGGCCAGGGCAACAGTATGGAAGACCGCCTGTCCGGCGGGAGCGACCTGCAAATGCCGGCGAACGAATTCAACGACGAGGTTTCGTCGAAATATCGCGGTGCACAGGGTCTGGACCCGGAATTCATCAAAAAGCTGGAAAAGCAGTTCGGCTTCGACAAGCCGCCCCTCCAGCGCTTTGGCGAGATGATGTGGAATTATATCCGCTTCGATTTCGGCACCAGCTTCTTCAGCAATGAACCCGTGCTGGACATGATCATCAAGCGATTGCCTGTTTCCATGTCGCTGGGGGTGTGGATTCTCCTGTTTTCGTACATTATCTCCATCCCGCTTGGCATCAGGAAAGCCATTGGCGACGGCTCCACCTTTGATGTATGGACTTCGGGGATCATCATTGTCGGCTATGCGGTGCCGAGCTTCCTGTTTGGCATTCTCCTGATCGTGCTGTTTGCAGGCGGATCTTTTTATGACTGGTTTCCGCTGCGCGGCCTTGTGTCCGACACTTTCGACAGCCTGTCATGGTGGCAGAAAATCATCGACTATTTCTGGCACTTGACCCTGCCGCTGATAGCCCTGTCGCTCTCTGCCTTTGCCACGACCACGCTTTTGACGAAGAATTCCTTTCTGGATGAAATCCGCAAGCAATATGTGGTCACGGCCCGGGCCAAGGGGCTGACCGACAACCAGGTTCTGTACGGACATGTATTTCGCAATGCCATGCTGATCATCATTGCCGGTTTTCCCGGAGCCTTCATTTCCGCGTTTTTCACCGGATCGCTGCTGATTGAAAATATTTTCTCTCTCGATGGGCTTGGGCGTCTGGGCTATCTCTCCATCGTCAAGCGGGATTACCCGGTGGTCTTCGGCACCCTGTTCATTTTCTCGCTTATGGGGCTGGTGATCAGCCTGATCTCCGACCTGATCTATACTTGGGTGGATCCGCGCATTGATTTTGACCGGCGGGAGGTTTGACCATGAGCCTTGCCACTGAAACGACAATGCCAGCCCCCGGGCGCGAGCGCCCGTTTCTGTCTCCGGCCAATCTGCGCCGCTGGCAGAATTTCAAGGCCAACAGGCGCGGCTACTGGTCCCTTTGGATTTTCCTCGTGCTGTTCGGTCTGTCGCTGGTGGCGGAACTGATTGCCAATGACCGGCCCATCATTGCCTTCTACAAAGGCGAAATTCTTGTTCCGGTGCTGATTGATTATCCGGAGGAAAAATTCGGCGGCTTTCTGGCAACGACGGACTATCGCACGCCCTACATTGCCGAGGAAATCAATGCCAATGGCTGGATGATCTGGCCGCCGATCCGCTATTCCTACCAGACGGCCAATTCCAATATTCCCCATTCCGCACCCACGGCCCCGTTCTGGATGATGGCAAAGGAAGAGCGCTGCTCGGCCTACCCGCTGGGCGAAAACGACCCCGATTGCAGGCTTGGCAACCTGAACTGGCTGGGGACCGATGATCAGGCGCGGGATGTGACGGCGCGGATGATCTACGGTTTCCGGGTTTCGGTGCTGTTTGGTCTGGCGCTGACCATTGCCTCTGCCGCCGTCGGGGTGACGGCTGGCGCGGTGCAGGGCTATTTCGGCGGCTGGACAGACCTCTTGTTCCAGCGTTTCATCGAGATCTGGTCCTCCATGCCGGTTCTTTACATTTTGCTGATTATTGCGGCCATCCTGCCGCCGGGCTTTTTCATCCTGCTCGGTATCATGCTGCTGTTTTCATGGACTTCCTTTGTCGGTATTGTCCGTGCGGAGTTTCTCCGGGCCCGCAATTTTGAATATGTGAATGCGGCGCGCGCCCTTGGCGTCGGCAATGGCACCATCATGTGGCGGCATCTTTTGCCCAATGCCATGGTGGCAACGCTGACCTTCCTGCCCTTCATCCTGTCAGGCTCGATCACCACACTGACCTCACTGGATTTTCTGGGCTTTGGCATGCCGCCCGGTTCGGCCTCGCTCGGCGAACTCATTGCCCAGGGCAAGAACAATCTCCAGGCACCATGGCTGGGGCTGACAGCCTTTGTGACCATGTCGGTGATGTTGTCCCTGCTGATTTTCATCGGAGAGGCCGTGCGGGATGCCTTTGATCCACGAAAGGCGTTTTGAGAATGGCGACTGGTATTTTTGCGACCGGAACCTTATGCTTGTCACCACAGCAATTTCACAGGGATGCGGAAAGGTGCAAGCGGGCATGAACAAGATTGTTCTCGATCACTACCCGGTATCAAAACTGCCTGCGGATATGCGCTTTGGGCTTGATCAGACTGCAACTGTGCGTGTCGTCATTGAGGAAGAGACAGACGACAGACGTGAAACTGCTGCAGAGACCGTCGCGACAATCCGAAAGTTCAGGGAATCTTTCGCGGAAAAGATCAGCCTTGACGAAGCTGCCGCCCGTATCAGGGATTTGCGGGATGAATGGGAGGCTGAATGAGCCCTTTCAAGCGGCTTTACTTCGATACAAATGTGTTTATTGCGTTGATTGAGGGTGAGAACAACACAATTGCAGATCAGCTCGTTGAACTTGTTTCTCTCCAGCCGGCAGATTCACCACCCCTGTTTTGCACTGGCGAACTTACGCTGGCGGAAGCTCTGGTCGCGCCCCTCAAGAAGCAACAAACAGCATTGATCCGGCAATATGAAAGAACGATTCTGCAAAATGACTGGCTGGAGCTTATCGCACTCACCCGTCCTGTTCTGTATCATTCTGCGGTTATTCGTTCGCAATACAGATTGAAGCTGCCAGATGCGATCCATTTGTCTGCCGCCTTTGCCGCTGGCTGCAGTCATTTCCTGACCCGGGATACGGATTTTCAGAATGACTATGACCTTGCAACAGAGCAGAGCACCTTTATGAAACCGATGCACCCCATTTCTGTCCTGCGCCTGAACGAGCAAACACTTGCAGGCCTTATGCAAGGCACTGCCAATGACTGAACCCCTTCTGTCTGTCCAGGATCTTTCTGTTGCCTTTCACCAGGGCGGCAAGACATCGCTTGCCGTCGACCGTGTCTCCTTTGATATCCACAGGGGCGAAGTGGTGGCGCTTGTGGGGGAATCCGGCTCCGGAAAATCGGTCACCGCCAGCTCCATCCTCAAGCTTCTGCCCTATCCTGCGGCAAGCCATCCGTCCGGCCGTATCCTGTTTGGCGGAAAAGACCTGCTGTCGGCCCCGGCGGAAACCCTTCGTGGCGTGCGCGGCAACGATATTACCATGATTTTTCAGGAGCCGATGACCTCGCTCAATCCGCTGCACACCATTGAAAAGCAGATTGGCGAGATCCTCCTGCTGCATCAGGGCATCAGCGGAGACGTGGCACGGTCCCGCATACTGGAGCTTTTGCATGCCGTCGGCATCCGCAACCCGGAACAAAGGCTGAAAGCCTATCCGCATGAACTCTCAGGCGGGCAGCGCCAGCGGGTGATGATTGCCATGGCGCTGGCCAACCGGCCGGACCTGCTGATTGCCGACGAGCCGACCACGGCGCTTGATGTCACAGTTCAGGCGCAGATTCTGGAATTGCTGCAAGGCCTGAAAGAGCAGCATGGCATGTCGATGCTGTTCATCACCCATGATCTGGGCATTGTGCGCCGCTTTGCCGACCGGGTCTGTGTGATGACCGGTGGACAGATTGTCGAGGCCGGGCCAACGGCGGAGATTTTTGCCCATCCGCAACACGCCTATACCCGCCATCTCCTGGCCTCCGAACCAAGGGGAACCCCTCCGGCCACAGACAGAGCCAAACCGGTTGTTCTGGAAGCGCAGGATATGAAAGTGTGGTTTCCGGTCAAGGCCGGGCTTCTGCGCCGCACAGTCGACCATATCAAGGCCGTCGACGGCATTGACCTGACATTGCGGGCCGGACAGACGCTGGGCATTGTCGGCGAATCCGGCTCCGGCAAAACCACGCTCGGACTGGCGCTGACGCGGCTGATCTCTTCCAGGGGGCGCATCAGCTTCGTCGGAAAGGCGATCGATTCCTTTTCGTTCATGGAGATGAAACCGCTGCGCAACCAGATGCAGATCGTGTTTCAGGATCCCTATGGCTCCCTGAGCCCGCGCATGCCGGTGGGCGATATTGTCGCCGAAGGGCTGTCCATCCATGAGCCGGGCCTTTCCGCCGATGAACGCGACCTGCGGGTTTGCGAGGCTCTCACAGAAACCGGCCTCAACCCGGAAACCCGCTGGCGCTATCCGCATGAATTTTCCGGCGGCCAGCGCCAGCGCATTGCCATTGCCCGCGCCATGATCCTGAAACCGCGCCTTGTCATGCTGGATGAACCGACTTCTGCGCTCGATATGAGCGTGCAGGCGCAGGTTGTGGACCTGTTGCGGGAACTGCAGCGCAAGCATGATCTGGCCTATCTGTTCATCAGCCATGACCTGCGGGTGGTGCGGGCGCTTGCCAATGACATGATTGTCATGCGCAATGGCAAGGTGGTCGAACAGGGGCCATCCCAACAGATTTTCGATGCCCCGCAGGCGGATTACACAAAAGCGCTTCTGGCCGCAGCCTTCGATCTGAAAGCCATCCGCTCAGACATGATACGCCAGTAAAGGGTTCCCGATGTCCAAAAGTCCCGTGATCATTGATGTGAAATTCCATGCCGGGGAGGTGCGCATGGCGCTGAAATCGGCCTTTCCGGATCGCGAGACCATCAATCTGGCCGATCCTGCCAACAAGGACCGTGACCTTTCCGGCATGGATTATGCGGTGGTGTGGAAACCGTCCGACACGCTGTTTTCGCGTGCTCCGGATCTGAAAGTGGTGTTTTCCGGCGGTGCCGGCGTTGATCATGTCTTGAAAATACCCGGACTTCCCGACCTTCCCCTCGTACGCTTTGTGGATCGCAGCCTGACAACACGCATGAGCGAATGGGTGGTGATGCAATGCCTGATGCACCTGCGCCAGAACCGCGCCTATGAGGCCCTTCGCCGGCAAAAGATCTGGCGCGAATTGCCCCAGCCGGAAGCCTGCGATCTGACCGTCGGTGTGATGGGCCTTGGCGTGCTGGGGCTTGACAGTGTCGCCAAGCTCAAGATCATGGGTTTCAAGGTCATCGGCTGGTCGCGCACGGCCAAACAGATCGACGGGATGGAAACCTGGAGTGCCGCCGGGCTCGACAGGTTTCTGGCGCAAACCGACATGCTCGTCGGCCTTTTGCCCCTGACAGCGGAAACACGCGGTATGTTCAATCTGGCCCTGTTTTCAAAGCTCCGGCAAGGCGGTGCACTTGAACGCCCGGTCTTTATCAATGGCGGACGGGGTGGCAGCCAGGTGGAGGCGGATATTCTGGCCGCTCTCGACACCGGTGTGCTGGGCGGCGCATCACTGGATGTGTTTGAAACCGAGCCCCTGCCCGCCGAAAGCCCCTTCTGGGAGCGGGAGGATGTGTTTTTCACGCCGCATGCCGCCGCTGCCTCGGATGCGAAGGCCCTGTTCAAACATGTGCAGGCCCAGATCGACCGGTTTGAGACAGGTCTGCCGCTGGAATGCCTCGTGGACAAGACATTGGGATATTGAGACCTTAGGACAATCATCATCCCGGCGACAAAGCCGCAGGTGCGTTGATGTTTGCGGCCTGATTTGTGATCCCTGTCCGTTTTCTTTTATATGGAAATCCGGTAGCACTTGTTTTCAGTGGCGGGGGAATCGCCTTTTCTTTGAATTTAAAGCAATGACGGGGCAGCGATGAGCGTTACGGAAACAACAACAACCTCCTGGTTTTCACGCATGAAAAATGCACTGGTCAGCCTTCTGATCGGTCCATTGCTGGTGCTGGTGGCCATCATCCTGATGGTCTGGAACGAGGGCAATTCCATCAAGACCTACCGGTCCCTGGCTGAAGGCGCTGCCATTGTGGCGGATGTGCCATCTGACACCGTTGACCCTGCCAATGAGGGCAGGCTGGTGCATGTCACCGGCCCGGTCAGGACAGCAGAAACGCCTGCTGATACAGATTTTGGAATTTCCGCTGCGGGAGCCGTTGCTATCAATCGCAATGTTGAAATGTATCAGTGGGTGGAAACGCAAAGTTCGCAAACCCAAAAGGATGTTGGCGGCAGCGAAACCACCACAACAACCTATGACTATAAAAAGGAATGGAAGTCCGGTGTGGTGGATTCCTCAAAATTCAAGCAGCAGGCAGGTCATGAAAACCCGCAGCCTGCCGTTTCTGCGCAGGATTTCGTGGTGAAGACAGCCGATGTCGGTGCCTTTGAACTGGATGGCGAGCGGCTGGCCAACCTGGGTTCCTCCAGCGCCGTGCCGCTGACGGCAGACGATACTGCCCGGTTTGCCAATACGATCAATACCGGCGCACCTGTCAGGCTCACAGGCAATGTACTTTATGTCGGGTCGTCACCGGCCTCGCCTGCCATCGGTGATCTGAAAATCTCCTGGCAGCGCTTGGATATCACAGAGGCCAGTTTCGTTGCGGCCCAGACAGGCAAGACACTGGCCGATTATACAACATCAAACGGCTACACGATTTTCCTGAGTGACAGCGGAAGTGTCACGGCGGCCAAAATGTTCGAGGACGCACAGGTGGCCAATGTCATCATCACCTGGGCAATCCGTATCGGTGGACTGATCCTGATGTTTGTCGGCTTCACCATGCTTTTCTCGATCTTTGGTGTCATGGGCGATGTCATTCCCTTCGTCGGATCGATTGTCCGTTTTGGAACCGGCCTGCTGTCCTTTGTTCTCACCATCATCATCGGACCGGTTGTCATGGCCATCGGCTGGCTGGCCTACAGGCCCTTTGTGGCCATCGGCGTGATTGCTGTCGGTCTGGTGATCGGCTTTGGGCTGGTCTACATGCGCCGCGCCAGGCTGGCCCCAGCGCCTGCCGCAGCGTCACCATCAGCGCAGGTCATAACGCGACCCTGGCACCGGCTCCCTGACCGGTGCTATTTCTCCGGGACATTTCATGTTTGTATTTTCAAAAATCTTCTGGATCGTCGCTCAACCCTTGTCACTGAGCTTTTTCCTGATCCTCGCGGGACTGATCTGCGGAAAACTGGGTCTGCGCCGGGTGCAGGGCGTTGCCATCACACTGGCGGCCCTGGTGCTGTTTGTCAGCCTGTACACAACGGCGGGGTCGGCCGCCATGGCGGTTCTGGAAAACCGGTTTCAAAGACCGCAAACCCTGGCAACACCACCGCAATGCGCCATCATTCTGGGTGGCGGGCTGGATGCGACGGTCACCACCAGCCGCGGCGGCACAGAAATGAACGAGGCCGGCGACCGCTTTCTGGAAGGTTACAGGCTGTTGCGCACATGGCCCGGCCTGACACTGGTCATTTCAGGCGGTGACGGCACGCTGGAAGGCGGCATGGAAGGTGAAGGCGTCATTGCCAGGCGCTATTATGCAGAGCTTGGTGTGGACCAGAAGAGCATCCTGTCAGAGGACATATCGCGCAACACCATTGACAATGCAGCCAATTCCAGAGACCTCCTCGAGAAGGCCGGTCTGAAACAGTGCCTGCTGGTGACATCGGCCTTCCATATGCCGCGCGCCATGGGGCTTTTCCGCAAACAGGGTGTTGATGTCATTGCCTGGCCCACGGATTACCGGACACCGGGCAAGACGTCGGTGCGTTTCGACTTCACCCAGCCGTTTCGCAATGCTGAAATCACCACCACGGCCCTGCGGGAATGGACAGGTTTGCTGGCGGCCTTTCTCGGCGGAAAAACCCACCGGCTGTTTCCCGATGCGGTGTAGCTTTTTACCCTGAACCATTGCCAAAGAAACGTGCGTCTATGGGTCAATACCCGCCGGTCATGAGGAGATCCTGACAATGTCATTGCTGGACGTGCTTGATTATTGCGGCGTTGCCGTGTTTGCCGCAACCGGTGCCTTGTCTGCATCTCGCAAGCAGCTGGATCTGATCGGTTTCCTGTTTCTGGCAGCCGTTACCGGGATTGGCGGAGGCACATTGCGCGATGTTGTGCTGGGCCAGACACCTGTATTCTGGGTGCGGGAGCCCATTTATATACTGGTCTGTGTCACCGTTGCCATTCTGGTGTATTTGACGGCGCATCTCGTATGGTCACGCTATCGCGTGCTCCTGTGGCTTGATGCCGCGGGCCTTGCTGCCTATTGTGTCATGGGTTCTGCAAAAGGGCTGGCGGCCACGGGATCTCCGGCCGTTGCCATTGTCATGGGCACATTGACGGCCACATTTGGCGGGGTTCTGCGCGATATGCTGGCACAGGAGCCGTCCGTGCTTTTGCGTCCGGAAATCTATGTGACGTCGGCGCTGACCGGGGCCTGCGTGTTTACCTGCGCTTTTATTCTGGGCGCTCCGCTCATTCTTGCCTCCGGTCTGGGCATTGCCTGCGCCCTTGGCGTGCGCGGTGGTGCGATTGCCTTCGGCTGGACGCTTCCGGCCTACAGGTCAAGGCCAGGACGCCACCCGGATGATGTGATGTAGGACGGTTACAGGCCGGATTTCGGGCGAAGGCGGATCACAACATCTATATGGGCAATTTCCATACCCTCCGGTGGCACGGGCAGATTGTCGATGACGATATTGCTGACCGGAATATCCAGCACTTCATTGCGACCTTCGACAAAGAAATGATGATGATCGGAGACATTGGTATCGAAATAGGTTCTGGAACCTTCAACGGCCAGAACCCGCACAAGGCCTGCCTGTGTGAACTGATGCAGCGTGTTGTAGACTGTTGCCAGGGAAACATCGACCCCTGCCACTACAGCCTCCTCGTGCAGTTCTTCCACTGTCAGATGTCTGTCGCCCCTGGCAAAAAGCAAATCCACGAGAGCCAGGCGCTGGCGTGTCGGTCGCATTCCTGCATAGCGAAGACGCGCTTCCATGGACATTTCTGGTTGCTGTTTGCCGGATTCCAATGTCTTGCCTGATTTTCAGAGGTTCAGTTGCACCCTGACCATATAACTTTTGCGACAATAATTTTCAATAGCGCCTGCAATTCCTCGCAATGCATCTGTTTTCAGCTTGTTTTTCAACAAGCATTTGTCGAAAATTCCGGTTTTTCCGGAAAAAAAATATCATCCCCCTGTTCGTTGAAGGCCAGTTACTCTAAGAGTTCCGGGAAGATCGGGCGATATTTGCAGCGACTGGACAGACGTTTGAAGAACCGCCCCGGGTCTTTTTTGCATTGTTTCGGTATTGAAATGCGTGAAAGATCAAAGCGGAACAAGAACGACACTCCAGACCAGACGGGGCGGAAACACAAAGATGACGACCAGACAATCCAGTTTCACCTATGATGAAATCCTGACATGTTCGCGTGGCGAAATGTTTGGTCCGGGCAATGCTCAGCTCCCTGCTCCTCCCATGCTGATGTTTGACCGTATTACCGAAATTTCTGAAACGGGTGGCCCGAATGACAAGGGTTTCATCCGTGCGGAATTTGATATCCATCCCGACCTCTGGTTCTTCCCCTGCCATTTTATCGGCGATCCTGTCATGCCGGGCTGCCTGGGTCTGGATGCCATGTGGCAGCTGACCGGGTTTTATCTCGGCTGGCTGGGTGAACCGGGCAAGGGCCGGGCCATTTCCACCGGTGAGGTCAAGTTTACCGGCATGGTCACGCCGAAAACCAGGCTTGTTCAATATGGCATTGATTTCAAGCGTGTCATGCGCGGTCGCCTGGTTCTGGGCATTGCCGACGGCTGGATGAAGGCGGATGGTGAAGTGATCTACAAGGCAACAGACCTGAAGGTCGGCCTGTTCCAGGAAAAGGCTGCCTGAGGGCGGAATAACACTGTCTGGCCCGCAACCGGCGCCATGATGTGCAATTGAGAGAAAAGGGTTCCCAGATGAGGCGCGTTGTTGTCACAGGTATCGGTATTGTTTCTTCGATTGGCAATGATGCCGCCGAAGTTGCCCAATCGTTGCGTGATGCGAAATCCGGCATTTCCTTTTCGGCGGATTTTGCGGAGATGGGTTTTCGCTGCCAGGTATGGGGCAAGCCGACGCTTGACCCGACAGACCTCGTGGATCGCCGTGCCCTTCGTTTCCTGTCGCAGGGTGGCGGCTGGAACCATGTTGCCATGCTGCAGGCCATTGCCGATTCCGGCCTTGAGGAGGGTGACATCTCCAGCGAGCGCACGGGCATTATCATGGGTTCCGGCGGTCCTTCGACACGCACTGTGGTCGACGCTGCGGATATTACCCGCAAGAATGTCAGCCCGAAGCGTATCGGGCCATTTGCCGTGCCGAAAGCCATGTCGTCCACGGCGTCTGCAACCCTTGCAACATGGTTCAAGATCCATGGTGTGAACTATTCCATTTCATCAGCCTGCTCGACATCTGCCCATTGCATCGGCAATGCCACAGAGATGATACAGTGGGGCAAGCAGGATGTGATGTTTGCCGGCGGGCACGAAGATCTGGACTGGACCATGTCCAACCTGTTTGATGCCATGGGTGCCATGACTTCCAAACACAATGATACGCCATCCACGGCCTCGCGGGCCTATGATGTGACCCGTGACGGCTTTGCCATTGCAGGCGGTGCCGGTGTTCTGGTTCTGGAAGAACTCGAACATGCCAGGGCCCGTGGCGCGAAAATCTATGCCGAAGTTGTCGGCTATGGCGCAACATCCGATGGCTACGACATGGTGGCTCCCTCCGGTGAAGGTGCCGTGCGCTGCATGAAAATGGCCATGTCCACGGTCAATGGCGACATTGATTATATCAACACGCATGGTACATCGACGGGCGTGGGCGACAGCAAGGAAATCGGCGCGATCCGCACGGCTTTCGGCGACAGGATCCCGCCTGTACAGTCCACAAAGTCCCTCACGGGCCATTCCCTTGGCGCTGCAGGCGTTCAGGAAAGCATTTATGGCCTGCTGATGATGCAGGAGCGGTTTATCGGCGAAAGCGCCCATATCACCGCGCTTGATCCGGAATTTGAAGGCGTGCCGATCGTGCGCAAGCGCATCGACAATGCCAAGATTGATACAATCCTGTCCAATTCATTCGGGTTTGGTGGCACCAATGCCACGCTCGTTTTCCAGCGTTACAACGGGTGATGACATGTCAGATCTGATGAAGGGCAAGCGCGGACTGATCCTGGGCGTTGCCAATAATTATTCCATCGCCTGGGGGATTGCCAAGGCGCTGTCGGCGCAGGGTGCAGAACTGGCCTTCACCTATCAGGGCGAGGCACTGGGCAAGCGGGTCAAGCCTCTGGCAGCCGAACTGGGGTCTGATTTTATCCTTCCCTGCGATGTCGAGGATCTGGCATCAGTGGATGCCGTTTTTGACGCCCTCAAAGAGCGCTGGGGCATGATTGACTTTCTGGTGCACTGTGTCGGCTTTTCAGACCGCAACGAGTTGCAGGGCCTCTATGCCGACACCACGCGGGATAATTTCAGCCGTACCATGGTCATCTCCTGCTTCTCGTTCACCGAACTTGCCAGACGGGCAGCCAACATGATGAATGAGGGCGGATCCATGATCACACTGACCTATGGCGGTTCGGTGCGGGTCATGCCGAATTACAATGTCATGGGTGTTGCCAAGGCTGCACTGGAAGCCTCTGTGCGGTATCTCGCCAGCGATTACGGTCCGCGCAACATTCGCGTCAACGCCATTTCCGCAGGGCCTATCCGCACGCTGGCAGGAGCCGGCATAGCCGACGCCCGCGCCATGCTGGCCTGGCAGCAGAAAAATGCACCGCTGCGGCGCACGGTTTCGACAGACGAAGTGGGAAAATCTGCTGTGTACCTGCTGTCTGATATGTCGTCCGGTGTTACAGGCGAAATCCACTATGTGGATTCCGGCTATAACATTACCTCCATGCCGACACTCGATACCCTGATGAAGAGTGACCCAGATTGAAGGTTACTGCTTTGGTGAAAATGCAAAAAGCCGGGTTATTCCGGCTTTTTGCGTATGGCGCAGAAAATCTCCGCCGAGAGCATTTCATGTTTTAACGGAAGCATATCCTGCGTTGGTGAGATAGTTGGCGCATTCGTCTGGTTGGATTGTTTCGACCAGTCTGCCGATGTGCTGCCATGTGTCCTTGACGGTTCTCTTCTGCGCGTGGCGCATCCAGTGTTTGATCTTGGAAAAGGCCTGTTCGATCGGATTGAGATCTGGCGAGTAAGGCGGCAGAAACCAGAGCCGTGCACCGGCGGCTTTGATGCTCTTGCGGATGGCCGGTGACTTGTGACTTCCGGGATTATCCATGATGACGATATCGCCCGGCTTGAGAACGGGAACCAGTTGCTGCTCGACACAGGCAAGAAAGCACTGGCCATTGATCGGTCCGTCGAAGGCACACGGGGCCGTCATGCCATCGCTCCTCAACGCGCCGAGGAATGTCAGCGTGCGCCCGTGGCCGTGTGGTGTAAAGGCCCGCAGGCGCTTGCCTTTTGGTCCCCAGCCCCGGATGGGCGTCATGTTGGTCTTGATCCAGGTCTCCTCAATGAAGACAAGGCGTTCAGGATCGAGATGCTGCTGCAATGTCTTCCATCGCCGTCGCCTGCGGGCGACGTCGACACGGGTCTGCTCAAGGGCGAATAGTGTTTTTTTTAAAGCGCAGACCCTCGCTGCGTATGAATTCCCAAATTGTATTGTGTGAGACGGTAATGCCGCGCAAGGCCAGTTCGGCCTTCAGACCATGCAGCGTCAGATGCGGGTTCTGATCAAGCCGCTCGACAAGGAAGCCGCGATGGGGTTCCAGAAGGCGCTTGCGATGGCCTCCCATCTTGCCAGGGCGAACCGATCCGGTCGCGCGATAGCGCTGCGACCACTTCACCACCGAAGAGACGGCGACCGAGAAACGCGCAGCCACGGCCCGACTGCGTTCACCGCTCAATACCGCCGCAACAACACGTTCACGAAGATCATTGGACAAAGGTGCGGTCATCAGATGCTGGCCTCCTTCCAGCCAGCATCAATGAATCAGAACAAAAGTGATTTGGGAATCCCTCCCGATTCAGAATAGGACGGAAATGCTCTAATGAGGAACTCGGCCTGATCATTGGAGAGATTGCAGAGTGCCAGTCAAGCGCGAGGATCTTGAACATCAGCACCATCGGAAACAGTGGACGCCCGCCCTTCGATCCATCGGACCGCTTCAGTTGCTCACTGCAAATCACCCAGGTCGTTTGAATCATGAAAACCGGAAAAAGGGGAGGATTTTAGATGTGTCCACCTGTTAAATTTTTTCCTCCTGCACGCGCAAGGCGTCAGCAAGGCGCGCTTTTGCCGATCCCGGTTTCAAAGGCTTCTGCTGGCTTTCATGCGGTGCCCAGCCCGATGCATAGACAATGGAAAATGTCGCCCTGATTCTTCCGTCGGGATCAGAAAACCGCTCCGCATAGATTTCGGCCGCCCGCACAAACAGTTTTCTTGATGCGGGGCGTCTGCTGCGCGCTGTCAGCGGGTTGGACATGCCCATGGCCCGCAGATCCTGCATCAGCGGAAAAAGACTGTCATAGCGCACGGTATAGGCTTCGACATCGACAACCGGCAAGGCAAAGCCCGCGCGCTGCAACAAGGAACCGATATCGCGCACATCGGCAAAGGGAATGACCCGCGGGCTGACGCCGCCGGTCAGTTCGTCTTCTGCGGCAAACAGCGATTCGCGCAATTCCTGCAGGGTGCCTGCACCGGGAATGGCGGCCAGAAACAATCCGTCCGGAAGAAGCGCCCGTCTGATCTGGATGAACAGGCCGGGCGTGTCATTGGTCAGATGGGCGGCCAGTGGCGACAGGACCAGATTGACCGACCGGGCCGTAACCGGCACGGCTTCAAGATCGGAAAAAAGCATCGTGCTGTCACCGAACCGGAAAGCGGGGTCGGCCTCGACACGTTGCAGGTTCCGGATTTTTCCGGTCTGCACACAATGGCGTGCCGTATTGCCGGTTGCGCCGTGCAGTTCAACGGCCTGATCGAATGTACGCTCAACCGCTGCGAGGCGCCCGGCCAGCTCCCTGGCAACAATGTCTGCCAGAAAATCTGCCCCGGCTTTCAGGCGTTGTATCGCCCGCAGGCGATTTTGTGCGATTCTGCTCTGGTCAAAAAGCGGCTGCATGGCATAATCCGTTTGAAAACAGGTTCACTGGACGTCTGGCTATGCCGGTGTCCGGCTTGCATTGTCAACGGGCGGAGGCCAAAAAGGCAGGGGTGAGGACGTATGGCGACACTGGCACCGGGCTTGCGCCTTGCCGTTAACACGGTTGTGGATTTGATTTATCCGCCGGTCTGTGCAGGGTGCGAACGGCCAATGGCGGCCCCGCGGGCATTGTGTGCCGCGTGCTGGTCGCGTGTCCGGTTCATTGAAAGGCCCTTTTGCCCGGTCATGGGACGTCCGTTTGCACATGACCCCGGTGAGGGCATGATCTGCGCCGAGGCACTGGCCGATCCGCCGGTGTTTGACAGGCTGAGGGCGGCAGCCTTTCATGATTCCACCGCCAGAATGCTGGTTCACGGGCTCAAATATCATGATCGCACGGATCTCGCGCGGATGATGGCTGGGTGGATGCTGCGGGCCGGCGATGGAGCGGTTGAAAATTGTGACGGGATCATCCCTGTTCCGCTGCATTTTACACGGCGTCTGGCACGCAGGTTCAACCAGGCGGGTGAGCTGGCACGCGGTCTGGCCCGTCTTTCGCAAAAAGCGCTGCTGCCGGATGCCATCGTTCGCGTCAGGAAGACCCGGCCGCAGGTCGGGCTGGGTGAAAAAGCCAGGGAAGATAATCTGCGCGGGGCTTTTCAGGTGACTGCGGCGGGGCGTGAGGCGGTGTTTGGCAAACGCCTTGTTCTGGTGGACGATGTCTACACAACCGGGGCAACCGTGAATGCAGCCGCCAGAACCCTGAAAAAGGCAGGGGCTGCCGACATTACGGTTTTGACCTTTGCAATGGCATTGGACGAGCCTATATATGCCTGAAATGACAGTTGAAACTGCAGGCTCCTTCAGGCTGGCAGGCTTTGTTTTGAGGACAGTATGGCAAAGGTAACGATTTACACGCGCGATTTTTGCGGCTATTGCGCCGCAGCAAAATCGCTTCTGGATTCCAAAGGTGTTGCATATGACGAGTTCAATGCCACATCCACGCCCGCGTTCCGGCAGGAAATGCTGAACCGCGCCAATGGACGCAACACCTTTCCGCAGATTTTTATCAATGACATGCATGTCGGCGGCTGCGATGACCTTCATGCGCTGGAGCGCGCCGGAAAACTGGACCCGATGCTGGGCTGAGCAAGGATTGACGTGATGACTGTTTTTAAAGCTGCGGCCATCCAGATGTGTTCCGGCGTTGATCCCGAGAAAAACGCCCATACGATGGAACGGCTGGTGCGCGAGGCTGCAAGCCATGGGGCCGTCTATATCCAGACACCGGAAATGACGGGTGCCGTGCAGAAGGACCGGGCAGGGCTTCGCGCTGTCCTGCGCGAGGAAAGCCGCGATCTGATCGTTGCCCGGGCAGCCAGCCTGGCTGCGGAACTGAAAATCCACCTGCATATCGGCTCGACGGCCATTGCCCTTGAGGATGGAAAGGTTGCCAATCGCGGTTTTTTGTTTGGCCCGGACGGCAAGATTGTCTGCCGCTACGACAAGATCCACATGTTTGATGTCGATCTCGACAGGGGCGAAAGCTGGCGGGAAAGCTCGGTCTACCGGCCGGGCGACAGTGCGCGGGTGGCAAGCCTGCCTTTTGCGGAACTGGGTTTTGCCATCTGCTATGATGTGCGGTTTCCGCAGATGTTCCGCACAGAGGCCCTGGCCGGTGCGCAGGTGCTGACAGTGCCTGCCGCCTTTACCCGCCAGACCGGCGAGGCGCACTGGGACATTCTGCTGCGCGCACGCGCCATCGAGAATGGTGCCTTCGTGATTGCAGCAGCGCAGGGCGGGGTGCATGAGGACGGGCGCGAGACCTTCGGCCATTCGATGATCATTACGCCTTGGGGCAAGGTTCTGGCCACAGCCGGTCTTGACGGAGAAGCACTGGTGATGGCCGATATCGACGTTTCCGAGGTGGCCGCTGCACGCGCGAAGATACCGAACCTGAAAAATGCCCGTGATTTCGGTATGGACCATGTGGGGTCCGGGTTGCAGCAGGGTATACCGGCGTGATCCGCTATTCGCTCCATTGTGAACAGGCGCACGCCTTTGAAGGCTGGTTTTGCTCCAGCGCGGATTTTGACCGCCAGTTGCAGACCGGTTTTCTGACATGCCCCACCTGTGGCTCAAGCAGCATTTCCAAGACCCTGATGGCACCTTCGGTTTCCACTGCCAGGGCGAAGGATACCATGGCCGCTCTGGCCGTGGAGGACGGGAAGAGGCAAATGCTGGAAAAGGTGAAGGAGATTGTCACCGCCATCAAGGCGACGTCCGAAGATGTGGGGGACAGGTTTCCCGAGGAGGCCCGCAAAATTCACTATGGCGAGGCCGACCACCGCGGCATTATGGGCAAGGCAACGCTGGATGAGGCCAAGGCTCTCATGGACGAGGGAATCGGCATTGCGCCGCTGCCGGTGCTGCCGGAAGATGCGAATTAGAGACATCATGCTCTAATGAATCGGTGATTCAATTTTTTGAGGATGCGCCTTTGATAGACTCGATGAACTTTTGATAGTCTCTCGCTGCGTGCATGACGCGCAAGACCTCCAGTATCTGATCAGCTTGATATAGAATGACATAGTTGCCAAACGTCTTTTTACGTATTGCGCCGCTGCCCGGTATATTCAGCAGTGGCGCTGAATAAGGCATGTGACCCAAGCTCTGGCAAATGCCAGATATTTCGTCAACGAAACTCAAGGCGCGAGGCGGATTGTCGAATTCAATTGATTGACCGATAGCGGTAAGGTCTCGTAATGCAGTTCTGGTGAAGACGACCTGCATTCATCTTATACCCGTGGCGAAAGCAGTTCTTCCCTCAGTAATCTCATCGCCTGTTCCAGTGGAATAACTCGTCCGGCCCTAATGTCGTCCAGACCGAGTTGCAAAGCGGCAATGATCTCCGATTCATCAAGCTCTACCAACTGCTTGTGATCCATCGCTTCTTCATATCTATTTTGACGCTCTGCCATCGATATTCTCCAGTTCGAGGTTGTACTATATCACAACTCTCGTCTTGCTACCAGCATGTAGTTCACATCCATATCTTTTGACAGGTTCCACCGGTTTTGCAGCGGATGGAAGAAAACGCCGGTGCGCTCGCTCACCTGCATGCCGGAGGCTGCGAGCGGCGCTTCGATTTCTTCCGGACGCACCAGCTTTTCATATTGGTGCGTGCCTTTTGGCAGCCAGCGCAAAACATATTCCGCACCGATAATGGCGAGCGCCATGGCTTTCATGGTGCGGTTGATGGTGGCAATGAACATCATGCCGCCGGGGCGGACCATGGACGCGCAGGTGGCAATGAAGAACTCCACATCGGCCACATGTTCCACGACCTCCATATTCAGAACGATGTCAAAAGTCTCGCCGCTGTCTTTCAGCTGTTCGGCGGTGACAGCCCGGTAATCAACCGCAATGCCGCTTTCCGCCGAATGGGTCATGGCGATCCTGATGTTTTTTTCAGACGCATCCGCGCCCAGAACATCGGCCCCCATGCGGGCCACGGGTTCGGACAGGAGGCCGCCGCCACAGCCGATATCGAGCACGCGCAGCCCCTTCAGCGGTTGACGGGATTTGGGATCGCGGCCGAAATTTTCACAGGCCAGATCGCGGATATAGGTGAGCCGCACAGGATTGAACTTGTGCAGCGGCCTGAACTTGCCGTTCGGATCCCACCATTCCGCCGCCATGGCAGAGAAACGGTCGACTTCCGTCTGGTCGATGGTGGTTTTGGCCGCCTGGTTCATGGATATTCTCCGCACTGGTGTTTTCCTGTTGCAAAGTGGGGGCAAGCGGGGTGAAGTCAAGGATTTTGAGACGGGCTGCGACAAACAATTCCTGTGCAGCGTCCGGGTTTGCTTGCGTGTGAGGGGGAAAAGGCGGTAGATGGTGACCATGTTTAACGCCTGGTTTGAACGGCTGGCGGTTGTGCGCCACGAAGGATGTGAGATGATTGTCTTCAAAAAGAAAACAGATGCTGAAATTGCAGCAACGCCTGCCAGGGTGGTGACACCGGAACAGGTGGAAGGCGATTCTGCGCCGATCAAGTCTGTGCCAAAGCGCGGCAAGGCCAAAAAGGGCGCGTCTTCTGACGACGAGACCTTGCTTTAACATTATGATGCACCTTCAGCCCGGCCTGACCTGCGTCACCCGGGTTTTGCTTGCATTTGGCCCTTGATCAAGGGCCGGGGCACAGGTCGTGCCGCAAGTAGAGTAGTAGATGACACGATCCCGTGCCCCGCTTCAGCGGTCTGCCTCTGCCAACTCCGGTTCCTCTGCCTCCTGATCCGGCGATTGTTACCGGAACAGGTCTTGTGTGCCACACAGGCACGCCGGCTTCTCGTTAACGGAAGCGGGGGGAACCATTTTCTGACAGTGCCTCCGGCCAGAGCCTGCGTCTTGACCCTGCCCGAAGCGCCGGTTCCATCTCGCCGGTAACGCTTGGCCGGTGTATCCGATGATGGAACGCGGATATTATAGGCATGGGGGCAATACAGGGGGATGAAAAATGCTGCCTGCCGTTGAAATCAAAGCTGATTCTTGGGGTTTCATTCCCATACTGACGCATCGTTTTTAGATTCTGCCGAAATGAGCGTCGTTTGTTACGGGATCACGAACAGCTTTCTTCAACAATGCACTAGTGCCAAACGGAAGCAAAACACTTCCATTTGTCCATTCAACTTGGCTATTGAAGGGATTTTTTTTACCCACAAGGGATTTTATGAGAACGGGATTGGCCGTTTCCATTTGGTCCATTCTATCGTTTTTATATGCTATATAACAGGTTACCGATGCAATAGTTGTCACCTCCAGAAGTCGGCATGCAGCAATCGCACTTAAATACATCCCGTTGAACTGTTTGAGGACATGCTCCCAAGTCGATGGCTTTAGACTGCTTTTCAATTCGACTATGTGCAAATGAAAATGTCCGCCACTAGAGGACAGAAATGCACCGTCTGCGCATTTGGCGTTTCGCAATGCCCATACCAGCGGGGGATTGTTGTGAGTTTTAAAAAGGATGCAGGGCTCCTCGCTTTCAAAAAAAGCTTTTCCGATTCCGCCTACGTCTTTTTCCTCAATGAAGAATGAACCAGCGACTTCATGTATATAATTGCCATTAAAATGGCACAGATGCTCCCGGCAGGAATCAATCATCGTTGCCCTCGTCCAACATCAGAGTTTCTTTTGCCAAGGCAATAAGCGTTTCGTTGAGGCTCTTGATAACAAAACCATCTGGTGTGCGTTCAAGCTGATTTACGTCCGTCATTCCATTGTTTTCGACAAACTCGTAGACTTTTGCGTCGTTTGGATCGAGCAGATCATCCGATTCGTAGCCCAACCGGGCCATCAGTTCATCGCGCTTTGGATGGGCATGCAGGCGCATCAAATTGTTGATTTGCTGTAAAAATGTATCGCTGTGTGTTGTGAGCGTGACCTTTGTTCCGCTGTTGACAAGTCGCACTATGGCCTGCGCCATCTTTCTCTGTGCCTCAAGGTGGAGATGCGCTTCAGGTTCTTCAAAAATAATATGGTTTAATCCGTGTGTGTTTTTCATTCCTATCAAAAATGGCGCTATTTCTGTTACCAACGAAGAGGTTGCGTGAAATGGAATCTTGTGTTCTGTTTCAATTGGTTGGTATTTGTATTCTGGAACTTCTTTTTCGCTTTCTATTATTGATCCCAATACGATATTTTTAAGTATCCAATCATTGATTTTATTTACCCGTTTATTGTTTACTTTGAATCTATTGTTTGCCAATTGTTGCAAAAACGAAGTCAGCGGTCTTGGCATCGCATCAAAGGCAGAGCCTTTTTCGTCATCGAATGCTCTTGCGATAAAAGCTGGCAATGCCAGCATTAATCCTGTTCTAGCGGCAGGTATGTAAAGTGTCCTGTTGAAATTGTTCCAATTATATCTGTGCAAATAAATCGAAAATAATTCCCCTGCTATTCTGCTCGCATTTAACCCAATGAAATTGTCTCTGGGTATTAAGTTGAAAACAGATTCCGTGTTGCCGTATTTCAAAATTCCTTGTTCAAACAAGAAATTATCTTCTTTCTCTGCGTACCCCGTCTTTGAAAGGGAAATTTCATCTAGCGGCACAATGTACGGATTAATCCGAAATTCTCGGGCAATCTCAAAAGAAAATGTATTTCGTATGAATTCAAGTATTCTTTCCTCAAATATTCCGTTAATTGCAAAAAAAAGTTCTTCGATTTCTTTTTCTTTTATCGTGATAGTTTGAGTTGTTTCGCTTGGTTTTTGTTGTATGAACTTGATCAGCCATGTCGGCAACTTGGAAACGGTTTCATTCCCACTAAATAAACCCGAAATGTTGCACATCGCCCAAATTACGGTCGCTATATAGCTCTTGCCCGTATTATTTTTTCCAACGAGCATTGTCAGCGGGGCAAGCTCAATATCTGCGGACCGCACTTTTCCGAGATTTTCGACCTGGAATTTCAACACGTTACATATTTCCTGATGTGAAAACCGGTTCTGTTTCCGGTTGATCTTTTTAAATTGCCAGACACGATTATAGCTGGCAAGCGTTATCAAAGCTTGAAGTCGGGAACCTTGATGAGAATTCAAGATCGTTTCTTCCTTTAATTGATACTGAGTAATTTGCAAATTCCCCGCCCCCATTGAATTGTCGCTGCAATTTGGTTAAGACGCCGCAACTTTTGCCGGAAACGGCGCATCAGACATGCGGAAGAGACCATGGCGCGTATTGTTATGAAATTCGGTGGCACTTCGGTTGCCAATATCGAGCGGATCCGGAACGTTGCCCAGCATGTGAAACGTGAAGTGGATGCGGGCCATGAAGTGGCCGTGGTGGTATCTGCCATGTCGGGCAAGACCAATGAGCTGGTCGGCTGGGCCAAGGAAACGTCGCCGATGCACGATGCCCGTGAATATGACGCGATTGTTGCCTCCGGCGAACAGGTGACATCCGGGCTTCTGGCGATTGCGCTGCAGGATATCGGCATTGATGCCCGCTCCTGGCAGGGCTGGCAGATCCCGATCCGCACCGACAATGCGCACGGGGCGGCGCGGATTCTGGAGATTGACGGCAGCGAAATCATCCGCCGCTTCGGCCTTGGTCAGGTGGCGGTGATTGCAGGCTTCCAGGGGCTTGGCCCCGACAACCGGATTTCCACGCTCGGCCGCGGCGGCTCCGACACATCGGCGGTGGCGATTGCCGCTTCCGTGAAGGCGGACCGCTGCGATATCTATACAGATGTGGATGGTGTTTACACCACCGATCCGCGCATTGAGCCCAAGGCACGGCGGATGAAAAAGATCGCCTTTGAAGAAATGCTGGAAATGGCCTCGCTGGGTGCCAAGGTTCTGCAGGTGCGCTCGGTGGAGCTGGCCATGGTGCACAAGGTGCGCACCTTCGTGCGCTCGTCCTTTGATGATCCCCATGCGCCGGGCATGGGCGATCTCCTCAATCCTCCCGGTACCTTGATTTGTGATGAGGAAGAAATCGTGGAACAGGAAGTTGTGACCGGAATTGCCTTTGCCAAGGATGAAGCCCAGATTTCCCTGCGCCGCCTTGCCGACCGTCCGGGTGTTTCAGCGGCCATTTTCGGACCGCTGGCCGAATCCCATATCAACGTGGACATGATCGTCCAGAATATTTCCGAGGACGGTTCGCGCACCGACATGACCTTTACCGTGCCAACCGGCGATCTCGACAAGGCTGTCAAAGTCCTGTCGGATCACAAGGACAAGATCGGCTATGATGTTGTCCAGAACGAATCGGGCCTTGTGAAAGTCTCGGTCATCGGTATCGGCATGCGCTCGCATGCAGGCGTTGCTGCCACGGCCTTCAGGGCTTTGGCCGAAAAGGGCATCAATATCAAGGCGATCACCACATCGGAAATCAAGATTTCGATCCTGATTGACGGCGTTTACGGCGAGCTTGCGGTGCGGACCCTGCATTCCTGCTACGGTCTCGACAAGAGTTAATCCCGGGATACGGGTGTTCCGGTCTTGACCGGCATGCGGTTTGGACTGCATGCTTGCAATCTGAATGGCTTGACACCGGGGGTATTGCGGCAATGAGAGACCAATCGACAGGTCCACGCGTTTTACTCAAGCGGCTTCGCGAAATCATGGCGGAGCAGCTGGAACCGCAGGAGCGTCTGGACCGTATCGTGCGCCAGATTGCCCAGAACATGGTGGCCGAGGTTTGCTCGGTCTATGTCCTGCGTGCTGATTCGGTTCTGGAACTCTATGCCACGGAAGGTTTGAACAAGGACGCCGTGCACTTGTCGCATCTCAAAATGGGCCAGGGTCTTGTGGGTACGATTGCCGCTTCTGCGCAATCGCTCAACCTGTCCGATGCGCAGGCCCATCCGGCCTTCCGCTATCTGCCGGAAACCGGCGAAGAGATTTACCAGTCCTTCCTGGGTGTGCCTATCTTGCGGGCCGGGCGCTCGCTGGGCGTTCTGGTGGTGCAGAACAAGGCGCAGCGCAATTATCGCGAGGACGAGGCCGAGGCACTGGAAACCACGGCCATGGTTCTGGCCGAGATGATTGCCACGGGTGAACTGAAAAAGATTGCCGCACCGGGCATGGAGCTGGATCTGGCACGTCCTGTTTCGATTGACGGTGACAGCTATGGCGAAGGCATCGGCCTCGGACATGTGGTGCTGCACGAGCCGCGCATTGTGGTGACCAATCTTTTGAACGAGGACACGGACCAGGAGCTGATACGGCTTGGCGAGGCACTGGGCTCATTGCGGATTTCGATTGACGACATGCTGTCGCGCCGCGAAGTCAGCCAGGAGGGCGAGCATCGCGAGGTTCTGGAAACCTATCGCATGTTTGCCCATGACCGGGGCTGGGTGCGCAAGCTGGAAGAGGCTATCCGCAATGGCCTGACGGCTGAGGCGGCTGTTGAAAAGGTACAGAGTGACACCAGGGCGCGGATGATGCGCCTGACAGATCCTTACTTACGCGAGCGGATGCATGATTTTGACGACCTGACAAACCGGCTGTTGCGGCAATTGACCGGCTATGAAGACCGGACAACGGAAAACGGGTTCCCGACGGACGCGATTGTTGTGGCGCGGGCCATGGGGGCTGCCGAGCTTCTGGACTATCCCCGTGCGCATGTGCGCGGACTGGTGCTGGAAGACGGTGCCGTGACCAGTCATGTGGTGATCGTGGCGCGGGCCATGGGCATTCCGGTCGTCGGCCAGGTTGCCGGGCTTGTGGCGATGGCTGAAAACGGGGATCCCGTCATTATTGACGGGGATGCCGCCAAGGTGCACCTGCGTCCCGTGCCGGATCTGGTCAAGGCGTATGAAGAAAAGGTCAAGCTGCGGGCCAGGCGCCAGGAGCAGTTCCGGGCCTTGCGCCCTGTGGAATCGGTGACCACAGACGGTCAGGCGATCAGCCTGAAAATGAATGCCGGTCTCCTCGTGGACCTGCCGCAACTGGCAGAATCCGGTGCTGACGGCATCGGCCTGTTCCGCACCGAATTGCAGTTCATGATTGCGTCCAACATGCCGAAAATGGAAGAGCAGGAAGCGTTTTACCGCGCTGTGCTCAAGCAGGCCGCTGGCCGTCCGGTGACGTTTCGCACGCTGGATATCGGCGGCGACAAGGTGGTGCCGTATTTCCGGGCTGCGGAAGAGGAAAATCCGGCGCTGGGCTGGCGGGCCATCCGGCTGTCGCTGGATCGTCCGGGCCTGTTGCGCACGCAACTGCGCGCATTGCTGCGGGCAAACGCCGGTGGCGAATTGCGGCTGATGATTCCGATGGTGACGGAAATTTCCGAATTGAAAGAGGTGCGCGAACTGCTGCAAAAGGAAATCCAGCATCTGTCGAAATTCGGTCACCCGCTGCCCAAGAAACTGCAATTCGGGGCCATGCTGGAAGTGCCGGCCCTGATGTGGCAACTGGATGAGCTGATGGCGGAAGTGGATTTCGTTTCGGTGGGCTCCAACGACCTGTTCCAGTTTTCCATGGCGGTCGACCGGGGCAATGCCCGGGTTGCAGACCGGTTCGATGTGCTGGGACGACCGTTCCTGCGCATCCTGCGCGACATTGTGCGGGCGGGCGAGCGCAACAGGACGGCGGTCACGCTGTGCGGTGAAATGGCGTCCAAACCGCTGTCGGCCATGGCGCTGATCGGCATCGGTTTCCGCTCGGTTTCCATGTCGCCAACGGCCATCGGCCCGGTCAAGGCCATGCTGCTGGGACTGGATGCAGGCCAGCTGGCCGAGGTGCTGCATGCGGCTATTGATGACCCCAACCCGAAAATGTCGGTGCGGGAGACATTGACCCTGTTTGCCGAAGCCAACAATCTTCCCCTTTGAATTCTTTTTGACAGGCAGGCCCCGTGGCAAAACTACCCCAGGAAAAAATGCGTGAGCTGGAGCGCCGCTTCGGTGAAATCGAGGCGCGTATGGCGTCCGGTCCGCCTGCAGATGTCTATGTGAAGCTGGCAGGGGAATATTCCGAACTGCAGCCTGTGGTTACCAAGATCCGGCTTTACCAGAAGGCCATGGCCGATATCGAAGAGATGGAAACAATCCTGGAAGACCGCAGCTTTGATCGCGACATGCGCGATCTGGCCGAGGCTGAACTGCCGGATCTGAAGGCGCAGTTCGAGGCGCTGGAAAAGGATATCCAGATCTTGCTGCTGCCAAAGGATGCGGCCGACGAGAAAAGCGCCATTCTGGAAATTCGCGCCGGAACCGGCGGGTCGGAAGCCGCACTTTTTGCCGGTGACCTGTTTCGCATGTATGAGCGCTTTGCCGCCAACAATCACTGGAAGACGGAAATCCTGTCTTCCAGCGAGGGAGATGCGGGCGGATACAAGGAAGTGATTGCCACGATTACCGGGCGCGGGGTGTTTTCCAGGCTGAAATTTGAATCCGGCGTACACAGGGTGCAGCGCGTGCCGGATACGGAAGCCAGCGGTCGCATCCATACATCGGCAGCCACAGTTGCAGTTCTGCCGGAGGCCGAAGAGGTTGACATCGAGGTGCGGGCCGAAGATATCCGCATTGATACGATGCGCTCTTCCGGCGCGGGCGGCCAGCACGTCAACACCACCGATTCGGCGGTGCGCATTACCCACTTGCCGACCGGGCTGGTGGTGACATCCTCGGAAAAATCCCAGCACCAGAACAGGGCAAAGGCCATGCAGGTGCTGCGCTCGCGTCTCTATGACATGGAACGGCAGAAACTGGACAATGAACGCTCGGCAGACCGCAAGAGTCAGATCGGATCGGGTGACCGGTCAGAGCGCATTCGCACCTATAATTTTCCGCAGGGAAGGGTGACGGACCACCGCATCAACCTGACGCTTTACAAGCTGGACCGGATGATGACCGGCGAGATTGACGAAGTGGTGGACGCGCTTCTGGCCGATTATCAGGCCGGGCAACTGGCGCTTCTGGGGGAGCAGGGGCTTTGACAGCTTGCCGTGCTTGCCGCTTTTTGAGATGAAGGAGCCGGATGTGGCAGAATTTCCAACGCGGTCTGACCTGTTTGCGCGCGCGCGGACGGCTTTTCAGGCGGCGTTTTTTCCCGATGCGGCGTTTGATGCACGGGTACTGGTGGCCGGGCTGCTGCGGATCGAGCCGCAGGAACTGGTGTTGCGCGGTGATGTGGCTGTGGATGCGGATGCACTTGCGCGCATCGAGAACGGCATTGCCCGCAGGCTGGCGCATGAGCCGGTGCACCGCATTCTCGGTGCGCGTGAATTCTATGGCATGGAGCTTGCCATGTCGCCCGGAACGCTGGAACCAAGGCCGGATTCGGAAATGCTGGTGAACGAGGTTCTGGCATCGATCCGTGCGAAAGGGCGGGATAACCAGCCGTTGCGGCTTCTGGATCTGGGAACGGGGACAGGGGCGATCATGCTGGGGCTCTTGTCTGCCCTGCCGCAGGCCAGCGGGGTTGCCACGGATATTTCCGCCGATGCGGTTGAAACCTCCATCCGCAATGCGCGAACCCACGGATTTTCAGGGCGGTTTACCGGACTTGTCAGCAACTGGCTTGACGATATGGACGGTGTGTTTGATGTGATCGTCTCCAATCCGCCCTATATTGCTTCAGAGGTTGTGAGCAGGCTGGATGAAGGGGTGCGTGGCTATGATCCTGTTGTGGCGCTGGATGGCGGCGTGGACGGACTGGATGCCTACCGCGCCATTGCCGCGCGGGTGATGGCGCATCTTGCCGGTGATGGAATTCTGGCTGTGGAGATCGGTTATGACCAGAAAACAGCGGTGACGGCGGAATTTCAAACGGCAGGCTTTTCGCTGGCAAGGGCAGTTCAGGATTTTGGCGGCCAGGACCGTGTGCTGGTATTTTCCCGCTGAACATGTGTGTCATGGCACTGCAGGCTGGTATAAACGGTATTTTTTTGAGGACATGTTCCTGATGGAAAAAGAAAATGCTTGGAATTCAGGGCGAAGCGGGATAGGAATGCTGTGTGCACTGGATTTAAGCAGCGAACACGGGTGACATTCCGGTTTGTTTCCGCGCATCAGTTTTCTCTTTTGATGGAAGAGATCGCCTTGCTGGGTTATCCAAATGCATGATTTCGTTTTTTAACTTTCACCAGCGACGGGATGCGATGAGCGCACCCATATCGCGACACGCAAACTGCCGATCTTTCAAGGACGGTAAAGTTTCGTGTCATATTATCAGCCAACAAATTCAGGTGAGTGATCTATGAGGCCAGGACAGCAGAAACAACGCGGTCGCGGGCGTAACAATAATAATGGCAGCAGCAACAATCTCAGCAATGGCAATAACGGCAATAACAATCATAACCGCAAGGGTCAAAATCCCCTGACGCGGTCTTATGACAGTTCGGGTCCGGATGTTAAAATCCGTGGTACAGCGCAGCACATTGCCGAGAAATACATGAATCTTGCGCGCGATGCGCAAAGTGCTGGTGACCGTGTTGTAGCTGAAAACTATCTTCAGCATGCAGAGCATTATAACCGGATTATTGCGGCCGCGCAGGCGCAGATGCAGGAACGCTACCAGCGGGATGACCGCAGCGAATTCAGCAATCGCGACAGCGACGAGACGGAAGAGCAGGACGGCGAAAATGCCGGGGATTCCGATACCGGGGAGGGCAACCGCTCCGACTATGGTGCCCGCAACGATCAGGGCAATCGCAATGATCAACAGGCTTCAGAACAGGGGTATCGTCAGGAACGCCCGGAGCGCCAGCAGGGTGACCGCCAGCAAAATGACAGGCAACCCAATGACAGGCAGCCCAATGACAGGCAGCAGGGCGAGCCACGCGGTGAACGTCAGCAGGGCGAGCCCCGGGGGGACCGCAACAACCGCAACCAGAACAATCGCAATGAGCGCGGCCCGCGGCCAAACCGGCCGGAGCGTGAGCCGCATGTTGCAGCACCCGTGCAGGCACCGGTGCGGGATATTCCGGTGATGGACGGTTCTGGTCCGCAGCCTGATATTGAGGGTATCCCTGCCGAAGTGACACTGGGCCAGGAAGACAATGCGGTGAATGCCACTGCAACCGAGCGGACACCGGCCCGCAGGCGGGCTGCACCGCGTCCGCGTCGCCAGCCGCGCAAGGTCGAGGGCGAGGAGATTTCGTCCACAGAGGCACCCGGCGCTGAAGCGGCCGTTGTGGAAGTTGCTGAACAGGGCAGCGTAATCGGCTGAACAGATCACCCCCCTCTTTCACTTCGTGACATCGCCCCCTTGTGGGGGGAGATCGACGGTTCCACGTTCAAACCGTACCGGAAACCTTCTCTTTCGCTGTTGGGAAATTGGACAAGAACATTCTCCACCCCTGCGGAACAGAGCCACAGCTTTTGGTATATTGCCGATATTTTGGACCCCGGTTTTGCGACCGGGGTTTTTCATTTTATCCTCTTTAATCTTACAGAATCACCCCCCATATGCTTGTCACAGGTCAAGGAACAATGCTCCTGGCCGATGTAGAACAGATCTGCCTCTTTTGGGGATCTATCCTTGGAAATTGTCCACGCGCTTGGATCAAGGCGGGATAAGGAACGGAGTTTAAACATGGATATCGAAAAATATTCCGAACGTGTGCGCGGATTTCTGCAATCGGCGCAAACCGCTGCGCTGGCGCAAGGACACCAGCAATTTACTGCCGAACATGTGCTGAAAGTGCTTCTGGATGACGACCAGGGGATGGCATCTGCACTGATGTCGAAGGCAGGCGGTGATCCGAAAGCTGCACGCTTTGCCAATGATGCTGTTCTGGCGAAGCTTCCGAAAGTGACCGGCAGCAACAGCCAGCTGCAACTGAGCCAGCCCCTGGCGAAGGTGTTTGCCACTGCGGAAGACATGGCCAGGAAAACCGGCGACAGCTTTGTGACTGTGGAACGGCTTTTGCAGGCACTGGCCATTGAAACATCGGCCTCAACGGCTGCAACCCTGAAAAATGCAGGCGTGACACCGGCTGGTCTCAACCAGGCGATCAATGATGTGCGCAAGGGACGGACGGCTGATTCGGCCAATGCCGAACAGGGCTTTGATGCCCTGAAAAAATATGCCCGTGACCTGACAGCGGATGCACGGGACGGGCGGCTGGACCCTGTGATCGGTCGCGATGATGAAATTCGCCGGACCATTCAGGTTCTGTCGCGCCGCACCAAGAACAATCCGGTGCTGATCGGCGAGCCGGGTGTGGGCAAGACGGCCATTGCCGAAGGGCTTGCGCTGCGCATTATCAATGGTGATGTGCCGGAAAGCCTGAAAGACAAGAAGCTGATGGCGCTGGATATGGGTGCGCTGATTGCCGGAGCGAAATTCCGCGGGGAATTTGAAGAGCGGCTGAAGGCGGTTTTGAACGAAGTGCAGGCGGAAGCAGGCGACATTATCCTGTTCATCGACGAAATGCACACATTGGTGGGCGCGGGCAAGGCCGAAGGGGCGATGGATGCCTCCAATTTGCTGAAACCGGCGCTGGCCCGTGGCGAGCTGCATTGCGTGGGGGCCACAACGCTGGCCGAATATCGCAAGCATGTGGAAAAGGATGCGGCCCTTGCCCGCCGGTTCCAGCCGGTGATGGTGAGCGAGCCGACAGTCGAGGATACGATCTCGATCCTGCGCGGGCTGAAGGAGAAATACGAGCAGCACCATAAGGTGCGGATCTCGGATTCGGCGCTTGTGGCGTCTGCAACCCTTTCCAACCGCTATATCACGGACAGGTTCTTGCCCGACAAGGCCATCGACCTGATGGATGAGGCGGCATCGCGCCTGCGCATGCAGGTGGATTCCAAGCCGGAAGAGCTGGACGAGCTGGACCGACGGATCATCCAGCTGAAAATCGAGCGCGAAGCCTTGAAAAAGGAAACCGACCGGGCAAGCCAGGACCGGCTTGAAAAGCTGGAAAAGGATTTGTCCGGGCTGGAAGAACAGGCCGATGCGCTGACAGCCCGCTGGCAGGCGGAAAAGCAGAAGCTGGGTCTGGCGGCTGATCTGAAAAAGAAACTGGACGATGCCCGCAACGAGCTGGCTTCGGCACAGCGCAAGGGTGAATTCCAGAAGGCCGGCGAGCTGGCCTATGGTCTGATCCCCAGGCTGGAACGCGAACTGGTGGAAGCCGAAACACAGGACGCGGGCGGGCTGGACGCGATGGTGCAGGAAGTGGTCACACCGGATCACATTGCCCATATCGTTTCGCGCTGGACCGGTATTCCTGTCGACAAGATGCTGGAAGGTGAACGCGAGAAGCTGTTGCGCATGGAAGACGAGCTGGCCAAATGGGTTGTTGGCCAGGGCGATGCCGTGCAGGCGGTTTCGCGCTCGGTGCGTCGTGCGCGGGCCGGATTGCAGGATCCGAACCGCCCGATCGGCTCTTTCATCTTCCTCGGCCCGACCGGGGTGGGCAAGACAGAGCTGACCAAGGCGCTGGCCCGCTTCCTGTTTGACGATGATACGGCGATCATGCGGCTCGACATGTCGGAATATATGGAGAAGCACTCCGTTGCCCGGCTGATCGGTGCGCCTCCGGGCTATGTCGGTTATGACGAGGGCGGCGCGCTGACGGAATCCATCCGTCGCAGACCCTATCAGGTCGTGCTGTTTGATGAAATCGAGAAGGCGCATCCCGATGTGTTCAACGTTCTCCTCCAGGTTCTGGATGACGGACGCCTGACAGACGGGCAGGGCCGGACCGTGGATTTCAAGAACACGATCATCATCATGACCTCCAATATGGGGGCCGAATACCTGACCAGCCTGAGGGATGATGAGGAAAGCGAAAGCGTGCGCGAGCAGGTGATGTCTGTGGTGAAGGCCACATTCCGTCCGGAATTTTTGAACCGTGTGGATGATATTATCCTGTTCCACCGTCTGCACCGCTCGGAAATGGGCGCGATTGTCGATATCCAGCTCAAGCGGCTGATCAACCTTCTGGCTGATCGCAAGATCACCATCCGGCTGGATACATCGGCGCGGTTGTGGCTGGCGGACAAGGGCTATGATCCGGCATACGGCGCACGGCCATTGAAACGGGTGATCCAGAAATATGTTCAGGATCCGCTGGCGGAAAAACTGCTGTCTGGTGAATTTGCCGACGGGTCGGTGATCGACGTTTCGGCAGGGTCCGACCGGTTGCTGTTTGGCCATGGCGGACTGGAACAGGCAGCCTGAACTGGGTAACAACGAGGGCCATGTTTCGACGTGGCCCTTTTTGATTCGGGATTGTCCCTGGCGATCGCGCCCTGCGGGCGATCCCTGCAAGGCGTGGCGGCAAGGCGGCGCCCGGTTTGCCCGTGTCGGGTGCGCTGGCGCATCCGGATGCGTCAGCGGGTATCCTGACCGTTGTGTATTGATAGCTTATACCAACCTGCATAGATATTGACCTATTTCGTGAGCCAGAGAGCGCCATCCGGCGCGAAGCAACCGCAGAGCGATGTACAAGCATCGGTCGAGGATTGCGACAAAGTCCGGTGGCTTTCTCAGGCTCACCCATAGGGCCGGTCGCTTTTGCTCTCCGGCTGTCGTCGAAAAACCTCGCTGGACCTTTTGGTCCCACTGCGGTTTTCTCCTAACCGGAAATCAAAATCGATCCGGCGAAATAGGTCAATATCTATGCAGGTTGGTATTATTTCGCCGCGACCTGTTCATTGTCTTTGGTCAACAGGTCGTCAATGCGCTTGCGCTCGACCTCGAAACTTGCCAGCTCCGCGCCCTGCAGCGACTGGCCGCCGGGCAGGCGGATGCGCAGGGGATCCACCTTGTTGCCATTGACGATGACTTCGTAATGCAGGTGCGGGCCGGTGGACAGGCCGGTGGTGCCGATCCAGCCGATCACCTGGCCCTGGACGATTTTCGCACCCGGGACCACGCTTTTGGCAATGGCGCTCTGGTGATTGTAGGATGTGACATAGCCATTGGCATGCCGGATCAGGGTCTGGTTGCCATAGCCGCCGGAATCCCAGCCGGCCTTTTCAACAATGCCGTCACCGGCGGCAATGATGGGTGTGCCGCGCGGCGCTGCCCAGTCTGTGCCGGTATGCATCTTGAGATAACCCAGTATCGGATGGCGTCGCATGCCGAAGCCGGATTTGAACACGCCGTTTGGAACCGGGTTGCGGATAAGGAATTGCCTGAGGCTCTTGCCGTCCTGATCAAAATAGTCGACGCTGTTGTCGTCAGGATTCTGGAAGCGGTAAAGCCGGATGGTCTGGTCACCGAATTTCGCCGACAGATACAGCAATTCGGAATCCGCCGTGGCATTGCCGCTTTCATCCTCCACCGAGAAAAAGGCTTCCATCGTGTCTGTCGGCTTCAGCTTTGCCTGAAAATCAACGGAGCTGGCCAGAAGCTTGATGATGCGGGATGTCATGTCCATGGTCATGCCATAGGAAATCGCCGCACGGTAAATGCCGTCATAAACCCGCGGCAAATCGCCATTGTCGACCACCTGCGGTGCGTCCTCGTCAAAGGCGGTGGCAACCGAATCCAGTTTTGCAGGCTCACTGGCCGTTATGAAATGACCCCTGTCGTCCAAAGCGATCGAGGCCACATGGGCACCGCGATAATAGACAGAGGCGCGCACGACGCTGGCCTGGTCCTTCTGCTGGATAATGCCGATGCGCAGAACCGATTCGGCGCGCAGCTCATCCGAGTTCAGCAAGGGGATGAGCTTGTTGGCCACATCGGACGCCTGTGACCGCGAATAACCCGCCGATATCATGGCATCCGAGATGGTCACGGTCTCGCGCACCGGAATAATGTCATCGGCATATTCCGGCGTTTGCCCGTTGGAAATCTGCGGTTCGGTGACCGTGACGTTTTCGTCGACTACCCTTGCGGTCAGCCCCCGGGGAATATCCAGTGCCTGGTCAGCGGCGGCGAATCGCTGCGGATCAACATAGAAAAGCGAGGCAACCTGCGCATCGCCGTCGGTCAGCACCGATCCGTTGGTGCGGACATTTTCCTCCACTTCATCCAGCGTCATCGTGGGGGCGAATTTCATATTGGTCCTGGTCAGCGGGAAAGGCACCAGCTTGAGGCTGACTTCCGATTCTACATCCGACCCATAAAGCACAGGCGCCTTTTCCGCCGGTACGGCTTCCTTGTCGCCGGTGGCAAAAACCGTCATGGCGTCGAAAGCGGGATAGCTCTGCTGTATGGTGTGGTTGGCCGCCAGCATCATTTTCACATGTGCGAAGGGCTGACGCCGGATAATGTTCTTTTCGCCCTCCTTGACCATGGTTGAAATGGCCATGATGGATTTGTCGGTCGGCTTTGCAGCCAGTGCCGATACGACCAGGCGACGGCCGCGGCTGACATCTGTGGGCGCATTCGCGGCATCCGGGGGCGTTTCGGTTCTGGCATAGGCTTCAGCAGGTATCGCCAGTTGCTGACGACCGTCGAGGGCTGCAAAAAGCGCAACACC
>CBDFGT010000009.1:0-125000 GCA_965247225.1 Rhizobiaceae bacterium | reverse complement strand
CCCGCATCTGTTGCAATAGATTGGGATGACTTGTGGCTAGGGGTGAAAGGCCAATCAAACTCGGAGATAGCTGGTTCTCTGCGAAATCTATTTAGGTAGAGCGTCGAGCGAATACTCCCGGGGGTAGAGCACTGGATGGGCTATGGGGACTCACCGTCTTACTGATCCTAACCAAACTCCGAATACCGGGAAGTACTACTCGGCAGACACACGGCGGGTGCTAACGTCCGTCGTGAAGAGGGCAACAACCCTGACCTCCAGCTAAGGTCCCCAAGTCATGGCTAAGTGGGAAAGGATGTGAGACTCCCAAAACAACCAGGATGTTGGCTTAGAAGCAGCCATCATTTAAAGAAAGCGTAACAGCTCACTGGTCTAAACAAGGGGTTTTGCGCCGAAAATGTAACGGGGCTAAAGCCATGCACCGAAGCTGAGGATACGTGCTTGCACGTATGGTAGCAGAGCGTTCCGTAAGCCTGTGAAGGGACAGCCGTGAGGCATCCTGGAGGTATCGGAAGTGCGAATGTTGACATGAGTAACGATAAAGGGAGTGAGAGACTCCCTCGCCGAAAGACCAAGGGTTCCTGCTTAAAGTTAATCTGAGCAGGGTTAGCCGGCCCCTAAGATGAGGCAGAAATGCGTAGTCGATGGGAACCACGTTAATATTCGTGGGCCTGGTGGTAGTGACGGATTGCACAAGTTGTTCCTCCTTACTGGATTGGAGGGGCAGCGGAGCGGTTCCAGGAAATAGCTCCACCATTAAAGACCGTACCCGAAACCGACACAGGTGGTCAGGTAGAGTATACCAAGGCGCTTGAGAGAACTGCGTTGAAGGAACTCGGCAAATTGCACGCGTAACTTCGGAAGAAGCGTGACCCCACTTTACGCAAGTGATGTGGGGTGGCACAGACCAGGGGGTAGCGACTGTTTATCAAAAACACAGGGCTCTGCGAAGTTGCAAAACGACGTATAGGGCCTGACGCCTGCCCGGTGCTGGAAGGTTAAGAGGAGAGGTGCAAGCTTTGAATCGAAGCCCCAGTAAACGGCGGCCGTAACTATAACGGTCCTAAGGTAGCGAAATTCCTTGTCGGGTAAGTTCCGACCTGCACGAATGGCGTAACGACTTCCCCGCTGTCTCCAACGCAGACTCAGTGAAATTGAATTCCCCGTGAAGATGCGGGGTTCCTGCGGTCAGACGGAAAGACCCCGTGCACCTTTACTATAGCTTTACACTGGCATTCGCCAAGGCATGTGTAGGATAGGTGGTAGGCTTTGAAGCAGGGACGCCAGTTCTTGTGGAGCCATCCTTGAAATACCACCCTTATCTTCGTGGATGTCTAACCGCGGTCCGTTATCCGGATCCGGGACAGTGTATGGTGGGTAGTTTGACTGGGGCGGTCGCCTCCGAAAGAGTAACGGAGGCGCGCGATGGTGGGCTCAGACCGGTCGGAAATCGGTCGTCGAGTGCAATGGCATAAGCCCGCCTGACTGCGAGACTGACAAGTCGAGCAGAGACGAAAGTCGGTCATAGTGATCCGGTGGTCCCGCGTGGAAGGGCCATCGCTCAACGGATAAAAGGTACGCCGGGGATAACAGGCTGATGACCCCCAAGAGTCCATATCGACGGGGTTGTTTGGCACCTCGATGTCGGCTCATCGCATCCTGGGGCTGGAGCAGGTCCCAAGGGTTTGGCTGTTCGCCAATTAAAGCGGTACGTGAGCTGGGTTCAGAACGTCGTGAGACAGTTCGGTCCCTATCTGCCGCAGGTGTAGGAATATTGACAGGATCTGCCCCTAGTACGAGAGGACCGGGGTGGACATATCTCTGGTGGACCTGTTGTCGTGCCAACGGCATAGCAGGGTAGCTATATATGGAATGGATAACCGCTGAAGGCATCTAAGCGGGAAACCAACCTGAAAACGAGTATTCCCTGAGGGTCGTGGAAGACTACCACGTTGATAGGCCGGGTGTGGAAGTGCAGCAATGCATGAAGCTTACCGGTACTAATAGCCCGACAGGCTTGATTGTTCTCATTGCTTGTGCTCATCGAACAAAGTTCGATGATGCTTTATAAAAGTCCTGACGCGCTGGTCGCGCTCCGGACGGGCCGCGCAACGCTGCGCGACGGACTACCGTCCTGTAACGGAACCTCCCTTACAGGCCAGAGGCCGTCACCAATCGTTTGGTGCGCCGTCCGCAGGCGTTTTGCGCCGCGAGGACATAAAACGTGTTCAAAACAAATCAGATGAGGTGAAAACCTCAGCCAGCTTCTCAACACATGACAGTTTTGCTGAACGTCATGGATCAGCCCGCAAGGCTCTTCCATGACACCAGCATCAATGTTGCGCTTTGCCGACCTGGTGGTTCTGGCGGGGTGGCTGCACCCGTTCCCATTCCGAACACGGCCGTGAAACGCCCCAGCGCCGATGGTACTTCGTCTCAAGACGCGGGAGAGTAGGTCGCTGCCAGGTCTGCAAAGCGCAACATCAAATCCGTCATCAAACGCTTCTCTCCAAAATTACATGCCCGGACGGGCAACAAAACAGCCGCTCAAGCGGCATTTTGCTTTTGAAAAACACATAACCTTCCCAAAAGACCCCAAAATCCCGGGAATCACAACAAAAAACATGCCAAAACAATAATACCCAAAACAAAAACACAAAAATACACAAACAAAAATATCCCGGAAATAACCGGCAAAATATAACGCGGGGTGGAGCAGCCCGGTAGCTCGTCAGGCTCATAACCTGAAGGCCGCAGGTTCAAATCCTGCCCCCGCAACCAACGCTTCGCATTGAGAAGCATCGCCCGGTGAGAGGCGTCCAAAGCGCCCTCCCGCAACCAACGCCTCGCACTCATCTGGGTTAAACTCAGACAAATCCGCATTGACGGCGGGCTTGTCGTGACCAGAGGCGATTGCAAGAATTCCAGCTAGAGCATTTCATGTTTTAACGGAAGCATATCCTGCGTTGGTGAGATAGTTGGCGCATTCGTCTGGTTGGATTGTTTCGACCAGTCTGCCGATGTGCTGCCATGTGTCCTTGACGGTTCTCTTCTGCGCGTGGCGCATCCAGTGTTTGATCTTGGAAAAGGCCTGTTCGATCGGATTGAGATCTGGCGAGTAAGGCGGCAGAAACCAGAGCCGTGCACCGGCGGCTTTGATGCTCTTGCGGATGGCCGGTGACTTGTGACTTCCGGGATTATCCATGATGACGATATCGCCCGGCTTGAGAACGGGAACCAGTTGCTGCTCGACACAGGCAAGAAAGCACTGGCCATTGATCGGTCCGTCGAAGACCTTACCACCCCATGCTTTTATTGCGTTAAGACACTGTTAACCATTCCTTGATTCAACAGTCTTTTACGACAGGAAAGGCTGGATGATGGGAAGTGTTGCGCACTTGGCTGGATGTATCGGGGTGGATTTGGCGGAGCTTTTTCCGGCAATGTACAAGAATCCCCGCGAGAAATTGGCGATCATGGTTGCCAGCGTTGTTGAGACGCGCAGTTGCAACACCATGGAGCTGGCGGCGCGGTTGCCGCTTGAAACGGCGCGGGCAGAATCGCGCTATGCCTGGATTGAGCGGTTTTTATCCGCTGGGACGATTGATGACATGGCGGTAATGGAAGTCATGACAAAGCGTTTATTATCAACGCTTTCGGCACAGAACCAGATATTGGTGATCAGCCTTGACCAGACATCGCTGGATGCAGGCCGCGCCATTGCCATGATGTCAGCGCGGGTTGGCGAGCGCGCGCTGCCGCTGTTTTGGAGCGTCAAAACCACCAAAGGCAATATAGCCATCAAGGACTATGTGCCGCTTTTGCAGCGGCTCAAAAATTGCGTACCGGAGGGTGCCGGGGTTTTGGTGCTTGCAGACCGGTTTTTTGGTTCGCCCGAGCTGATTTCGGCCTGTCAAACACATGGATTTTCATTACAGAATTCGCCTGAAAGGCAATCTGACGCTGCTGCATGACGGTGGGGAGCTCAGCGTGGATGACATGGCACGCCTCAATCTTTCTGCGCTGATGGACGCAGACCTGTGCAAGAGCAAAACCATCACCAATATCGGCTATGTTCACGACAAAGGCCACAAAGAACCATGGTTCATCGCGATGGATTGTCTGCCGACACGAACAAAAGTTTTGGATTACGGCTTGCGCTGGAGCATAGAGCCAATGTTTTCCGATTGCAAAACCCGCGGCTTTCGCTTTCAGGACACCCATTTGCAGGTGACCGCGCGAATCTCTCGCATGATGCTGGTTGTCGCCATTGCGCTCACATGGGCCGTGGCAAATGGGCAAATAATCCAAAAAAAACAAAGCGAAATGGCAGCCTGAAACAATATGCCCGCTCACTGCTATCCCTGTGCAAACAGGGCCTGAGGGAACTTATAAGATGCGCACAAGCCTGCAAAACACCAGCATCGCTAAAAATCATGGGGTGGTAAGGTCGAAGACACACGGGGCTGTCATGCCATCGCTCCTCAACGCGCCGAGGAATGTCAGCGTGCGCCCGTGGCCGTGTGGTGTAAAGGCCCGCAGGCGCTTGCCTTTTGGTCCCCAGCCCCGGATGGGCGTCATGTTGGTCTTGATCCAGGTCTCCTCAATGAAGACGAGGCGTTCAGGATCGAGATGCTGCTGCAATGTCTTCCATCGCCGTCGCCTGCGGGCGACGTCGACACGGGTCTGCTCAAGGGCGAATAGTGTTTTTTTTAAAGCGCAGACCCTCGCTGCGTATGAATTCCCAAATTGTATTGTGTGAGACGGTAATGCCGCGCAAGGCCAGTTCGGCCTTCAGACCATGCAGCGTCAGATGCGGGTTCTGATCAAGCCGCTCGACAATGAAGCCGCGATGAGGCTCCAGAATACGTTTGCGATAGCCCCCCATCTTGTCAGGACAAACCGATCCGGTCGCGCGATAGCGTTGCGACCACTTCACCACCGAAGAGACGGCGACCGAGAAACGCGCAGCCACGGCCCGACTGCTTTCACCGCTCAATACCGCTGCAACAACACGTTCACGAAGATCATTTGACAAAGGTGCGGTCATCAGATGCTGGCCTCCTTCCAGCCAGCATCAATGAATCAGAACAAAAGTGATTTGGGAATCCACAACGATTCAAAATAGGACGGAAATGCTCTAGATCGCCAATGAGATCGATGACGGGACGATCACGCTCAGCCGATGGGGTGAGCACGATAGCCTGAACAAGAGACCTCACCAACTCGGACGCTTCTTCACGATGGTCCGGGTTATTCAATGATTCCAGAAGCCGTTTCACTTCCTTCTTGTAGCGTGCGGCGATGCCAGGTTCGAACAGCGTCGGGCGTTCGACCTTGCCCTTAAGCAGGGCTTCAAGCTGCCCAATTCTCTTTTCGATTCTGGCTGCCTCATCTTTCAACAGCGTGCCGGATACCCCGTCAAGGATAGACTGTATCAGCTTCTGTTTCTCGCGGTTGAGCTTTCCGAGTTCCGCTTCATAATGGTGAAGAGAGGCATTGTGCTTGAACCGCCCCGGGTTTGCCGGAGGCTCCAACTCGTGAGAAAGTGGAGCCATGACAAACAAGACAACGAACACATTTTCACCGGAAGTCCGTGCCCGCGGTGCGGCTGGTTCTGGATCAGGAGAGCGAACATCCGTCCCGCTGGGCGGCTGTTTCATCGATAGCAGGCAAGATCGGCTGCTCGGCGCATTCGTTGAATGAATGGATCAAGAAGTCGGAAGTGGATGGCGGGACCAGGGCTGGAGTTCCCTCTGATGTCGCCGGGAAGCTGAAGGCTCTTGAGCGGGAGAACCGCGAACTTCGTCAGGCCAACGAGATCCTGCGCAAGGCCAGCGCTTATTTTGCACAGGCGGAGCGAGCCAGATGTTTTGGGCGCCCGTTCAGGAAATGATTGGTTTCATTGATGATCACAGACAGGTCTACGGGGTCGAGCCGATTTGCAAAGTTCTGCCAATTGCCCCGTCAACCTATTATGACCATATTGCCAAACGCCGTAACCCGGCCCTTGCCGCGCCAAGGGCCCGGCGGGACAAGGCCTTGAGCGTGGAGGTGGACCGTGTGTTTTGTGAGAATTTCAAGGTCTATGGCGTGCGCAAGGTCTGGCGGCAGTTGCGGCGGGAAGGCAAGGATGTGGCCAGATGCACGGTGGAGCGACTGATGAAACGGTTGGGATTGCAAGGGGTTATCCGTGGCAAGCAGATCAAGACCACCTTCAGCGACAAGGCAGTTGCCTGCCCGCTGGACCGGGTCAACCGCGATTTCCCGGCACAAAGGCCAAATGCCTTGTGGGTTTCTGATTTTACATATGTTTCGACTTGGGGAGGCTTTGTTTATGTCGCTTTCGTCATCGACACCTTTGCCCGCCGCATTGTCGGCTGGCGGGTGAGCAGAACAGCGCATGCAGGCTTTGTGCCCGATGCTCTGGAACAGGCACTGCATGAACGGCGACCCGTTCACAATGGCGGCTTGGTGCACCATTCGGACAGGGGCAGTCAATATCTTGCGATCAAATACACCGAACGTCTGGCCGAGGCAGGCGTGGAACCGTCGGTCGGCAGCGTCGGTGACAGCTATGATAATGCCTTGGCGGAGACGATCAACGGCCTTTACAAGGCCGAGGTCATTCACCGGCGCGGACCCTGGCGAACCTTCGAGGCCGTCGAATTTGCCACGCTGGAATGGGTCGACTGGTTCAATCACCGCCGCCTTCTGGAGCCTGTCGGCAACATCCCGCCAGCCGAAGCCGAAGAAAGATACTATGCCAGTCTGGACGAACCGGCACTGGCCGCATAACTTAAGCCAACAAGCCTCCGGCAAACCCGGGGCGGTTCAGTGCAACCTAAATGTGAAATTGCAATCGCGCCTTCAGAAAATGAGTTCACCATGGCCTATTACACAAGCGGCTTTTCGTATGTTGCCAAAAATTGCCCACAATTTGATTTCGTCAAGAAGATCGATGTTCCCGAAGTTCCAGGTTTTTTTTCAAATCAGTCCACATAAAAACAGAGATAAACTGGCGACCCTGGATTTGCCGGATACGTTCAAAATGGCGTCTTCGCACAAGGTTTTGCCAAACATGTTTCGCGCCATGTATCTTTGTGCGGTCGATTTGAATATCAAACAGCTGGTCGAAAAGCTGGAGCCAAATGTCCATTATTTCCTGGAGGTCACACTTCTGAAGAAAGATGGAACACCCTTTGAAGGCCCCTATTTCCTGTTTTACATCAGAAACATGATCGATTCCTTGAATCCGGACCTCAGCGATATGATTGATGAAAAATCTATTGCTAATCCGATGCATACTGTCTGGAGGGCAACCAACGGTGATCGCAGAACCATGAATCCGGGCATCCGAACAACCCAGAACCTGTGGTTCGAGTGGAAACTAACATCGGAAATATATGTGTCAGACGCATTCTATTCCGAATATACGAAGCAAAAATTTCGCGGCCTGAACCCGTTCAAATATGTAACGGAACTTTGATGCATTGAAAGGCGATACATACCATGAGTGAATATCAATGGCATCATTTGAATCCGACTGCTATTTTTTGAAGCGACATATGAGTTTGCAAACCAAATTATTGGAAACAACAATTCCTTGGATAATCTGATACGATTGCCAACAACAATCGCTCGTTCTCGGGCCGAATGGGCTGCTGTTCATCTGGGGTCACATAATGTTTTCAGCAATGCCTGGCGTGAGGTCGTACTCGATATTGAAAATAAATCTGGCGGCAATTTGAAACTGGCCAAAGAACTGTTCTACGAAGGAATAGAATTCAATCGCAGGGAATTAACAACAACAACAATATTGCAGAATGGAAAAGAATTTCCCAAAATGATTTTGAGCAGGGCCCAGTCTCAGGACGTGGGAATCACTCTGGAGCGGATTTTTAATCCAGATAATTACAATTTATCGACTATCCTTTCGGGCAAGAGCCCAGTCGCTCTAGCAGATGCTGGAAGCACGACAATATTGAAGGATCTTTCCGGTTTCGTTGTAAAATCGGTTCTGACGGGTGTTGTATTTGGAGCCATCACAGACATCTTGTTTTCACCCACGGAGGCAAACGCCGCTGAAGGCGATGTAATTGATAGAATCAATCAGAATGACCCTGATTACAGGGCAATGCGACGCGAAGAGCTTTTTGATCCGAAAACCAATGTTGCCCTGTTCCCTCATTACTCGGGCAGAGGCAAGGCAGTCTTCATTGATTATTACCGAGTTAATCCAGACTTTAGATACAGTGGTGACTCGCTATTTCTTTTTGATGGTCCTTATACCGGTTTCGATACCCCTTCTGAGCGTGGACCCGGCCCGGGAATGCATCCGCCGGGAATGGCAGCAGCATCCACCACCACCCGTCCGCCATCCGAAGGTGCTCAGATTGCCCAGCGCGAGGCGGCGTTGCGGGCGGCGGCCAAGAAAGATGCTGTCACGCATGATGCGCGGGATGCTCGCTCGGATGGCCTTCGCAGGCTTGATCAGCTAAGTGCCTCCAAAGACCGAGATTTGGCCCCCGACGCCGCCCAGCAAGCCGCAGCGCGGCGGGCAGAGCAACTGGCACAGCAGGCGAAATTCGCAGCCGCGACTGTCGGCAACGCCCATGACCGGCGCGAGATCGAAGACACAAAGCCGAAAACACCATCGACGGTAAATCCAGGCAGCCTTGTGAAGGAAGTTCAGGCCAAGAACAAAACACCGACACCCGCAGGAAACTACAATCCCGCAGACCGGGCTTCCGGTGGCTACGGCAATGGGAATAACGGTTGGAAGTCGGGCCGCAAAGTGCACACTGTTGCCGCAGCCGATTCATACAGGTATGCAGCATGAGAAAGCGTGGCTTGATTTTGGCTGTATCCGCCGTTGCCGTCATAGCTGGTTATGTGCTGTTTTTCAGCAATCCGACTGCAAAGCCGTGCGCCACCGAGATTACCAAGGAGCAGGCACGGAAGATTTTTGCTGACGATATGTATAAGTTTCCAGCGGTTTATAACCACGCCAATTCAACAGTGAAGTGCTCCGGGGGGTGGGGATCAGGTAAGAGAAATGCTTCTTGCTAGCAACAGGAAGCATAGGATGCCCAAAGGCTATACCCACCTGACCCCCGATGAACGATGCCAGATCGAGGTGCTGTTGAAAAGAGGCGACAGCCAACACGCGATTGCGCGGCTTTTGGGTCGTTCGGTCTCGACGATCCGCCGTGAGATCGGACGCAACCATGGACAGCGCGGATATCGCAAGAAACAGGCGGATACGAAGGCGCGGGAGCGTCGCTCTGCGGCCAGTCGCCGCGCGAAAAAGATGTTGCCCGAGGTGATATGCCTGATTGAGGGCAAGCTGTCGCAGATGCAATGGAGCCCGCAGCAGATCAGCGGCTGGTTGGCGACGCAGCCCGATACTGTTGTTTCCATCAGTCACGAGCGGATTTATCAACATGTCTGGCGTGACAAGCGGCAGGGCGGGCATTTATGGAAACATCTGCGCCACAATGGCAAAAAATATAACAAACGCAAAGGAATAACCGCCGGGCGCGGATGCATTCCCGGTCGCGTTGATATTGAGCAACGTCCGTCCGTGGTGGATGAAAAGACGCGCATCGGCGATTGGGAGATCGATACGGTCATCGGAGCGCATCACAAAGGTGTGCTGGTGACGGCGGTCGACAGGATGTCCAAATACACGATCATCGAACCCGTTGCCAACCGAAGTGCTGAGGAGGTTGGCCACGCGCTGATCCGGCGACTGTCAGTCCATGCCGACACGGTACTGACGATCACCGCCGACAACGGCAAGGAATTTGCCAGTCATGCCGAAATCAGCAGTGCGCTTGGGGCAGATTTCTACTTTGCCAAACCCTATCATTCGTGGCAGCGCGGACTGAACGAACACACCAACGGATTGATCCGGCAGTATTTTCCCAAACATATGCGGCTCGACGGGATAACCAGGGAAGAGGTTGACAAGGTCGAGACATTGCTCAACTCCAGACCCAGAAAAATACTCGGATACAAAACCCCGCAAGACGTCTTCTCAACCCCACCCCCAGGGGCACTTCACTGTTGAATTGGCGCCACAAATCCCGGCAACGGTTTGACGAAGAACTGAAAACCGCAGAGTGGGAAATTTATGATCTGGAGCCTTTGCCGGAGGCGGAAGCGCAATCTGAATATGACTTGGTGCGCTATGAAATCCGCATGCAGATCGGTTTGGCCCATTACGAAGCTGACCTTGGTTCCTGTGGCGAAGTTTTAAATTCGGCAGCCTATTATACTGACAAATCCGGAGTAATAAAATGAGCGATTTTAAACTGATCAACAATGATAATACTTGGTCAGGCGAGCTGAAAGACTTCAATCTTAATGTTGCCATGAATTTTTATAGTTATGGCGTTCCAAGCGGTTATGACAAGTTGACCCAAGGCGGGGGCGGAAAGCTTGCGACTATTGTGTTTCAGTCTGAAGATTTTTTCAGGTCTGTGGTTGACAGCAAGCAAAACCGGAACATGAATACACTATCACCCCGGAATTTCGCGTTTGTCGATAAATTTTCAGCGGAAAAGGCAACCTTCCAGAGGGAACCTATAGTCTTACGGATTTGCAGAAAGCGGGAAACACAGGGCTCAACATCAGTGGCAACCTGTATAGTTCCGGTTCTGTTTGGAAGCTTGGGGAACCTGCCTTTACCATTGGTTCTTATAAAGTTGGACACCTCTAAAAACCTCGCCAATTTTCGTGTTTTGTGATTCACTCTCGTGCATGTGATGGTCACGTCCCATCCCGTGGTGTAGGTTGCATAGGCCTTTCGCCGCTTGTGCGCGCCCTCATCCAGCGCTGCAGGACAAGCGGCGTTAGGGCGGTGGTCACCGGTTTTCTGTCAGAGTTTGGTTGCAAAACCCGAACCGACAAGGAAACAACCGATGACCACAGACATTATGGACCTCCACGCCCTTCTGGAACAGACCGGCGACAGCAATTTTTTGAAAGAGATGATCGCCTTTGCAGCAAACCGGTTGATGGCGCTGGAAGTGGGTAGCCTGGCCGGTGCGGCCCATGGCGAGAAGAGCCCGGCGAGGCTTGCCCAACGCAACGGGTATCGGGACCGGGATTGGGAGACGCGGGCCGGAACCGTGGAGCTTCGCATCCCCAAACTGCGCAAGGGCAGCTATTTCCCAAGCTTTCTGGAGCCGCGCCGGATGGCGGAGAAGGCGCTGGTCGCCGTTATTCAGGAGGCCTATGTGCAGGGCATTTCGACGCGCTCGGTCGATGATCTGGTCAAGGCGATGGGCGGTAGCGGTATTTCCAAGAGTCAGGTCTCGCGGCTCTGCGAGGATATTGATGGCCGGGTGAACACCTTTCTCGACAGGCCAATTGAGGGAAACTGGCCCTATCTGTGGATTGATGCCACCTATGTGAAGGTGCGGCAGGAAGGCCGGATTGTCCCGGTTGCCGCCATTCTGGCCATCGGCGTCAATGCCGACGGGCGGCGCGAGGTTCTGGGGCTGGATATTGGCGCTTCGGAAGCGGCGACCTTCTGGACAGAGTTTCTGCGCAAGCTTGCACGCCGGGGCCTGCGCGGTGTCAAGCTGGTGATTTCGGATGCGCATGAGGGGATCCGGGCTGCCGTTGAACGGGTCTTTAGCGCCACATGGCAGCGCTGCTGCGTGCATTTTATGCGCAATGCGCTGGCCCATGCAGGCAAAAGCGGCCGCCGGGTTGTCTCGGCCTATATCGCCACGGCATTCGCGCAGGACGATGCAAAGGAGGCGAAAACACAATGGCGCAGGGTGGCAGACCAGATGCGCAGCTCCGTGCCCAAACTGGCAAAGCTGATGGATGATGCTGAAGAGGATGTCCTGGCCTATATGAGCTTTCCAAAGGAGCACCGGGCCAAGCTGCGCTCGAACAATCCGATTGAACGGCTAAACGGCGAGATCAAGCGGCGAACCGATGTCGTCGGTATATTCCCCAACGAGGCCGCCATCATCCGCCTTGTGGGCGCTTTGCTGCTGGAGCAGAACGACGAATGGGCTGTGCAACGGGCAAGATATATGACACTTGAAACCATGGCTCCATTGAGCAATAATCCCGTCACCAGCTTGCCAGCCGTGGCAAACTGACACAACCGGCAATGCCGGGAAACCGCGTGAACACGATGCAACCTACACCACGCCTCGGGACATGACCCATGTGATTTGTATTTTCCATGGAGCGGATGATGCGGGGACAGCCTGGTTTTTGGGATTTGGATGAACGGTATCAGCGTCTGAGTGCTGCCGGTGATCCTCTGGTCAAGCTGAATGCGATCATTCCCTGGGAGGTTTTTGACAAGCCGCTCACCAAGGCTTTGAAACGCTCGGATGGTTCCAAGGGTGGACGTCCGCCATTTCCGGCGATCCTGATGTTCAAGATCATGGTTTTGCAGGCGCTGTATAATCTGAGCGATGATCAGACAGAATTTGTCATCCAGGACAGGCTGTCGTTCCTGCGGTTTTTAGGACTTGGACTTTCGGACAAGGTGCCGGATGCCAAGACGATCTGGCTGTTTCGTGAACATCTGTCAAAAGCAGGCGCGATCCACACCCTGTTTGCCCGGTTCGACAAGCACCTGAGCAAATCCGGTTATCTTGCCATGGGCGGGCAGATCGTTGATGCGACGATCATTCAGGCACCCAAACAGCACAACAATGATGCCGGGAAGGACGCCATCAAACAGGGCGAGATCCCGCAAGACTGGGAGGAGAATCCCGCAAAGCTGGCGCAGAAAGACAGGGACGCCCGCTGGACAGTCAAATATTCCAAGGCAAAAAGACCGACCGAAACGCCAGCATCTGCGGCCACCAGGCAACATGATATTGCCATTCCCATGTTTGGCTACAAAAACCATGCAGCCATTGACCGCAAACACGGGTTCATCAGGGGATGGACCGTAACGTCAGCGTCCGCCCATGACGGAGCCCAGCTTCGCAACATTGTGCGCAAGGACAATACGGCGTCGACAGTCTGGGCAGATACGGCCTATCGCTCCAGGACCAACGAGGAATGGCTGAGCGCCAACGGCCTGAAATCGGACATCCATCAGAAGAAGCCGAAGGGCAGACCGATGTCCGAGATCACATCCAAAGCCAACAACCGGCGTTCCAAAGTGCGTTCATCGGTCGAGCATGTCTTCGCACGACAGAAAGACAAGATGAAACTCTTCGTCCGCACCATCGGGATCACCTGTGCCACCATCAAGATCGGCATGGCCAATATTGCCTGCAACATGCTGCGCTATGTCTACCACGCCCAAAAGCCAGTCACCGCATGACATGAGGCATGGCCGAAAGGCCAAAGCCACGCCTGCTGTGGCGGAAAACCAAAATCAAATGTACCCAAAACTAAGCAATGAACCCGGGAAGACCACCGAAGATTATGAAATCGACCCGAAAACTGGGTAATTAGAGGTATCCAGGTTGAGCCTGATTGTACATCTTCCTTTGCAATCAGACAGCACGACGACTAAGCAACATGTTAGCGGTTTCTCCGGACTGAAATCTTCACCGCGGATATTCGATCTCGTATCGCCTGGGCTGCGTCGATACTGCCCGCGAGGCGAGTGAGACAGCGCGGCCAATGCTGCTTGCTGGTGATTGGCCGAGGCTGCGGCCGGACAGGTAGCCGGCATTGAACACATCGCCGGCGCCGATGGTGTCGATGACATCGACTTTCGGTGCGCTTACTTCATGAAGAGTACCTTCGCCATCCAACACCAGTGCGCCGCGGTTGCCGCACTTTACAACTGTTTCGGCACCAGACGGTTGCAGGCCGTGGATAAAATGGGCAGCAGACTGCGGGTCTTCGCGCCCACTGAGATGCACGGCCTCAGTCTCGTTCAGAAGAACGCAGTGAGCCCGGGATACCAGATGTTCCAAGAAAACACGGATCTGCGCCGTGAAGCCCCCGGTCGGCCAGCCCGGATCGATGGCGATTGTCGCTCCGCGTTCGGTGGCGATTTCGATCAGGCGATCGTAGCCTGCCATCAAACGTTCGGTTTGGAACGCGCCTGACAGGAGCACTGTTCCGCCGCCGATCTCGACGTGGTGCAATTGCTCGATCGCTTCTTCGGCGGAAAAATGCGGCAGATGTCCCCGTGTCGTGAAGAAAGTGCGCTCACTGTCGGGATGAGTGATGCCGACAGTGAGCGTGGTGCGGGCAGGGCATTTGACCAGACGGCTGCTTTGCGGCGCAAAGGCCTCTTCCAGGATAGTGCCGAAGGCATCCGAGCCGACCGAACCGATGAACATGTGCGGGTGCCCGAGAGCCTGGAGCGCCAGAGCGGTGTTTCCGGCCGAACCTCCGACGCGTATCTCATCGTGATCGACAAACACTTCCGTCCCGATCTCGGGCCAGGTTGCCGGACCGATGATAAGGTCGATATTGAGATTGCCGATCACGACAAGCGGTTTCGGGGCAGGCGTCTGCATCGGAATATACCTTAGCCTCATGCCGCCTCGATGATCGCCTTGAAGAGGGCGAGATCTGCTGCCGACTCCGCAGGCGGCGTGCGGTTTTCACCGCCTGCCGTGACGGCGGCGTGAAAGGCGCGCAGCTCCAGGTCGAAGGGATCCTGATGAAATGGTCCGAGCCGCGTCAAGCTGTTTCCGCTCTCCGTTGACGTCTGGATGTCGAGCATCATGGGCAGGTTGCGGATATAGGGGGTCGGATACTCGAAGGCGATGCGTTTCCAGCGGGTATTGATTTCAAATCCTGCCTCGAAACGCACGACATCGCCGATCATGCATTCGTAGAGAACGGTGAAATGGCCATAATCCAGAAGTGCCGTGATCTGTTTGCCGCCCTGTTTGATGCTGACCGCACGTACGGATTTCGGCGGGCCGAACAGGTCGCGCATGGCCGAGAGCGAGTGAGAGGACAGACCAGTGAGCACTGTATAGGCCATCCGCAGATCTGCCGGCGTGTCTGCGCCGAGGACGCTGTCCAACATCTGCTTGCGCAACGTGCCGCCCGCGACCAGCATGTCTTCGGGCAGGTCGTTTTGTGGCGTGACGACGCCGTCGGTCTGGCGGAAATACCAGGGCCCCTCGCAGATCACGTCGCAGATACGAACATAGGTGATTTCCTCGGCGGGCGGCAGCGACGCCTTCGCCTCCAGGAAGGCCGGGGCGTAGCGACGCATATAACCGACCATGGCCACTTTGCCGGAGGCCTCGGCGGTTGCGCTAAGCGACTGGAGGTCGTCGAGTTCCAGGCAGCACGGTTTCTCGATCAGGACATGCTTGCCAGCGGACAGAGCTGCGCGTGCGTCCCGGCCGTGAAACTGATCGGGGCTCAGCACCATCACCGCATCGATGCTGGCGGAGGCGAACATGTCTTCTGCTGTTTCATACAGCTTTTCAATGCCCCAGCGGGCACCGATTGCTTTGCTGACGGAGGGTGAGGGGTCATAGGCGCCTGCCAGCGAATAGAGGTCGCCGAGGCGCTGCAAGATTGGCAGATGAATAAGCTGTGCGACTTCGCCGAGCCCAAGCAGGCCTAACCTGATCATAATCGAATTTCCCGTTTCTGAAGGCGAACAAGAACCAGTCTGGCGGTCGTTGCCCGTGGCGGGTCAAAATAAATACCTAAAAAGGATTTTATCAAGAGAAATTTCGAAATGCATCACTTTCCGTTGGAATTTTAGGAGCTTCTTTGATGAAATTTTCTGTTCGGGAAGTTCTATCGGATCTAAAAAATCAATAAAAATCAGCGCAATGAAAATTATTCGATGGTTCCTCCCTTTTAACATCCTCACGGTTCGATTATGGTAACAATGGGTAGTTAAATTTGCGGAGATGACGATGAAACTGGCAACGGCACCGGATGCGTGGGGTGTGTGGTATGCGGATGATCCTCGGCAGACGCCGTGGGAACGCTACCTCGACGAAGTGCGGGATGCCGGCTTCACGGCAACCGAAACGGGACCCTGGGGGTATCTGCCAACCGATCCGGCGCGATTGAGCGATGCCTTGTCGGCGCGCGGCATCAGCATCTGCGGCTCGGCCCTCGTCCATCTTCTGGCGCCTACCGACGCCATGCAGACTCTGCGCCCGCGACTGGAGCAGACCTGCGGCCTCCTGAAGGCCATGGGCGCGGAATGGGTTGTGTTGATGGACGACAGCGATCTTCCTCCTCCCGGCAAGGAGAGGGCGCTGTCTGCGGAAAGCTGGCGGACCATGATCGCGAATGTCACCGAAGCGGCGCGTTATGTGGCGGGAGAGCATGGTCTTTCCTTCGCCTTTCATCCCCATGTCGGCTCCGGCGTAGAAACAGAAGCCGAGGTGGTTCGCCTGCTTGACGAAACGCCAGCCGAACTCGTCGGCCTGTGCTTCGATTTTGGTCACCATGCCTATACGGGGGCGGACGCGATCGCTTTCATGAAACGCTATGCCGAGCGCATTCCCTACTACCATTTCAAGAATGTCGACCCGGTCCTTCTGGACAAGATCCAGCGCGAAAACATCGATTTCATCACCGGATTTCAGTCTGGTGTGATGTGCGAACTCGACAAGGGACTGGTGGATTTCCGCACGGTTGTGGATTTTCTCGCGTCGCGCGACTATGCGGGCTATGTGGTGTATGAGCAGGACATGTATCCTTGCCCGCCGGATAAGCCTCTGCCGATCGCGAAACGCAATCGGGAGGCCTTGAAGGCCTTGGGGCTTTGATCGGCGGGAAGCGATTGAGATGACGAGTGTGAATCAGGCCGGAGCAGGCGCCGGTCCGAATTCGGGTGACGAAGGCGAAGGGCGTATTGCTGGCAGCCGGATCGAGGACGCTCGCATCCACAACCGACGCCTGGTCTTCGAGACGATCTTCCAGCGTGGGCCGACCAGCCGGGTGGAGATCGCCTCAATCATCGGACTGAAACCGCAGACGATTTCCTCGATCACCCGTGAACTGCTTGAGCAAGGGCTGATCGTGGAGGCCGGGCGATCGTCCGGCATGCGCGGACAACCGCAGATCTACCTGGAACCCAATGCCGAAGCCGGTTTTTCGATCGGTGTCCATCTCGACCAGAATTTTTGCAACATCCTCGTTTTCGATCTGACGCGCAAGGAACGTGCCCGCCGGATTGCGCGGGTTGACACAAGTGATCCGGCAGCTGCTGTCCGAGAGCTTGCGGCGGTGCTGCCGGCCCTGCTCGGGGAACATGGACTGCCGGCGCAGCATGTCTGGGGCGTCGGGCTCGTGCTGCCGACCTTCGGGTCGGCGGGCGACGAATTCGATTTTTCGATGAGCCATTGGCAAGCCTGGCGGGACTTTCCCTTTGCCGACGAACTGCAGCGCCTGACCGGATTTCCTGTGCTCGTCGAAAACGATGCAACGGCTGCTGCCATCGGGGAGCGCATCCACCGGCCGGATACCCAGGAAGCCACTTTTGTCTACTATTATATCGGCCACGGGTCAGGGGCCGGTCTGATCATCGATGGCTACCCTTACAAGGGTGTGGGAGGTGCTGCGGGTGAAATCGGGCTGCTTCCTTTTGCGGGCCTCGGCGGCTCGCAGACATGGCCCGAAACGCCCGATGAAACGACTGCGCAGGGCGGGCTGATTTCTATTGGCGGTCTCGGGCTCGCATGTGGACTTGGCCTCAACCCGGAGCCGGAGCAAATTCTGAACCTGCTTGCCATTCGAGACCACAGGCTGATGGACTGGCTCGCCACGGCCGCCCGGCTGATGCGCGACGTCGTCGCCATCATCGAGGTGATGTATGATCCGGCCTTCATCGCGGTCGGTGGTGCCTTGCCGCAGCCATTGATCGAACGACTTGTCGACCGCGCCTATCCGCTTCGTCCGACGCCGGCGGCCCGACATGATCGCGTCCATCCGCGTCTGGTGACGGCAAGACTCAGCGAGGATGCCGCCGTAACGGGGGCTGCCATGCTGCCGATCTTCATCAACACCAGCCACAACTTCCGCCACCTCTATATTCGCCAGAATCTCGCAGAGGCTCGGCCGTTCGAGATCTCCAGCGGCGGGGTGTGAAGACATGCGTCGGCGCCAGCGGTTGAGAGGGGATGTGAGGCCGGGTTCAAAATGGCTCGCCTAACGGGGGCCTGCGATACATTCGCGACGCCGCCTCGCTTCAGGCGTCGCCAGACCGGTAAGCCACCTGATCATCGCGAAAAATCTGGTAGCGGATGACGTCAACCGAGAGGGCGGCGCCTTCGGTGATTGCGGCTGTCTTTGGAGCCTGCACTTTCCATTGCACACCTTTCAGCGAAGCGGTGATCTTGATGAATGAGCCGTAGTTGACGATGCGGACGACGTCCGCGGTCGGCGAGTTATCGGCCACGCCGAGGACGATGTCCTCTGGCCTGACAGCCAGGGTTGCAGGCCCGTCCGGCAGTGGGGCAGGCAGTGTGATGCCGCTGATGTCGATAACCCCGTTCGAGACAGTGACAGACATCATGTTCATGTCGCCGATGAAGCTGGCGACGAAGGGGGTGGCGGGCGTGGCATAGATTTCGCCGGGTGTTCCAACCTGTTCGATGCGCCCCATGCTCATGACTACAATCCGGTCGGCGACGGACAGTGCCTCGTCCTGGCCATGGGTAACGAAGACGGTGGTGATGCCGAGGGTTTTCTGGATCTGGCGCACTTCCTCGCGCAGCCTCTCGCGCAGGTGCTGGTCGAGGCTGGCGAAGGGCTCGTCCATCAGCAGGATCTTCGGTTCCAGAACGACGCAGCGCGCGATGGCCACACGTTGGCGCTGTCCTCCGGAAAGCTGGCTTGGTCGACGATTGGCATAGTCCTGAAGGCCGACAAGCGAAAGCCCGGCCTCGACCTTGCGGCGGATTTCCGTCTTGCTGAAGCCACGCAGTTTGAGTCCGAAGGCAATGTTCTCGAAAACCGTCATGTGCTGCCAGAGGGCGTGGCTTTGAAACACCATGGCTGTCGGCCGCTTTTCCGGTGGATCGAAGGCCACATCGACTCCGTCGATCAGGACTTTGCCGGCGGTGGGGGTCTCGAAGCCGCCGATAATCCGGAGAAGAGTCGACTTGCCCGAGCCAGATGGGCCGAGCAGGCAGACCAGCTCGCCATCGCCGATCTTGAGCGACAGCGGCTCGATGGCGGTCACGATGCTGTAGGTCTTCGTGACGTCGATGAGATCAAGCGTGGACATGGATCATGAGCCTTCAGGGAAAAGAATAAACATCAGCCACCGAGGCCTTTGGCAAAGGCGTCACCGCCGATCACGCGTCGGGCCAGGAGGATGGCGATCAGCGAGGGAACCCAAAGCATGACTGACAGTACGGCACCGTATTGGACCACGAGCTGGTTGTTGATCATCGACATCATCAGCAGCGGCATGGTGCGGATGCGCGGTGCGCCGACCAGCCAGGCGCCTTCTGTCTCATAGAAGGTCCAGACGAAGGTCATCAGAAGGGCGGCGGCAATGGTCGGGAATGCCTGGGGCAGGGTGATGTGCCAGAAGACGCGCAGGGGTGAGGCGCCAACATCGCGGGCTGCTTCTTCCGTTTCGCGCGGGATGGCGCGGAACGCCGCGCTCGGCAACCAGATCATCAGCAGCAATGTGTTGAGAAACTGGATGATAACGACGCCCTGGAATGTGCCGACAAGATCGAGGGTCAGAAACAGCACCGCGATCGATACGATCAGTGCGAAACGCGGAAAGGCGTTGGCCATCAGGAACGACATCATGAAAGCCGACTTGCCCGGAAAGTCCATGCGCGCGAAAGCATAGGCCGCCGGCAGGCAGATGATTGCAGACAGCACTGTAACCGTCGTCGACAGCTGGATCGACGTCACGAAGGCCTGCCAGACCTCGGGCCTGGAGACGAGCTGCTCCCAGAACCGCAAGCCCCAGCGCGTTGGCAGAACTGATGGATAGAACCATTGCTCTGCGAATGCCCAGAGGAACACGGTTGCCACCGGCAGCACGATGAAAAAGATGAGGAAGATGAGGATCAGCGGTCCGAAGACGTCGTTGCGCCGGGTCGTAAACATGTCAGCGCTCCACTTTGCGCGCGGCCAGCGAGCGTATGTAAACTAGGCCGGCGAGTGAGCAAATCAGGAAGGTGATCGTCGCCTGTGTCGCAGCCTGAAGGGGATCGCGAACGGAGACGAAGGTGCGCAGCATGAAAGGTCCCATCATTTCCGGATTGGTCGGCCCAAGCATGAACGGCATCAGCACCTGACCGAAGAAGCCAAGGAAATTGAGCGCCGAGACGATCAGGATCGAATGGCTGATCTGAGGCAGGATGATCGAGCGGAAGAGCCGTAGCCTGCCCGCGCCCACATCCTTGGCGGCCTCAATCGAGGCATCCGAAATCGTGGACAGCCCGGAAATCAGGATCAGCAGCGTCATCGGCATGCCATCCCAGATCAGCCCGATCACAGGACCCCAGGGAGTGGTGATCGGAGACGCATAATGGGTGAAGCCGACAGAGGTCAGCAGGCTCTGTAGCCATCCATTCGGTCCGAGATAGCGGATGAGCGCGTAGCAGATGATAATGCCCGGCACGAACATCGGGAAGAGAGCGAGGCCCTGGATCAGGGCCGCGAGCCAGCCTTTGGTGAAGCGCATGTAGAGTGCGATCAGCAGGTTGACGGCGATGATCAAGATCAGAGCCGCAACTGTTGTCCACAGTGTGCGGAAGAGATTGGCCAGACTGTAAGGGTCGGTGAAGAAAAAGACGTAGCTTGAGAAATCCAGGCCCACACCCCCTTCGGAACGCTGATGAAAAAGCGTCCCGAAGATGGCGAGTGCGGCGGGATAGAACAGGAAGATGACGATCGCCATAACGGGGATGGCGATGAAGCCGTAACCCAGCCAGTCGATCCCGTCCGTCTTTTTCGTCCCGGCCATGACAGATCCTTAGCGGGCGATATCGGAGGCGACGTTGCGGTACCAGCCTTCGAAAAGTTTCGGTTCCCACGTGCCTGGGAAGACCGGGATGGACTTCGGTGCCACCTTGGAGAACTTCTCCTGGAGTTCCTTGGACAGGTTCTCCCAACCGACGGAGGGGAAGCCGCCGAGATCGGTCACGACCTTTTCCTGGACCTCTGCCGAGATGATGTAATCGGTAAGCTTGATCGCAGCATCCTTGTTGAGCGCGACGCTCGGGACGACGACGCCGGAGAAGCCGCCGGTGAAGGCCAGATCCTGCAACTGTGCCACCGCAGTCGTTTCCGGGACAACGCCCTGGCTCATCGCCTGCAGCGCCATGTCCGACCAGGCGACCGTCATGGAGATGGCGCCGGAGGCGAGAAGCTGGATCGAAGCGGTGTTGCCCGAGGTGTATTCGCCGCTGTTGAAAAGCGCTGGCTTGATTTCCTGTAGGAGCGGCCAGAGTTTTTCGAACATCGGATTGGCGTAATCATCGGTATAGTTTTCCGGCAGGAAAAGCTCCGGCTTCTTACCGGTCACTTCCTGCAGGGCGCGTTCCACGAAGCAAGCGCCGGAATCGCCGAGATCAGGACGAGCATAGGCGAACTTGCCGGGATTGGCCTTGATCCAGTCGACCAGCGCCGGGAAAGTGGTCGGCACGTCCTTTACCAAGTCCGCATTGTACATCAGGACGACCTGCGAACCGCGATAGGGGAGCAGGAAGGGCGACTGCATGGTGACAGGGTTGACCTTGGCATAATTGGAAAGGCCGGCGGTTTTGAAGTTTACCCAGAGGCCGGCTTCGATCGAACCAGCCGGATAAAAGGGCGACGTTGCCTCGAGCATGTCGACCTGCGGATCTTTCTTGGCCTGGAAGGCGGCCATCGCGCGGTCAGCCAGAGCATTGACGCCGGAACCGCCGCCACCTGGAACGAGGTTCAGGGTCAAACCGCTGTTGGCGGCCTCAAAACCGGGCTTGATGACGTTCGTCCAGAAGTCGATGATGTTGGTGTCGGAATTGAAGAAGATGTCGAGGACGCCCTCGGCTGCTTCCGAATTCGTCACCTTGAAGCCGCTGGCCGCAGCGAAGGCTATGCCGGCCGCAGAAAATTTCAGGAAGTCGCGTCTGTCCATGCGGTTAAGTGAATTCATGAAAAGTCCTCCGTCTGTTATGGCCGTTTGCAAATCGGCTTGCGATGTGGCCTCGTTCCCAGCTTCAAAGGGATGCGACGTTTCCGCTCGCTCCCAGCATTTCTTTTTTAAATACTTATTGTGAATTATATTGGGGCTGTCAAGCGCGTCGCATGCGTCAGGTCGATCCCGTCAATCGACGAGAGCCTAGGAAAAGCAGCCGCCGGCCGCTGAGAAGTCAATGTGCTTTCAATAGAATTTCGGCTGCATATTCGCTGCAGAACGCAGGCGTCTCTTGCAGGAAAAATAATCAAGCGTATGAAATTAAATTCTATTTCTGGGTTTTCGATTTTCATCCGCAATGTCAGAGAAAACGAAAATGCCGGCGCCACCCCAGTCCAGGAGCTTGCGCCAAAGCCGGCGACGTGTTTAATCATCGAAAGGGATTAAATGTTCCGGCGTTGAGCCGGACTATGGAGACGCCTTGATGAAATCCTACCGCGACCGCCAGCGCAACCTTGAGCAGCTTTCTCGCCATATGGAGGTTTGGGCCGACGAATTGGGTGCCTTTGAAACGCGCGCTATTCAGCCAATCGGGCCGATCCGCGAGATCGCGCCTGCTGGTTCCGAAGCCACGGTGGCAACGGGCGCGGGTTGGGCTGATCGTTTCGGGGTGCATCAGTTTATCGTCGAGACGCCGGTAATCTTGCCCGAGGGGCCGGGCGTGGAGCTTCGTCTTGATTTCGGCGGTGAAACGCTGATCCACCTAGTGAATGGCGAGGGAGAGGTGATTGACAGCTTCGCCGGGAATGAGCGCCACAAACGGTTCGATGCTCCCCGCAGCATTGCCTTTACCGTTGAAGCGCAGTCTGTCGCGCGCGGCCTGTTTGGCGTTCCTAACCGCATGCCGGTGCTGCGCGAAGCCGCTGTGCACTACTTCCATCCCGAGGTTCGTGCCCTGCGGCGGCGTATCGAGGTGCTTCGCAACGCCGCAGACACCGTGCACGACAAGGCATTGGCGCGCGCACTTTTTGAGGCAGGCGAAATTGCGCTTGCGGACTTGCGTTTGCCGACCGCTACGTCAGAGGTCGGTCCGCGTCTGGCGAGCCGCGCCTGGACTCTCGATATCTGGGAGAGGAGTTTCGAGCCGACGAATGCACCTTCGCCGATTGGTGAGGCCGCACTCGCAACCGTGGTCGCCGCGACAGCCAAGCTCGATGCGGCGCTGGGAGACCTTCGCCGCGCCTATCCCAAGCAAGGGAAGGTGCTCGCCACGGGTCACGCACATATCGATTATGCGTGGTTGTGGCCGCAGCCCGAAACGGTACGCAAGATCAATCGCACCTTCGCAAGCGTCAATTCGCTGATGCAGAAGCACCCCGACTTCCGCTTCCTGCAATCCTCGGCTCTCTATTATCGTCACATCGAGGAAGAAGATCCGGCGCTCTTCGAACAGGTCCGTGCCCGGATCGCCGAGGGTCGCTGGGAGGTGATCGGCGGCATGTGGGTCGAATGTGACACCAACATGCCCTCAGCCGAGGCCTTCCTGCGCCAGTTCATTCACGGGCGCCGCTATTTCCGTGACAAATTTTCGATCGAAAGCAAGGTGGCGTGGCTTCCTGATACTTTCGGCTTCACAGCCGCCATGCCGCAGATCATGCTCCATGCCGGCGTCGACAAGATGGTAACGATCAAGGTTTCCTGGAACGAGACCAACAAGCTGGATGACAGCCTCTTCCACTGGCAAGGCAATGACGGCTCGCGCGTCCTGGTTCACACCTTCGATGCCTATGACAATGACGGCTACAATATGCTGATGACGCCCGCTGCCCTTCAGGAAGTGTGGGATAAGCATTCCGCAAAGGATATGACGGATGCGGTCATTGCCACGTATGGATGGGGGGACGGTGGCGGCGGCCCGGATCCGGACCAGATCGAGAGCATCCCGATCATCAATTCCATGCCGGCCATTCCCCATATCGAGCATGCCGCCATCGAGCCCTATATCGAGACGCTCGCCGAGCAAGCGAAGACCCTTGCGGTGCCGGTCTGGGCCGGCGAATTGTACCTCGAGTATCATCGCGCAACATTGACGACGCAGGGCCGGACGAAACAGCTCAACCGGCTTGCCGAATATGGCTTGGTTGCAGCGGAAGCCGCGAGTGTGATCGACCGACTGGACGGTGGAGATGCGGCCATGCCGGATCTGTCGGTGGACTGGCAAATGATGCTGCGGAACCAGTTCCACGACATCCTGCCCGGCTCCTCAATTCGGGAGGTCTATGAGCAGACTGAACCGGAGCTGGAGGCCGTGGTTGCCCGAGCCGTAGAGGTGGTCACGGATCGCCTTTCGGCGATGGCTGCCCGACGCAGTGGTCCGGACGAAGGCCTGCTCATCGCCAATCTTTCCGGATCGGCAAAGTCTGGCTATCAGATCACCAGTGCGGACATGCTTCCGGCATCGCTTACACCGCAGGCTACCGATCAAGGCTTCGTCACCGCCATCGATCAGCCATTGTTGCCTCTGTCGATACGTTTTGTCTCGCAGCCATCCACCCGCACCACCCGAGCGGTAGAGGAGGCTGGTACCCACCGTCTTGAGAACGACTTCGTAACCGTGCGCCTCGACGTTCATGGTCGAATCGAAAGTCTTTTCGACAAGGTTTCTGGTCGCGAGCTCATGGCGGGGCCTGGAAACCGTCTGCTGCTCTACCGCAACGATCTGCCCCGTAATTTCGACGCTTGGGACATCGAGCCAGGCTTTGAACTCGGCGAAGAGGAGTGGCTGTCGCTTGATGGCATGACGATTAGCGCCAATGGCCCTCATCTCGCCGAGATCACCATAACCAGGAGCCATTCGGCAAGCCGTATCGTTCAGCGTTTACGCCTCTGGTCCAATGCGCCCCGCCTGGAGATTGTCACCGATCTCGCTTGGCACGACCGGCGCACCTATCTGCGGACCGCCTTCCCGGTCACGGTGCACGCGGAAGAAGCAGTGTATGACCAGGCCGTCGGTGTCACTCGGCGTCCGACCCACGCCAACACGAGCTGGCAGCGAGCCCAGTTCGAGGGAAGTGGGCACCGGTTCGTTTCAATGTCGGAAACGGATTGGGGTGCGGCTCTCTTGTCCGCGGACAAGTATGGTTTCTCTGCCCGCAATAACGTAATGACGCTCAGCCTGATACGTGGACCTGCCTATCCCGACATGCTCGCCGATGAAGGGCAACACCACTTCACCTATGCGATCATGTCTCACGATGGCCGGTGGTGGAGCGACGTTGTCCAGGCAGAAGCGGATTTGGTCGCGGACCCTCTGCGCTTTGTGCCGGCCAGGGGAGACGGCGCATACGAAATTCGCCCCGTCGTCTTCTCCGGCCAGCAAACCCGCTTCCATGCGCTGAAGCCGTCCGACGAGGGTGAGGGTTATGTTCTCAGGCTTTCCGAAGCTTGCGGTCGGCGCGGTGCGTTTCAGCTCGATGCTCCGGGAACTGCGATCGCCGTCGATGCGATGGAGGCTCCTTTGGAAGGGGGACATGCTGCTATCGAACGCCCCTTTGGTCTCGCCAGTTTCCGCTTTGGTTGATAAATGAATGCTGAATTTTGAGCGCCTTAGGCGCTGGCCACGCGAGGGGGAAGGGCTGCTCGCTGTAACCTGCCCTTTGTGCCCAGAACCGTACTTTTCGGCTTTGGTCCCTTGATTATGCGATAGCAAGCCTTAGCCGGGGCGGGTTCAAGGATGAAGTGCGACTTGCGAATGATACCAATGGGTTGTCACTCGCAAGGAGAATGCAATGGAACGCACCTACTCCCACATTGACCTCGATGAACGTCGCAAGATTGCACGCTGGAGAACGGCTGGGCTAAGTGTCGAGGTGATCGCCGAGAAGCTTGGTCGACATCGCTCGACGATCTTTCGCGAGATCAAGCGCAACATGTTCGTCGACAAGGTCGTCCCAGATCTCAATGGCTACTATTGCGTCACGGCGCATGACATGGCGTGCGAGCGACGGTCCAAGCTCCGGAAATTGGTTCGCTTCTCAAATGTCCGGCAATCCGTTGTCGACCCGATCATACATGGTTGGTCGCCGCAGCAGATCGCTGGCCGGATGCGTCTGGAACGGCATCCAATCTCGGTCAGTCACGAAACGATCTACAAGTTCGCGTACTCGGCCGACGGACACGCAATCAAGCTTTGGCGCCACCTGCCGGAGCATCGGGCACGCCGGCGTCCACGACATGCAAGACGCAAGTATGGTCAGAGGTTTAACCCGGAGCTCAATATTCTGCGCCGCCGGAGGTCGTCGCCGATCGTAAGCAGTTCGGGGATTGGGAATGCGATCTAATCCAGTTTCGCAAGAAGTTCGGCAAGGCCAATGTGACGTCACTCGTCGAGCGTGTCAGCCGCTTTGCGATATTCCTGCGCAACAATGATCGGATCGTGTCCCGGCGCGTGGTGTAGCTTCGGCGGTCGCCGTGCCTTCCGGACTGAGCCGGGAATGGATCAGCTTGCGGCTGGCAGGCTGATGAGTGGATCATCGCTCATTGTGGCGATGGTTTCCAGTGTCATGTAGCGGGACCGCTGGACAGCCCATTCGTCGTTTTGCTCCAGAAGCAAGGCACCGACCAGTCTGACGGTAATCCCCCCGTTTTAACGGGGCCTATCAGTAGAATTTAGGCTGCCATTTTCAGTTTCTGCCTCGGCGGAATGCCGCCGATGGCCATATTGGGTCTGTCATTGTTGTATGTCCAGAGCCAGCGTGTGGCGTGATCTTGTACCTCCTTGATTGTATCGAAGATAAAGCAGCCCAGCCATTCGTGCCGGACTGTTCGATTGTAGCGCTCGATGTATGCGTTCTGCTGCGGTTTTCCCGGCTGGATGTGGTTGATCGTGATGTTGCGTTTCTCGGCCCACGTCAGCAGCGTGCCGCTGATGTATTCCGGGCCGTTGTCGACACGAATGGTCTCCGGCTTGCCGCGCCATTCGATGATGTGGTTCAGTGAACGGATGACGCGTTCGGCCGGTAATGAGAAATCGACCTCGATACCGGGCCCCTCTCGGTTGAAGTCATCGATGACGTTCAATGTCCGGAACGAACGACCGTCAGCAAGCTGATCAGCCATGAAGTCCATGGACCATGTCGCGTTGGGCTTTTCCGGCACGGCAAGCGCCTCGGGCCGCTCCCGCACCAGACGCTTCCCGGGCTTGATCCTGAGGTTCAATTCCAGATCGCGACAGATGCGGTAGACCCGTTTGTGGTTCCAGGCGAACCCTTTGATATTGCGAAGATACAGGAAGCATAGGCCAAATCCCCATGTCTTGTGTGTCGTCGTCAGCCGAAGCACCCAGTCGGCAATCTCTTCGTTCTCATTGTCGAGCTTGCGCTCATAGCGATAGCACGTCTCGCTGACCCCGAACGTCCGGCACGCGAGCGCCACGCTGATATTCCTGTTGTGAACCGCTTGCATGGCCATCTCCTTGCGTTGAGATGGCCTCAGCGCTTTTTCCAAGCGCTTCCTTCACCAGATCGTTTTGCAGGCTCAGCTCGGCATACATCTTCTTCAGCCGCCGGTTCTCGTCCTCCATGCTCTTCATCCGGGAAACCATGGACGCATCCATACCGCCAAGCCGCGCCCGCCATTTGTAGAAACTGGCGTCACTCATGCCATGCTCCCGGCACAGCTCAGCCACAGGGATGCCGTCCTCGGCTTGGCGCAGGATCGCCATGATCTGTGCGTCGCTAAATCGTGATGTCTTCATCGGAATCCTCTCCAAAATCGTTGTGAGAAAATTCTACTTTTAAACCCGGTTAGTTTGCGGGGGGATTACCGGACAACGACTTGTTGAAGAAAGGCTTTCGCCGGTCGACCCACAGGTCGCAGGCATTCGCGATTTCGGGACGCAGCTGTTCGCTGGCCTTCAGACTTTTTTATGGCTGAGGCCGAGCCGTTAAAACAGCTGGCAGACCGTCGAACGATCCACCGAAACGCCGCGTTCCTCCAGTTCGACACGCAATTCAGCCAGTGTCAGATCACCGTTTTCCAGAAGCCGCTGCCTGACCCACGCATGCTGCTCGACCAGCTTGCCACCCCCGACATGGCCCTGCCGGGCTGGAGCAAGCGAGCCGGTCGACTGCTTCCGGATTACCATATTGTTCGCAAATCGCGGGGAAACCCGGAAATGTCGAGCGGCCTACCGGTGCGTATGGCCCTCTTCGACAAACGCTGCAACATGCAAACGCAACGCCATCGGATACGGCTTGCCCATGGCTGTTCTTCTTCCATGACCAAGTGAATCACAGATTGGATGACTTGGGAACCTGTATCAGATAAGCCTCAACACGCTTCAGGCATCCGAACATGGCTGCAATAACCGCATGAGAGCGGCATGGAACCCGACGACCAGATGTTCTGTCTTCTCGGGGCTGAACCTGTCAGTGCGCAGATACCAGTGTATCAGGCGACGCTCGCCGGACTGCATGACGAGCAGCAGAATATCCTCTTCCCTGGCGGCTTCGTTTGTCTTCGGGCCGGGACGCCAGGGGACGTCAGAATCATCTTCACTCTCATCATCTGCCGTGGCGACAAGCCTGTAATTGAAGACATAGCGATAAGCCGACGGTGCTGCCGGACAGGCATTCTCAAGGTCTTCCCGGACCAGAAGATGCGGAACCGCAGGCTGTTCCATGGTCCTGGCCACAAGATCGTGCACACCTTGAAGCGGATCGCCATTGGCCGGCCATTGGTAGCGCATCAGCGCCTGCCGGGCGAATGTGCCGACCATGGCTTGTGTCTCCGGAATGTCGCGCGAGGCCATGGCAGAGGATACCCACACATCATCCCCGCCGTCCAGCTCGCGCACCAGCGCCATGAACTGTGTCATCAGCACGACAGGAACCGTGGTGCGATGGTGCGCTGCATAGGCATCAAGCGCCCTGCCGGTCCGTGATCCGATGACCTGCTCGGACAAACGGGATGACGCAATGGCATTGCGTCCGTCAGCCCAGTGCGCCGGCGGACCTCCGGCCAGCTGCGTTCGCCACCAGTTCCGCGGGTCGTCAAAGCGCCCGCTGCGAACCAGGCCATCCTGGGTCAGCGCATAATCCGCATAGTCGAATTCGACTGCCGGAAATATATCGCCCGCGCCAGGGGCCAGACGTGAACGAAGCTCCTGATCGATCAGATACAGCGATTCCCCATCCACAATTGCACTGCAAAAGGTGAGCAGAATAACGCCCCGACCAGCAAATGAGCAGAGTTCTGCCCGCCACAGGGGTCCATTTTCCGGATCGAACGGCTCTGCCAGCATGGCCTCATAGCGTCGCCTCACCCAGTTTTCCGCACCTGTCAGGGCAACAGTCAGCGGCATTCTGGAAATGGTAAACGGCACCGGCAAGGTTTTGTCCAGCTTCAGCATAAACCGGTTTTCGGTTTTGCGGAACACCGCATGCAAGACATCATGGCGGTGGGCCAGCGTGGTCACAGCCTGCCGGACCAGCGTGACATCCACCTTGTCCATGATGATCGGCGGCGCGGCCATCGTCCATGCCAGGCGGTCACCATAGTTTTCATATTGTCCCAGAAAAACCGACTGCTCAAGCGAAGCAGGCAAGAGTTTGGAGCGATCGGCTTTCTGGAGCCGTATGGCCTGCGCGTTGCCCTTCTCCCGGCGGCGCTCTATCAGGGTTTTCAAAACCCTGTCGCGAACGTCTCTTGGCAGGCGGGACCAATTTTCAGGCAGTGAGCGCGCACTCATATCGAACCCTCCTCCTTCAGTGCGGTGCCGGCCTGGGCCACAAGCCCGGCCAGTTCGTCTTCTGTCACACCTGCCAGAAGCTCGGCTTCGATATGGGCTGCAACGCCGCGCAAGCTTGACGCCTCGTAGAATTGTCTGAGCCGCAGGGTAATCCCCGTGCGCCGCGCAATTTCCGCCAATGCGCGGGCAGCAACCAGCGAATGGCCACCAAGAGCGAAGAAATCTTCGGTCACTGCAAGTTCGCGCTCATCAACGCCCAGCATGGTCGACCATGCCGGCAGAAGCAGCTCTTCGATCAGGCCTTCCGGCCGCGTATTCACAAAGCCGCCGCCCATATCACTCCGGCCGAGCGGATCTGGCAGCGACCTGCGGTCAATCTTGCCGTTCGGCAATTTGGGCAGATTTTCCAGCCTGATCCAGTATTGTGGCACCATATAGGTGGCAAGCTGCCGGTTCATGCCCCCTTTCAGATCGTCTGCCGTTGCCGGGCCAGACCAATAGGCAGCCAGCGCAAGGGTTTTGCCTGCTGCCGCAACCGGCCGCACAACGGCATCTTCCACGCCGGACAGGCTTCGCAGAACAGATTCCACTTCTCCCATTTCCACCCGCATGCCACGGATCTTGATCTGGCTGTCCTGCCTGCCAAGATATTCGAGCAGTCCGTTTGCGTTCCAGCGCGCCCAGTCCCTGGTGCGGAACATGCGGCCCGGACCAAACGGACTGGGCAGAAAAGCCTCCGCAGTCAGATCCGGTTTCTCATGATACCCATCGGCCAGATGGGTGCCGCTGACATAGAGCTCACCCGGCATCATCGGTGGCATAAGCTTCAGACGACGGTCGAGAATGAAGGTGTCATTGCCATCAACGGGACGTCCGATGGGGACAGGTGCAGCCGGATCATCTGTAACCATGCCGGTGGTGTCATACCAGGTCACGTCACCGGCAACTTCGGAGCTTCCGTAAAAATTGATCAGGCGGGCACCGGGAAAGGTCTTGCGGAAGGCTGCAACAAGTTCGGCAGTGCAGGCTTCGCCGCTGACAATCCAGGTCCGCAGCGCCTTCAGCCTTTGCGCCAAAGCCTCCGGCATGTCCAGAATAGCCCTCAACAACGACGGCACAAGCACAATCCGGGTGACACTGCCTTCAGCCAGGATGCTGACCAGCCGGCCTATGTCTCCGGAATCCTCGACAGAGACCACAACAGCCGGTAATCCAAAGGCCAGGGGACTGAAGATTTCGGAGACGGAATCCACAAATGGCAGTGCCGTCTTGAGGACAGCCACATCTTCAGGTTGAAAGGGCACTGCGTGCCAACCCCATGTCAGACGTGCCATCAGGCCTCTGTGCAGTGCCCGCACACCCTTTGGCCGTCCGCTTGAGCCGGATGTATAGATCAGACAGGCAAGGTCTTCCGGCTTCACAATCGAGACCGGCCGGGTTGCGGTGCCGCCGGATGCCAGCAGCGACGGCACATCGAGAGAAGGCAGCGCTGTCCTGAATGCAAGGTCCAGCCCATCGCGCAGCACCAATGCCGCACCGCTGTCTTCCAGCATATAGGCGAGACGGTCTGCGGGGTACGCCGGATCCAGCGGCAACCAGGCTGCACCCGCCTTCCAGACCGCAAGCAGCGCCATCACCATTGCCGGTGTACGGTCCATATGGATGGCCACGATGGAACCGCGTCCGATCCCGTGTCCGGTCATGACGGCAGCGACCCGATTCGCGCCGGCCTCGATCTCGCCACAGGTCGTGACATGACCGTCCTGCACAAGGGCAGGCGCATCGGGACGGCTGTCGGCCTGAAGCTCAAACATGGCAAGGGCTGAAGGTGCTTCAGGGACAGCAGGATGGGGACCGCGTGCCAGGGCGAGGAGACCGGCTTCCCCGTCAGCATCGATAATATCAACGGCTCCCAGTGTTTCGGCCGTGATCATGCTCTTGAGCACCATTGTAAAATGCGCACCCAGCGCCGAAATACAGGCTGCATCAAAGCGACCGGCATCATAGACAAATTCGATTTCGAGACGGTCATTCTGCGGCAGTGCAAAAATGGTCAGTGCATAGCTGGTGGTCTGGTAGCCGTCGATGGCGCGGACGAGTTGAAGGAAGCCTGACAGATTGTCCCCCTGCAAGCCGCCAGCCGGTGACGGACCCAGCAGGCGGTTATCCATCGGGAAATTCTGCACCACCAGCATGCTGTCACAAAGCCGCTCGCCAGCCGGCAATGCGCTCAGTGCCTGAATGTCGGCAAAGGATATCTCATTGTGCCGGTCATTCCGCGCGTGTGTCTCCTGCACGTTGCGCAGCCAGTCCCAAAGGGGGTCTCCATCGCAGGTCCGCAAACGCAAGGGCAGAACATTGACAAAAGGACCGACCGCTTCTTCTATGCCGGAAATTTCAGCCGACCGCCCCGACACCGTAACACCGAAAATCTGGTCTTCCGACTGGTTGTAGCGTGCCAGCAGTGCTGCCCACGCCCCCTGGATCAGGGTTGATGGTGTTACACCCGCAAACCGCGCCTTCTCCAGGAGCGGCGATATTGTACCGAAGTCCAGTTGAATGGCATGACGTGCGCAGACGCCGCTTTCCGTTGCGATACCACTCCCGATCACGAGATCCGTTCCGGCGGAAAGATCTCCAACCTGTGATTTCCAATGTTCAAGTGCCGCGGCACGATCCCGTCCGGCGATCCAGGCCAGATAGGCTGCAAAATCCTGCGCATCCGGCAGTTCCGCCACAGGCAGGCCTGTCATGCCGTCGTACAAATGTGCCAGTTCACGCAGCAGGACGGGAAGAGACCAGCCGTCGACTGCGGCGTGATGCACACACCACAGCAGGTCCGCTCCCCCGTCAGGACCAAGCACGACTGTCGCACGCATGGCAGGTGCTTTTGTCAGATCAATCGGCGTTGCCCGGTCCGCAGCAATGCACCGTGTGAGACGCACCGCATACGTGTCCTCGTCAAGGCCACGCCAGTCCCTGATTTCCATGTTCAATTTTGCGTTACGATGCACGATCTGCAAAGGCTGTTCGCCCAGCGTCCAGTCAAAGCTGGTGCGCAGGATACCATGGCGTTCAACAAGTGCTGCAAATGCGGCTTCAAGCCTGCCGAGATCGAAGCCCGGCGCAAGCCTGATTGTCGTATTCAATCCATAGACCGCACTATCGGGATCAGCAAAACTGTGGAAGACCATACCCGTCTGGCCGGGTGTCAAGGCCTGTACCGTCTCAATATCCGGATAGCGCACGGCAAGTTTGGAAAGCGCACCGGGTTTCAGTTCTGCAAGCGGAAAATCACTGGAAATCCAGACAAAGGGATCGCTTCCCAATGCAGACTGGTGACCATAGTCGTCGACAGCTTTTTGCAACGCAAGAACCATTTTCTCCATGTCAGCCGGCACGTCTGTGCCATCACTGTAGAGATGCAGGGACAGGGCTTCATCCTGCGCCAGAATTTCCATATGCATGGATGCACCCAGCCCCAGCAACAAGAGCGGTTCTTGCGCGATGGAACCATCAAAAGCCGTATCACCGCCATAAAGACGGATCGTGGTGCCGACAGTTTCGCTGCCTGTCGTGACAGACTTCCGGCGCAGTGCTTTCTTGGCGGCCCGCAGGTCGGCAGAAGGGTAACCGGCTGATCTCGGCAATGGTACAAGCCGCTCGTGACCGGTAACGATCCTTTCCTTGCCGGGTTCGCGATCCGGTATGATCATTGCCAGCGGTCCTGCCATCCCTGCATTGAAAAATGCCTGCATCATGATTGCGGCCATCAGCTCTTGCGGGCTTGTGCGCAGAGCTTTTGCGGCAGAAACAAACAGTTTTTCAGGAAGCGCGATCTGCCAGCTGGTGTCGGCCACGACAACCGGGCGCAGCTCCGCGCGGATCACCGGCGGCCGCTTTGAAAGGGGAAGTGCAGGGCGCGCAACAGGACGGCCTGCGAGGCTGCGGCGAAGATCGGAGATGATGGTGGACCATGCCGCCATATCCATGAGCAGCGGATGACCGGCCAGACGAATCCTTTTTCCGGACGGAGAAAATTCCGGTGTTTGCGATAAAGACGGGTTCACCAGTGCGCGAAACATCCGGGCCAGGGGCAAAGGTGATTTCCGCACCGTCTTCATTGAACAGGATCCGGCCGCGCAACATCTCGTGGGTCGCGACGATCTGTCCGACAGAATGCCAGACTTTGGCTTCCGTCACATCGCCTTCAAGCACAAGCGTGAACTGACGCCAGTGTACAGGTGCAATATCGGGGAAATCCCTGCCAAGTGCGACGGGTTGCATCCGTTGTGTACCAGCGCCTTCCATACGTTCTGCAAGTGCGGCCAGTGTCTGGCTCTCAAACACGTCGCGCACCGTAATGGAAAGTCCGGCAGCCGTGGCGCGCGTTGCAACCCGGATCGCCGAAATCGAATCGCCGCCCAGATGGAAATAGTTCTGTGTACGACCGATCATGGACAGCGGCACATCGAGAACATCTGCCCAGATCGCTGCAAGGGCTGTTTCAGTTTCTGTCTGGAGCGCCACGACCGTTTCTTCTGCGGATTGTCCCGTTTCATTCGGATCCGGCAGTGAACGCCGATCCACCTTGCCATTGGGCAAAAGCGGTATGGCTTCAAGGGCAATCAGGGCCGCCGGTACCATATACCGGGGCAACTTTTGCTCCAGGGCCATGCGATATTCATCTGGCGAGGCTGTGCCGACATACCAGCCGACAATCCGTGCGCGCCCGTCAGCCCCCGGACGATTGAGGTCAACTGCCGCCTGCACGGCTTCGACCTCGCGCATCGCGGCCTCCACCTCACCAAGATCAACCCGCATGCCGCGGATTTTCACCTGGCCATCCTGACGTCCGAGGAAGGTGATGGAACCATCGACCTCGCGCCTGCCCCAGTCGCGGCTGCGAAACAGCATGCCATCGCCAAACGGATTTGGTACAAAGGCACCCGCAGAAAGATCGGCCATACCATGATAGCCGTCGGCAAGATTGGTCCCTCCGATCCACAGTTCTCCGGGCATGCCGTCCGGAACAGGCCGTCCGCCGGAATCGAGCAGACAGACGCTGCAATTGTCAATCGGCCATCCCAGAGATGCCGGAAGAATGGCATTTTCCGGCATATCAGCGGTATCGTACCAGGTCACATCACCGGCAACTTCGGACGACCCGTAAAGATTGATCAGACGCCTGCCGGGTGCTGCGCGCCGAAACGCCAGAACCAGATCGGCAGGCAGGGCTTCACCCGAACTGATCCAGTGCTTCAAATCCGGCAAACGTCTGCCAAGGTCTGGCGCGACTTCCAGCATCGCCCGCAGCAGGGTGGGCACCAGCACAAGGCGACTGATCCGGTGTTGTGCCAGAAGTTCCATGAAACGCGGCACATCACGCACCTCGGCATCACCAAGAACAAGCGACGGAATGCCTGCAAGCAGCGGGCCGAAAATTTCCCAGACCGAATCGACAAAGGACAGGGCCGTTTTCTGCACCATCACCTCGCCATCGGCCAAACGGCATTTCCCGCCACATCCAGCCAAAGCGGTTGAGCGCTCCCCTGTGCAGAGCCCGCACACCTTTGGGCTGGCCTGTCGATCCGGATGTGTAGATCAGACAGGCAAGGCTTTCTGGCTGAAGCAGTCCTGAACCGGGCGGTATTATGCCGGAAGCAGGGGAATACGCCAGCGCGTCCGCGATCAGCATTGACGGAGCTTTCATTGCCGGATCCAGAGGTGCGGCATGCAGCACCATCTTCGCCCCCGAATCGGCCAGCATTGCAGCCAGCCGTGCCACCGGATAACCCGGATCAAGAGCCAGAAACGCTGCTCCGGCTTTCATGATGCCAAGCAGCGCCGCCGTGGTATCTATTGAGCGTTCGGACAGCAGTCCAACCACATCTCCGGGTTCAACGCCCTGATCGATGATCGCCCGCGCTATCTGTGCCGCCCGCTGATCCAGAGCCTTGCAGGACAATTCCCGTGTGCCATCAAACATGGCGATGCGGTCTGGTGTCTTGCGGGCCTGCTGCTCAAAGATTGCAATCAGCGAAGACCCCGTCGGCATTGGCGCACATGGACCCGACGAACGGGCCATGATCCGGGCTTCTTCTTCCGGACCCAGCAGACGCAGATCTCCAAGCTTTGCACCGGATATCATTTCCCTCAGGATGCGGCCAAGCCGAGCTGCCAGATCCCTCATATCTGCGGCATCAAACCGCCCTGAATCATATTGCACGGTCAAGGTCAGATCATTGTCGCGTCCTTCCGCAAAAACCGTGACCGGTGCGCCGGTTTTCTGCAGGCCCTCCACGCCCGTCACAAGACGCGAAAGGCCCGCAGCCTGACCACCCGGTCCGGCAGCCATTGCCTCGCCCAGCGGCGTATTCTGAACGATGATCAGGGTTTCCGACAGGCGCTGTCCTGCCGGAACCGCACTCATGCGCTGGATATCAACGAGACCCAGATGGCCCATGGCATCATTGGCTGCCTGCCGTTCCTGCAGGGCACGAAGCCAGGGCCAAAGATCGTCATCATCCTTTATGTCCGCCCTGAGAGGCAACGTGTTGAGGAACATGCCGACAATCTCTTCCGCACCCGGCAGATCGGACGGACGGCCGGAGACGGTCACGTGGGTCAGAACCTCGCCTGTGCCGGAGGTGCGGGCCAGAAGAATCAGAAAGGCACCGATCACAAGCGTACCAAGTGTCACCCGCCCGGCACGCGCCTTGCTCATAAGGCGGGCAAAATCACCGGGGACAACCTGTGCGACCGCGCGACCGATACGACCGGTTTCTGCGACCGCACCGCGACCGATACCAAGTTCGGTCGGCGCATCGAAGCCGCTGAGCTCGTGTTGCCAATGCTGCCTGGCTGCGGTGCTGTCCCAGTCGCCAAGCCAGGCAATGTAGCGATCAAAGCCCGGGGCCGGTGCGTGTTCAACGGCGCTGCCAAAGGCGTGCGCCGCATAAAAGCGCATCAGATCATCATAGAGCAAAGGCATGCTCCAGCCATCAATGACAGCATGATGCTTGAGCCAGACCAAAGTCCAGCCGTCGCGCCTGCGCACCAGCGTCAGACGCATGAGCGGCGGAACCAGCAGGTCAAGCGGTCGCGCAAGGTCACTGGAAACAACGGCCTCCAGCGCCTCTGCCCCGTCGTCTGCCGCACTGATATCGACCATTTCAAACGGGATTTCGACCTTGCCATGCACGATCTGAAGAGGTTGCGTCCTGTCCTGCCAGCGGAAGCTTGTGCGCAGTGCAGGATGGCGTGCGGCAAGATCACCGACCGCGGCCTTCAGGGCTGTGACATCCAAGTCTTTCGAGAAATCGACCCGTGTCCGGATCACAAACGCACCGCTTGCAGGCGCAAGCAGGGAATGGAAAATCATCCCCGCCTGCCCGAATGAGGCATCATAGAGTGTTTCAATATCCGGTGTGGCTGCCGTCAGCGCATCAAGCTCCGCCTGGCGGACCGAGGCAAGCGGTACATCAGACAGGGTCAGGCCCCCGGCACCGGGTGCCAGGCACATGACGACAATCCTGCCCAGTTCAAACAGGATGCTGTGTGCAAGATCGGTGGCGCTATGTTCGCTCCACACGGATTCATCATGATCAATAACCAGAGCCCCGTGTGTCATATCAAGGCTGACAACCAGCGAATGGCCTGTCTGCACAGGCGCTGGCCTTAATTCTGCAGTCCAGCCATCCGGCAGATCATGGACCGGACGATCAACAAACAGCACGGTACCCGACGGTGCGCTGCTCCTGTCAAGATTGAGCCGAGAGCTATCCTTGACCGCAATCAGCCAGTCACGCACCGAACGATCCGCCGGATCATCAATGTGCAGCACTGCCGTTTGTGCCAGATGCCAGACTGTCCGCGACACATCAACCTTTGCGCCAGCGGGCCGTGCAGGCCAGAGCATATCAAGATTTGCAAAAGCCGATGCCGCTTTGCGCGCCAGCACGCGGGTCAGGGCGGCAAGCATCATTTCACCGGGTGACGTCCGCCATGCCTTCAATGCCGGTCCGGCCAGGGCCTCGGCGATCCGGGCGTCGAGACCAACGATCAGGCGCTGGCGTTCAGGTACCGGACGACCGTCCCTTGCGGGGGCAACAGCGGATTCAGCAAGCTCAAGGACCGGGGCAGTCTTCGGCAGCAGCGGTCCCGCCTCTGTTGCAAGGCGGATAAAATCGGCGATGAGAATATGCCAGCTGGCCGGATCGACAAGGGCAGGATGGGCTATCAGGATCAGACGGCCGGAGGCATGTTCACAATGGACGGCACGGAAATGCGGTGCCTCTGTCAGAACCTGCGATGCCAGACGTCTGGTCAACGGGTCAAGATCCGCAAGCCCGGTTTCCTGCCACAGACCGGAGGGTATCGTGTCTTTCATGATGATCACGGGTTCAGGATCCAGACGCCAGGTTGCACGCAGACCGTCATGATGAAGAACCAGCGCCTCGAGAGCCTGTTTCAGCCTGCCGGCAGTCATGCCAGGCGGTGGCATGATGTCCAGTATCTCCGCCTTGAGTGCCGGGCTGGCCAGCAGTGCCTGTGTCGCAGGCGGCAGAGTCCCTTGCCCGGACAACGGTCCCCGGTCAGCCAGCAGCGAAGCTGACAGGCGCGCCACTGCGGCCAGTTCTGCAACTGTCTGATGGCGGAAGATATCGCGCACATCGAACTGCACACCGGCGCGTCTGGCGCGGGCTGCCAGTTGCAGGCTCAGAATCGAATCGCCGCCCAGCTCGAAGAAATTGTCATGCCGACCGACAGTTTCAAGCTTCAGCATGTCGCGCAAGAGATCTGCAAGAACAGTTTCAGCCCCTGTTTTGGGCGGCTCGAATGGCCCGGTCCTTGCCTCGCTGACCGGCACAGGCGGCAGGGCACGGCGGTTGGTCTTGCCACTGGGCAGAAGCGGGAATGCCTCGACGGGCAAAAATGCCGACGGCATCATACTGTCCGGCAGGCGCCCCCTGAGATGAAGGCGCAATTCATCAATCAACGTCTTTTGCGCATCGGGACCAGCCCTGGATGCGGCGGCGGATCGCGGCACAATATAGGCCACCAGATGCACACGCCGGTCCGCTGTTTTTTGCGTCATGACCAGCGCATCCGCCATGGCCGGATGGGAAAGAATGGCCGCTTCGACTTCCGCCGGTTCAATACGGACGCCGCGAATTTTGATCTGGCTGTCGCGTCGGCCATGAAATTCCAATGTTCCGCCTGTGGTCAGGCGGCCATAATCACCGGTCAGGTATACGCGACCAAGGCCCGGACGCTCGACAAAGCTTTCCGCCGTGCGCTCCGGACTGTCGAGATAGCCTATGGCAACGCCCGGTCCGCCAATGGCGATTTCACCGACAACGCCAGAAGCCGCCGGTGCGCCGAACAGGTCGAGTACATGGACGCTGACATTGGGCAATGGTCGGCCGATATCCGGCGTTGCGTCTTCGATCTGCTCCAGTGCCTCGCTGTCGCTGACATAGGCTGTTGCCGTGATGGAGGCTTCTGTCGGGCCATAGGAGGACAGGAAGGTGACGCGCCTGTCACACAATGCTGACCAGCGATGCAGGGTACGGGCGGACAAGGCCTCGCCACCGGTCAGGAAGATGCGGATGGACGGTGCCATGCGCAACCCTTCCCCTGTCATCGTCTCCACCCATTGCCGCCACAGGGCTGCCGGGAGATCAAGCATTGTCAGCCCGTGGCGCTGTGCCAGATCCATGAAATCGCCGGCACCCAGCCGGTCCGGCCTGTGGTGGAGAACACAACATCCGCCAGACAGGAGCGGCAGGAAGATCTGGAGCGCAGACGCATCGAAATTCAGCGGTGCAAACTGCAGAAGACTGTCATCGGGCGTCACACCCAGCACCCGGCCCATGCCCAGCGCCATATTGGCAACGCCGCGATGCGGCACCAGCACACCCTTGGGCGTTCCGGTGGTGCCGGAGGTGAAAATCACATAAACGGGAGCCGAGGCATCCGTTGTCCGCCCAAGAGTGCCCGTTGTGGCAGGCAGAGGTTCGTCCAGCAGGAGGACGGGAACGGCACGTGCGGCGTCTTGCGTGGAAAACAGGTCCAGAAGATTGCCTTGCGTGATCAGCAACCGGGCACGGGACGCTGCCAGCAACATGCGCTGGCGCTCTGCCGGAGCCGATGGATCAAGCGGGGCATAAACCGCTCCGGCAACCATGGCCGCGTAGACAGCCACCATAAGCTGCGGCGAACGTTCGGCGCAGATGGCCACCATATCGCCGGGGCCGATCCCCCGGTCCTGCAAAACGGCAGCCAGCGCATGGGCGCAATCCCTGAACTCCGCCCAGGAAAGACGCGCGATTTGGCCGTCTTCAGCTTCAAAAACCACGGCAACGGCCTGCGGACGTTTCTCCGCCCAGCTGTCGAGCACCGCGTCAACCCGGCAGTTGGCAATTTCCGGGATCCTTTCCGGTATGGGTGCGCTTGCGTCTTCGGGCAGGCCGATATCGCTGACAGGGGCCTCCGGCTGCGCAATCGCATGGCCCAGCAGACGGATGAAACGGTCCGCCAGAAGATCAATGGTCTGCGGCTCAAACAGCTGCGTGCGATATTCGAGCATGGCTTCGACACCATCTTCGACCTCGGTCATGTCCAGAACGAGATCAAACTGGGTTGCTCCCTTGTCCAGACGTTCCGCCCGCAGCGTCAGTTCGCCCGCGGTCTGCACCACCGCCGGTGTATTCTGCCAGACGAACATGGTCTGGAAAATCGGGGCATGCGCCTCGCTTCGATCCGTCACCAGGTCTTCAACAAGTGCCTCAAAGGGCAGTGCAGCGTGATCCAGGGCCTCCACCAGCTCGCGCTGGGTGCGGTGGCAAAGACTGGCAAAGGCCGGACGATCCGTCACATCAAAGCGCAGTGCCAGCGTTTCGGCGAAGAAACCGACAATCTCTTGCGAACCGGGCATGAAACGGTTGGCAGATACCGTGCCAATGGCAAAGGCAGGCTGACTGGAAAGCCGTGCCAGAAGCAGGCCCCAGGCGGAAAACAGCATGGCAAAGGGTGTAACCCCGATGCGCCGGGCAGCATCGTGCAAATGCTGTGTCATGTCTTTTGAAAGCGCGAAACGGTGTACGCGCCCGCGCCCGTCCGGCAGATCAGGGCGCGGCCTGTCAGTTGGCAATTCCAGCAGCTCGGGCAGGTCGCCAAGCTTCTCCCGCCAGAAAAGACGCAAGGGTTCTGTATCCATCCCGGCTCGCGCTTCAGTCACGGCAGCCATATAATCAACATAACCGAGATCAAGCGGGGCGAGGCCACACAGCGGGCCGGCATCAGCACCGGCAGAACAGGCCGCAGCAAAGTCCCGGCCAATGATGGCCATCGACCATCCGTCCGTAATGATATGATGGGCGCACAGCAACAGCACGTGCCGCGTGGACGAAAGGCGGAACAGGGTTGCGCGCACAAGTGCGCCACCATCCAGATGGAACGGGGTCGCTGACATGGCGGTTGCCGCCGCATCAACAGCAGCCTGCGGGTCTGTTTCCGCAGAAAGATCCATGCTCCCGAACGGAATGGATGCCCTGTCATCGATATAGACAACCGGCTGGCCGTCCTGATCTTCAAAACGGCAGCGCAGGCTCTCATGCCGCGCAGCAATCGCTGCAAGGGCAGCGTGCAGGCGGGTTTCATCCAGCGGCCCTTCAAGCTCGATACGCGATGGCAGATTATAGGCACCGCTTGCCGGATCCAGCTGATAGAGGAACCACAGCCGTCTCTGGCTTGAGCCAACGGGCAACGCACCCTCGCGCGACAATCGCTGCGGCGGCGAGAGAGCAGGACGCCCGCTTTCAGCCGGTGGTTTTCCGAGCAGTCGTGCCAGGTCACCAAGACGGGTCACACCGAACAGTTCCCGCGGCGAAAGGGTGGTCCCCGTCACGTCTTTCAGGTGCGCCAACACCCGCATGGCCAGCAGCGAATCGCCACCCACCATAAAGAAATCGCTGTCAGACGACAGCCGGTCTGCCCTGATCCCCAGAACATCGGCCCAGATCGCGGCAACAACAGCCTCATCCGCGTCGAGCGGTTCGCCACTGTGTTCAGCCGGCCCGGCAAGGGCGACAGTCCAGTCGATGGCAGGCAGGGCGCGGCGATCCACCTTGCCATTGGCATTGAGCGGCAAACGCTGCACCGGAATCATGGCCTGCGGCACCAGATAATCGGGCAGCGAACGCAGCAATGCGCCCTGAAGCGCGGCCATATCCGGTTCGATACCCTGCTGCGGAACAATATAGGCGGCAAGACGGTTTACGCCGTGAACATCATGCGCAAACACGGACGCAGCGGCGATGCCGTTGAGCTGCTCCAGCGCCTTTTCGATTTCGGCTGTCTCGATACGGAAGCCGCGAATCTTGACCTGATCATCGGCACGGCCATGATATTCCAGTACCCCGCCCTGTCGCCAGCGCACCAGGTCGCCGGTGCGGTAGAAGCGACCGTCTCTTCCCGGCAGGCAGACGAAACTTGCCGCTGTCAGGTCTGGCCGGTTCAGATAGCCCCGTGCCAGTACCTCCCCGCCCACATAAAGCTCACCAATAGCACCGGGAGGCAGGAGCTGCTGCCGGGGATCCAGCACAAGGGCCATCGCATTGGCAACCGGTGTGCCTATCGGGACAACAGCCCCGTCCTGTGCCGACATATCATCAAGGCGGGCAGCGGTGCACACGATGGTCGTTTCTGTCGGGCCATAGGTGTTCCAGAGTCCGATTTTTTGACTTATGCGCGATTGCCAGAGGGCAACCGCATTTGGCCTTGCTGCCTCCCCGCCCAGAATAACATGGCGAAGGCTGGCCGGAATGCGCCCGAGCGCTGCTTCCTCCCGCATCAGCTCGTGCCAGTAGGCCGTCGGCAGATCCAGGACAGAGACACCCCTGTCTGCCACATCCTCCCAGAACGCGGCAGGTGCTGGCAATTCCTCCGCGCGCAGTGACAGGCTGGCACCATGGCCCAGTGCCGTATAGATTTCTTCGATGCTGGCATCAAAGCCGATGGCGGAGAATTGCAGGAAGCAATCGTCAAAGCTGATCTCCAGCTTGCGCCCAAGCCAGCCGACATAATTGGCAACAGAAGCATGTTCGACCATGACGCCCTTCGGTTCACCTGTCGAACCTGATGTGAAAATCACGTACATCAGTTGACGGGCTGAGACTGTCACATCCGGGGCAATCTTCGTCGCTTTCTGTTCCGGCTCCAGAAAGACCATGTCGATATTGTCGAGATCTTCCTGTTCGCCGATGACTATCCTGCAACCGGCCTGCGTCAGGATCCTGCGCCGCCAATCCGCAGGCTGGCGTCGATCCAGCACAAGAAATGTGCCGCCTGCCTTTGAGATTGCCAGCTGGGCAACGATCAGATCTCTTGATCGCGGCAGGTGGATGGCAACCGGTTGCCCGGCGTCAAACGCCTTTTCCAGCAAAACCATGGCAAGGCCGTTGGCCCGCGCATCAAGTGCGCCATAGGTGATGCTTTCGCAACCGTGACGGATTGCCACAAGATCCGGGTTGCTGTGCGCAATACGTTCTATGGTCCGGAAAACCGGCTCCTCCGGCGTTGGCCGTATCTCGCCGCGGCCAAGCCTGTCGAGCCTTCTGGCCGTGGCTTCCGACACGAGCGGCAAGGCCCCAACCGGGCCGCGTGCGCCCGCAGCAACACCGCGCAGCAAGGTCGCATAGGCATCCAGCAGGGCGCGGGCGGTGCTTTCAGCAAACAGACCAGTATTGTAGTTCAGTTCCAGTGCCAGTCCGCCTTCGACATCGACGGCATTGAGCGTCAGTTCGCCGTCAATGTAGTGGAGCGGTCGTGGCAGAACCTTTGCCGTCGCTCCGTCAAAAGCGGCGCTGACATAGGCGTTCTGATAGTTGAAAACGACCTGCAATGGCAGTTCTGCGCCCGCTGCCCGCAGATCCCCGGCAATCCAGGCAAAGGAATAGCCGGAATGGGAGAGATCCGAGAGCAAATCCTTGCGCACCCTGCGGCAATAATCTTCCAGCGATTCAGCATCATCAATGGTTGCAAGGGAAAAGATGAGGTCGGAACAGTATCCGACAAGCGCCCCGGTCAGGTCTGCCGGACGCCCGGCTGTCGGGGTTGCAATTGCGACCCTGGTCTGGCCTGCATAACGGGCAAGCGTCAGGGCAAGAAGCGCATGGAGCAGCATGAACGGTGTCAGGCCCAGTGTCCGCGCAGCCTGGCGTACGGTTGCAGCCTCATCGGGCTGCATTACCTCAAGGACCGCTGCACCGCGCCAGCCCTTGCTGCCTGTGCGCACACCATCGGTTGGAAGATCAAGCGCCGGCGTACCGCCGCCAAGACGCTCCAGCCAATAGTGCTGATCGATCAGCGCCTGTTGTGCGGAGCGCGATCCAATATGGTTTGCAAGCCAGTGCCTGTAGGGTATTGCATCCGGCAGCGTGGCAGGGATGCCGCCCTGAAGGCTGTTGTACAAAGTTGCGAGTTCCCCCACAAGGAGATTCATCGACAGTCCGTCGATCACAAGGTGGTGGGCCTCAAGTGCCATCAGCCAGCTGGTTTCGCCGGTGCGGGCAAGTTGAACGCGGAACAGAACACCCTTTGCAAGGTCAAACACATCTTCGCCGATCCGTCCGATCCAGTCAGCCTTTTCATCTGCTGACCAGTTGCGTCCGTCCATAAAGCGGACATCGTGGACTGCATCCTCAACCGGGCGGATCACCATGGATCCCGGATCAGGAAAAACCGCACGCAACGCTTCGTGGCGCTGCATCAGCAAAACGACCGCTGTGCGGATATGATCCGGATTGAGGATGCCTTCAAGCTCCAGCAGAACCGGAATGTGATAGGCCCGCGATGCATCATCGCTTTTCTGTGCCAGAAGCCAGACCAGTTCGGCTGCGGGCCGCATCTGTCCCCCGGCCAGTTCCGGTGATGTTATCCCGATCTGTTCCGTGCGCTTGTCGGCACGCCCGGTTGACAATGGGGACGGGAGCACGGGTGTTGCTGCCGTCTCCATGCCCGTCGTGGCACCGGTTGCAATCCGTCTTTCTTCCGGGCTTGCCCTGGCTTCTGCCTCAAGGACTTCGATCTGGCTGAATATGGTCCGCCGCACCAGATCCAGCTGCCCGGCCAAAAGCCGGATCACATCCTCAGGCGTTCCCGCCGGAGATGAAGCCATGGCTTCGGCAAGCCTGGCTTCCATATCTTCAGCCGGATCAACGGCACGGACTGGTTCCAGCCAGTATTCTGTCCGGTCGAACGGGTAGAGCGGCAGCGCGGAGCCCGGAATTGTCCCCTTCGGGCTCGATGCGGGCTTCATGTCTACCCCCAGTGCGGCAAGTGTCGCCAGGGCGTCTTCCAGTTCCTCCCTCTCATCGCCGCGTCCCGACAATGTGCCGACAAACCGTTCCGGCTCAAGCAGTCCGGTTGCACGACCGAGCGCCGTCAACGTGGTGTTCGGCCCGATTTCCAAAACGATTGTCGTGGGATCCTGCGCAAGCGTCTCCATGGTCCTGAAAAATTCAACGGGTTCACGGCTGTGGCGAACCCAGTATTGCGCGTCAAGCAACACACCAGGTTCACGGACCGAACCATCAAGATTTGACACCAGAGGCAGGGCAAGGGGCTGAAAATCTGCAGTGCGGCACAGGTCACCCAGCGCAGGCAGGACCGGGTCGAGAAGCGGCGAGTGAAAGGCATGCGATACCGGCAGCAGCCTGGCGGCAAACTTCTCCTGTCCAGCAGCGGCCCTTAGCCGGTCGATCGCCCCGGCGTTGCCTGCAACAACGTTCATTTCGGGCGAAAGCCGGGCCGCTATGGCAAGCGTGTCGCCAGAGCCGTGCACCTGCTGTTCAGTCCATTGCGACGGCGCACGCACCGACAGCATGGCACCACCTTCAGGCAATGACTGAAACAGAGCCCCGCGCCGTGCAACCAGCCTTGTCATGGCATCAACCGGCAAGATGCCTGCAATACAGGCCGCCGTATATTCACCCAGACTGTAGCCCATAACCGCATCAGGCATGACTCCCCGATGGCGCAGTTCCTCCACCAGTGCGACCTGCAGCGCAAAAATCGCCGGCTGTGAAAATTCCGTCCGGCGCAAGCGGTCGTCATCATCTCCGAACAGGACTGCCCCGAGATCTTTGCCCTGCGCCAGATGACTGGCCACAAAAACCTGATCCATCGCCGCGCGGAAGACCGGACTTGACTGACAGAGCGCCCGCCCCATTCCGGTGCGCTGCGATCCCTGTCCGCTGAAGGCAAAGACGAGGCGCGGCGGACGGCTTCCCATCCGGCGACCAGCCCGTACGCGGCTCGCAGACCCTTGCACCCAGGCCGACAATTGCCTTCCAGCATCTTCCGGAGCATTGCGCTGAACCGGAACAGCCAGCCGATGGCCATGGGTGGTACGCCGCGCGGCAAGACTTGCAGCCAGATCACAAGGATCGGCAACCGGCAAGCGGGAAACCCGGATCGCCAGTTCTTTCAAGGCATCGTCGCTTCGCGCCGACAGCATCAGGATCGTACTGTCCGGACCGTCCCGGGTCTCCGGCGCGCGTACCGGCATATACCGTTGAAGCACCACATGGGCATTGGTTCCGCCAAAACCAAAGGCACTGATACCGGCATAATCCTTGTTCCGCGGCCATGACGTCAAGGCCCTGACGGGTGTTGCGATCTGCTCTGCGGCCTCCTTCAGGCGCGGGTTGAGCTGCGTGAGGTGCGGCTGGGCGGGTATCATTCCGGCTTGCATGGCCAGCACGGTCTTGATGAGACCTGCCATACCGGCTGCGGCTTCGCAATGGCCTATGGCCGCCTTGACCGCTCCGACCAGAACGGGATCGTTCCTGCGCATTTCCATGACTTTGGCAAGATTGTTGAGTTCAACGGGGTCACCAAGCGGTGTGCCGGTTCCGTGCGCCTCAACATAGGCAATGTCGGCGGGGCTGATTCCGGCATCCCGCAGGGCCGAACGGATCACGGCCTGCTGGGCAAGGCCGTTGGGAGCCGTCAGACCATTGCCGCGCCCGTCCTGATTGACCGCAGAACCCGCCACCACGGCCCGTATGGTATCGCCATCGCGCCCGGCATCCCTGAGCCGTTTGAGAATGACGACCCCAACCCCTTCGGAGCGGACATAGCCATCTGCCATCTCATCAAAGGTGCGGCATCTGCCCGAAGGTGACAGCATGCCCGCCTGTGAAAAGGCAATGGATACATCCGGATTGAGAATGACATTGACGCCAGCCACGATGGCGGTGCTGCATTCTCCCAGCCGCAGACTTTGAAGTGCCTGATGAACCGCTACCAGCGAGGATGAACAGGCCGTATCGACTGCCAGACTTGGGCCATTCAGGTTCAGGACATAAGACAGGCGATTGGCGGCAATGCTCAGCGCATTGCCGGTTCCTGCCCAGGCTTGGCGGGCAGAAGCTTCGCCTGCCTGCCTGAAAGCATAGTCGGCGCTGGAAATACCAACAAAAACACCGGTATCGCTACCAGCCAGTTGCGACGGAAGAATTCCTGCATCCTCCAAAGCATGCCAGCTTGTCTCCAGCAACAGGCGCTGCTGCGGATCCATATAGTCGGCTTCACGTCCTGAAATACCGAAAAAGGCCGCATCAAACGCGCGAATATGATCGAGAAATCCGCCATCGGCCGTCCGCATCCGCCCGGGTTCCGGCTTTGGACCGCGCGAAACCAGCCGATCAACATCCCAGCGACCGTCTCGCAAGGGCCCGACACCGTCCACACCGGCCAGCAGGTTTGACCAGAAGCCCGATGCATCGGAAGAGCCTGGAAACCGGCACGCAAGGCCGATGACAGCAACCGGCTCACGCACGGAAACCTGCGCTTCAAGCGCCTGTATCCGCTTGCGGGCACGCGCAAGAAGCTCGCGCATTTCGCTGTCATTCGTTTCGGCCAACTCCGTCTCCGTTCTTCTCGCCTCTATCAATCCGGTCCTGTTTCAACCAGCCTGGCCAGCCTTCCCGTGTTGGTCTTCTCCGGAACGCAAAACCGGATCGATTATGCCCGGCCCCTGGCACATGTCTGTTTCAGTCGCCGAGCAACTGGCGCAGGGCTTCTGCCTCACGCTCCAGCGCAGTATCACCTTTGGTTTTGGTCTCCCCGCCGGAACTATCCTCAAACATATGATCAAGCAGGCGTGCGATTGTCGGATAATCGTAAAGATCGACGGGATCCACCGTGCGTCCGCCGAGATTCAGGCGATTGATGGCTTCGATCATTTCGATGGCCGTGACACTGTCCAATCCGTAACTCGCGAAAGGTTCGTCCAGATCAATCAGGTGTCCGGGCTGTCCTGAATGATGGGCGAGCCGGTCAAGAAGCCAGCTTTCCACCTGACCGCGGCCAAGCGGCACGGCGCTGGCAATCACCTCCGCCTGTGCAACGGCGCTAGTGTGCGGACGTGTCCAGCGATGCAACAAGGACGACGAAAATCCGTCCTTTTGCCATTCTTCACGCGCAGAACTGCGCCTTATCTTGCCGCTTGACGTGCGCGGCAAGCGCCCCGGACGGATAATGCAAATTTCAGCGGGCGCAATTTCAGATGCGTCAGAGAGCCTCCGGAGAATGTCTGCAACAAGAGCCCTGGCAGTTGCCTCGTCGCGCAAAGCTCCAATGCCGGAAAAGGCTGCCTCGGCAACGACAACAACCTCTTCGCCCTGTTCACGGCTGGTTCCAAAGGCTGCAGCCGCACCAGTCCATAACAGGGGCTGTTCGCGCGTAGCTGCCTCTTCCACATCCTGCGGATATATGTTTCGTCCACGCACGATAATGAGATCCTTGAGCCTGCCTGTGATGAAAAGATCATCATCCTTTACGAAGCCCAGATCGCCGGTACGGTAATAGGGGCCACCACCCGTTTCGCCGGAAAACAATGCGCCAAATGCCTGTTGTGACAGATCCGGGCGAGCCCAGTATCCTTTTGCGATGCTGGGGCCGGTCAACCAGATTTCACCAATTTTGCCTTCCCCAAGCGGCAGCGCTGTTTGCGGATCGGCAATTCGTGCCCGTCCGCCGGGCGAACCGTTTCCGACCAGACGCAACGCCTTGCCATCCGGCACCGCCGAACGCACCTCGCCTGCAGCAAGGGCAGGGGCGTCAAGCGAAATTATGGTTGGCCCGCGGTCAGGCTTGAGCGTACCGGTTGCCAGAAGTGTCGCCTCCGCCAGTCCATAAGCAGGCAGGAAAGCGCCATACCGGAAACCTCTGGCAGCAAAGGTTTCCGCAAAACGTTCAATCGTGTTGGGATTGACGGGTTCGGACCCGGTCAGGAGGCACCGCAGGCGCGACAGGTCTATACCGGAAATCAGATCGGGTCTTGCCAGTTCACAACACAGTTCCAGAGCGAAATTTGGCGCAGCTGTGTTTGTTGCCCCAACACTGGACAGTTTTTCAAGCCAGGACAGAGGTGCACGCAAGAAATCCTGCGGTGCCATCAGGTCAATACAGCCTTCGCAATACATCGGCAGCAGTACCGCGCCCACAAGACCCATGTCATGATAGAACGGAAGCCACAGCACACCCGCCGATGTGGAAGAAATACCCAGGGTTTCCTGAATGAGCTGGCAATTTTCCAGCATATTGCCATGGGTGATCATCACGCCCTTTGGCTCTCCTGTGCTGCCCGACGTGTATTGCAGGACGGCGAGCGAATCTGCGGCCAGAACGGGCTCGATGTAATCTGCAGCATTTTCCTCGACATCTTCGAGAATTGCCACCGGCGCTGCTGTCCTTCCGGCCGCTGCTGCCCTGTCTGCAATACTGCCCTCAACCCAGTCACGTGCAGCGGCATCAACCAGCACAAGGCCCGGTTCGGCATTGGCAATCACGGCACCAAACCGCGCGTCATCCTTGCGGGGACGTTGCTGGGGAACGGGCACCGCGATGGCACCAGCCGCAAGACAGGCAAAAAACGCCAGGATGAAGTCAGGAGAATGGGGCAGGGACAGCACCACCCTCTGCCCCCGGAGCTGACGCTTTTGCAGACCGGCGGCAATTGCCCTTGTCCGCCGTGCCAGGTCGCTCATGACAATATCGACGGTCCCGGGAGATTGTCCGGCATGAAAGCGGTAGGCGAGATCATCTGGCTGCCGGGCGGCACGCTCAAATACAACCTGCGCGAAATGGCTATATTTTTGCGTCATGTGGTTTTGTCCCGGTATTGTGCAAGGTTGTCAGCAAGCGGTTCTGGGCTTCTATCACCTCATGGAGCAAGGAAAGCTGGGATCGCAGGAGTGTGTATCTGGTGTTTTGCATGTCGGCTGTTTCCGGTGCCGGGATAGCCGCAGCCCGAACGGAGCTTGCGGATTCCTGTTTTGCGAGTATCCTGTCATCGGGTTCCGCTGCAATCTCAGCCTTCTTATCGGCCAGAAAAGCCGCAAGGCGGTCGATTGTATTCAGTTCCTCGAAGAACTGCGGCACCTCGACAAGACAGCCGAACCGAACTTTAATCCATCGCTGTGCCTCGACCAGCATGATCGAATCGACCCCCAGTTCCAGAATGTGGATATCGGTGACGATCTGCTGGCGGGACATTCGCAGAACCGATGCAAAATAGTCCGCCAATTCTGTCCTGATCCGGGCAATTTCTGTTGTCGCTTTCATTCAATCGGTTTCCATGGGTCAGCAAAATGGAGCGGCACAGCACACTAAAGCCCATCGCGGCGAATCGGATTCATGCGACAGGCTTTATCTTTTTGTTTATGCGTGTCGTTTTCGCAAAACCGCTTCACACTCTTGCGCGACACGCATTATCGGATTGTTGCAACATGAACGCCCAGCATTGTGTAAAGCTTGCTTCACAAGGCCAAAGTTGTACGGCTGATGATTTGCAGCCCTCAGAAAACAGCGGCTTTTCTGATAAAGACCTCGTCAATTGCAACAATGAGACTGGCAACACCGGAAAAGAGTCTCGCTGCTCATTGCGGGATGTCGCATCTTTCCGCTTTCAACATTGCGGGCTGCCACATGCCGTTTCCTGTACTGTTTCGACCCGTCCCGGACCTGGCAAGCCCCGGCCTGCAGCAATATTGAGCGCGATAAAATTCTGTGCGAGATTACGACGTTCCAAAGCCAGGTCAGACTGGGCATCAAACAGGTCTTTTTCTGCATCCAGTGTATCGAGCCTGGAATTGAGGCCAGCCTCGTAGGCAGTTCTCGACAACCGGACTGTCTTCTGGATGGCAGCAACACGCGCCAGCAGACTGCGCACGGCGATACGGCTGCGATTATAGGCGACAAGCGCGTTTTCCACTTCTTCAACAGCCTTCAGAACAGCAGCGCGCCAGGACAGTTCTTTCTGCTGGGCCACAGTGCCTGCGATACGGACATTGGCGCGCAGCTTTCCGCCTTCAAAAATCGGCAGACGCAAGCTGGGTCCAAAGGACCATTTGTTCAAGTCACCCGATTTGGCATCGGTCGAAATATAGGAGGAGGTTATGGTGCCCGACAAAGTGATTGTGGGAAACAGCTGGGCACGGGCATAGCCAATATCGGCAACAGCGGCTGCAAATTCCTCCTCTGCCTTGCGAATGTCCGGGCGGTTGCGCACAAGGTCAGCAGGAATTCCGCTATCCGGATCAAAGGCAGGCAAAGGTTGTCCGCCCTTGTTGTGCAATGCGGGGAGGACCATGCCGGCGGGCACTCCCATCAGCGTTGAAACGCGGTTTGAAGCCTTCCGGAAGTTGGCATCAAATCCGGGCAGTTCGGCCAGTATGGACTCCGCAGCCTCTTGCGCCCGCCCGATATCCACCTCCGATGCAAGCCCCTGGGCTGCAAGTTTGCGCGTCAGGGACAAAACACGCTGCCGGGATTGTACCGCGCGTGCGCCAATGTTTCCAAGCTCCTGGTAGTATTTCGCATCAACATAGGCTGTTGCAATATCAGACAGCAGCACAAGTCTGGCAACGGAAACGGCTTCAACAGCCGCATTGCGGCTGGCCTTTGCCGAAAGGATCTGGGAGCGGACCTCGCCAAAGACATCAATCAGCCATGTGGCGCTGGTGCCCCAGGTGGATGTGTCGACGATACCGTCAACTTCCTTCATTGAGCCAGTGTCCCGGTTCCTGACATGCGATGCATCAAAATTGATGGAGGGCAAACCACCGGCACCGGCAACGACGATGTTATCCTGCGCCGCATCAATGCGCAGCAGCGCTGTCCTTATATCCAGATTGTTGGCAAGGCCACTTTCAATAATGCCATCAAGACCGGGGTCACGAAAGGCCGACCACCAGCGGCTGTCAGCAGACTGAGGCACTGCACCGGTTGTTTCGGAGTAATTCACCGGAAGGGACGGTGCCTGATGTACAGGTGTCTGTGGTCCAATGCTGCATCCGCCGAGCAATAGCAGGACAATGAAAATGTATTGGCGCATCCAGACTACCCTGTTGCTGGATTTTTGGCCACGGCACCAGCAAAGCTCCGATGACCGCATCATTAGCTTTTACTTTATAACAAAGCGTTAACCATAAAGCTAAAATTCCTGCGCGTGTGTACCCTCAATCCGGCGCCAGGCGGCGGCGGCAGAATATCCGTCACCAATGTCAATCTTGACTATCGTCCAGCCCTTGCCGATATCATCCTCGCCGGGTCCGACAAAGTCGGCAACAAAGCGCGACGCCTGCCGGTTGATGGCAAAACGGCGCGGTTCGAGAGCAAACCCGGTTCCAAGGGCCTTGACCAGAGCCTCTTTCAAAGCCCACTGGTCAAAGAACAGGCGCGGTCTGTGCTCCTTTTGGGCACAGAAGATCGCCTCGCGCTCGCAAACACAAAAGACAAGTCCGGCGATGGCTTCCAGCCCGGCGTCCGGCTTATGTAATTCCACATCGACGCCAAGCTGCAAACCGCGTCCAATGCCCACAAGGACAAGGTCTCCCGAATGGGCAATATTGAAAACGATATCAGGTCTTGCAGGGAGACAAGGCTTTCCATAGGTATTGACCGCAAATTCGCACCGTCCGAGATCAATGCCGTAATGTTCTGCCAGCATGGATTTTGCCATAAAACGTCCCAAAACAAACCGCGCCCGGTCTTCAAGGCGGACAAACCGCGCAAACCGCGTCCGTTCTGCATTTGACAGACAGTTTTCAGCAATCCCCCAAAGGTGCCGGGAACGGCTTGTCGACACAATGCCCAGGGTCGGCATGTAATGTGCGCTTTGCGGGCTTGCACCGATGACCGGTTCAATCCGCAGCAAACCGGGTGATCCTTCGGGCCATATTTCCATCGTGCCTTTTATGGCGGATATTGCAAAGGATGCGTTCATCGAAACACGCTGGTCGGATCAATCGAGTAAAGCTTGCGGATGGCAAGCAGGGATGCGAAGACACACATGACCTGCGTGAGAAAACCGATCGCGACAAGCGCTTCTGCCGGCAAAAGAATTGCGGCCGGTGATGAGGTTGAAGACCATGCCAGGGCAGAGGCTATGATTGCTGCAATGGCAAAACCGATACCGCCGGCAATGATCGATTGCTTGATGACTATGGCATTGAGATAGCCATTGCCGGCACCAATCGCGTTCAGTGTTGCATATTCAGAAAGTCGTTCCACGGTGGCGGAATAAAGCGTCTGGGCCACAATGATGATACCAACAAGAGCCCCCAGTACAGCCCCCATGACAAGGGCTGAGCCCGCACCCGTCGTCAGGATCCAGTAGTCACGGGTCTTTGCGGAAAAATCCGCGTAGGGCATGATATCAAGGTCATCCCCCATCACTGTACGCAATTGCCTTGCCAGTTCCTGACGCTCCGCGCCCGGGGCGGCCTTGACCAGCATATAGCTTGCCTCGCCGTCCCTGATGCTGAGATAGCGCAGTGAATTGGCATAGCTGGTAAAAACATAGGGTGATTGTGTGAATGTGCGGATGCCGGAGGTAAAGCCAACGACTACGGCCATGCGATCGGCAATTTCGATCCGGTCTCCGATTTTGGACACACCGAGCTTGCCGGCATATAGCCGGTCTACCATAACTGCATTGGGGCTTGTCAGGTCGTCAATCGAGCCTTCGACAATATTCCATGGCGTGGCCATGCCGGAAACCGGATCAAAACCGACCATAATAATGGTTTCCGTACCACCATCCGGCTTTTTCCAGCCCGTAAACTGGATGTTCGTGCGTCCGACCTTTCCTACGCCCTGCACACCGATTGCCCGATAATAGGCAGACTCTCCGACGATCCCTGACTGGTCGACATTGGTTGTACCCCGGGCTGCAATCCATATATCCGCCCCGGCATTTTCAACCAGGCCAGCCGACGTCTGGATAAAGCCCAGAAGCATGCCGGTCTGTATCGAAATCAGAACCACGGCAAAGACGATACCGATCACCGTTGCCGCGAAGCGAAGCGGATCTTGCAGCAGGTTGCGCCATGCAATCAGTGTGGTCATCTGCATACCTTTTCACATCCCGCCGGCTGCATAGCTCAGCGGGCAATCGAACCTGTCATCTGTGTATCGAGCAGATTTAGCGAATCCCGGCATCCGGCATCCTGGCAGCGGCCTTCCGCAAGCATCGGGCGAAGGGGCACTTCCAGCATGGTCTGCTGCTTTGGTTGTTCCGTCTGGCTGTCAAGTTTGATAACCACGTCAACCCGAAGATAGATGGGCACAGATATGCCGGGATCGAGCGCGACGATGACATCCAGCACCCTTGTATCGCGCTTCTCTGTCGGTGTTTCGGCCGTGACGGTCTTTGCACCCAGCCGCGGACTGATGCGGGTCACGGTACCGGAAAGGGTCTTGCCACCCAGTGACGGAGCAGAAATCTCCGCTTTTTGCCCGATTTTCAATCCGCTGATATCATTCTCATCAATCTGTGTGCGCACGACCAAACGGGTAATATCTGCAATTTGCATGATCACGGCGTCCGGTTGCATGGACACCGCCTCGCCCGGCTCCATGTACTGGCGCAGGATAACACCGTCAGCGGGCGCTCTTATATACGACTTGTCCAGCATCGCCTGCGCTTCGTCCAGCTTGTCCTGTGCCAGCTTGTACGTTGCCCGTGCTGCCTCCAGTTCCTCAGGCCGTGATCCCTGACGAAGCAACTGGAGCTGTTTGCTGGCGCCGTCCAGCCGCTGCTGGCTTGCAGAGAATGCGCGCTGGGCCTCATTGAGTGTCTCGCGCGCAACCGCGCCGTCCCTTACCAGAAGCTGGCGCCGTTGCAATTGTGTCTCAAACAGCTTCGTGCTGCTCTGCTCCTCGAGCACCCTGGCTTCAGCCTGACCGATTTCCTCGGGCCGCGGACCATTCTCCACAATGGCCAGACGCGCCGCTTCAATGCGGACATTGGCTTCAGCCTGTGCAAGCTTCGCCTTCAAATCCTCATTGGCCAACCGGGCAAGCACCTCATTGCGCCTGACCGCATCACCCTCATTCTTTGTCATCATCGCAATGACACCGGGCATTTGTGCCGAAAGGTTGATTGTTCCAGACGCCGGTTCCACAATTCCAAGACCGGCAGCAATATTTTCGCCTGACTGTGTCCCGTCAGCCCTCTCCTGCCCGACAGCACTTGTAAAAAGTGCGGGGGAACCTCCGGGCGTGTCCGGTTCAGGACGCACAATCCAGGAAATGCTGCCCAGCAACAGAACCGAACCAAGAATAATGCTGGACGAGGTTTTCTGCGAGAAACTCATTGCGGGCCCCCGTTGAAACTGCTGCCGGAGAACCCTTGTGATATCCGGATATCTGCGACGATTTTTCCGTCCTCGACTGTAACCGCCCGATCAACCATTTTCTCGACACGTTCGTCATGCGAAACGATCACGACAATGCGTCCCTTTTCGTGAGCAAGCTTTTGCAGAATCCTGATCACCAGGGCACCATTGACCCCGTCAAGGGCGGCAGTCGGTTCATCTGCCAAAATGACTTCCGGTTCATTCGACAAGGCGCGTGCAATAGCCACACGTTGCCGCTGGCCGCCCGAAAGCTGGCCCGGCCTGTGGTTCAACCGGTCCTGCAAACCGACTTCCTCAAGCAGCGCCTTGGCCCGATGCTCTGCTTCCTTCCCGCCAATGCCGCATATATCGAGTGGCAGCGCGACATTTTCCCACGCCGTCAATGTTGGAAACAGATTGAAAAACTGAAATATAAAGCCGATACGCCGCAAGCGGAGTTCCCGCAGGGCGACCGATCTGAGCCCTCGCGTGCTCTCGCCGCAAATTGTCAACTCACCCTTGTCCGGCGTCCTGAGGGCTCCCATCAGCTGAAGAAGCGTGGTCTTCCCGCTGCCGGACGGACCCCGCACCATCAGGACTTCTCCGGGTCTGGCTGTCATGGATATGCCGCGCAGCGCATGGGCCCCAAGCTCGCCCTTGCCATACCACTGGTGGGCGTCTTCCACCACAATGCAATTCGAGGACATCGTCACTGTAACACCCGCATGGTTGTGAACGGATCGACCGTGACCCACAGGCACCTGACTTGACCCATTGTCCGGCAGATTGAAGCCCCGGGGCCGGAGTGCCGTATTTTTGCGCGTGTCATGCCGTCTGCCTGTGTTTGGACCAGGCATGAAATCCTGGCTGCATGCCTCTGCCACGGCACTGCACCAGCCCGATTGTACCCCGCTAACCCAATACACATTTCGGCTCCATACTCCCGACAACACAAACGCTGGAGTATGCAGTTTCGCATCTTATAGTTAACAGTCAGTCAATGATGAACCCGTGACGACAGACGATACCGAGCCGGGGCTGACGTATCAGGACGGGTACACGGGGATCATGCCAGCCTGCATGATCGTCAAGTTGCCTTTATCGGCAGACAGCATCAAGCCTGACGGCGTGCGAACGGTGAAACCGCCGGGAAAGCCGCCAGATTATCCCAGGCTCCAGCAGGGGTGCCTCAACGACGTGATATTGCAAGCCGATGGCAAGGGCATGATTTTTCTCGAGTTTTCGATTTTGGCATTGATGTGCCGTCCAGCCTTGCTGAACCCGGAATTCAAATTCATTCCACTTGTGTCCAGATCTTGACGTTTACCATTAATACCGGATTTCCATGGTTGGTATTGCAAATATTTTATAATACAAATACGAGTATTATATGTTTTGCCACAGTCTAAAATCTTGAAGAAAAGTTAATATGTAAAATTTTATATATTAACTTTGATATATTTCTTCCGGGATTTTAATACAGGTGTCAATCATCGGTAAAATTTGTTGCATGCAGATACAGCTTTCTTCTCTCTATCTGTTGATTTGCAGCAAATTGCGTGATGTGTATTAACCCGAGTTTGAGTGGTATTGCGTATGCAGACTGGTAACACCTTGTTTCTGAATCACCAAAAGATCATTGTTATCGGTGCCGGTCTTGTCGGCACGCTCGGAGCGATCATGCTGGCCCAGCGTGGTGCGACTGTGGAAGTCATCGAGCGCCAGACTGAAGAGGTGGTCAGGGCGTTCAGCAATCGCAGATCGTTCAATGTGACAATCAGCAGTCGTGGCAAGGCTGCCCTTGAGGCTGCCGGGATATGGGACCGCGTGGAGAAGCGGACTATTCCGATTACAGGACGCATGTGCCACATGGGCACGCTTGCAACCGCTTTTCCCTACAGCCCTGACTGCGAACTGGCGCTTCACGGGGCACGCCGCAGCGACATCAATACAGAACTTCTGGATGCGGCACTGGAAGCCGGCGTGAAAATCCGCTTCGGCTGGACGGTTACGGATCTCGACAAGGCTTCCGGATCCATCACGGTTGCACCTGTCTCCGCTCCGCAAGAGCGTGAGGTGATTGAGGATGCTGATTTCGTGATTGGTGCCGATGGTGTGAATTCGGCTGTACGGCGTCTCATGCACCGGGAAGAGCGGACCGATTTTTCCCAGAGATATCTGGACTGGAACTATCGTGAAATCACCATTCCAGCCGGAACAGATCCTGCCAATCCATGGCTGATGGACCCGCATTCCCTGCATATCTGGCCCCGGGGCGACCTGATGATGTTTGCACTGCCAAATCCTGACGGCTCGTTTACCGGCAACTTCATCTATCCGATGGAGCAAGAAGATGACTTCGCCCGGCGCGGAAAGATTGAAGAGGTGCTGCGGACCGAGTTTCCTGATGTCTTCAAGCTCGTTCCGGATGCAGAAGAGCGTCTGCGGGCCACGCCTGCATCCTATTTTCAGACCCAGCGCAATTCAAAGTGGTTTTACAATGACAAGTTTGTTCTGGTCGGTGATGCTGCACATGCAACAGTGCCATTTTATGGCCAGGGCATGAACTCGGGATTTGAAAGCATGGTGGAACTCCTGAAACAGCTTGAGCGGTTCAGTGCTGGCGAGCGCGCCTCTGCTTTTGCAGTGTACCAGAATAACCGCAAACCGCATACTGATGCAGTTGCCGATCTTTCCATTGCCAATTTTGACGAATTGCGGTCAAACTTCCGTCATATCCTTCCGCAGGTGCGACGCCGTATTGATTTGTTTTTATACCGGATGTTCCCGCTGCACTATATTCCGCTGCATATCAAGATTTCGCATTCCGTCACCGGGTATCAGACCGCTATTGACGAGTGCGTGCGGCGTGATCGTATCCTGCGATTTTTCGGTTTTGACCTTCTGGTCTATGTTTTCGCTACAGGGCAGGTGATGATCACCGGATTCAAAGCCCTCTGCCAAACCGTCGCCCGGCACCGGAACCGATTGACTTTGCCGACGATCACAAGCATCGACAGTGTCAATGTAACACGTGACGCGCATCCGGATCGATAGACATGTCTTCCAACACGACTTCTGTTACTAAAACAGGCACACCGGATCCGGGTATCGTGCCATTTGCCATTTTGATCGGCGGACAGCTTCTGTCCTTCATAGGAACGACCCTGACAGGAATGGCCGTTGGAATCTGGGTGTTCAAGGAGACGGGTTCGGTCGTAACCTTTGCATCGCTGGCCATCCTGACGCTTTTACCGGCGATTCTCATTTCTCCCTTTGGGGGCGTTATTGCTGACCGGTTTCCGCGCAAGCCGATGATGCTGGCTGTTGACAGCATGTCGGCCGTGACAAGTGTCAGCATGCTGATCCTGTTGTCCAGCGGGCAGTTGCAAGTCTGGCATCTCTATATCAATGCCGTCATCGGCGGACTGTCTCTCGGCATGCAGCGTCCGCTTTATGAAAGTGTTACGCCGTTGATGGTCCGCAAGGAAAACCTTGGTTTTGTGAACGGCCTGACCCAGTCCATTGCCGGGATAGGACAAATCGTGGCACCAGCATTGGCCGGGCTGTTGCTGATTGCCGGGCTTGAATGGATTTTCATACTCGACCTCATGACGTTCATCATCGCACTCGCCTGCATATTGTGGGTCAAGGTTCCGATCCGGAACGGAATCATGCGGCCAGCGAGAGCTGGTTTGAAGCTTTTGCGGCGGGCTGGCGTTTCGTCCGAAATCGCCCCGGTTTGCATGCCATGCTCTGGTTTGTAACTGTGCGCAATTTCTGTTTGCTGTTTGCGAAGTGGTCATCGTGCCGTTCCTGCTCATTGTTTCGACACCGCAAGAGACCGGTATGGTGCTTTCTGCCGGCGGTATCGGCCTGATTGTTGGCGGGCTTCTCATGGGCCTCCTGTCGCGCAGTCGCCGATTGATCGTTTGGATCATCCTTGCGCAGGGTCTGACCGGCATTGCCATGGTCATCGGCGGGTTTGTCACGGCACTTCCTGTTCTGGCCGGTGTCCTGGCTCTAGCATTTCTGGCTTTCCCGATAGAAGAGGCAAGCAGTACCACGATCCTGCAACGCAAGGTTCCCCCGGAACTTCTGGGCAGGGTTTCCAGTGTGCGCAATATGATGAGCATGAGCGCACCGCCTCTGGCAATGGTGATTGCCGCACCGCTGGCCGAGAGCGTCTTCGAGCCGCTGATGCGGGTCAACGGACCGTTGGCCAATAGTGTCGGCCTTGTCACAGGAACAGGTGAAGGACGGGGAATGGCGCTTCTGATCATGCTGACGGGGATCATTACACTGGTTGCAACGCTGGTCGGGTGGCGCAATCGTTCCATGCGCAACATCGAAATTGATCTTCCGGATCAGGATCATCGTGCCGATGTGTTCAATCCGTCCCTTGTCTCATCGCAGGAAGGCTTTGCGGAGGCCAGATGACCCGGATACCGGCTCTTTCCCTCTATCGCCCGCTTGCAGGCGCACAGTACAGAATTTTTGCATTTCCGCATGCAGGCGGTGGTGCATCCGCTTTCATGAAATTGCGGAATGCACTTGCTATCCATCAGGTTGACCTGTGTCCATTGCAGCCTCCCGGTCGTGAAAACCGGTCGTGTGATCCGGCGCACACTACCATTGAAGATCTGGCGGATGAATTTGCCCTTGCGATAGCGAGTCTGCCATCGCTGCCTTCGGCCTTTCTCGGACACAGTCTCGGAGGGCTGGTGGCTTATGTCACGCTCTGCCTGCTGAGGGAACGTGGTGCGGAACTGCCCTTTCATTTAACCGTTTCCGGAAGTCTTTCTCCGGCTTTGCGGAACGCGGCTGCGGAACCCTTGCAGCCCCGAGAGATGCGTGAGCGGATCCTGTCGCTGGGTGGTATTCCTGATACGATCCTTGCCGATCCGGAGCTTTTCAACATGTTCGAGGCCATCATCACTGCCGATATTCTGATGGGCGACGCCTATCGCCATGTCCCTGCCGCGCCATTCTCTTGTCCGGTTACTGTCTATTCCGGTGATGCAGACCGGGCAGCGCCGCTGATTCATGCAGAGGCCTGGCAAACTGTCACCACGCAGCCATTGCGCATGCGGACCTTTGATGGCGGCCATTTCTTTTTGTATGCGGACCCCGGACGAACCGCTGCTGCCCTGGTTGACGATCTGGGCTTGTGCGCTCGCGCTGCATGACAGGAAATGGCTTGCTGCAAAGCCAGCCAGACTGTGGGCCTGTCTCATATTCCTGGCCAGATGGTTCCGGATAACAGCAGGCGGACCGTCAGGAACAATAATCGGCTGTCTGCTTGCCCCTGTCCCGCCCGCGCACCGGTTTTAGCTTTTCCGGATCCGGTCAAGCATGTCACGCAAAACCGCTGCACAGTTTTGCGTGACATGCTTTGTCCATCCCGTTGCCGTAACGCGATTGCCGGTTCCCATGCAAAAAGGCCATCCCGAACCTGTCGGGATGGCTGCAGTCAAATCCCATCAATCGTAAAGAACTGCTGCGATTTCCGGATTGTCCATGTTGGACTTGTCCCACCATGCAAAGCCTGAATCGATGGTCTTTGGCAGGGTTTCGCCCTTGATGGCAGCAAGGGCGGCCTTGACTGTCTCATAGCCCATGCCGACCGGGCTCTGTGTGATGGCACCTGCCATGATGCCTTCCTTGATGGCAGCCTTCTGGGCCGCACCGGAATCATAGCCGATAACAATCACGCCTTTGGTCGAGGTTTCCTTGATAGCATTGACAACACCGATTGCAGATCCTTCATTGGCACCGAAGAAACCCTTCAGGTCAGGATTGGCCGTCAGGATGGCCTTGGCGATTTCTGTTGATTTCAACTGGTCGCCGCCGCCATACTGGATATCGACGATTTCGATATCAGATATTTTTCCTTGACGCGGTTGACGAAGCCGTCACGACGATCAATCCCGGTGCGGGATGTCTGGTCATGCACAACGAGAGCAACCTTGCCCTTGCCACCGATCAGTTCTGCCATTTTATCCGCAGCAAGGGATGCGGCTGCAATGTTGTTGGTTGTGACTGTTGTCACAGGAATGTCGTTGTCGACACCGGAGTCAAATGCAATCACCGGAATCTTTGCTTCCTGGGCCTGTTTCAGAAGCGGTGTTGCTGCCTGGGTGTCCAGCGCCGCAAAGCCAATGGCCTGCGGCTTTTTGGCAAGAGCCGCCGTCAGCATGTCGATCTGTTTGTCGACCATGGTTTCATTGTCCGGACCTTCAAAGGTCACTTCAACGCCGAATTCGGCAGCGGCCTTGTCGGCACCGGCCTTTACAGCCTGCCAGAACTGATGCTGAAACCCTTTCGAGATCAGCGGAATGTAGATCTTGTCCTGGGCAGAAGCAAAGCCTGCCGAAGCCAGAAGCGCTGTTGCGCTGATGGCAGCCATCAAAGTACGTCTTGTAATCATGTCTTCCTCCACAATCTGGCACCATGCCAGGTTCTTGATTTCACACTTTTTGCGGAACGTAACCCGTTCTCTTCTTGTCTTATGCGTTCAAGCCTCAGGAAAGGCTTTTGCGACGCAGCATGTCTGCATAGACTGCTGCAATGATAATGAGGCCGGTGACCACTGTCTGCCATTCCTGAGCAACGGACAGGATGCGCAGGCCATTGAGCAGCACGGACATGATCAATGCGCCAATAATGGTTCCAAGGATGGAACCCCGCCCGCCCGCAAGCGATGTTCCGCCGATAACGACGGCAGCGATGGCATCAAGCTCGTAACCCAGACCCAGGGCCGGCTGGGCTGAATTCAGCCGCGATGCGATGATCAGGCCAGCAAGGCCGCAGATTGCGCCCGCCAGACTGTAGATGGCAATCTTCCAGCCGTCAGTGTTGACACCGGAAAGGCGCACGGCCTCTTCATTGGAACCCAGTGCAAATGTGTATCGGCCAAGCACGGTCTTGTTGAGCACACAGGCCATGACGATGGCCAGGACGAACAGGATCAGCACGCCATTGGGCAACGGAAAGAACGGCAATATATCACCGATGAGAGAGCCGGTGGAAATCAGCGAGAAGCCGGGCGTATCGTTGAAGTAGATCGGCTTTGTACCGGAAATCACCAGGGAAAGGCCCTTGAGGATCAGCATCATGCCAAGCGTGGCAATGAAAGGCGGGATCTTCATTTTCGCAATCAGTGTACCGGAGATGAAACCGCAGAAGGCTCCGGTCAGGAGGGCGGCCAGAATTCCGAGTGGCAGCGGCATGCCCCAGTAGGTCAGCACAACGCCTGTGATCACGGCGGTGAAGGTCATCAGCGTGCCAACCGAAAGGTCGATGCCGCCGGTAATGATGACCAGCGTGGCTGCGACTGCCAGAACGCCGTTGACAGAGGTGGATTGCAGGATGCCCATGATATTGGAGGTCTGCAGGAAGTTTTCCGATGCAAGCGAAAAGAAGCCGATCAGGACAATCAGACTGGCAAATGCCAGGATCATTTGCTGCGCGCCGGATACATTTTTCTTTGGCTGTATTGCAGCGCCTGTTTCTGTCTTGTTGCTCATGCTGCTTCCTCTTGTCCTGAATCGCGCTGTGTTGCCAGATGCATAATGTCTTCCTGGCTGGTGCCGGGTCCGCCAGGCAGAATGCCTGTCAACCGTCCCTCACACATGACGGCAATGCGATGGGACAGGCGCAGAACCTCGGGGCAGTTCGGATGATATGACGACAATGGCCTTGCCCTGTTCGGCAAGGCTTTGCACCAGACGGTAAATTTCGGCCTTCGCACCAACATCAATACCGCGGGTCGGCTCATCAAAGATCAGGATGTCGCAATCGCGCAGCAACCATTTTGCCAGAACGATCTTTTGCTGGTTCCCTCCCGACAGAAGACGGGCTTCCTGCTGGTCGGACGGTGTGCGGATGGAAAGGCTCCTGATGTATTGACGGGCCACTTCGCCAAGCCCTGCATCATCAACAATGCCGAACATGTTGCGGAAGCGTGAAAGGGTTGCAAGGCCGATATTGGCCCGCACATCCAGACCCAGTGCCAGGCCAAGATGTTTGCGATCTTCCGACAGATATCCAATTCCGGCTTTAACAGCGTCGCGCGGGGTTGATATGGAAACCCTTCTTGCCATGCACCAGAATCTCGCCGGCATCGCGACGGTCTGCGCCGAAGATCAGGCGGGCAAGCTCCGTGCGACCGGCGCCCATCAGGCCGGCAAAGCCAAGGATCTCGCCCTTTTTCAGCGAGATGCTGACATTGCGCACCGCGCGACCCCGCGACAGGCCACGCACTTCCAGCGCAGTTTCGGCATGGGAGAGGTCGGGAATGGCGATATGGGTATTGTCCAGTTCACGCCCCACCATCATGGAGATGATCGTTGAAATCGGCGTTTGTGCCGCATCGACAGTGCCAACAAAAGCACCGTCGCGCATGACACTGACACGGTCGGCAATGCGTTTGATCTCATCCATCTTGTGGCTGATATAGACAATGCCGACCCCCTCGGATTTCAGGCGGGCAATAATGGCGAAAAGCTCGGCTACCTCACGGTCATTGAGAGCTGCCGTCGGTTCGTCCATGATCAGCATGCGCGACTTGTGGGACAGCGCCTTGGCAATTTCCACCATCTGCTGCCGGGCAACAGAGAGGCTTCGCACCTCGGCACGGGGATCGATACTGACCTTCATGGCCGCAAACAGGGCTTCTGTTTCGGCGTTGAGGGCCTTTTCATCAAGCCAGCCAAACACATTGCGGGGTTCGCGCCCAATGAAGATATTCTGCGCTACCGTGAGATCATTCATCAGGGCCAGTTCCTGATGAATCATGCCAATGCCAAGCGCTTGCGCTGCGCGCGGGCTGGGAATGGTCACTTCCCGCCCCTCGACATGGATCCTGCCGCTGTCCGGTGCATAAATGCCGGACAGGATTTTCATCAAGGTTGATTTGCCGGCACCATTCTCGCCCATCAGGGCGTGAACCTCGCCGGAATGCAGCGTGAAACTCATGCGCTTGAGGGCATGTACACCCGGAAAGCTTTTGTCAATGGATTCCAGCCTGATCTGTTCGCTCATGCGACCCTCGCGAGGGCAGGCATACAGATATCCGTGCTGATGACAGGTCCGGCCTCCAAGGGATGCACAGAGCCATGCTGCCTTGGGTGATCCAATCCATGGCAGGTGCGACAGCGCAACAGGCATTGTGTGCCATCTGGCATGGTTTTCTCCTCCCAAAGATCCTGTGCTTTTAATTATTATATACACTCTGGCCGCTTGCAAATTGTTTTTAATATATTTATTCAGAAATACAGACCGGAGAGACAATGGCACGCACAGACACCCGCTTGCGAACGGCGCATAATGAAGCGGTTGACCTCCTGAGTACAGCCGTCAAAGGTGACCGGCTGCCTTCTGAACCTGTGCTGGCTGAAAGGCTGAAGGTGAGCCGGACCATTGTGCGGTCCATCCTGCACAATTTTGAAGCGGCCGGTATCGTTTATCTGAACGGCAGGGAAAAGACGGTGCTGCGAACACCGACCGCCCATGACAGGATCGAGAAAGGTCTCGAATATCTGTCGATGGAAGAACTGGAAAGCCGCTTTCTGGACTGGATTCTCCGCTTCGACGTGCCGGCGAACACGCCCTTGAATGTGGCCCAGCTCTCCAAGCGGTTTTCCGTGCCAAACCACAGCCTGCAGGAATTTCTGGCAAGACTTTCCAATTTTGGTCTGGTTGAAAGACGACCGCGCGGCGGATGGCTGATGCGGGGGTTTACCACGGACTATGCGCTCGAACTTTCAGAATTCAGAACGCTGCTGGAACTGAATGCCATTGATGCCCTTGTCGGTCTGCCGGAAGACCATTGCGTCTGGCAGAGACTGGAGGGTCTGGAAACGGATCACCTTTCGCTGCTGGAGCGCATTGATCACGATTATCATGATTTTTCCAAACTGGACGGTCGCTTCCATGCGGATCTGAACTCTGTTGTCACCAACCGGTTCGTTATTGAATTCCAGAAAGTGATTTCCCTGATTTTCCACTATCACTACCAATGGGACAAGCGCGAGGAACGTCAGCGCAATACCCATGCCATTGCCGAGCATCTGCGCATTATCCGGGCATTGCGTACCCGGGACAGGGCAGAGGCCCGGCAGGCAACCCTGGCACATCTTGCCACATCAAAAGAGACGCTTGTTGCTTCGCTCCGCTGCAACAACCTGGTTGAACAGGCTTGAACGCGCAAGAAGCACCGCCCCGGCTCTCCTCGGCTGATACGCTGAGCCCTGAAGAAAAATGCCCGCCAGGATAATACGGGCATTCTGTGATTTGGCGACAAAACCAGATCGATCAGCTCTTTGGCTTCAGGTTTTCCGGGTCGTAGAGCGGCTTGTAACCGACAGAGACGACTTCGACCGGATAGGTTTCGCTGAAATATTCCACCTGAAGCTTGCGACCGGCCTGGCAATGCGACCATGGCAGCCAGGCAAGGGCAATATTCTTGCCGATGGTCGGCCCATAGGCAATGGAGGTCGTACAGGAGATGCGGCCAAGTTCATCGACAATGGTCCTGCCGGTTTCCGGGTCGATCACCGGCAAGGTACCAACGGGATAGCGTTTCACACCCTTTGCATCCGTGTTTTCCGTCATCACCAGTGTGCAGAGCATGGCGGGCTGATGCTGGCGGGCCCTGTATTCCAGATGTTTGGCCTTGCCGCGGAAATCGGCTTCCTTGACCCTGGGACGGGCAAGACCGGCTTCGATGAGGTTATACTGCGTCAGGAGGTCTGCATTCTGCAGGCGCAGGCTTTTTTCCATACGGCGTGAGTTGGCATAGGTTTCCACGCCAAAGGCCATGACGCCGGTTGAGCGCAAGGCGTCCCATACGGCGAGGCCGTCTTCATAGGCCATGTGCAGTTCCCAGCCCTGTTCGCCGACATAGGAGATGCGGAAGGCCGTCACCGTCTTGCCAGCGATCTCGACCGGCTTGATCGCCGCGAAGCCGAAATTTTCCGGGTCGAGGGCTGCCGGGTCAGCAACGACCTTTTTCAGCGTGGTGCGGGCATTGGGGCCCCAGATGCCGATGGTGATAAACTTTTCGGTAACATCGGTGACGGTTACATCGAAGCCCTTGTCTTCGGCCACGCGCTTCACATAGTGGAAATCGCGCGGGCCTGCGTCGGCACCGTCGATCACGCGGCAGCGGTCTGCCATGCGGATAACGGTGAGATCGGCGCGGACCATGCCCTCGTCATCAAGGAAGTGGGTGTAGATGCCCTTGCCGATATTCACGTCGTCGCCGATCTTGGCGGCGCACAGCCATTCCATCAGCGCGACGTGATCCGGACCTTCGACATCGAACATGTAAAAATGCGAGAGGTTGACGATGCCGCAGTCCTCGCTCATGGCCAGATGTTCGGCATTGGAGACACGCCAGAAATGGCGGTTGTCCCATTCGTTCTCGCGGACCGGAACGCGGTCGCCATATTTCTCGAGCAGGTGCTCGTTGGCACTGTAGCCATGCGCCCGCTCCCAGCCGCCCAGCTCCATGAAATAGCCGCCCAGTTCGACCTCGCGCTCATAGAAAGGCGAGCGCCTGATGTTACGACCGGTGGCATAGGGTTCGCGCGGGTGAACGGCGGGGAAGTAGATTTTCTGCGCGGCTTCATAGCAGCGCCCCTCGATGAATTGTTCTGTCAGCTGATGCGGATAGAAACGGGCATAGTCGATGGAATTATGGTCGATTTCGGTGCGGCCATCGGTCATCCAGTCGGCAATCAGCTTGCCATAGCCGGGGCCGTCCTTGACCCAGATGGCCACGCAATACCATAGGCCGCGTACCTTCTGACTTTCACCGCAGGATGCGCCTCCGCCTGCAGAGACCTGCAACAGCCCGTTGAAGGAATGGCTTTCATTAAAGCCCAGCTCGCCGAGAACAGGGGTGAGTTCCATGGCGCGTTCCAGCGGCCCGATGATCTGCTCCATGTCGAGGTCGCGCTGCGAGGGAGAAAGACGGGCTTCATGCTTTTCGAGAAGGTCGCGCGGATGGCACAGGCGCGGACTGGTCTGCTCGTAATAGCCCCATTCGATCTGGCCGCCTTCGGTGGTCTTCGGGTCGCCGGTATCGCGCATATAGGCCGAGTTGCCCTGGTCACGCAGCAGCGGGTAGCCGATCTCCTTGCCCGTGCCTTCAAATTCGTTATAGGGGCCGAAAAAGGTGAGCGGATGGTCGACCGGCATGACAGGCAGGTCTTCTCCCACCATTTCCGCAATCAGGCGACCCCAGAGACCGGCACAGACGATAACATGGTCGGCCATGATCGTGCCGCGATGGGTGACGACGCCCTTGATCCGGCCCTCTTCAACGATCAGGGATTGGGCGGGCGTATTGGAAAACATCTGCAACTTGCCGGATTTCTCAGCCGCATCGACCAGTTTTCCTGCCACGGTTTGCGAGCGCGGAACAACCAGACCGGCATCCGGGTCAAACAGGCCACCCATAACCTGGTCTTCCTCTATCAGCGGGAAGAGTGCCTTGATCCCGGCCGGGCTGACATAATGTGCGCGTGTCCCGAAAGCCTTTGCCGACGTGAGCTTGCGCCTGATTTCCTCCATCCACACATGGTCACCGGTGCGGGCCACTTCCAGACCGCCGATGCGGGCGTAATGACCCATCTTCTCGTAGAAGTTGATCGAATACTGGGTTGTCCAGACGGACAGGTAATCGTGGCTTGTGGTGTAGCAGAAGTCCGAGGCGTGGGCGGTCGAGCCGATATCGGTCGGGATGCCCGATTTGTCGATGCCGACAATATCGTCCCAGCCGCGTTCAATGAGGTGATGCGCAATGGAAGCGCCGACAATGCCCCCCAGACCGATGATGACGACTTTTGCCTTTTTCGGAAATTCTGCCATGAACGCTGACCCTGATTGGAATAAAACATGAGTTTATGATCTGTCGTTGCCCGACCACTGCCTGTCTACGACATTCTCGCCAGTCTGCACGACCCCCGAAACCCGGAAAAACCGCTCATTTATGTTCTGGATAGACTGTTGTGCTGATTTTATGAGGGTATTTCCGTACGGTAGCGCAGATCTCAAAGGCCGACAATTTTTAAAAAGCTACAAGACCGTTTCCCTTGTCCGGGCACAGACTGTAAGACAGAATCACAGACGGGCGGGGGGTGGCCAGGGCATGGGCGCGAAGACAGTGACGATTGCAGGCGGCGGACCCGCCGGGCTGATGGCGGCAGAAACACTGGCGCATCTGGGACATGCGGTGACTGTGTATGACAGCATGCCGACAGTCGGTCGCAAGTTCATGCTGGCCGGCAAATCGGGGCTTAATATTACCCATGCCGAACCGTTTGCCGAATTTTCACAGCGGTTTGGAGCCGCTTCGGCAAAACTTGCACCGGCGCTGCGTGCATTTACGCCGGAGGATGTGCGCAACTGGGCCGCAGACCTTGGCACGGAAACCTTTATCGGCAGTTCCATGCGGGTTTTCCCGACCGTGATGAAAGCATCGCCCTTGCTGCGTGCCTGGCTGTCGCGGCTTCAGTCTCTGGGCGTGGTGGTCAAGACACGGCATCGCTGGGCGGGTTTTGACGGAAGGGCTTCACTCTTTGACGGTCCCGAAGGCATTGTGCGCGTTGAAAGCGACGGTCTGCTGCTGGCCTTTGGCGGGGCAAGCTGGCCACGACTGGGGTCAGACGCTGGCTGGGTGGAGCCGCTTGGCGCCGCGGGGGTGGAAATTCTGCCGTTTCGTGCTGCCAATTGCGGATTCGATGTGCACTGGTCGGAGATTTTTGTAACCCGATATGCCGGGGTTCCGGTCAAATCCGTGACGGCAACCGTGGAGGATATCCCGGTTACCGGAGAATGCGTCATCACCCGCACGGGTATCGAGGGCAGTCTCCTCTATGCACATTCAGCCCGCTTGCGCGACAGTCTGGAGGCGGGACAGCCGACCCATCTGAGGCTGGACCTGATGCCGGGCCGGTCGCTTGAGCGTCTGATCCATGATTTGCAGCGGCAGGGCAACAAGGCGAGCCTTGCCACGCGGTTGCGCAAGGGAGCGGGGATTGAAGGCGTCAAGGCCGGGCTGCTGCGCGAATGCGTGCCGGTGGCAGATTTTCAGAACGTTGAGTTTCTTGCCCGTGCCATCAAGGGTCTTGCTATTCCTTTGACGCATACACGCCCTGTTGCGGAAGCCATTTCTTCCGCCGGTGGTGTTTCCTGGACCAGTGTTGATGCATATTACATGCTGAAAATGCTGCCGGGTGTGTTTGTGGCCGGAGAAATGCTGGATTGGGAAGCACCGACCGGCGGCTATCTGCTGACGGCCTGCCTTGCGACAGGGCAGGCCGCGGCACACGGCATGGACCATTGGCTGGCCGGAAGGAAGCATCTGGCGGTGGTTGACGGGGACATGTAAAAACCGGCAAGGTGGCACCAGACACGGCTCTTTCCATTGCGGGCCGGACACAATGCAGAAAGCGGAATATTGACATGACGGCAAAGCGCAAGATGGTGACATATTACAAGGGTGCCTGGCATGACGGGGATGTGCGGATTTTAGGTGCGGCGTCGCATGCCACCTGGCTTGGCTCCCTGGTTTTTGACGGGGCGCGGCTGTTTGAAGGTGTGACGCCGGATCTCGACCGGCATTCCTCCCGTATCAACGATTCCGCTCTGGCACTGGGTCTGAAACCGGTGCTGTCAGCGACTGATATCGAATCGCTGACACGCGAAGGGTTGAAAAAATTCACGCCCGGAACCGATGTCTATATCCGTCCCATGTACTGGGCTGAGGAAAGTGATGCCGGTATCATTCCGCCGCTGGCCGAATCAACAGATTTTGCTTTGTGTCTGGAAGAAATTCCGATGACTGAGCCCAATGGTTTCACCATTACCGAAACACGGTTCAAGCGTCCGACGCTGGATGTCATGCCGGTCAATGCCAAGGCGGCCTGCCTTTATGCCAATAATGCCCGCATGCTGCGCGAGGCCCGGGCCAAAGGCTTTCAGAATGCCATTGTGACGGATGCCAATGGCAATGTTGCCGAACTGGCGGGTTCCAATGTGTTCATGGTGCGCGGCGGTGACGTGTTTACCCCGGTGCCGAATGGCACATTTTTGAATGGCATTACCCGCCAGCGGGTGATTGGCTTGCTGCGCGATGCCGGGGTGCCTGTGCATGAAATGACCCTGACACCGGATGATTTTCGCACGGCGGAAGAGATTTTTTCCACCGGAAACCTGTCAAAGGTCGTGCCTGTGACAGGCTTTGATGGTCTGAAACTGGATTTTGGTGCCGTTTCCCGCAAGGCGCGCGCACTCTACTGGGACTGGGCGCATGCGTGAGTTTCTGTTTTGCAACATTCAGGTTTGTAACGGTCAGGAGCGTGAGATCAAATGAACAAGGGCCTGATTTGCTTTGCACCGGGCGGACCGGAAGTGATGGAATGGCAGGATCTGCCGGTGGGGCAGCCGGGGCCGGGCGAGGTCTTGATCCGGCATACGGCGATCGGCGTGAATTTCATTGATGTGTATTTTCGCACGCGGCTCTATCCATGGCCGGGCGAAACGCTGGTTCCGGGTGCGGAAGCGGCAGGTATTGTCGAGGCTCCGGGTGAAGGCGTGACGCACCTCAAGGCCGGGGATCGCGTGGCCTATTCGCTGCGATCCGGCTCCTACTGCCAGCGCAGGCTTGTGCCGGCTGACCGGATGGTGAAAATTCCGGATGGCATTGCCGATGATGTGGCGGCGAGTGTCATGCTCAAGGGCCTGACCGCGCAATATCTGGTCACATCTTCCTATGCGGTCAAGCCGGGTGATACGGTTCTGGTGCATGCCGCTGCCGGTGGTGTGGGGCTTTTACTCGGTCAATGGCTGAAAGCACTTGGTGCGCACGCCATCGGCACGGCGGGCTCGGATGAAAAAGTCGCACTGGCGCTGCAACATGGCTATGAACATGTGATCAATTACCGGACGCAGGATTTTGTGCCGGTTGTGCGTGAACTGACCGGTGGTGAAGGGGTTGCGGCTGTTTATGACAGTGTTGGCAGGGATACCTGGCGCGGATCGCTGAAATGCATCCGAAGGCGCGGCATGTTTGTCTCTTTCGGCCAGTCTTCCGGATTGCTGGAAGGGTTCACGCTCACGGAACTGGCCAATCACGGGTCGCTGTCGGCCAACCGGCCTTCGCTGTTTGACTATGTAGCCGACCGAGAGGCGCTGGACATGCGTTCAGCCGACCTGTTTTCCAGATTGCTTTGCGGAGAGGTGCGGTCCGATACACCCCGACGGTTTGCGCTTCAGGATGCCGGCGAAGCGCACAGGATGCTGGAAGGCCGCCAGACAACGGGTGCGACGGTTCTGATACCGTGAGTTCACAGAGATTTCTTGACGCCAAACATAATCAACGTGGACATTCAGTTGAATTCCAGCGAAATAATGTCATGTTTGCGGGGCAGGTAGCCAAGGAACAAGAATATTGACAAAAAGAAAAAGCGCAGCCTTTAGAGCCGCGCTTCAACATATGAGTTTATACTCTCCAAGAGCCATGAGGAACCATGATAACGCAACACCATTGTGCTGCCACCCGGCGAGTAATCTGAATATAGGGTGATTGCTCGGTTTAGGCAAGGAAAAATGTTCGAGATTTCTGACCGTCATCAACCCACTTGGGATCTAATGGCCGCATATTACAACTTTGTCCCCAACTCGCGTGATATGAGAGCCTTTGAATCTGACATGCGAACGCTTAATCCGCTTATGCTTCGCGATTGCCTTATCGAGTGCATATCCATCAATAAAGCAAAGCGAATTGACTTCAAGGAGCAACGTGCAACCCTCCATAAGGTCTACCATCGGAGGCTCAAGGAGTTCTCAGCAGTCTACCCCTTCATATTCACGGTAGAGAACGCGCTTCGCTCGAACTTGGCAGACCATATGAAAGCGTTAACTGGCAGAATGGACTGGTGGGTTCTCGTACGGGACGCAATTTGTCGCGGAGACGATCATAGTGCTTTCAATGATCCCAATACAAAAATTGGTGAACAACCCCGTTCTATCATTCGTGGTGTGATCGTTCCCCCAGATTTTCTCAAGTATGTTTTCAAAATCATCAACGATCAATTGAGCAGCTCAACTTGATCGGTCAAAATTGCCGGACCAGACAGACAGGACGAATTTTACTACCTTTTGTCCCTTGGTGAGCTTTGGTTGATGATTGATAAGGCATGGACTAACTGCAGACCGATGTTTTGTTCAGATACGGATCTTGGTGAACCCCTGACCAGAAAAATATTCAATGACGAAATGAGAGTGATCAAGACGGCTAGAAACGATCTGTATCATAGCAAGCCCATCACGAACCGTTTGGTGTTGATCAAATGCATCGAAAAGATTCTAAACTATATGAATTTCCATCTTGGAGATTATGATGCATCGCTTGCCGCTACAAAATATCTGCGTCCAAGCGCAACTGTACAAAGAGAAAAACGGCACCTTTTGCCCGGATAACCAAATCCCAAAATATCTCAACTGGATTTGGGGCAGGCGCAGGCATTGTTTTGCAGTGCACATATCCCGTCAGGCAAATGTAAGCTGCGGGCGCGTATAACGTCTCCATGATTGTTATTGGAGACTTCACATGAAAAAGTTTATGGCCGCACTCGCTCTTGCTTTTGTTGTCGCGGGAACCGGCACAGCACTGGCGCGTCCTGTCACCCTGACCACCCAGCTCAAGAATTATGGCGGGAACCCTGCCTATGTCGTGATCTACATCACCGATGGCAATGGCCGCCTGAAGGAAACGCTGTGGATGGCTGGCGGGCGGACAAAATATTACCGGCACCTGACAGACTGGCGCCGCGCTGGCGGCAGCTCTGCCGATGGCATTACCGGTGCCAGTGTTGGCAGCGGGCAGACGCTGAAAGTGCAGGCTGAGATTGCCGATGCCATGATTGATGCCGGTTACACGATCCGTATCGATACAGCCGTGGAGAATTTGAACGAGGCACCTTCCGATGCGGTTGTGCCCCTGACATCCGGTCAATCCGGCAAAGCTGTTTCCGGACGCGGCAATATCAGTGCCTTCCAGTTTGACATGTAATCGTTGCAAGGATCAGGCCCATGTTTCGGCATATCCATTCCCTGTTCGGTCTCGCTGGAGCCGTCCTGTTGATCGTCATGGCGCTTTCGGGTGCCTTCCTGTCCATGGACCCGGTGCTGGAACGGTTGCAGGCCCGTCAGGTCTCCGGCGTTTCCGTGTCTGGTCTTGCGGCCAATGTCGTCGCCCATAACACTGGTGTCGAGCGGATAGAGCGCAAAGCCTCCGGTCTTGTCCTTGCCTATCTGTCAAGTGATCATGGCACGCGAGTTTCCATTATCGATCCCGCAACCGGTATCAGTACGGGAGACTACGTGCAGTCCGATTTCATTCGCTGGGTGACCAATCTGCACCGCTCCTTCCTTCTGGGCGATACAGGGCGCGGTGTTGCCGGTGTCAGCGCGGCATTTCTGGTGCTGCTGAGTGTTTCGGGTACTTTGCTTCTGGTGCAGCGTATGGGTGGCTGGCGCAATGTCTTCCAGCGGGTGCGTGGCAGCGGACAGCATAAACTGCACGCCGATATCGGTCGCATGGCTATTCTCGCCTTTGTTTTGACCGGCTTGACAGCCTGCTACATGTCTTTGACAACGTTTGGTTTTGTATCAGACGGCATGGACGCCGAACCTGCATTTCCGCAAGCTGTTGATGGCGGCCCGGCCATGGCTCCGGGGGAAATGCCGGCCCTTATGTCCGTTGATCTGGCGAACCTGCGTGAACTGGTATTTCCTGTTCAGGGCGATTCAGGCGATGTCTATACCCTGACAACTGCTGACAGTGTCAGCCTGATTGACCAGGCGACCGGCAAGGCTGTGTCTACGCTTGCCAACAGTCCGTCGCGTACTGTCTATGAAACGGTTTACATGCTGCATACAGGCCAGGGTGCCTGGTGGCTGGGCATGATCCTTGGACTGGCGGCCCTTTCCATTCCGTTCATGGCCATCAGCGGCGTGGTCGTTTGGTGGAAACGCCGCATGGCGATGCCGCATATTGCCCGCAATATTCGCGGTGCGCAGGCTGATATGGTCATTCTTGTGGGCAGTGAAGGCAATACGACCTGGGGCTTTGCCCGCACATTGCATGCGGCGCTCACGGCAGAAGGCTATAAGGTGCACACGGCACCGATGAACAGCCTTTCTGCGCATTTTACCCATGCCAAACAGATGTTTATCCTGACATCAACCTATGGTGCCGGTGTTGCGCCGATGAGCGCAAGGCAGTTTTTGGCGAAGCTGGAAAAGATGACCACTGTGCCTGCCTTTCCGGTGACGGTTCTGGGTTTCGGGGATCGCCAGTTTCCCGATTTCTGCCGGTTTGCACAGGATGTCCAGGCGGCGGTGAAAGCGCAGGGCTGGAAACAGGGCCTGCCACTCTCCCTGATCGACCGCCAGTCTGCCCAGCAGTTTCAGGCCTGGGGTATCGAGGCGGGCGCGATGCTCGGCCATGCCCTGTCCCTGGTCTATCAGGCCCCGGTGAGAAAAATGACACCGTTTGTTTTGAAAGAGCGGTTTGATTTCGGGCAGGACTTTCAGTCACCGGCCACGATTTTCCGCTTTCAGGCCGCGCAGTCCGGCCCCAAAAGCCGCCTGCATCGCTGGCTGGGACGCCGGATGCCGCGCTTTGCGGCGGGTGATCTGGTGGGCATTGTGCCTCCTGGCTCCACCATTCCGCGGTTTTATTCGCTGGCTTCGTCATCGCAGGACAATGTGCTGGAAATCTGTGTGCGCAAGCTGCCGGGCGGGCTGTGTTCGGAGTTCCTGCACAGTCTGCGTCCCGGACTGACAATCGATGCCTTCATCCAGCCGAATCCTGATTTTCGTCCGCAACCGGGCAAGGCACCTGTGATCCTGATAGGGGCTGGAACCGGGATCGGTCCCCTGGCAGGCTTCATTCGCCATAATGACAGGCGCAGACCGATGCATCTCTATTTCGGCGTTCGCGATCCGCAGTCGGATTTTCTCTATGAGACAGAGCTGAGGGGCTGGCTTGCCGACAAACGCCTGACAATGCTGTTCGTTGCCTTTTCAAGGATCACCCACAGACGGGCCTATGTACAGGATCATCTTCGCGCCGATTCAGACCGGATCCGCGATCTGATGGCCAGGGGTGGTGAAATTCTGGTTTGTGGCGGTCGTGATATGGCCAAGGGTGTGAAACAGGCGCTGGACGATATCCTGTCTTCAACGGGACAAAATGTTGCAGCATTGAAACAGGCAGGCCGTTATCGTGAAGATGTCTATTGATCTGCCGCGCAATACGGGTTTCCATCGGTTCAGCCTTAATGGCGAAACCATGGGAACCCGCTATTCGGTGCTGTTTTATGGTGCTGCCGATACGAACACGGAAAAGCTTGGATCTGCCGTTCGGGCAGCGGTTGATACGGTGGACCGCCAGATGTCCAACTGGAAACCGGATTCCGATCTCAATCGCCTCAACCGGGCGCATGTGGGAGACTGGGTTGATCTGCCGGTCGCCCTTTTTGCCGTGCTGCAGGCCTCGATGGATTTTTATGGCAAGTCCGGTGGTGCCTTTGATATTGCCGTGGGGGGCATTGTCTCTGCTTGCGGCTTTGGTCCGGACGTCCCTGCTTGTCATGCGCCTGCAAAAGAGGCCGGTGACAGTGCGACTGAACCTGCATTCGAGCTTGACCCGTCTTCATTTCGCGCCCGCAGGCTCAAGCCGGTGCAGCTTGATGTGTGCGGCATTGCCAAGGGCTATGGGGTGGATGAAATTGCCCGCTGTCTTGAGCGGGCCGGGATCTGTGACTATCTCGCCGGCATTGACGGGGAGATGCGCGCACACGGCTGCAAGCCGATGGAGCAGCCCTGGGCCGTCGCCCTCGAGCAGCCGGACTATCAGACGCGGCAGGTGTGCGGGGTACTGGCCCTTGAGAATGCCGCAGTTGCCACATCCGGTGATTACCGGCACTGGAAACAGGGCGATGGCCGGTTGATTTCCCATACGATGGACCCGAAACTTGCCGCGCCGGTTTTCAATCGGCTTGCATCAGTCAGCGTGGTGGCGCAAACCTGCATGGAAGCGGATGCCCTGGCAACGGTAATGATGGTTCTGGGTGAAGTTGATGGCCCGTCCTTTGCGCGCGAGAACGGACTCGACGCGCTTTTTCTGGTCAGACATGGTGCCGATTTCGACGAAATCGCTATCGGCAAGGCTTGGGCATGATGCGGGCCTGAGCCTGATCTGGCGGTTGAAACACCTGACTGTCATTGCAGAACCCGTTACGGTCGTATGCGGGAGTGCGCTTGTCCACTGCACTTTAAAGATGAAAATCAGGTGCTGTTTGACAGAACCCGACTTTCTGATATGGATCATCAGAAACCGGAATTCAGCCAGATGAAACGTAACTTTCTTGTCGTAGATCCTGAAGAGGGACTTGAAACGCTGCGGGCACTTGCGTCATCTGTTCGTATCAGGATTTTGAAACTCTTACATAAAAATGGTGCATTGAACATCAATGACATTGCCGCGGTGCTACATTTGCCGCAATCGACAACATCATCCAATATTCAGATACTGGAGGATGCGGGCCTGATCCGCACAGAAACCCGGCGTGCGCGCAAGGGCAACCAGAAGATCTGTCATGCGTCGTTTGATGAAGTTCTGGTGATGTTCAAGGATGATACACGGGCGCTGCCGGGCAATATGATTGAGGTTTCGATGCCCATCGGCCTTTATACCAGCTGTGAAGTATCGGCACCTTGCGGGCTCTGTTCCGTTGATGGTATTGTTGGTCTTCTTGATGTGCCGGATACGTTTCTCGATCCGGACCGCATGCGTGCAGGGCTGATCTGGTTTACCCGCGGCTTTCTGGAATACCAGTTCCCCAACAATGCAAAACTGGCCAATGGCGAGATTGAATCCATGGAATTTTCCATGGAGCTGTCCTCCGAGGTGCCCGGAACTTCGGCGGACTGGCCATCGGATATCACTGTTTCGGTCAATGGTATCGATGTGGGGACATGGACATCACCCGGCGACTTTGGAGACAGGCGCGGTGTTTACACGCCGGACTGGTGGAAGCTGAAAGGCAGCCAGTATGGCAAGCTGAAAAGCTGGAGAATCACCAGAGACGGTACATTTGTGGACGGAATCAAGATTTCCCCCATTTCGCTGCGGGATCTGGATCTGGAGAACCATCGCTCCATCCGGTTGAAAATCGGTGTCAATGACGATGCCAGGCATCCAGGCGGAATCAATATATTTGGCCGTGGTTTCGGCAATTATGACCAGGATATTGTGTTGCGGCTCAATACCCGTGCCTGATTGCCGCCGGCCTTCTTTCTCCCCGGTCTTTCCCATGCCCCTTGACGAAATTTCGATCTTGACGGATATGTACCAAGTTTTTTGATATAAACCCAAAAAACGGAAATGGTGGAGGATCCGGTGAAGGCGACTGTAACAGCGAATATTGACTATACGATTTCCAAAATTGACGACCGTGTCTACAGCGCTTTCCTCGAACATCTGGGACGCGCCATTTATACAGGCATTTACGAACCGGATCATCCGACAGCCGACAGGAACGGCATGCGCGGTGATGTGGCCCAGCTTGTGCGTGATCTCAACATTCCCTATGTGCGCTATCCCGGCGGCAATTTCGTTTCTGCCTATAACTGGGAAGATGGTATCGGCCCGCGCGAAAGCCGTCCGACCCGTCTCGATCTTGCCTGGCACACATCCGACAGCAATGCCGTGGGTGTGCATGAATTTGCCGACTGGTGTCAAACCGTCAATACAAAGATGATGCTGGCCATCAATCTGGGTTCGCGCGGTCTGGATGAAGCGCGCAATTTTGTCGAATATGTCAATGGGCCAACCGGTTCCTACTGGGGTGACCTGCGCAAGAAGAACGGTCATGCGGAGCCGTTTGATGTCAAGCTCTGGTGCCTTGGCAACGAGATGGACGGTCCATGGCAGGTTGGTCACAAAACGGCGGAAGAATATGGCCGTCTGGCCGGTGAAACCGCCAAGGCCCTGCGCGCCTTTGACAAGACGCTGGAACTGATTGTCTGCGGTTCTTCAAATTCCGACATGAAAACCTATCCCGAATGGGAGCGCATTGTTCTCGAACATACCTATGAAGCGGTCGATCACATTTCCCTGCACATGTATTTTGCCAACCGGCAGAAGAATACGGCCAACTATCTGGCGCTGAACCATAAACTCGACAATTACATTGCCACAGTCGAAAGCACCATCAATCTGGTCAAGGCCAACAAGCGCTCCAGGCACCGGGTCGGGATTTCTTTCGATGAATGGAATGTCTGGTATCACTCCAACGAGAAGGACCGCGCCATTCTGGAAGGCAATGAAGGCTGGCCCCATGCGCCACGCCTTCTGGAAGACATCTACAATTTTGAAGATGTGCTGCAGGTCGGCTGCATTCTCAACACGTTTATCCGCCGGTCCAATGTGGTCAAAATTGCCTGTATTGCACAACTGGTCAATGTGATTGCACCTGTCATGACAGAACCGGCAGGGGCCGCCTGGCGGCAGACAATCTATTACCCTTACTATTTTGCCTCGATCTTCGGTCGCGGGACAGCCCTCAATCTGGCGGTCAAGTCACCCGGCTATGATGCTGATGTGGCGGATAATGTTCCTTACCTGGATATTTCCGGCGTTCACAACGCGCAAGAGGGCATTCTGACCTTCTTTGCCATCAACCGCCATGGCAGCGAGACACTGGATGTCGAGATCAGCCTTCAGGGTTTTAAAGCCGGGACAATCATTGATCATCAGGTCATGACCCATACCAGCCTGACAGCCGTTAACGTTGCATCGGACCAGAACAATGTTGCGCCGAGGAAGGGCAGGGGTGCCAAGATTGAAGAGGGTGCCTTCAAGGCATCCCTGCCGCCCTATTCCTGGCAGATGCTGCGGATCAAAATCTGATCTGCGGGCCATTGTCGCCGGTGCCGGTCAGAATTTTTGGGCAAGGGCTGCACCTGTACCCCAGGAAGGAAGGTCACTGTCATCCAGTTCGCCCATGACAGCCAGAAGATTGAAGGCGGCGAGATCGCGTTCATAGCGAATATTGGCAAGGGCGACCCGGGAGCTGACCAGTCCGTTTTCGGCATTGAGCACATCGACAATGGTTCTGGTGCCAGCCTCGCGCTCGATCTGCATGCCGTCAGCGGCCTTGCGCGCCTGTGCGGCCTGCCGTTCCAGACTTCCGGCCTGGGTTGCCATCGCATTACGGACTTCAAAATAACTTCGCGCTGCCATGTCGACACTCAGATAGGCGTCCTGCACATCGTAGTCGCGCTGCATGGCCTCGGCGCGGGCCTTGTCCAGATTGGGCTTGAGCGAGGGCTCAAGAATAGGCATGCGGACACGCAACAAAAGCGCATAATTGTTGACCTGGTCAATTGACGGTGTGGAATTGAAGGTCATTGTATATTTTCCGACCATATCCACAGTGGGGAAATACAGGGATTTTGCTGCGTCTGCCTTATAATCTGCCGCTGTTGCTATGTGTTCAGCCATGCGGGGCAGGGGCGAATTGTGCCTCGCGCGTTCTGCAGCCTCGTTGGCCGAGCGCGGCATTTTTGCGGAAGGGATGGGCAAGGCCAGGTTTTTTGAGGCCGAAACACCGGTCAGCTTGCGAAAGGCAATTTCGCTGGCGGCAACGGCACCCCTGGCCTGGGCATAGGCAGCCTGAGCGCTTTCCAGCTGCGATGCCGACAGGGCGACATCGGAAATCGTCAGGGACTGATCCTTGAGCATGGCGCGGGATGTTTCATAGGCCCGGCGCTGGCGCTGTACAGCCGTTGCCTGGGCAGATGCGATGGACCTGTCGCGTATCAAGGCCAGAATGACTGTTGCTTTTTCCACCAGAAGCTTCTGTTTTGTATCAAAGCTGGTTTCAGCACCGGCTGCTACCAGCGCTTCGGCTGTCTTGACGTCATTCCAGCGTTTCAGGCCATCAAACAGGCGCCAGCTGACCTCGGCACCTACGGATGTCGGATCCTTTTCGGCATAAAAAGCCGAACTGGCCGCTGTCACATCCGGTGAATAGGCAATATTGCCCTGCAGAACCCAGTCTGTGCCGATGGACACTTTGGGCAGATATTGCGCCCGTGCCAGCCGCAAATCGGTGTTGGCGACTTTCTGGCGTGCCTCGTCCATCCCCAGGCGCAGTTCAAAACTGGATGTATCGACCGGAACAGGATCCTGTGCCAGACCCTGGTGCAACGGCAACATCAATGTGACCATTCCCATAGTGATGATTGCAGTGCCTGTTTTCAACCGGCGCATCTGATGGTGCACATTCGGGACAGGCGAATGCATGGATTTACCTCTTGTACAACGCTGCTTGCAGAAATGATCTTGCGAAACCTCAATGAGATACCGTTTGAACATGGTAGACAGACTATTAATCAAAATCATTAATGTTGCCTAAATTTCCTCTGCTTTATCTATGGCCTGTGGACATCCGGATACCTTGTGCAAAGGTCATTTGCATGTCGGCTTACTTGTTCTTTGGCAATATGCACCCTTGCGCAATTCAGATGCGCGGCAGGTAAGTCTGGTAGTCAAAATCGGAAACGGTCTGCAGGAATGTGATGGCTTCCTTGCGCTTGGTATCACCATAAAGCTTCTGGTAGGGCGCGCCCAAAATATCCCTGACAAAGGATGAGGCGGAGAATTCCTCCACGGCGGTCAGAAAATCATGGGTCAGGCGCGTCGGATTTTGGGGGCCGGAGGTTGGTGTTGTTGCCGGACCCGGATCGAGCGTCGCATCAAGCCCCTGAAGCATGCCGCCCAAGATTGCCGTCAGCAAAAGATAAGGGTTGGCATCGGCACCTGCAACGCGATGTTCAATCCGGGCTGCGGGGCCGTCGCTTTCAGGAATACGGATGGCTGTACCGCGATTGCCATAGCCCCAGGTCAGGTCGACGGGTGCAAAGGAGCCAGGCTGGAAACGGCGGTAGGAATTTGCAAAGGGCGCAAAAATCAGTTGTGCATCCCGCATGGTGTTCAGCATGCCGGCGGAGACGGATTTCAGCAATGTGTGGTTTGCATCATCCTGATCGAAAATATTCCTGCCATCGCGGTCAATAATGCTGGCATGCACATGCAGGCCGGAACCTGCATGTTCACGGTAGGGTTTTGCCATGCAGGTGGATTTCAGACCATGCTTGCGGGCCGCCTGTTCCACGATGCGCTTCAGGTAGATGCAGTCGTCGGCAGCAGCCAGCGCGTCGGCCCGGTGCAGGAGATTGATCTCATATTGGCCGGGGCCAAATTCTGCTGTTGTGGCATCGGCGGGCAGACCTTGCGCATGGGCATAGGCCCGTACTGTCTGGATATAGGCATCCATCGTATCGACGGCATCCATTTCGTAAAGCTGATAGCCGTTGGGTGCACCCCGAAAGGACAGGCGGGCAGGCGGAACAGGTTTTCCGGTTTCGCGCCAGTCATCTTCCACAACATAGAATTCCAGCTCGGTTGCCACAACCGGCGTGAGCCCGCGCTCGGCAAAACGCTTGAGAAGGCGTGCCAGAATGCCACGGGGATCGAGAAAATGCGGCGTCACGCCGTCCAGTTCATGCATGGTGGCCAGCACCTGGCTTGAACCTTCGCCGGCCCATGGCATAGGGACATGGGTACGACGGTCGGGAAGACAGATACCATCCGGATCGCCGATGGTCAGGGACAGGCCGGTCAGGTCATCATTGTCATCGCCCCATATATCGAGAGACTGGGTGGAGGCCGGCAGCCGCACCGACCCGTTCCAGATTTTCTTTTCGGCATCAGCCGGAATCCGCTTGCCGCGCATCCGTCCGTTCATGTCCACGATCATGATTTCAATATGAGGCGGCAGGGCGGTCTTGTCTGTCATGGTCAGGTTACCTTCATGGCCTTTCTGTTCGTCCGGCATTTACCACGAGATGCACCACACAGATCACTCTCTTGCCAAATCCGATTTCCAAGGTCATGTTCGTAGCTGATAAAACACACTGATTCAATGTGGTCAAAGCGGCTGTCGTCGCTGCTTGTGACAAGGGCTTCCATTCCATGACATCAAAATCTCCACCGGTTTCCAATATTGCCGCGATTGATACGGCCCATCATATCCACCCCTTCGCCGACATGAAGGCGCTTGTTGATGGTGGAGTGCGGGTTATCGAGCGTGCCGAGGGTGTCTATATCTATGACAGTCACGGGACGCGGTATCTGGATGCGTTTGCGGGATTGTGGTGTGTGAATGTAGGCTATGGACGGCGCGAGATTGCCGATGCCGTCTATGCCCAGATGAATGAACTGCCTTATTACAATATGTTTTTCGGCACGACGACGACGCCTACGGCACTTCTGGCGCAGAAAATTACCTCGCATGCAGGCGCACACATGAACCATGTGTTTTTCACGGGTTCCGGCTCCGAGGCCAATGATACCTGGTTCCGCATGGCGCGGGTCTATTGGGCAACACTTGGTCAGCCATCGAAGAAAATTGTCATTGCCCGCAAGAATGGCTATCATGGATCGACTGTTGCCGGGGCCAGCCTTGGCGGCATGAAGTCCATGCATGAACAGGGTGATCTGCCCATTCCGGGTATCGTCCATATCAACCAGCCCTATTGGTATGCCGAGGGCGGAGATCTCACCCCGGAAGAGTTCGGCCTGAAAATGGCACGCGAACTGGAAGAGACCATTGATGCGCTGGGCGAGGACAATGTGGCCGCCTTTGTCGGCGAGCCTATACAGGGGGCAGGCGGCGTCATCATCCCGCCTGCGACCTATTGGCCGGAAATTGCCCGTATCTGCAAGGCCCGCAACATTCTTCTGGTGACCGATGAAGTGATCTGCGGTTTTGGCCGGTTGGGACAATGGTTCGGTTATCAGCATTACGGGCTGGAACCGGACCTTTGCCCGATTGCCAAGGGCCTTTCTTCCGGCTATCTGCCGATTGGTGGCGTGCTGGTTTCCGACCGGGTTGCCGACGTGCTGATCAACCAGGGCGGCGAGTTCAACCACGGCTTTACCTATTCCGGGCATCCTGTGGCCGCAGCCGCAGCCCTTGCCAATATCAAGATCATCGAGGACGAACACCTGGTTGAGCGGGTGCAGGATGATATCGGCCCCTATTTTGCCAGGGCGTGGGGGTCACTTGCCGATCATGAGATGGTGGGTGAGGCTGTCAGCGTCGGCCTGATAGGTGCCGTCCAACTGGCGCTCGACAAGAAAACCCGCACGCGCTTTTCCAAGCCGGGCGATATTGGCATGATTGTGCGCAATTTCTGCCTCATGGATGGTTTGATCCTGCGGGCAACGGGAGACCGCATGCTGGCATCGCCGCCACTGACGATCAGTCATGCCGAGGTTGATACGGTTGTTTCAACCTTGCGCAATGTGCTTGACCGCGTGGCGGCGGCACTGTCCCCGGATTGAGGAACAGCCTTTTCAGGCTGCACTCGTGCGGTTGCGGTTGCGCAGAAGTCCGAGTTTCATGCCGGTGAACTGCCGCTCCGGCTGGACATGAGGTGACTGGCTGGCGCTGTCGTCGTTGCCTGGCTGTTTTTGCGAAGCCGAAGTTTGCGAAGGTGGAGTTTGCGCATCAGGCTTCCCGGCTGTTCTTTCCGCGACCCGCCCAGATGCCGGCTCGACGGATTCGATGGTTCGGCCCTGTTTTTCAATCGGTGACAGGATACCATTTTCCAGACGATAGGCCCGGTCGACATAGTCGAGCAGGCGGTCGCTGTGGGTCACGAAGATTTTGGCTCCCGGCAACTGGCAAAGCTTTTGCAGGAGCTTGTGCTCCGTTTCGGCATCCAGATTGGCGGTAATCTCGTCAAACAGCATGAGGCGCGGATAGCGGCAGATGGCGCGCGCTGCCAGAACCCGGCGGCGCTGACCGGTTGACAGAAGAGAATTTCCATTGGAAATCTGGGTGCCAAGGCCCTGGGGAAGGGCCTCAACCTCGTCTGCCAACCCTACAAGGCTCAGGGCACCATAGATCTGGTCAACGGTAATATCGGGATCAAAGAGGCTGACATTTTCGGCCAGCGTGGCCTGCAGCAGGCCGTCGCCGGCGAACACCGCGCCCATATTGGCACGATATTCCATGACGCCGAACCGCGACAGGGGCTGGCCGTCAACAAGCACTGTTCCTTCGGTCGGCTCTGACAGGCTGGCAATGACTTTCAGCAGGGAGGATTTTCCGGAGCCGGATTCCCCGACAATGGCAATCCGCTCGTTGCGCTCGACGCTGATCCTGAAACTGGCATTTGAAACAACCGGTCGTGATTCAGACCCAAAGCTGATGGCAATATTCTGGATTTCAATGTCACGGCGGATGGACTTCTTGATAATACCGGTCTTGGCTGTTGCTTCCGGGGTTTGCTGAATGACATCTTCCAGGCGCCGGACATGGGCTCCGATCACTGTGAGATGCATCAGGTTGGTCGTCAATGTATCGGCTGTCATGAAAAATGCAGAGCGCAGCGCGAAAAAGGCATAAAGCATGCCGATGGTCATTTCATTGGTCAAAACGGCAGCGACACCTGCATAGAGTGTGGCAATGGTACCCAGAACTACGGCGGAATGAACCCAGAGCTGCGCATCGACCTGCACCTTGCGGGCCATAAAATCCTGGCTGGCGAATTTTGCCAGTTTTTCAAACCAGCGTTGTTCATAACGGTTTGCAACATTATGCGCCTTGATCGCTGTAATCTGGTCAAGGCCATCAAGCAGCGTGCTGATCTGTTCGGTCTTTGCTGCCAGAGAATCCGATGTATAAATGCGGGTCTTGTCGAGAAAGATGGTGCGACAGCCAATGGCGGCGACCAGAGTTGCCAAAACCATGAAGGTCAATGTCGTGGAGTAGTAGAACATCAGGGCGACAGAAATGATGGACATCAGGGCATCGGCAAAGGAGCGCACCATGCCATCTGCGGCAAAGGCCTTGACATGATCAACCGATTCCAGACGTGTGACAAAATCACCGGGATGGCGGGCTTCAAAATAATGCAGCGGAAGGCGCAGGCCATGGCTGACAACCGAGCGGGTGAACTGGATCTGCATGCCGATCGATGTGCGCAGGATGACCATATCGCGCAGCCACCGCCCGACATTTTCAAATATCAAAAGTACCATAAGACCGATGGTCAGAATGCCCAGAAGATCGACGTCGGCCTGTGGCAGCACAAAATCCAGCGAGACCTGCAACAGGATCGGTGTTGCCAGCGTCAATATGCCAACGGCCAGTGTGACAATGAGGATTTTCGAGAAGGCAGCATGAAAGCCGTCACTGCCTTTGACAATGTCCCAAAGCTTCAGTCCATTGCTGGAAACAATTTTTTCCACCGACATTTGCGGGGCAAATTCCAGGGCAATGCCTGAAAAATGCTTGTCAAGATCCTGCTTTTGATAGAGCCGCCTGCCGACAGCAGGATCGTGAATGACAAACGTTCCACGCTTGACGGATTCCAGCACCACATAATGGCGGCCTTCCCAGTGCAGGATGGCGGGCAGCTTCAGGGCCATCAGTTCTTCCGTGTTCTGGATCGACAGGCCCCTGGCATCCAGGCTGAAACTGGAGGCCAGATTGTAGAGTTCTGCCAGCGTCATTCCACCCTTGTAGATCTGGTGGATCGAACGCATGTATGGCAGATCAACGTTATGGCCATAGGCATTGGCAACCATGGCAAGGCTTGCAAGCCCGCATTCCTGTGCCTCGCTTTGCAGGATGGTGCGGATGCGCGGTTTGCTGGAGAAAAACGGCAGGCTCATAGGCGCCCCTTCATGGCAAGAATTGGATCCAGAACCCAGTCGATCAGCCGTCGCCGCTCGACCACGACATCGGCTGTCAGGGTAGAGCCGATCAGGATCGGGCGCTCAATGCCATAGGCGACGATTTTGCTGTCTTCCGGCTGCACCTCGATGAGGAAGTTGGATTGGGGCGGACGGCGCGGGTCTGCCATGGACGTGGTGTCAAGAACCTTCGGCAAAACGAGGGGTTGTTCGCCGATAGAGGTGATCTTCCCATATTTTACCCCAAAGGTTTTGAACGGGAAGGCATCATATTTCAGAACCACACGCTGGCCGACGGTGACAAGACCAATGGCCTTGGACGGAGCCTGCAGGCCAATGGTGAAAGGCGCGTCCGGATCCCCTATGGCGGCAACTGTATCGCCGGCTTCCACTTCACTGCCTTCGCGCACGTTGAGGGCGGCAATCTTGCCATCGGCAGAAGCCAGAATATCGGTAGCGACCAGCGATTTCGCACGCTCGATCCTGGCATCATAATCCTCAAGATAGCCGGTCAGCTGGCTGAGCTGGTTGGTGTTGCTGCTGCGGCTTTGCTCGATTGCGCGATGACGCTCGACGCGGGACGTGTTGAGCTGGGACAGCTGAATACGGGAATCGGCGAGCTGGCGGAGATATTCCAGCCGGGTGCGCTCCTGTGCGGACAGGTTTTCGCGGGTTGTATAGCCGATGTTGAGATAGTGCTGAAATTTTTCCACCGTTCGGCTCTGGTCGGCCACGGCCTTTTCCAGACTGGCGATCTGTTCCAGAAGCGTATTTTGCAATGCATCCGAATCGGCATCGAACTGCTGAAGGTCATTGTCGTCACGCGACAGCAATTGCCGCAACTGTTCAATCTGTTTTTCGGTATTGAGTTTCTGGACTTCAAGCGACTCTACGTCGCCCTGTGACAGTGAAGCTGACCCGCCGGATGTCTGCTGTGGTGTAATGGTGAGCAGTTTTTGCCCGGCCTTGACAGTGTCGCCCTGTTTTACCCAGATTTTTGTGGCTATTCCGGGGACTGTCGTGGTCATGCGCAGGCTGCCGCTTGACCCCATGACGACGCCCCGCATGGTTTCCTGTTTGGAAAATGTTCCAACCCACATGCCGATCATGATGAAGATAGCAAGGGCTGCAAAAAACACGGCCATGATGCTGGAAGCCGTATCCCGGCGAAATTCGATGGACGATCCGAGTTCATGCAGGCCCGTTACCTCAAACCGGCTCATGATGGAGGGCGGCCTGGGTTGTGAAACCGGCCGCAGCCTTCCAGGAATCGACCTGAGCCTGTCAAGCAGCTGCATGGGTCACTCCCTGTGAATTTGCCGGGCGATCTCCGACCATGATTCCGTCTTCATCCGGCACAAACTGCTCCAGTACGCGAAATTCATGAAGGCGCGTCCACATGTGCCATTGCGCCGGTGCGGTATTGACAAACCGCTCGATCTGCCGGGCAAGGCCGGCCGCAATATTAAGGCGTTCCGAGGTGAAGGTGGTTTCCACCTCAAAGGGCTGGCCGCACATGATGCGTTCGCCGCGCAAATGCGAACTGACGGCCATCGGCAGGACCACGGCCTTCAACATACGGGCCATGGCATCCATTCCCAGTGCCATGGAACCCGGCTCTCCGAACAGCTGCATTTCTGCCGGTGACCCATAGCCGGGAGGCAGATCGAACAGGCAGATGACAACGGCCCCCTTGCGGGCAAAGCGCATGGCATCCAGAAATTCTGCTTCATTGCTGGTGTTGAGAATGCGCAATTCGCTGGCAACTTCGCTGAGGCGTTCCATGGCTGCTGCATTTTCCGGCAGGTCATCACGCGCACGCAGCACCAGCACACGGCGGCCCCGAAAAAAATGCGCCAGCACGTAGAGAATACCCAGCGGGAAAATACCCATGTGTATGGGCGCAAGGATAACGGGTTCGCCTGTGGATGCCAGACGCTTCAGCATATGCGGGTCATCAACGGTCGTATGGCGAAAATCGGCGCGGACCTGGCGTTCTGTCTTCATGGTGCTTGCATACCACTCCATCACCTGGAGAATGTCGTGGAATTCGTGCTCCACGGCAATCTGGCGGGCTTGCCTGCTTCCCATTTTCAAGGAGCGCATGATGGTCGGCTCCAGCCCGTAGCCAACGTCACGGCGAAAGTTCAGTGTTATACGCCATGCAACAAGCAGGATGAGCCTGCGCCAGGGCAAGGGCAGCCATGCCAGTAGTTTGACGGCTGAAACCACTGCCTTCATTTTGGGGTGACCCCATTGCAGGGGATGCATACTGTCATTGACAAGAATCTGCCGCAGTCAATCACGGATGCAGAAACAGATATGACAGGTTCCGACAACATCATTTGATACTCACTCATGCGTTCAGGGCCTTGGCACATGCCATTCCATCAACAGCTTTAGGTGCAGAGTGGTAAAATTATGCTTAATTCATCGTGAAAATCGCTTTTTTGGGTGTAGTATTTACCCTGTGCGTGAACGACAGGTGTCAATATTGAAGCGCTCTTGAACAATGAAAAACCGCAGGAGTGAAAAACCCCTGCGGTTTACTGTTTATATATGGTCAATATATCGTTTCTCAAATATATTTGCGTATATCATGACACACCCAATCAGGCAGGACAGTCATTGTCTGTTCTGTCAGTCATTGTGCCATAATGTGTGTAATGGCTTCGTGTAAAACAGGGTAGGGCAGGCGTCATTGCCGTTGCCCGGTCATGCGGATCAAGAGCACTTGCCGCCGTGGGCTGGCTTTGGTGTCGGGCAGGACGGAGCCGGAGCGTGGTTGCCGCCCTTGTCCTGGCCGCAAGGACCGGCACCGCCGGCGATTTTCTTCAGCTGTTCGATTTTCAGTTCGGTCATGACAGTCTCCTCAATCGTTGTGTTTTCAGAAGGATATGGGTTGAGCCGTCTCGATACAGGACGCCATGGCGTCCTGTATCGGACATGATGCTTAAGAGCACTTGCCGCCGTGGGCAGGCTTTGGTGTCGGGCAGGACGGAGCCGGAGCGTGGTTGCCACCCTTGTCCTGGCCGCAAGGACCAGCACCGCCGGCGATTTTCTTGAGCTGTTCGATTTTCAGTTCGGTCATGTCTCTCTCCATTCACATGCGACTGAGGACGTCTCTGTCGTTGTCAGGAGATAAACACAGTTTTTTTCATCTTTCAAGTATAATATCAGTATTTTTTGCACTCTTGGCGATTAATATTAATATATATAATACAATTAAAATTTTACATATCTGTTTAGTCTTTGGAAAAATGAAGTTTACAAGATATAAAAAGATGTCCTTTCCTGTGCCGGAAAGATATTTTTGTACATTATAACTTTCACATAAATTTGCTGTTTCGCACAGAATCGCGCCGGTAGATTTTAACAGGCTGCTGCAAAACCTGCGCCGCACTGGCAACAGGTTCCTGTCATAGGCATTTGGTATTACATATGTTCACCATGCGCCGGTTCCCGGCACTTTTTCTGAACACAATATCCTCATTGCCATTCGCACCTGTGTTTTGCAGAAGCCTGTTAAAGCTGTGAACATGACCCGCCGTGTCATTGATACACGAAAATATCAAACTGCAGGCCATGCGGAGCTTCATGGGGAGAATGTCCACCTGATATTTTTCATTACACTATAGTGACTGTTTCCAACGCAATTTGCTGAATGGTGAAAGCGCACTGCAGCAGAGGTGAAATTTCCCGTAAAAACACAGAATTGTTAACTATGTAGCGGCTTTATACTGTTCTGCATACAATTTTAGCAAATCTCTTAAGTGATATTTACCCGGAAGCACGTAGAAAGAATGCAATTATAAAAACAAAGGAGGCATTCATGACAAACCTTTTATCATCAGACACAGATTCTACCGTACAAAGGATCATCGGCCTGCTCGGCAAGCACCGCAATGAGGATTCCTCCCGCTGGACTGCTGAGACTACGCTGGAAGAGGTTGGTGTTGACTCCTTCGATTTCATTGAATTCGTGTTTCTGCTGGAAGATGAATTCAAGATCGAAATAGAGTATAACCACAATGATGTCGGTGCGCATTTCAATACGGTTGGCGATGTTGCCGCAGCCGTAGAGAAGTTTATTGCCGAAAAGTCTGCCAAGGAATCAGGTACGGCATCGAAATCCGAGGCGGCCTGATGCACCGGGTTGTTGCAACGGGTGTTGGCGTTATTGCGCCTAACGGCTCCTCTGTCGAACCTTTCTGGCAGGGCCTGCTGTCGGCCCGGAGTATTTCGGGGGTGCCAACGGCGATTCCGGACAGCCCTCTTCGGGTTGCCGAAGTTCTGGACCGTGGTTTCCTGAACACATTGCCGGTCAAGGCTGCAGCGCTTGACCGCAGTGCACAGCTTGCCGTCAGTGCCGCCGGAGAAGCGCTCGCCATGGCGGGCATTGACAGCAATAGCGTCAATCCGGCCCGTGTCGCCGTTATCATCGGCAATGGCGGTGCAGGCCTTGTCACGCTCGACGAGCAGTTTGCCAGGCTCTACCGTGACGGTCACTTGCGCAGCCATCCCATGGCTGTTGCCAAGTCCATGTCCAGTTCGTCGGCAAGCTGGGTTTCCATTGCCTACGGGTTTCGCGGGCCAACCTTCGTGATTGCCAGTGCCTGTGCATCGGGTACGCATGCCATTGGTATCGCCCAGGGAATGATACGTTCCGGGCTGGTTGATGTTGCGGTTGCAGGTGGCGCCGAGGCGCCGCTGTCTGAGGGAACCATTCGCGCCTGGGACAGGCATGCGCATCCTGTCGCCGGATTATTGCAGACCGTTTTCTGCCAACCGCAAAGGATTGCTCCTTGGGGAAGGGGCGGGAATTCTGGTCATGGAAAGTGAAGCGCATGCCGCATCCCGCAGCGCCAGGGTTCTGTCAACGGTCGCCCGGTTTTTCGTGCTGTGCCGACGCCGGTGATTTGTTCAGTCCATCGCGTGAGGGCATGGGCCGTGTCATGACGGAAGCGCTGGCCGATTCCGGTCTGGCAGCCGGTGATATCGGCTATATCAATGCCCATGGCACCGGAACCATGGCCAATGACATGGTTGAAACGGAAGCCATGAAGGATGTGTTCGGCCTTGAGACCTGTCCGCCCGTGAGCGCGATTAAAGGTGTCACCGGGCACGGGCTGGGGGCGTCCGGTGGCATTGAAGCCGTGGCAACGGTTCTTGCGCTGTCACGGGGCAGCCTGCCACCAACGGCCAATTATGATCAGGCAGACCCTGCCTGCGATCTGGACTATATTCCCAACACACCAAGGGCGATACAGGTTCGGGCCGCCATGTCCAATTCCTTTGCCTTTGGCGGGCTCAATGCATCACTGGTGTTTACCTGCTGAAACCCTGTTCCAGTGCTACGGATTTGATAATGGCAAAAACGGACCGTCCTTTCGAGAGATTCAGACGGTCGACAGCCATGCTTGTAACACGCGCCAGAATTGCTGTTCCCGAGCAGTCTATGTGCAGGGTCACCATCCGGTCGACGGGTTCGTCTATCGCAATAATGGTGCCAGACAGAATATTCAGGGCGCTCAAGGCTTCGGGCTTGCGGGTCGCAATCAGGACGTCGCGGGCCAGTATATGCATGCGAACCCTTTTGCCAACGGGCAGGGCGTTACCTGGAACCAGGATGGAAACCTGGCCGGATTGCAGGCTGTTCAGGCCATAAACGGGATCATAACCCGCCGCGCGGGCCTCGATCAGGCTTCCCTGCCCGCTGCGTTCGAGATGTCGGGCAAAGCCTGGCTGGCTGAATATGTCCGAGACCGGACCTTGTGCTGTGACCCTGCCCTTGTTCAGGACAATGACCGTATTTGCCAGCCGCGCTACTTCGGCAACGGAATGGCTGACATAGACAATCGGGATTCGGGTCTCGTCGCGCAGCAATTCCAGATAGGGCAGGATTTCGGCCTTGCGTTTGTCATCAAGGGCTGCCAGCGGCTCGTCCATCAGCAGCATGTCTGGTGCTGACAGCAAAGCCCGGCCAATGGCAACGCGCTGCTTTTCTCCACCCGACAGGTTTTCCGGCTTGCGGTCCAGAAGGTGATCAATCCCGAGGATGGCAAGGATTCTGGTCGTGTCTTGGCGGCTGTGCGGTTTATTGGAAAACCAGCGGCCATAATGGAGATTTTTTCCGACCGTGAGATGCGGAAACAGCCTTGCTTCCTGAAACACCATGCCAAAATGCCGTTTGTGTGGCGGAATGAACAGGTGTCTCTCCGTGTCCATCATTGTTGTACTGTTCAATATCATCCGTCCGGTGTCGGGTCGCGTGAGTCCGGCAAGGATCCGGACGAGCGTCGTCTTGCCGGATCCGGATGGTCCAAACAGGGCTGTTACGCCCGGACCGATGGCAAGGTCGACATCGAAGCTGAACAGTCCGAGGTTTTTTTGCGCACGCAGCAAAAGGCTCATGGCCGCTCCACCTGGTTCCTGGCTTTTCGCGCGAGATATTCGGAGACGATCAGGGCCAGAAAAGAAATACCGACCGAGATCAGTGTCAGCTTCATGGCCGCTTCATCGCCGCCCGGCACCTGCAACAGGCCGTAAACAGCTGCCGACAGGGTGCGGGTTTCACCCGGAATACTGGAAACGAAGGTGATCGTGGCACCAAACTCACCCATGGATTTGGCAAAGGACAGGATCATTCCGGCTATAATGCCGGGCAAGGCCAGAGGCAGCGTGATGGTGATGAAAACCCAGACAGGTGCTGCACCCAATGTGCTGGCAGCTTCCTCCCATTTTCTGTCTATCGCCTCTATGGACAGCCGTATGCTGCGCACCATCAAAGGGAAACCCATGATGGCGCAGGCAAGGGCAGCACCCGTCCAGCGAAATGACAGAACGATACCGAATGTTTCTGCCAGGAACTGGCCGACTGGCCCTTTCCTGCCGAAGAGGATCAACAGCAAAAAGCCGGTCACCACCGGCGGCAGAACCAGCGGCAGATGGACAACGGCATTGAGGACGGCCTTTCCGGGAAAATGCCCCCGCGCCAAAACCAGCGCTATGATGATCCCGAAGGGCAGGCTTGCAACCATGGCTGCAAATGCAACTTTCAGGCTGAGCATAATGGCCTGCCAATCGTCCGCACCCAGTTCCATGCCGTCCCTTGTCCTCTTCGCGTTAGCGCAGTGCCCAGATCCGCCTTGCGTTTTCTGCCAGAAGGGCTGCCTTTTCCGTGTCACTGCAACCGGAAATCAGCATATGCGTGGCGGCAACCCAGGTCGACAGGCTTCCTCCCAATGTACAGACCGGATAGTCGCTGCCCCAGATGACGCGATCCCAGCCGAAACGCGCAATCATGTGCTCCACATAAGGCCGGATATCCGCCAATGTCCAGTTCTGCAAACGGGTATAGGCCATGATACCGGAAATCTTGCCCACAAGATTGGGCCGTTTTGCAAGCGCATCAATGCCCTTTGACCAGGTATCGAAATCATTGCCGGCAATATCGGGAACGCCGCAATGATCCAGAATGAAGGTCACACCCGGTGCATGGTCGACAAGGCCGAGCGTCTGGCTGATCTGCTGCGGCTTCATCACCAGATCAAAGGTCAGGCGGGTGTTCTCCATGCGCTTGATGCTGGACCGGAAAAGCGTTGTTTCCGAAAGGGCATCCGGCATGACATGCAGCACCCGGCGCAGACCCTTGATAAAGGGATTGGACATTGCGCGGTCGAGATAGCTTGCAAAATCCGCATTTTCCGGTCTGCAACTGGCTGTCGCGCCGATCAGGAGGCTGCCCGGCGCGCAGCTCAGCGCCTGAACATAATCCGTCTCCCGTTCCATATCAGCCTCAACAACATCGACCTCCATATGGACTGCCCCGGAAATGCCAATCCGCCCGGCCTCCACAGCATAATCGGCATAAAGGGCATCGCGGTTGAGACTGCCAGCGCCTTCAAGCCATGGATAGTTCAAGGCCTTGCGGTCGACAATATGCAAGTGGGTGTCAATGATCATCCAATTCTCCTCATCCTCAACAGGCCATTGCCGGTTTATCTGAAACAGGGCCCTGCGTGAACCGGGGGCGGTAAAATTGTTTTTTATAAATAAACATCCAAACGTACCGTATTGGCCAATGTGGTGGTTGCGGTATGGCGGCATGCGATCTAGAACAGAGGGTGGATGTGTCAGAATCCGGCTTTGTTGCAGCCGGGAGGAGCAGAGGAGTTTTTCATGTCGCAGTCACTTTCCGGCAAGACAGTTGTCATCACCGCTGCAGGCCAGGGTATCGGCCGTGCCGCTGCCGAGCGTTTTGCGGGTTTTGGCGCGCGGGTGATTGCCACAGATATCAATGCCGAAACGCTTTCCACGCTGAAGGGTGCTGAAACCCGTGTTCTCAATGTCACGGACGGAGCGGCAATCGGGGCTTTTGCCGGGGACGTCGGCACAATTGATATTCTGTTCAATTGTGCCGGAATCGTACATTCCGGCACGATTATGGAATGCGATGAAAAGGACTGGGATTTTGCCTTTGAACTGAATGTCAAGGCCATGTACCGCATGTGCCGGGCCTTCCTTCCGGGCATGCTGGCGCAGAATTACGGCTCCATCATCAACATGTCGTCGGTTGCCTCCAGCGTCAAGGGTGTCCCCAACCGTTTTGCCTATACGGCCTCCAAAGCAGCCGTGATCGGCCTTACCAAGTCTATTGCGGCTGATTATGTCACCAGGGGCATAAGGTGCAATGCGATTTGTCCCGGGACTGTCGACAGTCCATCGCTGCACGAGCGTCTGCGTGCCACCGGCGACTATGAAAAGGCGCTGGGTGAATTCATTGCCCGCCAGCCTATGGGCCGCGTTGGCAAGACGGAAGAGATTGCAGCACTTGTCACGTACCTTGCCAGCGACGAGGCCGGCTTTACCAGCGGCCAGGCGCATGTGATTGACGGCGGATGGGTCAACTGAGCCTGTTTCAGGCTGCGGCTTCTTCCTGAAGCCATTTGCGAAACAGCAGGGTTTCCGGGCTGTGGCGCTTTTGCCCTTCCGGCACCAGAAGATAATGGGCGGGTTCTATATCGATCGTCTGGCCGGTAATCCGCACCAGACGTTTGTCCTTGATATAGGGCCTGGCAAACTCATCCAGGACAATGGTCGGTCCGAGACCGGACGCCGCCAGTTCGAGGGCCGATATGGATGTGTCGACGTTCAGTCCCGCGAAGGACGGCAGATGGAAACCATGGGGTTTCAAGAGACGCTGCCAAAGATCTTCATAGCCGGTGACATGGATCAGGCGAAACCTTGCCACCTGATCGGCCAGCCGCTCATGGTCTGACTGCCCATGCAGGCAATCCGGGTGACAAACGGCGGATGTCGGAAACCGGGCCAGCAGTTCTGTCGTAAATCCTGACCAGACGCCGTCACCGAAGCGGATGTCAATATCGGCAGAATTGTCTGTCGGCGCATGGGCCCAGACCACGGACGAAATGCGGATGGCGATTTCCGGCCAGAGCCTTGTGAATTTTTGCAGGCGCGGGGCAAGCCAGAGGGCTGCAAAGGAGGTTGGCGCGCGCACGGTCAATGTGCGCTTGCCCACAGGCCCAAACAGGCCTGCCGTGGCGGCTGCCAGATCATCAAAGGAACGGCGCAGGGGCGGCAGATAGGCCGCGCCGATTTCCGTCAGGCGAAGATTGCGCGGCAGGCGTTCAAACAGGGTCACGCCCAGATGTTTTTCCAGAGAGCGCACCTGATGGCTGACGGCAGCCTGGGTCAGGTTCAGTTCGGAGGCTGCCATCGTAAAGCTGGAATGTCTGGCTGCGGCTTCAAATGCCCGCAGCCAGGGCAGGGGCGGCAACTGGTAACCGGGGGCTATATTGATGTCCATTGTTGCGTCCGGCTTTGGCGTGAAATCAAGCCGGAGCCTAATCATATCCCATGGCACATGGAAAGGGTCAGTTTTGACTGTCCTCAAGGATCATCATGCCGGCCTTTGCCCCCACCATCATGGCGCTGGCATTGGTATTGCCGGAGATGATGGAGGGGAAGACAGATGCATCTGCGACGCGCAGGCCCGTCATGCCGTGGACACGCAGTCTGGCGTCAACGGTTGCCACCTTGATGTCCCTGCCCATGCGGCATGTTCCAACCGGGTGATAGACTGTGCCGGACCGGTTGCGGGCATCCTGGATCAGGTCTTCATCCGACTGGATGGCGGGGCCGGGTGCCAGTTCCGCATCGATGATCTCTTTCAGTGCCTCCTGCCCTGCCAGCCGGCGCAGCAACTTGACACCGGCCAGCATGCAGTCGATGTCGCCGTCTGCGCCAAAGGCATTGGCGTTGATGCGTGGTGCGACCAGCGGATCAGCGCAGGCAATGTGGCACGAACCGCGCGCCTTTGGCCTGCAACTGGACAGGCCAAGCGCAAAGCCGGAAAAAGGGTCAGGTTCCAGCAATGGCCGTGTTCCTGTTCTGGCCGTCAAGGTGCTGATGGCCTGACAATAGAGCTGGATATCCGGCCTTTCGAGACCAGGCGCGGAGCGGACAAAACCACCGCCCTGATTGAGGCTGAGACTGAGCGGCCCCTTGCCGAAAGCCAGAAACGCTATCCCGGCCTGTACCTTGCCCCACCATGGCCGCAGCGCATCGTTGAGCGTCGCAATTTTTGACCGGTAGATATAATTGATGCCCAGGTGATCCTGCATGTGGTTGCCGACAGAGGCACTGTCGAGAACCATGGTCACGCCAGCCTCGCGAAGGACGGCATGCGGGCCGATGCCGCTCAGTTGCAAAAGCTGGGGGGAATTGACAGCACCTGCCGAAAGGATGACTTCACGGCCAGCGCCCAGGCACCAGACCCTGCCTTTGTGGTGCATTTCGATGCCGGTGGCGCGGTTGTCGCTGATGTTGATTTTCAGGACATGGGCATTGGAAAACAGGGTAACATTGGAACGTTTGAGAGCAGGGCGCAGGAATGCCTTTGCCGCAGACATGCGCCAGCCGCCTTTCGTGTTGATCTGGTATGTGCCGACACCTTCCTGGCTTTTGCCGTTGAAATCCGGATTGAAACCGAAGCCTGCCTGCAATCCCGCCCTGATGAAGCGTTTGGCCAGCGGGTGCATATGCTGGCTGACATCGGATATATGCAATGGGCCTCCCCTCCCGCGCCACGCATCGGCCCCTGCCTGATTGTGCTCCAGTTGTCTGAAAACCGGCAGAAGATCATCATAGGCCCAGCCCTGATTGCCCTCTGCCGCCCAACTGTCAAAATCGGCTGCATCACCCCTGATCCAGACCATGGCATTGATGGAGGAGGAACCGCCCAGAACCTTGCCGCGCGGCCAGTAGTCCCGCTGGCCATTCAGTCCCCCGTCCGGTTCTGCCCGGTAGGACCAGTTGACAGATCTGTCGTAAAACGTCTTGCCATAGCCCAGCGGCATCTGCACGAAGAATTTCCGGTCACTGCCGCCTGCCTCGATGATCGCGACACTGTATCGACCGTTGCGGGAAAGGGCTTCGGCCAGAACACATCCGGCCGATCCGGCACCCACAATAATGAAATCGAAGGCTGGCGGGTTCGTGTCTGTCATAGTTCAGCCGGAAAGCCGGGTGCACGAAGATCTGTGCCGGTGGCATCTTCCAGCAGCTTGACCACCTGGCTCGACCAGGCATTGCCGCCATAGGTGGATTTTGCCCGGATAAAGGTTTGCATCGCCTGGCTTGCCATATCCAGCGGCACGCCGAAATCCTTGCCGAAGCCCAGGGCAAAACCCAGATCCTTGATGGCCAGATCCATGGTGAAATTGATATTGTAGCTGCCGTTCAAGATCACCTGTCCTTCGGTTTCATGCACGAAGGAATTTCCGGAAGAGGCCTTGATGATGTTGAAAGCGTCGGTGAGATCAATGCCGCCCTTTTTGGCCAGCATCAGGGCTTCGCCGGTTGCCAGAAGATGAATGAAGGCCAGCATGTTTGTAATCACCTTGATGACGGCGGCCTTGCCCAGATCTCCGGCATGAAACAGTTTTCCACCCATGGCTTCCAGCGCCGGCCTGTGGATCTCGAACAGGTCCGTGTCGCCGCCTGCAATCACCGTGATGGCACCGGACGCTGCCAGATGCACACCACCGGTAACAGGGGCCTCCATCATGCGGATTCCCTTTGCGGCGGCAATTGCCGCCAGACGCCCGACTTCCCCGCTGTCGAGCGTGGACATTTCAATCCACGTTCCGCCCGGTTTCAGGCCTTGCAAAATGCCCCTTGGTCCGCACAGCACCTTTTCGGAAATTTTGGGTGAGGGAAGGCAGGTGATCACCGTATCAACCTGTTCGGCAACGGCCTGCGGGTCACTGGCCCATTTTGCCCCAGCCGCGAGAAGTTTTCCGGCATTCCCGGGGTCAAGATCGTTGACTGTGATGTCGAAACCCTCTCGGACCAGACTGCCTGCCAGATGCTGTCCCAGATTTCCAAGGCCTATAAATCCGTATTTCATATGCGTCCCCGCTGTTTGAAAAGACCCCCTCCAGCCTCCCTCCTTCAATGAGGAGGGCCTGACCTGACCGCAAACCTCGTATCCTCCGCCGAGTTTGAAGGAGGAAGCAGAAGTTTGCTGCGGTTGCTGTCGCTCCCTTCTCCTTCAAGGAGAGGATCGGGGAGGGTTTTGATCCTCTATTTCTATTGGTCGAGCCCGACCGGCCCGAATGCAGGAACCAGATGAAGGGCCTTGCCCGTATAGGGATGCGCCAGCGCCAGTTCCTCATTCAGCTCCACACCAAGGCCCGGGGCCGTTGGAGGGATCACGAAACCGTCCTGCCATGTGATGGGTGTCTTCAGGATATCGGACAGGAAACCATCCCAGCGACCGATGCTTTCCAGAATCAGGAAATTCGGGCTGCAGGTGGCAATCTGGATATTGGCGGCACCCACAACCGGGCCGCAATAGAGATGCGGTGCAATCTGGGCATAATGGGCCTCGGCCATGCCGGCAATTTTCTTGGCTTCCAGAAGACCACCAACCCGGCCCAGATTCATTTGCAGGATGGAAGCTGCGCCGGTTTCCAGAAGGCGTGCAAATTCATATTTCGTGCAAAGCCGCTCGCCGCTGGCAATCGGAATGGTGGTCTGGCGGGCGACGATTGCCATCTGTTCGGGCATTTCCGGCGGCACCGGCTCCTCAAACCACAGCGGATCATACGCTTCGAGCCTGCGGGCAAGCCGTATGGCACCGGATGTTGTAAACTGGCCGTGTGTGCCAAACAGCATGTCGACTTTTGTGCCGACAGCCTCACGGATGCGTTTGCAGAAATTTTCCGAAATTTCCATGCGCTCAAGGCCAGGCTGTCGCGGATCGAAGGTGGAATAAGCCCCTGCCGGATCAAACTTGACGGCAGTAAAACCCATATTCATGTAGTCAACTGCGCGTTCGGCTGCCGCATCCGGGTTGTCATAGACCGGTGACGCGGAATAGGCGTCATCATCGCCCTTCGGGTAGAGATAGGTATAGGAGCGCAGCTTTTCATGCACCCTGCCACCCAGAAGCTCGTAGACGGGCTTGCCGGCAGCCTTGCCGACAATATCCCACATGGCCATTTCGAGCCCGGACATCACGCCCGACAGGCTCATGTCCGGGCGTTGCGAATATCCGCGCCCGTAGCAATTGCGCCAGAACATTTCGATGTGATGCGGATCTTTGTCCAGCACATGATGTTCAAACACGTCCTCGATCATCTCGACAACGACATGCGGGCTGAACGTTGCGGCGTAGACCTCTCCCACACCTTCAATGCCATCATCCGTTACCAGCTTCAGGAAGATGAAATAACGACCGCCCTGTGTGGGCGGCGGATTGCCGACAACGAATGTTTTGAGGCCGGTGATCTTCATGCTGGTGCTCTCCTGGAATTACCGGAAAGCTGAACCTGAAAACCTTCCGGTTCAAATGAAGAAAATTCATTCTGAGGGACTGTTTTATTTTTGCAGGTGCGCAAAATTCAGGGGTCAGGGGACTGAAATTCCAGTTTCGCACAAATCCAATCGATACACAGGCCTGTTATCCTTTGTTCTTTTGCAGACTAGCGAAGCTGCAAAATTCATGGTCAGATGATCACCGGCCAACCGGAGTGCTTACCCATGCAGACAGGCAAATTTTATATTGATGGCGTCTGGACAGATCCCGTCGATGCACGTTTCATCGATGTGATCAATCCGGCAACGGAAGAGGCAGTCTCCTCTGTCGCACTTGGTTCTGCTGCCGATGTTGACAAGGCCGTGGCGGCTGCAAGACGCGCGTTTGAAACCTTTTCGCAAACAGGCGTTGCCGGGCGTCTGGCGCTTCTGAAGCGGATTCTGGAAGAGTACAACAGACGCATGCCGGATCTGGCAGCGGCCATGACCATGGAAATGGGTGCGCCGGTCAATATGTCGGAATCCTCGCAGGCCTGGTGTGGTCAGGCCCATATTGAAACCACCATCAAGGTACTGGAGGATTTTGTCTGGGAAAAGGTGCAGGGTCCGTCGCTGATTTCCTATGAGCCGATTGGCGTGTGCGGTTTCATAACGCCATGGAACTGGCCGATGAACCAGATTGCCTCAAAAGTTGCTCCGGCACTGGCGGCAGGTTGCACGATGATCCTGAAGCCATCCGAAATTGCGCCGCTCAACGCCATTATCTTTGCCGAAATTCTGGAGGCCGCCGGTGTTCCGGCAGGGGTGTTCAATCTTGTGCAGGGTGACGGGCCGGGCGTCGGCGCAGCCCTGTCGGCGCATCCGGGCATTGACATGATCTCGTTTACCGGCTCGACACGGGCGGGCATAGAGGTTGCGCGTTCCGCAGCTTATACAGTCAAGCGCGTTGCGCAGGAACTGGGCGGGAAATCCGCCAATATCCTTCTCGAACATGAGAATTTTGCAAAGGCCGTGCGGCGGGGCGTCAACGCCTGCTTTGACAATTCCGGCCAGTCCTGCAATGCGCCAACCCGCATGTTTGTGCCTTCTGCCAGAATGGAGGACGCCAAAATTCATGCGAAAGCGGCGGCAGAGGCGCTGATTGCGGGTGATCCCCTGAACGAGCAGACAAATCTGGGTCCGGTCGTCTCCAGGGCGCAATATGACAAGATTCAGGGGTTGATCGAAAAAGGCATTGCCGAAGGGGCGACCCTGGTGACCGGCGGTCCGGGTCTGCCTGTCGGTCTCAATCGCGGCTATTATGTGCGCCCGACCGTTTTTGCCGATGTTGATCCATCCATGACGATTGCCCGCGAGGAGATTTTCGGACCGGTTCTGTCCATTCTTGGATATGACAGTGTTGATGATGCCGTGCGCATGGCCAATGACACGGAATACGGGCTGGCCGCCTATGTTCAGGGCGATAATCTCCAGGAAACACGGGATGTTGCAAGGCGCCTGCGTGCGGGCCGGGTTAAAATCAACAATGGTGCCTGGGATCCGGCTGCACCTTTTGGCGGGTACAAGCAATCCGGCAATGGCCGTGAGTTCGGAACCTTCGGATTTCACGAATTTCTCGAAGTCAAAGCCACGCTGGGCTATACGGAAGCGTAAGTTTTTAGGCACATATCAGACGATTGCGGAGGAATGTCATGTCGGGTTTGCCAGCATCAGCGCGGGTTGTCATCATCGGGGGCGGGGCGGTGGGGGCCTCCTGTCTTTACCATCTGGCAAAGGCTGGCTGGACCGATTGCGTGCTGCTGGAAAAGAACGAGCTGACGGCCGGTTCCACATGGCATGCGGCCGGAAATGTGCCGACCTTTTCGTCCTCATGGTCGATCATGAACATGCAGCGCTATTCGGCAGAACTTTATCGCGGCCTCGGCGAGGCGGTGGACTATCCGATGAATTACAATGTGACCGGCTCTGTCCGGCTTGGTCACAGCAAGGAGCGTTTGCAGGAATTCAGGCGTGTGGTCGGCATGGGCCGCTATCAGGGTATGGATCTGGATATTCTCTCGCCCGGCGAGATCAAAGGCCGTTATCCGTTTGCTGAAATCCATGATCTTCAGGGCGCTCTTTATGACCCCTATGACGGTGATATCGATCCGGCACAGCTGACACAGGCTCTTGCCAAGGGCGCACGCGACATGGGCGCAAAAATTATCCGGTTCTGCCCCGTCACAGGGGTTCGTCGTGACGGCGGGGAATGGGTGATTGAAACGGAAAAGGGCGAGATCCGCTGCGAGACAGTGGTGAACGCTGCCGGTTATTACGCGCGTGAGGTGGGCAAAATGTTCGGGCGCAATGTGCCGATGATGGTGATGAGCCATCAGTATATGCTGTTTGACACGATCCCGGAACTGGAGGCATGGACGAAGGAAATCGGCCACAAGCTTCCGCTGTTGCGCGATGTCGACAGTTCCTATTACCTTCGGCAGGAAAAGCATGGCATGAATCTGGGGCCCTATGAGGCCAATTGCCGGGCGCACTGGACGACACCGGATGATCCTATGCCTAAGGATTTTTCGTTCCAGCTGTTCCCGGATGATCTGGACCGGCTGGAATGGTATATGAACGATGCCATAGAGCGGGTGCCCATTCTCGGCACAGCCGGTCTTTCAAAGGTTATCAATGGTCCTATTCCCTATGCGCCGGATGGCAATCCGCTGATCGGGCCGATGCCGGGTGTCCCCAATGCCTTTGAGGCTTGTGTCTTTACCTTCGGTATCTGCCAGGCAGGCGGGGCTGGCAAGGTTCTGGCGGAATGGGTGACGGAAGGCGAGACCGAATGGGACATGTGGTCCTGCGATCCGCGCCGGTTTACCGACTATACCGATCAGGACTATTGCATCGCCAAGGGCATGGAAGTCTATGGCCATGAATATGGCATGCATTTCCCCAAACATGCCTGGCCTGCCGGACGTGACAAGAAACGTTCTGCCATCCATGACCGCATCAGGGCGCTCGGTGCGCAGTTCAAGCCCTATAATGGATGGGAGCGGGCCAACTGGTATGCGCAGCCGGGTGACGATATTTCCGAGGCTGCGACCCAGACGTGGAACCGTGAAGGCCCCTGGTCTGCCCGTATCCGCGAGGAATGTCTGGCGGTGCGCGATGCGGCAGGTATTCTCGATCTGCCCGGTTTTTCACGCTATCGGGTGAAAGGTGCCGGAGCAGCCGGATGGCTGAACGGCCTGATCACCGGCAAGGTGCCAAAGCCCGGCCGCATCGGCCTTGCCTATTTTTCCGATGACAAGGGCCGCATTGTGACCGAAATGTCGGTGATGATGCTGGCAGAGGATTTCTTCTTCCTGATCACCGCCGCAACCGCGCAATGGCATGATTACGAATGGCTGCTGAAACACAAGCCAGCCGGCGCTGCTTTCGAGATCACAGATGTGACACGGGATTTCTCCTGCCAGATTGTCACAGGACCGAAATCCCGCGCTGTTCTCGCCGCTGTTTGTGACGCGGATTTAAGTCAGCCATGGCTTACACATCAGTCCTGCCGTATTGCGGACAGATGGCTGCAGCTGGTTCGTGTTTCGTTTGCGGGCGAGCTTGGCTGGGAGCTGCACACGAAGGTGGAGGATACTGCAGCGGTGTTCGACGCTGTCTGGAATGCCGGTCAGGCGCACGGCCTGAAGCCCTTCGGAATGGAGGCGCTCGACAGTCTGCGGCTGGAAAAGGGCTATCGCGCCTGGAAGGGCGATCTTTCTACGGATTATACACTCCTGCAGGGCGGTCTTGAGCGGTTTGTTGACTGGGGCAAGGCGGATTTCAAGGGCAAGGCAGCGCTGGAGCGCGAAAGGCAACAGGGCGTGACCAGGCGGTTTGTAACCCTTGTTGTTGACGCCAGGGACTGTGATGCGCCTTACATGTCCACACTCTGGCATGATGGCAAGGTGGTGGGTGAAACCACATCCGGCGGCTTCGGACACCGGATTGGCAAGTCAATTGCGCTGGGCATGTTGCGGGCTGACCTGACAGTGCCGGGCACCGAAGTTGAGGTGGAAATTTACGGAGAACGGCTGAAAGCTGTTGTTCAGGAAGACCGTCCGCTCTGGGACGCAACGAATGAAAGGCTGTGGGCATGAGCAAGACCCTTCCTTCCAAAGCCCGCGTGGTCATTATCGGTGGCGGGGTTTCCGGCTGTTCGGTCGCCTATCATCTGGCCAAACTTGGCTGGACGGACATTGTGTTGCTGGAGCGCAAGCAACTGACCTGCGGCACGACATGGCATGCAGCAGGGCTGATCGGCCAGTTGCGGGCCTCGCAGAACATGACGCGGCTCGCCAAATATTCGGCGGATCTCTACATCAAGCTGGAGGCGGAAACCGGAATTGCCACCGGCATGCGCCAGTGCGGTTCGATTACGGTGGCGCTGACGGAAGAGCGCAAACAGGAGATTTACCGCCAGGCCTCGCTGGCGCGGGCCTTCAATGTGGATGTGCGGGAAATCTCGCCTGTCGAAGTCAAGCAGATGTATCCGCATCTCAATATTTCCGATGTGACGGGTGCGGTGCATCTGCCGCTCGACGGCCAGTGCGACCCGGCCAATATTGCCATGGCGCTTGCCAAGGGCGCACGCCAGATGGGCGCACAGATTGTTGAAGGTGTGAAAGTGACGGTCGTCCATCAGAAAGACGGACGTGTGACGGGTGTATCGGCCATTCAGAATGGTGAGGATGTGCTGATCGCATGTGATCACGTCGTCAATGCCGCCGGCATGTGGGCGCGGGAGCTCGGTGCCATGTCGGGTGTGACAGTGCCGTCGCATGCGTGTGAGCATTTCTACATCGTCACGGAACCTGTGGCGGGTCTGCCGCGCCTGCCTGTGCTGAGGGTTCCCGATGAATGCGCCTACTACAAGGAAGATGCCGGAAAAATGCTGCTCGGTGCCTTTGAGCCGGTCGCCAAGCCCTGGGGCATGCATGGCATTTCGGACGATTTCTGTTTCGACCAGTTGCCGGAAGATTTCGATCATTTTGAACCGATCCTGGAAAAGGCGGTCAACCGCATGCCGTTTCTGGGAACAGCCGGTATCCATACGTTCTTCAACGGGCCTGAAAGCTTTACGCCCGATGATCGCTATTATCTGGGAGAAGCGCCGGAACTGCGCGGCTATTGGTTAGCCACAGGTTACAATTCCATCGGCATCGTCTCGTCCGGCGGTGCCGGTATGGCGCTGGCCCAATGGATGCATGATGGTGAGGCACCATTCGATCTGTGGGAGGTGGATATCCGCCGCGCCCAGCCTTTCCAGAAAAACCGGACCTATCTGAAAGAGCGGGTTTCGGAAACTTTGGGCCTGCTTTATGCCGATCATTTTCCCTACCGGCAGATGGCAACATCCCGCGGTATCCGCCGCTCTGCGCTGCATGCGCATCTGAAAGCCCGCGGTGCCGTGTTTGGCGAGGTGGCTGGCAATGAACGGGCCAACTGGTTTGCCAATCCGGGTCAGGAGCGGGAATACCGTTATTCGTGGAACCGGCAGAACTGGTTTGAAAACCAGCGTGCCGAGCATCTGGCCGTGCGTAATGGCGCTGGTTTCTTCGACATGAGTTCATTTGGCAAGATACGGGTTGAGGGGCGGGATGCCTGTGCGTATCTGCAGCGTCTGTGTGCCAACCAGATGGATGTTGCCAGCGGGCGCATTGTCTACACGCAGATGCTCAATGGTCGCGGTGGCATTGAATGTGATCTGACGGTGACACGGTTGTCGGAAACCGCCTATCTGCTGGTTGTGCCGGGGGCAACCTTGCAGCGGGATCTTGCCTGGCTGCGCCGCCACCTCAAGGACAGTGAATTTGTGGTGATCACCGATGTGACAGCGGGCGAATCCGTTCTGTGTATCATGGGTCCGAAATCCCGCGCGCTCATGGAAAAACTGTCGCCGAATGATTTTTCCAATGCCGGACATCCGTTTGGCACCGCCCGTGACATTGAAGCGGGCATGGGTCTGGCCCGGGCGCACCGGGTGTCCTATGTGGGCGAACTGGGATGGGAAATCTATGCGCCATCCGACCAGGCGGCCCATATTTTCGAGGCGATTGAAGCCGCAGGGTCTGATCTTGGGCTGAAACTCTGCGGTCTTCATACGCTTGACAGCTGCCGGATTGAAAAGGCCTATCGCCATTTCGGACATGATATTACCGATGAAGACCATGTTCTGGAGGCGGGTCTTGGCTTTGCCGTGCGTACGGGCAAGGGGGATTTTATCGGTCGCGATGCGGTGCTCAGACGCCAGGATGCAGGGCTGAAGCGACGGCTGGTACAGTTTCGTCTGACAGATCCGCAGCCGCTTCTGTTCCACAACGAGGCCGTGGTGCGCGATGGCAAAATCGTATCCACCATCACTTCGGGCAATTACGGGCATGCGCTGGGCGGGGCTGTCGGCCTTGGCTATGTGCCTTGCGAAGGCCAGAGTGAAGCCGAGGTTCTGGCATCCGATTACCACATTGAAATTGCCGGCGTGCGGGTCAGGGCGCAGGCCTCGCTGGAACCGATGTACGACCCGAAATCGCTGAAAATGCGGGTTTGAGCGTACACAGCCTATCTGACCGAGATTTGCAGAATCTATCATTACCGGAGGTCACTCATGCTTGCCACGGACATTCAATCGCAGCCATCACAGGACCGGATAGACCAGCTGGTCGACCAGCACCGCGCGGGCCATGGTCTGGCACGGCCCTTCTATCATGATCATGATATTTTCGAGCGGGATCTGGAGCGCGTGTTCTTCCGCCATTGGCATTGTGTGGGGCATGAAAGCATCATTCCATCTGCCAATGACTTTGAACTGTTCCGGCTGGGAAGCGAGCAGGTGATCATCACCCGGCATGCCGACGGCACGGTGCACGCACTGCTGAATGTCTGTCGCCACCGGGGTGCGGAAGTGTGCACCAGGGAAAAGGGCAATGCCCGCAATTTCGTCTGTCCCTATCACGCCTGGACCTATGGCAATGACGGTGCGCTGAAGGCCGCCCGGCTGATGCCCAAGGATTTCAGGCGCGAAGAGCATGGCCTTAAAAAATTGCATGTTCGCGTGGCAGAAGGTCTGATCTTTATCAGTTTTGCGCAGGAGCCTCTGGATTTTTCCGAAGTGGAGAATGTATTGCATGCCACCTGCGGGCAATATGGCTGGGGGTCTGCCAAGGTGGCGCATCGCCAGCGCTACAAGATCGATGCGAACTGGAAACTCGCAGTCGAAAACTATGTGGAGTGCTATCACTGTGGCCCGGCGCACCCGGAATATTCAAAAACTCATGCGCTGGAACAGCCTCTTGACATGATCGAGGCCTTGAACACAGCCATGGAGGCACGCACCTGTGTGCTGGGTATCACGGTCGGCTCGGCCAATCTCTGGCAGTCGTCGGATGGCGGCAGGGAAACTGTTCATGCTTTTCGTTATGCTCTTTATGATGGTGCGAAAAGTGGAAGCGAGGACGGATCGCCTGTAGCACCCTTGATGGGACGCTTTACAGATTTTGACGGCGGGGTAACCTCAATCCATCTGGGAGGAACCTCGTTCCTGGTCTGCTATGCGGACCACGGGATGATCTATCGCTTCATTCCGCTGACTGCGGAAACCTCGGAAATGGAGCTGGTCTGGCTTGTTGACGCAAAAGCTGAAGAAGGCCGCGACTATGATCTGCAAAAACTCGTCTGGCTCTGGTCTGTAACGACAGACGAGGACAAGGCGATCATCGAACATACGGCGCGCGGTGTGCAGTCCCGGTTTTTTGTGCCGGGACCGATTGCGCCCATGGAGTATAACGAACTGCGCTACATCAACTGGTATCTGGAAGAGATCCGGCGTGCCGGATAAGCGACCTGTTTGTGGCCTGTATTTCAGGCCACGGATCGGAGCGTCATATCGGCTTTTGTCGACCGGGCCAGCTCGCCGAACAGGTTGCGCGGGTCTTCCGGTTCGGCCACAAGGTCGATCTCGGCATAGAAACCGGTTTCCTGCACCTGATCACGCAGGAAGCGCAGGGCCGAGAAATCTTCTATTGCAAAGCCGACGGAATCAAACAGGGTGATCTGGTCGCGTGATGTGCGACCAGGTTTTTCGCCGCGCATCACCTGCCAGAGTTCGGTGACGGGAAAATCCTCCGGCATTTGCTGGATCTCGCCCTCGATGCGGGTCTGTGGCGGAAATTCAACAAATACATCGGCACGGTTCAAAATGGCCTTCTGCAGTTCCGTCTTGCCGGGGCAATCGCCACCCACCGCGTTGATATGAACACCTGCGCCGATCATGTTGTCCGACAGGATCGTGGCACTCGCCTTGTCGGCAGTAATGGTGGTGATGATATCGGCTCCCAGAACCGCCTGCCCAACACTCTCGCAGCGCAGGATAGCAAAGCCCAGCGGTTCGAGATTGGCGCGGAATTTTGCAAAGGCACCGGCATCAATGTCAAAGACCTGCAACTGCCTTATGCCCAGAAGGGCGCGGAAACCCAGAGCCTGAAATTCAGACTGGGCTCCAAGGCCGATGATGGCCATGGTTTTTGAATCCTGGCGTGCAAGGTAGCGGGCAACGAGCGCGGATGTTGCTGCTGTGCGCAGGGCGGTCAAAATGGTCATTTCCGACATGAATAGCGGGTAGCCGGTTTTCATGTCTGCCAGCATGCCAAAGGCTGTTACGGTCTGATGGCCGCTGCGGGTATTGCCCGGATGGCCGTTGACATATTTGAAGGAATAGAGATCCGCATCGCTGGTCGGCATCAGCTCGATCACGCCCTGCGGGGAATGGGCGGGAACACGGGCAATCTTGTGAAATTCCGGCCAGCGGCGAAAATCCGCCTCAATGCAGGCGGCCATGCCCCTGATCATCTGCTCCACACCGACGGCATTGACCAGACCCGCAAGATGCCCGACATCAACAAACTGAACCATAGTTTCTCTCCGCTCATGTGAAAATCCGTCTCGCGCCACGCCCAACCTATCATTGACGACACGCTATAAAGCGATGATATGTGTTCTCAAGGCCAGTAGAAATGCCAATTTCTGACCGGTTTTGCGCAATTTTCTGGCATTTTGCATAGTGATGCTATACAGATTGCGTATGCACAATTTTGATGAGCTTGATCACCGCATCATTGCCGTCCTGCGCCGCGACGGCCGGGCTGCCATGTCCAAGGTAGCGCAGATGCTGTCCGTATCGCGCGCAACTGTGGAAAACCGTCTGGCCCGCATGCAGGCCAGCGGTGCTGTCCTGGGTTTTACCATCCGGGTGCGCGAAGATTATGGTGACAAGGGTGTGCGGGCCATCATGTCGATTGAAGTGACCGGCAAATCAACAACACATGTGATCCGGCGGCTGCACGGGCTGCCGGAGCTGCATGCCCTGCACACGACCAATGGTGCATGGGATCTGGTGGCCGAAATCCATGCTGCCAACCTCTCAGACTTTGATCGTGTGCTTCTGGCCGTGCGCCAGATTGACGGCGTTCTCAACAGCGAAACCAGCATTCTGCTCAGTTCCGTTTAGCGTGATTGATACACAGTGATGAGATTGTGTTTCATTTTTTTGTTGCAAATGCGAATGACTTGCATTTAGATGTCCTCATATTTGTTAAATGATTTGGCTGGACATAAAATGGATATGAAAAACACACCGGGTTCGTCGCCTTTTTCAGGCTGGAACCGTGAGCGCGGCGAGCCACCCCTGGCAGAGGTCCACGGGTCTGTGGCTGTTCCACGGAAGCCGGGAATAGGCCGCCTCTTTGCGTTTCTGGGGCCGGGTTATCTGGTTGCCGTTGGCTATATGGACCCTGGCAACTGGGCGACTTCGCTGGCCGGCGGCTCAAAATTCGGCTATGCGCTGCTGGTAGTGGCCCTGCTTTCCAATATCATGGCGATCCTGCTGCAGGCGCTGTGTGCCCGTCTGGGTGTTGCCACCGGACGCGACCTCGCGCAGGCCTGCCGCGACAGCTTTCCCGCCTATATTTCCTTCCCCTTGTGGGTTTTGGCGGAAGCGGCGATTTGCGCAACAGACCTTGCGGAGGTGATCGGCACGGCGATCGGGCTCAACCTGCTGTTCGGTATTCCGCTGGAGATCGGCGTTATCCTGACATCGCTGGACGTGTTTCTGGTCCTGTTCCTGCAAAACCTGGGCTTTCGCTATATCGAGGCGCTGATCGTAACGCTGCTTGGGGTCATTGCCGTGTGTTTTGGCGTGCAGATTGCCATGGCAGACCCCAACTGGGGTGCGGTGATTGCAGGCTTTGCGCCGACCACGGATATCGTCACCAATCCGGATATGCTCTATCTGGCGCTTGGTATTATCGGAGCAACCGTCATGCCGCATAATCTCTATCTGCACTCTGCCATCGTGCAGACACGGGCCTACGAGCATACGCCGGCTGGAAAATGGAGCGCAATTTTCTATTCCACCGTTGATTCCACTATCGCGCTGATGCTGGCACTCCTCGTCAATGCCTCCATCCTGATTCTGGCTGCTGCTGCCTTTTATGAAACGGGCAATACAACGGTTGCCGAGCTGGGCGAGGCGCATACCTTGCTTGCACCGCTCCTGGGAAGTGCGATCGCACCGACATTGTTTGCCATCGCGCTTCTGGCTTGCGGCCTCAATTCCACTGTCACGGCCACCATGGCGGGCCAGGCCGTCATGGAAGGGTTTTTGAACATCCAGCTTGCGCCATGGCTGCGCCGCCTGATTACAAGAGTTATCGCCATTGTTCCGGCAGCCGTGATCACCATTGCCTATGGGGAAAGCGGAACAGCCGAGATGCTGGTTCTCAGCCAGGTTGTCCTCAGCCTGCAATTGCCTTTTGCCGTCGTGCCGCTTGTCATGTTTACCGCCGACAGGGCCAAAATGGGCGAATTTGTAGCGCCGCGCTGGGTCACGCTGCTGGCCTCGCTGACTGCGGGTATCATCATCGTGCTCAATATCAAGCTTCTCGCCGATTTCTTCTCCGGACTTTAAAGCGTGTTGCGATCTTCCGGATTCGATTGCCACTCTTCAAGTCTTTGTTTGTACGCATGTCGTTATCGCAAAACCGCTGCACACTTTTGCGCGACATGCTTCAGGGCGTGTCGCCCAATCGCGACAGGTTTGCCATTTTGTACTGGACGCAGCCTCTGCCGGTGATAATCTTGGCAAAATAGAGCGCAAACTGCGCCGCACAAAAGGTGAGGATATTCCGATGAAAAATGCTGAGATTTCCGTGCGCAAGGTCGATGCCATTTCCCGTGGTGTCGGTGTTATGACGCAGATTTATGCTGACCGCGCGGAAAATGCAGAAATCTGGGATGTCGAGGGAAACCGTTACATTGATTTTGGCGCTGGCATTGCCGTGGTCAATACCGGCCATCGCCATCCCAGGGTTATTGAAGCGGTCAAGACCCAGCTCGACCGGTTCACCCATACCTGCCATCAGGTTATTCCTTATGAGAACTACATACATCTGGCTGAACGCCTGAACGATCTGGTGCCGGGCAATTTTGCCAAGAAGACGATTTTTGTGACAACCGGTGCAGAAGCGGTGGAAAATGCCGTGAAGATTGCCCGTGCCGCCACGGGCCGCTCGGCGGTGATTGCCTTTACGGGCGCTTTCCATGGCCGCACATTCATGGGCATGGCGCTGACCGGCAAGGTGGTTCCCTACAAGGTGGGTTTCGGTGCGATGATGAGCGATATTTATCACGCGCCTTTCCCGGTTGAAATGCACGGCACTTCGGTTGAGGAATCGCTTTCCGTCCTTGACAAGCTGTTCAAGGCGGATGTGGACCCCAACCGGGTTGCGGCCATTATTGTTGAGCCTGTGCAGGGCGAGGGTGGTTTTTATGAAGTGCCGCGCGCCTTTATGGTGGCATTGCGCGAGATTTGCGACAAGCATGGCATTTTGCTGATTGCCGATGAAGTGCAGACCGGCTTTGCCCGCACCGGCAAGATGTTTGCCATGGAGCACCACACCGTTGCTGCTGACATTACCACCATGGCCAAGGGTCTGGCCGGCGGTTTTCCTCTGGCAGCCGTCACAGGCCGCGCCGAAATCATGGACGGACCGGGACCGGGTGGTCTTGGCGGCACCTATGGCGGCAATCCTGTCGGCATTGCAGCATCACACGCCGTTCTGGATGTGATTGCGGAAGAGCAGCTTTGCGCTCGTGCCGAACAGCTTGGCGGACGTCTGAAACAGCGGCTGGAATCGCTGCGTCAGGATGTGCCGGAAATTGCTGATATCCGTGGCCCCGGATTCATGAATGCTGTGGAATTCAATCTTCCCGGCGGTCATCAGCCCAACCCGGATTTTACCAATGCCGTACGGCTGAAAGCGCTGGAAAAAGGTCTGATCCTGTTGACCTGTGGAGTTTACGGCAATGTCATCCGGTTTCTGTCGCCGATCACCATTCAGGATTCCGTGTTCAATGAGGCGCTGGATATCATAGAGGCTTCGATGCGGGAATGTTCTGTGCGTCAATAAGCTTCAGGCTGCGGTGTCCAGCGGCCTTGCGCGGCCCATACGATCCTTTTCCTTTGGCGTGTTCAAACCTGCCAAATGCCATCGCGTATGTGTGTGTTGAGCCAGAAAGCGCTTGATCAACGCGGATATTGTACAGTTTTGTGCTACACGCCCTAGCAGATGCGCAATCCCTTCTCATCAAAGAGAAGGGCTGAGGCCGGTTCATAAAAGGCGTTGAGCGGTTCACCGGATTTGAGGTTCCGGCCATTGTGCAGTTTTACAATCACCAGTTCTCCGGTGCCATGGCTGGCATAGGCAAAGCTCTCGCCGCCCAGATGTTCCATCATGGCAATAGTCAGGTCAAGCCGGGCAGACCCGCTTTCGGAAAAATGCTCGGGGCGTATACCGACCGAAACCTTTTGCCCGGCTTCCGCATGACGGCTTTTCAGGGTGACCGGTATGACGGTATCGCCAAGTTCCGGCAAACGCACCAGGCACTGGTCACCTTCCAGTGCCGCAACAATGCCCTTGAAAACGTTCATTTTCGGCGAACCGATGAAGCCTGCAACGAACAGGTTGGCAGGATTGTCGTAAAGCTCCAGCGGTGAACCGACCTGTTCGACAACACCGGCGCGCAATACCACAATCTTGTCGGCCAGTGTCATGGCTTCCACCTGGTCATGGGTGACATAGACAATGGTTGTTGCCAGCTTCTTGTGCAGCCTGGCAATTTCAATGCGCATATGGACGCGCAATTCCGCATCGAGATTGGACAGCGGTTCGTCAAACAGGAATACATCAGGATGGCGTACAATGGCGCGGCCAATGGCGACGCGCTGGCGCTGGCCACCGGAAAGTGCCTTTGGCTTGCGATCCAGAAGGGATTCCAGCTCCAGAATACGGGCTGCTTCCATGACCTGACGTTCCACCTCTGCCGCGGGAACACCCGCAAACCGCAGGGCAAAGCCCATATTCTCGCGGACTGTCATATGCGGGTAAAGTGCATAGGACTGAAACACCATGGCGATCCCGCGTTTGGAGGGATCGACATCGTTCATGATCGTGCCGCCGATTTCCAGCTCACCTGCGCTGATGTCCTCAAGGCCTGCGATCATGCGCAGCAATGTGGACTTGCCGCAGCCTGAAGGCCCGACAAACACAACAAATTCTCCGGCTTTTATGTCCAGGCTGACGCCCTTGATCACATCTATTGCTCCAAAGGATTTGCGAACATCCCGCAGGACCAGATTGCTCATGCTGTTTCTCCCGAATACGGCGTTGTGCCTTTCATGCTGCTGTGATCGCAAGTGTCTGGCCTTTGAATCGTGCGGCGCTGATATCGACCGTGACGCTTCCCGCCTCACCGGTGGATTCCAGCCAGAAACCTGTGGTTCCGCCGTTCAGAGCCAGACTGTCCGGCCCCAGCAGTTTTGCCGGACCATTCACCCTGAGCGTGATGATATCATCAAGGAAAGGCAGCAACTGCCCCGCCTGATCCAGACCACGGATGATGACGCGCAGACTGTCTTTTTCCCCGGCCTTGAGGCTATGACCGTCTGCTTCCACTTCCAGCGTGGCCGGCAGTGGATCTGCCACCATTTTGAGGCTGGCAACCGGCTTGCCACCGACAAAGCCTGTGAATTCCACATCCTGCCAGCTCATGCCCCAACGCCCCAGTTCATCCCTGGAGAAATGACGGTGATCCAGAACGACCGGCGGATGCGGCAGATGCGGATAGGTTTCGCGGTCAGGTCCAATGCGCTTGACGATATGGCTTCCGTAGCGGATCTCGACTTCATCACAATTGGTCAGGATAATGAGCGGCAGGACACCGCCGATATTGCGCTCTCCTCGCGCCCAGAACGTTACCGGCTTCAGGATCACCTCTTCGGACGGTTCACACTGGCTGGCATAGGCATAGGCTGCAAATTTCGGCTCGCGGAACATGTCCATGACGCCATGATGGCAAATGCGGTCCCCGGAGCCAAAATCCTTGTGGGTGTTATAATCAAACATGCACCAGCCTATACATCCGGAAATGCCGGTATCGCCATACATGGCATTCAGGATGGCCAGATGCCTGTGCACATGTTCTGCCTGGCGCTGTTCCTGATCGTGGCGTTTGGTGGGATACATGTGGCCGTTATATTCAGTGACAATGTAAGGCACTTTCTTCGGCTGGCCGGTAACCTCCTGCTGTTCACGCAGCGAGATCCGCGGCCTGTTGTGGCCCGGCATTTCCTCCTGCCCCTGGATGAAGTCGTTCATGGTGTAGACGTCTTCGAGGAATTCACTTTCGGTGATGTAGCGCACGCCGCCGGTCTGGCGGGTCGTGTCCAGCGCACGGGCGAGCCGGTTTGTTTCCACATAGAAATCGTGGCTGTCCTGACTTTCGTTGATGCGCACGCCCCAGATGATGATGGACGGATGGTTCCAGTCGCGTTCAATCATCCGGCGCACATTCTCTATGGCTTCCTGTTTCCAGCCGTCGCCACCAATATGCTGCCAGCCGGGAATTTCTTCAAACACCAGAAGACCTATGCGGTCGCAATGGTCGAGGAACCATTTGGATTGCGGATAGTGCGAGGTGCGCACAAGATTGCATTTCAGCGTATTTTTCAGAATTTCGGCGTCGCGTTCCTGTGCCGTGCGCCCCATGGCATAGCCGACATAGGGCCAGGCCTGATGGCGATTGAGGCCCCGAATTTTCAGGGGTTTTCCGTTCAGAAGGAAGCCTTCCGGCGTGAATTCTGCCGTGCGAAAACCGAAATGTGCTGTCAGGCTGTCTGTGCCATGATTGGTCTGCAAATCCAGCGTGATGGTGTAGAGGCTGGGATTGTCGATATCCCAAAGGCTGATACCGGGTATATCGGCCATGATCAGATTGACCCAGCCGGACGAAACATGGGCTGTTGCGGTTCCGAAGGTATTTCCGGCGCTGTCTTTCAAGGTCGCAGTGATGGTGCCATCAAAGGCAAGCGCCTGCGGATTGGCAATGGCGCACTGTATGGAAACCGTCTTTGCATCGGCAAGTGTGCCGGATGTCTCGATCTTCATGGTATGAATGGAAACAGGACCGGTTACTTTCAGCCAGACATCGCGATAGATCCCGGCATAGGTCAGGTAGTCTATCTGGCCGCCGAAAGGCGGAATTTCCGGGTTTTCGGTTCCGTCGATCCTGACTGTCAGGAGATTGTCTCCTGCCTGAAAAAGGCCAGTCAGCCGCGCGGTAAAGGGCGTATATCCGTCCTTGTGGGCGATGATCTTCTGGCCATTGAAATAGACCTCGGCATCCGCCATGGCACCGTCGAAAACAACCGAAACTTCCTTGCCGATAAAGGCGTCAGAGGCTGCGATAACCTTTTGGTATGTGAAGGCACGCTGATAGCAGGTCTCGTCGAAATAGTTGAAGGGCATGTCCACGGCGTTGTGTGGCAGGGTCACTGGCGTGCCATCAAGAACTGTTGTGGTCGAGGCTTGCGAGAAGCCGGATGCAAAGCTCCAGCCGCTGTTGAAACTGGTTGTCTGACGCATGGTATATTCCTATTTCACTGAACCCAGCATGCCCTGGACAAACTGGCGCTGCATGGCGAAAAACACGATGAGAGTAGGCAGTGTGGCCAGAACCGTACCAACCATGACCACACCAAAATCCGGGTAGTAGGCTGAGGAAAGGGACGAGACCACAAGGGTAATGGTTTTGGTGTCGTTGGATTGCAGCACGATCAACGGCCACAGGTAGTTGTTCCAGCTCGCCATGAAGACGATGATCAGAGCGGCGGCATAGGTCGACCGCATGACCGGAAAATAGATATAGAGAAAGATCTGCCATTCCTTCAGGCCATCAACCTTTGCTGCATCACGCAGTTCCGACGGGAAGGCTTTTGTGCTCTGGCGGAAATAAAAGATCATGAAGGCGGAGGCGACACCCGGCAGGACAATGGCGATATGGGTGTTGATGAGGCCGAGCTTGCCCATCATGATGAAAAGCGGAATCATCAGGGCTGCAAAGGGGATCATCAGGGTCAAAAGGATGATGCTGTAGATCCGTTCGCGTGTTTTGGAGCTGAACATCTCAAACCCGTAACCGGCAAGCGATGAAATCACCAGCGTGAGAACAGTCGACAGGATGGCGACCTTGGCGGAGTTCCAGAAGACCAGCGGTGCATCCACCTGTGTGAAAAATTTCGCGAGATTTTCAGACAGGGCTGTACCAAAGGAGATTTTCCCCTTGATAATGGAAGAGGACGTGTTGGTTGAGCCCACCAGCATCCAGTAAAACGGGAAGACAGACAGGAAGCTCATAATCCCCAAAAAGCCGTAGGAAAGGGTCGCCCGCAGGGCATTTGCCGGATTTTTCATGGTCAGTCGCGCTCCCGGGCTATATAGAACTGGAGGAAGGCAAGGATGGCAACAATGACCACGATGACGTAGGAGATTGTGGCAGCATAGCCAAAGGACGGCATGAACTTGAAAGTCAGGTTGTAGATATAAAGCGACAGGGTCAGCGTGGAATCCGACGGGCCGCCGGTGGTGATGTTGTTGACCTCGTCAAACAGCTGCAACGTTCCGATGGTCGATGTTACCGTGGTAAACAGAATGACCGGCTTGAGCATGGGAACAGTCAGATAGAAAAACCGCCCCGTGGCGCTGATGCCGTCGATCCGGGCTGCTTCATAGATCGATTTGTCGATATTCTGCATAGCAGAGAGATAAAAGATCATGTTATAGCCGGTCCAGCGCCAGGTGATAGCAGCGATAATCATGACTTTCGCCCAGAACGGATCCGTCATCCATGGAATCGGTGCTGAAACAACATGCATTGCCTCCAGCGCAGAATTGATCACACCGTCGGCTGCAAACATGCTCTTGAACAGCACCGAATAGGCCACAAGCGACGTGACACAGGGCAGGAATATGGCTGTTCTGAACAGGCCGCGGAATTTGAGACCGGGCTTGTTGAGGGCTGCGGCCAGGATCAGCGCCAGAACAATCATGACGGGAACCTGAACAACAAAAAAGACTGTTGTATTGGTCAGGGCCTTGATGAAAACCGGATCATGCCAAAGACGGACAATATTACCGAAGCCGGCGAACTTGAGCATCATGCCGCGACCGGACTGTGATGACATCCAGAGCGAATAGAGAATGGGATAGACCATGAACAGCGCTATCAGACCCAGAGCCGGGGCCACGAAAAGCCAACCGTTGATATCATAAAAGCGGCGAACACCGCCCGAATGCCTGCCTGCCATTGTCGTCACCCGAACCTTGAAAGCCATAGGAGGCAACTTGCGGCATCCCTGCCGCAAGCCTGGGGAGGAAGCAGGCGCGTTGTCCTGCTTCCGGATCTCTGGAGGCGGTTACTGCAACTGGGTCTTGACCTGTGCATCAATAGCCTTGATGGCATCATCAACGGAACCGCCATTGGCAAGGGTTGGCAATTGTGCGGTTACTGCAGCATCCACTTCATTGGTGAAGATGCCGTAATTGACAGAAGGCACCTTTGCCAGCCAGTCGGAAAAATTCTGCCAGACAGTCTGTCCGCCAAAAAACGCATCTGCTGCCTTGTAGGCTTCGCCATCACGCGAGGAGAGAAGCGAACCGACTGCGCCGCGGTCCACCAGAATCTTCTGGTAGAAATCAACATCCTTGCCGTATGTCTCATTCAGGAAATCAATGGCTTCGGCTTTTTCAGCCGAGGATTCCAGAACATACCAGCTGGAGCCGCCAAGGTTGGAGGCATTGGTCGCCCCTTCAATGTTCAGTGTCGGGATCGGAGCGACACCCCATTTGCCGGACTGATCAGCCTGCGCCTTGATGGTGCCGGTAATCCACACGCCGGTGACCACTGCTGCAACATCACCCGACGTGAAAGAGGCAACCCATTCGTTCCAGCCTGCGGTCGGCTTGTAGACATTGGCCTGAAGCAGCTTCTGTTCGGTTTCGAGAGCCGCCTTCAGGGCAGCGTTGTTTGCGATGTTGGCAGAACCGTCCTCGTTGAAATACCATTGCCCGCCAGACTGCATCATGATGCGGATCAGGCCTGCATCGTTCGGATCAAGACCCATCATCTTCTTGCCGGTCCTGGCTTCGACCTGCTTGCCAATTTCAATAAAACGGTCCCATGTAATACCCTGCATGTCCTCGTCTTTGAAACCGGCCTGTTCCAGATAGTCCTTGCGGTAATACATGCCGGTTACGCCGGAATCGAAAGGCATCGAATAGGCTTTGCCATTCAAGGTGGCCAGCTGTACCTTATAGGGCGCAAAACCTTTCAGGTCGATACTGTCAGAAATTGGTGCAAATGCGCCAGGAAACGACTGGAGGTATTTCTGTGCGCCATAATCTTCAATCAAAACGATATCCGGCAGTGCATCCGTTGTGCCGGAAGACAGTGTGGTCTGCAGTTTCTGCTCAACGTCAGCCTTGGCAAAGTCAACGATATTCAGCGTGACATCCGGATGAAGCCTGGCGTAACGCTCGCCCGCTTCCTTCATTGTAGCACCGTTGAAATTCGGATCCCAGCACCAGATGGTAATTTCCTTGGCCTGTGCCGCGGCAACAGACAAGAAGCTTGCACTTGCCAACACCAGGGCAGCAAGACGCGACATGTTGGACATGGTCTTGAGTTTCATTGTTTCCTCCCAGAAAACTCTATCGGCGGCTGTTTTCGTGCTGCCGAAGGTTAGTAAACCGTAAAAAAACAGGACACGCAAGGGATTTAGTAAAAATTTACTCGCGGAATCGCGATAATTTACCAAGTGCTTGAGGTTGCTTAAATATTTCTCTTATTGCCCTATAAATGGGCAGGACTCGCGCCATATCATCTCTGTGGAGATCAACACTTTTTTGGCAAAGTCCCGCCCTGCAAACTGTTCGAGCATCAAATCCACGGCTGTCTCTCCGATCAGCTCTGCCGGAATTTTAATTGTGGACAAGGGCGGGTTCAGGAACTGTGCCACCGGAATGTCATTGAAGCTGGCAACAGCAATGTCTCCGGGAATGGAAAGGCCAAGGCTTTGTATGGCGCGGTAGGCACCGATTGCCATATTGTCATTGGCCGTAATGAGGACATCCGGCGGATTGTCCGTTGCCATGATCTTGCGGGCCAGCGCCTCGCCATTTTCCAGCGTAAAGGTCTCCACAAAACACAGGTCGGGATCATAGAGCCCGGCGGCCTGCATCCATTCGATATAGGCCTTGCAACGCTTCTCTCCGAATTTCGTCACAACGCCATTCAGGTTCTGCACCCAGCCGATAAAGCCTATTCGCTGGTATCCCCGCTCGCGCAGATCCTGCAACAAACGTTTCATGGCCCGCTCGATATTGCTCTCAACACTGTCAAACAGATCTGATTCCGGCAAGAAATCTGCAAAGACAATATGTTTGCAGTGTCTTTGCAGCCATGCAATTTCCTCGTCCGCATGCTGACCGACAACAATGACGCCCGATGTGCCCGACAGCATGGCCGGGTCGGGCATGCTGTCCGTGTGGTAGACTTTCACCACTTCCATTTTCAGTGCCTGGCACCTTGTCTCGATGCCAAGACGCACGCCGATATAGTAGGGATCGGCCAGTTCCTGGGCAGGCCGCAAGAAATGCACCAATGCTATTTTTGCGCCGGATACAGATTGTGATGCTCCGGTGGATGCCCGGTTGCGGTTTCGCGGCGTTGCGTAATTCAGCGCTTCGGCAGTTTCGATAATCGTCTGGCGCTTCCCTGCCGCGATGGACAATGTCATGTCATAATTCAGAACGCGCGATACGGTTGCTGACGAGACTCCGCAGGCTTTCGCGATTTCCTTGATTGTTACCATGACATCAATATTCCACTTTGCAGGTTGTTCTTATTTGGAAGTGGTGGTCTTTTCAATTCATCAAACCTGAAATTCACCTCTAAACACGAGGACTTCATACCACACTGTGTTTTTTGACCCGTGTGGCGGCGTGGTTAATGTCTCTTCAATGTCCTTCAGGCAAAGTGGGCTTTCAATCTCTGCCAGGGTTCTGGCAGGCGGGTTTTGCGTATGAGCCAAAGGACGTTGCTGTGGCTGAGGCTGAAGCAAGCGGCAAGAAAAAAATCCGGGTTCCCCGGAAGTTCCTGATCGCCACTGCGGGCATTCTGATGTTGCTCGGGGGATCGGGCGCGGCTGCGCTTTATGTCGGCAAGGACCAGATCCTTGGCCCGTCGAAGGAATCCATCAATGGTCTGGATTGCACCGATATTGCCCGGGTGGCTATCAAGCGCGATGACGGGCAGATCTGGCTCCACAAATATATTATGGTTGAGCCCTCAGATGGTCCCACCCGGATGAAAACGGCCATCCGGGTTGTTGCAACAATGGCGGAAACGTTAAGGGCAGAGCTTATCCACGTTGTCCTGCTGGATAAAAACGGACCCAAAAAACGTTCCGAGATGAATGGACGATCCGTCGGTGCCGAGGTTTTCTTTGTGCGCAATCCCGGCACAATCCGGGGTTTTGATGCGCCCTATTCCGGATATTATTTCACCGGCATGCCCACTGCAGAAGGCCGGTTTTATGGCGAGGAGCGTGTCCTTACCGCAGAGCAGATCAAGGCCGTTGCCGCGGCCATGAAAGACAAGGCTGATTGCGCCAGGGGGGATGCAGACACAGCCGACGCCGGAGGTCACAAGGCTGCCGAACCCGCAAAGCCCAAGGAAGGGGAGGCCACACCTGCCAGTGCACATGGCGAGGCCGCGCCGGTTGAGGAGGTCAAGGCGGTTGATCCGGCCGAGGCTGAATTCGACCAGGTTCTGGGTATCCAACCGCCGGAAGAGCCCAAACCTGTGGAAGACGTTGCTGTTGAGCCTGATGCCGGGTCCGACAAGTCATTCCTCGATACAATGATGGGCATGGTCGGTCTTGGTGGTGATGAACCTGCAGCAGAAAACGCTGCTGCCGGGGACCATGCAGCACCCCCCGCACATGGTGAAGCACCTGCTGATGCCGGGCATGCAGCAGCGCCCGAAGGCGAACATGGCGCAGCACCTGCTGCTGATGGCGAGCATGGTGCAGCATCTGAGGACAGTGGTGCACATGACGCGCATGCTTTGCCGCCAAACGCGATTGACCTGCGCATACCGAAAGCACCGGAGCCGGAATCGTCGTTCTTCTCTTCCGTTCTCGGTGCCGTTGGTCTCGATGGAGACAAGGACGTTCCTGCTGCTGACGGGCATGGCGCTGCCGAGGGCCATGAGGCTCCGGCCGCAGACGGGCATTCCGACGGACACGAGGCAGCACCGGCCAATGACCATGGCGCTGCGGAAACCGGGCATGATGCCAGCGAGAGCGGGCATGCAGCTCCTGTTGCCTCCACGCACAGCGATGCAACAGGAGCTGCGGCTTCAGGCCATGGAACACCTGAAACTGAGGGGCAATCCGCCGGACATGCGGCAGCGCCTGTTGTGCCGCCGGTTGCTGAGAGTGTCGATCTGATTGATCATGCAAAAGCCTCGCTGCAACATACCGGGCCTGTTACCCCTGCGGAAGATATTCCCTCTGATGAGCCGACAGATGCCGAGCTGGAAATGATGAAGGCCAAATCGACCAAACATGACGGGACTGGTGCGCACAAGAAAGCCGGGGCAGACCATGCCGCCCCGGCGCATTGAGGTCAGATCTGCTTTCTGCTCAATCCGCCCTGGCGCGACGGGCAGGAAACAGGATGATGTCGCGGATCGAGGGTGAATCCGTCAAAAGCATGATCAGGCGGTCAACCCCGATGCCAAGGCCGCCTGCCGGTGGCATGCCGTGGTCCATGGCTTCGAGGAAGTCTTCATCCAGTGTCTTTTCCTTCTCGCCACGGGCTTGCGCCTGTGTCCACTGTTCCACCATGCGGGCGCGCTGTTCCACCGGATCGTTCAGCTCGGAAAAGGCATTGCCGATTTCCCAGCCATTGCAATAGGTTTCAAACCGCTCAACCAGCCGTGGCTCGCCCGGAACCTGCTTGGCAAAGGGTGAGATGTCTTTCGGGAAATGGGTCACATGCGATGGCTGGATCAGCGTGTGTTCCACCTTCTCCTCAAAGATAAAGGATACGACCTCGCCCCATGTTGCGTCCTTTTCGATTTCAAAGCCCATGTTGCGGGCGGCATCGCGGGCCTCTGCGTCCGTCTTGATGGCCATGAAGTCCACGCCGGTTGCCTCCTGCACGGCCTGCGGCATGGGCACACGACGGAACGGTCCCCTGAACGAAATTTCCTTGCCGCCGAACATGATCTCTGTTGTGCCGTTGACCGCATGGGACAGCGTTTCAAACATACGCTCGACCAGACCCATCACATCCTCATAATCGGCATATGCCCAGTAGCACTCCATCATGGTGAATTCAGGATTGTGGCGGGTGGAAACGCCTTCGTTGCGGAAGTTCCGGTTGATCTCGAAGACCTTGTCGGTGAGACCTGAAACCAGAACGCGCTTGAGATAAAGTTCCGGTGCAATGCGCAGGAACATATCGAGCTTCAGCGTGTTGTGATGGGTCTTGAACGGCTCTGCCGAAGCACCGCCATAGACAGGATGCAACATCGGGGTCTCAACTTCCATGAAGCCCTCGTCTTCCAGAAAGCGGCGCAGGCAGGAAACGATTTTCGAGCGTTTCTGGAAGCGCAACCTGGATTCGTCATTGGCCATAATGTCGAGATAGCGCTTGCGGTAGCGCATTTCGACATCGGCCAGACCATGATATTTTTCCGGCATCGGCAAGAGAGACTTGCACAGCATGGTGATCTCTTTGGCATTTACCGTCAGTTCGCCGCGCTTGGTGCGCCGCACTTCCCCGGTCACGCCAATAATGTCGCCAAGGTCAATCATCGGCAGCAGGTTGCGCGCTTCTTCCGGCGTATTGTCCTTGTGGGAGAAGATCTGGATTTTGCCGGATGCATCATGAATGTCGATGAACATGCCCGAATTGCGCGATGAATAGACCCGGCCTGCAACGGTTACCATAGCGCCGCTCGACTGGTCGAGTTCGAGATGGGCCCAGGTTTCAGCCAGTTCGGCATTGGTCATGGTACGGTGAAAATGGGCGGGGTAGACATCGACGATGGTTTCACGCAGTTTTGCAAGCTTCTGCGCGCGCACTTCGGTCGCATCGGAGGACAGGGTGGCGGTTTCGTTTTTTTCGGTCATCTTCTTGAAATCCGGCTATCAGTTCTTCGGGCCAATGGCTGTTGCAACAGCGGCGGTTGCCTGTTTGAGGCGCTGGCGAACAACGGCGCGACCCAGAAGCGCCATGCTGTCAAACAGCGGAAGCGAGCGCGATGAGCCGGAAACTGCAACAAACAGGGGCGGCAGAACCACTTTCAGCTTCTTGCCCATGCGCTCGGCAATGGCACGCAGTTCGGCTTCAATGCTGTCCTGGTTCCATTCGAGGATTTTTTCCAGATCCGGCTGGACAACATTGAGGATTTCCAGTGTTTCTTCCAGCGTGGTTTTCAGGCCGGAGAAATTGGCAGGCGTCAGGCCCAGATCGCCCCTGAACAGGAAAGAGGCAAGATCGGCAAGATCCGAGAGCTTGGAAATACGCGACTGCGAAAGTTTCAGGCCCTGCATCAGCCGGTCATTTTCCATAGCCCATTTCAGGGTGCGGGCCACAAATTCCGTTTCCGAAATACCTTCGCGCAGCCAGCGGCCATTCAGCCAGTCGAGCTTCTGGATGTCGAAGATCGCACCGGATTTCGACAGGTTGCCGGGATCAAACTTTTCGCCCAGCTGGTCCATCGTCATCATCTCGTCGCCCTCGGCGATCTGGATAAAGAACAGGCCAAGGAAATTCATCACTGCTTCGGGCATATAGCCGAGTGCTGAATAATAGGAGATGGAGGTCGGATTGCGGCGTTTCGACAGTTTGGATTTGTCGGCATTGCGCATGAGGGAAAGATGCATGAATTTCGGCGGTGTCAGGCCGAGATAGTGATAGATCAGGATATGCTTTGGCACAGAGGACAGCCATTCCTCGCCACGGGCCACATGGGTGATCTGCATCAGGTGATCATCCACCACATTCGCCATGTGATAGGTCGGCATGCCGTCGCCCTTGAGCAGCACCTGCATGTCAACCGAATCCCATGGAATGTCGACATCACCGTAAACACCATCATGAAACTTGCAGGAGCCTTCAGTCGGAATCTTCATGCGCACGACCGAGCTTTCACCTGCGGCCATGCGCGCAGTGACTTCTTCGGCGGTCAGTTTCAGGCAGTGGCCATCATATTTCGGCGGCATATTGGCAGCACGCTGGGCCGCACGCATCTGCTCCAGCCGTTCTGCCGTACAGAAGCAGCGGAAACCGTGACCGGCGGACACGA
>CBDFGT010000008.1:0-51812 GCA_965247225.1 Rhizobiaceae bacterium | reverse complement strand
AACACAAAAAAGCCCGGATATGAAGGCTACCAGTTGATACCGGAAAGACATGGCAGGCGCTCCTTTGCTGCCTGAACCCGAGAGGACGAAAGATGAAAAACAGATCCACCTTCCTGGCGACGGTCGCGATACCGCTGATGCTGTTGCAGGCTTTGCCCGCATCGGCACTGACCGTGCGCCCGGTTGCCTCCGGCGCAGGCAAGTCGCACGTCCAGCTGGTTGCCATGAGCATTGAAGAGGCACAGGCAAACCTGCAGGCAGCTTTGGCCGCCCTAGAGGAAGCCAGGGCCAACGGAGGAGATGTTGAGGCCGCCCAGGCGGCAGTCAACGCTGCCCGGGCCGAGCTCGATGCCGCTCAGGCCCAGCCAGCGCCAGAACCCGCGCCTGCTCCAGAGCCAGCTCCGGAACCCGCACCGGAACCGCCAGCGCCCGAGCCTGCACCGGAACCGGCCCCGGCCCCTGAAGTTGCTCCCCCTCCGGTCGAGCCAGCCCCTGAAGTAGCGCCGCCACCGCCGGAACCGGCACCTGAGGTAGCCCCGCCTGCGGAACCGGCGCCAGAAGTGGCTCCGCCGCCGCCAGAGCCTGCGCCAGCCCCAGCTCCGGATGTTGCTCCGGCACCTGAGCCAGCCCCGGACGTTGCTCCCCCTGCTGAACCGGCTCCGGCCCCTGAACAGCCTGCTGTTCCAGATGTCGCGCCTGTGCCTGAGGTCCAGCCACCGGCACCGGCTGTAGCCCCTGAACCAAAACAGGAACAGCCGGCAGTGCCGGATGTCGCCCCTGTTCCGGATACGCCTCCGCCAGCACCGGACGCCGCTGCACCTGATGCTGTAGCTCCAGTTCCGCCGCCCGCACCTGCGGACGGTGCGGCTGCAGCACCGGATCCGACAGCACCTGCAGACCTTGCTCCGATCCCGGCCGTTGCTCCCCCTGCAGACCCGGTTGTGATTGAGGAAAACAAAAAGATTGCCGCTGATCCGGCCAAGACCACAGAAACGATTGTACTGCCGGTTGCCAATGGTGCGGCGGTACTGGACAGTGACAAGGAGGCCGATGCAACGGTGGACGGAACAACCCGTGCAGAGCGCCAGCAGTTGCGCGCTGAAGAAAAGCCTTTGCCTCTGCCAACCTCGGATGCGCAGGCCCAGCAGTTAATTCAGCAAACGGCGGCCCCCGTTGTCGTTCAGTCTGTGGAAGCCCAGGCCGGTACAAAAACCGATGCACCGCCGGTCTATATCCAGCAGAACAATGTGACCGTGAATAATGTCATCGACAATCGCACGATCATCAATGTGGACAACCGCATTGTGGTGCGCAGTGATGACACCCCGCGTCTGGCCCGCAATTCCGAGCAGACCTATTATGAGGAATTGCCACGGGGTCGCTCGCGCGAAACGATCGTCAAGGCGAATGGCGAACGTGTGGTGACGATCAAAAACCGCTATGGCGATATCATCCAGCGCTCGGTTATTGACAGCAATGGTGAGGAATATGTTCTGTTCTATTCACCCGACCTTGATCGTGGAAAACCGCAGCAGGCATTTGTCGATCCAGGTCGCAGCCTGCCGCCCATGCGCCTGCTGATCCCTGTCATTGATTATATTATAGACACGACCACACAGCCGAAGCGTGATTATGTCGAGTTCCTGCGTCAGCCGCCTGTCGAGCCGGTCGAGCGTGTCTATTCGCTGGACGAGGTCAAATATTCTGCCCGTATCCGTGACAAGGTTCGCCGGATTGATCTGTCGACCATCAATTTTTCAAGCGGCAGCGCTGATATCAGCCTCAATCAGGCAAATTCGCTGAAAAGCGTTGCCAGGGCTATCAATGCCATTCTGGCAAAGGATCCGGGTGAAACCTTCCTGATTGAAGGGCATACGGATGCCGTCGGCTCCTACCAGTCCAATCTGGTCCTGTCGGATCGCCGGGCAGAATCCGTTGCCAATGTTCTGACCGATGTCTTTGACATTCCGGCAGAAAATCTGGCAACGCAGGGCTATGGCGAGCGCTTCCTGAAAGTGGCAACCAATGGCCCGGAGGAACAGAACCGCCGCGTCACCATCCGTCGTGTCACAGCTCTGGTGCGTCCGGTGGCTTCACGGTAATCCGGACTTCAAAACCATCAGGCCGCCCTCCGGAAACAGGGGGCGGTTTTTCTGTTTCTAGAGCATGATGTCTCTGACTGGAACCCATTCTGTTGGCTCAAGCGGCGGGAAATGGTGTGTCGTGTGGCGCGTGTCGTAGCAGGACGCATACGGCCAGTCCACCCGGCGCAACAGTTACTCCGCTTCAGCCAACCCTTCGGGCGACAGGAATTTTCACGATTATCTCCGGCTTTTGTCTCGACCATACGTCCTTGTATGTCCATTCGCCAAAAGCCTTGATCCTCGTAAAAAATTCCTTGTCGCAGAATGATTCCATTGAGAGACATCATGCTCTAAAGCAGCCCGTTCCCAAACTGTTTCTGGTCTTTCCATGTGTAGCGCAACTGGAATACAGGTTCAGGACCATCGGCAGAATGCAACAAACGCTCGCTGATCGTGCCGCCCATGCGCTCATAGACGCGCTGAGCCTTGGTATTGGCTTCAAGAACCAGAAGATGCACAGGCTTATCAGAAAAGGCAGCCGGGAATCCGGACACAGAAGCCAGCAATAATTGTCGCCCTATGCCCTGCCGGTGAAAGGCCGGTGCAATATGCAGGTTGTTGAGGAAACTGCCCCACGGGTCGCTTGCGTCAAACATCATGCAGGCAAAGCCGCAGATCTGCCCGTCATCACGCACTGCAACCAGAACCTGCTGGTGCGGCGCTGCCAGATCCGGGTTCAGACGATCCGCCCAAAGCCGGTGCTTTTCCTCCGGCATGATGTCTTGCAGGTAATCTGCAGGCAGAATATGGGCATAGGCCTTTTGCGAACTCTCGATATGCAACAGGGCAATGGCCCGCACATCGCTTTGTTCGGCCTTGCGGATATGAAACATCTGTGCCGTCCTTTTATGATTTCAACGCGGCAGCCTGTGCCTGCTGTTTCTGTCAGGCGCGTGACAGCCCTGTTTTCCTTTCAACAAAATCTGCAAGCCCTGCCGTATCATCCAGATCAAACACGGGCAGGGGCGTATATTCCACAGCGTGATCGGCGGCAATGGCGCAAATCCAGGGGTCTGCCGGGGCAAGCGGTGTTGTATTGGCAGCGTTCCTGCGCCGTGCCTCGATTTTGGGAATCGGTTCGCGCTTGTAGCCCTCGATCAGCACGAGATCACATGGGTCGAGACGTGCCAGGATCTCTTCAAAACTTGGCTCCGGTGTGCCGCGCAATTCGTGCATGATGGCATAGCGCGTTCCAGAAACAATCGTCACCTCATGCGCACCGGCCTGCCGATGGCGGAAACTGTCAGCCCCGACCTTGTCGATATCAAAATCATGGTGGGCATGTTTGATGGTCGATACACGGTAGCCGCGGGCCGTCAGTTCCGTCACCAGACGCACGGCAAGGCCGGTCTTGCCGGAATTTTTCCATCCCGAAATTCCAAGAATTTTGGGTGTCAACCCCGCCTGAAACAGGGTTTCGGCCCGCGCCAGATCCTCGGGGGAATTGATATTGGAAAAATTCTCCTCCGGCCTTTCCTCAAAGGTAACAGCAGAAAACCCGCAACTGACAAGAAATCCCCTGATGCTGCGGTCAGAACCCTTTGCCAGAAAAGCCTCAAGGTCACCGATGCGTGACACTGGCCAAAGCCCGATGGTCATCTGCAACCGGCCACCGGCTTCAGCCACCACGACATGATCCTTGTCTGTGATCCCGGATACCAGACGGGACACAAGATCGGCAGGCAGAAACGGGCAATCAACCGGCACCACTGCCAGATGGGAGGTGCCGGGAATGTGCTGTGCCACGAAGGAAAGACCGGCGAGAATTCCGGCAAGCGGTCCCTGGTGGCCGGGCAGGGTATCGGGAACAACCGGCAATCCGTAACCATCAGCGCTGCGCGTGTTGCTGCTGATCAATATTGTGCCGGTCTGTGGACGCAACCGCGCGATGGCATGGGAAAGCAGTGTCTGTCCGCCCAGTCGGGTTGCGGCCTTGTCCTGCCCCATACGGCGCGACAGGCCACCGGCCAGAATCATTCCGGGTCCAGGCTCCGGGATCGTGTCGTCTGCTGGCGCTGTCATCACCGCTCCGTTTCAGGGCTGTTCGGTTGGCCGTTGCGCAAGGGCGGTCAGCCTGCGCTTGTTTTCCCGGTAGAATGTATAGAGGCCTGACGCAACAATGATGACTATACCCAGCAACATCCAATGATCCGGCAGGTCACCGAACACAACATAACCGAGCCCGATAGACCAGAAAAGGCTGGTATAGCGAAACGGCGCGATGAACGAGATTTCACCAATGCGCATGGCCATCACAATCGACTGATACCCGACGATAACGGCAAGGGACGACAGGCCCATCAGGCCCAGAACCGGAAGGCTCATGGGCGTCCAGCCGCCTGTGGGAACAATCAGGACAGCCCCTGCCAGCGCGATGATCAGCGTTGTCACCAGCGTGATAAAAATAGAGGGGATTTCGGGATTGATTCCCTTTGTCAGCAGATCGCGTGTTGCGGCAGAAAACACGCAGGCAACACACACAAGCGAGGCGAGACTGAACCCGTCCGGGCCGGGGCGGATGATGATCAGCACACCGATGAACCCGGTGATAATGGCAGTCCAGCGCCGCCATCCCACAGGCTCATGCAGAAACAGGGCTGCCCCCAGGGTGACAGCCAGAGGCAGCGCCTGCAGGATAGCCGACGCATTGGCCAGCGGAATTTTGCCCAGCGCATAGATAAAGGTCAGGGCAGAGAGGATCTCTGCAAAGGCGCGGGCCAGAACGGCCGGGGTAAGCGCAACTTTCAGCGGCCGCAACGCACCCAGCTTCCAGGCGATCAGAAACACGATCAGGGTTGTGATTCCGCCGCGCACAAACATGATCTGTCCGACATTCATGTCTTCACGCAGGGTCTTTATGATCGTGTCATTAAAGGCAAAACCCATCATGGCAGACGCCATGAACAGCGAACCCCTGATATTGTCCGATAAAGCCATGCGGCTTTCCCCCAATGATTCTGGCGGGGCTATCCCGGTTATTGATCGGCCTGGAACAGGGTGTAGGTCTTGCTTTCGGGCTCTGCACCGCCACCGGTCTCAAGATTGGCCTCATATGTCGGGTCTGCCTCGAATTTGGTCAGCACGAACTCGCCTTCGCGCAAAGTCCAGGTTCCCGTGTCATAGGCGTCACCGATTCCGCGCCATTTCCCGAAGCTGGTGATGGTCTGTGCCTTCTCGTCCACTTCGGCATTGGTAATCATGGTGCCGGCCCGGAATCCGGTCACTTTCGGAGGTGATTTGAGCGTGGTCTGCAGATCATCCGTGTAGACATAGTGTGCGACAGGCTCGGCAAAGGAGAGAACCGAAAACATTCCGCTGTCATCCCGGGTCAGAAAGACGGTTGAGATATTATAGGCACCCATGTTGCAGAACATCTCGAAAAGGCTGAAAGTCCGTTCCGGTTCGTCTGCGGCCTGATAAGCGTAGCGATATTGGAATCTGTGGACGACATCGGGGAAATCCTCCCGCGAAGGCGCATTGTCTCCGGAGCGCATGCAAGTATCACCAAAGGCAGATGCCATGAATGCGTCGGCGGCTTTCAGGTCCGCCGCGTCTGTTTCAGCCGCGTGCAAAGGCAATGCTGCTGAAGCAGCGAGAAGACAGATCAGGTACAGGAATTTCATAGCACATGGCCTTTTCAGTGCAGTTTACCCGCCCGTAACGCTCATGTGGCGGGAAACGGCAGGCCGGTTGTGGGTGCGGTCAATCATAAAATCGTGGCCTTTGGGTTTGCGACCGATCGCTTCGTCAATGGCCCGGGCCAGTAAAGCATTATCGCCAGAGGCCCGCAAGGCGGAGCGCAGGTCGGCGGCATCATTCTGGCCAAGGCACATATAGAGTGTTCCAGTGCAGGTCAGCCGGACACGATTGCAGCTTTCACAGAAATTATGGGTCATGGGGGTGATGAAACCCAGCCGTCCGCCGGTTTCTTCCACCTTGACATAGCGGGCAGGACCGCCGGTCTGATAGCCGATCCCGGTCAGGGTGAACTGTTTTTCCAGGTCAGAGCGCAACTGTGAAAGGGGCAGGTACCGGTCTGTGCGGTCTTCCTCAATCTCACCCATCGGCATGGTTTCGATAACGGTCATGTCCATGCCCGCCGCATGCGCCCAGCGCAGGATATCCGGCATTTCAGCATCGTTGAAGCCTTTCAGGGCGACGGCATTGATCTTGATCTTCAGGCCGGCCTTCTGCGCAGCCTCAATGCCTGCCATAACCTGCGACAGCTCGCCCCACCGGGTGACGGATCTGAACTTGTCTTCATCCAGCGTGTCCAGCGAAACATTGATCCGCCGCACACCGCAATCGGCCAGCTCATCCGCATGTCTGGCAAGCTGCGACCCGTTGGTGGTCAGTGTCAGTTCTTCAAGCCTGCCTGCATGCACCTGCGCACCCAGTTCCCGCACCAGATGCAGGATGTTCTTGCGCACGAGCGGTTCGCCGCCCGTCAGCCGGATCTTGCGCACACCCTTGTCGATAAAGGCGCAACACAGCCGGTTCAGTTCCTCAAGGGTCAGAAGGTCTTTCTTGGGCAGAAATGTCATGTTTTCCGCCATGCAATAGGTACAGCGAAAATCGCAGCGGTCTGTCACCGATACCCGCAGATACGTGACGGAGCGACCGAACGGGTCCACCATTGGCACCTTCGAGGGCGTCAGATGTGTCAGGTCCGCAACGGGCCCGAACTGTGTGTTCATGCAAAAATCTCCCCGGCCAATGCCAGTGTATACCCTATATGGAGCCGGACAACAGTAAATTCTACAGCACTAGTATGTGTTTTCATCCTTGCGATGGTCCGTTTGCGGTATTAGAGCATGATGTCTCTGACTGGAACCCATTCTGCGACAAGGAATTTTCACGATCATCTTCGGCTTTTGTCTCGACCATACGTCTTTGTATGTCCATGCGCCAAAAGCCTTGATCCTCGTAAAAATTCCTTGTCGCAGAATGATTCCATTGAGAGACATAATGCTCTAGCTCTGCCTGACTTCTAAAATGGAGGATCTGCCATGAGTGACATCTGGCCCTTGGAGTTGCGTGTATCAAAGGACCGTCAAAGACTGACCGTGCGCTTCAGTGATGAAACCGCCTATGAACTTTCAGCAGAATTGTTGCGCGTCCGCTCGCCCTCTGCGGAAGTCAAGGGCCATGGGCCGGGCCAGGAAGTCACGGTTCCCGGCAAGCGAAACGTCGCGATGACAGACATAATTCCAACCGGAAACTATGCCGTCCGCATCGGGTTTGACGATGGCCACCAGACCGGGATCTATACCTGGGCCTATCTCAAGGAACTGGGCGAGAATGGTGTCGCAATATTTGCGGCCTATGAAAAAGAGCTGGCAGATAAAGGTATGAACCGTGATGTCAGTGAAAAAACAAGATAGGATTTAACTAAAAATAGAATTTTCCAGATTTAACCAGAATATTGATTGATATTTGTTATCTGCAAAAGGTTTTGATATCAGTTTTGTGATAAATCATATTTTTGACATCAAGGCGATTTGGAAAAATGATGCGTGGAAGACTTTACGGGCTGGATATATTCCGGTTTTTGCTTGCCGTCATCGTTATGGCCTTTCACTATCTGTTTCGTGGTCCGCATGCCGGTGTCATGCCCGAACAGGGCCTGTCGCCCCTATTTGCCGATATCGCCCAATATGGATATCTGGCTGTTTTCCTGTTTTTTATGATCAGCGGTTATGTTATCGCCTTTTCAGCACAAGGGCAGACGCCGGCAGGTTTTGCAATTGCCCGGTTTTCAAGGATTTATCCAACCTTTATTGTGTGCATGTCGATCAGTTTCCTGGTGATCGTCCTGTTCGGCGCGCCTGTTCTCACCGTGACGCTGCCGCAATATCTTGCCAATTTTATTATTCTGCCACAGGTTTTCGGCCATCCCTATGTCGACGGCGTCTATTGGTCGATTGTGCGTGAAATCGTGTTCTACGGCTGGAGCTTTCTGTTGCTGGCCGCAGGCGTGTTTCACAGTCGCAAGCTGGTATGGCTGGCAGGCTGGCTGATCCTGTCCTTTCTCAATGAAACCTGGCTGCATTCATCTCTCCTGCGCTTTGCTTTCCTGACGGATTACAGCGGGTTCTTTGCAGCCGGTATTGCGCTTCATATGTTCCACAGCAGCCGGAAGGCCGGTCATTTCCTGTTGTTCTGGATTGCAGCGGCATTCGGCATCTATGCTTCGGTCATTGCCATTCCGCAAACGAATGCCGACATGAAGACGGTGCTGTCAGCAGGGGCGGTCATCGCCTTTCTGGCAACCGGTACCCTGGTATTTCTGGGTTTTGCGATGGTGCGGGTACCGGGTAAGCTGTCCGGCATTGCAGTCGCCCTTGGCGGTCTCTCTTACCCGCTCTATCTGCTGCATGAAAATATCGGTTTCGTGCTGTTCAACCGTTCCGGCCTGTCAGGGCCGTGGGGGGTGGTGGTCGTAACTGTGATGATGATCGGTCTGGCCTATGGCTTCTGGCAATTTTTTGATCGCCATATCGTGCGAATTGTTCGCCAGTGGATCAATGCAAGCCTCGCCCGCCTTCCACAAGCTGGCCGGTAGGCCATCCATCGACCAGGCAAGTCGCCAGAGAATCAAGCCTCTGGGGCACCGCAGGATCATCAGTTCACCGGAAGTGATGGAACGCATCAATTCTTTTCTTCGGACCTGACATGATAGTGGAACTTTTTTATGCTATTGATGGTCATCATGATCGCATGGCAGGAGACAGGAGCATGACAATTGTAAAGACCGTGGCGCAATTGAATGCGCTTTATGGTGAACCCGGCGAAGCGTCGCTGATCAAGGTTACGGACTTTCTGACACCGGAATACCGCGCCATGATTGCGGCCTCGCCATTCCTGACCATTGCCACTGTTGGTCCGGAGGGGCTGGATTGTTCACCGCGCGGCGATGCCGGCACGGTCATCCATATCGAAAGCGAACGCATTTTGCTGCTGCCGGACTGGCGCGGCAATAATCGCGTCGATACACTGTCCAATATCGTGCGGGATCCGCGCATCGCGCTCCTTTTCTTGATACCCGGAAGCAACACGACCATGCGGGTCAATGGAACGGCTGTCCTTCGGATTGATGAAGGGATGACCGGGAGATTTGAAATGGACGGTAAACATCCGCGCTCCGTGATCGAAATCACCATTCAGGAGGTCTATTCGCAATGCGCCCGGGCCGTGCTCAGGGCTGATCTCTGGAATGCGGACAAGCATCGCGATCCAAAAACCCTGCCGACGGTCGGCGACATGCTCAAGGGCATCAAAGCCGGATTTGACGGCGCAGCCTATGATCGCGAATGGCCGGGCAGGGCGGCAAAAACCATGTGGTAGTTCGTCCTGCAGGAACGGGCTTTCCCGGCGCACCGGGATGTTATATGGCTCTTCCTGTTTTTCTGGAGACAGACGGGGGATCATGCGTGACAAAGAAAATCTATCTTGCAGGGCCAGACGTTTTTTTGCCTGATGCGCGCGCTCAGCTCATGAAAAAGGCAGACCTGGTGCGGGCCGCAGGATTTGTTCCCTTAAGTCCTGGTGATCTCGATATTGCGCCACAGCCGACCAAACATGCGTTTGGCCTCGCCATCAGCGCCGTTGACGAACAGATGATGCTCGATGCTGATGGCGTGATTGCCAACCTGACGCCGTTTCGCGGCATCTGTGCGGATCCGGGCACAGTGTTCGAGCTGGGTTTCATGTGCGCTTTGGGCAAGACAGTCTATGGTTACACCAATGTCAGCCAGAATCATTATGAAAGAACGGTTGGCTTCTACAAAGGTGAGGTCGCAAAGGACGAATCCGGGCAGACGCGCGGCAGCGACGGGCTGTCTCTCGAAAATTTCGATATGGCGGAAAACCTGATGCTGGATGGTGGCATAGAGCGCCGTGGCGGTGTTTTTGTGGTTCACAATGCACTTCCGGAACAACGCTATACCGATCTGACCGGCTTTGTTGCCTGCCTGGATCTCATCAAGCAGAAATGGGCATGATGCGGCCAATGCCGGACAACATCTGCACCATCAATCCCCGTGCTATTTCTTGTAGATGAGCCAGCTCTTTTCCGATTCCTTGTTCATGCCGGTTTCATAAACCATGCTTCTGTTCCGGCCGCTGTTTTTGGCACAATAAAGTGCCATGTCGACCTTTTGGTAAAGGTCGGTGGGATCGTCGCCGACGGACGCGACGCAAACGCCCATGGACATGGTGACAGGGCCATAATTCACGCCGGTCCTGGAATTTTTGAACGGCGTGGATTCCAGGGACCGTCGAATGCGTTCAGCAATCTGCAACGCCTCATCCTGACTGTTGCCCTCGATGATCAGGGCGAATTCCTCGCCCCCGGTGCGGGCCACAAAGACGTCCTTGCGGACATTGGATTTGATGACATTGGCAACAGTGGCCAGAATCTTGTCACCAACAGGATGTCCGTACGTATCATTGATCTTCTTGAAATGATCGATGTCGCCCAAAATCAATGTCGTCACGGCACGGTTCTTCTGTGTGTCGTAAACGGTCGCCAGTTTGTCGTCAAAAGCCCTGCGGTTGGAAAGCCGGGTCAGGGAGTCCGTGTTGGCAATCCGCTTGTATTCTTCAAGCTCCAAACGAACTTGCGCCAGATCCTGCGACTTCTGGACAACGTTTTCCACCATCTTCTCGCCCTGGGCCATGGTGTCCCCGGTCGCAACGGACAGCACGCCGATGGCATTACGCAGCAGATCAGTGCTGGCGGCGTTTTTAGAATTGATGCGGGTAAATGTTTCACCGAGTATCTTGTTGTAACTTTCCAGCGACGCCTGTTCCTGCTTCAGGAGCCTGAGAAGGCTTTCCAGCTCGGACACCATCTTGACATGTGCGCCATCCAGCGCACCGGTGCGATGATGCTGGCCGAAATATCGCGAACCCAATTCATCAAGCTCGGCCTGTGACGCCTTGTTTCCAAGGGCCGCCAGTTCCCTGGTCAAGACCGGGTTTGAACCGATACAGGCTTCGTAAAACAACTCGTAATTTCGCGGTATAGGAGCAATGCCCATGGTGCGCATGGCGTATGTAACTTGCGTCGCGATGTCTGGGGATTGTGACTTCTGTTCTAGTCGCCGGTTTCATCGGCAAGCTCCTGGAAATGTGGGTTCTATCTTTAAATCTAGGTCAAATTCCTTTTGGAACTGTTAACCTGGACTGGAATATGGAGGATAAAATGAAATCTATTTTATAAAAAAATATAAATAAATCATATAGATAAAAAATATTTTTTACATACATGGATTTTATTTTCGATTTAAAATAAACGCAAAGGTGGAAATTGGAATTTCTATTTCCATTTCAAGACCTGGGCTCCTGCAGAAACAGCCGTTTGATTGCTGGATGTTGGATCAGGGGGCGCACCTCTTGCTGATCATAAAAACCTTGAATGGTATGGACTTGAAAACAGGCTGAAACCTGTCGCAGTCCCAGATTTTACAGCGACAGGCAAGGTCAACGTCAGCAGATCCTGGTGTTCGGATTCCGGCATTCGCGTTGAGTGGGCCTCCTAAGGCAGGACGCAAGTGTCCAATGCAGCCCACTGGAGCGTGCCAACCATGACAGGTTGGAGCGCGGTTTGAGGCAAAACGGACCATTTTCACCTAATTCCGCGATCCCGGGTTTGCTGCAAATTTCGTCCCGCGCCACGACCAACCATCATGGGCGACACGCCCTAGCCAAGGTTCAGCTCCTTGAAGAAGTCATTGCCCTTGTTGTCGATGACAATGAAGGCAGGGAAGTTTTCAACTTCAATTTTCCAGACGGCTTCCATGCCCAGTTCAGGAAATTCCAGCACTTCGACCTTGCGGATGCAGTCCTGTGCCAGGCGGGCTGCCGGGCCGCCAATCGAGCCGAGGTAGAACCCGCCGTGCCGTGCGCAGGCTTCACGTACGGTCCGCGAACGGTTGCCCTTGGCCAGCATGATCATCGAGCCGCCAAAAGACTGGAACTGGTCGACATAGCTGTCCATGCGTCCGGCCGTTGTTGGTCCGAAAGATCCGGACGCATAACCTGTCGGGGTCTTGGCCGGCCCGGCATAATAGACCGGGTGGTTCTTCATATAGTCCGGCATGGTACCTCCGTCTTCAAGGATAGCCCGGATTTTGGCATGCGCCAGATCGCGGGCTACCACAATGGTGCCGGTCAGCGCCAACTGGGTCTTGACGGGATGTTTGCCGAGTTCTGCCAGGATGTCCGCCATGGGCTGGTTCAGATCAACGGGGATCACGTGTTCGGACAGTTTTTCCTCGTCAATATCCGGCAGATAGCGCGCCGGATCGGTTTCCAGCTGTTCGATGAAAATGCCGTCTCTGGTGATCTTGCCCTTGGCCTGCCTGTCTGCAGAGCAGGAAACACCAAGCCCGATCGGCAACGACGCGCCGTGGCGGGGCAGTCGAATGACACGGACATCATGACAGAAATATTTCCCGCCAAACTGTGCGCCGACACCCATCTGCTGGGTCAGCTTGTGGATTTCGGCTTCCATGTCCAGATCGCGGAATGCATGGCCGGTCTCCGAACCTGTGGTCGGCAGTGAATCCAGATATTTGGTGGACGCGAGTTTGACGGTTTTCAGGGTCATTTCGGCAGATGTGCCGCCGATGACAATGGCCAGATGGTAGGGAGGACAGGCCGCTGTGCCCAGTGTCAGGATCTTTTCCCGCAGAAATTCAATCATCCTGTCATGCGTCAGAAGCGAGGGTGTGCCCTGATACAGGAATGTCTTGTTGGCCGAACCTCCGCCCTTTGCGACAAACAGAAAGTTGTAATCGTCCGTACCTTCTTCATAGATATCGATCTGGGCCGGCAGATTGTTGCGGGTATTCTTTTCCTCAAACATCTTGAGAGGCGCGAGTTGCGAATAGCGCAGGTTCCGGCGCTCGTAGGCATCCATGACGCCTTCGGCCAGGGCAGCGTAGTCACCGCCCTCGGTCCAGACCCTGCGGCCTTTCCGGGCCATGATGATCGCCGTTCCGGTGTCCTGACACATGGGCAAAACGCCGCCAGCCGCAATATTGGCATTCTTCAGCAGGTCATAGGCAACAAAACGGTCGTTTTCCGTCGATTCAGGATCCTCAAGAATCGCGACCAGCTGTTTGAGATGCGCCGGGCGCAGCAGATGGTTGATGTCGCCGAAAGCCGTTTCGGACAACAGGCGCAGGCCTTCCGGCTCAACGGTGAGGATCTCCTGTCCCCTGAAATGATCCGTCGACACATAGTCACTCGTCAATTTGCGCCAGGGTGTCGTGTCCGGGCCAAGGGGAAACAGATCATCTGCCATGGTCATGCCTTTCGGGTTGCTGCTGTCGTCATGTTTGCGCCTGGTGTAATACCAGATCCCGATGACAGGAACCGATTGCGCCGGAGCGATTTTGGTCGCCGGCGAGGAGAAAACCACAGTCGGACCCATCGGTCCGGCGCGGATTTTCGACGATGTCCGGAGGGCACAAGCGTACGGTCCTTCGGACGGGCCGGATTTCCTTCACCGACCTTGTCGCAATCCTTGACCGATGCGGGAGCATCGCCCTTTGGTATGCTCCTCGTCGGATGAGGGCCTCCGGTCCCGCGCAACAGCTTCCTGTCATCGAGATCTGGTATAAGCATTGCGGCCAGTCAAAGCAATCGACAGGCACAGGCATCAGGCCCGCATCACCCTAAAAAATCGATTGAACAGGCCATGGTCGAAGGCTTTGTCATAAAACCTTCATTTGAATGCCGGGATATTTCGTGATTTCTGGAAATATGGATCAGAAAGGCACATTGCGGGCATTGTCAGCTCTGGGGCATGATCAGCGCCTTTCCGTCTTCAGGCTGCTGGTCAAGGCCGGCAGCAATGGCATGTATGCCGGTGAAATCGCCGTGGCGCTGAAGTCCTTTCCCAATACGCTGTCCTCCAATCTTGCCATATTGACACAGGCAGGCTTGCTGGGGTCCGTGCGGGAAGGGCGCTCCATACGCTATTATGCCGACATGGAAACCATGCGGATGCTGATGATGTTTCTGCTGCAGGATTGCTGTGGCGGCAAGCCTGAACTGTGTGAACCGGTTCTGGAGGCATTGGCCTGCCAGTGCTGAAACCAGTTTGGTCCATGGTTTGGGGAAGGACGATCCTGTCAGCACAGCGCTGGCCGGTCTTGTCAATGCGAGAGGTATAAGATGCAATTTTCACTGTCCCGCCGTCTTGTTTCCGAATGTGCAGGTGCGCTCATATTGCTGGCAACCGTTGTCGGCTCGGGAATCATGGCTGAAAACCTTTCGGGCGGCAATGTTGCTGTCGCGCTGTTGGGCAATACGATCCCGACCGGGGCTATCCTCTATGTCCTGATTGCGATGCTGGGGCCGGTGTCCGGTGCCCATTTCAATCCCGCAGTTACGCTTGTTTTTTTATTACGACATGAAATCAGCATGAAAGACGCAATTTCTTATAGTTTAGTTCAGGTTTTGGGGGCGCTGGCCGGTGTCGTTCTGGCTCATGCCATGTTTGATCTGCCCTTGCTGGAACTGTCTGCGAAAGCGCGAACAGGTACGGGACAATGGGTGTCCGAAGCCGTTGCAACCGCCGGACTGATCCTGACAATTCTGGTAACCCTGGAAACGCACGAAAAGCGCGTAGCCCAGTCCGTAGCGCTTTATATTACGGCTGCCTACTGGTTCACGGCGTCAACGTCATTTGCAAATCCTGCCGTCACGATTGCCCGCAGCTTTTCCGACACATTTGCAGGCATTCGTCTTGCCGATGCACCCGCCTTTATCGTGGTCCAATGTCTGGCGGCGGCAGCAACAGCATATTTTTGCAAATGGTTCCTGCGCAAGGGCCACGAAAATCACTGAATCCGCACTGTAATACCGTGTTTTTTGGGACACATGTGTTGACGAATATGTTTCCGGATCGGAACGTCACATCCCGCAGACTTGCGCCCGGGATTCATAAAGTTTTAGGGAACGTGGAATATCAATGGATTGTTAAGGAAATTCTTGCTGTCTTTTCGGTCGGCTTCGTGTGATGCGAAGCGGGTTTGAACAACTGAAAGAGGTTTGTTTTCTTTCCATTCCGGCAGTGATCCTTTACCTTGCTGCCAACTGAATTCGTGATTTGCTGATAGCAAGAGGCCTGTTTCCCATGAGAAATTCAAAAACCGCAACCGTTTGGGCAATTTTGATGGCCAGCGCATCGCTTTTGGGTGCTCAAAATGCGCATGCGATTACCCTGATGGAAATGATCCGCGGCAAACCGGATTCGTCTGTCGTCGAAGTGGTACCTGTGAATCCCGGGGGCAGTCAGGGTGAGGCGCTGTCGGCCGATGCGGACATGGACCCTATGCCGCAGGTCAAAAGCCCAACCTACTATACCTACAGGGCAGACCCCGTCCGTACCATAAAGCTGGACGGGTGGCTCTCTCCAGCGGTTGCGCCTGCAGGCAATGGCCCGGTCGTCGATGTTTCGATGGCAGGGTCTTCCGCAGCGAATGATTCTCCGGCTCCTGCGCCCTCCTTCAGCCTGAAGGCTCTTGATGATGTGGCAAGTGCCATTGAAACCTATTATGCAGCGCAGCCAAAGCTGCTCTGGGTTTCGGATGCCGGTGTCAATGACAAGGCCAAAGCCGTGATGGATGTCCTGGCCAGGGCCGGAACGATCGGTCTTGACCCTGCAGACTACGCAGTGGCCGCACCGGATCTTTCCGCAGTCACGGATCCTGTCACCCGGGAAGCGCGGTTGAAGCAGTTTGAAATTCGTCTTTCGGCTGCTGTCCTGACCTATATTGCGGACAATATCCGGGGAAGGGTGAACCCGAACAACATTTCTGAATATTATGATTTCAAGCGCAAGACGGTCAACCTGCAGGCTGCGCTGAAAAATATCGCAGCAAGCCCGGATGTTGCAGCCTATGTCAGCAGCCGCACGCCGGACGGACCTGAATTTCAGGCTCTTGTGAAGGAACTTGCCGCGTTGTGCGCAACACAGGCTGAATCGGCACCCGCAATAGTGATTGCGCCGGGTACCTTGCTGAAACCGGGGATCGCCAATCCCGAACTGAAAAATATTGTGGCCGCCATCAAGGCAAAGGCATCGGATGCCTTGAAGGTGCAACATGCCCTTGCTCTGGCAAGCTATACCGGATCAGACGATTATACGCCCGAACTGGTTTCCCTTGTTGAAGACTTCCAGAAGGAAAACGGCCTCAAGCCGGACGGCATCGTCGGGAAGGCCTCTATCCGTATTCTTCAGGGCGGGGATACAGCCGAAACCAGGATCAGCAAGGTGCTCGTAGCGCTGGAACAGATCCGCTGGTTGCCGGACGATCTCGGCCCGCGTCATGTTTTTATCAATCAGCCCGCTTTCCGGGCCTATTATGTTCAGGACTACAAGGAACAGTTTTCCATGGGGGTCGTGGTCGGCTCCAGGGCCCATCAAACCTATTTCTTCAACGATGAAATCGAGACGGTGGAATTCAATCCATACTGGGGTGTGCCCCGGTCGATCATTGTCAACGAGATGCTGCCAAAACTGCGGGCCGATGCTGGCTATCTCGACAGTCTGGGCTACGAAGTGTCTGTTGGCGGCAAACCCGTGTCTTCATCCGATATAGACTGGTTCAAGACAAGTTCCGTCGATGTTCGCCAGCCGCCCGGAAGCAGCAACGCTTTGGGCCAGCTGAAAATCCTGTTCCCGAATACGCATTCGATTTATATGCATGATACGCCGCAGAAGTCCTTCTTCTCCCGCGATATGCGTGCGCTCAGCCATGGCTGCGTGCGCCTTTCCGAGCCAAAGAAAATGGCAGCCGCCGTGCTGGGGGTCACGCAGGACACAATCAGTGCGCAGATTGCCGGTGGCAAGAACAAGTCTGTTTCTGTTCCGCAGAAATTCCCTGTCTATGTGTCCTATTTCACCGCCTGGCCGAACAAGGATGGCGTCGTGGAATATTTCGATGATGTTTATGACCGTGATTCCTATCTCAACAAGGCCCTGATAACGACCAGGAAGACAAGGGGTGTTGAAGGATAATGGCAGCCGGGAGGCTGCCTCTGCCCGGGACGCTTCACGCCGCGTCGCCGGGGATGCAGCCGAACCTGAGCAGATTGCCATGCGGATCCACAATATGGAATTCCAGCATGTTCCACGGACGCACCTCAAGCGCGGAAAGGCCGGGAACACCGCGCTCGACATATTCAGCATGGAGGGCCCTGATCTGGCCGCCGCGGATATAGCATGAGGAGAGGGTGCAGAGTTCGGGCCTGTCTGTCAGCCAGAAATGCAGTTCCAGACTGTCACGGCGCAGGAGCGCATAGCTCTCATCATCCTTTTCGCCTGCAAATCCGAGTTCACGGATATAAAATGCCAGTGTCTCGTCGAGATTTGCCGAGGGCAGGACCGGAATGGCAACGGCATGGTCTGTGAGACTGTCCGGCATGTCTTTCTCCCGTTATCTGGACAGCAGCGCGGCCACCAGATCCTGTGTCAGCCCGTCAAAATGTGCAAGGACATGGTCAGGGGCAAGCGATTCCACAGGGACATCGGAATAGCCAAACGGCACGGCAATCGCCTTGACCGATGCATTTTGCGCCACCTTGATATCATTGATACTGTCGCCGATCATGATGGTGCGGGAAGGGTGGCCGCCTGCCAGCTTCACGGTTTCCAGCAGGTGACGGGCATCGGGCTTGCGCCATTCAAACGTGTCGCCTCCGGTTATCACCGTGAAATAGTGTGTCAGGCCAAGCCCGTCCAGAAGGTTTCGTGCCAGGGATTCCATCTTGTTGGTGCATACGGCCAGATCGTGGCCAGAGGCCCTGAGCCTCTCCAGAGCATCGACAAGGCCGGGATAGGGCTTGCTGCTGCCGGGCATGCCCTGATGGTAATGGCGGACAAAATGGTCGAGCAATTCTGCATGCCGTTGCGCACCCAGCGCCGCCTGGCGCAATTCAAAGGCACGGCCAATCATCACCTTGGCACCATGCCCGACCAGAAACGTCAGATCCGAATAGCTGACCGGTGCCAGACCATCCAGCGCGATCGTGTGGTTGAGGCTGTCAACCAGATCCGGTGCCGTATCAATCAGCGTACCGTCCAGGTCGAAGACAACAAGCGGAGTGTTCATGGGAATCATGTCCTTTAATATGTCCATCTATTCTGAATAGGCAAATCCGTTGTGACATACAATGTGTCTGGGTGTCTGGCTGGCAATGTGTCTGGCTGGCAAATTCTCCGGCGGGCACATTGTTTGCCCCTGTAATGTGTTTGCTGGCGCAAATTGCGCATTGGCTCTTCCAAGAATACCAAAGCCCGTGTAAAAGCCGCGGCAGGAATAATCAGGGAGTATTGTGGCGCATGGATGCCCGGCAAATGAAGATCAAGGCGGCAGAGGTGGCTTTGACTTATGTTGAAGACGGTATGCGGCTTGGCATCGGCACAGGCTCGACCGCGGAGGAGTTTGTCCGGCTTCTGGCCGAAAAAGTGGCAGATGGCCTGAAAGTGCAGGGCGTGCCGACATCCGAGCGGACAGCGCGGCTCTGTGTGGAACTGGGTGTTCCGTTAAAATCCCTGGACGAGCTTCCCGAACTGGATCTGACGATTGATGGCGCGGACGAGATTGATCCTGCGCTTCGGCTGATCAAGGGCGGCGGCGGAGCGTTGCTGCGCGAAAAAATCGTGGCAGCGGCATCTGCTCGGATGATTGTGATTGCCGATGAATCCAAGCTGGTGGAAACGCTGGGTGCCTTCGCGCTGCCGATCGAAGTCAATCCGTTCGGTCTGATGGCAACGCATGTGGCGATTGAAAAACTGGCAGCGCGTCTTGGTCTTTCCGGAACGGTTACATTGCGTCAGACCGGCAATACTGTTTACAGTACCGATGGGGGCCATTTTATTCTGGATGCATCTTTTGGCCGCATTCCTGATGCAGATGCGTTGGCATCCGCTTTGAATTTCATCCCGGGCGTGGTTGAGCACGGGCTCTTTATCAATATGGCGTCACGCGCGATTATCGCCGGTGCAGGCGAAGTGCGCACGCTGAGCATAGACAACAGACAGGAGCGTTAAGCCTTATGAGCACATTTTCAGGCGTTGGCCGCCTAATTGCCGCCACAATATTGACCACCGGACTTGGCTTCGCCGTGATGACATCTGCTGCCATGGCACAGGACGTATCCCCTGAACAGATCAAGGCGGCGCGCGCTGCCCTGGATGCCTTGAGCGCGACGACAGAATTCGACAATATCCTGCCCAATCTTGCCGAACAGCTGAAGTCTGAATATATCCAGGCCTCGCCAAACTATCAGGACATCATTTCCGCCACCGTTGATGACAAGGCCCTGTCTCTGGCACCACGGCGCAGTGATCTCGAAAATGAAGCCGCGTCCATCTATGCCAAGACATTTACCCTCGACGAACTGAACCAGATCACCGCTTTCTACACGTCGCCTGCCGGAAAGAAACTGCTGCAGGACGGCCCCATTGCCTCAAGGGAGCTTTACAAGGCTGCCCAGATCTGGGCAGCCGGAATTTCTCGCGATATGGCCAGGGAAAGTGAGGCTGCACTGGAGAAGATCATCGGCCAGAAGCTGGATCCGGGCGTTGTCAGCCCGCCGGCGGATGCTTCGGCAACCGGCACGCCGCCTGCAGAAGCGCCAAAACAATAATATTGGACCAAAGAGTGCAAAGCCCGGTGAAAACCGGGCTTTATAGCTTATATTATATGAGTATTTTGATGTGAGGAATGATGATGACAGCCTACGATTATGACCTTTTTGTTATCGGCGGGGGATCTGGCGGCGTGCGCAGTGCGCGTGTCGCTGGTAACATGGGGAAAAAAGTCGGTCTTGCGGAAGAATATCGCATGGGCGGCACCTGTGTCATCCGTGGCTGTGTTCCCAAAAAGCTGTTTGTCTATGCGTCACAATTCCATGAGCAGTTTGAAGATGCCGCAGGCTTTGGATGGACCGTGGGTGACAGCACGTTCGACTGGTCAAAACTGGTTGCTGCCAAGGACAAGGAAATAGACCGTCTGGAGGGTCTCTATCGCAAGGGTCTTGAGGGGGCCAGGGTCGAGCTGTTTGAAAGCCGCGCCGAACTTCTGGATGCCCATACGGTCCTGATCAAAAAAACCGGACAGACCGTCAGCGCCGAGCGCATTGTCATTGCTGTGGGCGGCACGCCCAATGCCAATATCGCCATGCCCGGCTACGAACATTGCATCACATCCAATGAAGCCTTCCATCTGGCGGAATTGCCAAAATCCATCCTGATTGCAGGCGGCGGCTATATCGCCGTTGAATTCGCCAATATCTTTCATGGAATGGGTGTCGAAACCACATTGATCTATCGCGGCAAGGAAATCCTGTCGCGTTTTGATATCGACCTGCGCCAGGGCCTGACAGAAGCCATGCTGGCCAAGGGCATCAGGATTATTGTGGAAGATGTCATGGACTCTGTCGACCTTCTGGCAGATGGCAACCGTCAGGTGACTTTCAGAAACAGTGGCACAATGGCGTTCGGCGCTGTGATGCTGGCCGTGGGACGGCACCCCAATACAAAGGGACTGGGACTGGAAAATGCCGGCGTTGCACTGGATGCGCGCGGGGCCATTATTGTGGATGCCTGGTCCAGAACCAGTGTGACAGGTATTTTTGCCCTGGGCGATGTGACTGACCGGGTGCAGCTGACGCCGGTTGCCATTCACGAGGCCATGTGTTTCATCGAGACGGAGTTCAGGAACAACCCGACCTCACCGGACCATGATCTGATTGCCACAGCCGTTTTCTCGCAGCCGGAAATCGGAACCGTCGGATTGGGTGAGGCTGATGCTGCGGCCAGATATCCCGAAATTGAGGTCTACCGCGCACAGTTCCGTCCGATGAAGGCAACATTGTCCGGCCGGCAGGAGAAGATGATCATGAAGCTGATCGTCAATTCTGCGGACAGAAAGGTCATCGGGGCGCATATTCTCGGGCATGATGCCGGCGAAATGGCGCAGCTTCTGGGCATTGCCCTGAAGGCAGGCTGCACCAAGGAGGATTTTGACCGGACCATGGCTGTCCACCCGACGGCTGCCGAGGAACTGGTTACGATGTATAGCCCCAGCTATCGTATCCGTAACGGGGAGCGAATTTAAACCATTGGCACCGGACTGAAAGGTCTTGTAGCAAAAAGGGCGTTGTCTCGTCATATTCGCCTGCGTTTCTTGAACTTCTGCTTTGCAATCCCGATGTTGAGGGTCTATAAGCCCGCATCCAAAGAATTGCCGGAAATACCGGACTTGGACAATCCGGCTCATGATAAACGACAGGTGAGGACAATGGTACAGAACTGGACACCAAGCAGCTGGAGGCAGAAGCCCGTCAGCCAGGTTCCCGAATATCCCGATCTTGCGGCTCTGGAACGCACGGAAGGAAGGCTTGCAAAATTTCCGCCTCTGGTCTTTGCAGGTGAAGCCCGTCGGCTCAAGGCGTCCCTTGCCAATGTTGCAAACGGCAATGGTTTTCTGCTGCAGGGCGGTGACTGCGCCGAAAGCTTTGCCGAACATGGCGCGGACACGATCCGCGACTTCTTCCGCGCTTTCCTGCAGATGGCCGTGGTACTCACATTCGGTGCCCAGCTTCCGGTCGTCAAGGTTGGTCGCATTGCCGGACAGTTTGCCAAGCCACGGTCTTCCGGTTTTGAAACACAGGGTGCTGTTACCCTGCCCAGCTACCGTGGTGATATTATCAACGGTATCGAATTCACCCCGGAAGCCCGCATTCCGGATCCGGAACGCCAGATCATGGCCTATCGCCAGTCTGCGGCCACGCTGAACCTTCTGCGCGCCTTTGCCATGGGCGGCTACGCCAATCTCGACAATGTGCATCAGTGGATGCTGGGTTTCGTCAAGGACAGCCCGCAGGCGGACCGGTATCGCAAGCTGGCGGACCGGATTTCCGAAACCATGGACTTCATGAAGGCCATCGGCATTACATCGGAAACCAATTCCAACCTGCGGGAAACCGATTTCTTCACCAGCCACGAAGCTTTGCTTCTGGGCTATGAACAGGCCATGACCCGCGTTGATTCCACCTCCGGTGACTGGTATGCCACCTCTGGTCACATGATCTGGATCGGTGACCGTACCCGCCAGGCGGACCATGCGCATGTTGAATATTGCCGTGGCATCAAAAATCCGCTGGGCCTCAAGTGCGGTCCATCACTGCAGGCCGATGATCTTTTGAACCTGATCGACATTCTGAACCCGGCAAACGAAGCCGGACGTCTGACTCTGATCTGCCGTTTTGGCCATGACAAGGTTGCCGATCATCTGCCGCGCCTGATCCGTGCTGTGGAAAAGGAAGGCAGGAAGGTCGTCTGGTCCTGCGATCCGATGCATGGCAATACCATCACGCTCAACCATTACAAGACACGTCCGTTTGACCGTATCCTGTCGGAGGTTGAAAGCTTCTTCCAGATCCATCGTTCCGAGGGCACCCATCCGGGCGGTATCCATATCGAGATGACCGGCAATGATGTCACGGAATGCACAGGCGGTGCGCGTTCGCTGACAGGGGATGATCTGGCAGACCGTTATCACACCCATTGTGATCCGCGTCTGAATGCCGATCAGGCTCTGGAACTGGCCTTCCTGCTGGCCGAGCGCATGAAGGGCGGACGTGACGAGAAGCGCAAGCTGGTCGTCAATGGATAATGCCGTTGCAGGCAGACGCATGGTTCAGTCCTGCTGATCGCTTGTTGTACAAAATGAAATTGACTTTTCGGGGCTGGCAGCAATGCTGGCCCCGGAACATTTAAAGCGTGTTGCGATCTTCCAGATTCGATTACCACGCTTCAAGTCTTTGTTTTTACGCATGCCGTTATCGCAAAACCGCTGCACACTTTTGCGTGACATGCTTTAGGAGACGCAAATGACAGGAAAAGTACACACGGGAACCTGCAATTGCGGCGCGGTGCGCATCCGCGCCCATGGTCCGTTGCGCGAGGTTGTTGCCTGCCATTGTGGCCAGTGCCGTAGGCAGACAGGCCTCTATTATGCCGCAACCAATATCGCCCGCGACCGGCTGGAGATCGAGGGAACGGAATCGATCACCTGGTATCAATCCAGCGAGAAGGCCAGCCGCGCCTTTTGCCGCATCTGCGGATCAGCATTGTTCTGGTCCTTTGAAGGCGAGGCAGAGATCTCCGTCATGGCAGGCCTGTTTGACATGCCCACCGGCCTGAAAATGACCAGCCATATTTTCTGCGCCGACAAGGGCGATTTCTACGACATCACCGACGCTCTTCCCCAATATAAAAGAGGCAGTCCTGGGCTTGTTGTTGCGCAGGAGTAAATGTCAAATGCTCTCGCTGCAAATTTCAGGACTTTGCAGCGTCCAGCCTCTTGCACAGGTCTGACACGTCCCGGCGCAATTCCGCAAGCTCTTTCAGAACGAACATGTCGATCTTGTGATGCAGGGCAAGAACTTCGATTTCCGCCTTGAGGTTGACTTCGTAGTCCTTGGCTGCAGCAAAGCGGTCACGTGCCGATTGCCGGTTCTGCGACATCATGATGACAGGAGCCTGGAGGGCTGCAATCATCGACATCACCAGATTGAGAAAAATGAACGGGTAGGGGTCAAAGGCAAGGCTGCGGGTCAAAAGAACGGCATTCATTATGACCCACACAAACAAAAACACCACAAAGCCGATAATGAAGGTCCAGGATCCGCCAAAGGCTGCAATCCTGTCGGCAATCCTTTCACCGAAAGTCGCTTCCGCTGCAAAGGCGGCATTGGTATCTGTCGAAATCGTGCGCCGGTCATCAGCCTGCTGCAGGACCATGCGTTCGGCCTTGCCCAGATCATTACCCGATTTTGCAAGCAGGGATTCTGCCAGTTCCATATAGTTGAGCATATCAGCCCTCGCTGTTCATACATGTCGCCGAGGCATGCGCTATCTTGAAACTCTTCGCAAGTCGTCTTCAGATTCCACCGTTCACAACCATCGTGTGGGTCGGGAAAAACCGGTCAAGCCCGTATTGTTTTCCAAACATGATATCAAGCTGCAACATCCGGTAATCGTTGATCACCGGATCAATCCTGTCCTGCCGTGACCAGTCTGCAGTCATCTCGTCTTTGCGGCCAACCAGCGTGTAACGGTCCAGCACACTGTATTTCTTTTGCACCTTGCCCAGAAATTCGGTGTAGTAGGGATGGCGCAGTCCGGCCAGCCTGGCGATATGATAGGGAATGAGCGAAGGGCTGATGGAGCCGACATCCTTTTTCATTCCGGTTTTGCTCGACCATATTACCAGGGGTGTTTCATGTTCCGCACGCATGGTTTCAAGAGGGCCCTTGCGGTCTGCGGTCAGGTTCTTCATGAAATTGGAGTTGATGTAGGGATTGCCAAGCGGCGGCAGGTGATCGCCAAAGAAGACCAGAATGGTCTCGCGGCGGCGGGTCTTTGCCCAGTCCATCAGCATCTTAAGGCCGGTATCCGCATCCCTGATCCCTTCGGCATAAGAGGCAATGGTTTTCTTGTCAGCCTCTGTCAGGGGGCCGTCGACTATTGTTTTATTGTCCTTGTAGCGGTTCTGTTCGTAAGGGCCGTGGTTCTGCAGCGAAACCGCAAAGAAGAAGAAAGGATCTTCAGCGCTGTCGGCTTCCTTGATGATTTCCCGGGTCAGGGCAATGTCAGATACGAATGTGCCGCGCACGGGCAGTTCAGGCAGGTTTTCAGCCGATCTGAACCTGTCAAATCCCATGGCATTGTAGACAACTTCGCGGTTCCAGAACCATTTCTGGAACGGATGAACGGCGCGGGTGATATAGCCTTCACCCTTGAAGAAGGTTGCAAGGGACGGAATGGAACGGCGGACATATTGCTGGTAGGGAATGCTGCCATAAGGCAGCATGGCGTTTGAAAAACCGGTAAGGGCCTCAAATTCGATATTGGCTGTCATCCCGCCGAATTCAGGCGAAAACATCTTGCCGGACATATTCTTGCGCACGGTTGGCAGGGGGTCGCGGTTGAAGGTGACGCCGGGAAGTTCGGTCGGATCCCAGAAGCTTTCACTCATGACCATGATCACATCAGGCTTCTCGTGATAATCGATCACCGGGCGCAACGGGCGCGATACAATATTGTCAATGGCATTCTGGGAATACCCGGCAGGCATTTTGACATTGGCCATCGGGATATTGAACAGAAAGGCCATGAAGAAGCCGTTCTGATTGTAGTTTTCCTTCTGGTCCCACATCATGGGGACCACTTGCAGACGATCACGGATCCATGAAAAACTGGAATAATCCATGATCGATGCAAAGCCGGTCAGGAGCGGAACGGCAAACAGAAGTCTGGTCACACGGGACAGGCGGACAATCTGTTCCGCGCGCTTCCAGCCAAACCGCCAGAAAAACACCAGGGCGACAACAGACACGATGATTCCGGCCACGATGCCAACGGCCATCAAGGGCCGGTCTTTGACCATCACCGGCAGCAACTCGCCGATCTGGCGGGCAAACAGGAAATCTGTTGGGTAAAGCGGATCAGACAGATAGACCTGTTTTTGCTGTGAAACAAAGGCGGGGATCAGGGTGAGCGGTGCAAGGATCAGGAAAGAAAGATGGGTCTTGCCCAAAAGTGCATCGATAGCCAGCGCCAGCAGGCAGAACACACCAACCGTGGTCCAGAATGGCCGCAATGGCGATGCCATGAATTCGAGAATCGGTGCATATGTTCCCCGTGCGACCCATTCGACAACAAACACCAGGCCAAAGCTGAGCATGGCCGTGATCATGAGACACAGCGCCTTGCTTGCCAGACCAGCTTCGGAAACAAGCGTTTCTGCGGCAGTGTCCAGTTCAATCTGGCCATCGCCGATTTTTGTGTCAGATAGTGTCAACGGGACGTCCTCGGAAAAATAAAAAATATTTCATGATACTGTCATACAGGTGTCATGAAATCCATAACGAGAGGTCGTGTTGATGGGCCTTTGTGGCATTTCCAAGGTGAGTGTTGCATTGCAAAAACAGTTTTGCCCAAAGACATGCATTGCAGGCTCCCAAATCTCGGGATACATGTCTTTCATGATCGAGAAACCACAGAATTTGAACGTCTTGCGGATTGCCGCTGCACAGTTGAACCCGACTGTGGGTGATGTTTCCGGCAATCTTGCCAGGGCCAGACAGGCGCGTGTCGATGCGGCCCGTGAGGGCGCAGACCTGCTGATGCTGACCGAGCTGTTTCTGTCGGGTTATCCACCGGAAGATCTGGTGTTGAAGCCTGCTTTTCTGGAAGCCTGCTGGTCAGCGGTTGAGGCCCTTGCTGCCGATACGGCGGACGGTGGCCCCGGTATCCTGATCGGCCTGCCGCGCCGGGGAGAGGCTGGCCGTCACAATTCGGTTGTTGTTCTGGATGCCGGCAAGATCATTTTCATCCGCGACAAGGTGGATCTGCCCAATTACGGCGAGTTCGACGAGAAGCGTGTCTTTGATGAAGGCACGATTTCGGGTCCGGTGAATTTTCGTGGTGTCCGCATTGGTATTCCGATTTGCGAGGAAATCTGGAACGATCTGGGCATTTGCGAAACGCTGGCCGAGAGTGGCGCAGACATATTGCTCGTGCCCAATGGATCACCCTATTATCGTGGCAAGGTCGATGTACGCCATCAGGTGGTGCTGCGACAGGTCATCGAAAGCGGATTGCCGCTATTGTACCTCAATCAGATGGGCGGACAGGATGAACTGGTGTTTGACGGTGCCAGCTTCGCCTTCAATGGTGACAGGACACTGGCTTTTCAGATGAGCCAGTTTGAAGAGACAATGGCTGTGGTCACATACAAGAAAACCGGATCCGGCTGGGCCTGTGTCGATGGCCCCATGTCGCGTCTGCCCGAAGAGGAAGAAGCGGATTATCGCGCCTGCGTTCTGGGTTTCAAGGATTATGTCAACAAGAACGGTTTCAAGTCGGTGGTCCTTGGCCTGTCCGGCGGCATCGATTCGGCCATTTGTGCAGCCATGGCTGTCGATGCGCTGGGCGAGGACAGGGTACGCTGTGTCATGCTGCCCTACCGCTATACCTCGCAGGATTCGCTGGTTGACGCGGAGGAATGCGCGAGGCTTCTGGGGTGCCACTATGATGTTGTGGCCATCGAGGAGCCTGTTGCGGGCTTCCTGTCTTCCCTGTCGGACATGTTTGAGGGAACCGAGCCGGGTATTACCGAGGAAAACCTGCAAAGCCGGGCGCGCGGTACGATCTTGATGGCATTGTCCAATAAATTTGGCTCCATGGTGGTGACCACCGGCAACAAGTCGGAAATGTCGGTCGGCTATTGTACCTTGTACGGGGACATGAACGGTGGCTTCAACCCTATCAAGGATCTCTATAAAATGCAGGTCTATGGCCTGTCGCGCTGGCGCAACACAACGGTGCCGCCAGGTGGGCTGGGTCCGTCGGGGATCGTAATTCCGCACAATATCATCGACAAGGCCCCGTCTGCCGAATTGCGGCCGGACCAGAAAGACCAGGATTCGCTGCCGCCTTATCCCGTACTGGATGATATTCTGGAATGTCTGGTGGAAAAGGAAATGGCCACAGCCGATATCATCGCCCGCGGCCATGACGTGGCGACGGTGCATCGTATCGAACATCTGCTCTACATTGCTGAATACAAGCGCCGTCAGTCAGCGCCGGGCGTGAAAATCACCCGCAAGAATTTCGGTCGCGACCGCCGCTACCCGATAACCAACCGGTTCCGGGACCGCGGATAAGCTTTTCATTCGCTGGAAATCGCGTTCCATGCAAAGGGCTTCAGGGCGAGGCCGGATGTTTCAGATCGATCGTACTGTTTTCATCCGGAAGGAATTGCGGGCCAACGATGCGAACCTTCCCGGCAGGAGACGAAAGCGGTTGCTGAATGCCGGTTGTCCCGGCCCCGGTTGGCATGGACGGCTTGAGCGCTGCATCCGAGAGTTGAACATCGACAGTCGGCTTTTGGGGTTCGGGAGGTCCAAGGGCAGCTTCGCGACGCGCCATTTCCTTGTAATAGGCAGAAAAGTTGCATCCGCAGCCCGGAGCCCTGGCATTGGCCTTATAGGCAAAGGCATAGGACATATCTGCATATGCTTTGCCCGTGGCAGCAGAAACCATGCTGTCACTGTCGCTCGAGGTGGCGTGCTTGAAAAACAGTTCGGTCTGCACACCGGGGCACATCATTTCACACACGCGCGCATCACGCCGGAAATCGCGGGTTTCAGCACCGGGAGAGATCGGGAAAAACCCGCCGTCGCAGGTGCGGACACAAACCGTTTGAAAGCTGCCGCCCACGGACGCAGAACCGAGGGGAACAATGCGGAATTGCTGCTCCCTGGAAATGTCTGCGCCGTCTGTATCCGCATTCTGTCCGTTCGTTGCAGCAATCTCGACCGGATCATTGCCGGAACTGGCGTCCTGTTGCAAAACGCTTTCCTTGTTGCAGTCATTCACCTCAATGGCAGCCAGAATGCGCCTGCGTGTCTCCTTGGCGGAATTGGTGCTCAAAAGGGCATCGTGCCTGGCGACCAGAATCTCAAGATTGCGCTGCATCTTGCCCATCAGGCCTGTCAGAGCGTCACATTGCTCCACATCAGGCCCGCCAATGACAACCATGCTTCCGGCTGTGCAACCGATCCGGCGCAGGTCGCTGCGCACTTTCCGGATCTGCATGTTCTGCTCGGAAATGGCCTGGGCAAATTTTCGGCTTTGGTTATTGGAGCCGATGACCTCCGTTGTATTGGCAAGCCGTGCAACAAGGCTTTCGCAGACCGTTGACGCATGGGCAACCGAAAACTGCGCCAGGACCAACGCCGATAATGCCACGCTTGCCAATGTACCTTTCTTACGCATTGAATTTTTCCGGATACACGGTTGCAATCAAACCTGACCTGTCATACCGCGATCCCTGTTGATTACAATCAATACACAAAATTTACCTTAACAGCACGCATCATCAGACGCCAGTGTTCCGTTTATAATGTAACCTCCGGCTGGGAAGCCTCAACGACGGCCAGCGTTGCCATATTGACCACGCCGCGCGATGTCACCGATGGCGACAGGATATGGGCGGGCAGGGCCGCACCCAGAAGGATAGGGCCGACATGCAGGCTGTCCGTCATGGATTTTACCACGCCCAGGGTGATATTGGCAGCATCCAGATTGGGGAAGACCAGAAGGTTGGCTTCGCCCGTCAATGTGGAATCCGGCATGACCCGCCTGCGCAATATTTCGGAAATGGCAGCGTCGCCATGCATTTCGCCATCCGCTTCAAGCCCCGGTGCCATGGATTTTACCAGTTGAATGGCCTTGCGCATTTTGGTGGCACTGATGGAATCGCGCGATCCGAAATTGGAGTGTGACACCAGCGCAGCGCGAGGCGTAATTCCGAAACGGCGGATTTCCTGCGCGGCCATGATGGTCATTTCAGCGATTTCCTCCGCTGTGGGATCAAAGGTGACATAGGTATCGGTGAAGAATGTGGCACCGCGTTGCGAGATCAGCAGGCTGAGACCGGAAAAGTCCAGAACACCTTCGCGTTTGCCGATGATCTGGCTGACATCGCGCAAATGACGGTTGTACCGGCCTTCAAGTCCGCAGATCAGCGCATCGGCATCGCCGCGACGAAGGGCCAGTGCGCCGATCACAGTCATGTTGGTGCGCACAATGGTGCGGGCAGCCTCGGGGATAACACCGGAACGCCCGACAAGCGCAAAATATTCATCAACATAATCCCGGAAACGGCGGTCACCTTCCGGGTTGACCACTTCAAAATCGGCATCAGGGCGAATCCGCAATCCGAAGCGCTTGAGGCGGGCTTCAATAATGCCGGGGCGACCGATCAGGATCGGACGGGCCGTTCCTTCCTCCAGAAGAACCTGCGTTGCCCGCAGCACACGCTCGTCTTCTCCTTCAGAAAAGATAACCCTCTGTCTGGATGCCGTCTTTGCCGCCGTAAACAACGGCTTCATGACAAAGCCTGACCGGAACACGAAACGGTTCAGCTCATCCAGATAGGCCGGCATATCGGTGATCGGCCGTTTGGCAACGCCGGTTGCAGCCGCAGCTTCCGCAACGGCTGGCGCAATGCGCAGGATCAGGCGCTGGTCAAATGGGGAAGGGATGAGATAGGTTGGCCCGAAAACCTGTGCCTCACCGGTATAGGCCCGGGCGGCAACATCGGAAGGCTCTTCGCGGGCAAGTGCGGCAATGGCGCGCACTGCGGCCATTTTCATCTCTTCATTGATCGTTGTCGCACCGCAATCCAGCGCACCCCTGAATATATAGGGGAAACACAGCACGTTATTGACCTGATTGGGGAAATCGGAACGCCCGGTGCAGATCATCGCGTCCGGGCGTGCAGCACGCGCCAGATCCGGCATGATTTCGGGCGTTGGATTGGCCAGCGCCATGATCAGCGGTTTTTCCGCCATGCGCTATGCAGCAGATCCGGCTTCAGCACGCCTGCTGCCGACAGGCCCAGAGAAAACATCGGCACCGCCAATACTTTCGGCCAGCGTCCGCTTGTCGGATTCCTGCGCAAAAACAGACTTCCACTGGTCCATCAATACTTCGTACGGCCCTTGTAGACCAGACCTTCCAGATCATGTGAACCCAGATATTTTCAAGCCTTGCGCCCAGTGTGACCAGCAGATTGAGACAGGCCAGCGCTGCCGCACCGGCACCCGAGGCCACGATTTTCACATCAGCGATATTCTTGCCGGCCAGTTCCAGCCCGTTGAGAATGGCGGCGGCCACAATAATGGCGGTGCCATGCTGGTCATCATGGAACACGGGAATGTCCATCAGCGTGCGCAACTGGCGCTCGACCTCGAAACATTCCGGTGCCTTGATATCTTCCAGATTGATCCCGCCGAATGTCGGGCCGAGGGATGAAATCACCTTGACCATGTCGTCTACAGCCGGTGCGTCTATCTCGATATCAAACACATCGATATTGGCGAATTTCTTGAACAGTACCGCCTTGCCCTCCATCACCGGTTTTGAGGCCAGCGGGCCGATATTGCCAAGCCCCAGTACGGCAGTGCCGTTGGAAATGACTGCAACAAGATTGGACTTGGCGGTGTAAAGCGCTGCCATTTCAGGTTCGTCGCGAATGGCAAGGCAGGGGGCTGCCACGCCCGGCGAATAGGCAAGAGCCAGATCACGCTGATTTCCCAGAGGCTTTGTCGCCTGGATTTCCAGTTTGCCGGGGCGCGGATAACGATGAAAAAACAGTGCCTGTTCGTCAAGATCACCGCTTGCCGGTGCAGCCGGTGTTTTTGAATCATCCATATGTGTCATCTCGGTCCTCGTCCCAATGTATCTTTGATGGCGTTCTCAATACAACAAACAGGAATCGAGAACAGCCGATCCTGCGAATTTCGTCACATTTTGGAGGAAGAATCTTTGCCTGTCGCCGTCAAAGGATGAAAAGGGCAGCCTTTTTTCCGGAGTGTCATCTTGCTGATACATGACTCTGATTTGGACTGGCACAAAAATATGGATGCTGTCATGTGCAAAAAGGATTGTGACCATGGGTGAAGTTCCAGAAGTCCGGCAGTTCAGAACCCTGTTCATCTCGGATGTTCATCTCGGCTCAAAAGCGTCAAAATCGGATTTCCTGCTCAATTTTCTGCGCTATCATGAAGCTGAGACGCTGGTGCTGGTCGGCGACATTGTTGATGGCTGGCGTCTGAAACGCAGCTGGTACTGGCCTCAGGGTTGCAATGATGTCGTTCAGAAAGTTTTGCGCAAGGCACGCAAGGGTGCCCGCATCATTTATATTCCCGGCAACCATGATGAATTCATGCGCGATTATCCCGGCATACACTTCGGCGGTATTGAGGTTCTTGACCGCATGATCTTTGAGGCCGGTGACGGCAGGCGCTATCTTATCCTGCATGGCGACGAGTTCGATGTCGTTGTGCGCAATGCCCGCCTGATTGCCTATCTGGGTGACTGGGCCTATGACATGGCCATCCGCATCAATGTTGTTCTGGCACATGTGCGCCGGATTTTGGGCATGCCCTACTGGTCGTTTTCGGCCTGGGCCAAGCTGCAGGTCAAACACGCGGTCAACTTTATCGGCGAGTTTCAGAAAGTTGTTGTCGAGGAAGCCCGCCGCAACAATGTTGACGGCGTGATCTGCGGCCATATCCATCACGCTGTAATCGAGGATATGGACGGCATACGCTACATCAACACAGGTGACTGGGTGGAAAGCTGCACAGCCATTGCCGAACATCAGGATGGCACCATGGAACTGATCACCTGGCGCCTGTCGGAAAAAACAGCAGACAACAAGGCTGCGGACAGGATTGCGTCCGAGCCCTTGCTGGCACTGGAGCCTCCCAAGGTAACACAGATGCAGACGGAAGCGGCATAGGCAGATGCATCATTGACCGGAAAACGTGGCCAAGCGGCAGGACGTGACATTCCTGCCGCACCTCACGGGAATATGACAGGTATCCGAAGCGCTTTGATTGGCGTACCTCATCATTCGTGCTAGAGAAACCAAATCAATTTCAGGCACTCCCCATGATTCCCGACAGAATTTCGGCGCTGCATGGCGCTGCCCCTTCCTGGTACAGGTTAAGGTCGGCTTTGGTGTTTTGCGCACCAATGATCGTCAACGGCATTGCCATGCCGTATTATCCTGTCTGGCTGGAAAGCCTGCATATGACAGGCGAGCAGATCGGCTTCATTCTGGCCGTACCGATGATCCTGCGGATTATGGCAGCACCTCTGGCGACCATGATTGCCGACCGCATCGATGATCGCAATCATGTGCTGATCTGGTCGGCAATCCTGTCGCTGGCAACGGCCATCAGCCTGCTCTGGACATCATCATTCTGGCCTGTGGCCATCATTATGGGCGTGCAGGGTGCTGTTTACGCGCCATTTGTGCCTGTTGCGGAATCCATATTGATGACAGGTGTGCGCCGTTGGGGATTTGATTACGGTCAGATGCGCTTGTGGGGCTCAGTGGCTTTCATTGTGGCAACGGTTATCGTTGGACGCTATATCGGTCTTTACGGCGGTGATCTTGTGCTGCCTGCGGTTATTGTCGGTTTCATGCTGACCTGTGCTGCCGGATTGATTGCGCCGCGGACCGGCAACACAACAAGACATCACCTCAAATCTGCGGACGGTGAAAAAATCAAGGGCGGGTTGAAAGAACGGGATCTGCTCCTGCTGATGATCGGGGTTGCGATCTCAGGGTCCAGCCACGCCATGCTGTTTGCCTTTTCCGCGATCTACTGGGAGGAGCTGGGCTTTTCCGGAACAGAAGTAGGACTGCTTTGGAGCGCAGGCGTTTTTGCCGAAGTCATCATCTTCATGCTTTCGCGCTGGCTCCTGCGCAATTTCAGCCTGTGGAGCCTGATCTTTTTGGGTCTTGTCGTAACGATTTTTCGATGGGCCATATTTCCTGAAGTGCAGTCCTTTGCCGGGTTCTTCGCCCTGCAATTCCTCCACGCCTTCTCGTTTGCGACCATCCATATCGGTGTGCAGAACACGATTGTGCGGCGGGTGAGCGAAGGGCTGGAGAGTTCCGCCCAGGGGCTGTATTTCTTCTTCTGTGGCCTGGCCCTTGCGATTTCAACATTCCTGTCCGGCTATCTTTACACATGGTTTGGTCTTCACGCCTATTATGCCATGTCTGCAGTGTCGCTCATCGGGCTGATTTTCGCTCTGACAGCGTGGTATCTTCAGCCCCACAGGTTCGGCTCAGGTGGAAAGACCGTCGAGCCGGCATAAACGAGGCCATTTTCGCGGTCCCTGGCCAGCAGCAAAGGCCCGTCGAGATCGACAAAGCCGGCGTCCTGTGCCAGCAAAACCGCAGGTGCCATGGCCAGCGATGTACCCACCATACAGCCAACCATAATCTGAAATCCGAGCCTTTGAGCATCCTGTTTCAGAAGCATGGCTTCCGTCAGGCCGCCGGTCTTGTCAAGCTTGATATTGACGGCATCATAACGGTCGCGCAAGTCCGCCAGTGTCGTGCGGTCATGCACGCTTTCGTCGGCACAAATGATAATGCGATGGTCAATGCTGGCCAGAATGGCATCCTTGCCGGCGGGCAGGGGCTGTTCTACCAGTGCCACGCCGGATCGGGCGCAAATGTCCAGATGATAGACAATATTTTCATCTGTCCAGCCCTCATTGGCGTCCAGGATCAGGGTGGACCGTGGGGCTGCGTCCCGGACGGCGCCAATGCGGCTGGCATCATCGGCAGTGCCAACCTTGACCTTCAGCAATGCATGGTGGCTCCAGTCACGGGCCTGCGCTGCCATGCTCCCGGGTTCACCCAGCGAAATCGTATAGGCCGTCAGCAAGGGGGCAGGTGGTGCCTTGCAGATTTGCTGCCAGGCAGGCGTACCGGAGATTTTCGCCTCCAGATCAAACAGGGCGCAGTCCACCGCGTTGCGCGCAGCGCCCGGCAGCATATGCACCATCAGGTCTTGCCGGGTGCAACCTTTTTCTATCGCACCGGTCGCGTCCAAAATCTGCCGGGTTACGGATTCCAGCGTTTCGCCGTAGCGTTTGTAGGGTACGCATTCGCCCCGCCCTGTAAAGTTGCCATCTGCAATCGTGCAGGTTACAACGTCAGCGGATGTCTTTGCGCCGCGTGAAATCGTAAACGTTCCGGCAATGGGGAAGTTTTCTGTGGCTATTTGAACGTTTCTGCACATGACGGATACTTGAGTTCCTGTATTTTTGTCTATCTATCATTAAAATGACGCGATATGCGTTCTTATTGTCAGAGCTCGTAAAATGTGCTCCGGCCACATCCCCTGCGGATATTCCGAATTTGGCTCTGAAATGCAAGCAGCAAGAGATTAAGGTTTCCTATGGTCTTTAAAAGTCAATCTGCCAGCATGGATGATCAGGCAGGCGGGCAGTCCCGAACCTGGGCGCTGGCAGGGGAATGGCGGCATTCCGGCGTTACGGACATCAGCCGCCGTCTTTATGGCAAAGGGTTTTCGGCAGGGCAAGGTGCCGTTCAGATCGATCTGTCCGGTGTCACTGGTCTGGACACAACCGGGGCCTGGCTGGTCAAACGGCTGACAACACTTGAGAGATTGGCTGGCAACGACGTATCACTGATTGGAGGTCGCCCGGAGCACAGGGCGCTGGTGGAGGGACTTCCAGACCAGTTGCCCGGGCCGAATATCGCTTCAGGCCCCCAAAAAACGCTGTTCCAGCGGCTTTTTGAACCTCTGGGACGCGAAACGATGGATCTCTGGCAGGATATGGTCGCGGCCATGTACATCCTTGGATCTGCCGTAAAGGGCGGCCAGATGAAAATTGGCCGCAGGGGTGGCATCTCTGTTGCTTCCATCGTTGCGCAAATCGACCATATGGGCGTGCGTGCGGTGCCGATCATCCTGCTCATGTCTTTCCTGATCGGTGCCATTATTGCCCAGCAGGGCGCGTTTCAGCTTCGTTATTTTGGTGCGGAAGTGTTCGTGGTGGATCTGGTCGGGATTTTGCAATTGCGCGAAATCGGCGTGCTGTTGACCGCAATCATGATTGCAGGCAGGTCCGGCAGTGCCATTACGGCGGAGATAGGCTCCATGAAAATGCGCGAGGAGGTCGATGCCCTGACGGTCATGGGGCTCAATCCGGTCGGTGTTCTGGTTTTCCCGCGGTTGATTGCTCTCGTGATATCCTTGCCGCTCCTGACCATTCTGGCCAATTTTGCAGCGCTTGGCGGGGCTGCAGCGGTATCCTGGGCCTATTCCGGAATTACGTTGGATGTTTTCCTCAATCGCCTGCAACAGGCGATCGATATATCTACCATTATATCCGGTATGATCAAGGCTCCGTTCATGGCACTGATTATTGGTGTGGTGGCAGCTGTGGAAGGTATGAAGACCGGCGGAAGTGCCGAATCGCTGGGCAAGCGGGTTACGGCCTCTGTGGTGAAATCTATTTTCGTTGTAATCCTTGTCGACGGTCTTTTTGCCATGTTTTACGCTGCCATTGATTTTTAACCCGATTTTTTCAATTGGGCCCGACTTTTCAACAAGGATTTTGCACCAGTGACTGCCAAAAGCAAACCAGCATCCAATCCAGGAACACCGGTTTTGTCCGTCAAGGATCTGACGGTCGGTTTCGGTCGGACTGTTGTCCTCGACAAGCTCAGCCTTGATGTGCTGCCTGGCGAAATTTTGGGGTTTGTCGGGGCGTCAGGTTCCGGAAAATCGGTGCTGATGCGTACAGTCCTGCGCCTCTTGCCGCGGCGTGGTGGAGCGATCAGGATTTTGGGCACGGATTACAACGAGGCTGACAATGAAGAGCGAATCAGGCTCGACATGCGCATTGGTGTGCTGTTCCAGCAGGGTGCCTTGTTTTCTGCGCTGACCGTAAAAGAGAATATACAGTTACCGATGCGGGAATATCTGGACCTGCCCAAAGCGATGATGGACGAGCTTGCCTTCCTGAAAATTCATCTGGTAGGACTGCCGCCTGAAGCGGCTGACAAGTTTCCTTCCGAACTGTCGGGCGGCATGATCAAGCGCGCCGCCCTGGCGCGGGCTCTGGCGCTTGATCCCGATCTGGTTTTCCTTGATGAGCCGACCTCCGGCCTTGATCCGATCGGGGCTGGTGAATTTGATGATCTGATCGCCCGGTTACGGGATACACTGGGACTGACGGTGTTCATGGTGACCCACGATCTTGACAGTTTGTTCTCCGTCTGTGACCGGATTGCAGTGCTCGGTCAAAAACGTGTGCTCATCAAGGGAACCATCGAGGATATGCTTGCATTTGATGATCCGTGGGTTCAGTCCTATTTCAATGGAAAAAGAGCGCGCGCTATTGTTCAGCCTGTGTGAAGAGACATAGATTATATAAAGGGATCCGGATTTCGATCCGTGTGTTATACTCCATGCACCCGAAAAGTGGGCACCGGTTTTCGGACAATTGCATGGAGAGATTAAAAAAATCTGAAGTGAAAATTCAGGTTCTCAAGTGAACCGGGTATAAAAGGTCATATGGAAACAAAAGCAAATTACGCTCTGGTTGGTTTTTTCACGCTGCTTGTGATCGCGGCAGCGTTTGGTTTCGTGTATTGGATGACCCAGTATGGGCGCTCCGGGACCATGGTTCAGCTTGAAATCCGTATTCCCGGTTCTGCCAACGGGCTAAGTGTTGGCTCGCCCGTGCGTTTTAACGGTATACCGGTCGGCACCGTTACGGAACTTCTGATTGATGCCGAGGATCCGACATTCTCGCAGGCGATGACGCAAGTGCGCGAAGATGCGCCGATCTACACATCCACCAAAGCCATCCTTGAAATTCAGGGACTGACCGGCGCTGCCTTCGTGGAGCTGAGCGGCGGCAATACGAGTGAAGACAATATCCTGCAAAAGGCCCGCGAGGAAAACAAGATCGCTGTCATTCTGGCTGAACAGTCCAGTGTGACCAATCTTCTTGCAACGGCAGACGATATCATGAAGAAAGCCAACAGTGCCATTGGTGACATACAGTCCTTCACAAGCCAGTCGCGCCAGCCGCTGACCAATACGGTCAAAAACGCCGAGCGATTCTCTGAAGCCCTGACCAGGAATGCCGATGGTATCGATACCTTTCTGAAAAGCGTCAGTGCCCTGTCGAGCACAATTACAGGACTGTCCGGGCGGCTTGACGGCACGCTTGCCTCTGTTCAAAAGCTTGTGGATGCTGTGGACCCGCAAAAGGTCAATCAAATTGTCACCAATGCGACACAGGTGAGCAAGGATCTGGCGGATACGACCGGACAATTGAAAGGAACAGTCGAAAGCTTTCAGAAAACCGCGCAGAGCTTTGCAAAATTCGGGGACGATGCCACAAAGTCCCTGGCGCGTGTTGACCGGATCCTCGCATCGGTTGATCCGGCCAAGGTCGGAACATCGGTGGATGATATTGCTGCAGCCTCAAAGGATGCGCGACTTGCCATTGCCGATTTCAAGGCCCTGTCTGCGAGCATTTCAGCCCGGCAAAAGGACATTGATCAAACGATTACTGACGTGACAGAAATGTCTGCGACCCTCAACAAGGCGTCGGTCAAGGTGGATGGTGTGCTTTCCAAAGTGGACGGACTGCTCGGATCCGGGGATGCCAACAGCCTGTTTGCCGAGGCAAAGGCGACACTGGAATCCTACAGGCAGGTAGCGGCAACCCTGAACGCGAAGATTGGACCGATTGCAGACAGTCTCGCGCGCTTCTCCAGCGGTGGCCTGCGTGATGTGCAATCCCTTGTCTCGGACACCCGCCGCACGGTTCAAAATCTGGATGAAGCGATTTCAAATTTCGATAAAAATCCGCAACGCCTGCTTTTTGGCGGGGAAACAGTCAAGCAGTTTGACGGGCGCACACGGCGTTGAAGGCAATGGTCAGGTCGCGTTATTGACCTGCAGGGTGATATGAGAATGGTTGACAAGATAACATCGTCTTCAGTCCGGGCCGGTACCGTTTTGCTGGTTATGGCCTCGGTTCTGGCAGGCTGCTCGACAGCGGCACAAAATGATACGTACAGTCTGGGCATGGCACCGGTGATCGAAGGCAAGTCCGCCAGAAACCGCCAGATCCTTGTTCCTGAACCGACCGCCCTGAAAGCACTCGACAGCGAACAACTGGTCATCCGGGTCTCGCCGTCGGAAATCCGGTATCTGGCCAGATCACAATGGAGCGACCGTCTGCCCAGAATGGTGCAGTCGCGACTGGTTCAGGCCTTTGAAAATACCGGACAGCTTGGCGGTGTCGGCCGTCCGGGCGAAGGGCTTGCCATCGACTATCAGATATTGACCGACATACGCTCTTTTGAAATCACCACAGATGGCAGTGACAGGGCGGTCGTTGAAATTGCCGCAAGGATCCTCAATGACAGGACCGGAACTGTCAAGGCACAGAAAATATTCCGTGCCGAGGTCAATACGCCAGGCACCAGCAATACCGCATTTGTAGAAGGTCTTGGCGAAGCGTTCAACACGGTTGCCGGGCAGATTGTCATCTGGACCTTGCAATCGATCTGATATCTGTCCCCGTCAAACAAAAAGCGGCCGATTTGGCCGCTTTTTGTTGTGCGCATACACTATTGCGGTTCAGCTGAACCGGCCAGAGGCATGCGCCAGCATTGTATAGACCTTGCCGGTATCCGATGTCAGATAGGACTGTGTGATCGACTTGTCGCGGTCCGTGCGGGCAATATCGGACAACAGTTTTTCAAAGTCGAGAATGTAGCGGTCAACCGCTGTGCGGAATTCCGGTTCACGTTCGTATTTGCGCTTGATCTCGTCAAAGGTCTGCTGGCCTTTCAGCGTATAGAGGCGGCGCGTAAATACGTCACTTTCGCCACGCTGGTAACGCCTCCACAAATCAACGGAAGCATCATGATCAATCGCCCGGGCAATATCGACCGACAGTGAGTTGAGCGATTCCACCACATGCCGCGGATTGCGGTTTTCAGAGCTGCGTACCTGGGCCGCGGGCTCCGCAACTGTCTGGCGTGGAGCAGGCTGATAGCCGCGGGTCTCTTCATTGCGTTCTGCCCCGCGCAAAAGGTTGCTCATCCAGCCACCGTTCTCTGACGAAGGGCGTGTCTCCGCCTCAGAACGGGATGGGGACGGACGCCCGACGGCGCTCTCCATCTGACGCTCGACCGGGCGTTGTTCCGGTGCACGCTCGGATACCATGCGGCTGCGCAGGCCACCAAACTCATCGGCAGGGCGATTCGCCGCGGGGGCAGGAGCCACAAAATCGCGCTGCAATGGCTGCGGGCGAGCAGGCTGTGCCTGTGGCCGCTCCCTTCCGGCAGCCATGGTGCGTTCCTGACCATAGTCATCCATGACCGGTTCGCGTGGCGATGGAGCAGGAGGAAGAGGAGCAGGAGGGACCGCAGCCTGCTGGCGCGGGGCAGGCTCGGCGGCGGGTTCTGGCTGGCGGTTTGCCGGACGCGATACTTCAAGCTGGCGGGCAGACCTGCCAACAATCTGTGACAAATCCTGCAAGGCCTTGATCTGGTCGGCAACGGCCTGGCGCATTGCGGCGGCACTTTCCTTGGCTTCTTCCGGAAGATCGAAAGCCCCGCGTTTCAGTTCGCTGCGGGTCATGTCGAGTTCCTTGCGGATATCAAGCGCCGTGCGGCGAATTTCTTCGGTCGCGCCGGAGAATCGGCCAACCGCGTCCTCAACCGCATCCCGGACAGAGTCCCGCATCTGGGCTGCAGCCAGATCCGACTTCTTGCCGGATTCGCCCAGCAGGCGTTCCACATCGGAAAGTGAAGAGGCAATGCTGCCGCGCAAACGGACGGCAACTTCGTCAGCCCGCTTTTGAGCGTGCTCGACAGTTCCTTCAATATAGCGCGAAGTTTCCTGGCCAATCCGTTCAAAGCTGGAACGCACACCTTCGGCAACGGCATCGGCATGCTTTTCCGTGTCAGACAGAATCTTGCCGACATCGGCGAAGGAAGACTGGAGACCGCTGCGCAGGTTGGCCGCGACCATACCGGAACGCTGCTCCGCCCTTTCAAAGGCATCTTCCACCATTGTTCCAAGCGAACGCATGGAGTTTTCAATCTCGCCCGAACGCTGGACAAGGCCCATGGACAGCGCACGCAACGCTTCCTGGCGCTCTTCAAGTGTGCTGACCAGATTGGACTGGGCTGCTCCAAGGAGATCCGATGCCTGGCCCAGGACGCGGGAATGGTCGTCGATCTTGCTGACGATACCGGCGACCTGTGCCAATGTGTGCGAGGATATGTCGTTCAGCTTGTCAGCCTTGCCGTCCAGAAGGCGTGTCGAGGTAGACACCATTTCTGCCGCCTGGCTGGATGCATCAACAAAGCGCGATGTCGTTGCCATCATGCGCTCGTCAACCATTCCCAGATTGGCCGTTGCTTCCTGAATGACAGCCGTAATGCTGGAATTGCTGTAGGTAAGGCGTTCCACCAGATCACTGACGCTGCTGCGCAGATTGTTTTCGACAGAATGGATAGACTGTATGGTTTCCGCAGACCGGTTGCTGATGGCGGACAATGTATCATGCGTTCTGGAGGTAATAGCTTCTATCAGCGCGGCATTTTCAGCCCGGATACGCTCTGCTCCATCCCGCGTGACAGCAGAAACGCGCTCCACGACATCACGGCCTGTATCGGCAATATCCTGAACAACAGGCCGTGCCTTTTCATCGATCAGGCGCGACAGTTCGTTTGCGCGGCTTGCCAGAACCTCATTCAGTTCACGGGTGCGCTCATCCAGCGATGCATGCGCAACGTCCAGATTCTGTTTGATAGAGGCCGTCTGGTTGGCGAGCCGGATGTCGGTTTCGCTGATCCGGTAGGTCAGGCTGTTGGCCCGTTCTTCAGACGCCTTGACAAAGGCCATGGTGCGCTCGTCCAGCTGGCTGGCAAACGCCGCGCCGGTCCGGGCCAGCAGTTCTGCAGACTTTCGGGCATCCCCGTCCATGGTGTCGGCAGCCTCGGCAACCGCGCTGCGCAATGTTGCAGCCAGGGATCCGGCCTTGCCGTCAATCGTGCGGGACACATTTTCAAGACCGATATTCAGGGCGCGATCCATTGTATCGAGTCGTTCGCCAATATGCGATGTCCGGCTGTCCAGTGTTTCTGCGATGCGGAACGACGCAGTTTCTGTCATGCGATCAAGTTCACTGATCCGTTGCTCAAGGGTATCCGACATCTGGCGTTCCACAAGATTGAGCTTGTCGACGATGCCGCCGGCGCCATCATTGAAGCGGGCTTCGAGCTGATTCATCGTCAGTTCGATCCTGTTTCCTGTCCTGTCAAGGCGCGTTGCCATCCCGTCAAGTGTAGAATCCATCCGCGCACTGAATGTATCGGCAGCACGGGTCACTTCAACAGCTGTTTCGCCAAGCTGGTTTGCGATATTGCCGGCGCTGGAACGCAGACGGGTTTCCAGGGCATCTGCGCTGGCCTCAATCGTCTGGCGCAGGTTTTTCTCATGCTCGGACATGGCCGACTCAAGAACGCCGATTGTAGATCCGACAGAGGTTGTGATTGCCAGAACCTGTTCGTTAAGGCTGTCATCGAGAAGCGACTGACTGCTGACAAGCGCCTTGGCAACCCCGTCGGCCTTTTCTGAAAACGCTGAAATGAACATGCGCTCTGTCTGGTTGACAGTTTCGACAAGATCGCGCGAGCGTTCTGCAACAGCCTGTTCGAATCTTTGCTGGTTTTCCGCAAATGTTCCGGCAAGGGTGCTGGCCTTCTGGTCCAGCATGATGGCCATGCGGTCTTCGCCACTTGTGACAGACTGCAAAATGGCATCGGCCCGGCTGACGATGATGTTTTCCAGCTGGTCAGCACGATTGCCAAATCCGGTTTCCAGCCGGTCCTGTGTGGAATCAAGCCGCCCAAACAGGGCAGAGGTGCGCTCGGCAAGTGCGCTGTCGATACGCTCGTGCGCTGTGCCCAATGTGGAAGTCATGGCTTCATGCCGCTCTTCCAGTGTTGTCGCGATGGCAGCATGGCCCTGCGCCAGGCTGCTGGCAATCGTTGCGTGGCCGCCTTCCAGCGATGCGTTCAGGGCCGTGGAGTGCCGGGTCAGGGTTGCCCCCAGGCGTTCAATGCTGCTGCCCAGAATGCCGTCAAAGGCATGGGAGCCGCCAGCGACGCTTTCATTGATGCGCGAAAGGCTTTCAGACAGTTTCGTGTCAAGGCTGCCTGCACGCTGGTCGAAGGCTGCGGCAAATTCTGAAACACGCTCGTCAAAGACAGAACTCAGCTGGCCTACGGTTGACTGCAGTTTTTCTTCAAAGAAGCCGGTGCGAAGATCTATATCCATCATCGCATCGTCGGTTGAATCGCGCAGGCTCTGACGGAAAGTGGCCCCCTTTTCCTCAAGGGCCGTGTTCAGGGAAGAGATCACCTGATCAATACCGCCGGTAATGGCCTGCTGTCCGTCATTCAGGGTTGCGCTGATTTCCCGTGTGCGCGCAATCAATGTTTCATTGAGCATGCGGGTGCGTTCATTCAGGGCTGCATTCAGCTTTTCTGTATTGGCGTCCAGTGTTGAGGCCCGTGTTTCAAACTGGCCCAGCAATGCCTCGCCGCGCATGGCAATGGTGATCCCCAGCTCTTCAAGGCGGGTGTCGAATTCATTCGTCAGCGCGATGCCCGAGGAACTCAGGGTTGACAGCAGGGATTCTGTACGATTGTCGATGGCTTTGGCCAGCGCCTGCGTGGCACTGTCCGAAGATTCCATCAAAAGTGCGGAGCGCGTGTCAATCATCCTGGCAAAGGCTTCGCCGGATGTCGCAATATTGGCGACAATCTGCTGGCTGGCCTGTGTCATGTCCTGGAAAAGCTGTTCATTGGCACCGGCGATGGAGGACCGCAGGCGCTCTGCGTGGGTCACGATCGCGTTGCGCTCCGTTCCCAGTTCCTGAACCAGGCTGCGAACCCGCATTTCATTGTCGGTATAGCTGCGCTCCAGCGCATTCACTTCGGAATGGACAAGACTTTCCAGTTCCGAGGCCCTGGCAATCGTACGCTCGATGCCCTCGTTCATCGCGGATACCTCACGGCGCACGGCCTGGCCTACCGACATGATACGGTCAGAAGCCACAGATTCCGGCTCCGACAGGCGCAAGGCCACCTCCGCCATCGAGCGGGCTGCATGGCGCAACTCATGGGCACGCGAAATCATCACGCCAAAGGCGAAGAACAGCATCGCTGGCAGAAAAGTACCAATCAACAGGCCCGCAATCGTCGCCGGTGCCGGGCCCGTGGCAGCAGAGCCTGTCAAACTTGGAGACAGTTCAAGGGCAGCAAATGAAAGACCGGCGATAATCCATACGGCAGCAAGAACAAAGGCGATGCGCATGGTGTTCTTGCCGGATTTCGCATCCAGATTGACCATTATGGCGCTTGAGCTGCGCTTTCCTGTGTCATTTGCAGGCGCAAAGGCCGGTGCCTTTGGAGCTGGTTCGGGCGCAAGCGCACGGGCAATTTCCGCAGAACGGGCAGAAGCAGAAACAGAAGCCTTGGCCGCGCCTTTTTCCGAAGCGCTTTTTTGACCGGCGGCATCGTCTTCAGGCGTCGTATCGAAGTCGTTGAAATCGATTTTCAATGCGTCTTCCAGGGCTTTGATGGCCTTGTCATCAATCGATTCATTCGTTTTGTTCGTTGCCATACGCTACGCCTCGTTACTCGTTCTGGTTCAAATTCTGTATGTTTTCGGTCACAACCAGAGCAGACACAAAAACCTTGTACCATCCCGGTCGTCTGTGCCCCGTTTGGGCCGACCGGTCATTCAGTTTGCAGTTAACCCATGCCACTGCCGCGCCATCGGACTGCCAAAATCCCTGATCTGTCTTCTTATATTCAAAAGCGTGAACAGGGTATCTGTAAAAAACACTATCCACCGTCCAGTTGCAGGCGTTTCCCGGAAAGAGCCAGCAACGTGCTGTTATTGCACATTCTACAGGTGCTCACAATCAAGTGTGCGACCGTTGTCAGGCAATAAGGCCGTCCAAGGGGCCAAATCCTGTCTTGCGACTGCGTTTTGTACTGGAAATCAAGCGGTTTACAGATCGTTAACCATAGTTCCACATTTCTTTGGATGCTCTGCCACCGTTTAAACAAATTGCCATGGTTTCGGGCCTACCATCATTGCACAACAATAAAAAAAGGAAACCCGAAATGGCCGCAGTCAACATTGCATTTGAAGCTCCATCCCCTTTGAATTTTGTATGTCCTTCAAATGCGAGGCCTGTCGACCTTGTTCACCTTGCGCGGCAGACCATGGGTGACAAGGCTCTCGAAATCGAAGTCCTGCAGATGTTTGCACGCCAGGCGCGCCGCTGCATCATGGAGCTTGGCTCGAACGATGCGGACATGATTGAAGCCGCCGCCCACCGTTTGAAAGGTGCAGCACAGGCCGTTGGTGCCTTTTCCGTATCCATGGCTGCAGAAGCTCTCGAATCCGACGGCAAGAATGCAGCCAGCATTGCCAATGTCGGTTCAGCCGTTATCGAGGCAGAAAATTTCATTCTCAAACTGTGCCGTTGATCTAAGGAATGTCGCGCAAAAGTGTGCAGCAGTTTTGCGATAACGACATGCATGAACACAAAGACTTGAAGCGTGGCAAGCGAATCCGGAAGATCGCAACGCGCTTTAAAGGTGAGCTGGGCGGGCAACGGACAAACACCGGTGTCAACTGGAGTTTCACATGATTTGGACTGCTTCAGACCGGGTCTCACCGGAATTTGAAGACAAACAGCCGTCCTGCGAGTTGACTGTGGTGGGTATTTGTTGGACAAGCCTTCCGGTTGAAAAACACCGGTTCGGCTGATGATGGCCATTGATGACACTGCTGCGGACGGAAAACGACATGACAAAACTGACAATTGTTGCCTTTGATGGCACCCGCTTTGACATTGAAGCTGCCAATGGCTCAACGGTAATGGAAAATGCCGTACGCAATTCTGTTCCCGGTATCGAAGCCGAATGCGGCGGTGCCTGCGCCTGCGCTACCTGTCATGTCTATGTTGATGATGCCTGGTCGGAAAAGGCCGGTGCGCCCGAGGCCATGGAAGAAGATATGCTGGATTTTGCCTTCGAGGTTCGCCCGACATCCAGATTGTCCTGTCAGATCAGGGTGGGCGCTGCCCTTGATGGTCTGGTTGTCCATGTTCCGGAACGTCAGGCATGACATTGTCTGCCTGAACCTTGATCCCGTCCGTTCGCGCGGTGCAAAAAAAAGCCTCGCTCCGCTCGGGAACGAGGCAAGGAGGGCGCACAGCAATTGGCCAGGGGAGGATCAGGCCAATGCTTCAGGCGCGCCAGGAGAACAGGCAACACAAACGCAACAGGAACACTGAACCCAGTATTGAAGGTGAACCGTATAGTAATGCGGTTTTTACTCTATGTAGCATATTTATGACGATTCGCCGCCAGGTGCTATTGCTACAATTAGGGAGTACATCTGCCTGTGCAAATACAGTCTCGCGCAAGCCTGTTGTTATTTGCGACGAAATACTGTGCGCAATAGCTTCCTGTCATCGAGATCTGGTATAACAAGCAGGATCAAGACTAATTTTTTACGTGCATCTGTTGCTGGCGATATTCCAGAAGCCGTGCCATGCGTTTTTCAAAGTTGGCTGCTTCAATCCGGTCAAAACGGATTTGGTCCTTGTCGTGGGCTATAATGGCAGCGTCGGTGACCTGCGCCACCCTTGCCTGCATTTCCGTGCAGGTTTTCTGAGGTGAAAGCGCCAGGATGGCTGTTTCCATGTTGCGGGCATGAAGGCGCGCAATTTCGGCATGGCGTTCCTCATGGCGCTTGATGTCGGCCAGCAGAACATCCCAAAGCAGGCCGAGACGCGCGTTGGCGGTCTTTCTGTTTTTCCATCTGGGCAGGATAATTTTCGTCGCCAGTCTGATCCGCGCTGCACTGGCAAAGCACCGGCCATTGCTTTGCGAATAGCTGATCGTGCCGCCAAACCTGATCTGGGTGAGGCCGGGATGGCGCATGCCTGTTTCGTTGGACCGGGGGCCCTTGCGGGTCAGTTCCCTGTCCAGTTCCGTCGCCGTATGACCGCCAATGATTGCATAGCTGTAGGTCTTCGACACCTGAATGTCGGCGAAGGCAGGTCCGGTGAATGCAGGGACCGGTAAAAGACAGCTCATGGCAACAAGAAGAGGCTTCATGAATGCGAAATCACTTTCTGGCAGATAGGTCCGGGCCGTTGATATCGGACCAAGATTGCGGCATAGCAGGCTGCAGTGCAAACAAATAATTTTGTTCCTGTTTTTGAAATGGCGCTGACATGGCGAAATATTTCGACCCCTTTGTCTGGAAACTGGCACATGGTCGCGAGCTCGTTCTCGGGCCTGCCGGTCACATGATGGCTGTGGTCAATGTCACCCCGGATTCCTTTTCGGACGGTGGTCAGTTCGGCTCGGTGGATGATGCGGTTTCCCGTGCCTTGCAGCTTTATGCCGATGGTGCGTCTATTGTGGATATTGGCGGGGAATCAACAAGGCCCGGTGCAAGTCCGGTAAGCGCCCGCGAAGAGCAAAGCCGGATTCTGCCGGTGATCAGGGCCTTGCGCGCAAGGTCTGACGGTCTGATTTCGGTTGATACCTGCCGGGCAGAAACTGCAAGCCGTGCCATTGCCGCCGGTGCCCATATCATCAATGATGTTCACGGATTGCAGAAAGACCCGGATATTGCCCGTGTGGCATCGCAAGCCGGGGCAGGGGTCGTTATCATGCATACGGGACGCGAGCGTTTGACCCTTGCCGACCCGATAGAAGACCAGAAGCTGTTTTTTGCAGGATCATTCCAAATTGCGGCCTCCGCCGGCATAGATCTGTCGCAGATCGTTCTGGACCCCGGCTTTGGTTTTGCCAAGGAAACCGCCGCAGAAAATCTGGCCTTGATGGCCCGTTTTGAGGAACTGCTGGATCTGGGCCAGCCTCTTCTGGCCGGGACATCACGCAAGCGTTTTCTGGGTTCTGTCACCGGCCGCGATGCACCTGACCGCGATCCGGCAACGGCGGCCACGACCGTGCTGTTGAGAATGGCAGGTGCCGGTCTGTTTCGCGTGCACAATGTCGCAATGAACAGGGATGCCTTGCTCATGGCGGATGCTATGATACATGCGAGGAACGAATACACGGGAAAATCTCTATGACCCACTATACCATCACCTTGCAGAATTGCGCCTTTTTTGCCCGGCATGGCGTTCATGACGAGGAAGAGTTTCTGGGCCAGCGGTTTTTCGTGGATGCCGAACTGGATGTCGATGGCGGAAACGCACTGGACAATGACAGCATTGACGACACGGTCAATTACGGGATTGCCTTCAGCGTGATTGAGAAAATCATCACCGGCAAAAGACGATACCTCATTGAAGCCCTGGCGCTGGAAGTCGCCAAGGCGTTGTGCGACCGGTTTTCGCAGATCAAACGGGCGAAAATTACCGTACGCAAGCCCAATGCACCGGTTCCGGGTGTTCTTGACTATGTACAGGTTGAGCATTGAACATTTTGCCTGACGCTGAAGGCGCGAAAGCCGCCCTGACGGCCAATCTCGGACTGGGCGGCAATTATGGGCGATCCCAAATCCGCCATGGCCGAAGCCCTGCGTCGTATTGATGGCCGAAGCGATTGCCGGATCACCGCCGTCTCGAAACTCTACAGGACGCCGCCATGGGGCAATGTGGACCAGGACTGGTTTTTCAATGCCTGCGCCGGGCTAGAAACCACGCTGGAGCCGCTTGCGCTTCTCGATGTCTGTCTGGGAATCGAAAAGGATATGAAGCGGGAACGCATCTTGCGCTGGGGACCGCGCACGATCGATATTGATGTCCTGACATATGACACTATCGAACAAAAGACAGAGCGCCTGACCTTGCCGCATCCGCGTATGCTGGAGCGCGGCTTTGTCCTGCTGCCGCTGGCGGATTATGCCGCAACCATGATCATTTCGGGCCAGTCCGTTGCGCAATGGCTGGCCCATGCAGATGTGACGGGAATCGAAATGTTCGATGCCGATGTCAACTGGTGGCGGGACTGACCATAGGAAGCCTGCATGCCTTGCATAGCCTACTTGATGGACCCGACAGCAACATCATCGATCTGACGATTGAGTTTCAGGCCGATAACCGGCACCATCTGGTCTTCCACCTTGACAGAATCGTTACATTGAGCGTTTTGTTATCGGCAAAACGGGCAATCATCGCGCCATTGAGCTTCTTGCGCAAAATGCCCACCACAATTTTGTCATTGGAAACAGTGCCGGAGGTAATGTCCAGTCCCTTGCCGTCCGCGCCATCCAGAAACTTGCCTTTGTAGGTTTCGCCATTTTGCGAAATCAGCGCCGACATTGGCTGTTTGAACACACCAACGCGGCAGGTGCCCTTCAGTTCGATACCGGCAGACAAGCCGTCTTCGGGTGTGCCTTCCAGATCACAGGTAAATTTCGTGCCCTTGTATTTCCCGGCAACGATCTCACCCGGTCCTTTCCAGATACCTGCAGCATTTTCAAAAAACGCCTTGTCATTGCTTCCGGCACAAGCCGGTGCCGCCATGAGCGACGTGGTGACAAGGCTGAGGGCTGCGAAGCCGCAGGACACTATTGTGTTGCGCGATACCATAAACGTTCCTTTGGGACTGCAAGCGAAGAATTGCCCGAAGTTTTGCGCGAAAATGGTTAATGCATGGTTTAATCTGCGTTGCTGCCCTGCAGTTAATCACAAAAACCGGACCGGTGTGGCAGAATTCAGCGCACTGTTCCATCCGGTTTTTTACCCGTCATGGACGGAGTCAGATCAGAGATAAAATCGAAATTCCGGGACGTTTCAGGGCTGAAAAAGCCATGGGGCGGCAAAGATCCATGGCCGAAATGCCGATACGGGCGGTCATCAGGCCATTGATGACACCTTCGCCGAGCCGGGCAGAGATTTTTGATGCGACCCCGTGTCCGAGCAGTTGCTGGATCAGGCTGTCACCGACCGCAATGGAGCCTGTCACCGCCAGATGGGCAATCACGTCACGCATCAACAGCACAAGTCCTATGGTGCCCGGCCTGCTGCCATAAAGGTCGGCCATGGCGCGAACAAGCCGCAGCGCCTCGTAGATCACATAGCCGATATCAACGACTGCCCTTGGACTGACGGCTGTGACCACCGAAACACGCTTGGCAGCGTTCAGAATCAGCCCGCGTGCCCGCATGTCGAGCGGTGTCATCAATTGCTGTTCTGCCAAAGAAATCAGTTGCTGGTTGTCAATGATATCATTGGCTGTTGCTGCCAGCACAGCGCGTCCCCTGGCTGTTTCCGGGCGCTCGCCGATATGGGCAACCAGCCTTGCAAGGGCCGTGCGGGCAACGCCCGGCCGTGTGTCCGCCTGTGCCTGTGCCAGGTTTTCCTTCAGACCCTTTGCCTCGTTGAGCCGCATCATGCCGCGAAATTCACGCGCGATCAAAATCAGCGCGGACAGGAGGGCCACACCGACGGCAGCAAGGGCTGCATAGCCCAGCCAGTCGGCGCGCACGAACAGATCGCGCACCAGTTGGTCGATCCACAATCCGATGGCCATCGAAGCGATGATACCAATAGCACCCATGGCCAGTTTGACGAAAGAGAACCCGGATTTCCCGCTTGTCGCAGGGTCCGGCAAAAGCACCGGCGGTGTTTCTGAAAACGGATCGGTATTTTCGGACAGGATCATGAAATCATGATCAAAATGGCCGGGTTTGCGCGTCTGCTCCGGTCCCTGACGTGGTTCAGGCCCGGACGGTACTTCCACGGCAAAGACGGCAGGCTTGCGCGGGGTCTGCGGGGGCTTGCTCATGCCAGTCGGTCTCCCAGTAAAAATTGCAGGGCGCGGTCCAGGCGGATATGCGGGATCGACAGGCTTATACCGTCGGTTCCGGCCTCCAGTAGTGGCGGGCGAAACCGCACGACACTGACATCGGGCAGGGCAACGGGCCGGTTTTGATCGAGCGCATGGAAATAATGGTCAGGCTGTTCCGGCAGGTCACCCGGAAAAATGGCCGTATTGCGCAGCCCGTCAAAGCGCTCGGAGCCAATGACTTCGCCCGGCATCGGCGTGCCGACAACGACCGGAAGCTCCTGTCCATCACGCCTGACTGTGGCTTCGCGCGTCGCCCGCACCGCAGCAAGCGCCATGACATCAATGCCGGCACCGGACATGCCGATCCGCTCCATGGCCCGTTGCACCATGCGCCTTGTGATCATCTGAAGGCGCAAATGGCTCTCATGGTGCAGATGATCTGCCTTGGTGGCTGCAATCAGCACCCTGTCGATACGGCGGCTGACAAGCGATGACAGGATAGAGTTCTGTCCGGCCTGAAAACAGCCGAGAACGTCGCCCAGCGCCCGTTCGAGATCCTGTACCGCCTCATGGCCGCGATTGATCGCCTGCAACGCATCGACCAGAACAATCTGCCGGTCGAGCCTGGCAAAATGTTCACGGAAAAACGGCCTGACCACCAGGGACTTGTAGGCTTCAAACCTGCGTTCCATCATGGCACGCAACGATCCGCGTGCCGGTGTCGAACCGTCGAGGTCGGGCAGGGGCGCAAAGGTCAGTGCCGGTGATCCTTCCAGATCGCCCGGAAGCAGGAAGCGGCCGGGTGAAGCGTTGAAAGGGATCGCTCGTCAGCCTTGCAGGCTTTCAGATAGTCGGCAAAATCCTCTGCAAGAAGGCGCACGGCAGATTCATCTGCCGGACCATCCGCCCGCATGCTCGCTGCCCGGGCCAGCCATTGTTGCGAAAGCGTGCGGCGAATTCCGCTGCGGGCAAGGGCCACGGTATTGGCACTGAATTGCGCATAGGTTTGCGACAGCAGCGGCAGGTCCAGCAGCCACTCTCCCGGATAGTCAACGATATCGATCGCGAGTTTTCCGGAAGAAAACATCCGGTTCCAGCCGCTGGCACTTTCATAGCGGATGGTAACCCGCAACTGCGAAATGGCCCGTGTGGAATCCGGCCAGATCCGGTCTTTCACCAGGGAGTTGATATGATCTTCATATTGAAACCGCGCAATGCCGTCATCGGGCTGGGTTCGAGCACTGCAGAGGCCATGCGCCCGGACTGCATGACATCAAACAGCGGCAGGCGTCCGCCATGAAGAAGATTGTGC
>CBDFGT010000007.1:0-5070 GCA_965247225.1 Rhizobiaceae bacterium | reverse complement strand
AATAGAAAGTTGCTGCTCACCGCTTGCCACCAGCACTGTGGCGCGGGCAACAATCAAGGGCCAAAGGGCGAACAGTTTCAGACGTGTTAAGTGGCGAGACTGCATGATAAGCAACAATGGCCGGCAGGATATCAAAGGGATCGCCGTCTCCATGGTGAAGCAGCGACGAAACATGTAACAGCGAGATCGCCCACCAGCCAGCCCTGCATGACATCGCCGAAATCGATCACGCCTTCTGGCATCAGGCGACCATTTACATCCAGATTGGCGACGACATTATCGTCAGTTTACATCGTGGTGGATGGCTTGCACCTGAAATTGCGGGATCAGGGGTTTGATAACCGCCTGTGCCCGGTCCATCGCCGCGACCAGCCGGCTTTTCGTGGATTCATTGGAGATGGACTTTAAAAGATAACCAAGAACGGCTTCTCCACGCCGCGCATCCCATTGCAGATCACGGATAAGACCGGGATGTGAGAAATCCTTCAAAGCCTGAGATGCCAAACCTGCGGTTCGGCCGAGCCCAGCGATTGTCTCTGGCGAAAGTTTTTTTCTGACGCGTTAACGGTTTTGCCTTCGAGATAAGACAACAGTCGGAGTTGAAGATTCTGGCCTTTGAAAGCAATTGCAAGAATATCGTTTGCCCGATTTTGAAGACATGACTTTGGGCACTTTGGGAGCGCCCGGTTTGGTTGCCACGTGACGCATAGCCGCATTCTGGGCTTCCAGTTTCGAGTTTGGCGTAATCGGCGAGGCAGATTTTCAGAACAAAGCGACCTTCTCCGGTTTCAATCCGGTAGTTTGCGATTCCTGCTGACTGCCAAGTTCGACAATCGGACCGGACAGGCCGTAACATTCCGCAAACAGGATGGCAGCTTCTTGCTCGGTCACGTCAGGACGGCCCAGTTTCCGTTCGCGCAAAAAGTGCCTGGTCCTGCATCAGTCATTCTCCTCGAATTCACATGCGCATGTGTTTACCTTGACTGCGGTCGCAAAAACAGAGGGACGAAATAAAAGAAATGTCGCAGCCGTTAGCCGACGACGATATCTCCACCGACGAAAACTCGGGTGATATTGGCTTTGGAAGCCGTGAAGACAATTTTCTGCAAGATGTTTTCGCCAGAATCGAGATCGTCCCAAAGACGAATTGTTCCGGCTTTTGTGGTCGTATCGACAACGATCGCATCAAACTGATAGCCGGGTGCAAATCGCCCAACAGGCAGGTTGAGCGAAATCCCGCCGCCAGTGGTTGCCAGATAAAAAGCATCGCGAAAATCGATGCGGGCATTTTTGTGTTTGGAGCGAATGGCAGATGGCAGATCCGGGTCGACGCCGCTTTCGAGCATACGCGATGCCATGATAGCGCCTCGCATGCTGTCAAACATTGTACCCGACGGTCCACCGGAAATATCGGTCCCAAGACCCACATTCACGCCCTTTTCGAGTGCTGTTTTCAATGGGAAAACGGAGCTGGCAAAATAGGCGTTGGACAGCGGGCAATGAGCGACTGCGGATTGGCGAACTGCCAGGGTTTCCATGTCTTTTGGTGTCAAAAAGTTGGAATGGGCGAGCGCTGTCTGCCGGCCCAACAGGCCAAACCGGTCTAGACTGTCTGTGTCGGTCATGCCATGACGTTCCAGCACATAGGCATGGGCCCAATCGCTTTCGGAACAATGGGTCTGTACATGGCACCCGCAGGATTGGGCAAGTGCTCCAAGTTCGCTCAATGCTGCATCCGAACAGGCGGGAATGAAGCGCGGGGTAATCACAGGCTTGACGCGACCATGCTTGTTGTCGGGATGCGAAATCACATAGCCGATCAGCGATTGCGTGCCATCAAGCGCGGCCGAGGGCGATGTGTCGCGATAGTAATCCGGGCATGAATCTGCGTTGTCCATCGCCACCTTGCCGACCAGTCCGCGTTGGCCCAGCTCCAGACAGATGTCTGCAAGCAGGCGCGTGGCTTCCTGATGGATGGTGGCAAAATATAGGGCCGTCGTTGTTCCCGTTGCCAGCAGATCTTCAACCAAAAGCCGGTAAGCGCGTTCGGCAAAGGCGAGGTCCTGATAGCGCGCTTCCAAGGGGAATGTATATTTCTGCAGCCAGATTTCGAGCGGAACGTCGAGGGCCTGGCCCAGTTGCGGATATTGCGGCGCATGCACATGCATGTCGACAAAACCGGGCAGCAGATAACACCCTTTTGGCAGGGTTTCGAGGAGACCGATTTCCACCAGTCGTTTCAATTCAGCGGCGTAGGTCTCATCCGTCTGGCGGATCACCGAGACAATATTTCCAAGCTCATCCAGCGAGATCAGCGCATTTTCCAGTTCTTCGACAACACCTGGTTTGGGTGCATGGAAGGCATGGGCCAGAAGGGTTTTGCCGCAAAGATTTTTCACGCAGCCATGCTCGTTGTGCCGTAGGTGATCCCCTTTTCCTTCAGCCAGCGACGGTAGGCGATGGACGAAGAATCCGCCCGTGTGGGGATTTCCAGACGTGCATCGAGCGGCATCAGACGCGGGCGCTGGTTCTCCAGAATGATCCGATCCTGCAGGAAGATCAGCTGCTGGAATTCGACCAGCGCCGACGTTGTCGAGACATCGTCAATCAGGAACATTACAGGATGCGCGCGGCATTTGTCGGGTTCCACGGGCTGCACAAACAGGCAAATCACATCCCAGCGGTTTTCTGAATTTGGGCAGGTTTTGTAAAGCAGCGTGCAGAAGGGATTGGATACCCGGTAGATATACTGGGTCATGATGCCGGTGGTAGCCGACAGGGCTGCCTGAGGCTGGAAAAACTGGCAATTGGTAGCCCAGACTTCGTCGACATCGCGGCGGATTTCGGTTGTGTAATGCAGCACTTCAGTATGGGGTTCAGAACCTAGAATATCCGTATGCACGAACGGAAAATGTGCCATATCGAGGAAATTCTCGACAATCCGAAGTCCAGACGCCCTGACCGAAACAGCCCCACAGATAACCACCCGACGATCATCTTCCTCTGTTTCCGGGATCGGGAAGACTTCGCCCACGGGCGTGCCAAGCGTTGTCCAGAGATAGCCAAATTTCTCGCGGATCGGCAGGGAATTTGTCTCGCCAACGACAGATACAGACAGGGCTCCGTCTTTGCTTCGCGATACAGAGAGATCGGTGCCGAGCAGACGATTTTTCATTGTGCCGACCGGAATATCCCGCACGGCTTCAATACAATACCACTGATCAAGGGCTGCTTTTTCCGCTGTCTGCGCCATAGTTCACCTCGTTCATGTCACGGAATACACTGTAGCATTCCAAAAATATATTGAAAGGCCGATCACCGCACATCACGGTAATAGGCCTCCCCAAGAGCTGCTGGTGCTGCCATCAAACGCCGCACTTTCTGCCAGGCGAGTACCGGCACGATGATCAGTGCAATGGTTCCCAAATAGGGCAACATGGACAGGATCGGAGCGGCGATCGGCCAGTTGCGTGCCTGACCGACAAAACCGAGCGATGTGATGAGACCGAAAAGAAGAGCCGCGAGCACCGCGTTCCACGGGCGGTACCCGGCAAAAATCACCAAAGCCACCGCGATCCAACCGCGACCAGCAACCACGCCATCGGTCCAGGATGGAACAAACGCCAATGTCAGATAGGCTCCAGCCGCCGCGCCAAGCGCGGAGCCGCCCGCGACATACCAGAACCGAATGGCGGTGACTGGAATGCCGGCAGCATCCGCAGCCGATGGATTTTCCCCTACGGCACGCAAGTTCAAGCCATGCCGGGTGCGGAACATGACATAGTGGAGGACGAAAGGAATGATGATGTATATGAGATAGACAAGAATATTCTGCGAGAAAATCGCTCGTCCCAGCACCGGGATGTCACTCAGGTATGGAATTGGGAAAGAGCCAAAAATGACGGGAGCCGGCGTTCCGGCATAAGCCTTGCCAATCGTGCCTGCCAATCCAGTACCAAGAAGCGTAAAGGCCAAACCGCACAGAACCTGATTGGCGCGAACGATCACCGTCGCAAACGCATAGACCATGCCCAAGAGCAGACCAACCAAAATGGCGGCCAAAAAATCCGAGAGTCGGGCTGTGAGTGGCGACCACGGTTTGCAATGCCTGTAATCGCCCCCATCGCCATAAGGCCTTCAACACCGAGATTGACCACGCCCACGCGCTCGGACATGACTTCGCCCAAGGCGCCCAGAGCCAGGACGCCGCCGGCCAGGATAGATGTTTGCAACAGGCCTGTGATCAAATCCATCGTTTCAAATCCTTCAAGCCGATGCGCGTTTCTGTGCGAACCAGGCGGTAGTGCGACAGTTCATCGCCAATCGCGGTGAACAGTAGAATAAGCCCTGTAATCGCCAAAACAGTCGACGTGTTGAGACCTTCTGTCTGCAGGATAATGCCGGAATTCAGGATCACGCCCATCAAAAACTGCTCCGGCCAGAAACGCCGATCAGCGATCCGCGGGCGATGACGGCGACCATGATACCAAGATAGCCAAAATTATTTGAAATGCCGCCCTGCAGACGATGGACTGTCCCGACAACTTCCAGCATTCCGGCAATGCCTGCGATGCCGCCAGAGATCAGCATAACGGCAATGATGCGCTGGCGGACCGGGATTCCCGCATATCGCGAGGCCTGCGGATTAGAACCACTGATGCGTACTTCATAGCCCCAGCGCGTATAAGCCAAGACGGCTGCAAGGATGACTGTTTACGATAATGGCTACCGGGAAAACCCCAGTGAACGACACCATAGAATGACGGCAAATCATGCGGGATGCGGGCCGTTTGAGGCAATAATGGAGGCCTTTTTGTCGCGCCAAGGGCCGGTTGCGACATAATAAACAAGGAGCACAGCCACGAAATTAAGCAACAAAGTCGTGATCAGCTCGTTCACATCGGCATAGGCACGGGCCAGGGTCGGAATAAGAATCCAGATCATGCCACCGATGGCACCAGCGAGAAACATGGCCGGGATCATGACAATATGCGGACCTGGAATGAACACGCCAACAGCCGTGGCGGCAAAAGCGCCGGCATAAAAATTGCCCCTCTCCACCAATATTCC
>CBDFGT010000006.1:0-58093 GCA_965247225.1 Rhizobiaceae bacterium | reverse complement strand
CGGATGCTCATTGCCAAAATCCATCCGGTCCATAACAATCGCCTCGGCAACCGGAATGCCGACCGAGGCAGCAACGACCTTGGCCTGTGCCTTGTCCATAGCCAGGGCAGAAGCCAGAACACCGGAATGCGTATAGGGAATTTGCAGGTATTCCAGAATGCCCTGGATCGTTCCATCTTCACCAAACGGGCCATGCAATGCATTGAAGGCAACGTCCGGCCGCAGGTCCGAAAGCACGGATGCAACATCGCGACCCACGTCAACACGGGTAACCCGAAACCCTTCTGCCTCCAGCGCCGCCGCACAGGCTGTTCCGGACGAGAGCGACACTGGTCGCTCCGACGAAAACCCGCCCATCAGGACAGCCACATGCTTGCTACCCATATCTACCCTCATTATCGTTTACGCAATAACATCCGACACTTGCATCAAACTGATCAAGACCTGCAAATATGTCGGGCACATGACCGGATTGGTTCCCTGCACTTCAACAGCATTATGGTTAACGAACCGTTTACTTTGGTTAATCGGCCCACAACTTTTCCAAAAATTCAACATTTCCGAATCAGGCGATGCAGCACAGTCCCCTCTGGAATCAGAGAGTGGATTCACGCGCAAGCAAAAGCTGGAGGCCAGGATCAGATGGCCGCAAGGTCTTTTGGAAGATGTGGGAAAAGGGACTCAGAAGGGGCAGCGGAAGAAGAGCGGAGCCGGGAAGTATACCATCGGGCAATTGTCGGGTGGAAAAGAATGACGACCTGATTTCCTTCGTTGTGACTTGTCCTGCTGCTGCCATCACCGCTTGGTTGGATCAAATGATGAATGACAACGGCGCCGATTTTATTGGTCACACTCTGGCAGATGACGACCAATGTCTCTGCCCCCCGCATCCTTGGGAACAGGCTTGAGGTCGGGTTCGGCGCTTCCCGAATGATGGACAGTCCGTTCGCCACGTGGCAGGGGTGCATGAGATGCACCCGTCAAAGTGTTTGTCTTTTTAGACAATTTTCGCTTTCCAGTTCTTGTCAAATATGACATAAATAGGGTTATGAGAGAGATCGTATGGTTTCAAACAGGCCCGCAAGGAATTCGAGAAATTTCCAGCGGGTGCCCGTGAAGACATGCAGACGGCCTTGGACATTGCGGCCCTTGGCGGCAAGGCCGATATCGCGAAGCCCATGAAAGGCTTGGGGCTGGAGTGATGGAGATCGCCCTGCCCTACCGCACAGATGCCTATCGGGTCATCTATGCGGTTCAGTTTGGAGATGACCTTTGGGTGATACACGCCTTCCAGAAGAAATCGACAAGCGGAATAGCCACACCACAAAAAGAGGTGGAGCTGATCAAAGCCCGTAATAAAACGAATAAAGGAAATAGAGTTATGAATGACGATGAATTCGAAGTCGTTCGGGGACGTGGGCCATATCTTTGCCGACTTTGGCGACCCTGATGCTGAAACCAAACACATGAAAGCCGTATTGGCGACAAAGATTATCAATGTTCTTGACGAACGTAATCTGTCAGCACGTGCCGCGGCAAAACTTGCAGGCGTGGCAGAAGCCGATATATCCCGCGTGCGCAATGCCAGTCTTTCCAAATTTACTCTGGATTGGCTTTTAAGGGTGCATCATGTGCTTGAGCCGGGTGTTGAAGTGGGGCTGGCGTTTTCACAGCGTGCAACCGATAGCGGTCAGGCGATTGCCTGTTTAAATAGGGTGGAAAACCAATGACCCGTGCAAAGCAGACCTTTTGACTTTGACAACTATGACGAGCTGTTGCGCGACCCTGAAAATGCGACCATTTATCTGGCTGAATTTTTGGGAAAGCGGCGACATGGAGCTGTTTCAGGGAAGGCTTTGCGCCATGTTGCCAAGGCACAGGCGGGCGGCGTGAAAGGCGTGGCTGAAAGCGCCAATCTGAGCAGGGTGAACCTGTACAAGGCCCTGTCCAGGAAGGGCAAGCCACAGATGGAAACCGTCTACAAGACGCTTACCGCACTGGGCTTGCATTTCACCATCACGCCTGCGCAACAGTAAGGGGATTTCCCATGGCCGCATTTACACTTCGTGTACAGGATGAGACCGCCGACAGGCTTGACCAACTGGCCGAAAAGCTGGACCGCTCGCGCTCCTGAACGACGATACCTAGACCCGTCCCAGAAACGGCTTCACATCCCGGCCAGCCATGAAATTGCCGAGGCGCCTGATTTCCCATTCCAGCGCCACTCCGGAATGTGCCTTGACTTCGGCGCGGACATATTCACCCAGATATTCCAGATCATAGCCGGTGGCGTGGCCAATATTGATCATGAAATTGCAGTGCAGCGACGACATCTGCGCGCCACCGATCATCATGCCGCGGCAACCGGCATCATCAATCAGCTTCCAGGCGGAATGGCCTTCCGGATTTTTGAATGTCGAACCGCCGGTCTTTTCCTTCACCGGCTGCACGGTCTCGCGGTGCAGGCGCACGGCATCCATTTCGGTGCGGATTTTCGCCTTGTCCTCCGCATAGCCTTCAAAAATGGCATGCGTGAAGATCAACCCTTCCGGGGCGGAGGAATGGCGGTAGGTATAGCCCATCTGGGCATTGCTCAGCACATGGCGATTGCCCTTGCGGTCAACAGCATGCGCCTCCACCAGACGCTCACGGGTTTCCACGCCGTTTGCACCGGCATTCATCACGATTGCACCGCCAATGGAGCCGGGAATGCCGTAATAGAAATGCAGCCCGCCAATTGTATTGTCGAGCGCCATTGCCGCCAGATTCTTGTCCGGGCAAATGGCTCCGGCCCTGATGCGGTTTTCACCCACAAGCTCCACATCGCCAAAGCCTTTGGCCGACAGGCGCAGCACAACGCCTGGAATGCCGCCGTCGCGCACCAGCAGGTTGGAGCCGACGCCCACAATGGTCAGCGGAACCTCTTCCGGCAGATTTTGCAGAAACAGGGCCAGATCATCCGTGTCATGCGGCTGGAACATCAGTTCCGCCAGACCGCCTGCCCGAAACCAGGTGACACGATCCATCGGCGCATCCGGCGTCAGACGTCCGCGGATATCTTTCATGGCTGACCCCAATGAGGCCAGCAGCTTTTCACCATTCACCTGCTTCATGCACCCTGTCCCAAAACCGGAAACTCAATTAACTTTTGTGATCTTGCAGGGCTGAAAGTTCACCCGGCAAGGGCCGCAGCCCAGTATGTGATACTGCCAGCCCCCAACAGAACCACAAAATCCCCGGCTTGCGCAAGAGAGGCAACGACGGGTGCTGTATTGCCGCAGGCCCTTCGATATAGCGGGCATCCCGGTGACCGGCGGCCTTGATGCGCGAAACCAGCTCCGGCGAGGACACGCCCTCTATGGGATCTTCCCCGGCAGAATAGATGGGGGCGAGCATGATCGTGTCCGCATCATTGAAGCAGGTGGCAAATTCTTCCATCAGGCTGTGAACACGCGAATAGCGGTGCGGCTGGTGCACGGCAATGATCCGGCCCCGGCAAGCCTCGCGTGCCGCCCGCAGGAACAGCCTTGATTTCCACAGGATGGTGCCCGTAATCATCATAAACGCTCACACCGTTGACAACACCCGTCAATGTAAACCGGCGTTTCACACCGCCAAAAGCGGCAATGCCCCTGGCAATATCTGCAACAGAAATACCAAGCCGATGAGCCACGGCAATGGCGGCCGTGGCATTCGACACATTGTGGCGACCGGGCATCGGCAATCGCAGCCCCTTGAGCGGTATGATCTGGCCGGTGCGGCGGCGGCGGATTTCGACGTCGAAAACCGATGTCGCCCCGTCCATGCGCACATTGAAAAAGCGCACATCGGCCTGCGGATTTTCACCGTAGGTAATGACCTTGCGGTCTTCGATACGGCTGACCAGCGCCTGAACCTCGGGATGATCGAGGCACATCACACCAAAACCATAGAACGGTACATTTTCCACAAACTGGCGGAAAGCCACCTTCACAGCCTCGAAATTTCCGTAATGGTCCAGATGTTCCGGATCAATATTGGTCACAACGGCCACATCTGCGGGCAGTTTGAGGAAGGTGCCGTCCGATTCATCGGCCTCCACCACCATCCATTCACCCTCGCCCATGCGGGCATTGGTACCATAGGCATTGATAATGCCTCCGTTGATAACCGTCGGATCCAGCCCGCCCGCTTCCAGCAGGGTGGCAACCATCGATGTTGTCGTTGTCTTGCCATGGGTTCCGCCAATGGCAATGGCATTGCGAAACCGCATCAGCTCGGCCAGCATTTCTGCCCGGCGCACCACGGGAAGGAGCTTCTCGCGCGCAGCCACCAGCTCGGCATTGTCCTTGCGGATGGCGGTGGATACGACCACAACTTCGGCATCACCGATGTTTTCGGCCTGGTGACCGACAAAAACCTCAATGCCCTTGGCCCGCAAACGCTGCACATTGGCACTTTCCGCCTGGTCGGAGCCCTGCACCTTGTGGCCAAGATTGTGCAAGACCTCGGCAATGCCGCTCATGCCGATGCCGCCTATACCGATAAAGTGAACGAGTCCGATGGACTGGGGCATTTTCATGAGCGCTTTTCCTTGAATTCCTGAACGGGCGTGCCGGACGCAATAGCCTCAACCAGATTGGCAAGCAAGCGTGTCGCCCCGGGTTTACCGCTGAGTTTGGCCGCCGCTGCCATGGCTGCCAGCCCCGGTGCATCCTTCATGCTGTCTTCCAGCAGTTCCTTCAACCGCTCATGGGAGAGTTTGGCCTGGGCAATCACCTGCGCACCGCCTTGCGCCTTCAGGGCTGCGGCATTGGCCGCCTGGTCATGGTCCAGGGCATAGGGATAGGGAACCAGAACCGAAGGACGACCGATCACAGCCAGCTCCGACACTGTCGAGGCACCGGACCGGCAAATCACCAGATGTGCCCTGGCAATACGGTCTGCCATATCGGTAAAAAACGGAGCCACCTCGGCAGGCACGCCAAGCTTTGCATATGAGGCAACAACGCCATCAGCATCATCGGGCCGCGCCTGCTGGGTCACACGCAGGCGGGACCGCAGGCCCTCCTCCATCATGCAGATCGCATTGGGCAGGCTTTGGGAAAAAAACTGTGCGCCCTGACTGCCGCCAAACACAACGAGGTTGAAGGGCTCTCCCGCCTGCGACGGCGCATAAGGCACCCTGGCTGCATCCAGAACCGCCGGGCGAACCGGATTTCCGGTCACAACAATCTTTGCAGCATGATCAGAACCGCGCCCTTCCGGCAGAAAGCCCCCGGCAATGGCCTTGACTTTGGCAGCCAGCGCCTTGTTGGCACGTCCCATGACGGCATTCTGCTCGTGAATGAGCGTCGGCACATCCAGACTTGCCGCAGCCAGCACCGGCGGCACGGTCGGATAGCCGCCGAACCCCACAACAACCTGAGGCTTCAAGCGCCTTGTCAGTTGTTTGGCCGCCCGGTAACCCGACCAGAGGGCATAGAGTGTGCGCGCTATGGCCACAGGATTTTTCGAGGCGAATGTCGCAGACTGCACGATATGGATTTCATCTGCAGGGAACTTGCCTGCAAACCGTTCCGCCCGGCTGTCCGTTACCAGATGAACGCTATAGCCACGCGCCCTGATTTCGCAAGCCAGCGCTTCAGCGGGAAACAAATGACCGCCTGTTCCACCGGCCGCCAGCAAAACAAGACCTTTTTCCATGTTTTTCACTCCGCCGGAACGCCAACACCGGCCCGAAACAGGCTGCGCTCCTGCGCCCGCCGTTCAGGCCGCACGCGCGTGAGCGCCAGAATAAACCCTGCAGTCACCGCAACGGCCAGTGTAGATGAGCCGCCATAGGAAATCAGCGGCAGGGTCATGCCCTTGGCTGGCAGAAGCTGGAGATTGACACCCACATTGATGATCGACTGGATACCGACCTGCAACACCAGACCGGACACGGCCAGCCGGGTAAAATCATTGCGCTCCCTGAAAGCATGGGACAACCCCCGCATGACAACGAAGGCATAAATTGCAACCACAACCATGCAGAACAAAATACCGAATTCTTCAGCCGCAACCGAAAACACAAAATCTGTATGACTGTCGGGAATGATCCGTTTGACGATACCCTCCCCCGGCCCCTGCCCGAAAAGGCCGCCCCGCAGGATAGCCTCCCGCGCCGTATCCACCTGGAATGTATCGCCCTCCCCGGTCAGGAACCGGTCAACACGACCCGCCACATGCGGGAAGAAATGATAGGCCGAAACAAAGCCGCCAGCACCAAGACCGCCAAAAACCAGAATCCAGAACCACGGCATACCCGACATGAAGAACATCGATCCCCAAACCGACGCTATCAGGATGGTCTGGCCGAGATCCGGCTGCGCCAGCAAAAGGGCAGCAACGATGCCAAACAGCAGGATGGCAAACAGATTTCCCGGAATTTCCGGCTGGCGGGCATGTTCGGAAAACAGCCAGGCACACACCACCACAAAGGCGGGCTTCATGAATTCGGAAGGCTGGATGGACAGCGAACCCAGCGTGACCCAGCGACGGCCGCCTTTCACCTCAATCCCGAAAAACAGCACGAAAACCATCATCATCAGGGCAATGACCAGCATCACCATGGCTGTGCGCCGCACCTGCCGCGGCGTCAGGAACGAAAGACCGATCATAATACCAAGCGCCGGCAGCATGAACTGCGCATGTTTGCGCACAAAAAAGAAACTGTCGAGATTAAGCCGCTCGGCCACTGCCGGAGAAGCCGCAAAGGACAACATGAAACCAATGCCCATCAGTGTGATGAATGCGAACAAAAAATAGCGGTCTATGGTCCAGAACCATTCTGCCAGGGGGCCTTTTTCTGCGCGGCTAACCATGGTCAATTCCCCTTCATGTCAATATCAACCAGCATGGTGACACCTTCCAGCCGCGAGACTGCCGCAACAAAGGCATCACCCCGTACTTCAAAATTCTTGTACTGGTCGAAGCTTGCGCAAGCCGGGGATAAAAGAATCGCTACCTGCTCATGGCTGTCACGGCCTGCATCGCGGGTTGCATGTTCCAGCGCCAGATCAAGTGTGCCGGCAATCTCATAAGGTACAGCCTCGCCCAGCGTCGCTGAAAAGGCCGCGGCGGCCTCGCCGATCAGATAGGCCCTGGCAATGCGCGGAAAGAAGGGAGCCAGCGAGGCAATGCCGCCTTCTTTGGGCAGGCCACCGGCAATCCAGTAGATCCGCGCATAGCTCGAAAGCGCAGGGGCTGCCGCCTCGGCATTTGTCGCCTTGGAATCATTGACAAACACCAGATTGCCCTTTTGCCCCACCGGCTGCATGCGATGCTTGAGACCCGGAAAGGAGGAAAGACCGGTGACGATCACTTCCAACGGCAAACCGGCGACCAGACAGGCGGCGATGGCGGCAGCGGCATTCTGGGCATTGTGGCTGCCCCGCAATGTCGATATCCCGGCCAGATCGGCAAGTGTGCGTGTCTTTCCGCCACCGGCTTCCACAATCAGTGACCCTTGTGCAGAAATACCGTCGTTCAACATGTTATGGCGCGAGACCCGCACAACCTTCGTTCCGGTCCGCTCCACACGGTCGGCAATCAGGCGGCAATAGCTGTCATCCACACCGATAATGGCAACATCGCTGCCCGCCACCAGCCGTTCTTTCACATCGGCATAATGCTGCATGGTGCCGTGACGGTCGAGATGATCCGGCGTGAGGTTGAGAAGAATGCCGGCTGTCGGGTTAAGGGTCGGGGACAGGTCAATCTGGTAGGACGAGCATTCCACCACGTAAAAGCGGTCCGTCTTCGGCGGCTCCAGTGTGAGCACGGCAGTGCCGATATTGCCGCCCATCTGGGTGTCATGCCCGGCGGATTTCAGGATATGGGCAATCAGCGCCGTCGTGGTCGATTTGCCATTGGTGCCGGTAATGGCGATGAACGGCGCGTCCGGTGCATGGGCGCGCCGCTCGCGCACGAACAATTCCACATCACCGATGATTTCCGCACCGGCAAGGCGGGCGAGATCCACACTCCAGTGGGGCCTGGGATGGGTCAGCGGCACACCGGGAGACAGGACAAGGCACTCGACCCCTTCCCAGTCTATCTGGCGCAAATCATGTGTTGAAACCCCGCTTGCCCCTGCTTTTTCAACACTTTGGGGATTGTCATCCCAGGCCGTGACCTGCGCTCCGCCAGCCTGAAGCGCCAGCGCGGTTGCAAGGCCCGAACCACCCAGACCGAACAGGGCAACCTTTCGACCGGAAAGTGTTGTAACAGGGATCATGTGCGCCTCACCGCAGTTTGAGGGTCGAAAGACCGATCATCGCGAGAATAACGGCAATGATCCAGAACCGGATCACCACCTGGCTTTCGGTCCATCCGAGCTTTTCAAAATGGTGATGGATGGGGGCCATCAGAAACACCCGCTTGCCGGTCATCTTGAAATAGCCGACCTGGATAATGACGGACAGGGTTTCCAGCACGAACAGGCCGCCGATAATGGCCATGACAATTTCATGCTTCGTGGCAACGGCCACAGTGCCGATCAGGCCACCCAGTGCCAGTGAGCCCGTGTCTCCCATGAAAATGGCGGCAGGCGGTGCGTTGAACCACAGGAAGCCAAGCCCGGCACCGATAACGGCACCCAGCACCACAGCCAGTTCGCCGGTTCCCGGCACAAAATTGATCTGCAGGTAATTGGCAAACACCGCATTGCCGGCAAGATAGGCAATAACGCCGAAAGAGGCCGCAGCAATCATCACCGGCACAATGGCAAGCCCGTCCAGTCCATCGGTCAGATTGACCGCATTTCCGGCAGCAACAATCACAAACCCGCCGAACAGGACAAAGAAAATCCCCAGATTGATCAGGAAATCCTTGAAAAACGGAAAGGCAATCGAGGAACCGAAGGTGGAACCTGCCGGGCTGTGTGACAGCGCCGAATGCATCATGAAATAGGTGGCAATACCGGCAATCACAAATTCGATACCCAGACGGGCCCTGCTGGAAAAGCCCTTGTCGCTCTGCTTGGTGACCTTGAGATAGTCATCATAAAAACCGATCGCACCAAACCCGAGCGTCACCAGAAGAGTGGCAACGACATAGACGCTCGAAAGATCCGCCCAGAGAAGTGAGGATCCGACAATTCCGGCCAAGATCATCAGCCCGCCCATGGTAGGCGTTCCGGCCTTCTTGAAATGGGTCTGCGGTCCGTCTGCACGGATCGGCTGACCCTTGCCCTGGCGCAGACGTAACGATGAGATGATTTTGGGGCCGAACATGAACACGATCAGCGCCGAAGTGAACAGGGCTGCGCCGGTCCGGAATGTAATATATCGGAACAAGTTGAAAAATTGCAGATGATCCGACAGATCCACGAGCCAGATGAGCATGATTGACCTTTCCCGCAACGGGTGAAGAATTGTAGTTCATCTGTCCCTATTGGAAACAGCTGCATATTTGTCAAGCAGCAGGGCGACAATCTTGCCGAAACCTGTGCCGTTGGAAGATTTCAGCATCAGCACATCATTGCTGCGGATGGCATCTGGAATAAAAGCACCCAGTTCAGTGGCCGTCGGAAAATATTCCACCTGCATATCCGGTCCCAGCGCCTGCCGCAGCGCATCCATCTCCGGGCCGGCAAGCCACACATGCCTGATCCCTGCCGTGCGCAGCGGCTCTGCCAGTTCCATATGCACCCGGGCCGAAAATGCCCCCATTTCCAGCATATCGCCCAGCACGGCGATGCGACGCCCCTCGCCAAGCGGATTGGCAGCCTCCAGCAATGCAATCGCCGCCCGCATCGAAGCCGGATTGGCATTGTAGCTCTCGTCGATCAGGGTAAAACTCGAACCGTCACCCAGCTCCAGCATATGGCGTTGCCCGCGCCCCCTTTCCGGACGGAGGCTGGCAAGCGCCTCGACACAGCTGTGCATGTCAGCACCGGCAAGATGGGCCGCCCCCAGCACGGCCAGCGCATTTTCCGCTATATGGCGGCCCGGTGTACCTATGGTCACCTCATAGGTACGCCCGCCGATATTGACCCACATGAGCGCGGCCTCGCCCGAGCCGTTGAACTCGGCCAGACGAAATTCCGAGCGTGCATCGGAGCCGAAGGAATGGATATGCGGCACACCCAGACGCTGGGCTGCCTGCTCCAGAAAGTCGAACTGGGCGTTGTCGCGATTGAGCAGGACATGGCCTTCTGGCGCAAGCCCTTCCATGATCTCGGCCTTGGCAGAGGCAATGTCTTCAAGATCACGGAAATTGCCCAGATGGGCAGCGGCAATTGTGGTGATGATGGCCACATGCGGCTCCACCATTTTCACCAGCGGGCGAATTTCGTCCGCATGGTTCATGCCGATTTCAAATATGCCGTAATCCGTGTCTTTTGGCAGACGCGCCAAGGTCAGCGGTACACCCCAATGATTGTTGAACGAGGCGACCGAGGCATGAACCTGACCACAGGCGGACAGCACATGGCGCAGCATTTCCTTGGTCGTGGTTTTCCCGACAGAACCGGTAACGGCAATGACCTTGCCCCTGACCCGCTTTCGCGCTGCAATGCCAAGCCTGACAAGGGCCGCCAGAACATCATCAACCACAATCAACGGCGCAATCACCCGGCCCATGGCAGGCAGGCGTCCTTCACTAACGATCAGGACGCTTGCACCATTGGCCGCCGCAATACTGGCATAATCATGCCCGTCCAGCCGGTCACCCCTGATGGCAAAAAACGCATCCCCCGGTGCAACGGAACGGCTGTCAATCGAAATGCCGGAAATACCCTGCGGCACCGCACCAACCGGACGCCCCCCCATTGCGGCGACAAGATCTTCTGTAGTCCATAGCCAGTTCAAAATCCTTTACCCTCCCAAGGCCTGTCTGATTTCCGTGTGATCGGAAAATGGCAAGGTGACAGTGCCGACAGTCTGGCCCTCCTCATGTCCCTTGCCAGCCACAATCAGCGTATCGCCTGCTTTGAGCATTGCCACTGCCGTCGCTATGGCCGTGGCCCGGTCACCGATATCCCGGGCGCCCGGTGCTGCTGCCATAATTTCCGAACGGATGACCGAAGGCACCTCGGAGCGCGGATTGTCATCCGTCACAATCACGATATCGGCCAGCCTTGTGGCAATCGCGCCCATGATCGGCCGCTTGCCCTTGTCGCGGTCACCACCGCAGCCAAACACCACAATCACGCGCCCTGTGGTGAAGGGACGAACCGATGTCAGCACATTTTCCAGCGCATCCGGCTTGTGGGCATAGTCCACATAGGCCAGCGCACCGTCTTTCGTCTGGCCAACCAGCTCCAGACGGCCGGATGCGCCCTGCAGCCGGGCAATTGCCTCCATCGCCTGATGTGCTGTAACCCCCGTTGACATGGCAAGACCGGCGGCAACAAGCGCATTGGCAATCTGGAAATCGCCGGCCAGCGGAATGTGCATTTCAAATATGTCATGCCCGACATGCACTTCGGCCACCTGCCTGTGCCGGAAATGCTCAACCCGTTTCAGGGCCAGATAATCGCCCTTGCGGCCCACGGTGCGCACTTTGAGCCCGGCTTTTTCAGCCGTTGCAATGGCATGTCCTGACCAGGCATCATCGGCGAAAATCACCGCCGGTGCACCCTTGTACATCAGCGTATCAAACAGGCGCATCTTGGCGGCCATGTAGTCCTCAACTGTCGGATGGTAATCCATATGGTCGCGCCCCAGATTGGTAAATCCGGCAGCAGACAGGTGCACGCCATCAAGGCGCGACTGGTCAAGCCCGTGACTTGAGGCTTCCATGGCGGCATGCGTGACCCCTTCATCCGCCAGATCTTTCAGGAGACGGTGCAGGGAAACAGGGTCCGGCGTCGTCAGCGCACCATAGCTGTTGCGGCCCGGTGCTGTCACGCCCGTTGTACCGATCATGGCAGCGGCATGTCCGGCATGCGCCCAGATCTGCCGTGTAAACGAGGCAACCGACGTCTTGCCGGCAGTGCCGGTCACCGCCACCATCGTTTTGGGCTGGCGACCGAAAAACCGGCTGGCCGCCAGCGCCAGAAACCGGCGCGGACTGGCAACTTTCAGCACGGGAACATCTGTTGACAGGTCGCTGTGCGGACCCGTGACAATGGCGCAGGCACCATTGGCAACAGCCATGCCGGCAAATGTCGCGCCATTCGCCCGTGTTCCCGAAAGCGCGACAAAAACATGGCCCGGCAAAATCGCACGGCTGTCCGCAGCAATGCCGGTAACAGGGATACTGCCTGCCCCACGCGCCAGAAGATCAGAAATCTCTGGAAAATCCTTGCCGGCAAGATCTTTTATGTTCATGGCGATGCATCTCGAAAGGGTTGTCAGACGGCGCAGTGCGAATCGGCAAAGGAGGCAGATTCCGGATTTTCATGTCAATATGACGTCAGCAAGGCGGTTCCGTTCTCCCCGAACTCCGGCTTCACGCCCAACAGGGCAGCCGAGCGGCGAATGATGGCGCTCACCATGGGGGCGGCATTCATGCCGGCTGTGGCCCCGGCACCCGGTTTTTCCGGCTGTGGTTCATCAATCACCGTCAGAACGATATATTGCGGATGATCGATCGGGAAGGCTGCGAGAAATGCGTTGAACCGCGCCGTACCGGAATAGCGGCCATTGACCACTTTTTCCGCCGTACCCGTCTTGCCACCCACCATATAGCCAGGAACTTCTGCCTGTCTTCCGCTGCCATCCAGCACGTTGAGACGAAACAGCGTCTTCATGTTCTCGACAGTGGACGGCTTGACCACGATGGTCTCCAGCTTTTCCGCTTCTTCCTGTGTCCGGGGCAGAAATGTCGGAGGCAAAAGCTTCCCGCCATTCATCAGGGCAGCAGCAGCAACAGCCGTCTGCAACGGCGTTGTGGACACACCATGCCCGAATGCAATGGTCATGGAATTGATCTTTTTCCACACTTTGGGCTGGCTTGGCGTTGCCACTTCGGGAAGTTCGGTCTGCATCCGGGTCAAAAGGCCCAGACGGGTCAGGAATTCCTTGTGGGCATCAATCCCCACAGCATCCGCCATGCGGGCAGAACCGATATTGGACGAATGGATAAACACATCCGGCACACTCAGAACCCGGCGCGTTGCGTGGAAGTCATGGATCGTGAACCCGCCGATATAGAGCGGCTTTGTCGCGTCAAAACGGCTGTCCATGGTAATCTTGCCTGTGTCGAGAGCCATGGCGGTGGTAAATGTCTTGAAGGTCGAGCCCATCTCGTAGGTTCCTGCCGACATGCGGTTCAGGTGATCCTTGTCGAGGGCGTCTGTCGGGGAATTGGAATCATAATCGGGGATGGACGCCATGGCGATGACTTCACCCGTATGGATATTCAGCACCACACCACCGGCGGCAATCGCACTGTAACGCTGCTTTGCATCAACGAGAACATCATGGACGATATTCTGCACCCGCAGATCGAGCGACAGTTTTACCGGCTCGAGCGGCGCATCATTGGTCATCCCGACGGCTGCCAGATCGGCGAGTCCCTGGCTGTCGACATATTTCTCCATGCCGGCAATGCCGCGATTGTCGATATTGACCAGCCCGACCACATGCGAGGCCACATCACCACCGGGATAAAACCGGCGCTTTTCAGGACGAAATCCTATTCCCGGAATGCCCAGTTGCAGGATCTGGTTCTGCTGCTTGGGTGTCAGCTGGCGGCGCAACCACTGGAAATGCGATTTGGATGTCAGCTTCTTGTAGGTGCCCTTCACATCCATGTCCGGCAGGACCGATGTCAGCATTTCAACCGCTTCATCCGCATCAACAATCTTGTTGGGTTCGGCATAGAGCGAAACGGTCCGCACATCGGTCGCCAGAATTTCACCATTGCGGTCCACCAGATCCGGGCGCGATGCCATCATGCTTTCGGGCGGTCCGATGCTGGAGACGGTTTCCGGCTGTGCCATGCCGTACTGGACCAGACGTCCGCCGATCACAGCGTAAACCACCACAAATGCACTCATCATGATAATGATGCGGCTCTTGGCCTGGGTGCCGGATTTCTTGCGGGTGCCCTCAAAGCGTGACCGCATGACCGGTACCGGACCATCGGGCCTGTTGGATTTTCCAGGTGTGATTTTTGCCAGAATGGACATCAGCGCTTCACCGATCCTGTTGAAATGCCATCTGTCACGGGCAATGTCTCGCCCCCCTCACCCTCTTTTTTTGCCTCCTGCGGCAAAGGCGGCAGGTCCGCCTTCAGCATGGGCAATTCCTGCGGCTTGACGATTTGCGTTGATGCCGTCGGAACGAGCTGCAAGTCATCGGAATAGACTTTCACCAGCCTTTCCAGACGGCCGGGTTGCTTGAGGAGCGCCCAGTCAGCCTTCAGAAGGTCAATCGTATCCTGTTCAAGCTTGATCTCGGCATCAAGGCGGTGAACCTCTTCCAGTTTCAGGTCGGCCCGGTGCTTGATCGAATAGGTCACGGTGGCAGCGGCCGTCATGATCACAAAAAGAATAATATCAAATGTTCTGAACATGGATCAGCTCCCCAGCGAATTGAGGCTTGCCAAGGACGGCAAATCGAAAATGGACAGATCGGCAGGTTCGGCAGCAGCCCCGGTGCGCACACAGGCCCGGAGCTTTGCCGAACGGGCGCGCGGATTGCGCTCCGCCTCTTCCTCGCTTGCCGTAACCATGGGCTTGCCCGGCGCAAAAAAAGTTGCCGCGCGTTCATGAACCAGCGGCATATGGCGCGAGCCCTGCGCCTTGCCCGCCCGGTCCGACAGGAATTTTTTCACAATCCGGTCTTCCAGCGAATGAAACGACACAACAACCAGCCGCCCGCCCGGCTTCAAAACCTGCTCGGCCGCAAACAGCGCCTGTGCCAGCTCGCCCAGTTCATCATTCACGAAAATCCGCAAGGCCTGGAACACCCGTGTCGCCGGGTGGATCTTGTCCCTGGCCTTGCGCGGTGTCACAATTTCAATCAGGCTGGCCAGATCCCGCGTTGTCTCGAACGGTTTTTCGTCCCGCCGCTTTTCGATGGCACGGGCAATGCGGCCGGCCTGCTTTTCCTCGCCCAGAAATCCGAAAATCCGGATCAGGTCCGATACCTTGGCACGGTTGACAACATCGGCGGCACTGACCCCGGATGTCGACATGCGCATGTCGAGGGGGCCATTTTTCTGGAATGAAAAACCACGCTCCGCCTCGTCAATCTGCATGGACGACACGCCGATATCCAGCACGATGCCGTCCAGCCCTGCGGCGGGCGCATGGGTGCCAAGACTGGAAAATTGCGACTGTATGAGCGTGAGCTTGCCATGATGGGCGGCCACAAGCGCCTGGCCATGGGCAATGGCTGTCGGGTCACGGTCGAGTGCGATCACGTCGGCTCCTGTTTTCAGGATGGCGGCCGTATAACCGCCCGCACCGAAAGTTCCGTCAAGGATAACCTGGCCCGGGTGTGCATCCAGCGCATGCAGCACCTCCGCCAGCAGAACCGGAATGTGGCGCGCGCAGGAACTCTCTTCATACTGCCCGTCTTCCACCTGTCCAGCCACCATTATCCTGCTCCATTCCGGAAAGGCTGCGAAAGCCGTTGCTTCTGCTCTTCCCTGGCCCGCCCCTGCATCGCCTCGAAGGCCGGGGGAGCCCATAATTGAAAGTAGTCCGCCCGGCCCACAAAGGTTACCTCCGTGGTAATGCCCGTGAAATCGCGGATAAAATCCGTAACCATCAACCGGCCCTCGGCATCGAGCTTCATAAAAACCCCGCCGCCGTGAATCAGCAGCGACATTGCATTGGCTTCCTGCGAAAACGGGTCCGCGCTGGCCATGTTCGTCTCGAAACGGTCGAGCAGATCCACCCCGCCGATGCTGATGGCCGGAAACACGAAATCCTGAAAACAGTAAAGTTCCAGAACGTTGCGCTCGGCCAGAACCGACCGGAACGGCGCAGGAACGGAAACCCGCCCCTTGGCATCGATACGGTGGGTGGCATGGGACAGAAACCGGCTCATGACGCAGAACAACCTGTTTCAGAATTTCAAGCCGGATCATCCGGCCTGCAAAAAGACGTGAAATGCCATACCCTGTCGCCTGCCCGGTCGTGTGATCATTCCCACAATCCCGGATCATCCGGTCATCTGGGCCTTGCAGGAACGGAGCTTCAAGAGGCTCCCGGCATGTGCATTTTTGGGATATCATGGGACCATATGGGCGTCAATGGGATTTCCAAAATTCGGGACCGCTCCCGCTCAAACCTTTATAAGCTGTTAATCTTAACGAAAGGTTAGGAAGACGGGCCTGGAGGCCATGGACCGGTACGCAAGGCCGCAAAACAGCGATTGATTTCAAGATATTCAGACAGTGTCTGTTCGGAACATTTTTGGGCACAGAAAGCCCGGACACGATCAGTCTTGCCCGGTGCGGCCAAGTGGCACGAAACCTGTATGGCTGGATATCATTGGATATCATTGGATATCAGCAATTCCGTGTGCAACAGTGCGCGCACATTGGCAGGAGAACGTTATGGACGTCGCAGTTTTCAGCACCAAGCCTTATGACCGGGAATATCTGAACGGGCCGGAACCTGGCCGGCACAGGCTGAACTTTCTCGAAGCCCGGCTGTCGGCGGCAACGGCTGTACTGGCCACGGGCAGCACATGTGTCTGTGCTTTTGTCAACGACCAGATCGACGCTGCGGTCATAGGGATGTTCAGGGATCTGGGCGTCCGGCTCATCGCCCTGCGATCTGCAGGCTATAACAATGTGGATCTGCAGGCGGCAGCGCATCAGGACATTTTGGTAGCCCATGTACCCGCCTATTCGCCGCTGGCTGTGGCCGAACATACGGTGGCCCTGATTCTGGCGTTGAACCGCAATATACCGCGCGCCTATAACCGGGTCCGGGAAGGCAATTTTGCACTTGACGGTATGATGGGCTTCAATTTGCATGGCCGCACGGTCGGCATTGTGGGTGGTGGCCGGATTGGACTGGCCGTTGCCGGGATCATGCTGGGTTTCGGCTGCCGCGTTCTGGTTTATGATCCCTTTCCGGCAGCAGACGCCCGCCCTGAACTGCATTTTGTTTCTCTTGAGGATCTGCTGGCGCAATCTGATATCGTTTCCCTGCACTGCCCGCTGACACCGGATACCCACTATCTGATCAATGCCGGTTCCATTGCCCTGATGAAGCCCGGTGTCATGCTGATCAACACCAGCCGTGGAGGGCTGGTGGATACCCTGGCTGTCACCGAAGGTCTGAAAACCGGGGCCATCGGCTATCTGGGCCTGGATGTCTATGAAGAAGAGGCCAATCTGTTTTTTGAGAACAAATCCAACCAGATCATCGGCGACGATGTGTTCGAGCGCCTGTTGATGTTCCGCAATGTGCTGGTCACAGGCCATCAGGGCTTTTTCACGCAAGAAGCCCTGAAAACCATTGCCGAAACCACGATTGGCAACATCACCTGCTTTGAAGAAACCGGCAAGCCGCTCCACGCGGTGACCTGAAATCCCTGCACTACCGGGATTTCACCATGATTTCAGGGGCCGCAGCATGGGCGTCTTCTTGAGGAAATTACCATCCGTCCTGGCAGCAATACACCTGAACGCAGATGGACATGCATCAAGAGAGCTGCAGAACACACAACAGACCGCATGTGAACCGGCCCGGCAAATCAGATTGGCAAAACGCGCATCCTTTCAAAAAAGCCCGACCGCTCAAGGGGAAGGGACACAGGAATTGACCAGTTGGCCTGTAAGCCGGGTTCTGTAAGGCCCTGACTTGCATCAGGACGTGGCAGCCATTCATCTGGGACAGCATTTGCATGCTGCCTCGCGCAACCCACCCGGATGACAGGCCCGGAAACAGGCTGGTCGCACTTGCGTGAAACCGCGTCATCCCTATTCGGTTTTGCTCCCGGTGGGGTTTGCCTTGCCATCCATGTTGCCATGCATGCGGTGGGCTCTTACCCCACCCTTTCACCCTGACCGGAACAGGTTCCGGCGGTTTGCTTTCTGTGGCACTTTCCCTGGGGTCACCCCCGCCGGACGTTATCCGGCACCGTATTTCCGTGGAGCCCGGACTTTCCTCACCCTATCGTCTTTCGACATTGATAGGGCGCGGCTGCCCGGCCAACTGGCTAGCGTCTCTTAACCGGGGCCAAGGCGGAAAGCCAACGAAAAAACAGGCAGCACGCCATTATAGTGGCACCACATCCAGAACCAGCCCGTAAAGCACGGCAATATAGCAGCATGCTCCCAGGAACAGGACACCCAGAAAGGATGCAATCGGGCTGGGCCTTGCTGCCCTTGCCGCTTTGGCCACATGATCCTGATGCGACCCGTCCTTCGCCTGGATGCGGACAACAGACCGGGCAAACTCCTGTATCCGCAAGCGCCCGGACTGAAACGCGCACGCAAGCGTCACCGCTCCGTAAACAGCCGGCACAATGTCATCAATCTGTGTGTTCAGCCCGAAATGACGGAGAACGGCGATAGAGGTCATTGTGGCAATCAGGGTGCCAAACAGCCAGGCAAGCCCGGTCAGCCGGTAATAGAGCGCCCAGACGAAGGGAACCAGCAGCGCCATCCATGAGAACAATATTTCATAGGTGCCGCGCAGGCGGCAGCGCTGATAGAAATCCAGTATCTTTGGATCGTCCCCGAAGGCTGCGGTCACGAAATCAGGATCAATCAACGGAATTGCGTTGAGGCGGCTTGCCTGTGCAGACAGCAGTTGCGCGGAGAACGCCGGCGTTCGTCCCGTTGCCTGCGAAAGGGCATCGGTCAGGTAAAGCGCATCATGATCATGGAGATAACGCTGCAAAACCCGGTCTTCATTCAGAATTTGAAACCGCCGTTCAAAATCGGCCAGTACGGCATCATAGCCCCTGAAGGTCGTACTGGCGAGGAGGTCATCATCCTGTCGTGCAAACAGGCCAGCTTCCGGCAGATCGCCCACATGCCGGCGCAGGTCGGCGACAAGCCGGCAGAGGATCTGCGCCATGATCGTTTCGTGCAGTTCGAGGGGTGCCAGCTCCGCCTGGTCAAAGATCTTGCTCCACCGCATTTTGAGCGAAGTGTCAGCGCCGGGCATGGCGAGCGCATCCAGCATCGTCACGATATCATTCAGATCGGTTCGTGGAACGGCCTGAAAACCGGAGGCCGTTCTGACACGGGGCTTTTTCGGTTCCGGAACAGAAGAAAGAGGCCTTGGCACCTCTCGTCCGGCAACATCCGGAAAAAGCCTCTGCAGATCAGTCACTTCAAACACGGTCGGTCCGGGCGTTGCTGCTTGCGGCCCCGCCGCGCCCTGGCCTTGGTCCTGCGCCAGTTTCAGCGCCATGTCACGTGCCCTGACCAGGGCCTGAAACACTTCGGGTGCCTCATCCGGCCGGTTACGTTTCAAAAGCGCCGCATAGGCCTTGCGGATAGCCCGTTCATCTGTTGTGGGCGCAATATTGAGAACAGTCCAGGGATAGCCTTCCATCCCCGTCAATCCTGATGAAACGGGAACTGTTCAAGCCGGTCGAGAAGCCCGCGAAATGTCTTGCGGGCAAGGTCCGGCGCGCGCTGCCTCTGATCCTCTATATCCGCTGTAAAGGTCAGGATGGCCTGCGCGATCAGCGGACGGTTCTCGCCCGAAGCCTCGGCATAGAGCCGCTCTGCCCGTGCCAGAAGTTCCCGGTTTTCCTGCTGTTCCCGCGGTGCCATCTTCAACTGGTTCAGGGCCGTAAACCGCTTTTCCAGCTCGCTTTCGGAAAGCCCTGATGTATTGCTGAAAATGGTTTTTTTCGTCAGGCCGGTCGACACCACCTTGACCTCCACTTCCATGGAACCGTTCACATCATAGGTGAAGCGCACATCAATGGCTTCCTGTCCGGCAGGCTTCTTCGGCACGGCCACATCCAGAGATCCGATATGCACATTGTGCTCAGGTTTCAGATTCTCGCCCTGGAACACCATAACCCTGATCTGGCTCTGGTTGTCGTCAACGGTGGTAAACACATCGTGACGGCTGATCGGGATCATCGCATTGCGCTGAATGATCGGGGTCACCATCATTTCCCCCTTGCCGTCAGGCCGTTTGCGCTGGCTGGCAATCCCCAGCGTAAACGGGCAGACATCGGTCAGCATCACATCTTCCACAGACGCATCACGGGCTTTCAGGGCTGCCTGTACTGTCGCACCGCGGGCCACAACCTCATCCGGGTTGATGGTCACAAACGGCAGTTTGCCAAACAGCCGTGCCACCATCTGCCGGATCATCGGCATGCGCGTTGCCCCGCCCACCAGCACAATGGCATCAAGCTCGGCAGGCCGCAGCACCGAATCGCGGATCGTGCGCTCCAGCGGCGCACGCAACCGGCGCAGAAGATCGGCGCATTCCGCTTCAAACTGGTCGCGCGTCAAAACGCCGTTGAAATCACCGCCCGACAACGGCACATGATAGGCAATATCCGGCCTGGAGGTCAGACTGGTCTTGATCCCCTCGGCAATCCGGACAAGACGGGCACGGTCATGCGCGGACAGGGAACCAAAATCCAGCCCGTGTTTGCGGGCCACCATTTTTGCAGCAATGGTCGTGAAATCATCGCCTCCGAGAAAATTGTCGCCGGAGCTTGCCCGCACTTCAAAAATGCCGTCAAACTTGTGCAGGATCGACACATCAAATGTGCCGCCACCCAGATCAAACACCAGAAAACGCCCTTCTTCCGCCGTCTCCAGCCCGTAGGCCAGAACTGCGGCTGTCGGCTCGTTGATCAGACGCTCCACTTTCAGTCCGGCAAGCTTTGCAGCATGGATCGTGGCCTTGCGCTGCATATCGTTGAAATAGGCCGGACAGGAAATCACCGCATCACGGATCGTTTCGTTGTAACGTGCCTGAAAGTCAGCCATCAATGACCGCAGCACCAGCGCCGACAGTTCTTCTGCCCGAAAGGGTTTTCCCGACAGGGTTACCGTGCGGTCCGTACCCATCCAGCGTTTGAACGAGGAAACGCAGCGATGCGGATGCATGGCCTCCATTTCCCGCGCGGCTGCCCCGACAAGAATGTCGCCGCGGTCATCCACAGCCACTGCGGAAGGTGTCAGAAAGCGGCCAAACGCATTTTCTACCAGCACGGCCTTGCCGTCCCTGAAAACGCCCAGCGCGGAATTGGTGGTTCCAAGGTCAATGCCGATAACTGCCATGCGCACTCAACCCCATCTTTTTCTGACACGCACTGAACATCTCATCATGCCATGCCACGCCATCAAATTTTACAGAAAAAATACCGAAAAGAAAACCGGTTACAAATATGGGCATGAAACGAACTTCAAAAATTTCAAACAGAACCATTCCCTTTAAACCTTGGGTTAATTTTCATATGCGAAATTGAAAAAATGCCGTAATGAATTGAGAATAATATGTATATTGCAAGATTTGCAAAGGATAAAAAAGGCAGTGTGAGCATCATGTCGGCGCTTTTCATCGTCCTCATGGTCATGGTTGCGGCTTTCGCACTGAATGCATCAGACATTTATCTGGCCAAACTGAAAGCACAGCGCACCGCTGATATTGCCAATCTCGCTGCGGCCAGCACACCCTCTCCGGTTTCAGGAACGACGCCCAGCGCCATGGCCATTGCAACCGCTGTCAACCTGGCGGAAATCAACGGCTATTCCGCCTCGGAAGTCACAACGCGAACCGCACCGTCGCCCAAAGACAATACAAAGCTGGCACTGGTAACCAAGATTGACCAGGACCGTCCCCTTCTCTTCCAGAACATTCTGTCGACCGCAAAAACCGTGGCATTGCAAGGTGCGTCCTGGGCCAGTGTTTCCCAAACCGTCGCCGGAGACTGTATTCGCTCGAACGCTGGTCCTGTCCATATCTACGACTATAGCGTCGTCACCGGCAGTGGCTGCACCATTGCCTCAGCCTCCTATCTCTATGTCTGCGGCGCAGCCTCCGCTGCAGTCAACAAGGCTGAGGTCAACAGAACCGCCGAACAGCAAAAACCATACATTTGTTCAAGTGCGCGCATGACACCGGCACTGGACAGCTTTACCTACAACAAACCCGCCACCGACAGCCTGGCATCCGACAGCAGGATACAGGCCATCAAGACCCGGCTGAACGGAATGAGAAATGGATGGTCCTATGGCACGATTTCGCCAACGGCTTACATCAATCCTGCCACACCATCAGGCATGGACAAAACATATTCCAACACGACAGCAACACTGTCATCATCAACCAGGTACGGAACCGTATCCGTCACAAATTCCAGTCTCACCTTCAATGGCAGTGGCAGTGCGGATCCCACATGCACCGCACCAGTCACATTATCCGGTTCGCTGACGCTCAACGGAAACAACAGGCTGATCTTCAATTCAGGCTGCTATACATTCGCTGGCACGGTCACGAATGCAGCCGGATCCAGAACAGTATTTGAAATTGCCGAGGGTGCCAACGTCACCTTTGTTTTCAAATCGAACCTGGACAACAGTACAGGCACAATGGAATCGGGAAATGCGCGCTACATTTTCAAGGCAGGCATCAACAACGCCTCAGGCAACCTCACTCTAGGCAATGGTCCATTTTACCTTGATGGTGGAAGCGTAGCCAATGGCAGTGGCAAGCTCGCATTTGGCAATGGCCCTTTCTACCTATGGGGCGGCAGCATGAGCAATGCATCAACCGGCACCATGACATTTGCTGACGGGCCATTCTATTTTTACGGCGGCTCGATTTACAATGTCAAAGGCAGTCTGGAATTTGGCAACGGACCCTTCGAGTTTCAAGGTGGCTCATTGTCCCTGAATGCTGAATCACAAACCAGCTTCGGCATGGGCAACATGAACTTTTATGGCGGCAGTGCAAGCTTCAATGGAACACAGATCACGTTTGGCAAGGGAGGATCTGCAACATCCGGCGGCAGCTCGATGTTTTTTTCAGGCGGATCGTTTGCCATGCTCGCCGATCATTTCGAGGCTATCGGCACTACAATCGCGTTCAACGGGGGCACATCCTACTTCTATGAGGAGGGTACATTGACGGCCACAGCCCCGACAGGCGTGAACCCTGATTACGGCTACCAGAACATCCTGTTTGTTGTTTACGGCGGGGCATTCAATCTCAACCGGACCACAGCGGGCACCGATACCATGGCAGGCATTATCTATGTTCCGAACACGTCTGTTTCCATTTACAGAAGGCAGAAAGTCGCCCGCCCTGATGGCGGTTGCTTCCAGATCGTGGCTGGTTATCTCAGCATTTACGAATATGCCAATCTGGATTTTTCTTCCTGCACCGGCAGCGAGGCGAACGGCTCATCCGCCACCAGGATCCTTCAATGATGCAGCTTGTTCACACATTTCGGAGCATGCTCTCCGCCCGGCAACGTTCAGGAATCGCTGCTGTTGAATTCGCACTGATTGCGCCCGTGCTGTTTTTCCTGCTGATCGTCATGCTGGACTTCAGCTATGCCTATAATGTCAGGCTCAAGGTCATCAATGCCGTAACTGCAGCCTCGCAATTTGCCTTCCAGAAAGGAAAAGCCGTCACAACAGCCACGTCTGAAACCTTCCTCAACGATGTCCGCAATGTTGTCACGCAAATGGTGCGCACGCGCGATGCCCCGCAAGTCACAGTCCTGTTCAACAATGCCGAAAACGGCAGCACTGTCAGCAATTACTATTGCCTCTCCGGATCACCGGCCACATGGAGTTCGACAGGTTCTGCCCAGAAATCATGTGGCGGTTCCATCATGTCTGGCAAGTTCGTCACAATTTCAGTGACCTCAAATGCACCAACCCTGTTCAGCGTCAATCCGGTTTTTGGCGATGCGCTGGCCATTCATGAAACATCCATTGTAAGGGTCAAGTGATGCGCAGGTGGATTGACGACAAACGTGGGGTTACATCCATAGAATTTGCCATTGTGGCTCCGCTTCTGATTGTCGTCCTCTATGGCGCAGTGGCTTTGACCTATGGCATATGGACGTGGAACGCGATAGAAAATGTGACGGCGGAAACCGCCCGCTGCGTTGCCGTCAGCTCTGTCAACTGCGCCACAAAGCCAGTCGGCTGCGCCCTTTCGACACCGGAAAAATGCTATGCAAGCCAACAGGCCGAACGTCGTGGGATGTCAGGATTGCTGGAAGGGCAGATCATCGTTGACAAAAACATGACATCCGGATCGACCGCCTTTACCGGCGTTACCATAACCTATCCTTATGCTCTCATCGGTTACGAAATAACCCTGACATCAACAAGCGCATTCCCCAATTCCGAGTGATCCCGGGTTGGTAGTACGGGTCAACAATCCGATTTCATGCACCAGCAAAAACCGGCGCAAAATCAGTATCGTACCCTTCAGAGATGATTCTCCTGTGAAGCATGAGCTCTGATCCCAGACGACCGATTTCATCAGAACTCTTGGCAGAAGCACCACCGCACCCGGCCATGACGGCAATGCGCGGCAACGGGGCAAACCCGATCATCGGATAGGTGGACGGTGTATAGGAGGTCACACAGGCCGCACCGGTGATCGCGGCAATCTTGAGATCCGGCACCAGTTCGCGCATCCGCGCCACCAGATGATCACGCACATTGGCCCTGCCATTGCTGCGAAACCAGGCCCTTGTTTCGGCATCGGTTTCAAGCGGAATATCCACCGGATCGCCACCGATTTTCAGATAGAACTTCCCGTCAGGATAACGGATTGGCGGCAGCATGTAGATGGCATCCTCTGCCCGGTCCGGCTTGGCAATCAGCGATGGCATGGCGGCCAGCCTTTCCGCCTCCTCCGGCACCACTTCAAAATAGACAATGGTGCGGGCGCAAACCAGAAGCTCAAGCTTTTGCGGCAAGAGCGACAGACCGTTGGAGAATCCGCCGGCAGCAACCAGAACCCGGTCTGCCGTGAACCGTTGCCCCTGCAATGTTGAAACGACAACCCGGTCAGCCTCATGCGAAACATCCGTCACCACGTCACGCACAAGCGTCGCCCCGGCTTTTTGCGCCAGGATGCACTGGGCCCTGACCAGCTTGCGCGGAGAGATATGCCCGGCATTGTCAGGCTCATAAACGCCTTCTGAACCCGGCGGAAATGCAAAATACGAAAACCGGGCCGCCAGAGCCTGCCTGTCCAGAACATCGACCCTGGCATCAAGAGTGGCTGCGGCATTCAGCACATTGGTGATGTAGCCATCAGAGCCACCGCGTTCAGGCCCGGTCAAAAGGCATCCGGCCGGCGTGTAGAAGGCCAGACCGGACTCTTTCTCTATGGCACGGTAACGCGCAATCGACTGATGCGCCAGCCGCGCCCAGACCGGGTCCGGATCTATGGTTCGTGTAATGCGGCCCTCGTCATAGTGGCTTGCAAACACGCCGTCATGGCTGCTTTTGTCCGCCGGTTCATCGGGCCCGATCAGCGCGACACCGTCGCTGGCACCTGCCAGATATTTGGCAGCGGCAGACCCCATCATCCCGGCACCGGTCACGATATACTTGAAGTGTTGCATGAGAAACCTGCTGAATCAAAACATGAAGCACAGCCGGAAAACGACTCGCTTTCAAACATTTGCCACAATAACCGGATTCACATTTACAAGAATTCCGGCAATGCCGTCCACCCGCCCGGGGCCAAAAAGCCCGGACGTTATGTCTGGTAGCAGCCTATGCCTGTGATTCCATCACAATCACCAGGTTGCCGCGCTTGTGGCCGCTATCGGCCTGAGCATGTGCAAGCGTTATGTCGGAAAGGCGGAAATGCGCACCCGCATGCGGTCTGTACGCCCCGGCATTATGCAGCGCAATAAGACGCTCCAATGCCTGTGGGGTTTCCTTGACCATCGCGGAGCAAATCCTGCGAGCCCCACCCCGTCTCGGTCGTATCATCGCACCAATCATCGAGGCAAGATCCGCCGTCACGAGGCCCAGCCTCCCCCCTGGTGCGAGATGCGAGAACGCATCTTTCAGGATACCGGGGATATCCAGGATCACATCAAAAGATCCTGGTACCGGGTCGGCACGGTAGTCGAGCGCCACATCCGCACCAAGCGCACGCGCAAGGGAAAGGTTATCAGCGCCCGACAATGTTGTGACATGAGCCCCCAGGTGACGGGCAATCTGGATTGCTGCCGATCCTACTGCACCCGTTCCCCCCACGATCAACAACCGCTCGCCAGATTGCAGCGCACATTGATCCAGAAGAAAGTCAACAGCCGTCAGCCCTCCAAAGAAGAACGAAGCCGCCTCGGAAACGCTCAGGCTTTCAGGGCGCGGGAAAATCAGTCCCCCGGCCTTGACCACGACTTTTTCGGCATGGGCCCCCATACGCATCCCGTCGGTGATACCGAACACCGCATCACCTGGAACAAACCGCGTTGCCCCTTCTCCCAGGGCCACCACACGCCCGGCATATTCCCGGCCCAGTACGGATTGCCGCGGTCCTCGCAGACCAAAAACGAGGCGGATCATCGGCCCCATGCCATCCGGCACGCGCGCGCCGCGGATCCGCGCGTCACCGGAGGTCAATCCGGCTGCCTCCACGGCGACCAGCACCTCGCCCCGACCGGGCAATGGGTCAGGAATATTCTCGATCGATACAGCAGAGGGTGGGCCGTAGCGACGGCAAACAGCAGCTTTCACAGCAGCAAACCTTTCTCTCAAAGTCACGAAACAATCATGTGCAAGCGTCGTGCTTTCGTTGATGTAAAGCCTCCATTGTCTTTGATCAATGAGGACAGACCAGATCAACGCCCCGGACACAAGTCTACGAAAATCCCGGCAATGCCGCCAGCAGCCGGTGCAGCGTGTCCATGGTCGACATGTCGGCAATGCCGTCCACGCGCTCCGGCCTGAAATGCCGCTGGAATGCATCGACATCACCGCGCGTGCGCTCGCAGAACATGCCGGTAACGGGTGTACCATAGCCATAAAGCGACAGCATGGTTTGCAGCGCCTCAACCGGCTGACCTGTCTCTCCGGTCTGGAAGAACCGACCGGACCCCAGCGGGGCTGGCGGCACATAATGCCCGACACCGGCTTCAGCAAGCACATCCCAGGGAAATTTCTCGCCCGGATCAACCTTGCGCACCGGTGCAACATCGGAATGTCCCAGAATACGCTCCGGCGCAATGGACCAGCGCCTGGCAATATCGCGGCAAAGGGCAATCACCGCCCTGATCTGGATGGCAGGATAGTCCGGCAGGCCGCCGGGATGCCCGGCATTGGCAATCTCGATGCCGACAGACCGCGAATTGATGTCAGTCTCGCCCTTCCAAGTGCTCTTGCCTGCATGCCAGGCCCGGTCCGTCTCGCGCACCATCTGCACGACACGCCCGTTTTCAAACACCATATAATGACTGGAAACCTGACTTTCCGGACTGGTAAGCAATGCCAGCGCACCCTCGGCAGATGGCATGCCGGTATAATGCAGGAGGATCATATCCGGTGCCGGACTGCCGAGCCGCGCACCGAAATTGGGCGACGCGACAAATTCCGCCACAAGGTAATCGGGAGCAACGGCAATCATGCCGCACGGCGCTCTTTTTCAATGGCGGAATAGGCAAGGTTGAGCGCAACCATCCGGTCATTGGCAATGCCATGAAATTCCGGCGGCACACCGCGGGCCATCAGCATGTCAGGGTGGTTCTGCGACACCAGCACACGATATTGCTTGCGGATCTCGGAAAAATCCATGTCTTTTGCAACGCCCAGAACCCTGTAGGGATCGCGGCCATCAACGTGAATATGCCGGGCGGTAATCTGCCCGAAATGGGCCTCATCGACTTTGAAAATTTCGGCAATCCGTTGCAGGAAGGCCATTTCCTTTTCATGGACAAGCCCGTCTGCCTTGGCAATATGGAACAATCCGTCGAGAATATCGATCAGGACCGGACAGTTTTCGCAACCGGTCGAGCAAAGGTCAGCCATTTTCTGCGCATAGGCTTCGTATCCGGCCACATCCTGACGCGCAAGATTATAGAGCCGCGCCACATTGCGGGCCTCGCTTTCAGGAAATTCAAAGATCTCCCTGAAAGCATCCACCTCCGGCTGCGAGACGATCCCGTCAGCCTTGGCCATCTTTGCCGACAGCGCAATCATCGCAACGGAGAAGGCCACGCGCTTGCGGGTTTCAGGATCACCCTCAAACAGGGTGCGCACCGACTCGACAATACCATGCAAAGCATTGCCCACGGCCTCGGCGGCCATGCCAAGTACCTTGTCCCACAGCGATACGGCCTGTTCACATAGAAAATCTCTGATCATGGCCAACAGCTAGAGCAAACCTGAGTGCAAAAATCAAGTCAACATACATGAACTCTTTGTAATCTTGAAAATCCTGCGCCGCATCCGGGGATGCAGCCAGATCCATCACATTTTGGAATTTGACCATTCACACCCTGCCCCGCAGACAGGAAGGACGTTAAACGGGAATTCGCCAGGTGCCATTTTCAAAACAACCACACTTGCCTGGGATGTTGCTGGGCCTCATCGGGGTCATGCTGTTCTCGGCAACCTTGCCGATGTCGCGTATTGCCCTTACAGGCTTTTCACCGCTGTTTATCGCCTTTTGCCGCGCTGTCATTGCCGCCACAGCGGCCATTGCTGCACTCGTCATATTAAAAAAATCATGGCCAAAGGGACAATTCCTGCCGCTGTTTTGCGCAGGTGCCTGCCTTGTCTTCGGTTTCCCGGTCTTTTCCTCCATTGCCATGCAAACCATCCCGGCCAATCATGGCGGCGTGGTGCTGGGCATTCTGCCGCTTCTGACCTCGATCTTTTCGGCCATCATCGATGGCGAGCGCCCGGGTCGCGCATTCTGGGCCTGTGGTGTGGCAGGCGCCGCAGTCGTCATCCTGTTTGCCACCCATGATCACGGCTTTGTCCCGGCCATCGGCGATCTCTGGCTGTTTGCAGCTGCCGTTTCCGCCTCGCTCGGCTATGTCATCTCGGCCCGCCTGTCACGCACGCTCGGCGGCTGGGAAGTCATATCATGGGCGCTGGTTGTCACCCTGCCCGTATCATTTGCAGGCACAATCCTGCTATGGCAGACCGATATCCATGCTCCCGGCCATGCGCAGATGGCCGCGCTGGCCTATCTCGGCCTCATCTCCATGTTCGGTGGTTTCGTCTTCTGGAATGCCGGTCTGGCACTGGGCGGCATTGCCCGTGTTGCCCAGGTGCAATTGCTGCAATCCTTCTTCACCATTGCCCTGTCCGCGTTTCTGCTGTCTGAGCCCATATCATTTCAAACGATTGTATTTGCTGGCTTTGTTGCTTTCATCGTCTGGCAGGGCAGAAAAGCGCGGATTTCCTGAATTCTTCACTTTACAGCCATGCCTGTTTTGACGCATCCATGCCAGCAAAACGGCAGCGATGGAGACGGGGATGGCCAGAAACAAGGTTGCAATGTTGACAGCAGGCGGTCTGGCCCCCTGTCTTTCATCTGCAGTGGGGGGGCTGATTGGCCGTTATACCGATATTGCACCCGATCTGGAACTGATGGCCTACCGCTCAGGCTATCACGGTCTTCTGATGGGCGAGAGCATCGCCATTACGCAGGACATGCGGGAAAAAGCCCACCTTTTGCACAGATATGGCGGCTCGCCGATCGGCAACAGCCGGGTCAAGCTCACCAATGCAGCGGACTGCGCCAGGCGTGGCCTTGTGAAGGAGGGTGAAAACCCGTTGCGGGTGGCAGCCGAACAGCTGGCAAAAGACGGAATTACCATCCTGCATACCATTGGCGGCGATGATACGAACACAACAGCCGCCGACCTTGCAGCCTATCTGGGAGCCAACGGCTATGATCTCACCGTCGTCGGCCTGCCGAAAACCGTGGACAATGATGTCGTGCCCGTCCGGCAGACACTGGGTGCGTCAACCGCTGCCGAAGTCGGCGCACGCTTCTTCGATCATGTCGGCAATGAGCAGAGTGCCGCCCCGCGCACGCTCGTGATCCACGAGGTCATGGGCCGTCACTGCGGCTGGCTGACGGCAGCAACTGCAAAAGCCTATGTAGAGCGCACCCGGCACAATGAATATGTCGAGGGCCTGATGATGAATACCGAGCTGAAAAACATCGACGGCATTTACATTCCCGAAATCGCCTTTGACCTGCAGGGGGAGGCGGCGCGCCTGAAAGCGCTGATGGATCGCACCGGCTTTGTCACCCTGTTTGTCTCCGAAGGCGCGTGCGTGAACACGATTATTGCAGAGCGTGAAGCCGGCGGCGAGCAGATCAGGCGCGACGCCTTCGGTCATGTCAAGCTGGACGGTGTCAATGTCGGCAACTGGTTCTCAAGGCAGTTTGCCAGCCTCATTGGCGCAGACCGCGCCATTGTGCAGAAATCCGGCTACTATGCCCGTTCCGCCCCTGCCAATCAGGAAGACCTGCGGCTGATCCAGGGCATGGTCGATCTGGCGGCAGAAAGCGCACTCAACAAGGTTTCCGGCGTGACCGGCCATGATGAGGCGCACAATGGCAAGCTGCGGACCATCGAGTTCCCGCGCATCATGGGCGGAAAATCCTTTGACACATCCATACCCTGGTTCGGCGAGGTGATGGATTTTGTCGGTCAGGACTGGAAAAATGCCTGACAGTGACTTGGCTTGACCGGCGCAAAGGCCCGGCCTCTTGTGCTCTCCTCCGAGCCATCAGGATTATAAGGTTCATTGAATGTTGCGATACCGGCGCGAATACGTTAAGGAACGTTAATGCGCTTCGTGGCAATCTGGTCATGACGCCGTGATTTGTCGAAATCTTCTCGAAAGGGAGACGATGAAGAATAGCAGTTTCTCACGCGCCGCCACGGCATCCTGTGCTTTGGCGCTGGTTTCAGTGGGCCTTGCCGGGTGTTCATCCGTCGACGATGCAAATGTTGCCCAGCTCAAGACAGTGCGTACCGTGCCCGGCAATGTTCAGGCTCCTGCACAACAGCAGGCGTCTGCTGCGGTGGCAATTGATTTGCATACAGCGCCTGCTCTGGCAAAAACAGGGCGCGTTCCAGCACCTGCGGCAATAGCGTCAATATCAGCACCTGCGGCAACACCTGCAACAACACAGGCTGCAACTGCGGTTCCGGCAACCCCTGCTGGCCTTGGCGAAGTGGCTTCGGCCCTGCCACTGCCGGCACATCCGGGCGTCCTGGGGGTTGATTATTTCGTCATTCCGGGACGTGTCGTTGTTCCGCAGCCGCGTCCGGACCACAAGCTTGCAGCACAAGTCGATCCGGCAAAATTGACCCCGCAACAGCGTCTTGATCTTCTGGCCGCAGCCAATGTGACGCAAGCCAATCTGGATACGGCCAGGGCAGCGGTGGCAAACATGACAGCGTCGGCCCCTGCGGCGGAAGCCTCGGTGGATGTGGCAGCCATTGCAATGGCGAAACCGCAAAATGCGCCGCAAACATTCGTGGTTCCTGCCAGGGTCACGATCCCGCTGCAAAAGCCGGCCAACGAACTGGCCTATGCAGCGCCATCGCAAGCCACTGCGCTGGACGCGATTGCCGCCCAGGCACCCGGCACAAAACAGACGGAAACAGCCATTCTGACCAGTCTGGAACAGAAAGCCGTGATGGACGAGCAGCAAAAGCAAACGAAACGGCGCTCACCCTTTGACGATCTGATTTTCAAATATGCCACGCTCTATGGTGTGCCGGAAAACTTCATCCATCGCGTGGCAAAACGCGAAAGCACCTATAATCCGAAAGCCTTCCACAAGGGCAATTATGGCATGATGCAGATCCGTTACAATACGGCCAGGGGTCTGGGTTACAAGGGCAAGCCGGAAGGTCTGTTCGATCCGGAAACCAACCTCAAATATGCTGTAAAATATCTGCGCGGGGCATGGATGGTTGCCGATGGCAATGAAGACAAGGCCGACAAGCTTTATATGTCCGGTTATTATTATCACGCCAAGCAAAAGGGCCTTCTGGAAGCAACATTCCTGAAATAAAGGTTTCGCGCCCGATACTTGCGGGTCTCTTATTTCTGAAGGCGCGCAATCAGGGCCCTGATCATCGGCTGTGGTTTGTAATCCAGTTCGCCGGGTGTCAGTCCCATACGAACCACCACCATATCCTGCGATGGAATGATGGCAACGGATTGTCCGTCATGGCCGCGCATCCAGAATGTATCTTCCGGCAGACCTTCGGAACTGTTCCAGACATCCCCGGGTCCGGCAATCCAGCTCTGCGCTTCTGAATAGGAATAGCCTGAAGCAGGCGTCCCGGTGCGCATATGCATCACATAGCCGTCCGGCAGCAGCCGTTTGCCGTTCCACACACCATCCTGCAGCAGAAACTGCCCGTAGCGCGCCCAGTCCCGCGCCGTGGCGTAGAGATACGAACCTCCAACAAAAGTTCCTGAGTCATCGGCTTCCAGAACGGCGCTTGCCATGCCCAGCGGGGCAAACAATGCCTTTGCAGGCCAGGTCAGCGCCTCGGATTGCGAGGCCAGATGATCCATCCAGATCCGGCTGATCAGCACAGATGTGCCTGTTGAGTAGCTGAAAACCGTGCCGGGTGGCGATTGCGCCGGTTTTGCCGCCACAAACCCGGCCATATCCGGCTCCAGAAACAGCATGCGCGTCGTATCATTGACATCACCATAGGCTTCTTCAAATTCCAGCCCGCTTTGCATGGCCATCAGGTCCGAAAGCGCAATATCCCTGCGGCTGTCACCGGACCAGCTTGCAACCAGAGCCTTCTGGTCAAATTGCAAATGGCCGTCGGCCATCATCCGTCCGACAAGACCGGCCGTCACCGTCTTGGTCATGGACCAGCCAAGCAGCCGCGTCCCCTTTGAAAAGCCCTCGCCATAGGCCTCGCCCACAATCCGGCCATGCTGCACAACAACCACAGCGCGCATCCCCGGCCCCGTCAGGCTGCCGTCGGAAAGCACGGCCTCAAGCGTTGGCAGCGGAGTTGCGGCCTCGCCCTGCGGCCAGGGAGAGGAAGGGTCGGCAGGCGGCAGGACGGCTGTCGAAACGGTCATCGCCTGCAGGCGGTCCGCATTGCCCGCAGCCACATTCGTACAGCCGAGCCCGTCGCGATAGACCGCAACAGAACGCCCGGAAAATCCGAGCAGGGTGGCCGAAACGCGCTTGCGCTCATGATCGACATCCATCCTGAATGCCCGCATCAAAGGGTTTCCGGGGGCCTGCACATCCACCTTGAAAACATCGCGCTCATCGCGACCCGCAACAAACACGCTGGAGCAGACCATCTTGGCAGCATAGGCTGTGCCGACTGTCAGAATAGTGGGCGGACGCAACGCCAGAACGGCACACAGGCCTGCAAGGCAGAGAAAGACGAGCCCGAAAACAGCTTTGAACAATGTGCGCGGCATGATCATGGTACCTGTGTTTTGAAGGGCTTCAGGGTTCGTGTAATCAGGCCGATATCCGCTCCGGGGTCAAGCCGGAATTTTTGCATCCCTCGGCATATGGCAACCCGCAACCCGCTCCATAAAGCCTGGAACCTCTTCGGCAGACACAGGGCGTGAAAACAGGAACCCCTGCACTTCACTGGCACCACGTTCGCGCGCGTAATCCATCTGCCCCTCCGTTTCTATGCCTTCAATGGTGGTCGTCACATCAAAGGTTGCACCAAGTTGCAGCATGATATCAATCAATTCAGCATCGCGCTTGTCGCCCAGCATGGCATGGGTAAAGGATTTGTCCACCTTCAGCTGGTCCACCGGGAAATTGCGCAAATGGCTGATAGAGGAAAATCCGACACCAAAATCATCGAGTGCAATACGCACACCATGCGCACGCAAGGCCATCAGGCTGTTCCGGATCGTAGCCACTTCAACCGTAAACAGGGATTCCGTGACTTCGATTGTCAACCGCCCGGGTGCCAGCCCGGCGTCCGCCAGGCACAGTTTCACAAAATCAACAAAACCAGCATCCTTGAACTGGTCCCCCGATACATTCACGGCAACACCGGTCGGTATCGGCCACTTGACCGCCTCCATGCAGGCCTTGCGCATCACCCAGTTGCCGATCGGCAGGATCAGTCCGGTACGTTCGGCTATGGGAATAAATGTGTCCGGTTGCATCTCGCCATGAACAGGATGCCGCCACCGCAGCAGTGCCTCGAACGAACGCACCACGCGGCTTTGTGCTCCCATGATCGGCTGATAGTGGAGATAAAGCTCGCCATTCGGGATGGCCTGGCGCAAATCCTGCTCAAGCTCCATCCGTTGCAGGGATTCCCGGGCCGTCTCATCGGAATAGTGATAATGCGAGGAACCCTCAATCTCCTTTGCCTTGTACAGGGCCAGGTCCGCACGCTTGAGGATGGTCGACATGCCGGTATCAGCGGGGCGGCTGTATGTAATGCCGATACTCACGCCGGACCTGGCAAGACCGCTGCTGAGAGAAAACGGAATTCCGGCCAGAGTTTCCACTGTTTCGCACAATTGCTCGACCTCGGCAAAAGAGGGAGGATCCGGCAGAAGAATGACAAATTCATCACCTCCAAGACGGTAAAGCTGGCCCATGCGGCCGATGGAGGGCACCAGACGCTGACCGAACAGGATCAGGAGCTCGTCACCGGCATCATGCCCCATGCTGTCATTGATAAACTTGAACCGGTCAAGATCCAGAAGCATCAGCACGGGCCTGCGCCTGGCCGCAAAAAGGCGGGAAAGGTCTTTTTCCAGCGCAAGACGGTTGTTCAGGCCGGTCAACCGGTCATGATGTGCCTCGAACACCAGTTGGCGCTCTTTCGCATTGCGCAACGCGACTTCATTTTCAAGCCGCGCACGCGATCGCCCGAGCTGAAGGAACACAAGGCCCATCCATACCGGCATGGTCAGCAGGATAGCCTGATTCGCATCCCCTTTTGCCCAGTGCCAGACAGAACCTGCGCCACCAAGTACGACATCAAAACTGTAACAGATTGCGGGAACCAAAGTCCCGATTGCCGAACCAACGAAAGCATATCGCTGTTGAATCTTCGGCAGAAACGTTCTTAACATCATGTTAATCACTCTCCACTTCTGGCTCCGACGATAGCTTTGCTTTGTTAAAAACGACTTAACAAACACGGTCGAATGTGAGCTGTCATCAAATTGTAGCCGAAGAGGAATAGACCGCCCCAACACAAACGCGAGAGGGCAAAACGGATGATTGAACTGGCACGAGACGCTCACTTTGGAAACAACAGGAAACTCAGGAACGCTGTTTTGCGTCATACCGGGTTCAGCGCGGCGGCCCTGTCGGAACGTTTCTTTGGCATGCTGTTTTCCGGACTGGTCTATCCGCAGATCTGGGAAGACCCGGAGGTCGATCTGGAGGCCATGCAGCTTCTGCCGCACCACCGCATTGTCACTATCGGCTCCGGCGGCTGCAATATGCTGGCCTATCTTTCCAGAAATCCGGCCCGCATCGATGTGGTTGATCTCAATCCCCATCACATTGCCCTGAACAGGCTGAAACTGGCGTCTTTCCGCTTCATGCCGGGTTATCAGGATATCGTGCGCCAGTTTGGCAAGGAGGGCGTCAATTCCAATGTCAAGGCTTTTGACCGCTTCGTCGCACCCAATCTGGATGAAGCAACGCTGCAGTACTGGAACAGGCGCGACCTCCTGGGCCGGCGCCGGATCACAGTGTTCAACCGCAACATCTACCGCACGGGCCTGCTCGGCCGGTTCATCGGCCTTGGCCATCTCGTATCCCGCCTGCATGGCGTTGATCCGCGGGACTTTGCAAAGAGCCGAAGCATGCCGGAACAGCGCAAATTCTTTGACGAGCAGCTGGCACCCCTGTTCGAGCGCCGTTTCATCCGCTGGATCACCGGCCAGAAGGCATCGCTGTTTGGACTTGGTATTCCGCCGCAGCAGTTTGACGAACTGGCCTCCTTGAGTGACGGAAAATCCGTAGGCCCGGTTCTGCGCCAGCGGCTGGAAAACCTCACCTGCTCCTTCCCGTTGCAGGACAATTATTTTGCCTGGCAGGCCTTCGCCCGTCGCTATCCGACAGCCGCAGAGGGCCAGTTGCCAAGCTACCTGCAGGAACAGAACTATCAGGCCATTCGCCAGAATGCCCACCGCGCCCATGTCCACCATGCCAATTTCACCGAGCTTCTGGCCGGAAAGCCGGAAAATTCCGTGGACCGGTTCGTTCTTCTGGATGCGCAGGACTGGATGACAGATGACCAGTTGAATGCTCTCTGGACCCAGATCACCCGCACGGCCACGCAGAACGCCCGTGTCGTGTTCCGTACAGCCGCCATCAGGAGCCTGCTGATTGGCCGGCTGTCGCCTGACCTTCTGGACCAATGGCATTATCACGAGGACGAATCGCTGAAACTGGGTGCCCGTGACCGGTCAGCCATCTATGGCGGTTTCCACATCTATGAGAAATTGAACTGATGGCAGAGACACGGATCGCAGACGGGAATGCACATGCCAGCCGGATGGACCAGATGTACCGTTACCAGCGGCATATCTACGATCTGACCCGCAAATACTACCTGCTGGGCCGGGATCAGGCCATTCTGGATATGAATGTCAAATCCGGCCAGTCGGTTCTGGAGCTTGGCTGCGGAACGGGCCGCAACCTGGCGCTGGTCGCCAGGCATTTTCCCGGAGCCCGGCTGTTCGGTCTTGATATTTCTGCCGAAATGCTGGTGTCGGCAGAGGCCGGTTTCCGGAATGCGCAAGGCCCGCGCCCGGTTTTCAAAGCCGGAGATGCGACGGAATTCAAACCGCAGATGTTCGGCGAGACAGAGTTTGACCGGATCCTGATTTCCTATGCCCTGTCCATGATTCCGCATTGGGAAAAGTCCATCGAAGCCGCCCTGTCCTGTCTGGCACCCGGCGGATCGCTGCATATTGTCGATTTCGGACAGCAGGAAAATCTCCCCGTATGGTTTGGCCGCATGCTCAGGGGCTGGCTGGCGCGGTTCCATGTCACTCCGCGTCCCGACCTGAAAACGGTCATGGAAAATGCCGCCGGGCGGCACGATGCCCGCCTGAAATTCATATCTGTTGGGCGTGGCTATGCCTGGAGAGCCATTATTTCGGTTTGAAACAGACTTTGCCGTACAGGAGGGGATTGAAACTAACGGAATATTTACGATGATGTGTTGGATTGGGAAGGTCTGCCTCCCGTTGCCGTCAACACGATGCTATGGGCGAGGCCCGGTATAGTAGTTCGTAAATTCGGGAAAGCCATGCGACGGATCCTTCTGGCCCTTTTGCCTCTAGCACTCGCCCTGTCAGGATGCACCACGACCGACGTTATGGAAACATCCTCTGTGAAGCCAAGGTTCTACGACAAGGATCCGCAGGATTTTGGCAAGAACAGCCCGCATCGCCACTCTGTTCATGGCATAGATGTTTCCAAATGGAACGGTGAGATTGACTGGGGAAAGGTACGCCGGTCCGGCGTTTCCTTCGCCTTCATGAAGGCGACGGAAGGCAAGGATTCCGCGGATGAACGTTTTCAGGAGAACTGGCAGGGTGCCCGCGCCGCAGGCCTTGCCTATGCGCCATACCATTTCTTCTATCTCTGCTCGTCTGCAGACCAGCAGGCAGACTGGTTCATCCGCAATGTGCCGAGGGAGGCTGTCATGTTGCCGCCGGTACTGGATGCGGAATGGAACTATGAATCCAAAACCTGCAATTACAGGAAACATCCCGATATCGCCGTGATCCGTCAGGAGCTGAAACGCTTTCTGGACCGGCTGGAAGCCTGGTATGGAAAACGCCCGATTATCTACACTTCGGTGGATTTTCACCGCGATGTTCTCAAGGGCCAGTTTTCTGACTACCATTTCTGGGTCCGTTCGGTCGCGGCTCATCCTGTGGAAACCTACAGGGACCGTCGCTGGGCCTTCTGGCAATATACCAGCACCGGCGTCATACCCGGCATCAGCGGAGAAACAGACATCAATGTTTTTGCCGGTTCGCCTGTGAACTGGAAAAACTGGGTCGCCGCTGTTTCCGTGCCGCGTGACGATATCCAGATGGCAACCGCGCAGACGCTGGCACCAGACCTGCCGCAATCTGTCGCCCTGCAACAGCCGTCCATGTCCGCCGCCCGGATGTCTGCCGCCCCCGTCTCCACGACCCCTGTGACCACTACATCCTATACCGGTCCGGTCACGCCACCTGGCGATATTTTACAGCAGTAAGCTGCTATTTTGCTTGCCAAAGCCAATGGTTTCTCCCAGTAAAGGGGGGATAAACCAGGGTCTGGAAGAGCAAGAAATGAACCGAAAATCCGTATTTTTGACCACTGTGACACTTGTGACAGCAGCGCTATGGTCGAATGCCGCCGTTGCGCAGGCATGCGGTGGTGATTTTGATGCGTTTCTGGGCGGGGTCAAGGCCGAAGCCCTGGCACTGGGCATACCGGCAGACGCGGCGGACAAGGCGCTGGCCGGAGCACAGATCGACAGGAAGGTTCTCGCGCGGGATCGCGGCCAATCGGTTTTCAGGCAGAATTTTCTGGAATTTGTACAGCGGACAGTCAGTCAGGCACGGCTGGATATCGGCAGAAAAAAAATGGCCGAATATGCTGCGGTTTTTCAGCGTGCCGAACAGGAATTTGGCGTAACGCCCGCTGTGATCACCGCTTTCTGGGCCATGGAAACGGATTTTGGAGCCGTTCAGGGTGATTTCAATACCCGCAATGCGCTGGTAACCCTGGCCTATGATTGCCGCAGGCCGGAACTGTTTCGCCCGCAGCTTCTCGCTGCCATGGAAATGGTACAGCATGGCGATCTCGATCCGCAAACCGGAACCGGGGCCTGGGCCGGCGAAATCGGCCAGGTGCAGATGCTGCCGGAGGATATTATAAAATTTGGCACGGATGGCGATGGTGACGGCCATGTGCGCCTGAAAGAATCGGGCCCTGATGCCATATTGACGGCCGCCAAATTCATTCGCAGCCTGGGCTTTGTCCGTGGACAACCGTGGATTCAGGAAGTCAGCATACCCGACAGCCTGCCCTTTGAAAAAACCGGGCTTGGCGGCACGCTGACAGCGCAGCAATGGTTTGATCTGGGCGTCATTCCGCGTGATGGCAACATGGCGTTTGGTGCATTGCCCGCAGCCGTGATCCTGCCGCAGGGGCACAAGGGTCCGGCCTTCATGACCTATCCCAATTTCAGTATCTATCTGGAATGGAACCAGTCGTTCATCTACACGACGTCAGCGGCCTATTTCGCCACCCGCCTGAAGGGCGCACCGCCCATGGACAAGAAAAACCCTGAACCCGGCCTGAAGGATTCAGAGATGAAGGCACTGCAAACCAGGCTGGCAGCCCTTGGCCATGATGTAGGCAAGATCGATGGCATTCTGGGTGGCGGAACGCGGGTTGCCATTCAGAAAGAACAGGCAAAACTGGGCCTTCCCGCCGACGGCTGGGCAACACAGGCCCTGCTGAACGCGCTTTGATGGGTCCGGGATAGGCCAGGAGAGTCTGCCACCGCACGTTTCGGGTGTCTCTTGCATTCATCCCGCGCTACGGATCATGCAAAAGCGGAACCGGGAATGAAAACATGACATCGACAAGAATACCGCTCATGACCTGGGCGTTGCTGCTGCTTCTGGGTCTGATCTGGGGTGGCTCGTTCTTCTTTGCCCGTATCGCCATTCACCACATACCGCCGCTGACGCTGGTCTTTCTGCGCGTGTTCATCGCGGCCCTTGCCCTGCATCTCTATATCGGCGGCAGACACGATATCTACCGGACCCTGAAAGCCCGCGCACCGGAATTCCTGATCCTCGGCCTTGTCAACAATGCCATTCCGCACACGCTGATCTTTGCAGGTCAGACCGAAATCGGTGCCGGTCTTGCCGCCATTCTCAATGCCACAACACCGATCTGGACCCTGATCATCGCCAATTTCTGGACCACGGATGAAAAATTCACGCCCAACAAGATCATCGGCTGTGTGCTGGGCTTTGCCGGAACCGTTATCCTGCTGGGACCAAGCGCCTTTGGTCTCGATACGATGCCGGTCTGGGCCCTGGTTCTGCCGGTCACGGCCGCCATGTCCTATGGTGTCGCCGGGATTTACGGCAAGCGCTTCCGCGGCCAGCCCGCCCCTGTCACGGCAGCAGGCCAGTTGACCGCTTCCAGCCTGATCATGCTGCCACTGGCGCTGGCCTATGATCATCCCTGGACGCTGGCCATGCCGCCGATGAGCACCATCCTGGCCGTTCTGGCGCTCGCTCTCCTGTCCACAGCCTTTGGATATATCCTCTATTTCAGGATCATGGCACTGGCAGGCGCAACAGTCACATCTCTGGTCACCCTTCTGGTTCCGCCCGGCGCCGTCCTGCTCGGCTATCTTTTCCTCGGTGAATCCCTCGCCATCAGCGAGGTTGCAGGCATGCTCCTGATCGGCCTGGGATTGCTTGTGATCAATGCTTCGGTCCAGTTTTCACTGAAAATGAAAGCGTGATTTCGCAATTTCATTTCAGTTATCTTTTCATGGACTTGTCGTGAAAGCGTCGAAAACACATTCTCGCCACAATATCATCACATTTGCCATGTCAACAAAAAATGTGGCGCAAAAATTCATGAGAAAATTCATACCCTTGGCATGTTCATAAACGAAAAATTCATATCTGTTTGTGGCAGTGCAGCAAAAAAAACGCTTTTCATTCTTCACAAAACAGACATACAATGGTGCCGTTAACGCAAGGAGCTAAACAATGGGACTCACAAACTCTCTCAATGTCCTGATGATAAGTGCCGCGTTTGTTTTTGTGGCAACGATGCTGTTTATCTGAGGGCGTAGCACAGCCGTCATGCAGGGCATTTCATCCAGGACACTGGCGCAAAAACGTAAACTGAATTGGACAAATCAAGGCACGACCCTTTTTTTCATGGGGCCGTGCCTTTTGTTTTTAATCGGATTGTTCACTCTGCCGCAAGGCGCAACCCCTGAGCACTGGCACCTGAAACGGCTTCTCCGCCACCATCGCGGCGCAAACCTGCCCGGCTGAGTACATCCGAAACAAGCGCGGACCGGTTCATTGTATAGAGATGGAACGCACCGATACCGCGCCGTTCCAGATCGACAATCTGCCCGGCAGCCAGATCCGCCGCCGCCGCCATATGACCTTGGATATCCCCGGAAAGAGGCGCCAGCCGCGCAACAACAGAATCCGGCACGCTGGCACCGCACATGCCTGCAAATTTCTGAACCTGTGCCAGATTCTGGACCGGCAATATGCCCGGCACGACCGGAATGGAAATTCCCGCAGCCCGCACCCGCTCCAGATAGCGCTCAAACACGTCATTGTCGAAAAAGAACTGTGTCAGCGCCCGTGTCGCGCCATTGTCCACCTTGCGTTTCAGCATATCGATATCTGCATGGACATCCGCACTTTCGGGATGTTTTTCAGGGTAGGCCGACACGGAAATCTCAAATGCGCCATGGTCACGCAATCCGGCGGCAAGCGCTGCCGCATTCTCGTAACCGCCCGGATGCGGCTGATAGGCCGTGCCGATGCCGCTGGCGGGATCACCGCGCAGCGCAACGAAATGGCGGATACCGGCCCTTGCGAATTCATCGACGATGGCGTGAACTTCCTCCCGCGTCGAGCCGACGCAGGTGAGGTGTGACGCAGGTACAAGCCGGGTCTCGGTAGCAATCCGGCGAACGGTTTCCAGCGTCGGAGCCCGTGTTGTCCCCCCTGCCCCATAGGTCACAGATACGAATTCCGGGTTCCAGTCGGCAAGATCAGCAATGGTCTGCCAGAGCTGGCGCTCCATGTCCGCCGTCTTCGGCGGGAAAAACTCAAACGATACCTTGGCATTGCTTGGCCGTGTCGGATGGTCCTGCATCGGTCATCTCCAGATAAAAAGTTGCGCTTCTGCAAATCATTCAGGAAGCGCGTTGATCACGGGCCAGCCACAATGACACGGTCAAATGCTCGCCCACGGTTTTGACAGGTGGCAGATCAATGACCGTCTCGACAGCAAGCCCCAGCTTTGCCAGCCATTCCTCCATCGCACGGTGCGAAAAGCCGAGCCGCACATGGGCATGGGTTTCCCGCAGATATTCCAGCCCGTGCGGCGCAAAATCCACGATAACCAGCCTGCCTCCGGCACGCAGCATACGTCTGGCCTCGGCAAGGGCCGCCTGCGGTTCATCGAGAAAGTGCAAAACCTGATGAATTGTCACCAGATCAAAGCTTTGCCCGTCCAGCGGCAGGTTGAAAATATCCCCCAGCCGCACGGTGGCCCGCGCAATGCCTGCCTTGTCGAGATTGGAGCGGGCAACAGCCAGCATGTCGCGGCTGGCATCTATTCCCACGGCGTGCTGGTAAAGCCCGTCAAACAGTTTCAAAATCAGGCCGGTGCCGGTTCCAAGATCGAGAAGCGACTGGATCGGACGATCCCCGACAATCTGCCTGAGCGCGGTTTCCACCGCCGCCTCGCTGATCTGCAGGCGCTGCATTTCATTCCACTCGGCGGCGTTTTCGCTGAAAAAGGCCTGTGCCCTTTCGGCCCGCATTTTTTTGACCGCCGCCAGACGCTCGCGGTCCCGCGACAGGACGGCATCCTGCCCGCTGGCCGCCGTCAAGAACGCACGGGCCAGTGCCACTTCCGCTCCGCCATATTTCAGGCGGAAATAGGCCCAGGCCCCTTCCTGATAGCGGTCCACCAGTCCGGCTTCGGTCAACAATTTCATATGGCGGGAAATGCGGGGTTGCGACTGGCCGAGAATCTCTGTCAGGTCGGTGACGGTCAGATCACCTCCGGCCAAAAGCGCCAGAAGCCGGAACCGGGTCACTTCACCCGCCGCTTTCAGCACTTCAACAAGACTATCCAGCCCCAATGTGTCCGACGCCATTCCACCAGCCCAATCAAGATATAAACATATCTTTATGTGATTGACGTCCCTGACGCAAGCAGGAATTTCGATGTCGTCTTTGTTTTATACGCATGAACCCGCAATGCGGGAACCGGCCTACCACGCCAAAACCGTACCATCATAATTCAGGAAGCGCCCTGTCGTGGTGATATCAAGCGTCATGGCCCGCTCCAGCAGGCCGGCGGCGCTGGTTTCTGCGGTAATATCCGCTTCAGCTCCGCCCATATCGGTCTGCACCCATCCCGGATGAACGCAAGCAACGGCAATGCCCTCATGGCGCAGATCAGTTGCCAGACCCTGCACCAGCTTGTTGACGGCCGCCTTTGACATCCGGTAGGCAATCTTGTCCGACATGGCATAGGACATCGAGCCCATACGGCTGGAAACAACCAGAATGCGACCGGAATGGCCACGCCGGACATGCGGCAGAAACGCCTGGATTACGGCCAGCGGCGCAATGCTGTTGACCAGCAGCGTTTCGGCCAGCCCGGCAAAATCCATATTGAGCGTCGACTGGCGCTCCGGCCCGATAATCCCGGCATTGTGAATGAGAATGTCAACCGGTTCGCGACAGGTCTCGGCAATCTCTGCAACCCGCGCAAAATCCCGGACATCAAACACCAGAGGCGTAAACCCCTGCCCGAATTCGGCCTGAAGCCGCAAAGCATCCTCCCGGCTGCGCACAGACCCTGTCACCGCATGCCCGGCAGCCAGGGCCTGCCCTGCCAGTGCATGGCCTATACCGCGCGCAACACCGGAAATCAAAATGCGTGCCATTGTCCATGCCCTTCACAAACACATGGCCTTGCAAACATCTGGTCCGTACCTCCGGGCCTGTAAAGCGGAAATACAGACAAGGGCTTAGCGTGTCAGCCGCTTGTAGCTCACCCGTTTCGGGTTGACACTTTCCGCGCCGAGGCGACGGATCTTGTCCTGTTCGTAATCCTCGAAATTGCCTTCAAACCATTCCACATGGCTGTCACCTTCAAAGGCCAGAATATGCGTGGCCAACCGGTCGAGGAACATGCGGTCATGCGAAATGATGATGGCGCAACCGGCAAAGCTTTCCAGCGCACTTTCGAGGGCGCCCAGCGTTTCGGTATCAAGATCGTTGGTCGGCTCATCGAGCAGCAGAACATTGCCGCCGGCTTTCAGCATCTTGGCCAGATGCACACGGTTGCGCTGGCCGCCGGACAGGTTGCCAACCTTCTGCTGCTGGTCGCCGCCCTTGAAATTGAAGGCACCGCAATAGGCGCGGGAGTTCATGTCATACTTGCCAAGCTTGATGATTTCGGCTCCGCCGGAAATTTCTTCCCACACGGTCTTGTTGCCATCCAGCGCATCGCGGCTCTGGTCAACATAGCCCAGATGCACGGAATCACCGATGCGGATCGTGCCGCTGTCCGGCTTTTCCTGGCCGGTAATCATCCGGAACAGGGTGGTCTTGCCCGCGCCGTTGGGACCGATGACACCGACAATACCGCCCGGCGGCAATTTCAGTGTCAGGTTCTCGATCAGCACCCGGTCGCCATAGCCCTTCGTGATTCCATCCATTTCGATGACAACCTGGCCCAGCCTTTCGCTGACCGGGATGATGATCTGGGCATCGCCCGGACGCTGCTTTTCCGCTGCATCCACCAGTTGCTCATAGGATTTGATACGGGCCTTGGACTTGGCCTGGCGCGCTTTCGGGCTGGAGGCAATCCATTCCTGCTCACGCGAAATCGCTTTCTGGCGGCCCGCATCTTCACGGCTTTCCTGCTGCATGCGCTTGGCTTTGGCCTGCAGATAGGCCGAATAATTGCCTTCATAGGGAATGCCGCGACCCCGGTCGAGCTCCAGAATCCAGCCTGTGACATTATCAAGGAAGTAGCGATCGTGGGTGATCATCAAAACCGAACCGGGATATTCGCGCAGGTGATTTTCCAGCCAGCCGATGGTTTCGGCATCCAGATGGTTGGTCGGTTCGTCGAGAAGCAGAAGATCCGGCTGTGACAGCAAAAGCTTGCACAGCGCAACGCGGCGGCGCTCACCGCCCGAAAGGCTGGTGACATCGCTGTCGCCGGGCGGGCAGCGCAGGGCTTCCATCGCCATTTCCACCTGCTGTTCCAGATCCCAGAGATTCTGGCTGTCGATCATATCCTGAAGATGCGCACCCTCTTCCGCCGTCTCATCGGAATAGTTCATCATCAGTTCATTGTAGCGATCCACGATAGCGGTCTTGGAAGCCACACCTTCCATGACATTTTCAAACACCGTCTTGTCCGGATTGAGTTTCGGCTCCTGTTCCAGATAGCCGAGCGTCGCCCCTTCGGCCAGCCAGGCTTCACCGGTATATTCCTTGTCCAGCCCGGCGATAATGCGCAGCACGGTCGATTTGCCGGCTCCGTTGGGACCGAGAATACCGATTTTCGCATCCGGGTAAAAAGAAAGGTTGACGTTTTCGAGGATTTTCTTGGCGCCGTAGGACTTGTTCAGTCCCGACATGTGATAAATAAACTGCCGTGCCATTCTGTGTCTTTCGCCTGATGTTGGGAATTTGTCCGCTATGTAGGCCAAATCAGTCCCCGGGGCAATCACAGACTGCATATTCGGCGCAGATGCAAACACGATACATGCCGACACAAACAGCAACGCCCCTGCCAGCATGACGGAACCGAACCACAATCTTATCCGACGCATAAATGTCATTTGACAACCACAAAAGAGAACATTAATAGAACGTATAGCAAACATTTATCGATCTCGACAAGATATTTTTGGAGTCAGCGAGGAGGATTTTCAAAATGGAGGCTGGATTGCCCATACCATGTTTGATAGTCATTCCATCCGGGAAAAGACGGAGCATCCGCATGTTTTCAGAACGCCACTGGCTGGAAAGCCCGACAGGGGCAACCCTTGCCTGGCACAGGCAACTGGCATCCTCCGGTGCGCGCGCTGTTGTGCTCATATCCCATGGCCTTGCCGAGCATTCCCGGCGCTATCAGGGTTTTGCGGAATTTCTGGCCGGGCAGCAGATGCACACCTATGCGCCGGATCATCGTGGCCATGGCGAAACCGTGACACCGGATTGCCCGCAGGGCCAGTTTGCCCGCAGCCATGGTCCCGAAAAGGTCATGGCCGATATCAAGGCCATGCGCGACCATATTGTCGCGCAGCACCCCGGATTGCCGGTCATTCTGTTCGGCCACTCCATGGGCGGGCTGATCAGCTTCAACACGGTCCTTTCCTGTCCGCAGGATTTTGCAGCCGTAACCATCTGGAACTCCAATTTCTTTCCCGGTCCCGGCGGCAGGCTTGCGCAGGCTGTTCTGGCCATCGAAAAAATGGTCCTGGGGTCCGACGTTCCCGGCCGCATCCTGCCAAAGCTGACATTTGAAGCCTGGGGCAAATCCATTCCCGGCCGCAGGACCGATTTTGACTGGCTGTCGCATGATCCGGCTGAAGTTGATCTGTATATCGCCGATCCGCTCTGCGGTTTTGATGCAACCATCTCCCTGTGGATTGATATTTTTGACCTGACCTTTCGTGGAACCCGCGCCGGCCTTCTGGCCCGCCTGCCCCGGAACCTGCCTGTTCAACTGGTCGGCGGCGGGGAGGATCCCGCAACAGACGGAGGCAAGGCGATCGTGAAAATGGCAAAATTCCTGAAATCCTGTGGATTTACGAATGTCTCGACATCGGTTTTTGCCGGCATGCGCCACGAAAGTCTCAAGGAGACCAACAGGCTCGAAGCCATGACCGCCTTTTCCGACTGGTGCAACAGCGTTCTGCCGCCCCGCACCGGCACCTCAGGCCCAGACGCGGGGGTGAGCGTACAATGACCCTGCAAGGACAGGAAACCACTGGACCGGTGCCTGTCAACAGCGTGGCGGCTGGCATGGCCTATATGCTCATGTCGGTTTTGCTGGCACCGGGCATTGATATTTTCTCCAAGCTTTCCGGTCAGCATGTGCCTGCTACCGAGGTGGCCTTCAGCCGGTTCATCGTCCAGATCCTGCTCATGCTGCCCTTTGTCATGGCCCGTGGTTCCCTTCAAAAACAAACCGTGCAAGTCGCCTCGCTCCATGCGCTGCGCGGCTTCCTGATGGCCGTCGGCATGACCAGCTTTGCCATAGCCCTGCAGACAATGAACGTGGCGGATGCCATCGCCATTTTCTTTGTGGAACCGGCAATATTAACGGTTCTCGGCGGTATCTTTTTGAAGGAGACCATCGGCTGGCGGCGTTATCTCGCCTGCCTGCTGGGCTTCGCCGGTGCCCTTTTGATCATCCGGCCCAATTTTCAGGCCGTTGGCTGGGTGGCCTTCCTGCCCATATTGACGGCTTTTTGCGTTGCGGTCTTCCTGTTGATCAGCAAGCATCAGGCACGCAGGGAAGACCCCTGGTCCATGCAGTTGCAGGCGGGGCTGTGGGGTGCCTTGTTTACGCTTGTCACCATGTGCCTTGTCGCGCTGGCCGGATTTGAACAATTTGCACCCAAAACGCCGTCAGGCATCGTCTGGTTCTATCTGCTGGGAACCGGTGTCATGGCAACAGTATCAAGCCTTCTCGGGATTTATGCCCTGCGCCATGCGCCTGCAGCAACCCTTGCCCCTTTGCAATATCTGGAAATCGTCTCGGCGACCCTGTTCACCTGGATCATTTTCGGTGATGTTCTGGATGCCTGGAAATGGCTTGGAGTGTGCATTATCATTGCATCCGGCCTTTTCATCATCTGGCGCGAACAGCGTCTGAAATCCGTATCCCGAAACAGCGATGTAATAACCGCGCCATAAGGATGGTTTATATTGCAGACTGGAAGACAATGGTTCAAAACGAAAATACATTCATTGCATAAAGTGGGCGCCCATGCTGGAAAATCTCTTTACCATCGACAGTCTCGTTACCTTCCTCATCCTGACGGCGCTGGAAACGGTTCTCGGCTTTGACAATCTTCTCTATATCTCGATTGAGGCCAAAAAGGTTGATCCTGCACGGGAAGCCTGGACCCGCAAAACCGGCATAGTGCTGGCCATTGGCCTGCGTATCGCACTTCTGGTCGTGGTTTTGCAGCTTATCGACCTGTTTCAGGAACCGTTCCTCTCGTTCACCTCTGCCTGGTTCACCGCAGCCGTCAGCGGTCACGCCCTGATTGTGCTCATGGGCGGAACATTCCTGATCTATACGGCCATCAGGGAAATCTACCACATGATCGGCAGCCATGATCTTGAAAAGGGCGCATCCGCTGCGCCCCGACGCTCGGTTGCCGGAGCGCTGTTCTGGATTCTGGCCATGAATATCGTGTTCTCCTTTGACACGGTTCTGTCCGCCGTTGCCCTGTCGAAGAACATTATCGTCATGTCCGCCGCCATCGTTGTATCCGGCATCCTGATGGTCGCCATGGCCGATACGGTCGCCAATTTCCTCAAGCGCAACCGTATGTATGAGGTGCTGGGCCTTTTCGTGCTGCTGCTGGTGGGTTATATGCTGGTGTCGGAAGGCGGCCATCTGGCGCATCTGTCTTTCTTCGGCTTTCCGGTCGAGCCGATGGCAAAGTCGACCTTCTATTTCGTGCTATTCACACTTCTGGCTGTGGAAATCACCCAGAGCCGGTATCAAAAACGTATCCTGACGGAAAACGGAAAAGAATGACCCAGATGCAATCTCCCTGCGGCCCGTTGGCGGGCATCCGCGTCATTGAGCTTGCCCGTGTCCTGGCCGGCCCATGGGCTGGCCAGATTCTGGCCGATATGGGCGCGGATGTGATCAAGATCGAACACCCCGATGGCGGCGATGACACCCGCCAGTGGGGGCCTCCCTTCATCATGGGCAAGGATGGCGAAAACCTGTCTGCTGCCTATTACCATTCCACCAACCGCGGCAAACGTTCGATAACGGTGGATATCAAGACGCCGGAAGGTCAGGAAACGATCCGCCAGCTGGTCAAAACTGCAGATGTGCTGATCGAAAATTTCAAGTTCGGGGGCCTTGCAAAATACGGCCTGGATTATGGCAGCCTGAAACAGGTCAATCCCAAACTCGTCTATTGCTCCATCACGGGCTTCGGCCATACAGGCCCCTATGCCCATTTTGCCGGCTATGATTTCATCGTACAGGGCATGTCAGGCTTCATGTCCATTACCGGTGAAAAAAATGGCGAGCCGATGAAGGCAGGTGTTGCCATTGCCGATATTTTCACCGGAGTCTATGCCGCAGTCGGTATTCAGGCTGCCCTGATCCATGTTCTGAAAACAGGCATCGGCCAGCATATTGACATGGCACTGATGGATACGCAGGTTGCCATACAGGGAAACCAGAACCTCAATTTTCTCGCATCAGGCATCAGCCCGCATCGCATGGGCAATGCCAATCCCAATATTACACCCTATGAAGTGTTCCCCACATCGGATGGCCACCTGATCCTGGCCGTCGGCAATGACGGCCAGTTTTCCAGATTGTGCACGCTTCTTGGAGTACCGGAGCTGATTGCAGATCCGCGCTTCCAGCACAATGCCGCGCGCCTTGCCAATCGCGCCACGCTCAATGGCCTGATTGCAGCAAAGACGGTTCTCTGGACAAAGGCCGACCTTCTGTCCGGTTGCGAGGGCTGCGCCGTGCCGGTGGGTGCCATCAACACCATCGGCGAAATGTTCGACGATCCGCAGGTCAGGGAACGTGGCCTGAAAATCGAACTGGAAGACAGGGACGGCAACCGGATCCCCGGTGTCAGAAATCCGGTTGTGTTTTCGGAAACGCCCAATACCTACACCACCCCCTCGCCCCGGCTGGGCGAACATACGGCCGAAATTCTGGCCGGGCTGGCACAACAGGACAACACGTGAACATGATACAGAAAACCGGCGGTGAATGGATTGTGGAAGCCCTGAAAGCCAATGGCGTCAGGCGCCTTGCCTGCGTTCCGGGCGAAAGCTATCTGGCCGTTCTGGATGCGCTGGTCGACAGTGATATCGATGTTCTGGTCTGCCGTCAGGAAGGTGGTGCCGCCATGATGGCCGATTGCTGGGGCCGGCTGACAGGCGAACCCGGCATCTGCCTTGTCACCCGTGGCCCCGGTGCCACCAATGCATCCGCCGGCCTCCATGTTGCCATGCAGGACAGCGTGCCGGTGATCCTGTTCATCGGCCAGGTGCAGCGGGAGGCGCGCGAGCGCGAGGCATTTCAGGAAATCGATTATCGCCGCGCCTTTGGTCAGGTGGCAAAATGGGTGGCAGACATTGACGATGCGACGCGCATACCCGAAATGGTCACCCGCGCCTTTGCCGTTGCCACATCCGGCAGGCCCGGCCCCGTGGTTCTGGCCCTGCCGGAAGACATGCTGCGCGACACTGTTGCAGCGCCGCTGCCCAGGCCCTATACACCGGTTGCAGCCTTCCCGGGCCCGGGCCAGATGGCCGAATTCCGGGAGCGGCTGCAGGCCGCCAGACATCCTCTGGTCATCCTGGGCGGCACGCGATGGACACAGGAGGCTGTGTCCGCCCTGCAGGACTTTGCCAGGGACTGGGCCCTGCCGGTCGGCTGTTCCTTCCGCCGCCAGATGCTGTTTGACCATTTGCATGAATCCTATGCGGGCGATGTCGGCATCGGCATCAATCCGGCACTGGCCAGAACCGTGCGCGAGGCTGATCTGATCGTGCTTCTGGGCGGGCGCTTCTCCGAAATGCCATCCTCCGGTTACACGCTTATGGACATTCCCTATCCCAGACAGAGCCTGATCCACGTGTACCCGGACCCGCAGGAACTGGGGCGGGTCTATCGCCCCGATCAGGCCATCTGCGCTGCACCGTCTGATTTTGTTGCAAGCCTGAAAGGCATCAGACCGGAGAACCCGCCGGTCTGGGCCGGGACCACCAAAGCCATGCACGCCGCCTATCTGGCTTGGTCAACACCGCCGCAAATCGGCCCCGGACCGGTGCAAATGGGCCCGATCATGGACTGGCTGGAGGAAAACACCGCCGATAACACCATTTTCACCAATGGTGCGGGCAATTATGCCACATGGGTGCACAGGTTCCACCGGTTCCGCGCCTGGCAAACCCAGGCCGCACCGGCATCCGGGTCCATGGGCTATGGCCTGCCCGCAGCCGTGGCCGCCAAGGCGCTTTTTCCGGAACGGGAGGTCATCTGCTTTGCCGGTGACGGCTGCTTCATGATGCACGGGCAGGAATTTGCCACAGCCGTGCGCCATAACCTGCCGCTGATAACGGTTGTTGTGAACAATGGCATTTACGGCACAATCCGCATGCATCAGGAACGCGACTATCCACACAGGATCAGCGCCACCACACTGACCAATCCGGACTTTGCCGATCTCGCCCGAGCCTATGGCGGCCATGGCGAAACAGTTCTGGCAACGGATGAGTTCGCACCCGCCTTCCTGCGCGCACGTGCCAGCGGTCTGCCTTCGATCATTGAAATCCGGCTGGACCCGGAGGCCATTACCCCGACACGGACATTGAGCGATATCCGCGGCACGGGAAAATGATCCATGCGCCGGCACCTTTTTTCCAAACCCGGCACCCTTTTCCAAACAATGACAGGAACATTACCCGCGCAGATGCAGGGTCTGCTGGTAAATGGCGGTTGAGCGCGCACCCGAGCGGCAAAAGCCCAGCATGGGTTTTGGAAATTCGTCCAGCGCATCCACCATCAGGGCTATGGCATCTGCCGTCACGCCCATGGGGCCGACCGGAATATGGGCAATCGAAAGACCCAGCGCATCGGCACGGGCGGCAATCTCCGTGTAGAGCGGCTGGTCCGGGGATTCATGGTCAGGCCGGTGGCACACCAGCGACTGGAAACCCATCTCTTTGATTGCGTCCAGATCCGCGACGGAAATCTGCCCGGAAACAGCGTATTCTTCATTCAGGGGTCTGATATCCATAGGCATATTCCTTGTGTTGCCCATGAGACTTAATAATCTGGAACAGTCCCGTCAACCGGTTACACAAAGGCGAAGGACAAATGATAGTCACAGGTCTCGCCCGGCTCCAGCATCAAGAGAGCGCCCCCGGCAGAAAGATCGGCGCGGGATTTCCAGTCGTGCGAGGCAGGCTCAATGCCCAGCACATGCGCAGGTTCCGCCTGATTGCGCCAGATCTGCACAAACGGCAACGCCTGCGTGTGAAAACGCACCACCAATGTCTTGCCCCCGGCCACCGCAATCGGCCCCAGCCGCACTTCGGCCCATCCATCCACGGCACCTGGCCTCGCCGGTTGACAGAAAACCGCGCGATCTGCCGCACCGAAACGCCATCCCGAACCGCCCCCTTCCAGCATTGCGCCGGACAGGAAAACGCCCTCGTCCAAGTGCCTGGCACCCAGATTCATATGGTACATCAGCATCGGGGCAAAAGCCGTTTCTCCCGTGTTGCACAAGCGGTCATGCAGGCTGACAATGCCGGTCTCTCCGTCCATATGCCAATGCCGGTTGAGCGTCGCTGTTTGCCCTGTGGCCATTGTGATCATCACTTCGGCAGCCGCGTCCGCTTCCCTGTCATTGGCATCATACTGTTTGACCCGGGCGGCATGACCGGACATGGAGCCGTGCAACGGATATCTGCGCCCGTCATCAGCACCTTCGATGGCATCGGGATGGCGGATATGTTCCGGCCCGCAGGTAAAAAGAAAACCTTGCAGCGACCGGGCGATTCGCGGATCGCCATCATCGGGTATGGCATTTCCGGGTGCCAGATCCACGCCATCAACAATACAGGATCGGATATCAAGGACCGAGCGCCGGTCGAGAAAAATCTTTGGCCCCTTTCGCGTCTGCAACGCAAGCATCAAGCCTCCTGAAACATGGCACTGAAGATGGCCCATAGCCAGCGCATCCGCCGGATACCATCCTGTCCGGCCAATGACCCGATGTAAACAGGCAGAAATGACACAGCAGCATGGAAATGCTATTTTTATTCACCATCAATTCAGCATTTTCACATTAAGGTCGAATTTACCATGTTGAATCTGAAGATCACATTGCAAGAGGATTCCTTTGCCATACGCATCCGTCAACACCAGAGTAAAATCCGCATTGGCGGTCCTCCTGCTTGTGATGCTGGCCGTGCAAATGCCGGCATTGGCCCTTGCCCGCAACGAAACGGTGCTGGTGACGCCGCAGGGTGATCTTCTTGGCTATGTTCCGGAACAGGGCGAATATCAGGTCAAGACCGATTCCAGGGGCTATCATGTCCTGTTTGATGACTATGGCATGGTGGTTGCCACGGAAATGCCTGCAAGCGTCTATTTTCAGGGTGGTGGCAATGACTGGATGATGCGCCAGAATCTGGCTGCTGAAACACCGCTGGATCTTCCGGATGATACGCTGGCAACAGGATCCTTGCAGGAATATCCTTTGCCCGAAGATGGTGGTGTGTCTTCCAGGCCCTTGCCGGACACGGCTGATCAGCAGGCCCTGCCCGCCGAAACCCTGCCGGAAACACAGATGGCAAGCATACCGCCTGACCCGCAAGCCGTTCAGCCTTCAGCCGATCCGGCACCGGGCATTCCCCTGACAACAAAATCAAGCGCGGAAATCACCGCCTTGCAGGTCTTTCTGGATCGCGAAGGCATTTCTCCCGGCGTGATCGACGGCAAACCGGGTTCCAATGTCAACAAGGCCATCATCGCCTGGGAAGCCATGACCGGCCAGACCATCGACCCGAACAATTCCGAAGATATTCTGGAGCGCCTGCGCTTCAATGGCGGGCTGCCGATTGTTTCCTACCAGATCACCGCAGCCGATGCTGCCGGCCCTTACGTGGCATCCATTCCGGAAGATTACGGCCAGAAAGCCGCCCTGCCCTCCATGGCCTATACATCCGTGACAGAAGCGCTGGCCGAACGGTTCCATATGGACGAGGGCTATCTCAAGGCGCTGAATCCGGGCGTGGACTTCACCCTTCCAGGCTCCACCATCAAGGTGGTCAATCCGGGTGAGCCCAAAAAAGGCCAGGTCACCCGTATCGTTGCCAACAAGCGGATCAAGCTTTTGCAAGCCTTTGATGCGGCAGGCAATCTGGTGGCTGCCTATCCGGCCTCCATCGGCTCAACCGATACGCCCTCGCCATCGGGCACCCATGCCGTACAGCGTATCGCGCTGGACCCCAACTATACCTACAATCCCAAGATCAATTTCAAGCAGGGTGCCAATGACAAGATCCTGACCATTCCGCCAGGCCCGAATGGCCCGGTCGGCTCTGTGTGGATTGCGCTCGACAAGCCCACCTATGGCATTCACGGCACACCGGAGCCATCAAAGATCGGCAAGACCCAGAGCCATGGCTGCGTGCGCCTGACCAACTGGGATGCCCGCGAACTGGCCAAAATGGTCAGTCCCGGAACGATTGTCCAGTTTATTGATTAATCCATTTCGACATTTTGATCAGACGGTTTTAAAAATAGTCGGGAAATCCACACGAACATCCAGCATCTCGAAATGCCGGATGTTGGCCGTTATCACCGTAAGATTGTAGGCGCGTGCCGTTGCAGCGATGATAATATCTCCAAGCCCGGGACTGCGTCCCTTGCTTTCGGCTTCGTCTTCCAGAACACCTGCAATGCGGGCCACGACGGCATCCATGGGAAGGATACGGCTCCCGAAACTTTCCACTATAGCGTCCAGCCATGCGGACAGGCGCCTGGCGCGTTCAACCCCGCCTCGCCGATGTAGGGAACGCAATCCCTTCTCGATTTCAGAAATCGTCATTGCCGACAGAAAGAGTGCATCAGCCTCGCCCTGAATGTGAAGCCAGTTGCGGACCTCATCCGAAGGCCCAGGGCGATCTGGAGCGAATGTACTGATGATATTGGTATCGAGCAGATAAGCGGTCAAAGATCGACATCCCGCATCCTGGATGCGTTACGCTCAAGATCAACCCCACCTGGAAATGTCAGCAAAAAATCGCCAAAATTGGCTCTGGGTTTGCTCAATGCCTTTTGGGCGGCCTCTGCCGCTTCAACACTGACGATAACCGCCGCAGGCTTTCCGTGCCGGGTGATCGTTACGAATTCACCTCTGGAGGCGTCGTCCACAAGCCCTGCAAATCCCGCCTTGGCTTCAGCTACACTGATAAACGACATGCGAACCCCTATTATTATGACCATATTTGGTCATAATAATCCACATATCTGGCGGAAACAAGTCTTGATATTTCTGACGCCCTTCTCACGCAGCCCGGCGCTGTGCCCGCGAACCGGACAGCACCCGGGCCGGGAGGACGCGCTTGACTTCCTCGGCAAAATCGTAGGCATTTTCCTGTGCCTTGTCGAGATTGCTCACCCTGGCCGGGTCCATGGTATAAATGGAGCCGCCAAGGTCAAACAGGTCGCGATAGGCACTGCGCTCGATGATCGGCGTATCCAGAACATGAACGCCGCGCGTCAACAGCATGGATTTGATGGCCTGCATCGCCTTGGTGGTGACCACACCGCTGACACGGGTCAGAACGACCGAATGCGCTATGGCAAGACCCATCGTTGTTTTCATCCGCGCAATCAGCTCCAGAATTTGCGCGGCCCCGCGCGCATCCATCGAGCAGCCCTGCACCGGGATCAGGACATGATCCGAAAGGCCGATGGCCAGCGCCGTCAGCGCGTTGCAGGCCCCGGCAAGATCAATGATAAAGTGATCCGCATGGTCACGACCTTCGCGGATATGGCACTGGAGAGACGCCGTGCTGACCTCGGAAATCACCTGAATATTTTTGACAGGACCGGAAAGCTCCGACCAGCTTGTGATCCAGTGCTGCGGATCCGCATCGAGAATCACAACCCGCTTGCCCTGGTCGGCAAGCTCCATCGCCAGGATCAGCGCGGCTGTGGTTTTGCCCGCCCCGCCCTTTGCATTTGCAAAAGAAATAACCGCCATAGTGCCGCCCCCCGTGTAAAAATCAAGCCGGATCATGGCCTTTCAAATGCGCGAAATGAACATTGCGCTAATTTAACAAACTCTTACAGAACTTGGTTAAGCAAGGATTAACAAGATCATAGCTAAAATTAATGAGTTAAACTCATATAATCCGGACCAACACAATCCGGCGATAGAGTATCGCCGGATTGTGATCATGTGGCATATCGCCTCTCTCAGATGGTTTTGTGGAACAGGTCTTTCGCTGCTTCCAGTGTCAGCTCCACCGGGTTGCTGCCGGCCGTTGGATCAACAATGGCCATGGCGGCCATTTCATCAATCCGGTCTGTGCCAACACCCAGCGCCGAAAGCCTGTCCGGCACGCCGAGCTCTTCGCGCAATTTCAGCACAAAATCGTAAAATCCGTCAAAGCCGCCGGAAATGCCCAGATAGGCCGCAGCCATGGCAATCTTGTCTTCAATAGCCGACCGGTTGAACTGCAGCACGGCAGGCATGACAACGGCATTGGTCATGCCATGATGGGTATTGTAAAGTGCGCCCACGGGATGCGAGAGCGCGTGGATAGCCCCAAGCCCTTTCTGGAACGCAACCGCCCCCATGGCAGCAGCAGACATCATATGCGCCCCGCGCCTCGATATCCGTGCCGTCATGATAAGCGCGGGGCAGATAGTCCTTCACCAGCCGCATGCCTTCCAGCGCAATGCCCTGGCTCATCGGATGGTAGAATTCTGCCGAATAGGCTTCAAGGCAGTGGGCAAAGGCATCCATGCCGGTTCCGGCGGTGATCACCTTGGGCATGCCGACCGTCAGTTCAGGATCACAGATCGTCACCGATGGCAGGAATTTCGGATGGAAGATGATCTTCTTCACATGGGTGGCAGAATTGGTGATGACGCTGGCGCGGCCCACTTCCGAGCCTGTTCCGGCCGTGGTCGGAACGGCAACAATCGGCGCTATGCCGTCGGAATTGGCGCGTGTCCACCAATCACCGATATCCTCGAAATCCCAGACGGGCCGCGTCTGGCCCGCCATGAAGGCAATGGCCTTGCCCAGATCAAGCCCGGAGCCGCCGCCAAAGGCCACAACACCGTCATGCCCGCCATCGCGGAAGGTTTTGACGCCGGCCTCGAGATTCCTGTCATCCGGATTGGGCTGTACTTCGGAAAACATGGCCCGGCCAAGACCCGCAGCCTCCAGAAGATCCAGCGCATTTTGCGTGATCGCCATGGACTTGCCAGACCACGATCGGTCACCAGCAGCGGCTTTTTCATGCCAAGCAGCCTTGCAATGATCCGCCAGTTCGGCTTGATGCGCCCGGCCCCGAACTTGATGGCTGTCGGATAGCTCCAGTTTGCTCGCAATGTCATGCTTGTCACGCTTTCTTCAGATGGTAGGATTTCGGACGGGTCAGGTTGTGGAAACCGATAACAGACAGCGAGCCGCCACGGCCGGTATTCTTGCAGCCGGTCCAGCACAGGGCCGGATCGAGGTAATCGGCGCGGTTCATGAAAATCGGTGCCGGTTTCAATATCGCGCACCAATCCGGGCCTGCGCGCTCGGCATCCTTTGTCCACAGGGAGGCTGTCAGCCCGTACTGGCTGTCATTCATCAGCTCGAGGGCTTCCACATCGGAAGACACTTTCATGATGCCGACCACCGGCCCGAAACTCTCCTCGCGCATGACATCCATGGAATGATCGACATTGACGAGAACCTGCGGTGCGAGATAGGCGCCGCCATCATCTTGCAGCAAACAGCTTTGGATCGACCAGGGCCCTTGGCTCCCATGGCAATCGCCTCGTGCCGTCTGCTGGCCCGCACGATTGCCGCAAAGCGCTTGTGGGCCATGGGCCCGAGTGTTGTTTCCTGCGTCGAGCGGATTGCCGAGCTTGTAGGCGCTGGCAAAGTGCACGGCCTTTTCCACAAAGGAATCATAAAGCGATTCATGCACATAAATGCGCTCGATACCGCAGCAGCACTGCCCGGCATTGTACATGGCACCGTCCATCAGCGTATCGACAGCGGCATCGAGATCGGCATCCTCCATCACATAGCCCGGATCCTTGCCGCCCAGTTCAAGACCAAGATTGGTAAAGGTGCCGGCTGCGGCCCGCTCGATCGAGCGACCACCGTCGACAGAACCGGTAAAATTGATGAAGTTGAAGCAGTCCTGGCCGCAATCAGCGCCGAAGTGGTGGCATGATCCAGGAACAGATTCTGGAACACCTCTTCGGGAATACCGGCCTCCACAAAGGCGCGCACCATGCGCTCACCCACCAGCAGGGTCTGGCTGGCATGCTTGATAATAACGGCATTGCCGGCCCATCAGCGCCGGCACAACCGTGTTGATCGCAGTGAGATACGGATAGTTCCAGGGCGCAATCACGAACACGATGCCATGGGCCTCGCGCACG
>CBDFGT010000005.1:0-45719 GCA_965247225.1 Rhizobiaceae bacterium | reverse complement strand
GGCGGTCGGCGTGCGCCTTGCCATCCAGATGGTGATACCGCCGGATGATATTTTCTCCATTGCACTGGACGGAGCGCGCAACTGATGCTTCATTTTCTGCTCGCCGCCTTTTTGTTGCTGTATGGTGCGCACACAGTCCGGGCTGCCGACGAGGCAGAAAGCGCCCTGCAGCATGCTGAAACCATCGATATAGGCGTTTCAACGGATGAAATTGCCATAACTTCGGACTTTACCGGTGCCGACCTGACCATTTTCGGCGCTCTGGGCAATACGGATTCCTATCTGCAGGCCATTGGCCAGTATGACATCGTTGTTTCACTGGAAGGCCCGCGCAAGGATACGACCCTGCGCAAGAAATCCAGCTTCTTCGGGATCTGGATCAACCGCAAGTCGATGACCTTCAGTGATGTCCCGGAGTCCTATTCTATCGCCAGCACCAGGGTGATTGACACCATCACCTCTCCGCTCGAACTGGGAAATGTCAGCATCGGCATTTCAGATATCCGCCTGTCACCGCTGCGCTCCTACGGTGATATCAGCGACCTCAAGGACTTCAGGGATGCTTTCCGGCGGCTGAAAATATCGGAAGGGCTGTTCGAGTCCAATGACGGCGGCGTCCGCTTTATCAGCCCGAACCTTTTCAAGGCCACATTGCGCCTGCCTGCCAATGTGCCCAACGGGGTGCACACGGTTCATGCCTACCTGTTCAAGAGCGGTGTGTTCGTGATGGAAAAGAAATTGCCATTGCGCGTGATCAAGACAGGCTTTGAGCAGGCCATTACCGATGCAGCCCATATCAACCCGCTGCCCTACGGGATTTTTGCTGTGCTTCTGGCCGTCATTACCGGCTGGTCTGCCAGTCTTGTGTTCCGCCGCGACTGATGCGCACGCCTATCCGTGAAAATGCCTGCTGTGTACCGAATAGATTTTCTCGCGGCTGAGCATATGGGCCACCAGATCCTGTTCGCGGAACAGGCCGCGGAATGCGGCATGCGACAGATCCAGCCCGCCGGTCAAAACGCCGAAGGAGGGCATGACCAGCCGCTGTCCATCTGTAGCAAAGCAGGGTCTGCGCACCGATTTTTCCCGTCTCCGGATCGTGGCGGCAGGATGGAGGTGGCCTGCGATTTCGCCTTTCTGCATGCCCTGTCCGGGTTCATGGCGGAAGGTCAGTCCTCCCAGACACAGTTCATCAGTCGACACACCGGGCAGATTGCAGGTTCCATCCGGATCATGATTGCCATTGATCCAGATCCAGTCCCGCCCGCTGGCCATGGTGTGGATCCTCTGCCGCCACTCTTCCGGCATCAGCGCCGATCCCTTTCGATCATGGAAATTATCGCCCAGCGAAATGACCATGCGCGGATTGTGGCGCGAAAGCACTGTTTCCAGAAGCCGCAATGTTGACAGCGTATCATAGGGCGGCAGCATCATGCCCCGGCGGGCAAAAGCTGCCCCTTTTTCCAGATGCAGGTCCGACACGACAAGACAGGAACAGGCCGCGATATAAAGTGCCCCCAACGGGTCACAGACCGCGTCAACACCGGCAATATTGACATGCGCCGGGACCGGCGCAATTGCGATATTCATGCCTGATGTTCCATTGCCTGTTGCACCAATTCCTCTGCCGCTTGCGCCAGCAGACTTTCCTGTGCTTCACCCTGAACGGATTCGCGGCCAATTTCCAGCATCACCGGCACGGCCAGCGGCGAAACCCGGTCAAGCGCCTGATGGACAATATGGCCCTTGATGCGCGCAAGCATGGCACCGAGCCTGCCGATATCCAGAAGCCCGGTGGCCGCATCGCGCCTGGTCGCCTCCATCAGGATATGATCCGGCTCGTAGCTGCGCAGGACATCGTAAATCAGATCCGCAGACACGGTGACCTGGCGGCCGGTCTTTTCCTGCCCCGGATGCCGCCGCTCGATCAATCCGGCAATGAGGGCGCAATTGCGGAATGTCCGCTTCAAAAGCCAGCTTTCATTCAGCCAGGCTTCCAGATCATCGCCCAGCATGTCTTCGTCAAACAGATCCCGGAGCGGTATCCTGCCATTGCCGAACAGAAGCCCGAGATCTTCCAGACCCCAGATGGCCAGCGAATAATCGGTAGCAACAAAGCCCAGCGGCTTTGCGCCTGCCCGATCCAGCCTGCGGGTGAGCAACATGCCAAGCGTCTGATGCGCCAGCCTGCCCTCAAAGGCATAGGCTACCATGAAATAGCGGCTGCCTTTCGGAAAGGTCTCAATCAGCAGATCGCTGCTCCCGGGCAGGACGGAAACTTCGCGCTGGATTTCGAGCCAGTCGCGAACCTGATCCGGAAGACGCTTTTGCTGTTGCGGATCCGCCAGAATGGCGCGGACGCCCGATGCCAGAAAGGTCGACAGCGGAAAAGAGCCTCCGGCATAGGATGGCACTTTGGGATCCAGCGCATGGGCCTGGCTGACCAGACACTCACTCTCGCGAATGCCCTCGAAGCGCAGAACCTTGCCTGCAAACAGGAACGTATCGCCCTGCACCAGCATTTCGAGAAAATATTCCTCGATCTTGCCCAAAGTCGCACCACCGCGCCCGATGGTGCCTGCCGCACTGCGCCGGGTCATGCGCACATTCAGCATCGGCGATTCAATGATCGTTCCGATATTCAGCCGGTATTGCCGGGCAATCTGCGGACTGGACACCCGATAGAGGCCGTCTTTGGTCAGGCGGATTTTGGCATAGCGTTCATAGGTTTTGAGCGCATAGCCGCCGGTGGCCACAAACTCCAAAGCCCTGTCGAACATCGGTCTGCCCATACCGGCATAGGGCGAGGCACTGGAAACCTCCTCAAACAGATCCCCTGCGGCAAACGGACTGGCGCAGGCCATGCCGAGAATATGCTGCGCCAGAACATCCAGAGCCCCCTCGCCCACTGGCGGCGTATCCTGTGCACCGATATAATTGGCATCAAGGGCGGCCTGACATTCCATCACCTCAAAACGGTTGGCCGGAACCAGAATGGCCTTGCTCGCCTCATCCATGCGGTGATTGGCGCGACCGATGCGCTGGGCCAGCCGGCTGGCCCCTTTGGGCGCACCTATATGGATGACCAGATCAACATCGCCCCAGTCTATGCCCAGATCCAGCGTGGATGTGGCAACGACAGCCCGCAGCCGGTTGGCCGCCATGGCCGCCTCCACCTTGCGGCGCTGGCCGACGTCGAGCGAGCCGTGATGCAGGGCAATCGGCAATGTATCCTCATTGACCTGCCAGAGGGCGGAGAAAACCAGCTCGGCCTGCGAGCGGGTATTGACAAAAATCAGCACCGTGCGATGCGCCTTGATGGAAGCATAGATGTCCGGCATGGCATAGAGTGCGGAATGCCCGGACCAGGGAATGCGCTCCTGTGATGTCAGGATGGTAATCTGCGGTCTTGCACCACCTTCAACCGTGACCAGATCGGCATGGGATTGTGTGCCGGGACTCTGGGGGACGAGCCATTTTTGCAGGTCCATGGGGTCAGCAACCGTTGCCGAGAGGCCAATGGTTTGCAGCCCGGGACTGAGCCTGCGCAGCCTGGCAAGGCCCAGCGACAGAAGGTGGCCGCGCTTGGAGGTAACCAGCGAATGCAGCTCGTCCAGTACAACATATTTCAGATCCCTGAAGAAGCGTCCGGCCTCGCCATTGGCCAGAAGCAGGGCAACCTGTTCGGGTGTGGTCAGGAGAATATCCGGCGGATTGCGCTTCTGCCTCTGGCGCTTGGATTGCGGCGTATCGCCGGTGCGGTTTTCAATGGTGACGGCCAGACCCATTTCGCTGACCGGCTGCATCAGATTGCGCTCGATATCCACCGCCAGCGCCTTCAGCGGCGAAATATAGAGCGTGTGGACGCCGACAAAGCCGGAGCCTGGCGGGACTTTGCCACGCCGGTCCAGATCCAGCAAAGCGGGCAGGAACCCGGCGAGCGTCTTGCCTGCCCCGGTGGGGGCAATCAGCAATGCGGAACGCCCGGACTGCAGCTTTGCCAGAAGTTCCAGCTGATGTGCACGCGGCTGCCAGCCCTTGTCTGCAAACCAGCGGGCAAAGGGTTGGGGCAGATGCTGTGGCGGCTGATGGCCGGAATCATTCTGGGTCACGGTTGCAAGCTAGCGCATTTTTCCGGACTTGCCAGCGGGCTTTTAGAGCATGATGTCTCTAATGGGTGCTTTTCCTCTCACATCGCGATGTAGCGATCCTTGCGGTGGTTGATGGCTATGAACAGGTTCATCGTGACCGCACCGATGACAGAGCAAAACACAATCCACGGGCTGGCTATGGCAAAAGACACGGCCATGATCACACAATCGATGGCCAGTTGCACAAATCCGGCCCGAAGCCCGAATTTTTCCTGGGCATAGATGGCCAGAACGCTGACCCCGCCAAGGCTGGCACGATGGCGGAACATGGCCAGAAGCCCCATGCCTATGAGAAGGCCGCCCATGACGGCTGCCCAGACCGGATCGATATCCTCCAGCCTGAACACATGTTTCTGCACCTCGACAATGGTGGAAAACATGGCGACGGCCACAAAGGATTTGATGGTGAAGGTCTTTCCCAGTTGCCTATAGGAGAGGTAATAGAATGGCAGGTTGATCAGAAAGAAAATCACGCCGATGCTGTAGCCTGTGGCATAATGGAGCAACAGCGCAATGCCTGCCGTGCCGCCGGTCAACAGCCCTGCCGTGCCCAGAAAGGCCACGCCCAGTGCCGCCATCATCGCACCTGCAAAAACGCCCTGAACATCTTCAAACAGGGAATGGCGGGTTGGGGATGTTGCCCAGAAACCGAGCTTGTCTTTCATCGCAGGTCTTTCTGTTTCAAAGTGCCGGGTGAGCGGGTCATGCTAAGGGCAAGGACCATACTTGCTCAAGCCCTATTTTGGGCCAGGAACAAAATGCCATTGACGGGTCGGCCTGCATCCATGCGGATCACCAGACGCTCGATGGCACGGATTTCAAAGCCGTGCGCATCGCAGAGCGTGCGGACATGCTGCTGCGAATGCGCATAACGCTGCGACGGGGCAAGATGAAAGCCGTCTTTTGTTCCGGCATCTTCCACAGAGAAAGCAAAAACGCCTTTCGGCGCCAGCAGATGCTGCACATTGACAAAGGCTGCCTCCAGACTGCCCAGATACATCAGCACATCGGCAGCAGTGATGAGATCCGCACGATGACCGGCCTTTTCCGGGCCATCGCCAAACAGGCCCGACTGATCTGGTGCCAGCGACAGATCGGACTGGAACAGATGGTCATAGAGGTGCTTTTCGCGGGCTCTGGCCAGCATGTTGGCCGACAGATCGCAGCCTTCCAGCACGCCACAAAGATCACGAATATGGGGTGCCAGAAGGCCGGTGCCGCAGCCTATATCAACAGCTATCTTGTAGAACGAGGGTGCAGCCTTGCGGATGAGAGCTGCCAGACGTTGCGGCACAACATATTCCAGTTTTTCCACCAGCGCCGTTTCAAACCTGTCGGCATAATCATCAAACAATTGTTCAACATAGCGGCTGGGTGGTCTGTCTGGCCCTTGTGTTTCTTGCAAAAGGGCCAGTTTCAGGCCTGCACCGAAAACATCCTCCGGTGCAAGCTCCAGAACCTTCTGGCAGGCATGAATTGCCAGCGCCGTGTTCCCGGATTTTTCCGCCATGTCTGCCAGCCGGAACCAGCCTGCGGCCCAACCGGGCGCAAGCTCCAGCGCCTGCTGCATCAGATCGGCAGCCCCGGCTGCATCTCCACCTTCCATCATCATGCGGGCATAATCTGCACGCCTGTCTGCCAGCATGTCTCCCGAGGTCAGATCCAGCCTGCTCATGCGCGGTTCCTGTCACAATGCTGCTTCAACCCTTCTGTATTGCGCTTGAAAGGCTTTTCTGGTTGCGTGTTCACGAGCTTACCTCTCTTGCAGCGCAGCGTTCCGGGAGCTATCTGAATGTTAACAGGAGAATCGCCATGTCCGATGGAATAAACAGATTTCTGGGCGATACGCCAGTTCGCATTCTCATCAAGCTGATAGTCGTTTCCGTTGTCGTCGGCTTTATCATGAAAGTGTTCGGCTGGTATCCGATCGATATTCTCTATTCGATCCGCCGTTTGCTGATCGACCTCTGGAACACCGGCTTTGCAGCCCTTGGCCAGTTTGGCGACTATCTGGTTCTGGGTGCAGCCGTTGTTGTCCCCGTCTTCATATTGATCCGCATATTGCAATACAGGCGTTGATTCATGCCCATATCCATCTGCCCGCCAGACCGGCGCACCTTTCTTCTCGCGTCGCTCGGGTTTTTGACCGTTTCACTTGCTGCCTGCGGCACAAAGCCCATTCCTGTGTATACAGGCAAGGGATCTGACCAGACACAAGGTGCCTTGCCGCTGGTCAATGCGCTGAGGGCAAAACACGGACTGTCTGCGCTTGCCACCGATCCGGTTGCGGTTTCAGCGGCCCTTGATCAGGCAAACCGCATGGCGGGTGCTAACGAGATGAACCACAATATCGGTCCGGGTGCCAATTTTCTTGCCCGCATGAAGGGCCAGAATGTCGGCCTGCCTGCTGCTGAAAATATTGCCGCCGGTCAGGACAGTGTGGAACGTGCCGTTACCGCCTGGATCACTTCCAAGCACCATCTGGAAAATATGCTGGGTGATTATCAAGGTCTGGGCGTGGCTGTTGTGCGCAATCCGGCCAGTGGCAACAAGCCCTATTGGTCGATGATCCTGTCCAACTGACCCGTCAGACGTTTTTATCGGCCCAGTGATCGACCCGTGTATCGCGGGCATCACGCAGATGCGCGAGCTTTTCGCGGTCACAGATCTGCGACAGGCCGCTGACAATACGGGCGGGTAACCCCGGCCCCTCATAGACCATGCAGGAATAAAGCTGCACCAGATCGGCCCCGGCGCGGATTTTTTCAAAGGCTGTTTCAGCCGAGCTGACACCGCCGACACCGATGAGCGGCATATCGGGGCCGAGCTTGCGGCGCATCTTTGCCAGAACAATGGTTGAACGCTCAAACAGCGGTTTGCCGGACATGCCGCCCGTTTCACGCGCCTGAACCTGATCGGTCAAGCCGTCGCGCGACAGCGTGGTATTGGAAACAATGACACCATCCAGCTTATGGCTCAAAACTTCGGCGGCGATATCATCAAGGCCCTCGTCGGTCAGGTCCGGGGCGATTTTCAGGAAGACAGGAACCGGTTTTTCCAGACGCCCCGCCTGACGATCACGCTCTGCCAGAATGGCGGTCAGCAGCGCGTTGAGACTGTCGCGGGCCTGCAGATCGCGCAGGCCCGGCGTATTGGGCGAGGAAATATTGGCGGTGAAATAACGGGCAACGCCTGCAAAGGCGGCGATACCGGAAACATAATCGGCAATGCGGTCGGCACTGTCCTTGTTGGCACCGATATTGACGCCGATCATGGCGTCTCGTGCACAGCGTTTCAGCCGCGCCAGGGAGGCTGCATGCCCCTGGCTGTTGAAACCAAAGCGGTTGATCACCGCCTCATCCGCAGGCAGGCGGAAAATGCGCGGTTTCGGATTGCCGGGCTGGGCCTTGGGTGTAACAGTTCCGATTTCGACAAAGCCGAAACCGAGACGCAACAGCGCTTCCGGCACTTCGGCATTCTTGTCATAGCCTGCGGCCATGCCCAGCGGGTTTGCAAAATCGAGGCCCGCCAGTGTTGTGCGCAGGCGCGGATCGTCCCTGACTGGGCAGGACGGCACAAGACCGGTTTTCAGCGCCTTGACTGACAGCGTGTGAGCGGTTTCAGGATCAAGAAGAAACAGGGCCTTGCGGCTCATGTGATCAAACAGCGCCATGATCAAAACCTTTCCGGAAAGATATGAACCCCGTCTGGCCCCAACAGCAATGGCTCGGCCCAGAGCACGGATGATATGGGCAGCCGGGCGTAAAGATGGGGAAACAGTGCGCCATTGCGCGATGGTTCAAACACCAGCCGATCGCCAAGGCCCGCAGCAGTGACCGCCACCAGCATCAGATTGTCCTGACCGGCGAAATGAAGTCTTGCGGTCTCTTTTGCCTGTTCGTGCGTGGAAAAATGGATAAAGCCATCGGCCAGATCGAAAGGCGAGCCATCGAAAATACCATTTTCCAGGAACCCGTCCCACAGCCCCTGCGGCAGAATCTTGTAAAGTGTGGACACCATGGACGCGGATACCTTCCGTCAATTTGACATGTTTGATGTATAAGACATGTGGTATGCGGATTGGCAAGAGAGCGAATGTCCAGTCCATCGCTTTCGGGAGGAGACAGGTTATGAACCCCTTTTTCAGGTCTTTGCTGCCGGTCGCCGGACTGATGGCAACACTGGTGCCTGCACCCGGCTTTGCCGAAGACGCCATCGCAGACAGCCGTTACACAATGGAAAAGACAGAGGGCGGAATTGTGCGGCTTGATACCAGGACAGGCGCGGTAACGCTCTGCGCCATGGACAACGCCCGGCTTGTCTGCCGGATGGCCGCCGATGAACGGGCCGCATTCGAGCAGGAAATCACCCTTCTGTCTGACCGGGTGGCAGCCCTGGAGAAGGCCGCACAACAAGCCCCCATTGCCAGACTGCCAACGGACGAAGAACTGGACCGAAGCATGCGCTTCATGGAAAATGTGCTCAAGCGCTTTATGGGAACCCTGCAGGAGCTTGAAAAATCACAGGATCATAAGGCCTTTCCGCAGAAGACCTGATGCGCTATAGTGTTTGTGTCCAGTCCAGAAGCAGGGTTATCTGAAGCTTGTTCTCGTGCTGGCCGGCTCTTGGGAGGGAGCTTCATGATTCAGCATGTGACGATATTGATTGCGGATGACCATCCGCTTTTTCGCGGTGCCTTGCGGCAGGCCGTTTCGGGACTGGATAGCCATATCAGCATTGTGGAAGCCGAAAATTTTGACAGTGCCAGGGCTGCGGCCAAGGCCCATCCCGATGCAGATATCCTGCTTCTGGATCTGTCCATGCCGGGCATGAACGGATTATCCGGGCTTGTGGCGCTGCGTGCGGAATTCATAAACCTGCCTATGGTCATCGTATCGGCAAGCGACGATTCCAGCACTGTGCGCCGGGCCATGGATCTGGGTGCATCCGGCTTTATTTCCAAATCCTCGGGTATTGACGATATTCGCGATGCCATAAAAACCGTTCTGAACGGTGACCTGGCACGCCCTGCCAATATGGACGGCGGGCATGAAAATGATCCGGATGTGGCAAAGCTGATCCACAGGCTGCAAAGCCTGACACCACAGCAGACACGGGTTCTGGGAATGCTGGCCGAAGGGCTTTTGAACAAGCAGATTGCCTATGAGCTGGGTGTATCAGAAGCCACCATCAAGGCGCATGTCTCGGCCGTTCTCCTGAAACTGGATGTCGACAGCCGCACACAGGCGGTTATCCAGCTTTCACGGCTTGGCTCACCAGCCCTGGCCTGATGGCATCGCTGCGTATTCCGGCAAAATATCAGGATTTTATTCCTGAATGTCTTTACTGTTGACATACGATTGGGTAAGGTTTTGCAACCTTTTACCCTCAATACAGTATTGATGAAAAATCTGGAGCCAGAGCATGTTTTCACATGACGGAATTTGGAAGGCCATTGATGCGCTGGCCGGGCGCTACAATCTTTCCCCTTCCGGGCTTGCACGGCGTGCGGGTCTGGACCCTACATCTTTCAACAAGTCCAAACGCCTGGGCGCGGATGGTCGCCTGCGCTGGCCCTCCACAGAATCCATTGCCAAGGTTCTGGAAGCAACGGGTGCCTCCATTGAGCAGTTTACCGGCTTTCTGAACGATCATCCCCAGGCAGCAGCCCTGCCGGAAGGGGTCTTTCCGCCGCAATCTTCCGCTATTCCGCTTTTGGGTTTTGCCCAGGCCGGTGCCGGCGGTTTTTTTGATGATGGCGGCTTTCCTGCCGGACAGGGCTGGGACGAGGTGGAGTTTCCGGTTGCGCCGGATCGCAAGAGCGGTGTCTATGCACTGGAAGTACAGGGCGACAGCATGTTGCCCCTGTACCGGGATGGCGATGTATTGATTGTGGAGCCAAGCGCACAGGTGCGGCGGGGCGACCGTGTGGTGGTCAAAACCCGCGAGGGAGAAGTGATGGCAAAGGTGCTGCTGCGCCAGACGCCACGCGCCATCGAGCTGCTGTCGCTCAACCCCGAACACAGCAATCGCAGTTTCGAGATGGGTGATATCGAATGGATTGCCCGCATTATCTGGGCCAGCCAATAGGACTTCTTTCCTTGAAACCACACCTGTCAGGTTTTGCCGTTGTGGTAGCCGCCCTGATCGTGGTGTGCGTTGCCCTGTCGTTCGGCAAGGCACGGTTTGCTTCTCTGAAACAGATGGAGAACCCGGATCAACTGCCGGACAAACACGGTACACAGATTACCGGTCCGCCCGCCGGTTTCGCGCCACAGAAGGATGCGGTTTCAGCGCCGGTGCGCCAGATCCAGCCAAAGATCTTTGCGCCGCCGGATATGCGCGATGCGGCCAGTCCGGAACGGATTGCGCCACGCGCGCCGCTGACGCCACCACCGGTCAGGGTCGCCGAGCCTGCAGGCACTGTGATCGCGGCGCGGTCTGTTTTGGTGCCGGATGGAGGAACGCTGGTGCTGGGCAAGCAGACAATGGCCCTTGCCGGAATTGTTCCGCTGGCACCCGGCGAGATATGTCACGATGCAAACGGATCACAATGGCCTTGCGGCATGGCAGCCAGAACGGCGCTGCGCGGCTATTTGCGCAACAGGCTGGTCCGTTGCGTACGTGATCCCGTCTTGACTGAAACAATGAAAGCCGTATGTAGAGCGTGTCGTCAATTATAGGTTGGAGCGTGGTTTGAGAGAAAATGGTCCAGTTTCAGGAGCAAAATCGCAGGAAGGGCTCACCCCTTTCAAGATTTTTCGACGCCAAAATGGATCATTTTCACCAAATCCTTCGGACGCGGCGGATTTTGCCGCTGAATGCGTTGAAAATGCTCGTGATACGTTGGGTATCACTTGCGCTTTTCGCCTGTTCAGCAACAAAATCCGTCTCGCGCCACGCCCAATCTCTCATTGACGACACGCTCTAGCGTAGGCGGGCGCGATATTGCCTCCTGGATGGTGGAAAACGGCTGGGCAAGAGCCGGGCCGACATCGCATTTTTTGGGGCTTGCAAAACAGGCGCAAGACAAGGGCGCTGGCCTGAACGGGCCGGATCCGCGCATGATAATGGACGACAGTCTGACGAAGGAAATGGAAAACAATGACTCCGAAAATAACAGCCCATGACGCCCTCATCTATGTCATGGTCATGGTATCTGCCGTAGACGCCCAAATGCCGGATTCCGAACTGTCCCGTATCGGTCGGCTGACCCGGTTTCTGCCGGTCTTTGAAGGGTTTGATACGGACACGCTTCTGGATGTCTCCCGCCAGTGCGCGGCCCTGTTAAATGGTCCCGAAGGGCTGGACATTGTCCTGGAAGTGATCCGCGAAAAGCTGCCTCACAAGCTTTATGACACAGCTTATGCACTGGGTGTTGAAATTGCACTGGCTGACCTGAATGTCGGACCGGAGGAGATCCGTCTCCTGCAATTGCTGCGTGATCGCCTGCAGCTTGACAAACTGACCTGTGCTGCCATTGAGCGCGGGGCCATTGCACGGTTCCGTTCGCTGTAACGCACGTGCTGCCGGCCTGTTGTCAGTAAAGCCCTTCGGGGAAATAGCGCAGATAAATTTCGTTGAGCCTGCCATTGCGGGTGAGCGCAAGTATGGCATGATCAAAGGCAGGTACGAGCTTTGCATCTGCTTTTTTGACCATGATGGCCAGACCCTCGCCAAAAAAACGGGTGGAGATATAAGATCCTGGAACCATTTCACAGCAATCTTTGGAGGCCGTGGCAGCAACCCAGAAGGTCAGCTGCAATCCGTCTCCAAAAACCGTGTCGATTTCGCCGTTCTGCAAGGCATCCAGCATGGCATCCCTTGTGGGGTAGGCAATGGGTTTTGCCTGCGGAAACCAGGCTTTCAGCATGGCAAAATGGCTTGTTTCGGCGACCACTCCGACTTTGGAACCCTTGATGAAGGGCTGCTGGCGGGGTGCCTGGCCTGCAATTTTCCTGTGCGCAAAACGGGCCGGCAACTGAATCAGCGGCCGTGTGAACGCAAAGTCACGACGCAGCTCCGGCGTCATCTGCACACCTGCAACAATCGCCTCTCCTGCTCCCTTGACCAGATCACCCTGCAACTCGCTGAAAGGCTGTGCCTGCACCTGACAACGCTCCAGCACATCCAGTTCGCTGCAGATTTCACGCACAAGATCGATATTGAACCCTGACAGTTTGCCCGACTGATCGAGAAAGTTGAATGGCGGAAAGTCCAGACTCGTCAGGAACCGGATTCGAACGACATTGGACATATCCGGTCTGGCTATCTTTTCATGCACATCAAACAAGGATGGCATGGTCACCCCGGTTGCGGGCTCCGCCCAGGCAGCACAAGCTGCGGAAAGGTTCAAAAATAATCCCGCAACGAGATACAACCCATGGTTTTTGAGGGATGTGCAAACCGGAAAAAACATTAGTCTACCTGACGTTGGCAGTTTCAATAGTCCTGCGTGGAAACGGTGTAACACAAGCATGCGAATCGGGGAATATCAACCTTCAAATCCTGAGAAGACTGCTGACAGAGCCAGCTCTGACAGCACATTGCCAGAAAGCGCGGGGCCAGAAAGCGCGGGGCCAGAAAGCGCGGGCAACTGGTTGCGTGGACTGCCCGACCGTTTGCAGGAGGAAGCCGGAGTGATCGCCCGCCTGGGTGTGGGTAAACCGCTGGTCTTGCGCATGGCAGAACGGGCCGGCAAAAACGGGACTTCCATTGAATCCGAACTGCTGGCGAGCCGGGCCGTTACTCCAGAGGCCTATTATGAAGCACTTTCGCGGCATCTGGGCCTGCCTTTCATACCGTCCCTTGATTCAGGGCAGACCAGTGACTATCCGGATGTTGACAGCCAGTTGACCAGGCCATCGCTGATACGGCTGAACCGCAAGGCACAGGGGCCGCACATCGTGCTGGTGCCCGAGGCCGCTCGTCTCTCCATCATACAATCAGCGCTGGAAGAGAGTGCACCATTGCGAACGCATTGCGCTGTTGCCACACCGACAACGCTGCGCAAGACCGTGTGGGCTGTCGGGCACCAGCGTCGGGTTCGCGATTGTATCAACCACCTTTATGACAAGATGCCGGATATGAGTGCACGCTCCGGCATGTCGGGCTATCAGGGTTTTATTGTCGGCTTCTGCCTGGCTCTTCTTCTGGTCAGCCTCATCACGCATTTGACGGATACGCTGCTCATCGTGCATGTGGCAGCTTCATTCTTCTACTTCGGGATTCTGATTTTGCGGGCACTGGCGCTGCAGCACAGACCTCGCCCGGCGGACCTTGCGATTGCTGCCAGGGATGAGGCCCTTCCCGTCTACACGGTGCTGGTGGCCCTTTACAAGGAAAGTGCAGTTGCCGCACAGCTTGTAAAGCATCTGGATGCGCTTGACTGGCCGCGCTCCAAACTGGATATCAAGCTGGTATGCGAAGCCGACGACAGTGAAACGCGGCTTGCGTTGCTGGCGCTGTCGCTAGGCCCGGAATATGAGATTGTTGATGTACCGCCTGCATGGCCACGCACCAAACCAAAGGCACTGGCCTATGCGGTTACCGCCGCGCGGGGGCCATTTCTTGTCCTGTATGATGCAGAAGACCGTCCACATCCCCACCAATTGCGCGAAGCCTTTGCAACATTTTGCAGTGGCGGAGATGATCTTGCCTGCGTACAGGCCCCATTAAGCATTACCAATGGCGACCGGAGCTGGATCAGCCGCATGTTTGCGCTGGAATATGCGGGCCTGTTTGGCCGCATGCTGCCCATGCTGGCACAAAAGGTCATGCCCATTCCGCTCGGGGGAACCTCCAATCATTTCCGCACGGATATTTTGAGGCGCGTGGGCGGATGGGATCCCTACAACGTGACTGAAGATGCTGATCTTGGAATGCGACTGTACCGGGCGGGCTATCATTGCGGCGTGATCAGCCTTCCGACACTGGAAGATGCCCCTACGAAAATTTCAGACTGGACGGGACAACGCACACGATGGTTCAAGGGCTGGATGCAGACGATCGTGGTTCATTGCCGACATCCGCGACAGCTTGTCCGGGATATGGGCTGGAAGGCAACAGCCCTGTTCATGCTTATGATGGTCGGAATCGTGGTTTCTGCCCTGGCTCACCCGTTGCTTCTGGTGTTTCTGGTGCAAGCGGCCACTGCAACTGTGTCTGGCCGACCCGACATGCTGCACCAGGTGCTCTGCGTGATGGATATTACCAATATTTTTCTCAGTTACGTGATCTTTGTCTGGCTGGGCATGAAGGGGCTTGCAAAAAGCGACCGCAACCGGCCCGGAAAATGGCTTTTCATGGTGCCATTCTACTGGCTCATGATGTCATGGGCCGCCTGGCGGGCGCTGGTTGAACTGAAGACCAATCCGTTTTACTGGAAAAAAACCGAACACAAGCCCACGTGAAGCCTGCCATCAGCCATAGCGCCGGATGTCCAGATCTGTCGTTTCGATTTCCGGCGGACGTTGCGAGATCATATCACTTAGCAAGCGGGCCGAACCGCAGCTCATGGTCCATCCCAGGGTGCCATGGCCGGTATTGAGGAACAGATTGGAGAAGCGCGTGGCACCGATCACCGGGGTGCCATCAGGCGTCATGGGGCGCAGGCCCGACCAGAAACTGGCCCTTGCAAGATCGCCGCCGGGGAACAGGTCCGAGACAGAATGTTCGAGCGTGCTGCGGCGCGCCTGCGCCAGATCATTGGTATAGCCCGAAATTTCCGCCATGCCACCAACCCGTATACGATCACCCAGACGGGTGATGGCAATCTTGAAGGTTTCGTCCATAACGGTTGATTCCGGTGCCCGTGCCGGATCGACAATCGGAATGGTCAGCGAATAGCCCTTGACGGGATAGACCGGGAGGCTGATACCAAGCGGCTTGAGAAGCAGTGGCGAATAGCTGCCGAGCGCAACAACAACCGCATCGCATGTCATTTTCCCGGCACTTGTCATGACACTTTTTGCCACCGTACCTTCAGTTTCAATGGCGTGGATTGTCGTGCCGTATTGAAACTTTACGCCCAGTTCCACCGCCTTCGCCTCAAGGGCATTGGTGAATTTAAAGCAATCCCCGGTCTCGTCTTTGGGTGTCAACAGTCCGCCAACCAGCCGGTCACGCACTTTTGCCAGCGCCGGCTCCACACGGATGCAACCATCCGGATCCAGGATTTCAAACGGAATGCCATCTGCCTTCAGGGCTTTGGCATCCTTGGCGGAAGCATCGATCTGGGCCTGCGTGCGAAACAGCTGCAATGTTCCCTGCATCCGTTCATCATAGGAAATGGCTGTCTCGTCCCGCAGACCGGCAAGCGCCAGCCTGCTGTACTCTGCCAGCCTGAGCATCCGGCTCTTGTTGACGGCATAGCGTTGCGACGTGCAGTTGGCAGCAAGCCTTGCCATCCAGGACAGCATGGCATAGTCGAGCTTCGGGCGCAGGATCAGGGGCGCATGTTTCATGAACAGCCATTTCAACGCCTTTTGCGGTATCCCGGGCGCTGCCCATGGAGAGCAATAGCCAAAGGAGACTTCACCCGCATTTGCAAAGCTTGTTTCAAGGGCAGGTCCGCCCTGGCGGTCCAGCACGGTTACCTCATGACCGGCCTTTGCCAGATACCAGGCCGTTGTTACGCCAATGACACCGGCACCCAAAACCGTAACTTTCATCTGAACCTCAATGATCCGAAACCATGGCGGCAATGCTGTGCGGATTCATCGCAGAAAACAAGTGCCAATATGCGGGGTGATACAAATTGGCGTTTGCGGAAGCATCACCTGCGCGACAGACGATGGGCCCTGGCTGTCATATCCGGTCAAATGTAAAGGATGTCAGCAGCGATGTTACAAAATTGCTGGCCTTTTCCTTGACCACAAGCTCCGTCCATTCATTGGTTCCGCGCAACATAAGGCCGGTTTGAATGCTGTCGACTGCAGCTTCCTCAAGGCGCTTGATATGGGCCTTGAAGCTGGCCTCGTCGCCGGTTTTGTACATATCGCGAACCACCAGACGCAGGATTTCCTGAATGGCAATTTGCCAGGCCGTGTTGACAGCCTGAATTTCATCAGTTTTTTCAGTCATGTCAGCCTCGGGTGGTTGCGATCTTGGCCGCCTTGCCTGCGCTTGCGCAGGACATAAAAAAGGCCAGGCAAATGATGCCTGACCCCGTGCTGTCACTGTGCCTTCAACCTTGCCGGTACATCCGTGGTCAAAGGAAAGCTTATGACAATTAAAGTGCCTGCAGGTTGCAAGCAGACATTTTGCCCGACTTGTTGTCGCGCTCCAGTTCATAGCCGATCTTCTGGCCTTCGACGATTTCGCGCATGCCAGCGCGCTCAACAGCGGAGATGTGAACGAAGGCATCTGTGCCGCCGTTGTCAGGCTGAATGAAGCCGAAGCCTTTTGTGGAATTGAACCATTTAACTGTGCCAGTGGTCATAACGAACCCTTTCATAGCAATATTATACGTAACCAACGTGATCACTCACGTTAGCGGATGATAGCGATTTTTGAAGGGAAGGTTCGTTCAGGGCGCGTTGCCAATGCGCGGTAACCAAAGTTCAGCAAGCAAATATCGATGATTGATATTTAGGCCAACGCCGATGAAAAGTCAACCGTTAGTTTCCAAAAGTCAGAAAATACTATTTTTGAGTGTTTTCGACGGGCCTGCAATCGGATTTTAAATGAACCCGCAATGCGGTGTATTTTTCTGTTCGTGACGTCGAAAGGACTGGAAAATGGAGCGGGTGAAGGGAATCGAACCCTCGTAGTCAGCTTGGGAAGCTGCTGCTCTGCCATTGAGCTACACCCGCTTGGCCGACCTTCAAATCCAACAGTTTGCATACCATGTCAAGTGTGGTTTTGCCGCGGAATGCTACGCGCGGAAATGCTTGGAAAGCTTGAGGCCCTGCGCCTGATAGTTTGACCCCACACCCATGCCATACAGGCCCTGCGGGCGCTCCAGCATATGTTCGTAAACCAGACGTCCGACAATCTGGCCATGTTCGAGAATGAACGGAACTTCATGGCTGCGCACTTCCAGCACGGCGCGTGCGCCGGAGCCGCCTGCCGGGGCATGGCCGAAACCGGGATCGAAAAAACCGGCATAGTGGACCCGGAATTCGCCGACCAGCGGATCAAACGGCGTCATTTCAGCGGCATAGAGCGGCGGCACATGCACGGCCTCACGGCTGACGAGAATGTAGAATTCATCCGGGTCAAGGATCAGTTCGCCCTGCCCGCGCCCATAGATCGGCTCCCAGAAATCATGCAGGTCATGCGCGCTTTTGCGGTCAACATCGACTACGGCGGTGTGATGCTTGCCGCGATAGCCGATGAGGCCATCCGGCCCGGTGCCTTTCAGGTCAATCGACAGGGCAATGCCTGCGCCGGAAATATTCGGTCCCTTCAGATCCGGCAGACCATCGGCCACCAGCCGTTCGGCCAGGTGCAGGCTGAGCACCTCCGCCTCACTCAACAGCGCCTGGCCCGTGCGGAAACGGATCTGGCTGAGGCGCGAACCCTTGCGCACGACAATCGGGAAGGTACGCGGCGAAATTTCCAGATAGAGCGGACCGCAATAGCCTGCCGGAATCTTGTCAAACTCCTGTGCGCGGTCGGTGATGACGCGGGTAAAAATATCGAGCCTGCCCGTGGAGCTTTTGGGATTGGCCGAGGCCGACATATGCAGCGACAGGTCCAGACTTTCCATGAGCGGCACAATGTAGACACAGCCGGTTTCCAGAACCGCGCCGACAGACAGGTCAATGACATGCAAGCTCAGGCGATCCAGCTTGTCGGAGACCAGATGCGACGGCCCCGGCAGGAAGCTGGCGCGCACGCGAAAGGCCTTGGCACCCAGACGCAAATCGAGGCTTGCGGGCTGCACCTGATCGTCATCCAGCGCTACCTCGCTTTTCAGGCGACCTGAATCCATCAAGGCGTTGATAGCGCGATCTGCCAATATGCCAGTAGTGCGTGTCATTGCGCGTTTCCTTTTGGCTGCGACAAAAGCAAAGCCCGGCAATTGACGCAAGGGCCAATGGAGATTATGACGATTTTATCCCGTGGTGATTTGGCCGGTCGGCTTGCAGCCACGTTAAACAAGTAGCTAAAAAGATCGGGGTGTCAAACCGGTCTCGTATTGTGACCGGTTTTTTTGTGTTTGAAAGTGACTGACATGACCCAAAACTGGCGACCAGCAACACAGCTCGTACATGGCGGAACCACCCGCTCGCAGCATAATGAAGTTTCCGAAGCGATTTTCCTGACACAGGGCTTTGTCTATCCGGATTCCGAAGCCGCCGAAGCCCGCTTCAAGGGGGAAGACCCGGGCTTTATCTATGCCCGTTACGGCAGCCCGACCAATGACATGTTTGAAAAGCGGATGTGCATGCTGGAAGGTGCCGAAGACGCGCGCGCCACGGCAAGCGGAATGGCGGCAGTTTCGGCGGCCATTCTCTGCCAGTTGAAAGCCGGAGACCATATTCTCGCCGCCCGCGCCCTGTTTGGCTCGTGCCGCTGGGTGATTGAAACGCTTGCGCCAAAATATGGCATCGAATTCACGCTGATCGACGGACGGGATCTTGCCAACTGGGAAAAGGGTGTCAAAGCCAATACCAGGGTGTTTTTCCTTGAAAGCCCGACAAACCCGACACTGGAAGTGATTGACATTGCCGGTGTGGCGAAAATCGCCAATGCCCATGGTGCCAAGGTTGTGGTGGACAATGTGTTTGCCACGCCGCTGTTCCAGAAACCTCTGGAACTGGGTGCGCATGTGGTGGTGTATTCCGCGACAAAACATATTGACGGTCAGGGCCGCTGTCTGGGTGGCGTGGTCCTTTCCGACAAGAAGTGGATTGATGAAAACCTGCATGACTATTTCCGGCATACCGGTCCTGCCATGTCGCCCTTCAACGCATGGACCCTGCTGAAAGGCATTGAAACCCTGCCCTTGCGCGTGAAGGCCCAGACTGAAAATGCTGCAAAGATTGCCGATCTGCTGGCTGATCATCCTTCTGTCAAGACGGTGATCTATCCGGGTCGCAAGGACCACCCGCAGGCTGACATTATTGCAAAACAGATGACAGGCGGATCAACGCTGATCTGCTTTGAAATGAAGGGCGGCAAGGAAGCCGCCTTCAGGCTGCAGAACGCTCTGGACATTGTGAAAATTTCCAACAATCTCGGCGATGCCAAGAGCCTGATTACCCATCCATCCACGACAACGCACAAGAGCATGACGGAGGAGGCCCGCGCCGAACTGGGGATTACCGGCGGCACCATCCGTTATTCGGCCGGCATTGAAGATAGCGCCGATCTCATGGAAGATTTTTCCAGGGCCCTTGAACGGGTATAACCCGTATCCCCTCCGTATCAGGCGGAGGGGACTTTACTCCAATTTTTGTATGCCAGCACAATGCGCGAAAATATTGTGTAGATACATACCGTTGCAAAAATGCAGACCAGAACCGGAAACCATCCGGGGAAAAGACAGGCCAGAGCAAAAATAGTACAGGTTTCAAACGGCCCTTCAAGATCGGTCCTGAAATAGAATGATTTTGCCGGAAGTCCCTGAATTTTCTGCTTTTCGACCATGATGGCAAAGGCCAGAAAGCTGGCAGTGTTTCCATAAAAACATACCAGCAGGACCGCACCGGCCACCGCATTGGCAGCAGGGTCTGCCAGTACAAACGCCAGCGGAATCAGGCCGTAAAACAGGCAATTCAGGACAATCTCGAGAAAGCCGCAAAAATCAGTCCTTTGCGTCGCCCGGGCAACAGCGCCGTCCAGACCGTCTCCTGTCCTGCTGATAACAAGAAGGAGAAGACCGGTCCAGTATGCACCGGCGCAGATGGCAAGCACCGAAAGACAGCCCGTAGCAAAAGCCGCCAGTGTTACCTGACTGGCTGTCACACCCATTGCAGCGAGGGCTGTTCCGGTCTCATCAAGAACGGGCCGAATACGTTCACGCAAGCGGCTGTCCAACATCTCTGCTTCCCCTTTTTGTTTCTGCAGAATATCCTGATACTGGCAATTGCCGAAAACACTATTGTATCCTTGTGCAAGAAGGTTCTGTGCTTGATAATATCAAGGTATGCCAGCCGCAAGGTTGAATGTGCATGATAGGCACAAGTCTTCGGCAAAGGTCCACTGTCTTGCCGATGGTCGTGAATAAGGGTGTTGCATGTATCGGGCGGTAACCCGCGATATCGAAGTCACCGTTGAACCCTATTATCTGGCGGAGCAATCCGATCCGGACGACAGTCGTTATGTCTGGGCCTACCGGGTGGTGATTTCCAACCATTCCAGCAAACGAGTCCGGCTGATGTACCGATACTGGCATATCACGGACGAAAACGGCATGGTGGATGAAGTCACCGGACCCGGCGTTGTCGGAGAACAGCCCCTGCTGAATCCGGGTGACACCTATGAATATTCATCTGGCTGCCCGCTGGATACGCCTTCGGGCATGATGTTTGGCCGCTACCAGATGCTGGGACAGGATGACGGAGAGCTTTTCAGTGTCGACATACCGGCCTTTTCGCTGGATTCGCCCGGCGTGGCCCGGGTGATCAACTGATTTCCGCTGCCTCGAACCCGTAGGTCGTGGAGCAGAATTCGCATGTTACGGATATGGCACCATCCTCGACAATATGATCGCGCTCGTCCTGTGTGAAATTCATGATCACACCGCGCAGCTTTTCGCGTGAACAGGTGCAGCGGTCGACAACCGGTTGCGAGGGATAGACACGCACACCGCGCTCGTGAAACAGGCGGTACAACAGAAGTTCAGCGCTGACAGACGGATCCGTCAACTCGTCGTATTCAATGGTTTCCACCATCGTTCGGGCTTCCAGCCAGACATCATCCTCGACGAACTCCTCATTATCCGCTCCGTCACCGCCATGCAGATCCGGCAAACGCATGCGCTCGGGTGCGTGTGGAAGGAACTGGGCGAGAAGTCCGCCTGCCCGCCAGCGGTGCCGCGGTTTGCCGTTTTCATCGCGATCCAGCAATTCGGCGACGCTGAGGCGCATGCGCGTCGGGATCTGTTCCGACTGGCGGAAGTAGGTACCTGCAATCTCTTCCAGAGTGGCACCATCCAGAGGCACAATACCCTGATAAAGCTGGCTGTCCTGGCCCTGATCAATGGTAAAGGCAAGATAGCCTTCGCCCAGAAGCTGGTGCGGTTCGGTTTTTCCGCTGGCAATGGCGGCCTCAACGGCCTCTTGCGAAAAACGGGCATAGGCACGCACACCATCCGGTGTCATAAAATCTGCCACCAGCAGATCCACAGGACCGTTGCCCTGGGTCTGGATGATGAGCTTGCCCTCAAATTTCAGCGATGTGCCCAGGAGTACAGACAGGACGATGGTTTCAGCCAGAAGCCGGGCTACGGGAACCGGATAGTTGTGGCGCGACAGGATCGTATCCAGAAGCGGTCCAAGCTGCACCGCACGACCGCGCACATCCAGCCCCTCTACATGGAAGGGAATGACATGGTCATCACCGGCAACTTCAACGCCTAAAAATTCGCCCGGATTTTCGACCATCATACGCTCCAACACTTTTCTGGCGGACCACCCTGCGGATCAAATCACACCCAGACACCAGGCCAGAACGGATTTTTGCGCATGCAGACGGTTTTCCGCCTCATCAAATACAACAGACCGGGGGCCATCAATGACCTCGTCTGTGACTTCTTCGCCGCGATGGGCCGGCAGGCAATGCATGAACAATGCATCATCCCGGGCCTTTGCCATCAGATGTGCATTCACCTGATATGGCATGAAGACATTGTGTCCCCGGGCCTTGTGTTCAAGGTTCATCGACACCCATGTGTCGGTTACAACACAATCCGCGCCTTCGACGGCCTTTTCCGCATCATGTGTCAGCATGACCTGGCCGCCATTGTTGCGCGCCCAGTTGATAAACCGGTCTTCCGGTTCCGATCCCAGCGGCACCGCCATGTTCATGCGGTAACCAAACCGGGCCGAGCCTTCAATCAGGGAATGCAGCACATTGTTGCCGTCTCCCGTCCAGGCAATGGTCTTGCCCCTGACCGGCCCGCGATGCTCTTCAAATGTGAGAATATCCGCCATGATCTGGCAGGGATGGGTATCATCGGTAAGACCGTTGATAACCGGCACTGTGGCATATTCGGCCAGTTCCAGCAGGCGCTGGTGGTTGGTCGTGCGCATCATGATGGCATCAACATAGCGCGAGAGAACCCTGGCCGTATCACCGATTGTTTCAGCGCGACCAAGCTGCATTTCGGTGCCGGACAGAAACAGGGTCTCGCCGCCGAGCTGGCGGAAGCCAACCTCGAACGACACACGGGTGCGCGTTGACGGCTTTTCAAAGATCATGGCCAAAGTCTTGCCGGCCATCGGCTTGTCCGCCGTACCAGCCCTGGTTGCCTGCTTTCGGGTTCTGGCATCATCAATGATGGACCGCAGGTCCGTGGCCGAAACTGCTGACAGATCGAGAAAATGTTTTGGAGACGCCATTGTCTTTTCCTGTTTCAACCCTGTGGCTGATTAATGTGTTTGGGTCTTCAGATGATCAAGAGCCCGCTCAAGGCGCGCAAGACCATCGCGTGCTTCCCCAGCCGTGGTAATCAGCGGCGGCAGAAGACGAATGACATTGTCGCCCGCCGGAACGGCCAGCAGATTTTCTGCCCTGATGGCCCTGAGCGCGGTTGTGTTGGGTATTTTCCACTTGATACCAAGCATCAGACCCTTGCCGCGGATATCCTCCACAAGATCAGGATAGCGATCATGCAGGGAAACAAGGCCTTGTGTGAAGACCAGACCGACATCATTGACATGTTGCAGAAAGCCATCCGCCAGAACAACGTCCAGCACCGCATTGCCAACCGCCATGGCCAGCGGGTTTCCGCCGTATGTGGAGCCATGCGTACCCGCAACCATGCCGGAAGCCGCTTCGGCTGTTGCAAGACATGCACCCAGAGGAAAGCCGCCACCTATTCCCTTGGCAACAGCCATGATATCCGGCGTGATTCCAGACCATTCATAGGCAAAAAGCTTTCCGGTTCGTCCAATCCCACATTGCACCTCATCCAGAACCAGAAGCAGTCCTTGCTCATCGCAAAGTACACGCAATTCACGCATGAATTCGAGGCTGACGGTGCGGATACCGCCTTCCCCCTGTACAGGCTCGATCAGAATGGCGGCAGTTTCAGGTGTAATCGCGGCTTTGAGAGCATCAAGATCACCGAATGGAACCTGATCAAAGCCTGCCGCTTTCGGGCCAAAGCCTTCCAGATATTTTTCTTGACCACCTGCCGCAATAGTGGCGATGGTACGACCGTGGAACGCACCTTCAAAGGTGATAATGTGGAATTTTTCAGGATGGCCCTTTGAAAAATGATAACGGCGTGCGGTCTTGATGGCACATTCCAGTGCTTCGGCACCGGAATTGGTAAAGAACACCTTGTCGGCGAATGTGGCGGCGCAGAGACGGGCGCCCAGCACCTCCTGCCCGGGAACTTCGTAGAGATTGGAAAGGTGCCAGACCTTGTCGGCCTGCGCCTTCAGCGCGGACACCAGATGCGGATGGGCATGACCCAGCGAATTGACGGCAACACCGGCTGCAAAATCCAGATATCGGGTTCCGTCTTCGGCGATCAGCCAAACACCTTCGCCGCGCTCAAAACGCAGCGGCGCGCGCGCGTACGTGTCGTAGAGCGGTGCTGCCGTTGTCATAATGCCGATCTCCATATCCATACCAGCCTTTCTCGGATCAGATGATCCGGGCAAGACCCTGTTACCAAACATTTGCGGACCGATTGGCACCCGCCAAAAATCAAAAATGCCGCCTTGCGGCGGCGCAATCACTATCTTCATTTTGCGGTGCAATGTCAACAAAACAGACCGATTTCCATTGACAAATGGCATTTCAGGTTTTGAACCCTGCAAGCTGTTGCATTTCTGTCCGTGTGTAATTTTTTCTTTTGGACAAGTTGGGGAAAACCGGAAAAACGAATCAGCTTGATTCACGGGACTCTTGTCACGGAGTCACCACAACACTACGTTAAATTCAGAAGCAAGATTTAAGACAGCGGAATTCGTCACCCACAGTTACGAGGCGTTTCTGTTTCGGGAGCCACCCGGAGCGAGGTGAACGATTCCACCCAGGAGACAGGCGACGGGCGAATGGAGATGAACGGTATGAACTGGACAGATGAACGTGTCGAACGACTGAAGAAGCTTTGGGCCGAAGGTCTGAGCGCCAGCCAGATCGCAGCTCAACTGGGTGGCGTGAGCCGCAATGCCGTTATCGGCAAAGTGCACAGGCTTTGCCTGCCGGGCCGGGCGAAAGCTGGCGGTACCACTGTTGCCCGCACAGCGCCAAAGCGCACAACTTCTGCACCTCGGGCGCAGAATTTTGCCAGCCGCGTTACGTCCACTACCGCACAGGCAACAATGACACGGACTGTTTCACGGGCTTCCGGTGCCACCATGCTGAAAGAAGAGATCGAAATCGATGCGGAACAGAGCATGGAAATCGTTCCTGTCGCCAATGTTGTTGTGCCAATGTCGCGCCGTCTTGCGCTGACAGAATTGAACGAGAATACCTGCAAATGGCCAATCGGCGATCCGATGAAAGAGGAGTTTCATTTTTGCGGCAATGATGCGCCACAGAATGGTCCATACTGCAGCTATCATTCGCGACTGGCCTATCAGCCATCCTCCGAGCGCCGCCGCCCGCGCTGAAAGGCGCTACTCCGAACAGAAAACGGGCCTTTCGGCCCGTTTTTTATTTCATAAAGATTATGGCCGTACAGGCTTCAGGCTTCCAGAGAATAGCCTGCACCGCGAACGGTGCGGATCACATCCTGCATGTTGGAAAAGTTCAGCGCCTTGCGCAGGCGACCGACATGCACATCGACAGTGCGCTCGTCGACATAGATATCATGACCCCAGACACCATCCAGCAATTGCGAACGGGAAAAGACACGGCCCGGCGACGACAGCAGGAATTCCAGCAGGCGAAATTCCGTTGGTCCAAGCCGCACTTCACGGCTCTTGCGGTGCACCCGATGGGTCTCCCGGTCGAGTTCGATATCCCCGCACTTGAGCAGGGATGACATGATCTCGGGCTTGGCACGACGCAACATGGCCTTTACGCGGGCCATCAGCTCTGCCGTTGAAAACGGTTTCACAACATAATCATCAGCGCCTGTTGCCAGTCCGCGAATACGCTCACTTTCTTCGCCGCGGGCTGTCAGCATGATGATCGGCAGACGCAGTGTATCAGGGCGCATGCGCAAGCGGCGGCACAATTCAATACCGGATACGCCCGGCAACATCCAGTCGAGGATCAGAAGATCCGGCAAGCGCTCGTCAAGGCGCATTTCCGCCTCGTCGCCACGCAGGATCGTATCCACATCATAGCCTTCAGATTCAAGATTATAGCGAAGAAGCACGCTGAGTGCCTCTTCATCTTCAACCACAGCAATTCTAGGCACCATAGACATCAGTCTTTCCTGCATTCGTCACGTTTTGAAAGTCGCAGGAACGGTTATTGCACCGCCCCGCCAAAGCCTATTCTGCCGTCCGCATGGACGGTGTATTGTCGTCCTTTGGACGCTCGCCGGCAGGCTGGGAGCCTGTGGCCATATAATAAATGGTTTCCGCTATGTTTGTGGCGTGATCGCCGATGCGCTCGATATTCTTTGCGCAGAAGAGAAGATGTGTGCATGGCGTGATATTGCGCGGGTCTTCCATCATGTAGGTCAAAAGCTCGCGAAAAAGCGAGGTATACATGGCGTCGATTTCACCGTCACGGTCGCGGATGGCATTGGCCTTGTCAGCGGAACGCGATGTGAAAACGTCCAGCACTTCCTTCAACTGCACAAGGGCCAGTTCGGCCAGATGCTCCAGACCACGGGCGAGCTGGCGCGGCACACCATTTGCCTGAATGGCAACCACCCGCTTGGCCGTGTTCTTGCCAAGATCGCCTACACGTTCCAGGTCAGCGGCAATGCGGATAACGCCCATGATTTCACGCAGGTCGGCAGCAACCGGCTGACGTTTTGCAATGACCACAATGGCCTTGTCGGTGATTTCCCGCTCAGCTTCATCCATGATGACATCTTCGGAAATCACCCGCTGGGCCAGCGCAATATCGGTATTGACCAATGCGCGGACGCTGTCTGCTACCATCTGTTCGGCAAGGCCGCCCATTTCGGAAATCCTGCGGGCGAGATATTTCAGCTCATCGTCGTAAGCTGACATAATGTGAGAACTGCTCATGATTCTTTCTCCGATGGGCCTTTTCAGCGCCTGTTCATGCAGGACATGTTCCTTTGGTGCGCGCCCTGGCTTTTACCAGGGCTTGCACCGGGTGATCAGCCGAAACGACCCATGATGTAATCCTGGGTGCGCTGCTCATCCGGATTGGTGAACATCTTGTCCGTGTCGTTTTCTTCCACAAGGTAACCCAGATGGAACATGGCGGTGCGCTGTGAAACGCGGGCAGCCTGCTGCATGGAATGGGTTACAATGACGATTGTGTAGTTTGCACGCAATTCGTGGATCAGCTCCTCCACTTTTGCAGTTGCAATCGGGTCAAGCGCCGAGCATGGCTCATCCATCAGGATGACTTCCGGGCTGACAGCAATGGCACGTGCTATGCACAGGCGCTGCTGCTGACCTCCTGAAAGACCGGTTCCGGCCTCGTGCTGGCGATCCTTGACCTCATTCCAGAGACCGGCCTTCTGGAGGCTGGTTTCAACAATGTGATCCATTTCAGCCTTGGAACGGGCAATGCCGTGAATACGCGGGCCATAGGCAATGTTTTCATAGATGGATTTCGGGAACGGATTTGGTTTCTGGAACACCATGCCCACACGGGCACGCAGCTCGACCACGTCAATGGCCGGATCGTAGATATCGCCGTCTTCCAGCGTGATCTTGCCGGTAACCTTGCAACCGTCAATCGTGTCATTCATACGGTTGAGGCACCGCAGGAATGTCGATTTACCGCAACCGGAAGGGCCGATCAGGGCGGTTACCGTGTTGCGGCGAACATTCAAATTGACATCAAAAAGAGCGCGCTTTTCGCCGTAATAAACGGACACGTCCTTGCCGACCATTTTCAGAGGAACTTCACTCATTGTTTTACCCAGTGCTTTTTCAACTGCTGCTTCAGACATCATGTTCATTGTTCGCTCCTTCTACCAGCGGCGCTCGAAGCGACGACGCAAGACTATTGCAGCGCTATTCATCAAGACAAGGAAAACCAGCAGGATGATAATGGCGCCAGAGGTTCTTTCCACAAAGGCACGTTCAGCTTCATTTGCCCACATGTAAATCTGCACAGGCAGGGCTGTTGCAGGATCAAGCGGGGTTGAGGGAACATCCACAACGAAAGCCACCATACCGATGAGCAGAAGCGGCGCAGATTCTCCCAGGGCATTGGCAAGGCCGATGATCGTTCCTGTCAGAATACCAGGGGCTGCAAGGGGCAGGACATGGTGAAACACCATCTGCATTTTGGAAGCTCCGACGCCAAGCGCCGCAGACCGGATGGATGGCGGAACGGCCTTCAGGGCAGAACGTGTTGCGATGATAATCGTCGGCAGGGTCATCAATGCCAGAACCAGGCCGCCAACAATCGATGCCGACCGGGGCAAGCCCATGAAATTGATGAAGATCGACAGGCCCAGCAGACCATAGACAATCGACGGAACGGCCGCGAGATTGTTGATATTGACCTCAACCAGATCGGTCCAGCGATTTTTGGGCGCAAACTCTTCCAGATAAATCGATGCAGCAACACCGATCGGCAGTGCAAGGGCCAGAACCGTCAGCATCATGTACAGAGAACCAACAGCGGCGGCACCTACACCTGCAGCCTCGGCGCGACTGGAAGCACCGGACGTAAACAGTCCGTAATTGAAGGCAAGATGCATCGTCCCGTCAGCCTTCAGCTGGTTCATCCACCCGACCTGACGGTCAGAGATCTTGCGGTCTGACTCATCAACACCCAGGTCAACCTGGCCCTTGTAAACCGAGTCCATGTTGGCCGATGCCAGGAAATCGATTGTTACTGTCTTGCCGACCAGCGACGGATCGGCAACGATCATATCACGCAACTGGATCTTGACATCATCGGAGACCAGTTCCTTGACGTCTCTCAAGGCAACCCTGTCGTTGAGGTCAACGCCAAGGTGTTTTGCCAGTGCATCGCGCACCAGCACCGGATAATTGGCCAGCATCAGAATTTTTGGATCTGTCGCCCGCTTGCCGGACGGATCAATGATCTTTTCCGAAAGCTCTACCGGAATGGTGATGGTTGTTTGCCAGAACGCCGTATAGCCTTTTGAGAAAATGCTGAACATCAACAGGGCAAGGAATGCCAGACCCAGTGAAATCGCGATCATGCCATAGGCGCGGAACCGCTTTTCTGCTGCATAACGGCGCTTGATGCCGATATCGCGCTTTGGCTGTGCCACTGCACCGGCGAAGGTCGGGGATGTGATCTCGCTCATTCGTATTGCTCCCGGTACTTGCGGACAATGTAAAGGGCATAAACATTCAAGCCCAGGGTAATGAAAAACAGGGTGATGCCCAGCGCAAAGGCGACCAGCGTTTGCGGTGAGTTGAACTCAAGGTCACCTGTCAGCTGATTGACGATCTTGACCGTAACAGTGGTCATCGGCTCGAACGGGCTCAACTGCATGTTGGCAGCCACACCGGCGGCCATGACGACGATCATGGTTTCGCCGATGGCCCGTGACGCTGTCAGCAGCAAGGCTCCGACGATTCCAGGAAGCGCTGCGGGAAGGATAACCCGCTTGATCGTTTCCGAGCGTGTTGCTCCCAGACCCAGCGACCCATCGCGCAGCGAACGCGGCACGGCTGTGATAATATCATCCGAAAGCGACGATACGAACGGGATCAGACGAATACTCATGACCAGACCGGCCGTCAGGACACTCTGCGCCTGAATGACGCTGGTGAAATCACCTGTGAGAGACCCCCAGAGCTGGGTGGAGAAATCGCGCAGGAACGGACCAACGGTTACCAGGGCAAAGAAGCCATAAACGATGGTTGGAATACCAGCCAGAATTTCCAGAAGCGGCTTTACCGTCGAGCGCAATTTCGGACCTGCATATTCTGCCATGTAAATGGCGGAGTACAGACCGACCGGAACCGCAAACAGCATTGCAACAAAAGCAATATAGATCGTGCCGGCCAAAAGCGGGATCAGACCAAACTGGCCACCCGATGATGTATCACCGGCTGCAGCGAAACGCGGATCCCAGACTGTTCCGAAGAAAAAGTTGGATGCCGGCACCTCCTGGAAAAAGCGGATGGCCTCAGACAACATCGATGCGACGATACCGAACGTGGTAAGAATGGCGATGGTCGAAGACAGGATGAGACCAACCAGCATAACCTTTTCAACCTGATTACGGGCACGAAACAGGATTGCTATGCGAGACAGCGCATAGGCTGCGCCAGCCAGCGCAAGAGCAATGACAAGAACAGTCATCATGAGCTGGCTTGCACTGTTTTCAGATTTGAGGATTTGTGCCGCATCGAGAAGATAGGTTGCAGATCCCTCACTCCCCAGCGGAACACCATAGGCAGCCATGGTTTCCCGCAGATCCCTGGTGCCCGCCCTGATGGCGACCACATCTTCCGCAGGTATCAAATCCAGCCCTTCTGCAATGGATTTTACCATGCCATAAGACAGATCCTGCTGGGCGATCGAACCTGACGCCACTTCAGGCGGAAACTGGCCGCGAACACTGTGTTCAATCAATACCGGGCTGGCACTGAGCCAGACAGCCATGACAATAAAGGCCGGAAGCATTGCCAGAATGGCTGCATAGGAACCGTGATAGCCTGGCAGGGAATGAAGAGCGGAAAGATTGCCCCTTGCGATTTTCAGTGCCTTGCCGCGCGCGAGAAAAAATGCTGCAAGCCCGATGGCGACAACCACCAGAAATATGATCAAATTACTCATGACGGTTCCATTTGAAAACTGGCCGGGGAATGTTTACTCAGCCCATGAGGCTGCCCTTTCAAGGGATCGGCGCGTAAAACATGCTTACGCGCCGATATTTCATGCGAAAGCCGGGCTTTCTGAATTACATGCCCTTGGCAGCCGCAACAGATTCCTGGGTAGCCTTCAGCTCGTCTGCCGGTGCAGGGATAAGACCGAATTCAACTGCAGCTGAATCCGGGCCGACCTGTGCGTCAGAAACGAAGAACTCCACATATTCCTTCAGACCGGGAATAACACCCAGGTGCGCCTTCTTCACATAGAAGAACAGCGGGCGTGAAACCGGATATTCACCCTTTGCAACAGTTTCAGTCGTCGGAACAATACCGTTTACAGTGGCAACATTGAGCTTGTCAGCGTTGTTTTCGTAGAAGGACAGACCGAACACGCCGATAGCTGTCTTGTTGGCATCAATACGGGACAGTGTTTCTGTGTAGTCACCGTCGATATCTGTCGCCACACCATCCTTGCGAACGGCAATGCACTTGGCGGCCGCTTCTTTTTCGTCCGTGATCAGGCCCTTGATCGCGTCCTTTGCACCAGCTTCTGCGCAGCCTATGTCCAGAACCTTTGTTTCAAACACTTCGCGTGTGCCGTGCTTTTCACCAGGAATGAACATGGCAATATCAACATCCGGGAATGCAGGGTTAACCTGGTTCCATTTCTTGTTCGGGTTGGCCACAAGTTTGCCATCCACAACGATTTCAGCAGCAATTGCCAGGTACACATCCTTTGGTGTCAGGGCAAGATTGCCGAAAGACTTGTCAACGGCAAATACGATACCGTCGTAGCCAAACTTGACTTCTTCAATGTCAGTTACGCCATTTGCCTTGCAGGTTTCCAGTTCGGAATCCTTGATCTGGCGGGAAGAATTGGCGATGTCGATGGAATCTTCGCCAACGCCCTTGCAGAATTCTTTCAGGCCGGCACCGGAGCCGCCGGATTCAATAACCGGAGCCTTGAAGTCAGGATAGGTTTCAGCAAAGGATTCGGCAATGATCTTTGCGAAAGGAAGAACAGTGGAGGAACCTGCAACCTGGATCTGGTCACGAGCGGAAGCAACACCTGCAAAGGCAACAGTTGCCAGCAGAAGGGCTGCGGAAATTTTTAGAGCTTTCATCAGAATTCTCCCGAGATGGGCCATTTAAGGCAATTGATCTGGATTGCCGCTTTTGACAATCACATCTACCGTTGATCGGCTTGTCACTATTATCTGCCGATGACTGCAGCTTTTATGGCAGTTTGATGAAACAATTATGACAGTTTATCTTATTGATTTTTAATTATTTTTATTTTTTGAATCTTGCAAAATGGACTTATGTGTCAAAAACGCACCGTGAATGTTGTGCCCTTGCCGATTTCGGAGACCACAAGCAGACGCGCACGATGGCGCGTAAGAATGTGCTTGACGATGGCAAGGCCCAGACCTGTGCCTTTTTTGGACCGGCTGGCCTCGACATTGGCCCTGTAAAAACGCTCGGTGAGGCGGGGAAGATGTTCTTCCTGAATTCCCGGCCCGAAATCTGTGACGGCGACTTCAACCGGCTTGCCGGGATCGCTGGTGAGACGCACATCTACCTTTTTGCCTTCCTGACCGTATTTGCAGGCATTCTCAATCAGGTTTTCAAAGACCTCTATCAACTCGTCACGATCACCGACAACAACAACCGGATGCTCCGGAAGATGGAGCCGGATATCAACCGCCAGATCTTTTGCCAGAGGGCCCAGGGAATCCTGCACACTGCCCAGAAGCACATTAAGCTCGACCTTTTCTTCCGGTGCAATGCGGGCCTTGAGTTCGAGACGCGACAGCGACAGGAGATCGTCTACCAGACGGCTCATGCGCGTGACCTGATCGAGCATGATGCCCAGAAACCGCTCATGTACCTTGGGATCATTGCGGGCCGGGCCTTGCAGGGTTTCGATGAATCCGCGCATGGAGGCAAGCGGGGTGCGCAACTCATGGCTTGCATTGGCAACAAAATCAGACCGCATGCGGTCTATGCGGCGGGTTTCGGAAATATCACGGAACGACAGGAGATAAACATTTTCGGACGACACGCCGGATTGGGGCACAATAACGGGGGCAATACGTACCTGATAGATATGCTCCGAGGGCACCCGTTCCGAATGTTCAATCTGGCTCGGCTGACCTGTTACCAATGTTTCACGCACCATATCGAGCAGCCCCGGAGACCGCAGCCGGGCGGAAAGGTGGGCCCCGTCGGGGATGCGGGTAAACGCCTGGACGGCTGCAGGATTCTGGGAAATGACAATGCCATCGGAGTTCAGAAGATAGGCCGGCATATCCAGTGCGGCCATGACCGCGCCCATTTCATCTATCCTTCGGTCCGGAATCACATCTATCTCCATAGATGGTTCCTTGATTTCAACCGGAGGCTTTCTCGAAATGACAAAATAAATGGCAAGGCCCCACACCATGAGAACCGTGACAGTATCAAGCCCGGACAAGACTGCAAGCACGGCCAGAAGCGACAGCGCAATCGCAACAGGAATATCCCGCTGCAACCTGCGGGGCCAGCTTTTCCAGACTGTGTTGGCTTTTTCCACGACTCAGGACTCCGAAACGATCGACAAAGTATGACACCTACACTGCTTTTATGACAGATTTCCCCCTGCATTGTACAAAGCGACCAGCGTCATGCCGCTATTCAAACACACAAATATGCGTAATATGGTGAGGGATGCAAACCTGAGCGAGGAAAAAATGCCAGCAGAAACAGCAAAACCGGACAGCAGGAATGACCATTGACGGCAAAGAGCAGTTCTTCGATGTGGACAATCCGGTTCTGCCGAAGTGGATTGATGATGCAGCACTGGCATCGGGGACATTACCCGTATAAAAAGAAAATGGATGAGGAAGAATATCTCAGGACACTTGAAAAGCTGCAAATAGAGCTGGTCAAAGTGCAATTCTGGCTGCAGGCCACCAGGAAAACGGGTCATTACCATTTTTGAAGGTCGCGACGCTGCAGGCAAGGGCGGGTCCATTTCAGCCATCAATGCCTATATGAATCCTCGCACATCGCGTATTGTGGCCCTGACGAAGCCAACGGAAAACGGAGGCCGGGCAATGGTATTTCCAGCGCTATGTTGAAAACTTCCCGACATCCGGCGAATTCGTGCTGTTCGACCGCTCCTGGTATAACCGCGCCGGTGTGGAGCCGGTTATGGGATTTCTGTACCCCTGAACAGTATGAGCATTTTCTCAAACAAGTTCCGCGATTTGAGCGCATGATCGTCGATGACGGGATCTGTTTTTTTCAAATTCTGGCTGAATATCGGCCGGGAAATGCAGCTCAAGAGGTTTCATGACCGCCGACATGATCCGTTACGTGTGTGGAAGCTCTCGCCCATGGATATTGCGGCTATCAACAAATGGGATGATTATACAGAAAAGCGCACGAAAAATGCTGAAGGAAAACCCATACGGACGATGCCCCGTGGATGGTCGTGCATTTCAATGACAAGCGGCGCGGACGGATCAACCTGATCCGGCATATCCTCAAGTCTCTGGATTATACAGGCAAGGACAAGGATGTCATTGGAGAGATTGATGACAAGATCATTGGCGCTGGACCAAATTTTCTGAATTAAAGCGCAATCGCGTTGATCCGGATTCAGGCGATGCGCTTTATCTCTTGTTTATGCATGCCGTTTTTCGCAAAACCGTTGCACAGTTTTGCGCGACATGCGGCAGGCGGCAGGCAAAGCTGGCGCAGGATGATTATTCACCCGGCAATATCCGTACAGAGTGCAGGTATACCGGCAGGCCTTTGCCTGAAATATCGCTGTTGATGACCAGATAGCCATTGCTGCCGGGTGCCAGCGTGCCGGAGAAGCTGACCTTGAACAGATAATCGGCCCGCCCGGAGACGATATTGAAGCGGTGGCGCTCGCAACTGCCCAAGGTATCAAACTCGCACTCTACAATAGCCTGGGTTGGCGCACTGCCTTCTGTCGACATGCTGACAGCTATGGTTGACACTTTGCCGGACATGACCTGCAACAAGGAAGCGGGTACCGGAATACGAACATTTCCGGTGCTGTCGGCGGCTGACGATGTGATCAGCGCCGCAGTTCCGCCGCCGACAGCCGCACTCTCAACCCGTGAGGCACTGCTGGTTTCAATATCGCCAGCCGCCGAGCCGGAGAAGACTTCTTTCCAGTCGTCCGTAAAGCTGTTTTTCCCTGTCGACAGTTGCAATCGGATTTTCCGGAAAAATTGCCACCTTCAACCTTTGGCTGCGGATTGGCAACACTTGTGTCCACGCTGGGCATCGGTGAGAAACAGGCCGATATCCTGTACCCAGGTATACCCGATGGCTGCAAAAAGCAACGAGCAGGCTCAGGACAAAAAATACGCACAAACCAGGAGCTTCTGCGGCGTTTACGCGGTGCACGCCTGTCTGACACCAGAATTGGTGTTTTCCGTCCGTAACGGAGGGCCGTTCGGGTTTGAAAAAAAAACAGCCGAATGCTCGTGCACGGCAATCACGGACCGGCTCGACAGGATGATCATCCAGCGATGGTTCGTGGTATGCGTGAGACGGACGCTCCGGAAACCCGGCTTTCGGTCTTTGGTATCTGCCCCTGACGTTCCGGCACAACCGACCACACGTCTTCTGCAGCCTCCGGTTCAACCCGGTGCGGTTGCGCAAAAAATTCGGGCTCGTGACGTTGCGGCCCAAGCTCCGGTGTTGCGGACCGGGTTTTCGGTGCATCAATCCTTGGTGCCGGCTGCTCCATTGGCAGAGGCGAAGGGGGCGGCGCTGCTGCCTTTATCCGCTCCTCGGCTTCGATGGCCTGTATCAACGCTTCCAGACGCTGGCGCTGCTCCACGATGATATCAATATCCGTAACGCCCTGCTTTTTCATGCCGTTTTCAAGCGCATGCCGGGCTGACTGGTAGACGCGGGCGCGCAAATCCGGATCGGAACGGTCTGGCCGTTCCAATGCATTTCTGATGGCTGTTTCCAATACGCTCACGTTTTTGGTCTCCGTTTTTGCGCTCCGGCAACCGGCACTCCGGGAACCGGTCCCAAAACCTGTAACCCGCTGACCTTTGGGTAACCAGTTGCGCTGCAATAGGCAAGTCATCATCCCCTGCCAGCTTTTTCATCCCAAGAAAACTGGTCCGCTCTTTCCATCACAGCAAAAATTTCATCCATCCATCTTTTTAACCTGCGGCATCTCTGTTATTGACGTTTACGATATTGACGTTTACGAAAAACGTCAATGCTTTGGGAGATGCACGATGGACTGTTCCGGCTATTTTGAAAGGACACATTGCGCCTGCCCGTTGTGGCAGCCCCCCTGTTTATCATTTCACATCCAAAGCTGGTTCTGGCGCAGTGCATGGCAGGTATTGTCGGCTCTTTTCCGGCACTGAAACGCCCGTCCCGAGGCCCAGCTTGACGAATGGCTGGCCGAGATGACCGAGACGCTGGCCAGCTACAACAGCAAAAAACCCGGATCGCCCGGCCGCTCCCTTCGCTGTGAACCAGATCGTGCACATGTCGAACAAGCGGCTGGAACATGAACCTGATGATGTGTGTGAGATACAAGGTGCCAATTGTCATTTCCTCGCTCGGAGCGGTGCCGGAGGTCAATTCTGCCATCCATTTCCTATGGTGGCATTGTGCTGCATGACGTTATCAACAACCGCCATGCCAATTCCGCGATCCGCAAGGGCGCTGACGGACTGATTGCAGTTGCAGCCGGGGCCGGGGGGCATGCGGGGACGCCTGTCGCCTTTTCGCACTGGTACAGGAAATCCGCGCCTGGTTTGACGGGCCGCTGCTTTTGTCCGGCGCGATTGCCACAGGTGGCGCGATACTGGCAGCCCAGGCCATGGGGGCCGACATGGCCTATATCGGCACACCGTTCATTGCTACAGACGAGGCCCGTGCCGTGGACGCCTACAAGCAGATGATTGTCGACAGTGGTGCAGATGACATTGTGTATTCGAATTTTTTTCACCGGTATTCACGGCAATTACCTGAAAGGGTCTGTTGTGGCTGCGGGCATGGGACCCTGCCAACCTGCCTGCGGCAGACGCCTCGAAAAATGGATTTTTGACAAGGCGACAAGCGGCCCGAAGGCATGGAAAGAAAATCTGGGGTGCTGGCCAGGGCGTGGGCGCCATCACGTCCATACAGCCTGTTTCAGGCCTGGTGGACAGGCTGGAGCAGGAATATCTGGCAGCACGGCAACGGCTGGCCTCCGGCTGAGGGCTTGTCCGGCCATGTGCCCGGCCGTTTTGCGCCGGAAATTTTGACAGGGGCTTAAAGTCACCGCTTGAAACCCTGCGCAATTGACTGTATCAGCACGACATCATGCGTTGAGCAGAAACGCTGTAGAAAGGGCCGCTTTAGCTCAGTCGGTAGAGCACGTCATTCGTAATGACGGGGTCAGGTGTTCGAGTCACCTAAGCGGCACCATAAAATTATCTATATGATTTTTGTTTGATAAAATACAAAAAATATCAAGATATGTGAAAATACACGTCTCCCGATTGAAAGTGACCTTCGGGCAGAAATAAACCTGTGCGCGTTCTGCATCTCGTTGGCAGCGTGAATTCCATTCTTATCCCCGCAAAAAAATGAGGAGATTACCCATCGCACCGAAGCCGCTTCAGCTCCCACCATGGATCGAAAATCGTCAGCCACCGCCCTGGGCACGGGAGGGCAAGAAATAGCGTTGGGGCAGAAATTATTTTCCGCTTCGGATTATTGCTTTCTACAAAATCAGCAGGCTTTACGGCAGAAAAACCAGTCCAGGTTTTTTATCCGCCCTTCCCCAAGGGCATTTTCCACGTGGAAATCAACATACAGTGTCCTTCGTTTCCAATAATCACGCCTCCGTCACAAACTTCGTGCGCAGGTAAGCGTCAAGCCCCTCAATGCCGCTTTCGGAAACCGTATCCTGATTCGTTGACACCTCCGAACGGCGTTTCGGGTGTTGAGACCATCATGTGATTGACGCCAACCATACCAGCTTCCAGTGCCATTTCTGTTTTTTGGGCAAGCGCGAGATTGCGCGTAAAAACAAAAGAAGCCAGCCCGTAGGGCAGGCTGTTGGCGCGGTCGATCACCTCGTCGAAATCGGAAAAGCGCGTTGTCGGGGCAATTACACCGGCATGGCGGCGGCGAACTTCCCAAGCAACAGCATCTGCCGTGCCGCTAGCGGCGACATGAACACGCACTGGCTGGCCTTGCTCATCGTCGTGATGACCCTCGCCATTCTGGCGATCGCGCTGATTACCTCGGTTCTCGATGCACGTATGGAAGCGCGCACCTCGGTGCTGGCGAGTTCGCTGGCCGAGGCCAATCGCGAGCTCAGCGAACTGGCCCTGCAAGACAGCTTGACCAAGCTGCCCAATCGTATCCTGCTGGAAGACCGGCTTAACCATGCGCTCAGCCTGGCAAAACGGGAATCGACCGTATTTGCGCTGATGTTCATGGACCTCGATGGCTTCAAGGGCATCAACGACGCCTACGGCCATAACGTCGGCGACCGTTTGCTGATTGATGTGGCAGCACGCCTGCGCGAGCTTTTGCGTGTGCAGGATACGGTCGCCCGCCTCGGCGGGGATGAGTTCGTTCTGCTGCTTGAACAGACCGATCCCGAGGGCGCCGCCAGCGTAGCCAACAAGCTGGTGCATGTGATCAGCCATCCCTATATTGTCGGCCCGCATGAGTTGCGTGTATCCGCCAGCGTGGGTATCGCCATCTATCCCAACGACGGCGAGAACGCCAAATCGCTGATGACCAATGCGGATGCGGCGATGTACCACGCCAAGCGCTCGGGCCGCAACGCCTACTGCTTTTTCGAGGCGTCGATGAACGCCAATGCGCATGAGCAGCTGGAACTGATGCAGGACCTGCAGGTGGCGCTGGACCACAAGGAATTCGTGCTCCACTACCAGACCAAGTATGTCGCGCCGGCCGGGCCCATTACCGGCGTCGAGGCCTTGCTGCGCTGGCAACATCCCACGCGCGGCCTCATCATGCCGGATCGATTCATCAACTATGCCGAGAAAACCGGCCTCATTGTTCCCATCGGCGAATGGGTGCTCAATGAGGCCTGTCGTCAGATGCGCGAGTGGTATGAACAAGGGCATACCGACTGGCGCGTGGCGGTCAATCTCTCGCCAGTGCAGTTCGGGCATCCGAATCTACTCAATGTCGTGCGTAATACGCTGGAGAGAAACCAGCTACCGCCCAGCTGCCTGACCCTGGAAGTGACCGAGACCACGGCCATGCGCAATGCCGACGTAAGCCTGGCCATCCTCGAAAGACTAGACGAGATGGGCGTGGATATCGCCATCGACGATTTCGGTACCGGCTATTCCAGCCTGCTGTATCTGAAGCGCCTGCCGGCCTCCGAGCTCAAGATAGACAAGGGCTTTATCCAGTCGCTGGAGCAAGGCAACGAAGACGCAGCCATCGTCTCGTCCATCATCGCCCTGGGCCAGACCCTGGGCTTACGCATCGTCGCCGAGGGCGTAGAGACCAAGGAGCAGCAAAGCTTCCTCACCGATCTGGGTTGCGACGCACTGCAGGGCTATCTGCTGAGCCGCCCGGTACCGGCCAGCGAGATCCTGCTGGTGCCGGACGACAAGAACAGCGCGGCCTAGGGCGTTTAAACATCAGGCCGGCCTTCCGCAGGCAGCCCGCAGAAAGTTTATGTGAAGGTCGAGAGATAAAGCTGCTCGACCTGCTCCCTCGCCCAGGGTGTCCTGCGCAGGAACTTGAGGCTGGACTTGACGGAAGGATCGCTCTTGAAGCAGTTGATATTGATCTTGCGGGCGAGAGCGTCCCAGCCGTAGTGATCAACTAGCTCTGTAACGATGCGCTCTAGGGTGATGCCGTGTAGGGGGTTATTCGATTGCTCGTTATGCATTCGTGAGATTGTTTTAAATCTAAGCTGTCCTCTTTAGTTCTTTCTTCTTAAAGAGTGTCCGCCGCCTTCGAACGGCGGCTCCGCGAATATACGATCATCGGTGGCTCTGTAGCTCCCTCGCGGCGATTGATATTCAAGAATACGGACAAAATGCAGCCATTCTGGTAGAGGACGTTTACTTCAAAACTGGGTTCTCCTGGCGCAGAGGCATCCCAATAGAGGTAGGGAGATTTGGTATCACCCGACTTGCTCATTGCGAATGGAATGTTCTTGGAAAATTCAGCTTCCGTTGTTGTTATCGGAATGCTGCTCAAGTAGTTCACCACGCCTTGATATCTCGCATCCAGCTCTTCTGAGATGCTTGCCATCTCTTTTCGTTCCTTGATGCCCTTGACCCACGGCCCCAATTCCCAACCCTTTCGACACGCTCCTGTAGCAGGTGCGCGGGTGCTATTCTCGAGGTGGTATTGGGCACTCTTTTGAGTAGTGCCCTTTAGTTCACTGGCGTACCCAAAAGGAGCATAAAGAAACGGGAGCAGGTACAGCAAGAGCAGCCAGCCGCCGAACAAGGCCGCTCTTGGGCGAGCCGATAAGCTAGCCAAACGCGGTACCGAATGTTGCAGGGTTTGTACTTCAGTCTTTTTGTCGATCACTTTCGCTCTCCTCGCGCTGTATAACAGCTTGGCTATCAGACTGTTTGGTGCCGATAGTACGACAGGGAAAAATAAAAAGGGCTCCGCAAGGGAGCCCTTTGTGTTGAAGCGTGAAAGCTTTAGCGCTTCAGCTTGGCAAACGCCGAGGCCATGGCACTTTCCTGTTGCGGTGCGCGGCATGGCGGTTGTTGCTGTGGCGTTGCACGTCACGGGGCGAGGCGCTGCGGTCGTTGCGTTGGCCGCCATTGCCTGTCTGGGCGCTTGGTGCTGACCTCATCGGTCAGACGCATGGTCAGGGCGATGCGCTTGCGCGGGATGTCGACTTCCAGCACCTTGACCTTGACCACATCGCCGGCCTTGACGACTTCGTGCGGGTCTTTGACGAACTTGTTGGACAGGGCCGAGACGTGGACCAGGCCGTCCTGGTGCACGCCGATGTCGACGAAGGCGCCGAAGGCGGCGACGTTGGTGACCACGCCTTCGAGCTGCATGCCGGGCAGCAGATCCTTGAGGTCCTCGACGCCGTCCTTGAAGGTGGCGCTCTTGAACTCGGGGCGCGGGTCGCGGCCGGGTTTTTCGAGTTCCTTGAGAATGTCCTGCACGGTGGGCAGGCCGAATTTCTCGTCGGTGTATTTGTCGGCCTTGAGGTGCGCGCACGGTGCTGCTGTCGCCGATCACTTCCTTCACGCTCTTCTTGATGTCGGCGAGGATTTTTTCGACCAGCGGATAGGCTTCCGGGTGCACCGACGAAGCGTCGAGCGGATTGTCGCCGTCGCTGATGCGCAGGAAGCCGGCGGCCTGCTCGAAGGTCTTGTCGCCGAGGCGCGGCACTTGCTTCAGCGCTTCGCGCGCTGGCGAAGCGTCCGTTGGCATCGCGGTGGGACGACGATATTGGCGGCCAGCGTGCTGTTGAGGCCGGAGACGCGCGTCAGCAGCGGCACGCTGGCGGTGTTCACATCCACGCCGACGGCATTCACGCAGTCCTCGACCACGGCGTCGAGCGAGCGCGCCAGCTTGGTCTGCGACACATCGTGCTGGTACTGGCCGACGCCGATGGCCTTGGGTTCGATCTTGACCAGCTCGGCGAGCGGGTCTTGCAGGCGGCGCGCAATCGACACGGCACCGCGCAGGGATACGTCGAGGTCGGGGAATTCGCGTGCGGCGAGTTCAGACGCCGAGTACACCGAAGCGCCGGCTTCCGACACCACGATCTTGTTCATCTTGAGTTCGGGCAGGCCCTTGATCAGGTCGGCGGCGAGCTTGTCGGTTTCGCGCGAGGCGGTGCCGTTGCCGATGCTGATCAGATTGACCTTGTGCTTGACGCAGAGCAGGCCCAGCGTGTGCAGGGCGCCGTGCCAGTCGTTGCGCGGTTCGTGCGGATACACGGTGGCGGTATCGAGCACCTTGCCGGTGCTGTCCACCACCGCGACTTTGACGCCGGTGCGGATGCCGGGATCGAGGCCCATGGTCACGCGCTGGCCGGCCGGGGCCGCGAGCAGCAGGTCCTTGAGGTTGCGCGCGAAGATGCGGATGGCTTCTTCTTCCGAGCGTTCGCGCAGGGCGTTCATCAGCTCGAGTTCGAGGTGCAGCGAGATCTTGATCATCCACGCCCAGCGCGCGGTTTCCAGCAGCCAGCGGTCGGCGGGGCGACCTTCGTCCTTGATGCCGAAGTGGGCGGCGACGCGGCGCTCGCAGGGCGAGGACAGCGGCGGATCTTGCAGCTCTTCCGGCATCTTCAGCGCCAGGCGCAGGATGTCTTCATTGCGGCCGCGGAACAGGGCGAGGGCGCGGTGCGAGGGAATCTCGGAGATGTTCTCGGAATAGGCGAAGTAGTCGCGGAACTTGGCGCCTTCGGTTTCCTTGCCCTCGGCCATGACCGAGGTGAGGATGCCGTTTTCCTGCAGCTGTTCGCGCAGCTTGCCGAGCAGGCTCGGCATCTTCGGCGAAGCGTTCCATCAGGATCTGGCGCGCGCCGTCGAGGGCGGCCTTGACGTCGGCGACCGGATTCTCGGCACGGTCGGCGGCGACGTACTTGGCGGCTTCGTCCTCGGGCTTCAGGGTCGGATCGTTGAGCAGCGCGTCGGCCAGCGGTTCGAGGCCGGACTCCTTGGCGATCTGCGCCTTGGTGCGGCGCTTCTGCTTGTAGGGCAGGTAGAGGTCTTCGAGGCGCTGCTTGGTTTCGGCATCCTGGAATTCGAGCAGCAGGGCCGGCGTCATCTTGCCCTGTTCTTCGACGCTGGCGATCACGGCGAGGCGGCGTTCTTCGAGTTCGCGCAGATAGCCGAGGCGTTCTTCCAGAAGGCGCAATTGCGTGTCGTCGAGGCCGCCGGTGACTTCCTTGCGGTAGCGGGAGATGAAGGGCACGGTGGCGCCTTCGTCCAGCAGCTGGACGGCGGCAATGACCTGGGCACGGGCTTGGCGCCGATGTCGGCGGCAATGCGGTGTTCGATGGGCGGCAGCATATATACGTTCCGAAACAGTGAGTCACGCACCCTACCGGAGGGGGGCAGGCCTGGCAAGACTTGACAGCACAGGCGGCTTGGGGCTGTTTGCGACGGGCTGGACAGGCGCGACGGGCTGGTACGGCTGCCCGTCCTGGGCGATGACCGGAAAGAGGCAAGTTTCTGGCCGTCATACGCGCAGATAGGGTTGGGCGGGACCCTGTGGCAAAGTAGGCGCATGAATACGCCATTGCACGCGCCCGGCAAGGAGGCCATTGCCGCGATGCCGCTATTTTCCTTCGCTGATCCTGGCCCAGGTCCATTTGGTGGGCGCCGGGCAGGAGGCGGCTGCGCTGGCGGAGATCAAGGCGTCATCAGCCTGCCTGGGTTTCGACACCGAGTCGCGACCGACCTTCCACAAGGGCCAGACTTCCGATGGGCCGCATCTGGTGCAGTTCGCCACGCCTGATCGGGCCTGGCTGTTCCAGACGCGCACTCCGGGCGGCGCAGGCGGCGGTGGCCGAGCTGCTGCATGACGCCAGCATTGCCAAGGTCGGTTTCGGGCTTTCCAACGACATGAGCCAGCTGGCACACAAGTTCGCCATCCATCCGCAGAACCTGATCGACCTCGACCGCGTGTTCCGTCACATGGGCTACAAGAACTCGGTGGGCGCCAAGGGTGCGATTGCCATCCTGTTCGGCCAGCGCTTCCTCAAGTCCAAGCGTCTGTCGACCTCCAACTGGTCGTTGCCGCAACTGAACGATCAGCAGCAGCTGTATGCCGCCAATGACGCCTATGCGGCGATACGCGTGCACGCGGCCCTGCAGGAAAGAAATATCGATGAGTGATTTTCCCCGCCACTGGCTGAATTTCTGTGGGGCAGGCTTGGAGGACGAGGTGGCGCAGGCCGAGGCGCGCGTTGCCGCAGTCGAGGCCAGCGAGACCATCTATCCGCCGCGCGCGCTGCGTTACCGTGCACTGGCCATGAAGCCGGACGAAGTTTCTGTCGTGATCCTCGGGCAGGACCCGTATCACGGCGAGGATGCCTGTCACGGCAGCCTATTGCCGCAGGCCATGGCTTGTCTTTTTCGGTGCCGGACGGCATGCGCGCGCCGCCGTCTCTGAAAAATATCGCCAAGGAACTCGAGAGCGACGTTGGTGCGCGACTGGCGAGCGGCGATCTGTCGCCTTGGGCGGCGCAGGGCGTGCTGCTGCTGAACACCGGCCTGACAGTGAAGAAGGGAGAAGCGGGTTCGCACAAGAAGTTCGGCTGGCATGCGGTCACCGAGCACATCATCAAGGCGCTGGGTGCTTCAGACCTGCCGCGCGTTTTTATCCTCTGGGGCGCGCATGCGCAGGCTAAACGTGCCCTGATTGGGCCGCAGCACTGTGTGATCGAGTCGGTGCATCCCAGCCCGCTGTCCGCCCATCGCGGCTTTTTCGGTAGCCGGCCGTTTTCAAGAGCGAATGAGTTCCTGAAGAAACAGGGACGGCAGGAAATTCGCTGGTAGACCGTGGCAGCTAAAGACTTTCACCACGAAGAGCACGAAGTTACACAAAGTAAGGCCAAGTCTTTGAAATGCTTTTCTTCGTGCGCTTTGTGTCTTCGTGGTGAAGGTTTTTGACCCTAGCTGTTCCTGCGTGGATAGCCATCTTTAAGGATGCGCTCCCAGATCACGTCCTTTTCCTCCTGCGTCAGGAAGACCCAGTTGGCAACTTCCGTCACCGTGCGGCCGCAACCGCGACAGACATCGTCAAAGGTGGTGGAGCAGACGGCGACGCAGGGTGAGTCCGGATAAGGCTTGCTGTATTTGGGCTTCTTGAATTCCATGGGGCGATTTTAAGCCAGGTGGGCTGGCTCCAAAAGCAAACGGCCGTCCGGGACGGCCGTTTTTCATGCGATCACGGCGGCTTAACGCGGTACCAGCTTGCCGTTTTCGACGCGAACCTTGTCGCCGACTTGCCAGACCGGTGCGGCATTCTCGCGGATGCGTGTGGTGCTGCCGTCTTCGACGAAGCGCACCACGATGTCGTAGGCGGTGCCGGCGCGTTGCGACTTCTCGATCTGGTGGCCGGCATAGGCGCCGCCGGCGATGCCGGCGATACGCGCGACATCACGGCCGGAGCCGCCACCGATCTGGTTGCCGATCACGGCACCGAGTACGCCGCCGGCAATAGCGCCGAGACCGCTGCCTTCGCCTTCCACGGCCACCGGCTCAATGCTGGAGACGACTGCGCAGTCGGGGCAGGGCGGCGGCGGTGCCGGCTTGGAACTGTAGCTGGTGCCGCTGCTTTCACTTTGCGGTTTGCTCGAATAGCTCGCCGTTTCCTTGGGCTTGGCCGCCGGCTTGACGGCTTGCTTGACCGGGGCGGGTTTTTCAACCACCGGTGCGGGCTTGGGCGGCTCCGGCGCGACGACGGGTGCGGGTGCGGCTTCGGCGGCGCCGGTGCTTCGGCCAGCGGCGCAGGTGTTGCTGCGGGCGTCTTGGTGCCGGGCAGCAGGCCGGTCATGGCGGCGATGCCGACCAGGCTGAACAGGATGACGGCAATGGCAGCAATCCAGATAAGCGGGTGCAGGCCGGCTTTAGGGGCGGCGGGCGTGTTCATTTGTGGCTCCTAAATACAGATAGGGGTTTAACGCCCCAATGATAGGCCAGACGGACATGAAAAATGAATTGTTACACCCTGCTTTTTGGTCGCTGGCCGCTGCCAAATGACGTCTTAAATATTGCGTCGCAACCACCGCAGATGATGGCGGGCCGGATCGAGCGCGCGCAGCAGAGGCTGCTCCAGCGGGATAACGCCGTTTGTGAGTGTGGCGGCCAGCACTTCGGCGGCTAGCGGTGCCCAGGTGAGGCCGCGGGCGCCGAAGCCGAGCAGGGCGTGCAGGCCCTGCTGACGCGGCAGGTTGGCAAGCGAGTGCTGAACCCGGAAGCGTGCGTGCGGCAGGGGGCCGACCAGCGGCAGGCGGTCGTGGCTGGCGGTGCGGAAGCTGACCCGGCCGGGCAGATTCGCGCAGTCCGGGGGCACGGCAAAATCGGGCAGCAGGGCGGCGAGCTTGCGCAGATTGTCGGCATGCTCGGCAGGGCGCAGGGTGCTGTCGACATCGACTTCGACAAAGCTGGCGCCGACGACGGTCATGCTTGCCGTGCGTATCGCATAGCCGCCTCCGCACAACGCCGTTTGCAGCCCCGCCAGCGCTTGCGGCGGCAGGTAGCTGAGCTGGCCGCGGATGCGCCGCAGGGTGAGCACGAGCTCGGGCAGAAGTTGGCTGGCCGCATGCGCGTTGGCAAGGATCAGGTGCTCGGCGCTGGCGATTTTCTGGCCATCTGCATCGAGTGCATGCCAGTAGCCATCCTCATGGCGGATGGTGCTGACCTCACAGCTATAGCGGGTCGTGAGCGCCGGGCCCGCAGCGGCGAGCAGGGTCCGACACAGGGCCGCAGGATCTACCCAGGCGCCCTGGGGAAACCACCAGCCGCCGGCGGCCACCGGC
>CBDFGT010000004.1:0-87630 GCA_965247225.1 Rhizobiaceae bacterium | reverse complement strand
AGGAAGCCGAAAAGGCTGGCACCGGCAAGAAATGGTGGCAGTTTTAGGAAAGTCGAATTGGAGAGCAAATGCTGATACTGTCGGACGAAACGGAAAAGCTCGCAAAAAAGCTCGCCAGTCTTGAAGGCATAAAAGTGGACCTTGCAGTCCAGGCTGCCATCCTGGCCAGATATATCGAGACCAATAAATTTTCAGACCTGCCCGGAAAGCGGGATGATCGCTCTGGAGCACGACGGGATGCACAAAGACTTTTGAATGTCGGTGGAGAAATCGCTGATCTGCCGCTTCTTGATGCCCGCTCCCCGCAGGAGATCATCGACGATATACATGCCCTGTGATCGTCGTTGACAGTTCTGCATTGATTTCCATCTTTGAACGTGAACTTGATGCTGCGGTCTATGCTTTGGCCCTGGCAAAAGCGGATGACATTTTTATGTCTGCGATGAATGTGCATGAAACCGGCATCGTCATGTTTAGTCGCCACGGTATGGCGGGACTCGAAAAAATGTGGATATTCCTGAAGAATGAGCTGGAGGTAACGATCCGTCCGTTTGATGAGAAGCAAGCGCAAGCGGCTCTGATCGCGTTTCAACGCTATGGCAAGGGAACGGGATCACCGGCTCAACTCAATATGGCCGATTGTGCGGCCTATGCGCTGGCGAAAACCCTTGATGTGCCGCTTCTTTTCAAGGGGAATGATTTTTCCAGAACGGATATTGGTGCCTGTATATCACTTCCGTAACGATTTCCTTTAACCCGTATATCACCGCCGCTCCTTGAAAAACGCCGTCAGCAATTGTGCGGCCTCCGTTTCGCCAATGCCGGAATAAACCTCCGGCGCATGGTGGCAGGTCGGCTGGGCAAAAAACCGCACGCCATTGTCCACAGCCCCGCCTTTGCGGTCTTCCGCGCCATAATAGAGCCTGCGGATGCGGGCAAAGGAAATGGCTGCGGCGCACATGGTGCAGGGCTCCAGCGTCACATAAAGGTCGGCACCGGTAAGCCTTTCGCTGGAAACAACCTTTGCTGCCTGCCTGATGGCCAGAATTTCCGCATGGGCGGTAATGTCGTTCAGCTCGCGCGTACGGTTGGAAGCCGTGGCAATCACCTGTCCGTCCAGCACGACAACCGCACCCACCGGCACCTCTCCGCACGAAAAAGCCTTCCTGGCCGCCGATAAAGCCAGATCCATGGTGCGATTTGTGTCAGTCACAGCAATATTCCTCTTAACCCGGACCCCGTGACCTGATACGACACGGCAAAACGACAGGCAAACACAAATGACATTCAAAGACAAAGACAGAAGCGATGGCCGCAAGCCCGCCGTGCGCGACAGGAAACCCTATTCCGCAGCAAAGGCACCGGAGGGCAAAAACGCCTTCAGGCCAAAGGCTGAGGTCGAACCATCCAAAGGTGAACGCCCGAAAAGCGTGAGCCCGCGCAAGCCTTCTGCACAGGCTGAAACCGGCGGTCAGGCACCGGAGCGCATTTCCAAGCTTCTGGCCCGTGCAGGTGTGGCCTCGCGGCGCGATTGCGAACGCATGATCATGGAAGGGCGCGTGCGCGTCAACGGCGTCACGCTGGAAACACCCGTGGTTCTGGCAACCTTTGCCGATACGATTGAAGTCGATGGCAAGGAAATCCGTGGTCTGGAACGCACACGCCTGTGGCTTTATCACAAGCCTGCCGGTCTGGTGACCACCAATGCCGATCCGGAAGGCCGTCCAACGGTGTTTGACAATCTGCCGGAAGATCTGCCGCGTGTGGTTTCCGTCGGTCGTCTTGATATCAATACCGAGGGCCTGTTGCTGCTGACCAATGACGGCGGCCTCGCCCGGGTTCTGGAACTGCCTGCCACCGGCTGGCTGCGGCGTTATCGTGTACGCGCCCATGGCAGCATTACACAGGAACGTCTCGACGCCCTGAAAGAGGGCATCGCCGTTGACGGCGTTCTCTACGGCGGCATTGAAGCCACGCTCGACCGCGAGCAGGGCTCCAATGTCTGGATCACCATGGGTCTGCGCGAAGGCAAGAACCGCGAAATCAAGAATGTTCTGGGTGCGCTCGGTCTGGATGTGAACCGCCTGATCCGCATTTCCTATGGTCCTTTCCAGCTGGGAGAACTGCCGGAACGCCAGGCTATGGAAATTCGTGGCCGCACGCTGCGTGACCAGCTTGGTCCACGCCTGATCGAGGAATCCAAAGCCGATTTCGATGCGCCGATCTTCTCGCCATCGGTTGAGGATCAGGCGGTTCAGGATCAGGGTGACTGGTCGAAAAAACCAAAGCGCGAACCCTCCGGACGCAGCTTTGACAAGCCGGGCGACAAGCGCGAAAAGCTTCTCGCCCGCCTGGATACCAAACGTCTGGATACAAAACCGCAGGACCGCAAGTCCGGTGACCGCAAATTTGGAGACAAGCCTGCTTTCGGGCGTGATGCCGAAGACCGTCCGCGCCCGATACTGAAATCGCGCACCTCCAATGTCTGGATGGCACCGGGTGCCCGGCCTGTGGCAGAGAAGAAGCCGAGGGGCGAGGGCGCAGAAGCGGCAGAACAGCCCTTGCGGCGGGAACGCCCCGAAGGGGCTCCGGCTACAAAGCGCTATGGCCGCACGAAGGATGGCAAGCCTGTCAAGTCGAAACGCGCCTTTGATCCCGATCGCAAGGCCGCAGCCACAAGTCCCTATGCCAAACCGGATACCGGCCCGCGCGTGGTGCCCAATCGCATGCGCGATACGGAAGGCGAGTGGATTCGCTCCAATGACGTCGTGCGCAAGGACGAGGAGGGCGGCAAGCGCGGCGGCGGCAAATCCTTTGGCGACCGCAAGCCACGCGAGGAGCGGGGTGACCGTCCGGCGGGCAAGAGCTTTGGGGATCGCCCGCCCGCAAGTGACAAGCCGCGTCCGGCCCGGCCCTATGGTGCAGGCCCGGGATCAAGGTCGGCCAAACCGGCAGGCAGCAAACCCTATTCCGGCAGGCCCCCGTCCGAACGGTCGTCAGAGCGTCCATCGGGCGACCGGCCAACAGGTGGCAAGCCTTCAGGCGTGAAGGGTGGTGGACGTGGTCCGGATCGTCGGCGGTGAATTTCGCGGGCGGCCATTGGTCACCCCCAGGACAGAGGATATCCGCCCGACAACAGACCGGGTGCGCGAAAGCCTGTTCAATATTTTGAGCCACGCCTATCCGGAAGCACTGGACGGCACCCGTGTGCTGGATATGTTTGCAGGCACTGGCGCTGTCGGCATCGAGGCCCTGTCACGGGGTTGCAAACAGGCCCTGTTCATCGAAATGGGTGTCGAGGGCCGTGGCCTGCTGCGCACCAATATTGAAACACTGGGTCTGAATGGCCGTGCAAAGGTTTTTCGGCGCGATGCAACCGATATGGGGCAGGCCGGAACGCAGGAACCCTTTCATCTGGTCTTTGCCGATCCGCCCTATGGCAAGGGGCTGGGTGAAAAGGCGCTGGCCTCGGCTGCTGCAGGTTCCTGGCTGGTGCCGGGCGCACTTGCTGTTCTGGAAGAACGTTCAGACGTGGTGCCAGCGTTGCAGGCAGGCTTTGCCTTTCTGGAAAAACGGGCCTTTGGTGAAACCGCCGTGCATTTTTACCGGTATGCGCCATGAACGTGCAAAACCTTCCGGAACCCGCCTCGCCGGTCTCGTCTGCGCCGACAATTGCCCTGGCACTGGGCGGCGGCGGTGCGCGTGGCCTTGCCCATATCAATGTTATCGAAGCACTGGATGAACTGGGCATAAGGCCCGTTGCCATTGTCGGCTCGTCCATCGGCGCTCTGGTGGGGGCGGGCTTTGCCGCAGGCATGACCGGCCATGATTTGCGCGCCTATACAATGGAAACCGTAGGCAACCGCGCTGCTGTCATGAAACGCATCTGGTCCATGCGCCCGTCCAGTATCCGCGATGCCATGTCCGGCGGTTTCCGGCTGGGCCAGTTCAATCTGGAGCGCATTCTCAAGGTTTTCCTGCCGGAAATCATCCCGCAGGATTTCGCAGGCCTGCACATACCGCTGCGCGTCACGGCCACAGACTATTATGGTCATTGCGAAGTGCTTCTGGGCGAGGGCGATCTCATTCAGGCGCTGGCAGCGTCGGCTGCCATTCCGGCCATGTTCATGCCGGTGCGGATCGACAATCGCCTGATGATTGACGGCGGCATTTTCAATCCGGTGCCCTTTGACCATCTCAAGGGCATGGCCGACATTGTCATCGGCGTTGACGTGGTCGGCGGCCCCTATGACGAGGAAGAACCCGTGCCAAATCGCATCGAAAGCCTGTTTGGTGCCAGTCAGCTGATGATGCAGTCGCTCATTGCCATGAAGCTGAAAATGGACCCGCCGGAGATATTCCTGCGCCCGCAGGTCAATCGCTTCAAGGTTATGGATTTCCTCAAGGCACCGGAGATTTTGGAAGAATCAGCAGGCATCAAGGACAGGCTCAAACGCGCCCTCGACGCTGAATTTGCTGTCCGCGCCAAGGCTTGATGCTGTATACCGGTATTTTCAGCGGGGCATTTCCGTGTCGTCGAACTGCTGCTCCCCTGCAACCCGTTTTGGCTTGATCAGCGGTTCCGGTTTCACCGGTGCATTGTGTATCATTTCCCGCCCGGCGGAAATCCCGTCCACAGCCTGCATTTCCAGCCGCTGCTCGTCGCGCCGGCGGATATCGTCGGCAATGGCAATGGCATCGCTTTCCAGCATGCCCAGCCCCTCAAGCGTGCGGCGTCCGAACATCAGCCCGGATTCCAGTGTCTCGCGGATTTCATAGTCCACATCGCGCGCCCGCAGCGAAAGACTGTGCACCCTGTCATAGGAGCGTGCATAGATCCGCGCGTGCGGATATTCGGCTTTCACCAGATCAACAATCCTGTCGGTAATATCCTTGTGGTTGGTGCAGACGGCCACAATCTTGGCCCGCTCTATCCCTGCGGTTCGCAACACATCCTTGCGCGTACCATCACCGAAATAGATCCGGAAACCGAACCTTGCTGCCTGGCGAATGCGGTCCGCGGAATGATCCAGAATGGTCACTTCGCGTCCTCCTGCCAGAAGAATCTGTGCCACGATCTGCCCGAACCGCGAAAACCCGATCATCAGCACATCCGATCCGGCACCTTCAAAATCCTCCTCCAGCTCTTCCGGGGCCTCGGTCGCAATAAAATAGCGTGACAGGGCTGCGGCCAGCGGCGTCAGCGCCATGGACAGGGTCACAACAGCAATCAGCAGGGAAGCAGTCGAGGAACCAAACACATTGGCCGCCGCCGCCGCGCTGAACAGCACAAAACCGAATTCCCCGCCCTGCGGCAGCAACAGGGAAATGTGCACGGCATCATTGTGCGGGGAACCTGTCACCCGGCAGATCGCATAGATCAGCAACGCCTTTGTCAGCATCATCACCGGTACCGATATCAGGATCAAAAGCCAGTTGTCGAAAATCACGTCCAGTTGCAGCGACAGGCCGACGGCCATGAAGAACAGGCCCAGCAAAATTCCGCGAAATGGCTCGATATCGGCTTCCAGCTCATGGCGATAGGAAGATTCCGACAGCATGACACCGGCGATAAACGCACCCATGGCCATGGAAAGGCCCGCCACCTGCATCAGCGTTGCCGATCCCAGCACCACAAAAAGGGCTGCAGCAATCATCGCCTCGCGTGCGCCGGTGCGCCCGATGATCTGGAACAGCGGGTTGAGCGCATAGCGCCCGATCGCCAGCATGCCGACAATGGCTCCGGCGGCGATGCCCAGATCGAGAAACGGAGTTGCCTCACCTTCATGCACACCCTGGCCCAGAAGCGGGATCAGTGCCAGCAGCGGCACAATGGCCAGATCCTGAAACAGCAGCAGCGAGAAAGACCTCTGGCCGTACTGGCTGTTCATGTCGCCCTTTTCCTCCAGGATTTGCAGGGCAAATGCCGTGGACGAGAGTGCAAGACCAAACCCTGCAATGGTGGCTGCCCTCCAGTCCATCAGGCCAAAACCATAGGCCAGCCCCATCAGTGCCAGCCCGGACAGGACAACCTGCACGGCCCCAAGGCCGAAAATGTCCCGTCGCATCTGCCACAGGCGCGATGGCTTCAGCTCCAGCCCGACAATGAACAGGAGCAGCACCACGCCGAGCTCCGAAAAGGTCAGAATCTCTTCAGCTTCGGTGATCAGCTTGGCAATCGGCCCAATGAGAATCCCCGCAGCCAGATAACCCAGCACGGTACCAAGGCCGAGTTTTTTGAAAATGGGCGCAGCGACAACAGCACCGGCAAGAAGCACAAGGGGTTCAATATACAGCGCAGGTCCAGCGGACATCGGGTCACTTTCATCTAAAACACGCGAACAGGCAGCGAATATCAAGAATCGGCGCCGCCGCCCTTGATGCATACAGCAGTGCACAATAAATGCAGTGCAAAAGAAAGGGCAAATCATGTCAGCTCCTGTCGATTCGTCGCAACTTCTGTCCCGTGCCAGCCAGTTGATTGATCTTGCAAAGGCCGCCGGTGCCGATGCAGCCGATGCCGTGGTGGTGCGCTCTGCGTCCCGCTCGGTTTCTGTGCGTCTGGGAAAGGTGGAAAATACGGCCTCTGCCGAAAGCGACACGTTCTCCCTGCGCGTCTTTGTCGGCAGCAGGGTGGCCAGCGTTTCGGCCAATCCGGGGTTTGACATGAAACTTCTGGCCGGGCGTGCGGTGGCCATGGCAAAAGTCTCGCCGGAAGATCCCTATGCTTGTCTGGCCGATGAAGCCAGTCTGGCCCGCACCGTTCCTGATCTTGACCTTTATGATCCAACGGATGTTTCAACCGAAGCCCTGACCGCGGCAGCGCTGACCATGGAACAGGCGGCACTGGCCGTCCCGGGCGTGACCAATTCGATCGGGGCAGGGGCCTTTGTGGGCATGGGCGGTCTGGTTCTGGCCACGTCGCACGGTTTTTCCGGTTCCTATATGGGCTCGCGCTTTGGCCGGTCCATCAGTGTTATTGCCGGGGACGGCACGAAAATGGAACGCGACTACGACCATGACAGCCGCCTTTTCTACGCCGATCTGGACGCGGCTGACGAGATTGGCAGACGTGCGGCAGAACGGACAGTCCGCCGCCTCAATCCGCGTCAGGTGCCAACGGCAAAGGGTGTCACTGTTGTCTATGATCCGCGAGCGGCACGCAGCATAGTCGGCCACATTGCCGGTGCCATCAACGGCGCGTCCGTGGCCCGCAAGACCTCTTTCCTGCGCGACAGGATGGGCCGGCAGATCCTGAAATCCGGCCTGTCCATCACCGATGATCCGCTGATCGTGCGCGGTGCCTCATCGCAACCTTTTGACGGAGAGGGGGTCACCGGCAAACGCATGGTGATGGTTGAGGACGGTATTCTGCACCACTGGTTCCTGTCCACATCAACAGGCCGTGAACTGGGGCTGGAAACCAATGGTCGCGGTGCAAGATCCGGCAACCTTGTGTCGCCCTCCTCCACCAATCTGGCTCTGGAACCTGGTACGATGACACCGCAGCAACTGGTCAGGGATATCGGCACCGGATTTTACGTGACCGACCTGATCGGGCAGGGTGTCAATATGGTCACCGGTGAATATAGCCGGGGCGCGTCGGGCTTCTGGATCGAGAATGGCGAACTGTCATTTCCGGTCTCCGAGGTCACAATTGCCTCGAATATGTCGGAAATGTTCCTGCGCATGACGCCTGCAAATGATATTGACCGTAAATATGCGGTTGCTGCTCCCACGCTGGCAATCGAGAATATGACCCTGGCAGGGATTTGAGTGACGTGAAAACAGGCCAAATGCAGGAAAAGGCTCCATGAGCGCGGCAGCAGACATGATCGACATGCGCTGGCAGGATGACCTTGCCCTGATACTGGAGGCAGCCCGAAAGGCAGGCACCCTGGCCCTGGACTATTTTAGGCAGTCGCCGGAAGTGTGGTGGAAAAACGGGGATCGCTCGCCGGTCAGCGCGGCGGATATTGCCGCCAACAGCCTGATCCGCGATATGCTGTCAAAGGCCCGCCCGGACTATGGCTGGCTTTCGGAAGAGAATGAGGACGACGAGACCCGCCTGACCCGCTCAACCGTGTTCGTCGTCGACCCCATTGACGGCACACGGGCCTTTATCAATGGCAAGGACACCTGGTGTGTTTCCATTGCCGTTGTCCATAACGGACTTCCGGTTGCAGGCGTTCTCGTGGCTCCGGCCCTGAGAGAGGAATACCAGGCCCATGTTTCAGGTCTGGCCCTGAAAAACGGTGCGCCCATTTCCGTGGCAACAGATGGTGAAAGCCATAAGGTACGGCTGGCCCTTTCAGAAGAAAGCCTTTTCAGGCTGAAAGCGCCCTACAGCAGCAGTGTCATGCGGCATGCCCACGTTCCGTCGCTGGCCTATCGCATTGCCATGATTGCGGATGGCAGCATTGATGGCACGATTGTTCAGAAAAACGCCCATGACTGGGATCTGGCGGCAGCGGACCTGATCTTGCAGCGGGCAGGTGGCCGCCTGACAGATCTCGATGGTATTTCCCTGTCCTACAACAGGCCAACCGTGCGTCATGATGTGCTCTGTGCGTCATCGGCGCAGGCGGAGGAAGACCTTTTGGCAGCTACCCGGATCGCCTTCGGGCATTGACCTTGCTGTTGAAATATCAGACATGAAAGAGCTGGACAGGAAAGGTTGCGAGGGACCAAATGACGGAAATGAATGAACCAAAACAATTGCTCCACCTTGTTTTCGGGGGTGAATTGAAGACGCTGGGTACGATGCAGTTCAAGGATCTTGCCGGTCTTGATATTGTCGGTATCTTCCCTGACTATGCCACCGCCCTGGCGGCCTGGAAAGGCAAGGCGCAGGAAACGGTTGACAATGCCCATATGCGATATTTTATCGTTCACATGCACAAACTGCTGGATCCGGCCAGCTGACAGAAGCACGATTGGCTATGTGTAATCCCATGAGCATCGCAATATGAGCAGCAATCTGGCACGATTGGCACTGACGGCATATCGCTGGACAGGGGTAGCACTCTACCCGTTCATCGGGTCTTACATTGCCTTGCGCACGGCCAACGGCAAGGAGGATCCGGCGCGCAAGCGGGAACGGTACGGATATGCCGGCTATCTGCGGCCTGATGGCCCGCTGATCTGGTTTCATGCCGCAAGCGTCGGGGAAACGATTGCCGTCATTCCGCTGATCAAAGAGGTGCGACGTCGCGGCATCCATGCGCTTTTGACCACGGGAACCGTGACCTCCGCAAAAGTTGCGGCAGAACGGCTTGATGAGACAGTGATCCACCAATATGTGCCATTGGACATGAAACCGGCCATCAGCCGCTTTCTCGATCACTGGACGCCCGATCTGGCCATTATTGCCGAATCAGAAATCTGGCCTGTGACCATTCTGGAACTCGGCCGCCGCCATATCCCGCAGATTCTGGTCAATGCCCGCATGTCGGACCGTTCCTTTGCCCGCTGGAAACGTTGGTCCGGTCTGGCTGATGCCCTGTTTGAAAATCTGGCACTGGTTATCGCCCAGTCCGGGACAGATGGCGACCGGTTCAAGACCCTGGGTGTCCTTCCGGTGCTGGTCTCGGGCAATCTCAAGGTTGATAATGACGGCCTGCCATACAATGCGGCGGATCTGGCCCTCTATGCCGGCCAGCTGGGTGAGCGCAAGACATGGGCCGCCATTTCCACCTTCGATGGCGAGGAACAGGCAGCCGGTCTGGTGCATCGTTCGCTGAAAGAGGCAAACGGCCTTCTGACCATCATCGTACCGCGCCATCCCGAACGTTGCGATGCCATTGAGGCCATGCTCAATGCCCAGGGATTGACGGTTGCCCGCCGTACCCGCAAGGATCCGTTGACGCCGCAGACCGACGTGTTTCTGGGGGATACGATTGGTGAAATGGGGCTCTACCTGCGGCTGACAGAGGTGGCCTTTGTTGGCCGGTCCCTTTTTGCCGAAGGTGGACAGAACCCGATGGAACCTGCCTCTGTCGGCTGTGCCGTGCTTTCGGGTGGCAATGTCCAGAATTTCCGTGACAGCTATCAGCAACTGGCCAGGAATGGCAGTGCCCGTATGGTGCGCGATGTCGAGATGCTGGCCAAGGGCGTGCATTATCTCCTCAACAGTGATGATGCCCGCAAGGCCATGATCGATGCCGGCCGCCAGACGGTGGATGACATGCGCGGTGCCCTGCGTGCCACGCTCAAGGGGCTGGAACCCTATGTAAATCCGCTGACCATGAAAGCGCGCCTGCATCCCGGACGCGACAGGGACAATATAACGAGAGACCAGTAGCAATGCCGGCCATTTCCGGAATTCTGTTTGACAAGGATGGAACCCTGCTCGATTACGCAAGGAGCTGGTTGCCGGTCAATCGTGCTGTGGCGATGATGGCAGCAGAAAACAATGCGGACCTGGCGGATCACCTGCTGAAAGCCTGCGGCATGGACCCGGTTTCCGGCCATGTCATGCCGGACAGCCTTCTGGCGGCCGGCAATACCGTGGAAATTGCCGATGGCCTGATCGCAGCAGGGGCCACTCTGGACCGCGACACGCTGATCCGCGAAATGGACAGTGCCTTTGCCCGTGGCGCAGACCATTCGGTTCCCGTAACGGATCTTCTGGCCTTTTTCACCCGCCTGAAAGCCCTTGGCCTCAAAACCGGGATTGCCTCCAGCGACAATGAAAAATCCATCCGGGCAACGGCTGAAAGATTTGGCTTCGCCCATCTGGTCGATTTTGTTGCAGGCTATGACAGCGGCCATGGCTGCAAGCCGGAGCCCGGCATGGCACTGGCCTTTTGCGCGACGGCGGGATTGATGCCTGAAAATATTGCCATGGTGGGCGACAACAATCACGACATGCATATGGGCCGCTCCGCCGGTTGCGGCCTTGTCATCGGTGTTCTGACCGGAACCGGGTCCAGGGATTCGCTTGGCACGACCGCAGATCACGTCCTCGGCGATATCACGCAGATCGAAGCCCTTCTCTGAGCGGCGATCCCGATGCGCCTTGCTTTTTCATGCAAACTGTCGTTCTGTCTGCCGCGTCGCACCGCATGTATTGCGTTTGCAGCGCGCCGCTTTCAGGCATGAAAAATCGGGAGTGACATGGTTTCTGAATCACCGCCCTTCTGGTGGAAAAGTGCTGGCTGGCAGGCCTGGGCCCTGTGGCCGTTTTCGCTTGCCTATGGTGCTGTTGCCGCCCGGATCATGAAGGACAGGGAACGTTTTCAGGCCGGTTGCCCGGTGATTTGTGTTGGCAATTTCACTGTAGGCGGAGCGGGCAAAACCCCCACGGTCATAACGCTTGCCCGTGCTGCCATGGCCAAGGGTTTAAAGCCCGGAATTCTCAGCCGCGGCTACGGCGGCTCTGTTGACCGCACGACGGTGGTGAACCCGGACTATCACCGCGCCAGGGATGTCGGCGACGAACCCTTGCTGCTGGCGCAGGTTGCCATGACGGTGATCTCGCGCAACCGGGTTGATGGTGCCAGAAAGCTCGTGGCCGAAGGGGTTGACCTGATCATCATGGATGACGGTTTCCAGAGTGCCCGCCTGCATCCGGATTTTGCCCTTGTGGTTCTTGATACGGTGCGCGGACTTGGCAACGGCTTTTCGGTGCCATCCGGTCCGGTGCGGGTTCCGGTCAAGCACCAGTTGCCACATGTCACGGCACTGTTGAAAGTCGGGAAGGGCAAGGCCGCCGACAGGCTGGTGCGTCTGCTCGCCCGCGCCGGAAAACCTGTCTATGAGGCGTCTGTTGTGGCCAGGGATGTGGCAGATTTGCAGGGCAGGCGCGTTCTGGCCTTTGCAGGCATTGCCGATCCGGAAAAATTCTACCGCACGGTGGCACAAACCGGTGCCGAGATTGTGGAAAAAGCCTCCTTTGGCGATCATCAGCACCTGAGCGAGGACCAGATCTCCGATCTCATCGATCTGGCCAGTGCAAAGGGCTTGCAGATTGTTACCACCGCCAAGGACCATGTCCGGCTCAGGGGCGGGCATGGCCGCGCGGACGAACTGTTGCAAAAGGCGCGGGTCATTGAAGTCGAGATGCAGTTTGACGGTCCGTCAATTCCTGCGTTGATCATTGACCGGGCTTTTGCCGCCTTTAGAGCATGATGTCTCTCACTGGAACCCATTCTGTTGGCTCAGGCGGCGGGAAATGGTGTGTCGGGTGGCGCGTGTCGTAGCAGGACGCATACGGCCAAGCTACCCGGCGCAACAGTTACCCCGCTTCAGCCAACCCTTCGGGCGACAGGAATTTTCACGATCATCTTCGGCTTTTGTCTCGACCATACGTCTTGGTATGTCCATTCGCCAAAAGCCTTGATCCTCGTAAAAAATTCCTTGTCGCAGAATGATTCCATTGAGAGACATCATGCTCTGGGGGAGCGCAAACTGGCAGCGCTGCCCCACACAAAAAACGTTGTTGCGTCCTGGCGCAAGCCGAAAAAATCATAATTTTCGCTGCTGGTTCGGCAGGTTGCCTGCCCGCTTTTCGGCTTCAAAAGAAGCAGGGGCGTCGGCATAGGGTTCCTGCCGGGCCACACTCCAGTATTTCAGTTCATCAACGGGAATATGCTTTCCCGTCATGGCGCAGGCAACATAGGAGCCGGGCAATAGGATCTGGTAATCTCCGTCGAGATACCGGATACGGGCCTCACGATTGCCGGGGCCTTCAAAACGGTTCATGGGAATGCGTCTCCTGTCTGTGGTCATCATCATGCCATACGCCCTGAAAGGCATAAATTCCAGTTTTTTCAGCTTCTCCCGAACAGCCGTTCGATATCGGCAAGCTTCAGTTCAATATAGGTCGGACGACCGTGATTGCACTGGCCGGAACCGGGTGTGGCTTCCATCTGCCGCAAGAGCGCGTTCATTTCCTCGGCCTGAAGCCTGCGTCCCGAACGCACCGACCCATGACAGGCCATGGTGGCCGCCAGCGATTGCAGACGGTTTTCAAGCCCGCTGGCGGTGTCCCAGGCAGCGGCTTCATCGGCCAGTTCGCGGATCATCGCCTGCACGTTGACGGTTCCCAGCACCGACGGTGTTTCGCGAACGAGAATGGCACCAGGCCCGAACCGTTCAATACCAAGCCCGAATTGCTGAAGATTGTCGGCATGCTCCATCAACCGGTCACAATCCTCCTCGGCAAGATCGACAATATCCGGGATCAGCAAAACCTGTGAGGCGACCCGTCCTGCCGACATGGCTGTGCGCAGCGATTCAAACACCAGTCGCTCATGGGCGGCATGCTGGTCCACAATCACCATGCCGCGCCCGGTCTGGGCAATGATGTAATTCTCGTGGATCTGCGCCCGCGCTGCCCCCAGCGGGTGGTGTTCCGCTGCAGGCTCACTGACCGCAGTCTCAGGCTCCGCGCGGGCGGACGGCGCAGAAAAAGCGTCGAATCGTGTTTGCTGGCTTTCGGAAAATCCCGGCATTGGTTTTGTATCAGGACTGGCCGGGGCAAGGGGCCTGTAAGGCGAGGAAGCAGCAGTCCGGCTGGCAGAAGGGGCGGGGTTATAGCCGGGTCTGAAGGCGGAGCGCAGCCCGGACGAAGCGGTGGTAGAGGCCCTGTCGCCTTCGCGTGCCAGCCCTTCGCGGATAGCACCGACAATCAGCCCGCGCACAAGGCCGGGATCGCGAAAGCGCACATCGGCCTTGGCCGGATGCACATTGACATCCACCAGCGCCGGATCAAGCCGCAGCGACAGGACGGCCACCGGATAGCGCCCGCCCGGCACGGTCTCGGCATAGGCACCGCGAATGGCAGACAGGATCAGCTTGTCCTGCACCGGCCTGCCGTTCACAAACGCATATTGATGGCCGGAATTACCGCGGTTGAAGGTTGGCACCCCGGCAAAGCCGGTCAGCGCCACGTCCTCGCGCTCCGCCTCCAGCGCAATGGCATTGTCGCGGAAATCCTTGCCAAGCACCTGGGCAATCCGGGCCAGGTGATCATCGCCCGTGGCCGGGAATTCCAGCGCCGTGCGGTCACTTCCCGCCAGCACAAAGCGGATGGCAGGAAAGGCAATCGCCATCCGCTTGACCATGTCCGTGATGGCACCAGCCTCGGCCCGTTCCGTCTTCATGAATTTCAGCCGGGCAGGTGTGGCAAAAAACAGGTCGCAAACCTCCACAATCGTTCCGGGGTTCAGCGCTGCCGGACGAATCTCTCCCGCCTTGCCGCCTGTCACCGATATTTCCGAGCCTTGCGAACTGCCGGCAGTTCGTGAGGCAATGGTCAGCCGGGCAACAGAGCCGATCGAGGGCAGGGCCTCTCCGCGAAATCCGAGTGTATGGATATCATCCAGTCCATTTGACAGTTTTGAGGTGCAGTGGCGGCGCACGGCCAGCGCAAGATCACCAGCCTCCATGCCGCAGCCATTGTCGCTGACCCGCAGCAGGGACTTGCCGCCGCCTGCCGTCACAATCTCGATGCGGGTCGCGCCGGCGTCGATGGCATTTTCGATCAGTTCCTTGGCCGCACTCGCGGGTCGTTCAATGACTTCGCCGGCGGCAATCTGGTTGATCAGTGTTTCTGAAAGGTGCTTGATAATCATGCGCTACTTTCGCGGATTCGCGAAAGGAAGGAAAGACCGGCGCACAAAAATCAGCAGCCGCGAGGTGGAGGCGGCACGGGCCTGGCAATTGTCTGGCGCTGTGCATCACGCACGGAAAGTAACATTTCAGCCATAATTCTTAACAGCATTTTTACCATCACATATTAGCCTTAAGGATATACGATCAGAATTGTTAATGAAATACGGTTCGGCCAACAGGCACTGAACAAGGGGTCGTGATGAGCGATATTGCGCCGGTCAACATGCAGGCACAGGCACGGTTGCTGAACGCGACCTGTTCTGTGCTTGGCCTCGGCTTGCTGGCCTATGACAAAAACAACATCATTATTTATTCCAGCCGCCAGTTGCTCCGTTTCTACACGATTTCCCAGCAAGCCATCACGCCCGGAAGACATCTGTCAGATTTTCTCTCGGCTGTTCACGACAGTGGTATTCGTACATCGACAATTGACGGGAGAAGCCGCAAGATCGCCAGCAAACCGGAATGGATTGCGGAAAGACTGACAGTTCACGCCCGCGAATGGCATGAGTCCCGGGAAAAACTGGCCAGCAACATCTGGATACGCCAATATACCAGGACCAGCCCCGACGGATCCGGTGTCATGATCATTCAGGATGTTTCCGCTGCAACGGCCCAGGAGCAGAAGTGGCGTTCAGATACAGAGCGCGTCAAGGTCACAGAAGAAATATTGGATACGCTGGCAGCACCGCTGTTTGTCAAAAACCGGAACCTGCACTATGTCGCTGTTAATCAGGCTTTTTGTTCCCTGTTTCAGATAACGCACGGAACCGTGCTGGGTCAGTCTGCATGGGATCTTCTGGACCATGAAAATGCGGAACGAACCGAAAGCGAGGATCGGCGCGTTCTGGAAACCGGTGAGCCTTGCGAGCGCCCGGAGCTTGTTTGTGCACCGGATGGAACCAGCCGGCAGATGATCATCCGCAAACGCCGTATCGGCAATCCCGGCCAATATATGCTGGTCACGGTGATGGACGATATTGAAACGTTCATGGCCGGTGTCATGGCAGCAACCGTCGTCCCCGGACAGACTGCCGCCAGCTCCCGGCAACCGCGTTCCCCGCGCCTCGACAATCAGGGTACTGTTGCCGGGGCGTCAGGGCAGGTGTCCGCTATGGCTGCAGCCCGCAGCCACATTCTGGTTTTGTCAAATGATCCTGTCGCCACTGGGGAATGCCTCCGTCACTTTGCCATAAAAGGCCATGATGCATTGGCGGCGACCGATATAGTCGATCTCGCAGATATCGTTGAAGGCGCACGTTCGGCTGGTCTGGAGATTGATCTTGTTGTTGTGGATGCCGTGAACGCCGAAACTGTCCGCTCTCTGCCGGCACTGAAAAATGTCAGGATTTTTTCCTGGAAAAGCTTTCAGATGATGACGGAAACATTATCCGAACTCGATGCGGTTTTGGCCTCTGTCCAGCATCCTGCACTGCCCGCACAGGCAACATGCCTCACCACCCGCGCAATGACGGCAGCCTGAACCCTGCCGGGATGGACAGGTTCCTGTGGCCGGAATTCTCCCGCAAGAACCGCTACAGGCTGTTGACCGGCCTTGAAGAAGTGAGATCGTTCAGAAAAGAAAATATTACGCGCCAAATTATAATATATGAAAATAAGAACATTCGACTATTATAAAAAAGTAGAGTTAAACTTGCTGATTGTTATAAAAATCGACCAACAGGCCATAAATCTCTCCAATCAAGAGTGTCGCGGTGTGATTTTTCACTGATATATCTGTCTTTGTTAATTCTTTCAGGGCATTCTTGCAACCGGTAACACTTGGCAACGGAACTTTCATGCATTCAATGGATCGGAATTTGCTGGCTGTAAATACACAAGACGGCAACGCTATGCCCTTTACGGACCCGTTGACGGGTCTCGGGAATTGTCAGAGACTGAAAGAACGGATTACCCGGCTTGTCGCCGACAGGGCTGATGATCCTGCGCCCTTTACCTTGTGTATTTTGAATCTTGATGGTTTCCGCCCGATCAATGATCTGTTTGGTCCCATGGCTGGCGACGAAATCCTGTGTCAGGTTGCTTATCGCCTGAAAGCCGGGTTGCCGGAAGGGGCAACGGTCACACGTCAGGACAACGATGAATTTGCGTTTATTTTGCCACTCGTGTTTGACCGGCGCAGTGCTGAGCGGGTCGGTATCCTGTTTCGCGACATGCTGTCTGCTCCCTATGATGTCGGAGACCGCACTGTCCGTCTCTCGGCTTCGTTCGGGTTTTCGATCTATCCCTATGCGGGATCGACGTTTGAAGATCTCAAAAAGAACGCAGAGACAGCACTGTACCGGTCCAAGCGGCGCGGCACCGGAAAGATCACAGTCTATTCCAGCGAAATCGCAGATGAAATGCACCGTGCCACCAAAATGGAACAGGCATTGCGGCTGGCCATCACCAATGATGCACTGGAAGTGCATTTCCAGCCGATCGTCAATCTGGAGGATGACCGCGTTGCCGGTTTCGAGGCGCTCGCCCGCTGGCGTGATCCGGTTCTCGGCTTTGTATCGCCGGGCGATTTTATTCCGCTTGCCGAAGAGCGGGGGTTTATCGACAAGCTGACGGAAATCCTGTTGCGCAAGGCAGCCGCGGCTGCCCTTGCCTGGCCGCCGGAATTGTATCTCTCGTTCAACCTTTCATCAGCCCAGCTGATTGATGTGTCCACATCCGTCAATGTCTTTGCCATTATCAATCAGATTGGTCTGGATCCCGGACGGCTTGTTCTGGAAATTACCGAAACGGCTGTGATGCACGATCCTGTGATTGCCCAGAAAGTCATAACCGATCTGCGTGCGGTGGGAATTCAGATTGCACTCGATGATTTTGGAACAGGGCAATCCAGTCTTTGCCGTCTGACAGAATTCCAGTTTGACAAGGTCAAGATCGACATGTCCTTTGTGTCCCGTCTGGGCACAGACAGCCGTATGGAACATATTATCAAGGCCATTGTTTCCATGTGCAAGGGTCTCAGGCTTGAGGTGGTGGCCGAGGGGATCGAAGATTTTGCCGATGCTCTCAAACTCAAGCATCTCGGATGTGGCCTGGGGCAGGGATACTTCTATGGTCGTCCCGCTGATGCCGGCGCAACCCAGATTTATATCGAGCATAAATATCGTTCCGGTATCGCGCACCAGGGCTGAACCGGTATCAGCAACACCACGCATGCCACAGCATTGCAGCCGGAATTTCAAAGCAGAAAATAAGTGAAAAAAAGGTGTAGCTGTATTTCAGATGGAACTCCGCTCCAGTAGCCAGTCACGCACCCGCACAGCCTGCGCATTCAGCTCGCGCGATCGCGGCCAGACGACATAAAAGGCCTCTCCTGTTGTGAGCGCATGGCCACCAACGGGCACCAGCAGGCCGGAGGAAACCGAACGTTCCGTCAGGTGCTTCCAGCCGAGTGCAATGCCTTCACCCGCCAGAACAGCCTGGATCACCAGAACATAATCATTGATGGCAAGTCCGCGCGCAACAGGCGTGTAGGCAACTGGCACGCTGGCAAACCATTCCGGCCAGTCGCAGGCCAGACGCACCGGCTCTTCAAGATGGATCAGCCGGTGTTTCACCAGATCCTCCGGCTTTTCCGGTATTCCGTGCTTTTGCAGGTAAACCGGGCTTGCCACCGGCATGATCACTTCCGGGGCCAGCAGGCGCGCATGATATTTCGGCCAGAGGTCGGGATGGCCGCCGCGAATACCGAGCGGAATCGGTTCTTCTTCCAGATCAAGGTCACGCACCGATGTCTGGATCCGCAGGTCAATGTCTGGCAGATCCTCGCGCATGCGGGCCAGCCTTGGCAACATCCACATCGAGGCAAAGGCGGTGGAGGCGGCCAGTGTCACCTTGGCTTCACGGCCTTTCTGGCGCAGATCCTCGGCCGATCTCTGGATGCGGGTCAGGCCTGCGGAGACATCCGCGTGGAAACGTTCACCCTTTTCCGTCAGTTTGACCGCCCGGTGCACCCGTTCAAACAGCATCACACCAAGCTGGTCTTCCAGACCGCGAATGGCATAGGAAACCGCAGCCTGGCTCAACCCCAGCTCACGGGCCGCACGGGTGAAATTCTCATGGCGGCCTGCAGCCTCAAACACGATGAGACTGGAGGCAGACGGCATGAGACGACGAAGATGATCCATAAGAACAGCTTATAGCATGTCTCAAAAAATACCAGCGTTACACGGGCCGGTTTGCACGCTAGCCTTTCGCAGGATTGGAGAGCGCCATGGACACCATTGCCGAAATGCCCGTTACACAACAGCGCAAGAGCCGCAAACCCAGGCGTGACAACAATGCCAGGATCGCGGGCATTCCCTATATCCTGCGCAATATCCCGACCTACGATATTCTGGGTGAGGAAAATCTTCTCCGGATCGAAGCGACAGCGGACAGGATTTTGGCCGAGGTTGGTATCGAGTTCCGCGATGATCCGGCCAGTCTGGACCTGTGGAAAAGGGCCGGTGCCAGGGTCAACGGCCTTTTGGTGACATTCGAGCCCGGCATGCTGCGCGAAATCCTGGCCTCGGCACCGCCCCGGTTTACCCAGCATGCCCGCAATCCTGCCCGCAATGTGGAAATCGGCGGCAGGAATGTGGTCTTTGCTCCCGCCTATGGCTCGCCCTTTGTCATGGATCTGGATCGCGGACGGCGCTACGGAACGCTGGGGGACTTCCGGAATTTCATCAGGCTGGCTTATGCCTCGCCCTGGCTGCATCATTCGGGCGGAACCATTTGTGAGCCGGTGGATGTTCCGGTCAACAAACGCCATCTCGACATGGTCTATTCCCATATCAAATATTCTGACCGGGCCTTCATGGGCTCGATTACGGCAGAAGACCGCGCCGAAGACAGTATAGACATGGCCCGCATCGTGTTTGGCCGGGATTTTGTCGACCGGAATTGTGTGATCCTCGGCAATGTCAATGTCAATTCCCCGCTGGTCTGGGACGGCACCATGACCAGATCCCTGCGCGCCTATGCCCGCGCCAATCAGGCCGCCGTGATCGTACCCTTCATTCTGGGCGGTGCCATGGGGCCGGTCACCAATGCCGGTGCCATTGCCCAGTCCTTTGCCGAAACGCTGGCCGGCTGTGCGCTCACCCAATTGGAGCGCAGGGGTGCGCCGGTGATTTTCGGCAATTTCCTCTCCTCCATGTCGCTGCGCTCCGGCTCGCCTACATTCGGAACGCCGGAACCCGCAATCGGTTCCATGGTCATCGGCCAGCTCGCCCGCCGCCTCAATCTGCCGCTGCGCTGCGCCGGCAATTTTTCCAATTCCAAGCTGCCCGATGGCCAGGCCATGCAGGAAGGCCTGATGTCCATGCTGTCCGCCGTCCATTGCGGCGCCAATTTCATTCTCCATTCGGCAGGCTTTCTTGATGGACTGCTCGCCATGTCCTACGAAAAATTCGTCATGGATGCCGATCTCTGCGGTGCGCTGCATGCCTATCTGGCAGGGGTGGTTGTCGACGACAACACGCTGGCCATGGACGCCTTCCTGCAGGTCGGCCCCGGAAGCCATTTTCTGGGCTCCGACCATACGATGCGCAATTACCAGACCGCCTTCTGGGACTCGACACTCTCCGACAACGAGTCCTTTGAAAAATGGAGCGAGGAGGGTGGCGCAACCGACATGGCAACCCGCGCCAACCGCCAGTGGAAGAAGACCCTTGCCGAATATGAGGCACCGAAACTTGATGAGGCCGTTGACGAGGCCCTGATCGACTATGTGACACAAAAGAAAGCCGCCATGCCGGATGCTTGGTATTGATAATTGAGAAACCCCTTCCCCAACCCTCCCCACAAGGGGGAGGGGGCCGACTGAATGCGCCGCCGCTTCATACCATACCAAGATTGTTGGTGAGGACACTGGAATGTAGGGCCGGGTTAAGCCCTCCCCTTGTGGGAAGGGTTTGGGAGGAGTTTTGAAATGACCTGTGAACCTGGGATGAGCCACGATGACCAGCACCGATCCGCTCCTGCAACCCTACCGGCTGAGGCACCTCACCCTGAAAAACCGCATCATGTCGACCGCGCATGAACCGGCCTATTCGGAAGATGGCATGCCGAAAGACCGTTACCGGCTCTACCATGTCGAAAAGGCCAGGGGCGGCATGGCGCTGACCATGACGGCAGGCTCTGCCTCCGTCTCGCGCGATTCCCCGCCTGCCTTCGGCAATCTCCATGCCCACAGGGACGAGATCGTGCCATGGCTGAAGCGCCTGACGGACGACTGTCACGAGCACGGAACCGCAGTGATGATCCAGCTCACCCATCTGGGCCGCCGCACGGGCTGGAACAAGGGCGACTGGCTGCCGGTTCTGGCACCATCCGCCATCCGTGAACCGGCCCACCGCGCCTTTCCAAAAGTCATCGAGGACTGGGATATAGATCGCATTGTTGCCGATTATGCAGATGCCGCCGAACGCATGCAGGCAGCCGGTCTCGATGGTATCGAGTTTGAAGCCTATGGTCATCTGATGGACCAGTTCTGGTCCCCGGCCACCAATCAGCGTGACGATCAGTTTGGCGGCTCGCTCGACAATCGCCTGCGCTTTTCCAATCTGGTGATCGATGCCGTGCGCAAGCGGGTAGGCCCCGATTTCATTGTCGGCATCCGTCTGGTGGCAGACGAAGACTGGGACAAGGGCCTGAGCCGGGAGGAGGGGGTGGAAATCGCCCGGCGCTTTGCCGCCTCCGGCAAGGTGGATTTTCTCAATATCATCAGGGGCCATATTGACAATGATGCCGCCTTGACCGGCGTTATTCCCATCCAGGGCATGGCCGCTTCCCCGCATCTGGATTTTGCAGGAGAGGTCCGTGCGGTCACCCGGTTTCCCATCTTCCATGCCGCCCGCATCGCTGACGTGGCAACCGCCCGCCACGCCATAGCCGAAGGCAGGCTGGATATGGTCGGCATGACGCGCGCCCACATTGCCGAGCCGCATATTGTTCGCAAAATCATGGAGGGACGCGAGGCGGAAATCCGCCCCTGTGTCGGTGCGACCTATTGTCTGGACCGGATCTATGAAGGCGGCGAGGCGCTCTGCGTCCACAATGCCGCAACCGGCCGCGAAGGCTCCATGCCGCATGTGATTGCCAGAACCACCGGCCCCATCCGCAAGGCTCTGGTCGTCGGGGCTGGTCCTGCCGGGCTGGAGGCGGCCCGCGTGCTGGCAGAGCGCGGCCATCAGGTTGAGGTTCTGGAAGCCATGGGGCAGGCAGGCGGCCAGATCAATTTGCTCGCCCGCAACCCGCGCCGCAGGGAAATGATCGGCATTGTCGACTGGCGACTGTCCGAACTGGAGCGTCTGGGCGTTGCCATCCATTACAATACCTATGCGCAGGCGGAGGATATAACCTCCCGCGATCCCGATCTGGTGGTCATTGCCACAGGCGGCATTGCGCAAAATCCGGCCCTTGCGGCAGGCGATGATCTGGTCATCTCCAGCTGGGATATTATTGCAGGTGCTATCAGGCCGGAAGGTCCGGTTCTTTTGTTTGATGACAATGGTGCGCATCCGGGCATGACAGCGGCAGAAATGATCGCGCGTGCAGGCGTGGAGCTGGAAGTGGTTTCGCCCGAGCGATTCTTCGCGCCGGAAATGGGCGGCATGAACCACACGCCCTATGCAAAACTGTTTGCGGAAAAGCAGGTCAAGGTCACCATCAACACAAGGCTTCTGTCCGTGCGCCGTGATGGCAATGGCCTCGTCGCCACTCTGGGCTCCGATTTCGCACCCGAAGTCCGCATTGAGCGCCGCGTCGCCCAGGTTGTGGTCGAGCATGGCACCATGGCCAATGACGGCCTCTATCAGGCGCTTAAACCCCTGTCCCGCAATCTGGGAGCGGTCGACTACAAGGCCCTGATCGCAAGCGCCCCCTGCCTGCCACAAACCAGCCCGGAAGCCCCCTTCGACCTCTTCCGCATCGGCGATGCCGTCTCCAGCCGCAATATCCATGCCGGAATCTATGATGCGCTGAGATTTTGCAAGGGGATTTGAGGGCTGAACGCCGTTCAGGCGGCGTCCTGATTGGCTGCCAGCACAGGTGTGAGCTTCAGTCCAAGTGCCTGCATGATTTTCAGAATGGTCGAAAACTCCAGAGAGACGTCGCCTCCCAGGGAGCGGTACAAGGCAGACCGGCTCATACCGGTGTCACGCGCCAGCTGACTCATGTTTTTGGCACGGGCGACTGTTCCCAGTGCCTTTGCGATAAATGATGCGTCGCCGGTTTCAAACGCCGCGGCCATATATTCTTCAATAGCCTCGTCAGAGCCGAGATATTCGGCACTGTCATAGGGCTGGGTGTTAAGCGTCATTGGCTTTCTCTCCATTCTTCTGCAAGCCGCCGCGCCCGCGCTATATCTCTTGATTGGCTGTCTTTGTCACCGCCGCACAAAAGCACAATAATTTTGTCGCCATCGCGGGAGAAATACACCCGGTATCCGGGTCCGTAATCAATTTTCAGTTCACTCACACCATTGCCGACAGATTTTGCATCTCCCGCATTTCCAAATGTCAATCTGTCGATGCGAATGGCAATCCGGGCGACGGCGCGCTGATCGCGGAGATTTTCAATCCATTTTGAAAAAACGGATGTACGGTAAACCAAAACCATAGCGAAATTGTGCCCTATGAGACGCATATTGTCAATCATCCATGGCGGGTTCAGATTTATGCACGACTATATCAACATAAATGACTGGTGTGCCCAAATACAAAAAAGGCGGTGCTTTCGCACCGCCCCTTCCGCAATCTCTGGATACCAGATCAGGACTTGGTTTCGGCCTGAACAGCCAGGGTTTTGAATTCCGGAGCAGCCTTCAGGGATTCAGCCGTTTCGGTTGTCATCAGCTTCATCTTGCCGCCATCGGTCGCCTGGCTGACGGTAATGTTGGCCATGGGAACAGCGACCCATTTTTCGCCCATGCCCAGAAAACCGCCGACGCCGATCACAGCCGCAACAATACCGCCGTTCTTGGAAACGATCAGATCGTTGATATCGCCGACGCTTTCATTGGCAGCGTTGTAAACGGTCTGTCCGATATAGGTCTTGGCGCTGACCTGATCGAGACCCTGCTGGATCAGATAGGTGGAGCCAACTTCCCCCATATCTGTGGTATTGGCAAGTGCTGCAATGGTGGTGCCATCATTGGTGACTGCCGGGTCAAGCGGCGTGACGGCATCCTGTGCAAACACGAGCGTGGAGCCTGCGAAAAATGTTGCAGCAGCGAGAGTTGTAACAAATGTCTTCATCATGGCAATAGCCTTTCTGTCGTTGTTTCAGCTTCCCATGCCGGTCAGACAGGCCGTGTGGCGATGTCCATTCCTGCATGTCTGACGATAGAACCCATTGCGTGTGCGCCTTGTTCCAAAAAGGTTTTGAGAAAATTTTGGAACCTTTTGCGCTTTGGCTCAACCCCTTGTGTCTCCGGGAGAGGTGGCCTGGATATCGGCTGAGATTTTTATGCCCTGTCAGGTTTCAGTGCGAAGGTAAAGGCAACATTCAGGGCGGCAAGGCCCATCACCAGCCCGTAAAGCAGGAAATATCCGCCGTTTTGCCCGGTCATAAGGCCGCCGGAATAATTGCCGGTCAGGCTGCCAAAGCCGAGCGCAATATAGGAAAGGCCCAGAAGCAGACCCGCCGTTGCAGGCGACATGGTGCGGGCAACATAGGCTGCCATCACCCCGTAAATACCATTATAGGCAAGACCAAAGACAAACAGGGCCGGGTAGACCACCATCAGGCTTGAGGAAAGCCATGTGACAAGACAGGCCGCAGCCAGAAGCCCGTTGGCAACGGCCAGCGCCAGTCTGGCCCCGATCCGGTCGGCCAGAAGCCCGAAGCCGATGCCCCCGGCCATGCCGCCAAGGCCGATGGCACTCCACAATCCCGTTGCCGCCGTCATTGTCCAGCCATGCTGGTCGCGAAACAGCGAGGTCAGATAGGTTTCAAACGGCAGGAACGCCAGCCCGTTCATGAAGGTAATGACAATGGCAAATATGGCAGAGCGATTTTTCAAAAGGTCACGGGCGCTGGTCCGGCCAGTAGTCCCGGCGGCATGGGTGTCCAGCGGCTTGATGCGCCGTAACACCTGCCAGCCGATCAGAAACAGCAGAAAGGACAGCCCGCCGGCCAAAATCCAGACCATGCGCCAGCCATAGTGCTCGATGATCGGCGGTATGAGCAATCCATTCAGAAACACGCCATAGGATGTGCCGCCGCCCATGATGCCAAGGGCTATCCCGTGCCGTTCCGGCGGAATGAACGCCTGCACATAGGGCGTCATCGGCACCCACATGAAGGCCGAGCAAACGCCGAGGATCACGCAAAGCACGCTCAGCGCCGGAGTTCCGGTCACAAAGCCTGTCAGAACCAGACAGATGGCAATGGCAAGCTGTGTCAACAGCAGGGTGCGACCGGCACCGATCACATGCCAGATATAACCGATCACCAGACCGCCTGCCATCAGTCCGGCCTGCGCCAGTCCCGAAATCAGGCCCACGGTTTCCGGCGTGTAGCCAAGCTCGCCGCGCATATCCGGGATCATCGTGGAAAACAGATAGATGCCAAAGGCATAGGCCGAGGCCACAAAGGCCGTGAACACGGGAACAATCACAAGGGTCGGGTTTTTCATGAGGCAATCTGTAATGAAAACTGTAGTGGAATGCTGGCTTGAATCCGACAGTGCTCGTGCAGTTTTGAAAACGCAAATGGCATTATTTGATACAAAGATTAAATCAGTTTGATGTGCATGCGCTGTCTGCGATCAATGCTGAAATAGACCGTCGCAAACTACCGGTATATTTCTCGCCGATGACCGATCTCAATGACCAGAACAACAAGCCTGCGATCCTGAATATCGCAGATGATGCGGTAATCTCCAACACGGTAACACCAGAAATTGCCGAGCGATGATCCTTTTAGTGCCTTTCCGGATTGTCGGGGATCCTCCAACCCGGCGATACGTTCTTGCAGAAAGGTCTTTATCCGTTGACGCATCTGTCGGTCCATTTTCTCGACAGATTTTCGGACCGCGACATCATACTCAATCGTCCAGACCATGCCAGAAATCCTCGGCACCAATGATGCGGGATTCTCCACGATGGATCCGGCTCATGGCTGTTTCGGCCAAATAGAGGTCTTCGAGATCATCGAGATGTTCTTCAACGGCCTCCTGAATATAAAAACTGGCTGTTTTGCCTGTCTTGTCTGCAAGACGTTGAAGCCGGGTATGAATATCGTCCGGAAGACTGATGGCTGTTTGCTTGCTCATGGTAATTCCTTCTTCAGCACGTATTTGTAGCATTTTTGGAAATGCCGGTACAGACAGGATTTGAAAAACCAAAGGCAACCGGATGAATGTGATCAGCCGGTTGCCTTATGTTATGGCAAGTCTTTGGCGTTTAATGGCTTTCGCGCAACACTTCGCTGCCGCTGCTGCCCACGAGGAAGTCCAGGTCAGCGCCCTTGTCCGCCTGCATCACGGTGTCATAATAGAGCTTGTAATAGCCGCGCTCCCATTTGCGTTTCGAGGCCGGGCGGGCTTCCATGCGCGCCTGCAGTTCTGCATCCGATATCAACAGGTCCATCTTGCCATGGGCCGTATCAATCCTGATCCGGTCGCCGGTCTGGACAATGCCCAGCGGTCCTCCCGCCTCGGTTTCAGGCGATACATGCAGGATCACGGTTCCAAAGGCGGTGCCGGACATGCGGGCATCCGAAATGCGCACCATGTCGCGCACGCCCTTTTCCACCAGCTTTTTCGGAATGGGCATATTGCCCACTTCCGCCATGCCGGGATAGCCCTTTGGTCCGCAGCCCTTCAGCACCAGGATCGTATCTTCTGTCACTGGTAAGTCCGGATCATCGATCCTGGCTTTCAGGTCTTCAATGCTCTCAAACACATAGGCCGGGCCTTCATGCTGCATCAGATGCGGGCTGGCCGCCGATGGCTTGATCACGGCCCCATTGGGCGAAATATTGCCGCGCAGAACACGGATACCGGCAGCAGCCCGCAGAGGGTTGTCGAGCGGACGGATCACGTCATCATTATAGACTTCGGCCCCTTCCCAATATCTGGAAATCGGCATGCCGAACACGGTTGGTGCATCCTTGTGCAAAAGATGCGCAATCCGGCCCATCACGGCAGGCAGGCCACCGGCATAGGCCAGATCCTCGATCAGATACTTGCCCGACGGCATGCAGTTGACAATGCAGGGCACCTGTCCGCCAATCCGGTCGAAATCATCAATCGTCAGGTCTATGCCCGCGCGACCGGCAATGGCCAGCATATGGATAACAGCATTGGTGGAGCCGCCGACAGCCGCATTGGCAATGATGCCGTTCTCAAAGTTTTCGCGGGTCAGAACCTTCGACAGGCGCAGGTCTTCATGCACCATTTCCACAATCCGGTTGCCGGTCTTGTGGGCCAGTGCCATGCGGCGTGCGTCGACAGCCGGAAGGGCGGCATTGGTCGGCAGGGAAAGGCCCATGGCCTCCACCACGGAGGCCATGGTTGTGGCCGTGCCCATGGTCATGCACACACCGGGCGAACGCGACATGCCGCTTTCCGCCGCCATGAAGTCTGCGGTGGTCATCTCGCCCGCCCGCACGGCTTCGGAAAATTTCCACACATCCGTGCCGGAGCCGATATCCTGGCCCTTCCATTTGCCGTTCAGCATCGGGCCGGACGAAACCACAATCGTCGGCAGGTCAACAGAGGCAGCGCCCATCAGCTGGCCCGGCGTGGTCTTGTCACAGCCGCCCAGGAGCACAACACCGTCAATGCCATAGGCGCGGATGGCCTCTTCCACATCCATGGCCAGAAGGTTGCGAAACAGCATGGCTGTCGGCCGCATCTGCGTTTCGCCCAGCGAGGAGACCGGAAACTCCACCGGAAAACCACCGGCTTCCCACACGCCGCGCTTCACACCTTCGGCCAGAATCCGCAAATGGCTGTTGCAGGGGGTCAGTTCGGACCATGTATTGCAAATGCCGATAATCGGGCGACCGTCAAACACCTGATCCGGAAACCCCTGGTTCTTCATCCATGAGCGGTGAATAAACCCGTCCTTGTCGGTGCCGCCATACCAGTGGCGGCTGCGCAGTTCTTTTTTTGTATCGGTCATCAAAATCTCCCGTCGTGCGATCTGTGTGGCAATATCAATGCCAACCCTGTTCCGTCAAAGCTTGAAATGCGGCTCAAACCTGCCCTCCACCGCGATACCGAGGTTCAGCGTCGTGCCTGCGGCAGGGTCGCGGGCGCGGGCTGCCTCGTCCATATGTTCCCATGCCGATGTCAGCGCCAGACCATTGGCATTGCGGCCAATAAAGGCCGGGCAGGTGACCTGCCGCATCGGCACGGCATAGCGTCCGGTGCGTGTGCCGTCCGGCGTGTAGGTGTGCACTTCGCCGGCACCCCAGCGGGCGTTCCACAGGGTGCCGTGCCTGTCCACAACCGCACCGTCCGCAACACCCGCTTCGTGTGAGGAATCTGCAAAAAGGCGTGCCGGGCCCATTGGCAGGCCGGTTTCAGGGTCCAGATCCACGGCCATGGTGTGGTTCACCTTTGAGTCCACATAATAGCCGGTCCTGCCGTCCGGCGAAAAGCAGATACCGTTGGGGATGGAAATCGATGCGACGATCTTGGTCACCCGCGTTCCCGCCACATGATAGATGGCACCTGCGCCATTCTCGGCTTGCTTGCCCATCGTGCCAATCCACAATGAGCCGGATGGATGCACGCGACCGTCATTGGAGCGGGTGTCCGGCCGGTCATCTTCAATACCCGCCAGCTTGCTCAGGTCACCGCTTTCCATATCGCGGATGTAAAGGCCGTTTTCCGTGGCCAGCATCTGCCGTTCATTGTCAATGCGGGCAATTACACTGGCCATCATCGGCAGGGGATGGACAGTTTTGGTGCCGCTTTCGAGCTGCAATGCGTGCAACTCCTTGCCCAGAATATTCAGCCACCACAATGTGTCCGTTGCCGGATCATAGGATGGACCCTCTCCCAGCCAGGTCGTGTTGGCGCAAAGGGTGGATCCTTTAAAAGGGGTGACTGTGGTCATGTCAGGCTCCAAAAACAGCGTCATAGGCTTTGATTGTGGTCCTGGCGCGTGCGGCCACGTCCGCAGCACTCATGCCAGCCTTGTAAATGCTGCCGCCAAGCCCGAAAGCCTTGATGCCAGCCTTGGCATAATCGCCGAAACTCTCGTCTGAAACACCGCCAACGGCAGCAATGGTCAGATCTTTCGGCAATACGGCGCAGATGGCATTGATGCCGGATGGCCCAAGCGCCGATGCCGGGAAAAATTTCAGCCCGCTTGCCCCGGCCTTTGCCGCAGCCAAAGCCTCTGTCGGGGTAAACACACCAGGCATGGTCACCATGCCCAGCGAGGCGGCGAGCGCAATCACCTCCGGTTCCACATTCGGGCTCACCATCAGCTTGCCGCCCACAGCATCCAGTTGCAGCACATCCTGTGTCGTCAGCACGGTTCCGGCCCCGATCAGGCAGTTGCCGGGGGCCAGTTTGACAGCAATTTCGATGGATTTGAATGGCTCGGGTGAATTGAGCGGGATTTCAATGGCCGTAAAGCCATTGTCTGTCAATGCGCTGACAACATCATGGGTCTCTTCGGGTCTAAGGCCGCGCAGAATGGCAACCAGAGGGTAACGCATTGTCGGAAAGGCAATTCGGGTCATGCTCGTGTCTTTCATTGTTTTATGGCTGTCGCCGCCAGAGCGCATGGGCGGCTGTTGCCAGGCCTTTCAATACGGCGCTGTCCGCGTCAAGCGTGGTGCTTTTCAGGTCCAGTGCAGCAAAACCTGCTTCATAAAGGGCTTGCAAACGTCCGGTTGCTACCAGAACGATAGTGGTTCCTGCGGCAACATCGGCCATGGCCCCGGCTATTTCCGCCCCGATCAGCGCCCCGGAAATATGGGCGGTCGCATCTGCAGGCGAAAGCCCGTGCAGGATCTGTCCGGAGCGTGCACCGAACAGCAGGCGTGTCAGATTGCCCGGTTGCGCCGCCATGGTGCGAACGGCGGCGGCAAACACCGGATTGTCGGCTTTGAGGATTGCGCCGCCTTCGGTCGCCTGTTTCAGGATGGTGTGATGTGTGATGACATCAAACAGCTCGCCGGTCATATAGGTCGAAAACCCGGTAACGGTGCCTGCGTCCACGCTGACCCATTTGGAATGGGTGCCGGGCAGGCAGACCATGGCTTCCCGGGCCCGGAAAGAGCCGGCCGCGCCCAGAAGCTGGGTTTCCTCACCCCGCATGACATCGGGATGCACAGGATCGCGCCGGGCAAGACCCGGCAGGATACGGATATCGCGCGCCTGTCCGCCAACGGGTCGCGCAGCCGAAGCAATGGAGGAAAGCGAAGCCGGTGTGTCAATGTATCCGGCCTCCACCCAGCCGCCGCGTGCACCGGCCATGCCACAGATGATCACCGGCAGGGACGGCGGTGCATGCACCGCCGCCAGATGCTTTGCAAGCACGGCTTCAAACCCGGTCCTGGCGGCCACCAGCATGCCCTCTGCACCCCGGCTTTCCGCCAGAACAGTGTCATCGTCCGCCACCAGCCAAAGCCGGAAGCTCGATGTGCCCCAGTCCACGGCGATATAGGATGCCTCTGCCATTATAATACGCCTCCATCCACAATCATCGTCTGGGCTGTCATGGCACCGGAACTGGCCGATGCCAGAAACAGCACCGGCCCGACCATATCCTCTGCTGTCAATGTTCTTTGCAGGCATTGCTTCTTTTGAAATGCTGCAATCGAATCGTCCGTCAGCCACAATTGCCTCTGGCGCTCGGTCACCACCATGCCCGGCAAAATCGCATTCACGCGGATATTCTCCGGCCCCAGGCGACCGGCCAGCGCCTTGGTCAGCCCGATGATACCGGCCTTGGCAGCCGTATAGGAAGGCAGCTCGCCCATGTTCAGCAAAAAGGCAATGGACGAAAAGTTGATGATGGAACCGCCCCCGGCCTTGCGCAGGAAGGGCAGGGCCGCCTGGATCACAAAGAAAACCGGCTTCATGTTGACCGCCTGGTTATGATCCCATTCGGCTTCGCTGAAGGTGTCAATGTCATGCCGGTCGTCGCGTGCCGCGTTATTGATCACAATATCCATTGTGCCGGTGCGGTCCCCGGCCTGCTGCACTGCGGCCTGAAGGGCTGCAACATTGCTCAGGTCACATTCCATGAACTGCACACCGGAACCAAGCTTTTCGGCAAGGGCTTCCCCGGCAACGCGGTCAATATCCAGAAAAGTGACCTTCGCGCCTTGTGCGGCAAATGCCGCGACGAGCGCCGCCCCGATACCCGAAGCGCCGCCTGTTATCAGAACCGACCTGTCCTTGAGGTCGCTGTAAAGGGGTTGGACCCGGTGCATATCACTCCCAGAGTGCCCAGATGTTCCATTATTCGGAACTCAGTTTGACTATTCGGAATAATCGGAATATTGTTGGCCGGTGTCAAGGAGATAATCCGGGGATACAGGTCTTTGGTAAAAATTTACGGGAAGGCAAGACACGGACCCATGATCGAAACAACAGGAACGCTGGGTAAAACTCTTGCCGTGCTTGATATCGTCGCGCAATCAGAGCAGCCCATGCGCTTTACCGATATTCTGGCGCGTGCAAACGAGCCGCGCGGCACGCTCCACCGGCACCTGACCCATCTTGTGGCGGAAGGTCTTCTCGAGCTGGTGTCGGAAACTTATTACCGTCCGGGTGTGCGTCTGCTGCAACTGGCATCCCGTGCCTGGGCCAGCAATGATGTGCGCTCTGTGGCTGATCCGCATCTGCTCGCGCTGCGGGAAGAAACCGGCGAGACAGTTCATCTGGGCGTGCTTCGGGGAACAGAGATCATTTATGTCGACAAGGTCGAGGGCCGCCAGTCGGTGCGCATGCATTCCAATATTGGCAAGGCCTCCCCCGTCTATTGCACAGGCATCGGCAAGTCTGCCTTGTCCTGTCTTGCTCCGGAAATACTGGAAACGCTTCTTTCAAGGCTGAATTTCCAAATTTTCACGCCAAATACAATTTCAGATATCCCGACGCTACGGCGCAATCTGTGTGAAATTGCCGCTTCGGGCCATGCCTTTGACAGGCAGGAGCATGAAATCGGCATCTGCTGTGTGGCGGCACCCGTCATGGCAGACAAGGGACGCTTTGTGGGTGGCGTTTCTGTTTCAGGTCCGGCATTCCGCATCACAGAGGAGCAATTGCAGGTCTGGGCGGTTCCTGTCCGTAAAACGGCAGAAGCAATATCAAGGGATCTGGCTTCAAGACTGGGGCCGTGACGTGCAGGAAAGTCTGCTGTGGCAGCGAGCGGGCCGGTTTTGCGCCAGGATGGATTGCTGTGCAACTTTTGTGTGGCATATGAAAATTTGAGTGCAATCTTTCGGGTCGATGTTGCGTACGCAGGAAAACGAATATATATTTACATGTGTCGGGCAAGCCGTTTTGAGAATCGATAGAAATCCGTGTTTTTGCGGATTATTGTTTGAATATAATTTTGTGTAAAAATTAAGCAGGTGCGTTCCGCAAGTTTTCAGTAGCTTCGTACCGTTTGGTTAATGTGTCGGATTTTTAAAATCAGGAAACGGGGCAGGGCAGGCCCGCAATCATGCGGCCACGAGACAATTGCATTGTCCCTTCAAGTTTCAGCAAGACTACTGTTTTGGGCGTGAAGGTGAGGGATAGAATGACCGACCGCATATTACACTGGCTGAAATGGATTATTTGTCCGGAAACACATAAAGGATCAAACCGTGTATTGTGAAATGTGATGACAAAACAGTCAGAATTACTTTTAAACCGTTTAAATCCAGGATTTGATGACGAAATCCGTTTAAAGCCAGGATTTGATGACGAAATCCGTGCACTTGAAACGCAGTTTGATATTTTCAGATATATGCGCAGGGTTGTCGAGCGCTATAATATGGTTGCATTTCTGGTTGTGAGCCTGCCAGACAGTTCATCCGCAGTCCTTGCAAAAAATTCCATTATCACCAGTTTGCCGCCTGAATTTATGGCGCAGTTTGACAGGGATTTGTTGCTGGGCGACAGTCCCGTCATGGAGCGGATGCGCAAGTCTGCCGCGCCGTTTTCCTATGATGTTGACCATAAAGGCTTTCAAAGGTGCGACAAGGAAAAAGCAGCAATTGCCGAAGCTCTTATCCGGAAATTTCGGGTTCCCAGAGGGGCCTATTTTCCGACACATGATTTGACCGGTGCCCGTGGAGCTGTTGGAATTTTTGGTGACAGACCGGTTCTGGAACTGATCGAGTTCATGGAGCTTCATATGATCTCGACATTGATTTATGACAGGATTGCTCAGATCCGCGCCATTGATGACAAGCCAAGGGAAGCACTTTCCGAGCGCGAACTTGATTGTTTGAACTGGACAGCTGCAGGAAAGACCTCCATCGAAATTGCAGGCATTGTTGGTCTTTCGGAGCACACGGTCAACCATTACCTCAACCGTGCGACCAAGAAGCTCGCAACAGTCAACCGCACGCAGGCCGTCGCCAAGGCCCTGCGTACAGGTCTGATCAGGTGATGACGGCTGCGTGCAGGGCAATCGGGCGTTTCCGGACGATGCTCTTCAGAACCGTCCGGCGACGGGTTGGCTTTTTTGCCTCCTTGGCGACGGGTCTTGCAGGGACTATATGCTGTTCAAGGCAGATAGACCTGTGTGACCCGGAAGGAAATTGACAATGTCCCTTATTACGCCAGCGCTCGTGCTTGAAAAGCTCAAAACCGTTCGTGGCCCGGATCTGGACAGGAATATCGTCGATCTGGGTATGGTATCGGATGTGTTCATTTCTGATGGAAAGGCGTATTTTTCCATCACGGTCCCGGCAGAGCGTGCAAGGGAGCTGGAGCCCATGCGGGCCGCAGCAGAACGGGTGGTCAAGGATATCCCCGGCATAAAGGGTGCCATGGTGGCCCTGACCGCTGACAGGAAGGCAGGCGCCACAAGCGCACCTGCGGCATCGAACAGCCAGGCGGGGCACAGTCATGCCGGGCATTCCCACGCGCCGAAAGCCCCGGCCAAACCGGGCATTCCCGGCGTCGGTGCCATCATTGCTGTTGCCTCCGGCAAGGGCGGTGTTGGAAAATCCACAACATCCGTCAATCTGGCACTGGCACTTCAGGCCAATGGTCTGCGCGTGGGCATACTGGATGCCGATATTTATGGTCCTTCCATGCCGCGCCTGCTCCGCATCAAGGGAAAACCGCAGCAGATAGACGGACGGATCATGCGGCCCATGGAAAATTATGGCCTGAAGGTCATGTCCATAGGATTCCTCGTTGAAGAGGAAACGGCCATGATCTGGCGTGGCCCCATGATCCAGTCCGCGCTTATGCAGATGCTGCGTGAAGTCGCCTGGGGCGATCTTGATGTGCTTGTGGTGGATATGCCTCCCGGCACGGGTGACGCACAACTGACCATGGCCCAGCAGGTGCCGCTGGCAGGCGCGGTCATTGTCTCGACACCGCAGGATCTGGCATTGATCGATGCCCGCAAGGGATTGGCGATGTTCCGCAAGGTTGAGGTTCCGGTTCTGGGGATCATCGAGAACATGAGCTATTTCATAGCGCCGGATACCGGAAACAGGTATGATATTTTCGGCCATGGTGGCGCACGCGCGGAGGCCGGACGGATTGGTGTTCCATTCCTGGGTGAAGTGCCTTTAACCATCCAGATCCGCGAAACATCCGATACCGGTACTCCGGTCGTCGTATCGGATCCTGACGGTGCGCAGGCACAGGCCTATCGCGAAATTGCCCGAAAAGTCTGGAGCCAGGTTGAAAAATCATCCGCAAGAGCTGCGCCGTCGATCATTTTTGAATGAAATGACACCTTTAAAAACAAATATTTATGCAATACGATATGTCGATGTTGCATTGCGGGACTTGGCAAAAGACTTTCTTTGTGGTTTGAGAATGCCACATTCCGGCCATGTTGGTTAAAAAAATATGACACTTTGTTTAAATTTCGGAGTAGGGCTTTGACAGCTGTGTTCAATTTGGCGACAAGATGATCACCCTGTATCGCGCCAATGGCGATGCGCTGGTAATATCGGCGCTCCGGGAAGAGAACGAGATGCCTGCGGATGTCGTATGGCTTGATTTGTACAATCCGGATCGCGAGGAGGATATTTTTGTCGAAAAGCTCCTTGCTATCCAGGTGCCAACCCGCGAAGACCTCAAGGATATCGAACCGTCCAGCCGCCTTTATGTTGAGGGCGAGGCTGTGTTCATGACCGCCTCGATCCTGTATCGCAGCGCCTCGGCAACGCCAGGGCTTGCCGATATCGCCTTCATCCTGACCGGAAACAAGCTGGTCACAATACGTTATGCACAGCCCAAGTCCTTTGACATCTTCATCGGAGGCTGGAAACGGACCGCGAGCAGCTATCAATCCGGTCACCACGTCATGGCGCGGCTGATGGAAACCATTGTTGACCGGGCCGCAGAGCTTCTCGAACATTCGGTATCCGGCGTAGATCAATTGTCTGCACAGGTTTTCGGCGCCGGCGCGCTGGATGTCAAACGCAAGCCACGCTTTCTGGAGGAGCGTTTGATGGATATCGGCCAGCAGCACCGGATGGTGGCAAAGGCGCGTGACAGCCTGATGTCGCTGTCCAGACTGCTGACCTTTCTCTATACGGTACCCGCAGTTCAGGAAGACAGGGAAATCCGTGAACTGTGTCGCACGGTCTCGAGGGATATTCAGTCGCTGTCAGAGCATGCGGCATTCATTTCCGGAAATGTCACCTTTTTGCTGGATGCCTCTCTCGGCCTGATCAATCTTGAACAGAATTCGATCATCAAAATTTTTTCCATAGCCTCTGTGGTATTTCTGCCTCCAACGCTTGTGGCCTCCATTTACGGCATGAATTTCAGGTTTATGCCGGAACTGGATATGACGATGGGATATCCGGCCTCTCTTCTCGGCATGGCCGTTTCGGCCATTATACCGTTTTTGTTTTTCCGCTGGAAAGGCTGGCTGTAACAGCCGGGTGTCAACATGTCCCAGGAAACAAACCAGTCACATATGGAAAGCAAGGGCCTCAAACATCTGGTTGCGCTGGCAATCGGCTCGGTTGGTGTTGTCTACGGTGACATTGGCACAAGCCCGCTCTATGCCTTCCGTGAAGCACTGCGCCCGGTCTCGCATGACGGGCTGCAGCGTGGCGAAATCATTGGCCTGATTTCCCTGTTCATCTGGGCTTTGATCATCATTGTCACGCTGAAATATGTCATCATCCTGCTGCGGGCAGATAATGAGGGCGAGGGCGGTACCCTGTCCCTTCTCTCGCTTGTATTGAAGTCGGCCCCCGCGAAACGCCGTACCATGCTGTTTTTTGTCGGCCTGACCGGCGCATCCCTGTTCCTTGGGGATGCAATGATCACACCGGCCCTGTCGGTATTGTCGGCTGTTGAAGGTTTGAAGCTGGTCACGCCGACGCTCAATCCGTTCATTGTGCCGATTTCCGTCGGCATTCTGGTCATGCTCTTTGCCGTTCAGTCCCGTGGCACCGCCGCAGTATCGGTGTTCTTTGGCCCGATCACCACGGTGTGGTTTCTGGTTCTGGCACTGGGCGGCCTTCTGCACATAACCGATGATCTGGAAATCTTTTCCGCCTTCAATCCCTACCATGGTGCCATATTCCTGATTTCGAGCGGCTTTGTGGGTTTCATCGTTCTGGGGGCGGTGTTTCTGGCGGTGACAGGAGCAGAAGCGCTTTATGCCGATCTGGGACACTTTGGCCGCAAACCCATTCAGTACGCCTGGTTCGGCCTTGTGTTTCCGTCGCTCACATTGAACTATCTCGGGCAGGGCGCACTGGTGCTCAAGCATCCAGAAACAATCGAAAATCCGTTCTACCTGATGTTTCCGGAATGGGCACTGCTGCCTGTTGTGATCCTGGCCACCGTTGCCACCATTATTGCAAGCCAGGCGGTCATTACCGGGGCTTTCTCCCTCACCCGGCAAGCCATCAACCTGGGGTTCCTGCCACGCATGGAAGTCTATTTCACCTCCGAATCCAATACAGGGCAGATCTATCTTCCGGCCGTCAATACGCTGCTTCTGTTTGGCGTCATGGTGCTGGTGCTGATGTTCAAGAATTCGGAATCCCTGTCGGTGGCCTATGGGATTGCCGTAACGGGTGACATGGTGGTTTCCTCCATTCTGCTTTATTATTTCATGCGCTTTGGCCGTAACTGGAAAAAGCCGCAGACATTGTGTCTGGTCGTGCCTTTTCTGGCAATCGAACTGGTGTTTCTGGGGGCCAATGCCACGAAGATCCATCATGGCGGCTATGTTCCGGTGCTGATCGCATGCTGTTTCATTCTGGTCATGTGGACATGGCGGCGTGGCTCGCTGATCCTGTCAGCCAAAACACGCAAGACCGATATTCCCTTGATGACATTTGTCACGTCCATCGAGAAGAAAAGTGCCCATGCGCCGGTGAGTGTTACCGGCACGGCCATTTTTCTGACCAGCGATCCGGAATCCACACCGGCAGCCCTGTTGCACAATCTCAAGCACAATCATGTGTTGCACCAGCAAAATTTTATCCTGACGGTACGCACCGCCAATACACCGAAAGTTCCCCCGGAAGCGCGGTGTACCATTGAAAAAATCTCGGAGAGCTTTTATTGTCTCGAAGTTCGCTTCGGCTTTATGGAAATGCCCAATGTGTCCCAGGCTCTGGCTGCCTTGCGAAAGACCGGTCTGAAATTCGATATCATGTCAACCTCCTTTTATCTGGGAAGGCGCAAGCTTGTGCCGGATCCAAAATCGGGCATGCCGCAATGGCAGGACAAGCTGTTTATCGCGCTGGCCAATGCGGCAACCGATCCGTCAGACTATTTCCGGTTGCCCACCAACAGGGTGGTGGAACTGGGATCACACGTGGTAATTTGACGCTATGACAGACGCCAATATGACCGCCATATTCAACGCAATAAGGCAACAAAGTCATGAACATGAAAACACAAAATCCTGAAGCGGACACTCAGTCCCTCCGCAAGCTTGCAGGCCTGACGCTGGGTTCGGTGGGTGTGGTTTACGGTGATATCGGCACAAGCCCGCTTTACGCATTTCGCGAAGCCCTGCGTCCTGTCGCTGTCGATGGTATAACACGGTCCGAGGTCATCAGCATTATTTCCCTGATGCTCTGGACCCTGATGATCATCGTTACTTTCAAATATGTTCTCTTTCTCCTGCGCGCGGACAATGATGGTGAGGGCGGAACCCTTTCGATGCTGGCGCACCTGATGAAAAAGGCAGGCGGTCATACCCGGCTTCTCTTTGTCATGGGCATTGCCGGAGCGGCCCTGTTCATGGGCGACGCCATGATTACGCCTGCGCTTTCGGTCCTGTCGGCAGTCGAGGGCCTCAAATTCGTCGCACCGGATCTCGGAGCCTTTGTGCTGCCCGTGTCTGTCGGTATTCTTGTGCTGCTCTTTGCTGTCCAGTCACGCGGCACAGGGGCTGTCTCCAGCCTGTTCGGGCCTGTGACGGTGATCTGGTTTCTGGCGCTTGCAGCCGTCGGTCTCCTGCATATTTCCGATGATTACGGGATTTTTTATGCCTTTAACCCATGGTTTGCGGTCAGCTTTATTGTCGAAAATCCCGGTACGGGGCTCATCGTCCTGGGAGCCGTCTTTCTGACGGTCACCGGCGCGGAGGCACTCTATGCAGATCTTGGACATTTTGGCCGCAAGCCGATCCAGATCGCCTGGTTTGCGCTTGTGTTTCCTGCGCTGACACTCAATTATCTGGGGCAGGGTGCTTTCGTGCTGAAGAATCCGGACGCCATCTCGGATCCGTTCTTCCTGATGTTTCCGAAATGGGCGCTGCTGCCGGCCGTCATACTGGCAACAGCCGCAACAATCATTGCGAGCCAGGCTGTCATAACCGGCGCATTTTCCCTGATCCGCCAGGCCATTCACCTCGGCTTTTTGCCACGCATGGAGATTTTGCACACATCTGAAACCAATACCGGTCAGATCTTTCTGCCAGCGGTCAACACCCTGCTTCTCTTCGGGGTCATGGCGCTGGTCCTGATGTTCGGCAATTCGGAAAAACTGGCAACAGCCTACGGGATTTCGGTTACCGGCGCGATGGTGGTGACAACCGTCATGGCCTTTTCGTTTCTGCGCTCAAGCTGGAACTGGTCCTTTGCAGCGGCCTCTGCCGTTATTGTGCCGCTTTTCCTGCTGGAAATGATTTTCCTGGGTGCAAACCTTATGAAAGTCCATGATGGCGGCTATGTCCCGATTCTGATTGCCGGTGGTTTCATGGTCGTTATGTGGACCTGGCGGCGTGGTTCTGCCATCCTTGTGGAAAAAATGCACAAGACGAATATTCCGCTCGAATCCTTTGTGAAGATGCTGGAGCGGAAAAGCGAGCATGCGCCGCACAATATTGAAGGAACGGCCATCTTTCTGACCAGTGATCCGGATTCGACACCTGCCGCGCTGATGCATAATCTGAAACACAATCATGTGCTGCATGCCCGCAATTTCATCCTGACGATACGCACCGCCAATACACCCGTTGTTCCGAATGAAGACCGTTGGCACGTCTCGTCCATATCGGAGCGGTTCCAGAAAATCGAAATCCGCTTTGGATACATGGAAATGCCGAATGTGTCGCAGGCATTGGCAGCCTTGCGCAAGGGGGGCCTCAAATTCGATATCATGACCACCACTTTCTATGTGGGGCGCAGAAAACTGGTTCCTGATGCAAAATCCGGCATGCCGCAATGGCAGGACAAATTGTTCATTGCCCTTGCCAATGCAGCGGCAGACCCGTCTGATTATTTCAGACTTCCGACAAACCGGGTTGTCGAGCTGGGGTCTCAGGTGGTGGTTTAGGTTCAGAGCCTGTTGATGAACGGCGTTCAGGAATGGGTGCAAATCTGATGAAACTGGCAGGAGGTGCCGCTATGCGTGACGTATCTGCTGACTCCGTTACAGTTTAAGGCATACGGCCCAGTTTGTTGCCAGGCTCAGGACTCATGCATTGAGCCAGCAGATGCGTTTTGCGGCGATGAGGATGGCGGAGAAGAAGGTGTGGGCACATCTGTCGTAGCGGGTTGATACGCGCCGCCAGTCCTTGATCCTGCCGAACGTGTTTTCAATACGGTGGCGCTGTTTATAGAGTTCTTTGTCATATTTGATGATCCTCCTTCGCTTTCGCCGTGGTGGTATGCATGGAGAAATTCCCATTTCTTTCAATGCATTGCGAAACCAGTCCGCATCATATCCACTCCGGCGTCCCGGCCTTGCCCGCAAGTGCTGCAAAGATCCGGTTGAACACGCCCATCCGGCTCCAGCGGATGAAGCGATTGTAAAGGGTCTTGTGCGGGCCATATTCTCGTGGCGCATCCTTCCACTGAAGCCCATGTTTTATAACGTCAATAATCCCGCTGACGACGCGCAGGCCATCAACCCGCCGAACACCATGGGACAGCGGGAAACAGGGTCTGATGCGGGAAAACTGTGTCTGCGTCAACAAAAACAAATCACGCATGGCGGCACCTCCTGCCACTTTGAATCAGATTTGCACCAGCTTGAAAAGACCGTTAATCAATAGGGCCTGAGCCTAGACAATTTCCGGGGTTTTCGTGATATTTGTTGGCATGATCGTGAGAACCATGGCGCTGCAAGAGAAAGAAACCAATGGGTAAGCCGAGCCCCTTCTTCGCGAGGATCAAGCGCGACATCCTCGCGATTGTTACGACGATCCCGGAAGGCAAACTCGTGACGTTCAAGGACGTGGGCGCGCATCTGGATGTGATGCCGCGGCATGTCGCTTACATCCTCGCCAAGCTCGATCTGATCGAATCAACAACGTTGCCGTGGTTCAGAGCCGTGCCAGAAGACGGCACCCTGCTGACCCCAAAAGCTGGGCCGGACGGAAAGACGCAACGGGAAATGCTCTTGTCCGAAGGGCATCAGATTGCCGCGGACGGACGCATCCTTGACCTGGGCCAGAAGCTTGTTGATGTAGCTTTGCTGCCGCATGGCGTCGCTATCCAGAAAAGACCGCCAGACGCACCCAGGGCGACAGCAAGACGTGCAAGAAAGCCATGCGTTTAGCGCATTCAAAGCAGACACAATGTTCACCATCGCGACCGGCCCGATTGCGCGGCTGATCCCCCATGTCCGCAAGCACGGACGCATTCGGGCGATCAGGTTGCCCGGATCGCGGGATCGATTGCCGAATTCGGCTTCGTGAACCCGGTGCTGACCGGTGCCGACGATGTGATCATCGCCGGCCACGGGCGCGTTCTCGCCGCCGGGAAGCTTGGGTTTGCCGGGGGTTCCGGTCATCGTGCTTTCGCATCTTTCGCAATCGCAGCGCAGGGCGCTGGTGATCGCAGACAGCCGGATCGCGGAGAATGCGGGCCGGGAAATGCGCTGTTAACCAAAAATCAAGGTTAATACTTCATTGTCATGACACTCGCAGGCCACGGGCCTGCCGTCCTGTTGGCGTAGACATCCTGTTGGAGTAAAACTGTGCGCAAGCGTAAACTGAAAGAGCCAGGACCGGCGCTGCGTTCCGGCAACAGTGTCGCATCCCTTGTTTTTGGATTTGCCATGTTTCTGGGTTTGCCGACACTGGCAGGCCACGCTGATCTGGCAACATTTCTGGCGGGAACCAATCGTGGCGGGGAAAACTGGAAATTCTTTCTGACAGATTCGCCCGCAGGCTCCATCCAGACCGTGGACATGGTTTTCAACGACCCGATGATCACCGGTGCGATCAATTCCGGTGCCGGCCTGAAAATGCCGGACGGAACCAGAGTTGCCTTCCGCACACAAAACAAGCCGCCTGTGGACACGCCGGACGAGGCCCGCGTGACCGCAGCCATGAAAATGGGCCGTATCCTGTCCGTCGCCCCGGTGATGCCACCCAAGGATTTCTCGGCAGGTTCCATTATACAGCGCTCCGGCAGCCTTCTGGTGCCATTGATGGACAGCGCAGAGCGCCTGGCCTTTGTAAAGCCTGCAATCAGGGGCAGGGAGCTGGAAATTGCCACAGCCTTCTATGAAAAGGAGCCGGTTGTTCCCGACAGGTCAGTGCCGGCCGAACTGGCAGCTCTGGTCAACAATCGCGAAGCTGACAGCCTGGCAACCGCTTACGCGCCCGCGCCACCGGACTATGCCCGTGTTTCCCCGTTTGATTCTATACTGAAGACAGATAAGGAACCGGGGCGCTTTGCACCCGTCATTAATCCGGATGATCATGCCTGGGCAGCCGCTGTGCTGCCCGCTTCTGTTTTTTCCGACAAGGAACAGCTTTGCCTGACTTCGGGCATCTATTTTGAATCGCGCGGCGAAACGGTGAAAGGGCAGGCGGCTGTGGCTCAGGTGATTCTCAACCGTGTACGCAATCCGGCCTATCCCGGCACGATCTGCGAGGTGGTCTACCAGAATGAGGATTGGCGTAACCGTTGCCAGTTCTCGTTTGCCTGCGACAATATCCAGGATCGCGTCTGGTCGCCAGGACGCTGGCAGACAGCCAGGGATGTTGCGCTGGCCGTAACAGCCGGAAAAATCTGGTTGCCGGAAGTCGGATCGGCCACCCATTACCATGCCACTTACGTCAATCCGCCATGGGCCAAAACCATGCAGAAACTGGCCCGGATCGGCCTGCATGTCTTCTATCGCACTTATGGCGGCGGCTGGAGCTGACCAAACAGGCGGGAAAGAACAGGCCAAAGGGTGCGGCAGAATGCACCTCTGATCCGTCTTTCCCTGTATCCATATGAATTTATGACATAAAATTGCCTGCAAACTTGCAGGTTTACAGGCTTGACTAACGCACCGGTGAAAACTATGTTGCCCGCGACTTTGAAGGGGGTCGGCTGGTCGCATTTGTTCATCCGGGCGATTTGTGCCATATGGAATATGCGTATGGACAAATTTGCGAAGGGTGGCGTTGAAGCATGGCCGACAAACAGGAAGACAGTCTTGAACTGCGCATGAAAAATCTGGAAGCAAGGCTTGCATCAAAGGGTGATGCAGGGGATGTTGACGGAGCGCAGCAGCAGGCAAACCGGAAGGGAAATTCGCTGGCTGTGAAGCTTTCCAGTGAATTTATCGCAGGTATTCTGGCCGGTGCCATTCTGGGCTATCTTTTTGATGAATTTCTGGGTACGCACCCTTGGGGCATGATTGTCTTTCTGCTTTTGGGCTTTTGTGCGTCGGTATTGAATGTCTTGCGGGCAACCGGAAAAGTGGCGGAGCCAAAATTCGGAAGCGGCAAGGGTGCTAAAGATCAATGAGGCATCCCCGAGGGGTGCCTGTTCAGGGCAGGGCCTTTTCCAGGGTCTGCAAAAACGAAAGAGACAGTCCGTGGCAGGCGATAAAGTAGATCCGGTTCACCAGTTCCATTTGAAAGAAATTGTGCCTATTCATATCGGTGATATCAATTTTTCTTTCACCAACTCGGCTTTGTTCATGGTGCTGACCGTAGTGGTTGCCGGAAGTTTCCTGTATTTTGCATCCTCAAGCCGCAGCCTTGTTCCGGGCCGCTTGCAGTCGATTTCGGAAATATCCTACGAATTTATCGCCAACATGCTGAAAGACGGAGCCGGCACAAGTGGAATGAAGTTTTTCCCGTTTGTATTTTCGCTGTTCATGTTCGTGCTGGTCGGCAATTTATTCGGCATGGTGCCGTATTTCTTCACCTTTGCCAGCCACATCATTGTGACATTCGGTCTGGCGCTTATGGTGATCATGACCGTTGTGATCTATGGTTTCTGGAAACACGGTCTGGGCTTCCTGGGTGTGTTTGTGCCGCATGGTGTGCCGGTTTTCGTGCTACCGCTGGTCGTTGCCATTGAGGTTATTTCCTTCCTGTCGCGTCCGATCAGCCTTTCCGTTCGTTTGTTTGCCAATATGCTGGCAGGCCACATCACGCTCAAAGTGTTCGCGGGTTTCGTTTTCTCGCTGGGAACCATGGGCGCTGTCGGCACGGTTGGCGCTGTGCTTCCCCTTCTTATGACGGTCGCATTGACCGGTCTTGAATTTCTTGTGGCATTTTTGCAGGCCTATGTGTTTGCAATTCTGACCTGCATGTATCTCAACGATGCCCTGCATCCAGGCAGCCACTAAGGAAAAAGTCGTTGACGCCTGCCGGGCGTCAGTCTAAAGCCGCTTTAACATTGATCAAGGAGACTAAAATGGACGCAGAAGCAGCAAAGTACATTGGCGCAGGCATGGCTTGCTTTGGTATGGCTGGCGCCGCAATCGGCCTCGGCAACATCTTCGGTAGCTATCTTTCCGGCGCATTGCGCAACCCGTCCGCTGCTGATGGCCAGTTCGGTCGTCTGATCCTGGGTTTCGCCGTGACGGAAGCTCTGGGCATTTTCTCGCTCCTGATCGCGCTTCTGGCCCTGTTCGGTTGATGTGACAAGGACGGGCCGCGGAACATCTGTCCGTGGCCCGCTTTCCATTTCCGGTCCGCATGTTTGCGACCGGCTGGATCATGCAGGTTGCGTTTGGCAAATGCCGGTCCTGACCAGCCAAATTTGCACCAGGAGGTGACAATGTTCGTGACTTCGGCATTTGCCCAGTCATCCACGCCCAGTGAAACGCCTGCTGTCACACATCAGGCAGCGCAAGCTCCCGTATCTGACGTAGCTGGTATAGAGACAGGTATGGTTCAGGAGGCAGCGCACGAAAGTGGCTTCCCCCCCTTTGAGTCCACCTATTATGGTTCGCAGCTCTTGTGGCTGGCCATCGCCTTCGGTCTGTTTTACCTGTTTGTTGCGCGTGCCGTTGCACCGCGCATTGGTGGCATAATTGAAGACCGCAATGGCCGGATTGCCGCAGATATTGCAGAGGCTGGCCGCATGAAGTCCGAGGCTGACCAGGCCGTGGCAACATACGAGCTTGAACTGGCCAATGCCAAATCCACAGCGGCTGCGATCGCTGCAAAGGCGCGTGAGACCTCCAAGGCCAGGGCTGAAGAGGACCGCAAGCGCGTGGAAGCCGGTTTGCAGGAAAAGATTGCCGCTGCTGAAAAGAGCATTGCGGACATCAGGACCGCAGCTCTGGCTGAAGTTGGTTCGATTGCAGAGGAAACGGCAGGTGCCATTGTCGCGGAACTGGTCGGCAAGGGTATTTCGCAAGCTGAAATCGCCAGCGCTGTCAAAGCCGTGTCAGGAAAGTAGGAGAGTTTGATGTCTGCAACAGATTGGGCAAGCGTTTGGGCCTTCGCCGCTCTTTTGATTTTCCTGGCGCTGATCGTATATCTGAAAGTTCCGGGCATGATAAACAAGGCCCTGGACAAGCGCGCAGATAATATTCGCCATCAATTGGACGAGGCAAAGCGCCTGCGCGAAGAAGCCAGGGCACTGCTGGCCGAATATCAGGACAAGCGCAGGCAGGCAGAGGCAGAAGCTGCCCAGATTGTCGCAACAGCAGAACGCGAAGCCGATATGCTGGCGGAAGAAGCCAGAAAGAAGACCGAGGATTTTGTGGCCCGCCGCAACGCGCTGTCGGAACAGAAGATCAGGCAGGCAGAAACAGACGCTATCAATGCCGTTCGCGCCGCAGCCGTAGATCTGGCCATTGCTGCCACACAGTCAGTCATCGCTTCCAAAGCTGATATGGCCCGTGATGCCGAGCTGTTTCAAAAGGCTCTGGGCGACGTGAAAACCCGCCTGAACTGAACAGGGCATAAAGCATGTCGCGCAAAACTGTGCAGCGGTTTTGCGATAACGGCATGCGTAAAAACAAAGACTTAGAGCTTGATGTCTCGCACTGGAACCCATTCTGTTGGCGCAAGCGGCGGGAAATGGTGTGTCGGGTGGCGCGTGTCGTAGCAGGACGCATACGGCCAGGCCAGCCGGCGCAACAGTGACCCCGCTTCAGCCAACCCTTCGGGCGACAAGGAATTTTCACGATCATCCTCGGCTGTTGTCTCGACCATACGTCCTTGTATGTCCATGCGCCAAAAGCCTTGATCCTCGTAAAAAATTCCTTGTCGCAGAATGGTTCCATTGAGTGACAGGGTGTACAGGGGGCTGGTCCATGACCGGCCTTTTTGTATTGTCTATCAGGTACAGGCTGTTATTCCTGCCGCAGCGGCCTGAAACTCATGCGGTGCAGCGGACAGCGACCATGGCTTTCAATCGCCTGCCTGTGAACGGCAGTGCCGTAGCCGGAGTGGCGGGAAAAACCATAGGCCGGAAAATCCTTGTTCGCCACGTCCATCATCCGGTCCCTTGTCACCTTGGCCAGGATCGAGGCTGCAGCAATAGACAGGGAGCGGGCATCACCCTTGATGATGGCCTTGCCGGGGCAGACCAGCCCTTCTGGCACATCACGCCCGTCAAACAGGCCAAGCGCCGGCCTGATGGCGAGCCCGGCAACAGCCCGGCGCATGGCATCCAGACTGGCCTTGCGGATATCGCTCCTGTCAATATGGCGGGCGCAGGACGCGGCAATCGAGACAGTGGCATGGGCCAGAATCTCCTCAAACAGCACCTCACGTCTGGCCCTTGTCAGTTGCTTGGAATCCTTCAATCCATCCGGAACCTGATCCTGGTCCAGGATAACTGCCGCAGCCACAACAGGCCCCGCCAGCGGCCCGCGTCCGGCCTCATCGACGCCTGCAACAGGAAAAAAACCCGACGCCATGGCGTCATGCTCAAAGCTTAAGTCCGCAACCGGCGGCCTATGGAAATATCTGTCCGACGAAAGCGTGAAAAGATCAGGAGCGGAGGGTGGCGCGCGTTTTTTCATGCGGGTGAAAATCGCACACCACCCTGTCCTGCGCAAGTCCCGGAAAGGGCGGCTCCGTAATACCAACCTGCATAGATATTGACCTATTTCGCCGGATCGATTTTGATTTCCGGTTAGGAGAAAACCGCAGTGGGACCAAAAGGTCCAGCGAGGTTTTTCGACGACAGCCTGAGAGCAAAAGCGACCGGCCCTATGGGTGTGCCTGAGAAAGCCACCGGACTTTGTCACAATCCTCGACCGATGCTTGTACATCGCTCTGCGGTTGCTTCGCGCCGGATGGCGCTCTCTAGCACACGAAATAGGTCAATATCTATGCAGGTTGGTATAAGACCTGGCGAAACGATGACCGAAACCGGGGCGGGGTTGCCGTCATCCATGTAACCGGGATCATAAAAGACTGAGCTGCACCCCCTGACCTTTTGGCGCAACGAACAGATCGTCGCGCAGGGACATGCGATGCAGATTGAGGCCGAGGCGCTTTGTTGCCATGGCAAAGCGTCTGTTGATCTGCCAGGCATATGGCCCGGTTCCCTTCATCCGCTTGCCGAAATCCGCATCATAATCCTTGCCGCCACGCATGGAGCGCACCAGCGACATCACATGGCGGTAGCGATCCGGATAATGGCGCAACAACCAGTCCCGAAAAAGCGGGCTGACCTCCAGCGGCAACCGCAGCAGAACATAGCCTGCCTCACGCGCACCGGCGGCTGCCACAGAATCCAGAACCCGTTCAATTTCATGGTCCGTCAGTCCGGGAATGACCGGTGCCATCATGGCCCCTGTCGGAATGCCGGCGCCGGCAAGCGCACGGATGGCTTCCAGACGTCTGGCAGGCGTTGCAGCCCGCGGTTCCATCGTGCGTGCCAGCGCACGATCCATGGTGGTCACAGAAATCGCCACTTTCACCAGCCCCTTTTCTGCCATCGGTGCCAGAATATCAATGTCGCGCATCACCATCGCCGATTTGGTGACAATACAGACAGGATGATCGGCGGCCTGCAACACTTCCAGCAATTGCCGCATCACCCGCCACTCTTTTTCAATGGGCTGGTAGGGATCGGTATTGGTGCCAATGGCAATGGTGCGCACCTTGTAACCGGGCCTCGAAAGTTCCCGCTCCAGAAGTCTGGGTGCATCCGGCTTGGCAAACAGTTTTGCCTCGAAGTCGAGCCCGGCAGACAGGCCCATATAGGCGTGTGTCGGGCGCGCAAAACAATAGATGCACCCATGTTCACATCCCCGGTACGGGTTCACCGACCGGTCAAACGGAATATCCGGCGAGGCGTTGCCGGTAATCACGCTGCGCGGCTTTTCGATCTGCACTTCGGTCCTGAAAGGGGGCAGGGTTTCCAGTGTCTGCCAGCCATCATCAAAAGCTTCGGTCGTTTTCGGTTCAAACCGGCCGGCCGGGTTGATACCTGCGCCACGTCCGCGCCTGCGGTCGATCTCGATCCGCATGCCGGACCGGGTCAGGATAGCATCGGCAAGCTCTGCCGTATTGGCAGGCGCAAATGCGTCCTGCCGTGTGATGGACAGCTGGTTCATGGTACTCTCCCGTGGAAAGCTGTGCCGCTTCCCTGACGTTTCATGATATATTTTCTAAATCAAAAAACGGAACAATACAAGAACAAAAATGAAGAATTCCACACTTGGCAACAGACCCATGGATAGGCTAGGGTTTTGGCATGTTGACGATCATCATGGAATGCAGGGATCAGGAGCCGGAGCTCGCGCAGACATTGTCTGTGCTGGTTTCAGGTGCTGTTCAGGGACTGGTGAGTGATGTGATCATCCTCGACCACGGTTCCAGGGATGGCTCGGCCCGGGTTGCAGATGCGGCGGGGGCGCGATTTCATCTGCAATGGGACATGAAAGATATTGTGCGGTCCGCGCGTGGTGACTGGCTGTTTTTGCTGGAGCCCGGTTCGCGCCCGCAATCCGGTTGGGTTGAGGAAATTATGGAGTTTATTGCGCTCTCCAAAACACCGGCCCGCCTGTCAGCGTCCAGACGCTGGCGCAAGCCGTTTTTCCAGCGGATAACGCACAGGGCCAGGCCCCTGGAAAACGGATTTCTGCTGTCCAGGCGGCAGGCGCTGACACTTGTCAAAAGCGGCATGAAGCTGGAAGGCTTTGCCACCGGTCAGGCCGCAAAGAAATTGCATGCGGAAATCATTCCCGCATGGGCTTCAGTCGCAGCCCGTTAACGCTATTCTGCTGGCATCATCTGTACCGGCGCCTGCAACTGCGACATATTGGAATTGTGCGCGACGATGGAATCATCCAGCCGCAATTCCGTATCCTTTGCGTAAAGGTGCAGATGGTCGCTCGGCATGATCACGCCCACCTTGTCGCCCGGCTTGTAATGCACCCCATGCGTTTCTGCGATGGCAAAACCCGTTCCGGCCACTTCCAGATGCACATGGCGGCCAACACCCAGTTCTTCAATGAAATCGATCCTGGCGGGAATACTGTCCGGTGTACCGGACGCGACGATCAGGCCATGTTCCGGTCTGATACCGACGACAATCTCGCTGTCAGCATGGGAGCGGCCCAGAACCGGGTCAATGGCAAGGCGCACACCGTCAATCATCACATGATCGCCGGATGGCGCAATGTGCGTTTCGATAAAATTCATGGCAGGTGCACCAATGAAATTGCCGACAAAGCGGGTGCGCGGGCGATGGTAGATTTCCAGCGGCGTGCCCACCTGCTCCACGCGCCCCTTGTTCATCACCACCAGCTTGTCGGCCAGCGTCATGGCTTCCACCTGGTCATGCGTCACGAAAACCGATGTCGCCGAAAGGCGCTGGTGCAGGCGGCGGATCTCGATGCGCATCTGCACGCGCAGCTTGGCATCAAGGTTGGACAGCGGCTCGTCAAACAGGAACACTTTCGGTTCACGGATAATGGCCCGCGCCATGGCCACGCGCTGGCGCTGGCCACCGGAAAGCTGGCTCGGCTTGCGGGTGAGATAGTCCCCGAGGCCGACGATTTTTGCGGTCTCGGCAATCCGGCGTTCGCGTTCCGGCTTGGGCACACCGGCCACTTTCAGTCCGTAGCCGATATTGCCGGAAACACTCATATGCGGGTAGAGCGCATAATTCTGGAATACCATGGAGCAGCCGCGGTCGCGTGGCTCCAGATCGTTGACGATCACATCATCAATGGCAATGGCACCGGAAGAAATGTCCTCAAGACCGGCAATCATCCGCAGCAGGGTGGATTTTCCGCAGCCTGACGGCCCGAGAATCACCACAAACTCTCCGGAGACAAAGGTCAGGTCCACGCCATGCAGAACCGGTGTCTTGCCATAGGTCTTGCGTACATTGCGAATATCGATTTCGGCCATCATATCAGTCCTTTATAAAATATGGGGGTCACTTTTCAGTGGAAACAAGCCCGCGCACGAACCAGCGCTGCAGCACGGCAACGACAACAAGCGGCGGTAGCATGATGATCAGCGCCCCGGCCATGGTCACATTCCATTCCGGTGTTGAAAGCCTGTCCGGCACCAAGGCGCGCATCGCCACCATCACTGTCTTGTGTTCCTGCTCGGTTGTCATCAGCAAGGGCCAGAGATACTGGTTCCAGGCATAGACAAACATGATGGTCGCCAGCGACAGCATATTGGTGCGCGAAAGCGGAACGAGGAAGTCAATGAAGAAGCGGATAGACCCTGCACCGTCCATCCGGGCAGCTTCGGCCAGTTCATCCGGTATGGTCATGAAGAATTGCCGGTATAAAAATGTACCCGTGGCCGTGGCAATGATCGGCACAACCAGACCGGTCTGCGAATTCAGAAGGTTCCATTCTGTGGTGATCTGGATCCCGGTGATCAGGTTCACAAGCCACTTGACCGGCTGCAGGGCATCGGCTGCCACATTGTAGGTCGGGATCACCCGCACTTCCAGCGGCAGCATCAGGGTGATGAACACCATCCAGAAAAACACATGCCGCCACCAGCTGCGAAAATAGACGATGGCATAGGCGCTGATGGCCGAAATAGCCACCTTGCCGATGACCACAAGCACGGACATGACAAGGCTGTTCCACATGGCCTGTCCCAGGTTTGCCCGTTCCCAGGCCGCCGCCAGGTTGCTGAAGAACTCTGTTCCCGGCAGGAAAGGAACCGGTATCAGGTTCACATCGCGAAGGTTCTGTGTGGCCGCCGAAAAAATCACCCAGAAAGGCCCCAGCGAAAAGATCAGGGCCACAGACAGGATGAAATAGGTAAAGGCGTTGAAGAGGGGTGTGCGTTCAATCATGGTCCTGGTCTCTCCGGCGCTGTTATTTGTAATGAACCTGCCGCTCGACAAAGCGGAACTGGATGAAGGTGAACACCATAATCAGGCCGATCAGAACCAGGCTCTGTGCGGCCGCACCGGAATAGTTCAGCCCCCGGAAGGCTTCCTGCACGATCCTGTAAACCATCACATTCGTGGCATTGTTCGGACCGCCTTCTGTCACGCGGTCTACAATACCGTACGTATTGGCACCGACAAAACCGTCTGTCAGGTCGAGGACCAGAACCAGAAAAAGCGTTGGCGCAAGCAGCGGAACCTGCACATCAATCATCCGGCGCAACGGTCCTGAACCATCCATGGCCGCAGCCTCGATCAGGCTTTTGGGAATGGACTGCAGGCCTGCAACGAGGAAAATGAAATTATAGGGAATTGTAATCCACGCATAAGAAAGGATCACAAGGATCAGTGCATGGGTGCCGTTGGTTGCCGGGTTCCAGATGCCGGGCCACCATGTGTTCAAAAACCCCACCATCCCGCTTTCCGGCGCAAAAATAAACTGGAAGGCCACACCCACAGCAGGGGCGGCAATGGCATAGGGCCAGATGTAGAAGAACTGGAAAATGCCGGACCCCTTCAACTGCCGGTCCACGGCGCAGGCCAGGATCAGCGCCATGCTGATGCATGTTGTGGTGGAAACCAGCGTGAAGATGACGCTGGTGCCGACAGAGCGCCAGTATTCGCTGTCGGAAAAGACCTCCCTGAAATTGTCAAACCCGACAAATTCCGCAGGCCCGCCAAAGGGCGGTTCAAGCGTGAAGGCCCATTGCAGCACGGAGGCGACAGGCCAGTAAAAGAAAAACACAATCAAAAGAAGCTGGGGCAAGGCGAAAAGAAGAGGCACCCACCAGCTTTTGAAAACAGCCTGCTTGTTCATCTGAAACCTGCAAAATCAACCGTGTTAAAAAAATGACCCGCACCTTTCGGGATGCGGGTCAGCTTGCGGTTCAAACCTCAGTTTGTCTTTGCATAGGTCTTTTCAAAGCGGCGCAGGATATCGTTCGAGCGGGCTACAACGTCATCCAGTGTGGCCTGTACGTCGGCATTGTTGTAGAAAATCGCTTCCATGCCGGTTGAAATTTCCTTGCGGATCTGCGGGAAGGAGCCGAGGCGGATACCGCGTGTGTTCGGTCCCGGTTCTGTCACGGTCAGGCTTTCGATGGCCTTTTCGCGGCCCATGTAGGGAGCCTTGTCATAAAAGCCATTGGCTTTCATGGCATCAAATCCGGAAACGGTCACAGGAATATAGCCGGTTACCGTCGACCAGTACTGGGCCATTTCAGGTGTGGCGATAAAGGCGAGGAACTTGGCAGCGCCCTTGTATTCGGCTTCCGAACGGTTGCCGAGAACCCAGAGCGATGCACCGCCAACCAGCGACTTGTGACGCTCGACACCCTTGAGTGTCGGCAGCATGGCAACATCCCAGTGCAGGTCAGGAGCGGCAGTCTTGCCGATCGTGCCATGGTCGGCAATCGATGTCGTGATCATCTGGCAGTGGCCCGTTGCGAAGGACGGCACCAGCTCTTCGCCAAGCTGCTTGGTCTTGACGACGAAAAGCTTGTCGGCAGTCATTTTCTGGTACATGGCCAGCTGGGCAACGACGGGCGTCTTGTTGATCACCAGTTCCGCATCAAGGCCGTCAAAACCGTTGCTTTTGGTTGCAAATGGCAGGTCGTTGATGGCGGAGAACTGTTCGATGGTTGTCCATGTGTCCATGCTGAAGGCAAACGGGCAGTCATAGCCGGCAGCTTTCAGCTTCTTTGCGGCTTCCTGTACGTCGTCCCAGGTTGCAGGAACAGTTTCAATCCCGGCCTTGGCAAAGGCGTCCTTGTTGTAATAGAACATTCCGGTCGAGGAATTGAACGGGAAGGACAGCATTTCGCCTTCCTTAGTGGCATAGAGCTGGCCGATACCCGGGAAATAGTCGTCCCAGTTGATGGTGATGCCATTGTCAGCCATCAGCTTTTTGGCAGGAACAAATGCACCCGAAAGCATCAGGTCCAGTGTGCCGGCATCAAAGATCTGGGCTATGGTCGGGTTTTTCTTGGCGCGATAGGCGGCAATGGTGTTCTGGAGGGTTTCAGGATAACCGTTCTGCGATGTGCAGACGATTTCATAGTCAGCCTGGGATTCATTGAACTTCTTGCAGACATCCTGCACACGCTCTCCCAGATCGCCCGAAAGGCCATGCCAGAATTCAAACTTTGTCCTGTCTGCAGCGCCTGCAACAGACGCCATGCCGAGCATCAAAAGCCCTGCTGCCAAACCGATTTTCTTCATTTTATGCCCCTGTCCGATATGGAGGAAATATTGATCCGCAGGCTTGTCAAAAGCCTCTGCGTTACGGGGGGGATCAATAGGAGCCTTCTGTAAACCTTTCATGGCGTGCAGAAGAAGCTATCGCGACAGTTTTGTGAAAGATCGATGACGGGCTTGCAGACTGAAACAGTAACCCGGCAGGTGAAATCCTGCCCGCATCAGTTCTCAGGCACCGCGTTTCAGGTGCTCGTCCAGCCGGGGCATGATCTCGACAAAGTTGCAGGGCAGGTGCCGGTAGTCGAGCTGCCATTTCAAGATACCATCCCAGGCATCCTTGCAGGCACCGGGAGAGCCGGGCAGCACAAAGATGAAGGTTGCATTGGCAACACCGCCCGTTGCCCGCGACTGGATGGTGGAGGTTCCGATCTTGTCATGGGACAGGCGATGGAACACGGCGGAAAACCCGTCCATGCGTTTTTCAAACAGCGGCTCCAGTGCTTCCGGGGTCACATCGCGGCCCGTAAACCCGGTGCCCCCTGTGGTAATCACCACGTCAATCCCGTCATCCAGCGTCCAGCCACGCACAGTCTCCTGAATGGCCAGCCTGTCATCCGTCACAATGCTGCGGGCGGCCAGCCTGTGGCCGGCATCGCTGATCCGCGACGCAAGGATGTCACCTGACCGGTCATCGGCTGTTGTTCTGCTGTCGGAAACCGTCAGGACCGCGATACCGAGCGGAACAAAAACCCTGGTCTCGTCAATCCTGTTCATGGCTGTGATGTCCTTTTGTTGAAACAGCCTGAACATACCAGCCCGGATACTGCTTCTCAAGCATTTCGGCAGCCTGCCGTGCCGCCTGCATGTCAGCATGGATGCCAAAGCATGTCGCCCCTGATCCAGACATGCGCACCAGTTGTGCACCTGTATCCGCCAGCGCTTCCAGAACCACCGAAATCAGCGGTTCAAGCTTGCGGGCCGGGCCTTCCAGATCATTGCGAAGATGGCAAAGGGTCTTCAGCCATTGCGAGGCGCCGGATGATACCGGAAAAGGCGCAAGGGGCGGATTGCTTCTGGTTTCCAGCAGTCGAAACACCTGCGGTGTGGATACCTCCGCAAGCGGGTTTGCCAGCACCATCGCAAGGGACGGCAAACCGGCAACAGCCTCGATCGCATCGCCAATTCCGCGGGCCAGAAGCGGGATTCCCGCCATGCACATCGGAACATCGGCCCCCAGCGACAGGGCAAGACCGCCGAGTGCAGCCGGTGATATATCCTGGCCCCAGAAGCGTTGCAGTCCGCGCACGGTTGCGGCCGCATCCGCCGAGCCGCCGCCAATGCCTGAGGCAACCGGCAGGTTCTTGGTCAGATGGATGGCAACAGGCGGGGCGCAAAACCCGCGCATCTGCAGATCCTTCCTGACAAGATCGCGCGCCCGCACCACAAGATTGGTCTGGCTGTCTGCGGCAAGACCCGCCGAAAACGGCCCGTCAAGGGTAAAATCGTCCATACCGGAATGCTGAAACACAAGCCGGTCACCCGTGTCGGCAAATGTCACCAGACTTTCAATCAGGTGATAGCCATCCTGCCTCTGGCCTGTCACATGCAATGCCAGATTGATCTTGGCAAAAGCATTTTCAACGAGCGACATTTCAGCAAGCACCGGAGCCATCCCGATTATGGCAGGATGATCGACTGGCCGGGTTGCAGCAGATCCGGATTTTTCTTCAGCTCCGGATTAACCCCCAGAATGGAGTGAAACATCATGCCGTTGCCCAGAAGATCCCTGGCAATATTCCAGAGGCTGTCACCCTTGACCACGGTGTGGGATTTCACGGAGGTTGCGGCACCGGCATCCTGAACCTGTGCAACATCTGCCTGCGCAACGTCTGTCCGGGCCTTTGGCACCTCGCTCTTGATCACCGGTGCGGCCTTTGCCTTTTCAGCATCGGTCAGGTCGGGCAGACCATTGGCAATCTTGTCCTCGATCTTCTTCACCTCGGCCTCTTCCGGCTTTGCCAGAAGAGCCCGTTTCCACTGGAAACCGGCCTCCAGCTTGCGGCCAACCCGCCAGTAGGCATCACCGAGGTGGTCGTTGATGGTCGCATCGCTTTCCATCAGTTCCACAGCCCGTTCCAGTTGCTCTACGGCTTCCTCATATTTCCCCAGCCGGTAATAGGCCCAGCCGAGCGAATCGACGATGTAGCCGTCATCCGGGCGCAGATCCACGGCCTTGCGGATCATGTTCATGCCTTCATCCAGATGAATGTTCATGTCGATCCACGAATAGCCCAGATAGTTGAGAACCTGCGGCTGGTCAGGATTGAGCTCCAGTGCCTTCTTGAAGTTCGGCTCGGCCTTGTCCCATTGTTTGAGGCGCTCATAGGCTATGCCCAACTGGTAGTAGATCGACCAGTGTGCACGGTTTGCCACAGATCCCATTTCCCTTATGGCGCGTTCGTAATTTTCTGCTGCGGCTGCAAAATCCTTGGTTGCGGAAAGAACACTGCCATAGGCCAGATAGCTGCGCATGTCTTTCGGGTCGGCATCAATCAGGGATTTCAGGTGTTTGCGGGCTTCGTCCGTCTTGCCGCTGTCCGCCAGCACCAGCCCAAGTTGCAGTTCCGATACCCGGCGCATGGGTGAGGATTTCGGCACCTGGCTGTAATATTCAATAGCCTTGTCACTTTTTTTGGCCGCCTCCGCGATACCGCCCAGCAATATCAGCGTATCGGCGCTTTTCGGGTCCAGCGCATGGGCTGTCTGCAAATAAAAGGACACAATGTCGTTCCCGCCGCCATTATTGGCATCCGTCACCGTCTGGTTCAGCGCAGCACCGACCGAAAACAAAACGGCTGCGGCCCCTTCCCTGGCGGTGGTGACCTGCGGCGCGGCTTCACCCCTCCCGATCATCGCCTGCATGGCCTGAAACGGCGCATATCCGGGTGCGGCCTCCAGACCGGCAGCAACAATATCGAGTGCCTTTTTCGTGTTGCCGGCCTTCAGTTCCAGCGATGCCAGGGCCAGCACTGCCCGTGTATAGGTATCCTGTGCGGTGGCACCGCCGTCACGGTCCGTCACGGCTTCCGACAGCATCTTGCGCGCCAGTTCCGTATCACCGGAAGCCTGCGCAATGAGACCGCCATGGTAATTCTTGAAAATCGCAAACCAGTCCGGTCCGTTCAGGCCGTTGATGGTGGCCAGGGCCTTTTTGGCATCACCGGCACCATATTGCGCCCATGCTGTCAGCAGTCCGTTCATCATCCGGTCCAGATCATTCGGGCCTTCATATTTCAGGGCGGGCTCCACCTTGTCATATGCACCCTTGGAAATGGCGTGGACACCGCGCGCGATGGTGGTGATCCGTGCAACAGCCTGGTCCTCTTTCAGCTCTTCCGCCAGAACCGCACCCTCATCCAGCTTGCCGTTGATCAGCAGCGCCAGCATCAGCTTTTCCTTGATGTCGATGTTGTCAGGCTCCAGCGCCAGCGCCTTTTTGTAGAGTGCGATGGCCATGTCACCGTCACGCTGAACCTCTGCCGAATTGGCTGCCAGATAGGCACCGGAAAAAGTGGTGACAGAGGCAGGATCGAAAGGCACTTGCGGTGTGGCACTGACCGTGTCTGCCTTGTCTTCTGCATGGGCGGCAAAACCCATGCCGAAGGCCATGACAGCGGCGATCGTCACACCGTACAGAAAACGAATTGCAAATCCATGCCGCATAAAAGAGCCTTTCAAACCATAATTCCGGTTACTGCCGGAAATGCGCTGTGCGCAATCAGTCTTTCATTTCCTGTCGCCTTTGCGGGCCACAGCGCACTTGCAAAAATGCAAATCACGCCAGAATGCAAATCACGCGCGGCGGATATGCGCATGTTTCCGGCCAAAAAGCGATTCTCCTTTTTGTGATCCGCAAGGAGAATGGCTTTTTTGAAGCAGGCCCGCAAGATTTTGCGGACGCGCTCTAATTCACCCGCTCGATACAAAAATCGATCACTTCCAGAAGGGCGTGCTTGTAAGGCGTTTCCTTCAGGGGCGCCAGTGCATCACGGGCAATCATGCCATAGTGCTGTGCCCGCAGGATCGTGTCGGTCAGCCCGCCATATTTGGTAATCAGGCCCATGGCCTTTTGCAGGTTGGCGTCACTCGTATCCCCGCCCTCGATGGCCTGTTTCCAGAATTGCCGTTCGTCGGCCGTGCCGCGGCGATAGGAAAGGATCACCGGCAGGGTGATCTTGCCCTCGCGGAAATCATCGCCGACATTCTTGCCCAGATCCTGCGCCCGCCCGCCATAATCCAGCGCATCATCCACCAGCTGGAAAGCCAGCCCCAGGTTCATACCATAGGATTTCAGGGCATTGCGGCTGGAACGGTCGGTTTTGGCAACAATGGGCCCCACTTCTGCGGCCGCAGCAAACAGCGCTGCCGTCTTGGCGCGGATCACCGAGAGATAATCATCCTCGGTCGTTTCCATGTTCTTGGCAACGGAAAGCTGCAGCACTTCCCCCTCGGCAATCACCGAGGCAGCCGTCGCCAGCACATCCAGCGCCTCCAGCGAACCGACATCCACCATCATGCGGAAAGCCTGACCGAGCAGGAAATCGCCCACCAGAACCGAGGCCTGGTTTCCCCAGATCATCCGGGCGGTGGATTTGCCGCGCCGCAGGTCACTCTCGTCCACAACATCATCATGCAAAAGCGTTGCCGTGTGCATGAATTCGACAGATGTGGCCAGCCTGACATGCCCATCACCCTCGTAGCCGAACATGGCGGCAGAGGCGAGTGTCAGCATGGGTCGCAAGCGCTTGCCGCCCGACGAAATCAAATGATTGGCCACTTCCGGAATCATCTGTACATCCGAACCGGCCTTTGACAGGATAAGCTTGTTGACACGTTCCATGTCCGCCTTCGTCAAATCCACCAGCGGCTGCACGGATGCCTGTTTGTTTTTAGTGTCTTCAAGCGGTATCACAACACCCAATGACCCTGACTCCTGTTGTTCTTCAAGGCTTAACAATAGAAAGGAGGGGCAGTGACGGCAAGGGGCGAATTGTCACGAACCCGGGAATTAAGAGGAAAACACGGCAAATGCTCGAACTGGTGCGCACGAATGACCCCGTTTTGCTGTCCTTTCTGGAAAGCCTGATGAAGGAAGCAGGCATTCACTACCTGATTGCCGACCAGTCCATGAGCATTCTGGACGGGTCGCTGGGCATGTTGCCGCGCCGTTTCCTGGTCGACAGCGATGCATTTGAGGCTGCCCGCCGCATTGTCATCGATGTGGATCTGGAACATGAACTGAAAACACCGGATTGATGCAGATACGCCATGAGCGCCGATGAGTTTACCATAGACGCCTTTCATTTCGGGCGGTTTCATCTGGTCCAGCCCAGGAACAGGGGCCATCGTTCCGGCATGGATGCCATGCTGCTGGCAAGCCTTGTCACGGCAGACAGGCCGGTGCGCGTGGCCGATCTCGGGGCCGGGGCGGGCGCGGCAGGCCTGGCGGTTGCCGCGCGTCTGCCGCTGGCAGAGGTCACCCTGGTGGAACGCTCTGCCGATATGGTGGCCTTTGCCCGGCAAACCTGCGCCCTTGCCCATAATGCAGCCTTCGCGCCGCGCCTCACCGTGCTTCAGGCCGATGTGGCACTCACCGGCAAGGCCCGTCTTGCCGCCGGTCTCCCGGATGATGCCTATGATCATGTGATCATGAACCCGCCCTTCAATGATGCCGGCGACCGCACCACGCCCTATGCCCTGAAGGCCGAGGCGCATCTGATGACGCAAGACCTGTTTGGGATATGGATCAGAACCGCCTGCGCCATTGCCAGACCGTCCGGACAATTGTCGCTGATTGCAAGGCCGCAATCGCTGGGCGACATTATCGCTGCCTGCGGCAAACGCTTCGGCGGGCTGGAAATCACCCCCGTCCATCCGCGCGACGGTGAAAGTGCCGTGCGGATACTCGTCACCGGCATCAAGGGCTCAAAGGCCCGCCTGAGCCTTCGCGCACCCCTCATCCTGCATGAGCAGGACAGCCACCGCTTCCGCGCCGATGTGGATGATTACAACAATGGCATGAGGGGGTACGGGCGGGTGTGAGGGGCTTGCGATACCGCTGTCTGGACATCGGCATGTAGAAAATCATTGGAAAAATATTGGTTTTGTGCAAAATAATGCGCAAAGGAGAATGCACATGGCACGCGCAAAAACATTTTCTCTTGGTAATCCCTATGATGGTATTCTTGCCGATCTGGTGCAAAGCGGTCGCTTTGACACGGAAACCGAAGTGGTCAGGGCGGGAATTCGCATGCTGGCAGATCACGAAGTGAAAATAAGCTCGCTTCGACAGGAAATCAGTGCCGCCGATGCCCAGATTGCGGCAGGTAAAGGCAAGACCTATGCGTCTGGTGCTGAAATTCTTGATGATGTGATGAACGAAAGTTAAGGCCGTGACCACGAAGCGGTTGATCCTTGCTCCGCTTGCGATGGAAGATCTGCGGGCAATACGACGCTACATCGCCAGGACCAGCCCGCATTACGCCCGCACGTTTTTGGCTGACTTGACTGCCAAAATTGCCTGGATCGCCGAAGTGGATTTTACAGGATCGCCGCGCGATGACATTCTCGATGGGCTACGCGGTTTCCCTTATAAGGAGCGCTGCATTTATTATCGATCCTGTGATGACCGTGAGGTGATCCTGCGGGTGCTGCACGGTGCCCAGGATGTAAGGCCGCAAGATTTCGGTGGCAAAATGGAACTGTGAGTGCCAAACATAGACCTTACCCTGCGGTGTCATGGGGCTGATTCACCTGCCTCTCCACTCCGCGCACGTCAATTCGTACCAGACTTCGCCTTCCTCGCTGCCGGGAATGGGGTCTGCCCATTCGTTAAACTCCGTACGCGCATGGGCAAGGCCTGTCTTTTCCATCACGCGGCGCGATGCCTGGTTCACCGCCATCGTGGTTGCTACAATCTTCTCATAGCCACACGTCTGAAATCCGTAGGCGACAAGAGCCCTGGCACCTTCGCAGGCCAGTCCCTGACCCCATTCCCGCCGACGCAGGCGATAGCCAAGTTCGGCCAGATGTTCATTCTCCGGCCACAGGCAAAACCACCCTACAAAGGCACCGCTCTCTTTGCGCCGGGCGGTCCAGACATAGGGCTCTGTCCCGCGGGGCATTAGGAATGTTGCGTTTGGATCGGGTTGCTGATGGTCGACAGCGTGACCGCCATTCAGAAAACGCATCACCTCGGGATCACGCTCAAGATCCATGAAATCCGCACGGTCATCAGGCGTGCAGGGGATGAGCGTCAGGCGCTGCGTCTGTAAAATGGTCATTTTCGCTTATCAGCTTTTCGTGTCATTCCAGCCAGAGCTTCATAGCATCCGCTCTTTCGTGTGGCTATAGTCCGACGTGTTGCTTGGCCAAGCTGCCCCTTGACGAACCAGACTGGTTCATAAACAATCATACTGAACCAGAGGAGGATTTCTCATGGCCGCATTTACAGTTCGTCTCCCGGATGACACAGCCGACAGACTTGATCAGCTTGCGGAAAAGCTGGACCGTTCACGCTCCTATATGGCTGCACAGGCCATTGAGGACTTTATCGCGCGGGAAGAATGGCAACTTGCCGAAATCGAGGCAGGGCTGGCCGAAGCCGACAGGGGTGAGTTTGCCAGTGCGGAAGAACTGGCCAGCGTGGTGAGCAAATATGTCAAGCCTGCCCGTCCATCATGAATGAGCCACAAATCCGCTGGACAAAACGTGCCATGCGCCGTCTCGACGACATTGCCGCGTATATTGAAAAAGATGACCCCGTTGCCGCCGCACGGGTGATTTCCCGCCTTGTTTCGGCCGTTGACACGTTGTCTGTGCACCCTGCGATGGGGCGCGTCGGGCGTATCAAAAATACGCGCGAGCTGGTTTTTGCGGATGTTCCCTATATCATTCCTTACCGGGTAACGCGCTCATCGATTGATATTATTACCGTCATGCACACCTCCCGACGCTGGCCTCTGCAACTGTAGAGCCGTTTCTCAACCTGAAAGATATGCGCATGCAAAAAGTGTCAAAAGGTTTTAATCTGGAGACGCAGCGGTGCTGGTTATCTGCCTCGCAGGAAGCCGACGCACGCGCCATTATGGCATTGTCAACCGATGCTGATGTCCGCCGTTTTCTTGGTGGTCCGTTGAGCGCGGATCGCGCCAGGGTGAGGGCAGATGGGATCGTGTCAGGCAGGGCAGGGGGAAAGTATTGGGTTGTTTGTCTTCATGAAAATCCTGTCCGCGCCTGTATCGGGCTTGTTCATGTCGGTCCGCATCACGACGGGCAGGATGACGAGCTCGCTTACGAATTTTCAAAAGAGGTCTGGGGGCGCGGCATTGCCTTTGAGGCGGTGCAGGCGGTCATCAACTCTGCATTCTCGGCATTGGGCTATTCTCGCCTTGTTTCTGAAACACAGGTGAAAAATCTTGCCTCCCGACGATTGCTGGAGCGTGTTGGCATGCAGCCGGAAAAAATGCTGACCCGCTTTGGCGAAGATCAGATCCTTTATGCCATCAGCAGGGATGGCGATGTGCAGGGTGTTTTTGAAATCTCCTGACGCCCCCCATTTCCGCCTCGCCCATTGCACTTTGTCCCTGCATCCTTACATCTCCCGTCAGAACCCGTGACAACAGGACAGGATGATGATGAGAGATTTTTTCCGCCGCTATGTGCCAGAACGTTTCCGCAAGGAAGGCATCACCATCCCTGTGGTCAGGCTGCACGGTGCCATCATGTCCGGCGGCAGCCAGTTTCGCCCGGCGCTCAATCTGTCCAATGTCGCCTCATCCCTGGAAAAGGCCTTCGGCATGAAGGGCTCGCCCGCCGTTGTCCTGTCGATCAATTCGCCGGGCGGCTCGCCTGTGCAGTCGCGGATGATCTTTGCCCGCATCCGCCAGCTGGCCGCGGAAAAAAACAAGACGGTTCTGGTCTTCGTCGAGGATGTTGCAGCGTCCGGCGGCTATATGCTGGCGCTGGCCGGCGACGAGATCATCGCGGATCCCACCTCCATTGTCGGCTCCATCGGCGTTGTGTCCGGCGGTTTCGGCTTTCCCGAACTGTTGAAGAAAATCGGTGTCGAGCGCCGCGTCTATACGGCAGGTTCCAACAAGGCGATCCTCGATCCTTTCCAGCCGGAAAAGGAAGCCGATATTGACTATCTCAAAAGCCTGCAGCTCGAAATCCATAAAGTCTTCATTGATATGGTCAAAGAACGTCGCGGCGCCAGGCTGAAAGACGACGGGAGCCTGTTTTCCGGCCTGTTCTGGACAGGAAGCCGCGGGCTCGAACTGGGTCTGGTCGATGGTCTGGGCGATATGCGCGAAACCGTCACGAAGCGCTATGGCGACAAGGCACGGCTGGAGCTGGTTTCGCCCGCGCGCGGCCTCTTCGGTCGCCGCCAGCCCGGCATTGCGCTCTCCGGCAGCGCTATGGCCGGCATGGGGGCCGATATCGGAGCCTCTGCCGTGGCGGGGCTTGCGGACATGGCGGAGGAAAAGGCGCTCTGGGGCCGTTTCGGACTGTGAAAACACCCGTCAATTGGACCGGTCGCGGGCCAATGGCTCCGCCTGTGTCGCGCAGGACCGGCCATCAGGCATTTGCACAGGCAAGACCTTGCATTTGAAGCATGTTGGGGCAATATGAGCCAAAAGGAGGCTCCATGCAGCAGTTGATATTCTTCGCCGTCATCGCAGCCATAGGCTGGTATGCTTGTCGCAAATTCGTGTCGGATGCTGAAAAGCTCACCAGGCGCTCGAAGGAGCAGGCAAAGGAGCGTGAAAACGGCGCACGCGGAACCCTGGTCAAAGACCCGGTGACGGGGGAATACCGGCTGCGCAAGGATTGATTTGCGTGATCGCCTGGCCGTCTAAAGCATATCGCGCAAAAGTGTTCAGCGGTTTTGCGATAACGACATGCTTGAAAACAAAGACTTAAAGCGTCGTAAGCGAATCTGAAAGATCACAACGCGCTTTAGTGGAATGAATTTGACATTTGAGTCCCGGCAGCGGCGACCTTTCAACTCAAATGTCAAATTCAAAAATTCCACGAGAATCATAGTCTTGCTAGTGGTTTTTATGATTTCGACATTTGCTCTCGAGTGTGCTGCGAACGGATGCAAATGTCGAAATCAAACCACTAGGTACATCATAAGAGTGTTTTTGCCCCCAGATTCGTGCTATGACGCAGTTTCAGGCAGGGATTGGAGAAACCCATGGAAGTGACCCGCACAGCCACCGGCCTTACGGTCAATATACCCGATGATGTTGCAAAATCGCTCAATCTGAAAGTGGGCGATGTGGTTGACGTGGTGCCGGTGAAGCCGCAGTCCATATCGTCTGAGCCCTGGCGCAGCAATGCGACGGAGGAGGAGCGCCGCGAAGCGCTCGCCCGCATTGCGGAATATAGCGTTCCTTTGCCGAAGGACTGGAAGTTCGATAGGGAGGAGGCGAATGAGCGATAGCGACCATTTGCCATTTCTGGATACCAACATATTGGTTTATGCGTTTTCTGACGACGTGAAAAAAGCAAGGGCTGCCCAACTGCTAAGGCAGCCTTTTTCTTTAAGCGTGCAGGCCCTGAACGAATTTGTCCATGTTTTGAAACGCAGGATGCGGTTTGATCCGCAGCGCATTGCCTCCAGTGCCGATGATGTAAAATGGGCAGCGCACACCATCTTTCCCGTTACCGTCGAAACGCATTCCGAGGCACTGGTTTTGTCCTCCCGCTACAATCTTTCCTTTTACGACGCTCTCATGGTTGCCTGTGCGCTTCAGGCCGGTGCCGCAATTCTCTATTCCGAAGACATGCAGCATCACCTGCGGATTGATGACCGGTTGAGCATCGTCAATCCCTTTCTTTCTTGACTGCTTCGCCTGCATCTGGCACCTGCCTTTGTAAAGACCAGACAGACCAGGCCTCTGCGCCAAGCCTTAGTGAAAAGTGTGAAATCATGTCTCTCACCGCCATTCCCGATCATATGCACCCGACCCGTTCCTTTCAGGGTCTCATCCTGACCCTGCACACTTACTGGGCCGACAAGGGCTGCGCGGTCTTGCAACCCTATGACATGGAAGTCGGAGCCGGCACATTCCATCCCGCCACCACCTTGCGGGCTCTGGGGCCAAAACCCTGGAAGGCCGCCTATGTACAGCCGTCGCGTCGCCCGTCCGATGGCCGCTATGGCGAAAATCCGAACCGGTTGCAGCATTATTACCAGTATCAGGTCATCCTGAAGCCCAATCCGTCCAATCTGCAGGAGCTCTATCTCGGCTCGCTCGCCGCCATCGGGCTCGATCCTCTGTTGCACGATGTGCGCTTCGTGGAAGACGATTGGGAAAGCCCGACACTGGGTGCCTGGGGCCTGGGGTGGGAATGCTGGTGCGATGGCATGGAAGTCTCGCAGTTTACCTATTTCCAGCAGGTCTGCGGCATTGAATGTTCACCGGTCTCCGGCGAACTGACCTATGGTCTGGAACGTCTGGCCATGTATGTGCAGGGTGTCGACAATGTCTATGACCTCAATTTCAACGGCCGCGAGGGGGACGAGAAAATCACCTATGGTGATGTCTTTCTCCAGGCAGAGCAGGAATATTCGCGCCATAATTTCGAGGCTGCCAATACAGATATGTTGCTGCGCCATTTTGAAGATGCGGAAAAGGAATGTCAGGCCCTGCTGGCCTTCGGTGCGCCGCAGGCCCATGCCAACCGGATGCTGCACAAATGTGTGTTTCCGGCCTATGACCAGGCCATCAAGGCAAGCCATCTGTTCAATCTTCTCGATGCCCGCGGTGTCATCTCTGTCACAGAGCGCCAGAGTTATATCCTGCGCGTGCGCACGCTGGCCAAGGCCTGCGGCGAAGCCTTCCTTCTGACCGATGCCGGTGGCGTCAATTTCGGCAAGGCGGCGTGAGGGCCGTAAAAAGGGGCAAATGAAGTCAGGATTTTACAATATCTGTGAAATCAGACCATTGCTCAATTCTGAAAGCGCGAATGTCGCGCACGGATTTCTGGAACCATGTCTGTGACCTCAGTGTCTGTATGGCCTTGAACAAGGTTCCCATGTTGTCTTCGTCTGTGACGTAAAGACTGCCCTGTATGCGCCTGAAGCCATGGTCTGCCAGCATCATGGCTATATCACTATAGGCTTGGGATACGCCCTTCGGGTGGTTGTTCTGAGTGTCAGCAACAACCAGATCAAACGCGATAGCATACATTATTGCGCATCCGGATCGTCATGGATATTGCTGAGACGATATTCAAGCCTTTCGCCCGTTTCCAAAACTTCTACACCCATCATCCAGTCGCCGTCCGGCAATGAACGAACAGGAAAACAGACCTTATATTTGGGTCCAAACGGTCCAAAACTTTTGATCGTGTTTGCCGGTATATCAGGTTTGAATACAAGGGCTGTCGCTGGGCGCATTGTCGTGCTCCGATCTCGTACGATAAATACTAAATCATTCGTAATCCATTCACAATCATAATTTCCCGGGTGTCTGTCGCCTGCAGATGTCTCAGGCCGGTGGCAGAAAGGCCTGCGATATCTCGGCAAACACAGCCATGGCCTCCAGTCGGTCGCAAAACTTTGCCAGCGCCGGATAGTGCGTCATGTCGAGCAGTTGCGGATGCGCTTCCCTGCTGAAACGCACACAACAGGCAAGGGCGATATCGGCATGGGAAAGCGCGTCGCCACAACAGAACGGTCCCGTTGTCCGGGCGCAGCGGGTTTCCAGAACTTGGCTGGTGGCGACAATCTGGCTCTGGCAGCGCGCCACCCACAGGTCGGACACCTGTTCATGCAGCCGCAGTTCGTAAAACAGGGCAACAGCCTTGTCTGCCAGCCCCGTTGCCAGCGCTGCCACCTGCAAGGCTGCGTGACGCGCCGGTTCGGCCACCGGAAACAGCCTTTTTGAAGGCTCCACCAGACTGTCGAGATAATCAAGGATGGCGTGGCTGTCGATCAGGCTCTCGCCATCGTCCAGCACCAAAGCCGGTACCCGCATCAAAGGATTGTGGACCGCAACTTTTTCCTTGTCGCCAAACACCGACAAAGGCGCCTGCCGGAAGGCAATATTGTAAAGGCGGAGCGCAATGCCCACCCGTCGCACAAACGGACTGTCATACTGGCCGATCAGGATCATGGTTACACTCCGGTTTCAATGGAACACCGGTCCAGTTTATGGAGCAGGTAAAAGCGGAACAAGCCGCCAGCGGCCCTATCAGAAAATATCATCAGGCCATCAGCAAGGATTGTGCGAATCGTGCATCCACAATAGGTTGCGATTCTGATAAATGGAACAGTTGGGAAGAAAAGTGCACTTGTACTCTATGCACAAGAAAATTTGGCACCGGTTTTCGGATAAGTCCCGGGAGAGATTCAAAAATCTGAAGTGAAAAATTCGGGCTCTCAAGTGAGCCGGGAATAGAAGGGCGCAACCTTCAGAGGCACAATGAAAATGATTGTGAGGATATTTTTGGCCTAACCAAAACGTTAAACCATGAGAGGATGCAACAAAAGTGCATTCCCGTTTATTTTAGGAGATGATGATGTTGAAGGTGTTTCTCAGGTTGCTTTGCACGTTTATTGTCGTGTCGTTTGGCACGAATGTGTTTGCGCAGACGTCCGAGTGGATGTCGGGCAAGGACGCTTTTGCATATGCCAACAAGCTGGGCCGTGCCAATATGATTGTGACAGGCATGGAATGCAAGGACAGCGGGAAGGTGGAATTCGGCCTGGTCAGTGCCCTTGTCCGTCTGACCTATGAACCCAATACAAAAATGCTGGACTGGCAGATCGATGGCTGGAACAACCTGAAGGCAAATGTGGAATACTGGAAAGAACGCGGTTTTAAACTGCAAAAATACACGGTGTTTTATAGAAAAAAATCTGGTGTAAAGCTGTTTTGTACACTCTATTACAAATGAAGGTCATGGGCCTCAAGGAAACATGCGTGGCAGGGGAATATCTTGACCGAAGCCCTTTCCCCGCGTGATCGGAATGTGAAAGTGGAAAGCTTCCCCTCAAATCTTCTGGCCGGTTAGTTCGGTTTTGCCAGGGCGCTGGTCTTTGAAATCACAGAGGCGGCGGACCGCGCTGTGACCGCGGTAAAATTTTGAAACGCGCAAACAGTTTGCTTGGTAAACAGTTTGCTTGGCTGACGGTTTACTTGGGCCGGGAAAGGGGTTAACCGCGAGGCCGGAAGCCTGAACACAGGCACATTTTGCTATTTGCGTCGGAGATACGGCATGACTTTGGAAAAGCTCACCATCCTGCCACCGGACCATGCGCTGACCGGGCGCATCAGCCCGCCGGGATCGAAATCCATTACCAACCGCGCCCTGTTGCTGGCAGGGCTTGCCAAAGGCACAAGCAGGCTGACCGGCGCTTTGAAAAGCGATGATACCCGCTATATGGCAGAGGCGCTGCGGGCCATGGGTGTGGCCATTACCGAGCCGGATGAGACAACCTTTGTGGTCACGGGTTCGGGCATACTGCTGCCGCCGGAAAAGCCGCTGTTTCTGGGCAATGCCGGCACGGCCACACGGTTTTTGACCGCAGCGGTTGCCAGCGTTTCCGGCACGGTGGTAGTCGATGGCGACGCGCATATGCGCAAGCGGCCCATCGGCCCGCTGGTCACAGCCCTGCGCTCTCTGGGTCTCTCAGTCGAGGCACCAACCGGTTGCCCGCCGGTTACCATCCATGGCAATGGCCATTTCGGCAGTGGCCGTGTCGAGATCGATGCCGGTCTTTCCAGCCAGTATGTGTCAGCCCTGCTGATGGCCGCACCCCTGGCACTTGAAGGTGCAAATGCGCCGGTGACCGTGGCGCTCACCGGAACAGACATTGGCGCGCGCGGCTATGTGGACCTGACGCTCGATGCCATGCGCGCCTTCGGGGCAAGCGTCGACCAGCTGGATGCGTCCACCTGGCGCGTTCTGCCAACCGGCTATACCGCCACCGATTTCCACATCGAGCCGGATGCTTCTGCCGCCACCTATCTCTGGGCCATGGAAGCCCTGACCGGCGGCCGGATCGATCTGGGGGTTGCGGCAGGCGATTTCACCCAGCCGGATGCAAAGGCGCAAGCCGTAATCGCGGCTTTTCCCGACATGCCGGCTGAAATCGAGGGCAGCCAGATGCAGGATGCCGTGCCGACGCTGGCCGTTCTGGCCGCCTTCAACAACCGTCCTGTGCGCTTTACCGGTCTTGCCAATCTGCGCGTCAAGGAATGTGATCGTGTGCGTGCCCTGTCCACCGGGCTCAATGCCATCCGTCCGGGCCTCGCCGAGGAAATCGGCGATGACCTTCTGGTGGCCGCCGATCCGGCCCTTGCAGGCCAGACCCTGGCCGCCGATATCGACACATTTGCCGATCATCGCATTGCCATGAGCTTTGCGCTCGCCGGGCTGAAAATCAGCGGCATTACCATTCTCGATCCCGAATGCGTCGGCAAGACCTATCCGGGTTACTGGGATGCGTTGCGGTCTCTGGGTGTGGAGCTGGCGTGAGGATATGGCTGGCGGATGAAATGATGTGCACACATCTTTTCTGCCTAAAACCGCCAGACTTGCAGCCCTACAGTCCGTTGGATGGAATTCAAAAGATCTGTGAATATGGCAGACCCGCAAGTGGCAGGGGGAGACCTTCACCGTATGGCCCCGCAAATACGGCATCTTGACTGGTGACTTTTGCCGGATTCATTGCTAAGTCGGCTGCAATTGAAAATGCCTGATACCACAGACAGCCTGCGTGCGGAGATGAACTGATATGCCTGATCTTTTGCTTGAACTCCGTTCCGAGGAAATTCCTGCCCGCATGCAGAAAAAGGCCGCCGGTGACCTGAAAAAACTGGTCACCGATGCGCTGGTGGAAGCGGGCCTGACCTATGAAGGCGCACGCGAATACTGGACACCACGCCGTCTCACCCTCGATATTCGTGGCCTGACGGCCCGCTCCGGCGATGTGCGCGAGGAAAAGAAAGGCCCGAAAGTCGGTGCGCCGCAGCCCGCCATCGACGGCTTCCTGCGATCTGCCGGTCTCGCGTCGCTTGATCAGGCAGAGATTTTCGGGGATGCCAGGAAGGGTTCCTTCTATGTGGCAACGCTGGTCAAGCCTGGCCGTGAGGCGCATGACATTATCTCGGATGTCATGCCCGGCATTATCCGCAATTTCCCCTGGCCGAAATCCATGCGCACCGGCATGGCCTCGGCCAGGCCCGGTTCGCTGAAATGGGTGCGCCCGCTGCAATCCATCATCTGCACTTTCGGGTCGGATCATGATGAAACCGTGGTCATTCCCTTTGCTGTGGACGATATCACCGCCTCCAGCATCACCTGTGGCCATCGCTTTCATGCCCCGCAACCCATTACCGTGCGCCGGTTTGAGGATTATGTGGCGAGTCTTGAAAAGGCCCATGTCATTCTCGATGCCGACCGCCGCAAGGACATTATCCTGGCGGATGCCCGCAATCTGGCCTTCGCAAACGGTCTGGAACTGGTGGAAGACGAAGGTCTGCTGGATGAGGTTTCCGGTCTGGTGGAATGGCCGCAGGTGCTGATGGGCACATTCGAGGAAGCCTATCTGGAGATTCCGGCAGAGATTATCCGGCTGACGATCAAGACCAACCAGAAATGCTTTGTGTTGCGCAAGCCCGGAACAGACGGCCTCTCCAGCCATTTTATCCTGATTGCCAATATTGAGGCGAAGGATGGCGGCAGGGAAATCATTCACGGCAATGGCAAGGTCGTGCGCGCCCGCCTGTCGGATGCCGCCCATTTCTACCACCGCGATCAGGCCGATATGCCGGATCTGGACACGCTGAAAGCCTCTGCTGAAAAATTCCATCTCGATCTGAAAAAGCCGCTCGACCAGCGCATGGCCAAGCTCGATCATCTGAACGTCACCTTCCATGCAAAGCTTGGAAGCCAGGGCGAGCGCGTGGCGCGTATCCGCGCTTTGGCAAAGGTTCTGGCACCGGTTGTTGGCGCAGATGCAGCCCTCGTGGATCGTGCCGTGGTTCTGGCGAAGGCCGATCTGCGCACCGAGGCTGTGGGCGAATTCCCGGAATTGCAGGGCCTGATGGGCCGCAAATATGCGCTGCTGCAGGGTGAAGACCCGGCAGTGGCACAGGCCATCGAGGAACACTGGAAGCCCAATGGTCCGTCCGACAAGGTACCGTCCGATCCGGTTGCCATCACTGTGGCGCTGGCCGACAAGCTCGATACGCTTGTGGGCTTCTGGGCGATTGATGAAAAGCCCACCGGCTCGAAAGACCCTTACGCGCTGCGCCGCGCGGCACTGGGGGTCATACGGATTTTGCTGGAAAATGGGGTGCGGTTGGGGCTGTCAGATGCATTTCGCAATGCGTATCCGGGAACAGACTCTACTCAATTAGCTGGGTTGACGATAGAGCAGCATGGGGAATTGATCTATAAATCCGACCTTCTCTCCTTCTTCCATGATCGTCTGAAAGTCTATCTGCGTGATCAGGGTGCGCGGCATGACTTGATTGATGCAGTACTGGCAGCGGGTTCAACCTCCCCCATTGAGGGGGAGGATGTCGCGCAGCGACAGGAGGGGGGTGAAAGCCCTTCGATAGGCAACGACGACCTGCTCATGGTTGCCCGTCGGGTTGAGGCGCTCACAGCCTTCATCACCTCGCAGGAAGGCCTTAACATGCTGGCCGGTGCCAAACGCGCCACCCAGCTTCTGGCAGCCGAAGAAAAGAAAGGCACCATCATCGGCGGCACCGTTGATGCGACGCTTCTGACGCTGGCGGCGGAACGTGAGCTTTATGCGGCCATTCAGGCAACGCAAGCCACAGCGAAAGAAGCCATCGCGCAGGAAAATTTCCATGCCGCCATGCAGTCCATGTCCGGCCTGCGCGGCCCGGTGGACCGTTTCTTTGCCGATGTTCTGGTCAATGATGAGGATCCGGCCATCCGCGCCAATCGTCTGGCGCTCCTGGGCCTGATCCGAACCACAACCGCAACTGTTGCCGATTTTTCCAGGATTTCGGGGTGAGATGACAATGCCGGGCATCTTCGGTAAAGCGCAATGACGGTCTTGTCACTATGGTGACATATGTGTTACCATTTATGGTATGCTGATTGTCGAATATCTTGAGCCATCCGGTAAAAGTCCGTTTGCTGTGTGGTTTGACAACATACCGTCGGACGCTGCTGCAAAAGTCGCCGTAGCGCTTGCAAGACTGGAGCTTGGAAATATTTCTAACATAAAATCTGTAGGTAGTGGCGTATCGGAATGCCGGATCGACTATGGTCCCGGTTACAGAATTTATTTTGGACGGCACGGGCAGGAAATCATCATTCTGCTGGCCGGGGGAACCAAGAAACGTCAGCAAAAGGACATTGAAGAAGCCCATGCCCGATGGCAAATGTACAAGGCAACGAAAGGCAGATCATAAATGACATTGACCCGTGACTTCAAGGAGACATTGAAAGCAAGGGTGGAGCGCGACCAGGCATTCCGTTCGAGCCTGTTGTCACAATCCGTCTCCCTGTTGCTGGAGGGGGAGATGGCGACAGGAAAGGCCGTATTGCGGGATTATATCAATGCCACAATCGGTTTTGAAACATTGGCGCAAGCAGTCGGAACACCACCCAAGAGCCTTATGCGTATGTTCAGCGTCAACGGTAATCCGCGCTCGGACAACCTCTTTAGGATCATCAAGGCCCTGCAAACACTGACCGGCGTGCAACTAAACGTAAGCGCGGCGGCCTGAGCTGTTGTGGGTCGGTGGAAAAGATTGAAGCATTGTTCTGCGTTGGGCCATATTTTGACAAACTTTGCCAAAGCATGGCATAATAGCATTTCTGGGCCTGATCCGAACCACAACCGCAACTGTTGCCGATTTCTCCAGGATTTCGGGGTGAGATGAACCGGTCCAAAATTCTTGTCAGCGCCTGCCTTATGGGACAAAACGTGCGCTACGATGGCGCATCAAAACCCCTGCAGCATCCGGCGCTGACGCGCTGGGGGCAGGAGGGCAGGCTGGTGGTGATTTGCCCGGAAGTCTCGGCGGGCTTTGCCATTCCGCGTCCTCCGGCAGAAATTGGCGATGGCAAAACCGGGTCCGATGTATTGGACGGCCGGGCAACTGTCATCGAAATCAATGGCGGCGATGTCACGGATCTGTTTGTGCAAGGCGCGCAAAATGCCCTGGCACTGGCGCGGGAGAATGGCTGTCTCCACGCATTGCTGATCGATGGCAGTCCGTCCTGCGGTTCATCCTTCATCCATGACGGGTCGTTTTCCGGCAAACGCAAAGAAGGGCAGGGTGTTGTGGCAGCCCTGCTACGCCAGAATGGCATCACCGTCTGGTCCCATAACGATATAGAGGCGATGGTGAAAGCGGTCGATGGAATAGAACTGACCTGACGCTCAATCTGGCTGACTGTCCTCCGGTTCGCTCCAGTCCCGTAAAACGTTCATCCAGTCACGATGCCCTTCGCAAACAAGCACGATGGTCACGCAGTGGCGGTCATCATCAATGGTGTAGGCAACAATGTAATTGCCGTGGACGAAGCGTCGAAACCTGTTGAATTTTTGAAATCTTGCCGGATTTTCGCGAAGATCATGGATCTTGCTCCGAAGCTTTTCCACAAAAGCAATCGCACGCGGAACGCTGTCTTCGGCAATATGCAGCGCAATGGATTCAAGATCATATTCCGCTTGCGGGGTAATGATCACCCGATATCCCATCAGGCACCAACGGCCTGGATCTTCTTCTTCAATCTGTCGAAAAAGCCATCATCAACCACGCTTCCGTCCCCGGCCATGGCCTGCTTCATGCCGATGTTCAGATGTTCTGACAGCCTGTGCTTGTCCTGCTCGCGCACCAGCAGGTGCAGTGCCTCGTCAATGACATGCCCCGCAGATGGATATTGTCCGGTCTTAACAAGCGCGTCGACATAGGATTCCATGTCTTTTGTGAGTTTTATAGTCATGCCCGACCCTCAATATGAGGGCCAGTATAATGCAAAAACGATCAAAATCCAGAGTTATCGCCAAGCTTTGCAAGCGGAGATCACTTCAGCCGCAGTTCAAAACCGCTCGGATCAAAGGCACGGGCCTGTAGCGGTGTCACGGCGTGTGGCGGGCGTTCATATGAAGGCCCCATAGTGGCATATGCGGGTGGCATTGCTGGCATGGCAGAAACGGCAGAGGTTGTTGCATTCGGGTCGACGGGCATGGGCTGGTCGGCCTCCGCTGCCATCATGCCATCCGGTTGTGCCTTTGAAACGAAGACCACGGGCGAGCCGCCGTTCCATGCCTCGGTGCGCACGATCTTCTCTTCCCCGTTGAGCGTGACCGTTTCCACCGTCTGGGTTCCGACAGGAAGGGTCTTCACATCATAGGACAATTTTTGTTTCCTGATCTGGATTGGCGGGCATCCGGTGCAATTGCGGGTCACAATGCTGTTTTCGCCAATGGTGCCGGATGTGATGGTCTGGATAGATTGCGCGTGTGCGGGCGCAAGGCCCGGCAAGCCTGCCACAAGAACCGCACCGAGGATTTTCCGCATTCCCATCACGCACTCCCGACATATGTCACAGGTCAAGAATACGCGATGTTTGTTTCCAAGCGGTCAGCAAAACTGGTTAAGACTTTATGAAGACAGGGTCTCGCGGGCGATAGCCTGCCAGCCGATATCGCGGCGGCAAAAGCCGTTGTCCCATTGCACGAGGTCGAGCGTGGCATAGGCTTTGGCCTGTGCCTGGCCCACAGTTGCGCCAAAAGCGGTAATGTTCAAAACGCGCCCACCGGTTGCCACCAGTTGCCCGTCCCTGACGGCTGTTCCTGCATGAAAAATCTTTGTGTCCGGCCCGGTTTCCGGCAGGCCGCCAATCGGCGTATTCTTCGTGTAGCTGCCAGGGTAACCCTTCGAGGCCAGGACGATGGTCAGCGCCGGATCATCCCGCCACAGCGCCGTCTGCCGGTCGAGCGTCCCCTTGTCTGTTGCCAGCAGCAACGGCAAAAGATCACTTTCCAGCCGCATCATCAACACCTGCGTTTCCGGATCGCCAAAACGGGTATTGTATTCAATCAGTTCCGGTCCTTTTGCCGTGATCATCAGGCCCGCAAACAGCACGCCTTTAAACGGGTTGCCGTCAGCCGACATGCCCCTGATGGTCGGCAGGATGATCTCGTTCATCGTGCGGGCCGTCATCGCCGCATCCATCACCGGGGCAGGGGAATAGGCCCCCATGCCGCCGGTATTGGGCCCGGTATCGCCATCACCCACCCGCTTGTGATCCTGCGCGGAGGCCAGCGCCAGCGCATGGGTTCCGTCGCACAGAACGAAGAAACTGGCTTCCTCGCCGTCCAGATAGGCTTCCACCACCACCTCGGCACCCGCTGCACCAAACGCCCCTTCAAAACAGTCGTCAATGGCGCAAAGCGCCTCGTCCAGCGTCATGGCAACGGTCACACCCTTGCCGGCGGCCAGCCCGTCCGCCTTGATGACGATAGGCGCTCCCTGTGCCCGCACATAGGCTTTGGCTTTGGGCGCATTGCTGAAGCGCTGGTAAGCGCCGGTGGGAATCTTGTATTTGGCGCACAGATCCTTGGTAAAGCCTTTGGAGCCTTCCAGTTGGGCTGCAGCCGCCGAAGGCCCGAACACCGAAAATCCGGCAGCGCGAAGGTCATCGGCAAGGCCCGCCACCAGCGGCGCTTCCGGGCCGATGACCACAAGGTCAATGACATGCGCCATGCAGAACGCCACGACATCGCCGTGGTTTTCCACAGCAAGCGTCACCAGTTCGGCATGTTCGGCAATGCCGGGATTGCCCGGTGCGGCGTAGAGTTTTGTCAATAACGGTGATTGCGCCAGTTTCCAGGCCAATGCGTGTTCGCGTCCGCCCGATCCAATCAACAAAACCTTCATTGTGCCACCTTTCCCATGCGTGTCGCCCGAAAGTGTGAAGCGGTTTCGGGCTAACGACACGCATCAATTACAAATCCCGCGTGTCGCCCGCAAGTGTGAAGCGGTTTCGGGATAACGACACGTATCAATACAAAACAACAAGGCGCCGGCATCAAAACAGCCTGGCGCATGATCCTGCATGGCGGGTTAAAACCGCAGTCAGCCCGGGTCAAGGAAAAAACCGGTTCCGGCCGCTTGACCTTGCGCTTTCCATTTGTCAATCCATGGTTCATGAACGAAGACAGGATCACCAGTGCGCATGTCACCGAAGCCCCGTTTGACAATGGGCTCTTTCGCCTGTTGCCGCGCGTGGTCTGGCCCTATGCCCAGCTTGCCCGCTGGCACCGTCCCATCGGCTGGCAATTGCTGCTGTGGCCGTGCTTCTGGTCGGCAGCGCTGGCGGCCAATGTGGCAGCGGATCAGGGCGTGTTCAGCCCTGGTTCTTTCGTCTGGCATCTGGTCCTGTTTTTCATCGGAGCCGTTGCCATGCGCGGTGCCGGCTGCACCTATAATGATATTGTCGATTTCAGGATTGATGCGCTGGTGGCCCGCACCCGCTCGCGTCCCCTGCCATCCGGCAGGACAACCCGCAAGCGTGCCTGGCTGTTTTTGGGTGCGCAGGCGCTTGTCGGCCTTGCCGTTCTGTTGCAGTTCAACCCGTTTTCCATTGTGCTGGGTGTATCGTCGCTGGTCATTGTTGCCATCTATCCCTTTGCCAAGCGGTTTACGGACTGGCCGCAATTCTTTCTGGGCCTGGCCTTTTCCTGGGGCGGGCTCATGGGCTGGTCGGTCATGTTTGGCAGCCTGTCCTGGCCTGCTGCAAGCCTTTATGCGGCAGCCGTGGTCTGGACCATCGGCTATGATACGATCTATGCCCATCAGGACAAGGATGATGATGCACTGATCGGCGTGCGCTCGACAGCGCTGCTGTTCGGCGACCGCACCAAACAGGCGCTGATGGTCCTTTACGGGCTGACGGCGCTTTTGCTGGCTGTTGCATTCGCCCTGGCCGGCATTGCGTTTCCGGCCTGGATCGGCCTTGTTATTGCCACTGCCATGCTGTTCTGGCAGGTCCGGGTGCTCGACATTTCAAATGCCGGTCAATGCGATGCCCTGTTCCATTTGAACAATCCGGTGGGGGCTATCCTGTTTGCGGGATTGCTCCTCTCAATCCCGCTATAAACGCATCATCCCTGCGATCCGGCAATAATTTCCCTGCCTGCGATCTTCAGTGTCACACCCAGGGTGCCGGTTGTCCGGCGCACGAGAAACCGGGGACGACGGTCGGCAAAGTAGGAATGGCGACGGCGTTGCCTGACCGGCTGTGTCCTGACATCGCCCAGATGTGCTTCCAGAGGCCGTGCAACACCGTCAGCCTCGATCATCAGCATCGGAATGCCAAAGGCTTCCGACCACGAGCGCCAGTCGGCGGCAATATCGTCCAGATCATGGGCAACCAGCAGCGGTATGCACAGGTCGCAATCCTCATGATGAAGCTCCAGGGTCACGGTTACGCCGCCGCCATTGCCATGGTCTATCGCCCGGGCCGCCACGCCTTTGAAAGCGCGGGTCGGCAGGGCAATGGACAGCGGCAGGCCACTGGAAGGCAGCGTCTTGCGCATCACCGCGCCGCGCTCGTCTATCGTGATGGTCACATCGCCACGACTGTCCTTGAGAGCGTAAGACAGTTTCTGGGGAAAGTTTTGAGGATCAAGCCTCAACGTGTTTCCCGCCCAGACAGGTCTGGTAACAGTATTCCGCATGGTATTCGCCCTTGCTTTACCTTGAGAGCTTTTTGCCTGCTCTTCTGATCCGGAGGACTTTCCGCCCTCTCATGGCCAAACATTACAAGCCGTCCGTGCGTTTGAGCTTAAAAAAAGCGGTTAAAAAAATATTGCCTGATCAAATGGTTATCAAATGTGAACCGGTCAAAGTTTATAAACTCTCAAAAGATCCGGCGCACTTGTACCAGATCCCGATGACAGCCTCCCGTCCCGCGCAACAGGTTCCTGTCATCAAGATCTGGTATAAAGGGCAACAGTTTCACACAAACTTAACGCAATAAGGCTACGTTTTGATGGACTGTATCGGGCAAACCAATGGTATCGACATACCTGAACTACACGCAAATCAACAGGGACTTGAAAAGCAGTCTTGCGCGTGTTGCTGCCGATACGACTGTTTCCAGGGATCAGGCCTATTACAAGGCCAATATCGGCAATGTAAAAACTGTCGACGATCTGATGGGCGATTACCGCCTCTATTCCTATGCAATGAAAGCCCATGGTCTGGAAGATATGACCTATGCCAGGGCCTTCATGAAAAAGGTGCTGGAAAGCGACCTTTCAGATACCAACAGCTATGCCAACAAGCTGACAGATGACCGTTACCGCAATTTTGCATCGGCCTTCAATTTTACCACGGCCACCAAAGTGGTTCAGACTGAGGCACAGGAAGCCGCCACGATCGGCCTTTATTCGCAATCTGTTGCAGCCAGGGATCAATCCTATGCAGCCGAAACGGCCTATTATACCTCCGCAATGGATACAGTAACCAGTGTCGACCAGTTGCTGGGCAATACACGATTGCGCAATTATGTTCTGGATACATTGGGCCTGGACAAGACCTATATCTCCAATGACCATCTCAGGAAGGTGCTGACCAGTGATCTCAATGATCCGGCCAGCTATGCCAATCAGTTGCCGGAAACCTATCCGAACCCGGCAGACAGCACCAGAACGCTGAACTATCCCAAATCGGCCTATCTGGCGCTGGCACGGTCTTTCAATTTTCAGGCGGACGGCACGCTCGCCGCCGGTACCCTGGCGCAGGACAGTGTGCAAAAGAAGACGATGACCGAATCCTACACGTTTTCGGTGCCGGGCCATACGACGGCGGAAGCGGCAGAACTGAACAAGACCTATATGGAAACGGCGCTGGCCTCTGTCACCAAAGCCTCGGATATCACCGATGACAGCCGGTTGTTTTCTGTTATCAAGACGGCGCTCGGGCTGCCGTCCACCATGCTGAAATCAACCTTTCAGTTTATTATCACCAGTGATTTGAGCGATCCTGCCAATTATGCCACGAGGGAAGGCGGCGCGACCTACGAGGCCGTGACAAAACTCTTCAATTTTCAGGGCAAGGGTACGGACGAGGCCATAACAGCAGGCACTGCCGTTTCAGCCGGTCAGCTGGCCAGTCTGAAATCCCGGTATGGCACAACCTATGACGATGCGTTTGCCGCCACGCGCGCCACGGAAGATGCGTATTACAGGAACAATATCGGCAAGGTCACCACCGTCAGGGAGCTGTTTGCCGACAGCAAGCTCTACAATTATGTGCTGAAAGCGTACGGAATGGATCCGGCAACGGTCAGCAAGGATAAAATCCAGAAAGTTCTGACCAGCGATCTGTCCAGTTCCGGGAGTTATGCCAACATGCTGGCCGACAAACGGTTCGCAACGATGGCACAGGCGTTCAATTTTGATACGGACGGTAACAGCAAGCCGCCGCTTCTGGCCCAGAGTGAGGCGGAAATTCTCAAGATTTCCAAGGAATATGTGGTTGCAAAGACCAGCTTTGGAAATACGGACAAATCAACTGCCGCCAAGGCTGAAGCATCCTATTACAGCGACCAGCTCTCCAAAATAACCAGTGTGAAAGATCTGCTGGCCGACAAGCGGCTGGTCAATTTCATGCTGGAGGCCAAGGGCATCGACCCCAAAACTGTGAAAGCGGACTATCTCAAACAGATTTTCTCCTCGGACCTGTCAGATCCTGACAGCTTTGCCAATACACAACAGGATACGCGCTTGCGTGATCTGGCCGCGTCCTTCAATTTTGACAGCAGTGGCAAGCTTGCGAAAATGGACAGTGCCACCGTTCAGTCGCGGCGTTCTGTCATGGAAACCATGGATATGTATCTCCGGCAGAATCTGGAGGAACAAACAGGCGTCGACAGCGAAGGGGCCCGTCTGGCGCTTTACTTTGAACGCAAGGTGCCAATACTGAACACCGCCTATGACGTACTGGCCGATCCGGCTCTTGTGCAGGTTTTCAGGACGGCGTTCAGCCTGCCGGACTCGTTCTCGAACCTGGATCTTGAAAAGCAGGCAGCCTTTGTTGACAAGAATCTGGACCTGGCAAAGTTGCGTGATCCTGACGAACTGAAAAAATTCATGGCCCGCTTCACATCGCTCTATGATCTCGGTCAGGATACGGGGACCAACGCTGCCGTATCCATTATTTCCGGTTCCACAAGCGGCATCAGTGCCGATACGTTGCTGACGCTCACGCAGTTGCGCGGCTGACAAGCGGCGATCATCCCTGCGGCAGGCGCAGCACCTTGTCCGGGTTCATGATTCCCGCCGGGTCAAAAGCCTGCTTGATCCTTGCCATCAGATCCATTTCAATCGGTGTGCGAATGTCTGCGAGCTCGTCACGTTTCAATTGGCCAATGCCATGTTCGGCGGAAATAGAGCCGCCGTGGCTGCGCACAATGGCGTGTACAATGGCATTCATCTCGTGCCAGCGTGCCAGAAATGCCGCCTTGTCCTCTCCGGTGCCCTGAGAAATATTGTAGTGAATGTTGCCGTCACCCATATGACCAAAGGCGCAGATGCGCGCCTGCGGCATGACGGCCATCACCGCCCGCTCTGCTTCATGCATGAAAGCCGGAATGGCAGAGACCGGCACGGACACATCGTGCTTGATCGAGCCGCCTTCCGGCTTTTGCGCATGGCTCATGCTCTCGCGCATGTGCCAGAGAGCCTGCCGTTGCGCTTGCGAGCCTGCCACTGCGGCATCTTGCACCAGCCCGCGCTCATAGGCCGTCTCCAGCAGACCCTTCATCATTCGCCCTGCCGTTTCCGCGCTGTCAGATGTCGAAATATCCACCAGCACATACCAGGCATGCACTGTTTCCATCGGGTCGCGAACGCCCGGAATGTGTCTGGCCGTAAACTCGACACCAATGCGCGGCATCAGTTCAAATCCGGTAAGCGCACTGCCGCACAGGCTGGATGCAATATTGAAAAGGGTCAGTGCATCCTCGACGGATTTCAGTCCGGCAAACGCCACTTCATGCCCCAGCGGTTTGGGATAGAGTTTCAGGACAGCCCCGGTGATGATTCCCAGCGTTCCTTCCGCCCCGATAAACAGGTCGCGAAGGTCATAGCCGGTATTGTCCTTCTTGAGCCGACGCAATCCGTCCCAGATTTCTCCCGTCGGCAACACCACTTCCAGACCCAGGCAAAGCTGGCGCATATTGCCATAGGCCAGCACGGCTGTTCCCCCGGCATTGGTCGAAAGGTTGCCGCCGATCCGGCACGAGCCTTCCGATCCGAGTGACAGCGGAAACAGCCGGTTGACATCATCAGCCGCCTTCTGGATATCAGCCAGGATGCAGCCGCCGTCGGCCACAATCACATTGGCGACCGGATCAATGTCCCGGATACGGTTGAGACGCTCCAGTGAAACCACAATGTCGCAATGCCCCGCACGCGGCGTCTGCCCGCCCACAAGGCCGGTATTGCCGCCCTGCGGCACAATGGCGGTTCCGGTCTGGCTGGCCAGTGTCAGTATGGCCGACACTTCCTGTGTGGAACCGGGTCTCAGCACCAGCGGTGAGGCACCCTTGTAAAGCCCGCGCTGTTCCGTGAGGCGCGGAGCAATCTCGTCGGGATCGCGCAATGCCTGGGCGGGGCCGACAATGGCAGTGAACTGCGCCATCAGATCATCCGGCAGGGTCTTCGTCTCGTTCATGTCATGGATCCCGTGGTGCAGCGGCGCGATGGAGCCGGTCATTGATGGCTTCGCCCGGACCGTGGTCCGGAATGGGGGCAACGGCAATCATGCTGGCACCTGTCGCATCGGCCTGTTTCATCATGTCAAAAAGGTTGGCGGCAGCTTCTGCAAGATCGCCCGTTGCGCTCAGTTGAAATTGGGCCAGGGCTTTGTCAGAGCCGGATATGGACACGGGGCCAAAACCGATCAGGGCCTCGCCCGCCATAACGCTGTCAGCATTCAGCCGCAGAGGGGCCGAGGGTGCATAATGGGAGGCAAGCATGCCCGGCGCAACGATGGCCGTATGCTGGCCTGCGATGCGGTTTACCGTCAGTCCCGTGGCCTCTTCAATGGCCCCGGTAGAAAGACCGCCGGGGCGCAACAGCCACATCTGGCCGTCCTCAACGCGGATGATGGTGGATTCAACCCCGACAGATGCTGCCCCCCCGTCAAGGATCAACCCAATCCTGTCGCCAAGGTCCGCCTGCACATGCGATGCCATTGTCGGGCTGATCCTGCCGGACGTATTGGCGCTGGGGGCTGCCAGAGGCCGACCATAGGCAGCAATCAGGGACCGGGCAAAACCATCCGGCACCCGGATTCCAACGGTTGGAAGCCCGGCCGTTGCCAGCGGATGGATCCGGCTTTCGCCTTTCAGGGGCAGGATCAGCGTCAGCGGCCCCGGCCAGAAACGCTCGGCCAGACGGCGTGACAGCGGATCGAAATCCGCATGGGACATAGCCATGTCCAGATCCGCCATATGGCAGATCAGGGGGTTGAAAGAGGGGCGCCCCTTGGCCTCATAAATCCGGGTTATGGCGGCAGGATTGGTCGCATCAGCGGCCAGCCCGTAGACCGTTTCAGTCGGGATGGCCACCGCGTGACCGCTTTCCAGCATCTGGCAAGCTGCGGCGAACGCCCTGTCATGATCGGTTGCGGTGGAAAGAATGCGTGCCATGAAAATCCCGGTCCTGTATCTGATCTATGCAGATACCGCCCAAAAGCCCGCACGGCAAGGGGCACACCGGATTACCCTGTCAGGATGATGCATCCTCTACTGGATCGCGCGGATCACCTTGCGCAGCGCATCATGTTTGGCCCCCAGAAGCAGAACATTGCGAAATGCCTCCTTCGGATCCTGGGTGCGGAACAGCACGCCATTGCCGCGGACCTCGCGATTGATCACGAGACGTTTTTTCCGTGCTGTCGGCATTGATGGCAACAGCAAAATACATCCTTGAAAGGTTCATTTTGACATCGGCAAAGAAAGACTGGTCCGTGCCGATCTCCGCAAAGAAATTGGCGATGTAAAAGGCCCATTTCACGGTGTCATATTCGGCAAATTTCGATTGCGATGCCGTGACATGGCAATAGCCCAGATGGGGACGGTTTGCCAGTGTGCGGTGAAAAACCAGCTTGGGAAACTGGATCGAAGTGTGAAAGCTGTTCAGCCGTTCATGGGTCTTTTCGCCTGCGGCCACCAGCTTGCGCCCGGTGATTTCAGCCACTTCCTCGTAAGAAAGATAACGCTTTTCCTCTTCGAGCCATGTCGCGGCAGGGCGGACAATCCGGCCAGTGCGCAAAAACTCCGTATATCCGCCAACGTTGATGGGGAATTTCGATTTCTTCGGGGCGCTGGTGTCGAAATATTGAAGTTTTTGCACGTCGGCCACGGCATCCTGCATTTCACGGGTCACATCATGTTTCAGGTTGGTTGACAATGTCTAGACGGGCAGGGTTTCGCGGGGCTGGAGAAAGGCTCACTAGCCGTCATACCGTTTTTGTGCTTCCGCAACTTCGCTCATATGGGTTTCGGCCCAGCGGCGCAAGGCATCTATGGTACTGTTGAGTGTCGACCCGAGCGGCGTAAGCGCATATTCCACGGTGACAGGCACCGTCGGATAGGCTGTGCGCGTGATCAGACCATCACGCTCCAGATTCTTGAGGGTCTGTGACAGCATTTTTTGCGAAACGCCGTCAATACACCTGCGAATCTCGTTAAAGCGCATGGTTCTTTGCATCAAAAGGTTCATAATCATCACGGCCCATTTATCGCCCAGTCTCTGCAACAATTGCCGTGTCGGGCAGGTGGCGGAATAAACATTCCAGTCTTGCATGCCGGTTTCCTCGTGGTGACCTGATGTGGTGTAAGTGCCTTCTTGTGCTTTTATCACTGAATGTATAGCTGGTCACTATCGGTTACCAGTCTTTGCCAACCGAAAAGAAGCAACAGAAAGGAAAGTCACATGAAGATACTCATTATCGGAGCCAACGGCACACTCGGTCAGGCCATCGTGCGGGAGCTGGCCCCGCGCCATACCATTGTCACGGCCTCGCGCAATGCCGGTGATCATAAGGTTGATCTGACGGATATGGCAAGCGTCAAGGCGCTGTTTGAGAGCGTCGGCAAGGTGGATGCCATTGTTTCGGCAGCAGGCAAGGTGCATTTCGGGCCATTGGCCGACATGACCCCCGAGCTCTATGCCATAGGTATCCGCGACAAGCTTATGGGGCAGGTCAATCTGGTTCTGGCCGGTCAGGACTATCTCCATGACGGCGGCTCCTTCACCCTGATCACCGGCATTCTGGCACAGGATCCGATCCGTTATGGAACCTCGGCCAGCATGGTCAACGGGGCCATCGAGAGCTTTGTGGCAGCCTCTGCCATCGAACTGCCGCGCGGCATCCGCATCAATGCTGTCAGCCCTGGTGTCCTGACCGAATCCATGGAGGGTTACGGCCCGTTCTTCCGGGGGTACAAACCCGTTCCGGCCGCCGATGCAGCCCTTGCCTTTGCCAAAAGCGTCGAAGGCTTGCAGACAGGACAGGTCTACCGCGTCTTGTAAAAACCATTCCGGCAAGGGGTGTGAGGGGGAGAATGCCCCTCACAAAATCCCGGTCCGCTTCACCAGAATCCAGGCCAGAAAGATAGACAGGATGATCAGCAATCCGGCCAGCAGCGTTCCATGCGCACCGCCTGCAAACGGCAGGTTCGATGTGTTCATGCCGAAAAAGCCGGTCACCAGCGTCGGTGGCAGCAGAAAGGCTGTCATCAGCGACAGAATGTAGAGGTGGCGGTTGGTCTCCGACGAGATCTTGGAATCGATATCCTCGTGCAGCAGCCGCGCCCGGTCCTGCAGGGAATAGACATCGCGTTCCGCACTTTCCAGCCTGTCCGTCAGCCGTCGCGCCATATCGGGAAAGGCCTCCGGCATTTCATCATCGTCCAGCGTGCCTGTGCGTTTCAAAAGCGCCAGCACATTGCGCAAATGCCGGTGCAGGCGCACCACAGTGCGGCGCACGGGTGCCAGGCGGCGGCGCTCGTCCAGCATGGTATTGTCGTAAACGGCATCCTCGATGATGTTCAGTTCATCATTCATCTCTGTGACCAGCGTCACGGCCGTGCGCTGGAACTCGATCACCAGAACCTCCAGAATATCCAGCGGCGAGGCCATTTTGCGGGCTTTCTCGATACTGGCGCGGGCGCGGTCAACGCTGCGCAGCGGCTGCAGCCGTGTTGTCACGATCAGCCTGTCGGTAACGGCAAAATGCAGCCAGCCGATTTCTTTGGTATCCTCGTCAAATTCCCGCTGAAAATCCACCAGCGTTCCGCAGACCAGATCCGGGTCCACCGAAAGGGCTGTGTGCAGGTCACGGCTGTTCAGGGCAGCCAGCGCCTTCTCAGGCAATGCCAGGGCTTCCAGCAGGGTCGGAACCCGCGCATCCGATATGGCCAGGTGCAGCCAGACAAAACCTTGCGCATTGCGCAGCATGTCCAGCGTGCAGTCATGCTGCATCCGGCGCATCTGCTCCGTTTCAGGATCAAGCCTGTAGGCCCAGACAAAACCGGGAATTGTGCTGTGCGGAATATCCATGCTGTTCACCATTCAAGGCCAAAACGTCGGACTTTTACGGGCTATATATGACAATTTTGCAAGTGGTTTTTCCAGGATACACGACAAACACTGACATCCAATATTGACGTTTACGTAAAGATCAAATAATCATATGGTGTTTATGGCGTCAGCCTGTATTCTGTCTGAAATGAATCGCTTTCGGGAGGAGTGAACCATGTACAAGGCACCTGTGGAAGACATTGCCTTCACATTGAAACATGTTACCGGCATGACGGCGGCCATGGACAAGGGCTTGCTGGGCGATCTGTCGGAGGATCTGGTTGATGCTATCCTGTCAGAAGCAGGCCGGTTTGCAACCGATGCCGTGGCTCCGCTTGGCGCGATAGGCGACAGGCAGGGATCGCGACTGGTGGACGGGCATGTCAAAACGCCGGATGGCTGGGCGCAACTCTACAGGGATTTTGCAGAGGGCGGCTGGAGTTCTCTCACCGGGCCGGAAGAATTTGGCGGGCAGGCCCTGCCGCAAATGCTGCTGATGGCAACGCTGGAAATGTGGAATGCCGGCTCGCTGGCCTTTGCCCTTTCCCCCACGCTCACCATCGGTGCCATCGAGGCCATTTCCGCCCACGCTTCACAGGCGCTGAAACAGACATATCTGCCGAAAATGATTTCCGGCGAATGGACAGGTTCGATGAACCTGACGGAACCCCATTCCGGCTCCGATCTGGGTGTGATGAAAACCCGGGCCGAACGCCGCGACGACGGCACCTTCCGCATTTTCGGCCAGAAGATTTTCATCACCTGGGGCGAACATGATCTGACCGGCAATATCATACACCTCGTGCTGGCCCGCCTGCCGGATGCGCCTGCCGGATCGCGCGGCATTTCCCTGTTTCTGGTGCCGAAATTCCTGGTCAATGACGACGGGTCGCCGGGCAAGCGCAATGATGCCTTCTGCCATTCGCTGGAACACAAGCTTGGCATTCATGCCTCCCCCACCTGCACGATGATTTTCGGCGATGGCAGGTTTGGCGAGGAAAAGGGTGCCATCGGCTGGCTGGTCGGTGAGGAAAACAAGGGTCTGGCCTGCATGTTCACCATGATGAACAATGCCCGCCTGGCCGTGGGCGTGCAGGGTGTGGCCATCTGCGAGGCTGCCACCCAGAAAGCCATCCAATATGCAAGCGACCGCACCCAGGGCCGCGCTCCCGGCTGGACCGGCTCCGGCATGAGCCCGATCATCGAACATCCGGATATTGCCCGTACAGTGCTGACCATGAAGGCCCTCACGCAAGGCTGTCGCGCCATTACCTTTGCCTGCGCCCATGCCATTGATATGGCCCATGCGACGGAAGGTGAGACAGCCGCACACTGGAATGACCGCGCCAATCTCCTGACGCCCATTGCCAAGGCTTTCCCCACAGATGCCGGTGTCGAGGTTGCCTCGCACGGTATTCAGGTTCACGGCGGCATGGGCTTTATCGAGGAAACCGGTGCGGCCCGGCTGCTGCGCGATGCCCGCATTGCCCCGATCTATGAAGGCACCAATGGCATTCAGGCCATCGATCTGGTCACACGCAAGCTGCCGCTCGGCGACGGCCATCATGTGCGCGGCTTCATTGGCGAACTGAAGTCCGTGGCCGGGGCGGTGCGCGCTTCCGGTCTTCCGGCCTTTGGCGCAACGGCAGACCGGCTGGATGCAGCCCTTGCCGACCTGCAGGACACAACGGAATGGCTGCTGAAAGCGCTTGCCGGAAACCGCATGGAGCAAGCCCTGTCGGGTGCCACGCCCTATCAGCGCCTGTTCGGTCTCGTCCTGTCATCGGTCTGTCTGGCAAAGGGCGGGCTGGCAAAACCGCAGGATGGCAGGCAAGAGGCCCGCATTGCACTTTGCCGCTTTGCCGCCGAAAATCTCCTGTCGGAAACCGGCACTCTGAAAGACCGGGTTGTCAACGGAGCAGACAGTCTGGCCGCCGCCCGCATGGCACTCGTTTGACACTCGCTCCGTCGCACACATCGGAAGGACACGTAATGACCGACCATATCCTGATTGAACGGCCAGAGGCCCATCCCGGTGTGATGGTCATCCGCATGAACCGGCCGGACAAGAAAAACGCGCTGACCCGCGCCATGTATCACACCATGGCCAATGCCCTGGTCGAGGCCAATGATGACGATGCCATCCGCGCTGTCGTCATTCTGGGCAGTCCCGGCAGCTTTTCCTCCGGCAATGATCTGAATGATTTCATGGCGATTGCCATGGACCCGTCCGGGGCTGTCGATGTGCATCGTTTTATCTTCGAGCTGGCAAGGTTCGGGAAGATCCTGGTCTCCGGTGTCGATGGTCTGGCCATCGGCATTGGCACAACCATGAACCTGCATTGCGACATGACCTTTGCCACGCCGCGCTCCCTGTTCAAAACCCCTTTTGTGGACCTGGCGCTGGTGCCGGAAGCCGCCTCCAGCCTGCTTGGCCCGGCCATCATGGGCCATCAGCGCGCCTTTGCCATGTTTGCGGCAGGCATAGGTTTTACAGCGCAGGAGGCCGAAACAGGCCGGGATCATCTGGAAGATCGTGGAGGAGGAGGCCCTGGAGCGCATCACCCTGGAGACCGCCGCCGAACTCGCTGCCCGCCCGCCGCAGGCCATGGCCATTACACGGCGCCTGCTCAAGGGATCGGTCGATGCCGTTCATGCCCGCAATGAACGAGGAACTGGTGCATTTCGGCAACCAGTTTGCAATCACGGGAGGCAGGTGCCGCCTTCTTGGCCTTTATGGCCCGCAAGAAATAATCCGTGCCGCCCGAAAGTGTGAAGCGGTTTCGGGAGGAACCGGCACGGACAGGCAAAAAGCGCGTGCCGCCCGAAAGTGTGAAGCGGTTTCGGGGAACCGGCACGGACAGGCAAAAGCGCGTGCCGCCCGAAAGTGTGAAGCGGTTTCGGGGAACCGGCACGGACAGGCAAAAGCGCGTGCCGCCCGAAAGTGTGAA
>CBDFGT010000003.1:0-142022 GCA_965247225.1 Rhizobiaceae bacterium | reverse complement strand
TGGCGTGGATGGCAAATCCGATGGCAACAAGGCCCGGCAGGCAGAACAGGCCAAACAGCCAGGATGATGCAGACAGGTTTCCGGCCAGGCCGCCCGGATCTGTCAGGCCACTGTTGTTGACAATGAGACCGGCAACAGCCGCACCCAGCGCCGCACCTGTCGAGGAAACGGTGTTGAGCGCGGCGGACGCCTTGTCCTTGTCGTCGCTGGCGGCAAGGCTCAAAATCGTGGCGACCAGATGCGAGAAGGCAAAGCCGATACCCAGCCCCTTGCAGAACAGTGCCAGTGCCAGCGGGGCCAGAAGCAGAATGTCGCTGTGAGGGTTGTCGTGCGGAATGAACAGCGTCATGAAAAGCACCGCAATCATATTGATCGCAGCCCCGGTAATGATCATCCGGCCGGCGCTGCGCCCGCGAAAACGGGCTGTCACAACAGCGCCGCAGGTCCATCCCAGCGATGACAGCACATCGAGATAGCCGGCCGACATCGGCAAAAGCCCGTGCAGGCTCTGCAGGAAAAAGGAAATATAGACCCCGCAGGCCAGAACGATTTTCATCAGCAGGATGATGACAAAGGCAGAGCCCAGGGCGGAAAATGGCCTTGTGGCACCCAGCGGCAGCAAACGGTGTTGCGATCTGCGTTCCAGAGCCACGACCCCCGCAAAGCAGAGGGCAGACAGGGCCAGAAGTCCGGTGGCCAGACGCGGGTCTGCAAGTGTCGCCGAAACCGACACCGCAAACACCCCGCCCGGCAGCAGGCAGATCTGCATCCACGGAAGCCGGGTCTCATGGCTCTCCTGCATGCCTCCTGGCAGATATCGGGGTGCGAGAATGGCCAGCACCGCCAGTAACGGCAACAGCGCCAGAAACGCGCCGCGCCAATGGCCCTGATTGGCAAACATGCCGCCAAGCGCCGGTCCCAGAAAGGTCGAAAGACCCCAGATCAGCGAAAACAGGGTCGATACGCCGCGCCAGTGACTTTCGGGATAGGCAAAGCGCAGGAAGGAATAGCCGAGTGTGGAGAAAATGCCCGCACCCAGGCCCTGAAACAGCCGCCCGGCCAGAAACGTCGCCATATCCGGTGCTGCTGCTGACAACAGGCTGCCGGAAGCGCAGATAAATGTGCCCAGCACAAAAGCCGCATTCAGCGAAACCCGCTGCGGGCGCACGGCCACCAGAATGGAACCGACCATTGCACCGACGACATAAAGCGTCGTTGCCCAGGACAAAAGTGCCAGCCCGCCAAGATCCCTGACCACGGATGGCACCAGCGTGCTCATCATCAGGTCGTCCAGGGTAAACACAAGGGTTCCGCCCGCCAGCATCAGCGTCACCGGAAGATACGCACGGTCAAACAGCGACAGGACCGGACGTTTGATCGGTGCATCATGTGCTGTCTCGGTCATCTATGGCTCCCGGGGGGGTGGGGTTTTGATAATATTCCAATTTATATATTGGAAAAATATCCGGATATGATATTAAGTCAAGTTATGAATTGGAATAAAACGGCATCCTCAATAAATATCGGTTGGGGCTGCATAGCGGGAAGATGAACATGCGCACAAGCCCGGCCAGCCAGATCCTGATCCTTTTGAAAACGGAAGGCCCGTTGACCTCTTCGCAGGTTGCAGCCCGTCTGCGCAGCGGTGCAGAGGCGGCCCGCCAGCAACTGGTAAAGCTGGCCGGGGATGGCCTTGTCCGGTCTGAAAGCGAAACCGTCAAGGGCAAGGGCAAGGGCAAGGGCAAGGGCAGGCCAAAACAGCTCTGGTGCCTGACGGCAAGGGGCCATGAGACGTTCCCCGATGGCCATGCCGAGCTGACACTCGGTCTCATCAGGCTTGTGCGCGACCGTATGGGCGAACAGGCGCTGGATGCGCTGGTGGCTGCGCGCGGGCAGGAAACGGCCATCGCCTATCAGCAGGCCATGGCCGGAGCTGCGGATCTGGCAACCCGCATCGAATATCTGGCCATGCTGCGCAATCGTGAAGGCTATATGGCCGACTGGTGGCAGGAGGCGGACGGCACATGGGTTCTGGTCGAGAATCATTGCCCGGTCTGCGCCGCCGCAACGCTTTGCCAGGGCTTTTGCCGCGCCGAAATGCAGATTTTCCGCACCGTCTTGCGCGCGGATGTCGAGCGCATGGACCATATCCTGGCCGGCGCACGGCGCTGCGCATACCGGATCAAGCCTCGCGCAAGCCCCGCTGAAGGTGCATGATGACTTAATCTATTGAAAAATAATGATAATTTTGATTTTTACACGATCGGAGGCATGTATTTAAGATTGTGCTTATATGGCATTCTGTCGTTGAATACACGTTTTGGCTGCGATAGATTCATACCTGAAAAGCGACTCTTCCATGCTTTGCAATAAAGCACTTGAAAAATGCCGTTGCCTTTGAGGATTGAAAACAGACGCGCACAATGGTCAATCCTGCATGTCATGAATGTGCGCAGGCTTGGCCACCCCGGACGAAAGGCAGAGAAACATGACCACGATAACGGAAACGACGGATGCGCCGTTTGGAACCTTTACGCCCTATACGCTGAGTTTCGGTAATACATTCAGCGGCACCATCACGGCAGGCGATTCCGACTGGATCAAGATCAATGTCAAAGGCGGCAATGGTTACATTTCTGTTGCGGGCATCGGCGCCACAACAAATGCGCTGGCTGATACCTATCTGACTCTTTTTGATGCAAACGGTGGCAAGCTTTTAAGCGATGATGATAGTGGTCCGGGCTACTTTTCCACGATCACCGGCACTCTTCCTGCTGGTACCTATTATGTGGAAGTAAGGGGTCAGGAAGCGACTGATGCCGGCCATTACAAGCTCGCGGTCGGCTATTTTGATCCCGCCAATCCCAAACCGGTTTATGATGCCGATATGGTGGCTGGCGCATTGTTGCGTGATGGTGGCTCGTGGACGGCGGCTCCAGGCACGGCTGCCACAGTCACCTGGGCTGCCCGCACCTCCTTTGCTGGTGGTACGGATGCTGTCGACAATCCTGCACCTTTTTCTGCCCTGACCTCCGCCGAAGTTACGGCGGTAAAGACTGTTCTGGCGCACTATTCCGACGTTGCCAACATCACCTTCAATCAGGTCAATCCGGCTGGCACCAGCAATGCCGCCCAGATTCTGTTTTCCAATTACGCGTCCACAACCGATGGTGCGGCGGCCTATACCTATCTGTCGTCCGGCACCACGCAGGCCGATGCGGTTGTGGATGTGCGGCTCAATACGACCGAGCTCAGCACCACCAGCCTGCCTTCAGGCTCGTTTGGATATCAGATCCTGTTGCATGAAATCGGCCATGCCGTTGGCCTGTCTCACCCGAGCGACTACAATGCTGCACCAGGCGCAGTCTTGACCTATGCCAACAATGCGCAATTCACACAGGATTCGCAGCAATATACAATCATGAGTTATTTTCTGGAGGATGCCACCGGAGCCAGTTATACCAGCAATCCAGACGGCCTGATGCTGGATGATATCTATGCGTTGCAATTGCTCTATGGCGCCAACACGTCCACCCGCAACGGCGACACGGTCTATGGGTTCCATTCCACTGCCGGTGGTATCTATGATTTTACCACCAATAAGGATCCGATCTTCAGCATCTGGGATGGCTCGGGCAATGATACGCTGGATGTCTCCGGTTTTACGCAAAATCAGGTCATCCGTCTGGGCGCAGGCGAATTTTCCGATATCGGCGGCATGAAGGGCAATATTTCCATTGCTTATGGCGCGACAATCGAAAATGCCGTGGGCGGCTCCGGTAATGACAAGATCTATGGCTCGGATATCAATAACATCCTCTCAGGCGGCGTGGGTGCAGACAGCCTGTTCGGTGGAGCGGGAAATGATACCGCGGATTATTCCACGGCCTCTGCCGGCCTCACAGTTTCTCTTGAAACGCCTTCCAGCAACACAGGCGATGCCGCCGGTGACACCTATTCAAGCATCGAAAACCTCATTGGCTCGGCTTTCAATGATGTTTTGACGGGCGACGCTGGCGCCAACGCACTTTCCGGTGGTGCCGGTGCAGATAGCCTGATCGGTGGCGCAGGAACTGATACAGCCGATTACTCCACTGCGTCCGCAGGTCTCACCGTCTCTCTGGTAACACCTGCCACCAATACAGGCGATGCTGCTGGTGACACTTATTCGAGTATCGAAAATCTCATCGGTTCGGCTTTCAGTGATATGCTGACAGGTGACGCTGGTGCCAATTACCTCTCTGGCGGTGCGGGCAATGACACGCTTGACGGCGGTGCAGGCAATGACACGCTATTCGGCGGGGCAGGTGCTGACAGCTTGATGGGTGGCGAAGGCTTTGACACAATATCATATGCAAATGCAACAACCAACATCACCCTGTCCCTTGCCAAGCCTGCGTCGAATACAAATGACGCGCTCGGTGATACATTCTCCAGCATCGAAAAAATCATAGGGTCAGACAACGGAAACAATATGACCGGCGATACAGGGGATAACCACTTCATCGGTGGCCTGGGCAATGACTGGCTTTCCGGCGGGGCGGGCAATGACACGCTGGACGGTGGCAGTGCCGGTCACAATGATCTGAACGGGGGTCTGGGAGCCGATACGCTGATCGGCGGCGGCACAGACAATACGGCCTCTTACGGTTCAGCCACAACAGCCATCATTGCTTCACTTGCAAAGCCCTCCATCAATACCGGCGAGGCAAAGGGCGATGTCTATTTGAATATCCAGGGCCTCTCTGGCTCTATTTTCAACGATACACTGATCGGCGATACCGCTGCCAACAGTCTTTTCGGTGATGATGGAAATGATGTGCTGGAAGGCGGTGCGGGGGCAGATCATCTAATCGGCGGTAATGGCATTGATACAGCTTCTTATTTAAATGCCGCGACGGGCCTCACCGTATCCCTGTCCACACCTTACGCCAATACAGGCGAAGCGGGTGGTGACACCTATTTCAGCATTGAAAATCTCACCGGTTCAACCTTCAATGATATTCTGACCGGCGACACAGGTGCCAACCTCCTGAACGGCGCGGAGGGCAATGACACGCTTTCGGGCGGGGCCGGCAATGACAGTCTCTATGGATCAACAGGTGATGACAGCCTGAATGGCGATACCGGCAATGATTATCTCAGCGGCGGCACCGGCAATGACAAGCTTGCGGGTGGTGATGGCGATGATGCGTTGAATGGCGGTGCCGGTGCCGATGTGCTGGATGGTGGCGCTGGCATTGATACCGCCAATTATTCCAATGCGCTGGCGGGTCTCACCATATCGCTGACCACGCCTTCCGCCAATACCGGCGATGCGGCCGGCGACATCTATTTCAGCATTGAAAATATCACCGGTTCGGATTTCAATGACAGTCTCACCGGCAATTCAGCTGATAATTTCATTCTGGCAGGCGATGGCAACGATACACTTTCGGGCGCTTCCGGCAATGATCTCCTCAAGGGCAATAATGGTCTGGATTCCCTGTCCGGCGGTGTCGGCAATGATACGCTCGAAGGCGGCGAAGGCAATGATCTTCTCAATGGCGGCACCGGCGCGGATGTGCTGAATGGCGGCACCGGCAAGGACACGGCCAGCTATTCGGGTTCAGCCGAAGGGGTGACGGCCAGCCTCTCCACCCCGTCCGAAAACAGGGGCAGTGCGGCGGGCGACAGCTATATCAGCATCGAAAGCATAAATGGTTCCTCCTTCAATGATGTGCTGAAGGGCGATGGTCTGGTCAATACGCTCTCCGGCGGGGCGGGCAATGACAGTCTGGAAGGCGGTGCCGGCAATGACAATCTCATCGGCGGCGACGGGGCCGATACGCTGGTCGGCGGGGCCGGCAATGACACGCTCTATGGCAATGCCGGAGCGGATACATTCCTGTTTGCGCTGGGGGGTGGTGTCGATATCATCAAGGACTTTGTGGCCGTGGATGATACGATTGCCTTTGTTCGCAGCACCTTTGGCATTTCGGCAACCGCCCTCATTTCCGATTATGTGGTGCTGGGAGCGGACATGCCACCGGCACCCGATGCGCATCATGGCTATTTCCGTATCAGCCAGACAGGCATCTGGTGGGATGACAATGGCTCAGGCGCTGGTGGCACAGTCAAACTGGCAGCATACCCTGTTGAATCCGACCTCACAAAGGCAGATTTCATGTTCGTGTGATCATCAAGGCACAGGCAGGTGCAGCATTCAGGCACCTGATCCTCCCCATCCGTCAATTTGATGGGGTTGTGCGCTTTTTGGATTGCCTTTGCTCCCGTCCATGCGCAAAACGGGGTGGAGGATGATTTGCGCTGAAACCCTGGCGTCAGCGCGCCTGTTTCGACAAGGCGACACAAGACATGGCATGTGAGGCAGAATGACAAATCCGGTTCTGGTGGAAGTAACCCGTGGCAGGCTTGTGGAAAGCCGACACCGCGGCACGGTCGTGGTGGTCGACAGCGCAGGAAAACTGGTGTTTTCCCTGGGCGACAGCGGGGCGGGCGTGTTTCCCCGCTCGGCCTGCAAGGCCATGCAGGCCTTGCCGCTGGTGGAAAGCGGTGCGGCAGATGCTTGTCGCTTTGATGCAAGACAGCTGGCGCTCTCCTGTGCCTCGCATTCCGGCGAGCCGGAACATGTGGCCGTGGCAAGCTCCATGCTGAAGGCGGCGGGGCTGGATGAAGCCGATATGGAATGCGGCAGTCACTGGTCGTTTGAGCAGAAAACCCTGATCGATCAGGCCCGCAGTCTCGATCATCCGGGCCAGTTGCATAACAATTGCTCCGGCAAGCATGCGGGCTTTCTTTGCGCCTGCCATCATATGGGCCAGGGCCTCAAGGGCTATGGCACCTATGATCATCCGTTCCAGGCGGAAATCCGCGCCATCATGGGAGATTTGACCGGGGCCATTCTGGCCCACGACAATTGCGGCACAGACGGTTGTTCAATCCCCACCTATGCCGTGCCCATCAGGGGCCTTGCCCATGGCTTTGCCAGAATGGCCACGGGACAGGGGCTGGAGCCGGTGCGCGCCAGGGCAGCCAAACGGCTGATGGACGCCTGCATGGAAGAGCCCTTCTATGTGGCCGGCACCAAACGCATGTGCACGGAGCTGATGTCGATTGCCCCCGGCCGCATCTTCGTCAAGACCGGGGCCGAGGGCGTGTTCTGCGCCGCCATTCCGGAACAGGGCATTGCCATTGCGCTGAAATGTGACGATGGTGCCAGCCGCGCCGCCGACAGCATGATTGCCGCAACGCTCGCCCGCTTCTTCAGGGACGAGCCGGAGATCGAGGCAAAATTGCTGGCAAAAGCCAATTATACCATGCGCAACTGGAACAGGATTGCCGTGGGCGATGTCCGGGTCACGGATGCGTTCACGATCTGATTGGGTGCGGTAGCGCACAGGAGGCCCCATGCTCACCCTTTATTTTGCCCCCGGAACCATTGCCCTTGCCTCGCTCATCACCCTGTGTGAAACCGGACTGGAGTTTGAGGCCCGCAGGGTCAATTTCCGCGAAAACGAACAGCGGTCTGATGCATATCTGAAGCTCAATCCCAAGGGCAGGGTGCCCGCGCTGATAGTGGACGAGGGGATTTTGACGGAAACCCCGGCCATCCTGTCCTATCTGGCAGACATTGCCCCGCAGGCGGGTCTGGCCCCTGTCGGCAATGCCTTTGCGGCTGCGCAATTGCAATCCTTCAATGCCTGGCTTTGCTCCACGGTGCATGTCTGCCATGCCATGGGCCGCCGTGCCGCCCGCTGGACGCCGGAGGAGGCCGCCCATGCCAGCCTCAGGGCCCATGTACCGGTCACGATGGCCGCCTGCATGGCGCAGGTGGAGACGGATTATTTGCAGGGCCCATGGGTGTTTGGCGAGGATTATACCACGGCGGACCCCTATCTTTTCACCATTTGCACCTGGCTTGAAGGCGATGGTGTGGATATGGCCGCCTGTCCCGGACTGTACCAGCATTTTCAGGCCATGCTGGGGCGCACCGCCGTGCAAAGGGCGCTTGCGATCGAGCGTGGTGCGGCATAAAGCATGTCGCGCAAAACTGTGCAGCGGTTTTGCGATAACGACATGCGTAAAAACAAACACTTGAAGCATGTCGCGCAAAACTGTGCAGCGGTTTTGCGATCACGACATGCGTAAAAACAAACACTTGAAGCGTGGCAAGCGAATCTGGAAGATCGCAACGCGCTTTAGCTCAAACGAGCCGCTGCGCAATCCGGCTGTGCGAAGTCGACATTGTGGATTTACGTTCTACAGTCTGGTTCCATCCGGTCCGAACACATGCAGATGTTCGGGCGCGACGCGGAGAAACGTGTCTTTGCCTGCTTCCGGCACGGTGCGGTCGAGCGTGAATACCTTGAACGGCATTGTGCCGATCCTGATATGCACAATGATGCCAAAACCCGTTGGTTCCATCAGTTCGATACGGCCTTGCAGACCTGCGCTGTCCGTATTGGACAGCACGGCATGTTCGGGACGCACACCCACGGTCATCGCCACCCCTTCTGCAAGGTCGTAGCTGCGGTCCAGCGCCAGCATCCGGCCATCGGGCAGCCGGGCAAAGGCCCGTCCGCCTTCGGCATGGTATGTCGCCTCAAGGAAGTTCATCCCCGGAGATCCGATAAAGCCTGCCACGAAAAGATTGGCCGGCCGGTCATAGAGTTCCAGCGGACTGCCGACCTGCTGGATGACGCCGCCATGCATTGCGACAATCCGGTCTGCCAGCGTCATCGCCTCGATCTGGTCGTGGGTCACGTAGATCGATGTCGCGCCCAGTCCGGCATGCAGCCGCTTGATTTCGGCCCGCATCTGCTCGCGCAATCGTGCATCAAGGTTTGAGAGTGGCTCGTCAAACAGAAAGGCCCTGGGTTCGCGCACAATCGCCCGCCCCATGGCAACCCGCTGGCGCTGGCCGCCGGAAAGCGCCTTCGGCAGCCTGGCCAGCAGCGGATCAAGACCCAGCGTGTTTGCGGCTGCCGCAACGGAACTGGCAATCCTGTCCCTGGCGGTTTTGCGCAGGCGCAGGCTGTAGCTCATATTGTCGGCCACACTCATATGCGGGTAGAGCGCATAGGACTGGAACACCATGGCAATGTCGCGGTCTTTGGGCGGCAGCTCATTGACCCGTGTGTCCGCAATGCGGATTTCCCCGGCCGTCACCGGTTCAAGCCCGGCAATCATCCGCAAAAGGGTGGATTTGCCGCAGCCGGACGGGCCGACCAGCACAATGAACTCGCCATCCCGGATGCTCAGATTGATCCCTTTCAAAATCGAAACCTTGCCGTAGGATTTGTCAATGTCACGAATGTCTATGGAGGCCATTGGAATTATCCTTTCACGGCACCGGCTGTGAGGCCCTGTACGAGATATCTCTGGATGAAGAAGAAAAATGCACAGGCAGGAATGAGCGCCATGACACCTGCCGCCATCATCTGTCCGAAATCGACCGAAAATTTCGACACAAAGGACAAGAGCCCTACCGGGAATGTTGCAGACTCATTGGAGGAAATCAGCATCAGCCCGAACAGCAGCTCGCTCCAGGCTGCGGTAAACACAAAGCCCAGCGTGGCAGCAAGACCCGGCAGGGTCAAAGGCAGGATGATCTGCCGGAAGGCGATAAACCGCGTTGCGCCGTCTATCATCGCGGCATCTTCCAGATCCCTTGGAATGCCGTCAAAGAAGGATTGCATCAGGAAAGTGGCAAACGGCAGGTTGAAGGCCGTAAACACCAGCACAAGCCCGGTCAGGCTGTTGGTCAGTCCCAGGGGCGACAGCATTTTGTAGATCGGGGCCACCAGCATGACCAGGGGAAACATCTGTGTCAGCAGCAGAAGGGCAACAAACCAGTGTTTGCCCCGGAAGACAAACCGCGACAGGGCATAGCCCGACAGCGAGGACAGCACCGTCACCACAATAGCGGTACACCCGGCAACGGTCAGGCTGTTTCTGAAAAAAACCGGAAAATCACTGTGCTGGATGACAAAGGCATAGTGATCGAATGTGGCCCGCGACGGCCACATCCGCACACCCTCCGAATAGAGCAGGTCATTGGGTGTGACCGACACCTTGAGGAGCCAGAACAGCGGGAACAGCGCAAAGACAATATAGGCAAGGATGGCCAGCCTGTGGCAGAGCATGGGAAAGAGTGACATTTTCTGCATCGGCTCAACCCCTGTTCAGCATGGTTTGGCGAAGGAACAAAATCAGCAGCGAATAGACCAGCAGCAATGCCAGCAGCACCAGCGCGACCGCCGATGCATAGCCGAAATCCAGCCGTTTGAAGGCCTGTGTAAAAATATAGCTGGCAACAATCTGTGTCCGGTCGGCCGGCCCGCCATTGGTCATGACAATGATGAGATCGGCAAAATTCGAGATCCACACGGTGCGCAGCAGCACGGTAATGGCAATGGTCGGCGCCAGAAACGGCAGGGTGATAGACCAGAACCGCTGCAAGGGCGATGCACCGTCAATGGCGGCAGCCTCATAAAGGTCGCGCGGGATCGATTGCAGCGCGGCCAGCAGGGTAATGGCAAAAAACGGAATGCCCCACCAGACATTGGCAACAATCGGCCCCCACATGGCCAGATGGGGATCGGACAGGATATTGCCCGGCTCGGACATCAGCCCAAGCCCGTACAGCCAGTGCGGGATGGGACCGATGACCGGATTGAACATCCACGCCCAGTTCAGGCCCGCCAGGAAGCTCGGTACGGCCCAGGGCAGGAAAACCAGCGCCTGTGCCAGTCCCCGGCCACGGAAGGGCTGATCCAGCAGCAGCGCCAGGATCAGGCCGAAGAGAAATTGCAGTGACACGGATGCCCCTGTCCACCACAAGGTGTTGCGCAGGGCCCGGAAAAAGGCGGGGTCTTGCGACAGGTCGCGGAAATGCTGCAACCCCACATAACCGCCGGAAAAGGGGTTGAGCAACTGCACATCACGGAAGGCATAGGAAATGCCCAGCGCCAGCGGCACCAGCATGACCGTGACAATCAGGATCAGCACGGGTGCGCTGTAGAGATAGGGTTCGGCAGCATCGGCAAGCCGCCCTGCAAAAGGTCTGCGGTCACTGGATCGCAGATCCGGCTTCTGGTGTCGTGTCATCCGGCATATGGTCCTGCTGCGGGGAGCGTTCGGAACGCGGGGAGAAGGTGCCGGGCAGGGGCCCGGCACCGACAGGATGGATCAGGCCCGGCCTTGTTTCTTGGCCCGGCCTTATTTCTTGGCCCAGCCTTATTTCTTGGCAAGGTACTTCTGCTGTGCCTTGGTCAGATAGTCTGCCCATTGCGCCGACAGTTCATCGGCGGAAATATCCCCCAGCAGCGCTTCCTGCGATGTCTTGATCGCCAGGGAATCCTTGAAGAAGGCGAATTCTTCCAGATAGGTGGGCATGCTCATCGGAGAAATGTCCTTGTCGGCCAGTTCGTCAAACCAGCCCTTGAACTGCTCGCTGGCGTAGAACGGGTCTTTTTCGGCAGACTTGTGCACCGGCAAGGCCCCGATCTTCTTGTTCCATTCGGTATTGCCCTCGGGGCCTTCGAGCGTGGCAATCAGTTTCCAGGCCAGATCCTTGTTCTTTGCAGCGGTCATCATTGACCAGCCGGCATAGCCGATGGTCGGGAAAGCCTTGCCATCAGGGCCCTTGGGCATGGATGTGACGCCGAAATCCTCCAGCTTCATGCGTTCGGCAATGGCAATCAGGGCATCAGGATCCTGGTCCAGCATGGCGCAGGTACCGCTGTAAAAGCCCGCAACAATCTCGTTGAAACCCCAGTTCACGCTGTCTTTCGGGGCCAGACCCTTCTTGTAGAGGTCAACGGTCCAGGCAATGCCCTTTTTCCAGCCTTCGGTTGTCAGCGTCGATGTGCCGTCCGCAAGGAAGAAATCCTTGTTGCCGGCCATGGAAGCCCCAAACATCATCCAGCCGTTCAGGCCGCCGGGTCCGCCACGCATGCAATAGCCTGACTTGCCGGGAAGTTTGGAAACCTTTTCTGCCGCCGCCACAAAATCATCCATGGTCCTGGGCGGTTCGCTCACACCGGCTTCCGCCAGCAGTTTCTTGTTGTAGAACAGCGCACGCAGGTAAAAGCCATAGGGCAGCATATAGGCCGTGTCCTTGACATTGCGGGCAAATTCGAGGGCGCGCTCATTCAGCCCCGGCGTATATTCCCATTTGGCCAGATAGGGCTCAAGGCTCTCCAGCAGCCCGTTATTGGCATAGAGCGAAACCCAGGTATCCGGCATTTCCACGACATCGGGAATATCACCGGCCGAGACCATGGTGGCAAATTTCTGGAAAGCCTCGCCCCACGGCAGGGAGATGATTTCCACCTTTGTACCCGGATTGGCAGATTCAAATCTGGAAACGATGGATTTCAGCGTTTCCGTGCGTTCGGGGCTGGTAATGACCTCAACCAGTTTCAGCGTTGTGTCGGCCAGTGCTGTTCCGGCCATCAGCGAAGCAAGCAATGCTCCAAGAATCAGTTTTTTCATGTTGGTCCCTCTCTTTTTTTTGATGATTGACAGGCAAGTCAGGCTTTGGAAGCAGCGGCAATGGCTCCTTCCAGATCGTTCCACAGCGCCCCGGTTCCTTCAAGGCCGATATGGAGACGAACAGACTGCGGATGAATACCGAAGGCTTCCGCAGAATTGGGTTGGGATTTCTGCTGGAGGACGGCATGGCCCGGCACAATCAGGCTCTCGTGTCCACCCCAGCTGACACCCATTTTGAACAGTTTCACAGTGTCGACAAAGGTGCGGATATCGACATTGTCTCTGAAAATGAAAGAGAAAAGCCCGCTTGTGCCATAAAGCCCTGGCGGAAGGCGGTTCAGGACGCCGGGATAGCAGACCTTTTCCACGCAATCGAGCGCCTGCAGCCGTTTGGCAATCACCAGTGCACTGTCCTGATGCGCCTTCATGCGCAGGGGCAGGGTGCGCAACCCGCGGATCAGCAGCCAGGCATCAAACGGTGCCATCTTGCCGCCGAGATAGGGATAGGCCATCGCCCGTATCTGCCCGACAAGCGCGCGGGAACCGGCCACGACACCGGCCACCACATCGCTGTGGCCGCCAATATATTTGGACGCCGAATGGATCACCAGATCCACACCCAGTGTCAGCGGCTTTTGAAAAACCGGGCTGGCCCAGCTGTTGTCAATCACGCTCGTCACGCCATGGGCCTTTGCAAGGGCTGCCAGCGCCCCCACATCATGCGCATCCATCACCCAGCTTGTCGGGCTTTCCATATAAAACAGCCTTGCGCCCGGCAGCGCCTTTGCCACGGCCTCTTCATCCAGCCCGTCCACATAGGTCACTTCCACCTTCATCTGTTTCAAAACGGTGCCGAACAGCCGGAAAGCATCCGGGTAGACATGGTTGACCGCCACGATCCGGTCGCCGGGCGCGACAAAGGAGAGAATGGTGGATGAAATCGCCGCCATGCCGCTGGCAAAGCCCATGGCATCTTCGGCATGTTCCAGTCTGGCGATCATGTCTTCAAACAGGCGCACGGTGGGGTTGATCCCGCGCGAATAGACAGGCCGCACCTTTTCGCCGCGAAAGGTCTCCAGCATTTCGTCATAGGTGGAAAACGTGAACAGCGAGGTCTGCACAATCGGCGGCACCACGGCATCAAAGGCATGCGCCCCGTCATGGCTGACAATGAAGCTGGCCTCTTCCAGATAGGTTTCAATCGGCGTCATTTGCACATGTCCATAATATCCTCTTCAACAATATCGAGAATTTTCAGTGTCTTCTGCCGGGCAAGCTCGGTGTCCTGCGCAACGATCGCGTCAAACAGCTCACGATGATAGGGAAAGGAGCGCCGGGCAAAATCCTGCCGGTCAAACGGATGCTGCCAGAAGCGGTTGAAGGCCTCGCGCATCTGTTCCATCAGCTGGGCAAACAGCGGATTGTGCGTGGCATCATAAATCGCCAGATGGAAGGCCAGATCTTCCGGTCCGGATGTCCCCTCGCTCAGATGCACGCGCTCCATGGCATTCAGCTTCCTCTCGATGTTTAAAAGATCGGCGGGGGTGCGCTTGCGCGCCGCCAGAATGCTGGCCTCGGCCTCTATGGCCCTGCGCACTTCCAGCGTGCGCAGCAATCCGTCGCGCTCATGCAGCGCCTCAAAGGACAAGGGCATGTGCAAGGTATCGGCAGACACCGGCTTCCTGAGGTAAGTGCCGCTGCCCTTGCGGCTTTCCACAACGCCGAGCGCCTGAAAATGGCGGATCACCTCGCGCACGGTGGAGCGGCCAACGCCCAGCGAGGCCATCAGGTCACGCTCCGTCGGCAGGCGCGCACCGGGCTGAAGACCCGCCTGCTGGATATAATCCACCAGCCGCTCCATCACCTGGCCTGTCCGGTCCAGCGCCGGAAGCGGCGCTATTTTCAGCCTCTGGGACTTGGGTTTTGAGGATTTCGGTTGTTGGGCGCTTGTGTCGGTCATGAAGGCTCACGGATACGGATATCAAAATTGGTCTGACATCTTAGCAAATTAACCGAAGGCAAAAGCCTGTCAAGGGGGGCAAGGCCATCCTCCAGGGGCAATCGGATGAAGAGATCGCCAGGACCAAAAGCATCCGGATCGTGCGGATATGCTTTCATTCCTGTCGCAGAAAGCCTTGTGAGGGCGCAACCATTGCCGGACGAACCCCCCTGTGGCGCTGCCGGGTCCGCACATTTTTTCCCGGAGTGCATATGGTAGGGGTCAGCCAGGAATGCCTCTGTTTCAGGGACGCCATGCGCCTCATTCCGTCGTCAGCCCGTCAAACACTTCCAGCAGCGCTTCCGCAATGGCGGCACCCAGCTTCAGCCCGCTGTCTTTCAGCGCCGCCTCATCCATGCCCTGTGCGGCGATGGCAAGGGCCGCCCCTTCCTGCCGGATAATCTCCTCAGCCCGCGCATTGGCCCAGAGGGCAAACTGCACACGGTCAGAAATTTCAGTTGTTGCGTCGCTCATGCTGCCAGTATCCCTGTTGTCACGCCTGCTGATAACGCAATCCCTGCGGCAGGCAAAGGGGCGACACGCCGCGCAAACCCGCGCACGGGTCACGCCATGCCAAAAACCGTCATCTTTTGAAAAATGCCCTTGAACAGGACAGGACTTTGCATTAAAATGCCGCATCGCATTGGCGGAGTGTAGCGCAGCCCGGTAGCGCACCTCGTTCGGGACGAGGGGGTCGGATGTTCGAATCATCTCACTCCGACCATTTTCCCTGAAATGATAGTATTTTTGCGGTAAGTGGCAATGGCCTTCACCCGTAAGGTAATTCTGTGGGTTCTGTCTCCGTTCACCCCATCAGACTCAACAAACCCGGCTAGAAAACGATTTTGGCAAAGAAGACTTGCACTGATTCCGTCAGCGTGTTAGATCAATGGTGTTCTTCCTTTGTTCCTTATTGGAGGCTACTATACCCTTGACTTCACTCGAATGTGCGCCGGGTCAGGCGTGAACCGATTGAACTAGTACTGAGGCACCCCTTTGAAGGTCGCATGCGTTGCATGATTTGGTTTTGGAGTAGTTATTTTACAACCTAATTTGCCTGCGCCAAAGGAATGAGATATTTGGTTAATAAAATGTTTGGAAATTTTGCGTATGGAACATTATGAGAACTTACTATTGGTCAAATAGTACGAAAGCATAAGGTGACACAATGGCTGAGACCCGCATCGAATGGACTGACACCACTTGGAACCCTGTTGCGGGATGCAAAATTATGTCGGCGGGATGCACGAATTGTTACGCGATGCAGATGGCTCGACGTTTAGAGGCGATGGGGGTGGCAAAATACCACGGCCTTACGCGCAAGAGTGGGAAGCGAACAATTTGGAAAAACATAGTTCGCATGGACGAGGAAGCGCTAGGCATCCCGCTTAAGTGGAAGAAGCCGCGTAACATCTTTGTGAACTCAATGTCCGATCTTTTCCACGAACAGGTCACAGATGATTTCATTTTGAAGGTCTGGGGAGTGATGGCAGAAACTCCACATCATAATTATCAGATACTAACGAAGCGACCAGATCGCATGGCTGAGTTGGTAAATAGGAAAATTGGAAAAACGCTCGCTAATGTTTGGCTGGGAACGAGCGTGGAAAATTCTGACGTGGTTCATAGAGTGGAAGAACTTCGCAAAATCCCCGCGGCAGTGCGCTTTATTTCGTTTGAACCACTGATTGGTCCAGTAGGTGAAATTGATATTGACGATATCCATTGGGCGATTGTCGGTGGCGAGAGTGGCCCCTCCGCAAGACCAATTCGTGAAGAATGGATAGACGAGATTCACGAACTTTGCCGCCAGTTTGACACCGCCTTTTTCTTCAAGCAGTGGGGAACTTGGGGTGCCGACAACAAAAAAAGGTCGAAGAAAGCGAATGGCAGGGAGTATCGAGGTAAAACTTGGGATGAAATGCCTTCTGTCTCTGAGCAACAGGTGGGTGCTTAATGGTGCAGGTGCCGTATCGCTGGATTGATGGAGCGACTCTGAAAGAGCATTCCAAGAAAAAACATCAAGTGCTACGTCGATATCTTGTAGAGTACCTACAAATTCGTTGCAGGCTCCCACAACAATCCCGCTTTAGGCTTGCAATTGTCGATGGATTTGCAGGAGCTGGCGCATATGCAGGCGGACATCCGGGGTCTCCTCTAATCTTTCTTGAATTGCTTCTGGAACAGACGCGGGAAATAAACATACGTCGTTTAGCCGAAGGAATGGCGCAAATACGATTCGAATGCCTGCTGATATTCAATGATCTTAATACAGATGCCATCGAAATATTAAAGGGTAACGTCACACCCTTGATTGGTATGTGCCACCAGAGCAATGACCTTGACGTTAAGGTTGTGTATTTAAATAAAGAGTTTGAAACTGCATATCCTGACATTAAGAAATATTTAACAAGCGAAAATATCACTCGAAATGTATTTTTTAATTTGGATCAATGCGGTAATACGCTTGTAAAGCAATCAACAATAGTTGACATACTTACGACATACCAATCTGCCGAGGTGCTTTTGAATTTTTCTGCACAAACATTGTTAACATATTTATCTATCAATAATAAGGATTCCCTAATAAAAACTCTTGAGAAGCATGGCGTTGATGCGAAACAAGCTGAAGATATATCAAAAGTTGCTAGCAAACGTGAGTGGCTGGCAGCAATTGAGAAGCTGGTCTTTGAATCTTACAGAAGGTGTGGCCCATATGTCAGCCCCTTTGCGATCAATAATCCAGGCGGTTGGCTCTACTGGTTACTGCATTTTGCGAACGAACCCAAAGCGCGCCAAGTATACAATGATCTGCTTCATGATAATCCGGGTGTTCAATGCCACTTCGGACGTTCAGGTCTTAAGATGCTGGTTTATGACCCAACCAGAGAGGGGCAGGAATATCTATTCGGGAAGGAAGACCGTCAAAAGGCACGAGAGGAGCTGTTCTATGACATCCCCAAAGCTGTATCCGAATTTGGCGATGCTGTTACAATCTCACAATTCGTTAGAAGCATAAGCAACGAAACACCGAGCCATTCTTTGGATTTGGCCCAAGCGATGATTGATAATCCGGATCTGGCAATTAGAACAGAAAACGGTGGTGAACGCCGGAGCGCTAATGGCGTTCGACCAACCGATACTTTGCTTCTAAATCCACAAAAAAGTTTCTTCTTGATGCCGCCGCTCAAGAAATAGTTCATTGTACGCGAGGTATCGTGGCGTACAGCCAAAGGATGTAACCCCCTCACACGCTCTCCATCTCCCGCACCGCCCACATGCGCCGGAAGGCCGGGCGGGCGTGGCAGCGTTCATACCAGGCGAGAATGCGCGGATAGTGCGCCATGAATTCCGTCTCGCTCATCACATAGCGCAGCACTTCGCTCATGTTGAGGTCGGCCACGGTAAAGCGGTTGCCCACCAGAAAGTCGCCCGCGGCAAGCCGGGCTTCCACCAGCGCCAGCGGTTTTTTCAGAAGCCTTGTGGCAACGGCGATGGTCTCCCGGCCGCCCGGCGTGTCCTGCTGGCCTGCATCATGGGTGAGAACAATCCTCACGCTGTGCGGCTCGATGGTGGTGGCGGCAAACAGCGACCATTGCAGCATCTGCCCGCGTTCGGCAGGTGTCTGTGGTGCCAGCGGTCCGCCGTGCTTTTCCGCCAGATAATGGGTGATCGCCAGCGATTCGATCATCATCAGCCCGTCGTCGACGATGCAGGGAATCAGCCCTTGCGGGTTGATGGCGTGGAAGGCGGGCGAGGCGGTGTTGATCCGCGCATCTTCGGCCAGCGGATTGTCCAGCATGCGGGCCTGGATCACCGGCACGCTCGTGTAAGCCAGGCCCAGTTCCTCGGCCATCCAGTAAACACGCGAGGCGCGGGATTGATAGACGCCATAGATGGTCAGCATGGGTGTGCTCCTGTTGTCAGGAGGGAACAGTAGCAAGTGTATTCATACAAAAACAGCGGACCCGGCGGCCCGCTTCCATGATCTTTTCTGATGCAACAATCAGCTTTGGTTGTTCCGGCCCGCCCTGTCCTGTCCTGTCCCGTTCCGTTCCGCCCTACAGGCATCAGCACCAAAATGCCGCCCCCAAAATGCCGCCCCCAAAATGCCGCCCCCAAAATGCCGCATTGACGCAACGCAACAGCTGGATTAGACATTCTCGCAGTCACGGGGACTGAAATTGCAGATGGTGTCAAAAACCACATCATGGATGAAATGGCTGCGCATGGCCTGCGCCATTGCTCTCCTGTCGGTCGGTTTTGCCCATAAGCCGCTGGATGTGCAGGCCCTGTCGCAGGTTGAGCTGGCAGCCTATACGCTGCCAGACGGAACAGTGCCGGATCTGTGTCTTCCCGGTGATGATGGTTCCGGCAAACTCAAACACCAGATGAGCCACGACTGCGAGGCATGCCGCCTTTCAGCCTCTGTTGTCATTCCGCAACCGCCTGCCGTGGGCGGTGCCGTCATGGCGTCTGCGCAGCCCCTTCTGCCACCGGTCCGGGCAGAGGCTTTCCGCCAGCGGCTTTATCCGCCGGGTTCCGGCCCGCGCGCCCCTCCTTCCGTCCTGATGTCATAAGCCGCGCAGGCAGCCTGGTGCTGCCGCGCTCCTTGTCATTTGGCCCATGAAAGCGCCTTTGCGCCTGCCGGGCCGTATCAGGATGGAACATCATGCACACACTTGTCGCGCAGCCGGACAGGCTGCCAATACCGCCCGTTCCGGACGGAATGCGGGCGCAACCGTCCATGAGAAACTCTGGACGAAAATCCGGAAATGTCTCAAAAATGATCCAGCCCCGCGCCGTGATCATCACCGAAGGCAACGCTTGCCTCTACAGGGTGCTGGACGGCTGCGTGGCCCTTTATCACAGCATGAAGGATGGTCGCCGCCAGATCATCGATATTATCGGCCCCGGCCGTCTTCTGGGCCCGTTCATTCCGGGCAATAATCTCTGCACGGCAGAAGCCCTGACCTATACAATACTGGAGCGCACGCCCGAAGCGGCGGACAAGGCCCATATTGCCGAACAGGTGATGACATCGCTGGATCGCGCCCGCAACCATACATTGCTTCTGGGCCGCAAGACGGCGGATGAAAAGGTCGCCTCTGCGGTGCTTGATCTGGCCGACCAGTTCATGCCGGAGCAGCGCTCGGGCGGCCGGAAGAAAAACGTCACCTTCAATCTCTATCTGACAAGGGCCGATCTCGGCGACTGGCTGGGCCTGACGGTGGAAACGGTCAGCCGCTGCCTCAATGCGCTCAAGCGCGACGGCCTGATTGCCTTTGAGCAAACCGAACGTATCACCATCCTGCAACCGGAGCTTCTCTGGAAGAGGGCGGCCATGCCGGACCAGCGGGCCCAGTAAACCGGTCAAAGCGGCCGGACATCACGCCCGGCCGCACATTCCATTGCACCTTTTAAAATTTTGAGGGAAAACCATGACTGATATCACCTCCGGCGCGGCCCCTGTGCCTGCCAGGCCTACCACGGCCAACATATTCTATTTCGCCGCCTGGCGCTGGCATTTCTATGCCGGCCTCTTTGTTGTTCCCTTCCTGTTGATGCTGGCCGTCACCGGCTTGATCATGGTCTATTTCAATTCCATCGAGACCCGCTTTGGCGAGAAAATCTATATGTCCGGACCTGGTCCGCAGCTTAGCATCGTTGCCCGGGCCACTGCGGCGCTTGATGCCTTGCCGGGCGGCACCCTGAAACAATATATTGTCTCCAGGGACGAAGGCCGCGCCTCGCAATTTGTTGTCACTCTCCACGACAAGGACCATATTGTCACGGTTGATCCGGTGGCAGGCAAGGTTCTCGACAATGTGATCAAGGAAGACAGCTGGTTCTATTTCGCCAGCGACATTCACGGTACGTTGCTCATCGGGGATATCGGCGACAGGCTGATCGAGATTGCTGCCGGGTTCGGGGTCATGCTCATCATCACGGGTCTTTATCTCTGGTGGCCGCGCAAGGGCAGGACATTGCTCTCGGCGCTTGTTCCCGATCTCGCGGCAAAGCGCCGGATGTTGTGGAAAGAACTGCATTCCACCGCAGGCTATGCCATTTCCATCGTTCTGCTGTTCTTCCTGCTGTCCGGCATGGCCTGGACCGGCGTCTGGGGCGGCAAGTTCGTTCAGGCATGGAGCACCTTTCCGGCGGAAAAATGGGATAATATTCCGCTTTCCGACAAGACGCATGCCGCAATGAACGCAGGCGCGCTGCATGAAGTGCCCTGGGCGCTGGAACAGACGAAGATGCCGGTCTCCGGTTCGGACAAGGGTTCACCGGGTATCCGGGACGGCGTTCCTGTCAACCTGAATACCATCGTGGCTTTCGCCCGTGAAAACGGGTTCAGCAGCGGTTTCCGGGTCAATGTCCCGGACGGTGAAACCGGGGTTTACACCATATCGGCTGACAGTATGGACGGCGATACGACGAATCCGGCGGGCGACCGGACGATCCATATCGATCAATATACCGGCAAGGTTCTGGCAAAGGTCGATTTTGCCGATTATTCGCTCGCAGGCAAAAGCATGGCGGTCGGTATTGCCCTGCATCAGGGCGATCTGGGCTGGTGGAATTCGGTGCTGAATGCGCTGTTCTGCCTGTCGGTCATCTTTCTCTGCGTCTCGGGTCTTGTCATGTGGTGGATGCGCCGTCCCTCCGGTGTCTTCCGTCTTGCCGCACCTCCGGTCCCGGTGGACCTTCCTGTTTGGAAAGGTGCCGTGTTCTTCATGCTGCTTCTCAGTCTGGCTTTCCCGCTGGTGGGCCTGACCATGATTGCCGTGCTGCTGTTTGATCTGGTCATCCTGTCCAGCATCAAGCCGCTGAAAGCTTTTTTTGCCTGAAACTTCCATCCCGATAACAAGGAAACACCGATGAAACTGCTCAAAACCCTTGCTGCCGCCGCAGCCCTTGCTGCCCTGTCCACCCTGTCTGCCCTGGCCCATGGTGCCAGGGTCGGCGCTCTGGAAATCCACCATCCCCATGCCATGGCCACATTGCCGGGAGCGCCGGTGGCCGGTGGTTTCATGACCATCGTCAACACAGGCAAGGAAGCCGACCGGCTGATTGCCGCGTCGTCCCCTGCTGCCGGTGAAATGCAGATCCATGAAATGGCCATGGAAGGCGATGTCATGAAAATGCGGCAATTGCCCAACGGGATTGAAATTCCGCCCGGTGCCACGGTGGAGCTCAAGAAGGGCGGCTTGCATGTCATGTTCATGCAGCTCAAACAGGGTTTCAGGGAAGGCGATAGGGTGAAGGCCACTCTGGTGTTTGAAAAGGCCGGTCCGGTCGATGTGGAATTCGCCGTTGATGCTGCCGGTGCCAGGGCAGAAGAAGGCCATCATGCCCATGGCGGCGATGCCGCAGGCATGAAACAGCCGGAAAACGCGCTGGAAGCCATTCCGGTGATCATGAAGGCGCAGTTTGAAACCCCTGAAAATCCGCTGGTTGTCGAGCCGGTGGTGGTTGATGGTGACTGGGCTGTGGCAAGCTGGGCGCAGGATGGCAAGGGTGGCCGTGCGCTTTTGAAAAAGGGTGAAAAGGGCTGGGCCATTCACCTTTGCTCCGGTGCAAGCCTGAGAGATGCCACTGCCCTGACCAAAATGGGCATTGCGCAAGCCTCTGCCATAAAATTGGCTGACGGACTCAATAGTGCCGAAGCGCATCTGGGCGCGGAAAAGATCGCCCTGTTCGACAGTTTTGAGGGGACCATGATGATCAGCGGTGATGACGGCCACAATGGCGGCCACGACGCCCACAAGGAACACAAGAAATGACCGGCATGAAATCCCGGTATCTCTGGGGGATGGCCCTTGCCATCCTTCTTCTTCTGGCAGCGGGTGCCTGGGGCATCTGGCGCAATAACCCTCAATTGGCCACAGGCCGTCTCGGGGCGGATTTCGCCCTGACCGATGATCGTGGCCAGCCGATCACCCAGGAGGCCTTCAGGGGCCATCCGAGCCTCCTGTTCTTCGGCTATACCCATTGCCCGGATGTCTGCCCGACCACGCTCTATGAAATGGCCGGCTGGTTCAAGACCCTGGGCGAGGAGGGCCAGGCACTGCGTGGCTATTACATCACCGTGGACCCGCAGCGCGACACGGTCGATATCATGCATGGCTATGTCACCGCGCTGTCAGACCGCATTACCGGCATCACCGGCGATCCGGCTGAAATTGCCAGGGTCATCAGGGGCTGGCGCATCTATGCCGCCAAAGTGCCGGGCGAGGGGGGCGACTATACGATGGACCACACGGCCTCGGTCTTCCTGCTGGACAGGAATGGTGATTTCAAAGGCACGATCTCCTATGGGGAAAATACCGATACGGCCATTGAAAAGCTCAAAAACCTTGTGAAAGGCCAATGATGGTTCTGAAAGTTGTCTATGCCATTCCGGTGATCGGCTGGATGCTGCGCGAAGCCATCGAAGGGCCGGTCACGGCCAAAATCCTTTTCCTGGTCAATCTGGTCATGGTCTGGATCCTCGCCATTATCATGTTCGGCTATCCGGCCATCATCCTTCCGGCCCTGGTTCTGGTGCCGACCATGTTCACCATTCTCATTCTCATCACCAATGGTTAGAGCCATCATGCTATAATACCAACGTCAACACAGAAAGTGCACACCATGAAACAGTCCTTACGCCTTCTGGCCGCCTGTGCAGCCTTCAGCCTTGTCGCCACATTCGCCCATGCCCATGAATTCAAGCTGGGTGATCTGGAAATCGTCCATCCCAATTCCACGGAAATGCTGCCGGGCCAGCCGGTGGGCGATGGGTTCTTCACTGTCATCAACCATGGCAAGGTCGATGACCGCCTCCTTTCGGTCACCTCGCCCGTATCATCGGAGGTCATGCTGCATGAAATGAAAATGGAAGGCGATGTCATGAAAATGGCAGCCGTGCCCGATGGTATTGCTATTCCGGCAGGGGCTGAAACCAGCCTGCGCAAGGGTGGCTACCATGTGATGTTCATGAATCCGAACCCGCCGTTCAGGCAGGGCGATATGGTCAAGGCCACGCTGACCTTTGAAAAGGCCGGAAAGATCGATGTGGAATTCATGATCGAAGGCCAGGATACGGCCGGCAAACCACCGGCAGGCCACGACCACAGCAAGATGAAGAAGTAACAAACGCATTTGACGGCAGGACCGGGCCTGTCATCGCGATCTGGTATCACGCCACCAGCTTGACCGTGATCCCCCAGGGATCGAGGAAAGAAACGGCATGGCCGTTGCGCTCGACAGGGATCTGCATCCGGTCGAGTGTTGCAAGCGTGGTCGCCAGCCTGGCCGGATCATTATAGTGCAGCGTATAATCCGAGAGCCCGGTCATCTTCGCGGTGCGCGGGGCAGCCCCGCGGCTGTTCCAGATATTGGCGCCGATATGGTGGTGATATCGGCCGGTCGCATAAAACACGGCAGAGGGCATGCCCGCCATTTTCTGCATGCCGAGAATATCGGTAAAGAAAGCCTCGGCCTGCGGAATATGGCTCACCTGCAAATGGATATGGCCAATGGCGGTTCCGGCGGGCGCACCGGTCCATGGCTCGCGCGGGGCGCTGTCATAAAGCGCCTGCAGGTCCAAAGGCAATGTTGCCATGGACACCTGGCCATCGGCGGCAAAGGTCCAGCCTTCCGGACTGCGGTCGGCATAGACCTCAATGCCGTTGCCTTCCGGATCGCTGAGGTAAATCGCTTCCGAAACAATATGGTCGGAGGCACCGTCAACCGGCGCACGCTGGGCCACGGCATTCACCAGAAAACGGGCCAGCGCTGCCCGGTCCGGCATCAGGAAGGCGGTGTGGAACAGGCCCGGGGCCGAGCGCGGTGCCCGCACCGTGTCCTTGTTGACCGTGAGCGTCAGAAGCGGCAGGCCGCCGGCCCCCAGAACGGCACCGGAGGCCGATTGCTCCAGAACCGCAAGGCCGATGACCTTCTGGTAATAGGCCGACACAAGATCCAGATCATGCACGCTCAGGTGCGCATGGTTGACATAGGCCGGGCGCGTCAGCGCAAAAGAAGGGGAAGGCCGCGTCAGCGCAAAAGAAGGGGCAGGCCGCGTCAGCGCAAAAGAAGGGGCAGGCCGCGTCAGCGCATAGGAAGGGGCAGGGTCTGTCATGGCGTTTCTCCGAACACATTTCATGCCTTGAATATGCGCCTGTTTCCACGTCGCCGAAATAGGGCATTTCGCGGATGTACTGTCAATGGATTGTGTACGATATGCAGTTGCAGTGCATGCGAATATGCAAATCAGTCCGTCGGCATTTCATCGCCGGGTTCCACCGGAAGGCTTTTCAGGCTCTTCAAAATGGCCAATGCCTTTTCCGGGTCTGCTCGCATGGCCCGCTCCCGCAAGGGGAGAAGGGCCTGATGCCGCTCGACACCTTCCAAAATGAAGTCAGACACAAGTTCGTCAATAGAAACAGAACCTTGCTTAGCAACATCCTGAGCCTGCGTCCATAGGTCGTCTGGTACTTTAACAAAAACCTGTGTCATCAACGTCCTCTCTCATTCCTGAAATGCCTGACGAACTCTGCAGCACTTTTGACACCCAATCCGAACGCCTCGACAGTCGGATTCCTGAAATGATGATCATCCGTTACAATGATATCCGCTCTGGCTGCCAAAGCGCAATCGATTACAAGGTCATCTTTCGGATCATCAAGAAAAGGGCTGAAATGGAACCATGGCAATACATGTCGGCCACGATAGCACAGGACATCGATAATTGCATCAATATCGTCAAAACTGGCAACAGGTGGATCGCCTAAAAGTCCGGGTCTTTTGAGCACCGTTTCATATTCTATGACCAGAGCGGTTGATACAGCGAAGGCAATTTCACCCGATAACATTCCGGATAAAACAAAGCCCGAAGCGCCGTTATGTGAGCGCACACCTCTCAAAATAACATTCGTATCCGCCACGATCATGGAGCCATCACATTTTGCAATATTGCGCTTGCTGCTGACAATGCCGCAAAGGTCTGTCCGGTGCAATCGACACACATCTTCATTCGATTGCACGACACATGACCATAAATCAGGCAACGCTCACCCGGCCTTTCAGCATGTGACAATCTTGTGAATTGCTTTTGCTTTTGTCCGGCTCCATGTTTGCAGGAAGTGAATCTGTATGATCCGGACAGGACGGGCATGAACGAAATAACCGGGCGTGTGAAACGCGAATTCCGTGGCATTGTCTGGCGGTATGACCGTTATGAAATCATTGCAGACGGCATTGTGCATGGCGTGGGCATTGTGGCTGCGCTGATCGGTGTGACCGCGCTGATTTTCTACGCTACAGTATGGGCAAGCCTTGGCCAGTTGGTGGCCGCCTGGATCTACGGCATAGGTCTTGTTCTGGCCCTGTCTATCTCGTTTTCCTATAATATCTGGCCGGTATCGCGCACCAAATGGATATTGCGCCGGTTTGACCATTCGGCGATTTTCGTACTGATCGCAGCCACCTATACGCCGTTTCTTCAGGCCGGCTGGGACGATCCCCTTGTCTTCGGCCTGCTCATTGGCCTGTGGGTCACGGCCTTTTGCGGCATTGGCCTGAAATGCTTTTTCCCCGGGCGCTATGATCGCCTGGCCATCCTGCTCTATCTGGCCATGGGCTGGGTCGGTGTGTTTGCCGCAGAACCGCTCTTGCCGCGTCTGGGTGCCATCACGCTCAGCCTGATCATCATCGGTGGTGTGATCTATTCTCTGGGCGTTATTTTCCACATCTGGGAAAAGCTGCGCTACCAGAACGCCATCTGGCACGGCTTTGTTGTCACCGCCGCATCAGTGCATTATGCGGCGGTACTCACCTGTATTGCCATCCCTGCCGGGTTTATGCCTTCGGGATAAAATGCATGGCCGTGCCGTTCATGCAGTAGCGCATGCCGGTTGGCTTTGGACCATCGTTGAAAACATGGCCCAGATGCGCATCGCAATCGCCACAGCGGATTTCGGTGCGCACGGAAAAGAACGAACGGTCCGGATGTTCGCTCACCGCATCGGGGGAAACCGGCTGGAAAAAGCTCGGCCAGCCGGTGCCGCTGTCAAATTTGGTGTCAGAGGTAAACAGCGGCCTGTCGCAGCACACACAGGTATAAAGACCGGCATCCTTCGTATCCCAGTGGGGTCCGGTAAAGGCGCGCTCGGTGCCGTGCTTGCGGGCCACATGATATTGCTCCGGTGTCAGCATGGCCTTCCATTCGGCATCGGTCCTGTTCACTTTCAGCGCTTTGTCATTGCTCATGGCGTCTCTCCTTTTGGATAAGCCAAAGATAGTGCTGTTGCGCAGGCAGGACAATGGTTTCCCGCTTCACAGGCGTGCACAGTCCGGTGAACAAAATGTGATAGTGAAAGCTCATTTCCGGCTCTGCATATCGCGCAGTCTGGTCACCGCCGCCATGGCGGTGTCCGGGTCAGGTGTGGAAAACAGCACGCCGTTGCGCCCGCGCCCGCGCGCAAGCCCGGTTACCTGCCTGTCCTCTCCCGTCGCCATGGCGAGGGCAAAAAATGTCACGCCATAGTGCTTGGGAAGGTTGATGAACAACGCATCCCCATCACCAAACGTGGCGTTGAAATTGGCAAAACAGAAGATCCAGTGGACAGGGTTGCGCTGCCGATCACTGTAGCGCCCGCGCGTAATGGCGGCATAGGCCAGATGCGGCACCTCATCGAGGATTTTCACCATGTCAAACCGCTCGAAATTCAAATCCGGGCGGTGCTCCCGCAGGCTTTTCCAGTAGGCGTCGGCCTGCAGGCCCATTCCGGTTCTGGTCTTGTGCACCACGTCCTGCGGTGTCAGATCCGTGCTGAAGACAAGGGGGTCCGGTGTATATGGCTTCTCCGTCAGGCCCAGCATATAATCGATTTTGGAAACAGACGGCTTGAATTGCGCTGCCTCGAGTCGTTCTCTCTGGCGCAGCTCGGCCTTGAGGTCGAAATACTGAAGGTCGAAGGGCATGCAATGTCCGCTCTGTCGGAGGCAATCATAAGAACAGGCTTGTTTTAGCATGGCCTTCTTAAGCAATACACAATCAAATGCCGAAAATGCCGGACGTCGCGTTCATCCGCATGGCCTGCGGCATGGTGTGCTTTACAGGGGCAGACATGCTTTTTCGCTTGATCCGTCGGTTGACATGCTTATTCATGGCTTGAACATTGAATCAAAAGGGCAGGGCATGAACCAGACAAACCGGGAAACAGCATGTGGATAAGGGTGTGTTGATCTTTGCAGCCCTGCTGTTGCCGTTGTCGGGTGCAGCACTTGCGCCCCTGGCCGGAAAACATCTGGGTCACAGGGCCGTTTATGGTCTGGCGCTGTTTCCGCTGGCTGCCTTTCTGATCTTCCTGTCTTTTCTGCCGTCCGTTGCCGCAGGCGTACCCGTTGTGGCAGGCATGGACTGGGTGCCCTCGCTGGGCTTGCGGTTTTCCGTGTTTCTCGACGGTCTTTCGCTCACCTTCGCGCTGCTGGTCACCGGCATTGGCACGCTGATCATGCTCTATTGCGGCGGCTATATGAAGGGTCATGCCGCCATGGGCCGTTTCTGTGCCTTCATGCTGCTGTTCATGGCGGCCATGCTGGGACTTGTCGTTTCAGACGGCTTCCTCATGCTGTTTGTCTATTGGGAACTCACCTCGATCACCTCTTTCCTGCTGATCGGTTTTGATCATGAGCGGCCGGCCGCGCGCCGGGCCGCCATACAGGCGCTGGTCATCACCGGCGGCGGCGGTCTGGCCCTTCTGGCAGGCCTGCTGCTGATCACGCAAATCACCGGCGCAAACGCCTTGTCAGCCCTGCTGCAAACGGGGGATGCCCTGCGCTATCACCCGCTTTATCTGCCGGCCCTGATCCTGGTTCTGGGGGGGGCTTTCACCAAGTCGGCGCAATTCCCGTTCCATATCTGGCTGCCCAATGCCATGGAAGCGCCCGCTCCGGTCTCGGCCTTCCTGCATTCGGCCACCATGGTCAAGGCCGGTGTCTATCTGCTGATGCGGCTCAATCCGGTCATGGGCCATACCGTGGAATGGGAAACCATCCTGCCGGTATCCGGTGCTGCAACCCTTGTCTTTGGCAGCGTCATGGCCGTGCGCCAGACGGATCTCAAGCGCATGCTGGCCTTTACAACCCTGGCCTCGCTGGGGCTTCTGGTCCTGTTCATCGGCTACGGCACCGCTGGGGCCGTCGCTGCGGCCACGCTTTATCTCGTCGCCCATTCCCTGTTCAAGGGCGGGCTGTTCATGGTCGCTGGCGTGATCGATCATGAAACCGGCACCCGCGACATCACCCGGCTGGGCGGCCTGCGCAGGGCCATGCCGCTCACCTTTGCCATTGGCCTCATGGCGGCCCTGTCCATGGCGGGCCTGCCACCGTTTTTCGGCTTTCTGGCAAAAGAGGAGATCTATGCAGTCTTCACCCGCCGGGATCTGTGGTCGGTGGTTCTGCTTCTGGCTGTCATCCTCGGCAACGGGCTGATGTTTGCCGTAGCCCTTGCCATCGGCTGGAAGCCCTTTGCAGGCGGCATGCCCGCAGCCCTGGCCGGTCGCCATGTGCATGAGGCCCCGTTTCTGCTCTGGTTCGGGCCTCTGGTTCTGGCGCTTTGCGGCCTGGCCGCAGCCATCGCCGCCCCTTGGGTGCATGGCTGGATCTCGTCGCCCATGGCCTCGGCCTCGGCAGGAGAGGCGGTTCGCGTCACCATTGCCCTGGCGCCGCATATCGGCCTGCCGCTGCTGCTCTCGGCCGTCACCATTGTACTGGGTGCGCTGGTCCTCACCCGGCTGGAAAGCCTGCAACAGGCCCTGCAACGGCTGGAAACCACCATCGGCTGGGGACCGGACAGGGGTTTTGACCAGGCCATGACCGGGCTCATCCGCTTTTCCTTCGCCCTGACCCGCCGCCTGCAATCCGGCAGGCTGGAGACCTATGTCACCGTCACCTTCCTTGTTATGGCGGCAAGCCTGCTGGTGCCGATGACGCTTTATTCGGAATGGCCGCAGGCCCCGGTCTGGCCGGAAGATATCCGCTTTCATGAGCTGGCGATCTTTGCCCTTGCCATTGTGGGGCTGGTTTCGGTGCTCCTGGCCGCAGACCGGCTGACCGCCATCGTGTCGCTGGGCATTCAGGGCTTTGCCGTGGCGATGATGTTCCTGATTTTCGGTGCCCCGGATCTGGCCTTCACCCAGTTCATGATCGAAACCCTGTCCGTGGTCATTCTGGCGCTGGTCATGACCCGTCTCAACCTGCGCCCGTCCGATCACCGTGACCTGCTGGAACGCATCAAGGATGGTGCCATCGCGCTGGCCTGTGCTGTCGGCTTTGCCGCTTTCCTCATGCGGGCCACGCAAATGCCGTTTGACAACAGGCTCACGGATTTCTTCAATCTCTATTCCAGAACCATTGCCCATGGTGCCAATGTCGTCAACGTCATCATCGTGGATTTTCGTGGCACGGATACGCTGGGCGAAATTGCCGTGGTCATGGATCACCGGCCTTGTCATTCTGGCGCTGATCCGCATCCGGGTGCAGACGGGCCGCAAGCTGGCCAGCAACAATCCGGCAGAAACGGAGTAGCCGCATGAAACCTGCAGACCGGCGTATGAACACAGTGCTTTTCCGCTCCATGGCCCCGTTTCTGGTCAGCCTCATGCTGCTGTTTTCGATTTTTGTGCTGTTGCGCGGCCATAATCTGCCCGGCGGCGGCTTTATCGGCGGCCTGATCGCGGTCTGCGCCCTTGCGATCCTCGGCATTTCGGGCGGTGTGTCCTCGGTGCGCCGGGCTTTGAAAATCCAGCCGCTTGGCATTGCCGCCATCGGCCTTCTCGTGTCATTGCTGGCAGGGCTTGTGTCCATGCCTGCCGGGGTGCCGTTCATGACCGGCCTGTGGGTCTATCCGCAGATCTTTGGCACAGAAGTGCCGCTTTCCACGCCCATGCTGTTTGATCTGGGTGTCTATCTGGTCGTTGTCGGCTCCATCACCTCCATTGCGCTGGCGCTGGAAGAAAGGGAGGACGGCTGATGGAAATGGTCATGTCGCTGCTTGTGGGCATATTCTTTGCCGTCGCCATCTATCTGATGCTGTCGAAACACTCTGTCCGCATGCTTCTGGGCCTCGCGGTTCTGGGCAATGCCGTCAATCTGTTGCTGTTCGTGTCGGGCCGCATCACCCGCGATATTCCGCCCATTATGGCAGGCGGGGACACCACCCTGTCGGCGGCTGCCGCCAATCCGCTGCCACAGGCCCTGATCCTGACAGCCATTGTGATTTCCTTTTCGTTTTTCGCCTTTCTTCTGGTCCTGACCTGGCGAACGTTTCAGGATCTGAAAACCGACAATACCGATGAGATGCGCAGCGCAGAGCCGGAGGGGCAGGCCATGCCGCCAACCACATGGTAGGTGCCGCCCTCTTTTCTGCCGCACCGGCATCTGCCATCGACCTGTCGCAGGCGCTGGTGCTGCAGCCGCCCGCATCTGTGCAGGCCATCACCATCCTTCCGGTTGTCTGGTGTCTGGGGGCCGGTGCCCTGCTGCTGCTGTTTCGCAATGCCACGCGGGCACAGCCGGTGATGGCCATTCTGGCCCTTGCGGGCCTGCTGGTGATCAACCTCGTGCTCCTCGGGGCCGTCAGTGACGGCGGGCCGGTGACCATGGTCATGGGGCGCTGGCTGCCCCCCTTTGGCATTGCCTTCACGGTGGATATGACCGGAGCCCTTTTTGCAGCCGTCTCTTCTGTCGTGGCGCTGCTGGTCGGCCTCTGTTCGGTTCGCGACGCAGATGATACCCGCCGCCGCTACGGCTTCTATCCCTTCCTGCTGTTGCTGATGGCCGGCATGTCCGGGGCCTTCCTGACCGGCGATATTTTCAATCTCTATGTCTGGTTTGAAGTGCTGCTGATTGCCTCTTTCGGCCTGCTGGTTCTGGGGTCGGAGCCCCGGCAGCTGGACGGCACACTGAAATATGCCATCCTCAATCTCATTGCCACCACGCTGTTTCTGATTGCAACCGGCCTTCTCTACGCGATGTTCGGAACGCTCAACATGGCCGATATTGCCCTGAAGGCCAGGGAGATGGGGGCGTCGGCACCGCTGATGACACTGGCCATGCTGTATCTTCTGGCCTTTGGCATGAAGGCGGCGGCCTTTCCGGTCAATGCCTGGCTGCCCGCCTCCTATCACACGCCGCAGATCGTCGTTGCCGCCCTGTTTGCCGGCCTTTTGACCAAGGTCGGCATCTATGCGCTGCTGCGCACGCACATCATGCTGCTCTCCGGGCAGGGCAGCCTGCTGTCACCGCTGGTGGCGGTCGTGGCTGCGGCTACCATGCTGACAGGTGCATTCGGCGCACTGGCACAGGGCGATATCCGGCGGCTGCTCGGCTATCTGGTCATTGCCGGTATCGGCAGCATTCTGGCAGGCCTTGCCATCGGCAGCAGTCATGCTCTTGCCGGTGCCATCACCTACAGCCTGCATTCCATGCTCACCATGACCGCACTTTACCTGCTGGCAGGCCAGATGTTCCGTCTGTCGGGCTCATGGTCGCTGCATGATCTTGGCGGACTGATGAAGGCCAGCCCGCTTTTGACCGCCCTTGCGCTGGTCCTTGTTTGCGCCGTGTCGGGCCTGCCGCCGTTTTCCGGCTTCTGGCCAAAGGTCATGCTGGTGAAGGCCGCCCTTGAAACAGGCCATTCCGGCCTGGCATTCGCCCTCCTTTCAACCGGATTCCTGACCCTGATTGCGGTTGTCCGCGTGTTTTCCCATGCGTTCTGGCGCAATGGGCCGCAAACGGCCGCGCCGGCACTGGCTGTCCCGCCTGCAAGGCTTTCTGCGGGGGAGCTTTCCCCGCTCATGGCCCTGGTCGCGATGATCATCGCCATCGGCCTTTATCCCGAACCATTGCTGGTGCTGGCACAAAGGGCCGCTGAAAGCCTGATCGACCCGTCGGCCTATGTGCACTCGGTCTTTCCCGATGCCGCACAACAGGGAGCAACACCATGAGCAGACTGACAGGCCGGTGGGGCATGGCGCTGATATTCACCCTCATCTGGATCGGTGTGACCGGTTCCTTCACCATTCTCAATGCCGCGCTCGGACTGGTTCTGGCCTTCCTGTGTATTTTCATCGTGCGCCATGAACTGCAGGACAGGACCATTCGTCCAACCTGGGGTGTCGTGCCGCTGTTTTTCCTGTTTGTCAGGGAACTGGGCCTTTCGGCGTGGAAAGTCACGCATCTGGTCCTGTCGCCGGATATGGGTCTGCGCCCGGGAATCTTCGCCTGTCCGTTGCAGGTGACGCGCGACTTTGAGATCACGCTTCTGGCCAATCTCATCACGCTGACGCCCGGAACCCTGTCGGTTGATGTTTCGGCCGATGGCAGGACGCTCTTTGTCCACGCCATGGATTGCGGGGATGTTGCCCGGGCAAGGCGCGACATTGCCGAAGGCTTCGAGCGCCGCATCATGGAGGCTTTTGTGCGATGACACCGGAAATGATTGTGGACACGGCCAGTCTTGCAGCACTTGTTGCCCTTTCACTGGCCCTGCTGGTGGCGGCCATGCGTGTCGTGGTGGGGCCGACACTGCCTGACCGGGTGGTCGCACTCGATATGATGGTCGCAATTGCCATCGGGTTCATTGCGGTCTTTGCCATACGGACCGGGTTTACCTTCTATATCGATATTGCCGTGGCCCTTGGTCTGGCGGGCTTTCTGGCCACCATTGCCTTTGCCCGTTATATCGTCAGCCACGGCCCTGAACAGGCAGAAAAACCGCCGGCAAAGCCCGCAGCTGCGCACAAACGCCCCGCCAGGGCGGCGAAAAGCAGGAGATCGCGATAATGGAGTTTCTCTGGGCCATTCTCACCGCAGGCCTGCTTCTGGGCGGTGGCTTTTTCACACTCACCGCATCGCTCGGCCTCCTGCGCCTGCCGGATGTCTATACCCGCATGCATGCCGCCTCCAAGGCCGGAACCGTTGGCTCGGGGCTGATCCTTCTGGCGGCCAGCCTGCATGCGTCCGATCTGGCACCGGCGCTGCGGGCGCTTGCCGGTGTGTTGTTCTTCCTTCTCACCGCCCCCGTTGCGGCGCATTTGCTCGCCCGCGCATCCCTGAAAGCCGGTTTTCCGCTGGACAAGACCAGCGTTGTCAATGAATACTCTGAAAAAAAACGGAATGAACGGCATCAGCACGGATAGGCTTGCAGGCACAGAATTCCGCAGACGCAAGACCCGTTTGAGAAATACACACATTCCTGCGGCGTCTGCAAATATGTCTTCTGAAAATTGTATACAACTTACTATAATGTGAGGCTTTTTCTAATAAAACAGCGTAGAATGCTTGAATTTTGACGTTCCGGGTCGCAGGCAAGGTTCAAAAACCTGCAAAAAGCGCCTTTGGGAGAATAAAAGAGTAAAATACGGCTGGACTTTTATTTGAAGAGTGTTATTTCAAGTTTGGTAGAGTTTTGATTTCGATTATGTGTAATTCAATAGAATATTGCGCTGTATAGGCCAGAGACACAGTCTGTGTGTTAGCATCAGGCAAGCTGTGTATCGGTTGCATTACATGTTATTCGATCAAATTCCTTGTGTGCCAGTTTGCCTGTCAGGTTCTAGGGGTAGCATCTGCGTTCAGTCGCGAGGCGGCAAAATGGTTTGCAAGGGGTATGCTTTGCTGGGTTAATGCCTTGTTTTTAATCAGGGTTTGGGGCGAACCAGTCGAACAGGAGTATGAAATGAATGAATTTGTCAATGCCGGAAGTCACGATCTTCTGGTGGAGCTGACGGCTGATATTGTTTCAGCCTATGTCAGCAACCACGTTGTTCCTGTCAGTGATCTGACGGGTCTGATCGCGGATGTGCATGCAGCCTTGAGCAATACGTCAGTTGCAACCCCTGTTGCCGCTGTTGTGGAGAAGCAGAAACCTGCAGTGTCCGTGCGCAAGTCCTTGCAGGATGAGCAACTGACATGTCTGGAATGTGGCGGCACCTTCAAGTCGCTGAAGCGTCACCTGATGACCCATCACAGCCTGTCACCCGAAGAGTACCGCGAAAAGTGGGATTTGGCTCCGGACTATCCGATGGTCGCCCCGGCCTATGCCGAAGCGCGGTCGCGTCTGGCCAAGGAAATGGGTCTGGGACAGCGCCGCAAGCGCCGTTCCAAGGCCGCCTGAGCCTTTCACACATAGCTGTCGTGCCAAGGAAACGCCGGACCGCAACCATGCGGTCCGGTTTTTTTGTGCGCGTGAAACAAAAAGAGGAAAAAAATCCCATAAAAAGATGAGATCTTCATAAAAAATGAAACAAAAACAATGTTTGGTTGCGGAAAAGCGTATGGATAAATCCACTTGCTTTCCTCAGGGTGTATGAATAAAATCCTAAAAAGGAGGCCAAACATGATATCTGACAGCGAAGACCTATCCCTGCCTGACCGGAAACCGCGAAAACGCCTGCAGCAGAAAGCCGTATCCGGCCAGAAACGGCCATTCCGGGTTCCGGGCATTCCTGTTGCCGGTGATTCGGGACGCATGACATCGGCGCGCAACACCTGCTGCATCATCCAGCAGCTGGTCGCCGAATTGCTTCAGCTTCTGGGCGAGAGCGATCTGGCAGGGCGCGACCTGCGCCGGACACGCTGCCATGTGCGCCAGATTGCCATGTATGTCAGCCATGTCACCCTGCGCATGTCGATGGCGGACATTGGCGCGGCTCTGGGCCGCGACCGCACAACCGTTTCCTATGCCTGCCATGTGGTGGAAGACCGCCGCGATGACCGGCATTTTGACCGGTTCATTGCAGGCGTCGAGCGCATGGTCCTCTCGGTGTTTTCCGCAAGCGGAGGCAGTGACCATGCGTGAACCCTTGCTGACAGAGGCAGAGTGCAAAAAGATGGCACGGTTGCTGCGCCATGTGCTGAGCCGACCGGAGGCGGGCACCGCAAGTGCCGGTCTTGATCTTTCCTGCTTGAGTCAGGCCCGGATTTTGGGCCTTGTCACGTCTGCAGGGCCACAGGTGACCATAACGGCCGCTGGCAAGGCATTCCTGCGCCGCATGCAGGTCGCGGACAGCCAGGAGGCTTTCCAGGCGCAGCATCAGGTGCGCGAGCTGACCAGCGGTCTGGTCGACGGGCAGGTGCAAACGGTCCTGCTCAATGCAGTCGAATCCCCGCTTGGCGCTATTGCCCGTCTGAAAGACCGCAAGGGCCAGCCCTTTCTGCCAGCAGATGCGCTGGAGGCCGGGGAACGGCTGGCAGCCGATTTCAGGAAGGCGCAGTTGCAGCCGCGCATCACCCAAAGCTACGAGCCGCAGCTTTCAAGCAAAAGCAAAGGCGGGCTGGTGAGGGCGGGAGACCTGAGCGATACAGCCATGGCGGCCCGCATGCGCATCAACAAGGCGGTAGATGCCATGGGGCCGGAACTGGCAGGTGTGGCCCTCGATGTCTGCTGTTTTTCCAAAGGGCTGGAAACCGTGGAGCAGGAGCGCCAATGGCCGGTACGCTCGGCCAAGCTGATGGTGCGCACAGCACTTCTGGCCCTGCACAGACACTATCATCCCCCGGTTCCTGGTGCAAAAAACCGTGTCCACCACTGGGGCGAGGATGGCTATCGCCCGGACCTGTGACATCCATGCTTTAGATTGGTCGGCATTTGAATTTAGATTGGTCGGATTTATAATTTAGATTGGTCGGGATTCCACTTTAATTTGGTCGGGAAATCTGCTATCAAAAACCATGTCCAGAACAAGCATGCAACCCGTTATAGGCCGAAAGCTCTGCCAGCGTGTCGCCACGTCTATGGCGGATACACGCGTTGTGCTGATATCAGGGCCACGACAGGCCGGTAAAACCACACTTGCGCGTCAGTTTGAGGCCGCTGACAGACCCTTTCTGACGCTGGATGATTCCGGAACGCTGGCTGCAGCACAGTTTGATCCCGTCGGCTTTGTGCGAGGCTTGGACAAAGCCGTCATTGATGAAATCCAGCGTGCGCCGGAATTGCTGCTGGCAATCAAGGAAAGCGTTGATCGTGATCCACGTTCAGGGCGGTTTCTCCTGACGGGATCGGCCAATCTGGCCACTTTACCCAAAGTCGCCGATTCACTGGCCGGTCGCATGGCTGTCCTGCCCTTGCTGCCCTTTGCGCAAGCTGAACTCCTGTCTGGCCCCGGAGCCTTTATCGACACCATGTTTTCAGCCTCTCCCTTCCGATTGCAAGGGCAGGCTACAACAGGGGATGCGTTGATGAACATTGTTATGCGTGGAGGCTATCCTGAAGCGCTGCGACGCTCAAATCCGGAACGCCATGCAGCATGGCTGGAGGACTATCTTGCCCTGATACTGGACAGGGATGTCCGTGATATTGCCAATATCGACCAGTTGGACCGCTTGCCACGGCTGGCCCATGTTCTTGCCGAGCATGCCGGTCAGTTGGTCAATCATGCAAGTTTCGGCGCTGCCCTTGGTTTGACCGGGGTTACCGCCCAAAAATATGTCAACATTCTGGAACGACTGTTTCTGGTTCGAAGCCTGCCGCCATGGTCCGGCAACCATCTGAGCAGACTCGTAAAAACGCCAAAACTTCATTTTTTGGACTCGGGTCTGTTGTCGGTCTTGCGGATGGCCGATGCGTCGGCCTTTCTGCTCGACAAAACCAGATTTGGCCCCTTGCTGGAAAGTTTTGTCGTGTCCGAAGTGCTGAAAATTTCTGCGTGGTCTGATCGTCGCCTGACCTTTTCACATTTCAGGACCAAGGATCAGGACGAGGTTGATCTTGTTGTCGAGGATAGGGCAGGCCGCGTTGTTGGCATTGAGGTCAAGGCTGCCACAACTGTACGGGCGGACGATTTTCGCGGTTTGCGAAAATTGCAGGAAGCGGTGGGCGACAGGTTTGTGCGCGGCATTCTCCTGCATGATCATAACCAGATCACACCGTTTTCGGAACGGCTTCTTGCAGCCCCTGTATCGACTCTTTGGCAGATCTGATTCCTGTAGTGCAAAAGTGTGAAGCGGTTTTATTGCAACCAAAGATTGTATAATTCATGACCCCAGAAAGCCTGCCGCTTCTGACTGGATACGGCGGATCATCGAGCGCAGGCCGTTGGCGCGTTGTGACGACAGGTGCTCCACCAGACCGATCCGGTCGAACACGGCAATGGCATCGAGGGCTGCAATTTCGCGGGCTGTCTTGCCGGAATAGATGGCCAGAACCACGGCCACCAGACCGCGCACGATATGGGCATCCGAATCCCCGTCAAATGTCAGGATCGTCTCTGCACCCTGCCCGTCCGTATGGCTCACCAGCCACACCTGGCTTGCACAGCCCTGCACCTTGTTGTCTGCTGTCTGCTGTTCGGGCGGCAGTCCGGGCAGGGCCTTGCCCAGTTCAATCAGATAGCGGTAGCGATCATCCCATTCCTCCAGATAGGCGAAATTTTCAATCATCGTGTCAAGAGATGTCATGGCAATCCGTCTTTTGGGCCATCATTTGGCCGTCGTCTGGGCAATGCGGTCCTCCATATAGGCGAATTTGCGCCGGAAAGAACCCGCAAAAAAGAACATCTTCCGCAAAAAAAGAACACCTGCAAGGAATGGTGACCTTGCAGGTGTTTGCCAGATGGCGAGGGTACAGGCAGGGTATTCAGGGTGCCATCGGGCTTTGCGCATCAAATGGCACAGATGCAGGCCACGGGGCAGATAAAGGGAATGCCAAAGCCTGTCGCGCAAAACTGTGCAGCGGTTTTGCGAAAACGACATGCTTGAAAACAAAGACTTGAACGTGGCAATCGAATCTGGAAGATCGCAACACGCCCTGCTGGAGTTCAGGGGATCTGTGCCGGCCGAAGGGTGGGAACCGGTATGCGGCGCACGCTTCCGGTCACGACATTCTCGTCACGGTTCTGTTCGATCCGGATCAGGCGGGACACGGCATCTGCTTCCGCGGGTAACGTGCCGTTGGTGATGATCCCGGCAACATCATCTTTCGTGGCCCCGTCCTGTGTGGTATTGGCCAGTTGCCTGTCAATCATCTTGTAGGCAACCAGCGCACCTTCCCTGGCCCGGCTTCCCAGGGCCACAAGCGTCTCGCCACCCTTGGCGCAGACTTCGGGCCTGTCATTGCACATATTGCGCACATAGTCATAGACGCCGGTTGCAGCAGAAACCGCATCACCAACTTCAACCGTTGGCGCACCTTTGAGGTTGTTTGTGGCTTCCGTATCAAAGAACGGAAGCATGACCAGCACCAGGGAGAACCACAGCCCTGTCTTGAAAAGAAACCACATTGTCAATTCCACCCTGTTCAGCGTCACCGTCCGGTTGATCCGGCTCTGTTGGCAAGCCGGCGTCTTGAAAAGATCCGGGTCGCTTGTTGTTAGCCGGAGACTAGAGGCAACAAGCAAAGATCGCTTTGCAAAAGCCCCGCAGTTTTGAAGCGATTTTGTCTAAAATGCCGCTATTCCGCTTTTGACCTGTATTTGACAAGTATTTGAGCCATTGCTGTTAAGCATCCCGGCGCATGAACCCTGCAAAACCAGCCCCTTGCGGGCAGTACTGTGTCACAGAATCTTAACAGGCCACAAAAAATCCATATTTTCCAGTGGTTACGCTCCATTAACCACAAAATTCATTCCTGTGTCAAACAGGCCGGAATCCCGTTTTTAGGCCCGTGGAAACAGCGTGGAAGAGCCGGATTTTATACTTTCCTTAAGTCGCAGGTGCGAAATTCAGGCTCAACAACAAGAACATCCTGGACGGGGATTAATGTGCGCGTTTTGAGTAACATTACCAGCAAAATGGCCAGTTTTACAGAAGGCCTGACACAAGACTGGCTTTCCGGTTGCCCGGAGGGTCATACCGCCCACCCGTTGGAGCGCACTGTCCTGAAAACCATTTTTGCAACCGGCACCCTGGCCATGCCCATGGTTCCTGCCGCCATGTGCCTGGTATTGAGCCCGGCAGTGGCGCTGCCTGCCGGTGTTGCCATTGTCGGGGCCTCCACGCTTTTGGCCTCTGTTGCGTCCATTGCCGTCATCCGTGCGCTGGCCACATGTCTTGGCGAACAGTTTCGTGCCGAAACGCTGGCAATGGCAAAGGATGAGACCGCCATTCTCGACAGATGCCCCGGTCTCTATACCCGTCATGACAGCCGCGGCTTTGTCACCGATGTGCGCGGCCGCGACAGGAAGACCCTGTTGCCCTGGCTGCGCGATGCCCATGGTCTGGGCTTTGTGGAGCTGATCCATATTGCCGACCGGATCGAGTTTTTTCAGGCGCTCGACAATCTGCGTCTGGGTGCCGGTACCCAGTCTCTGGAACTGCGTATGGAACGCGCCGGTGTTGCGCGTAACGAACAGCAGTTCGTGCATGTCGGTGTTGACATGACAGCCGAGCGTGACGCAGACGGCGTTCTGACAGGCTTTATGGCCCATACACAGGACAAATCGGAATGGGAGGCCCTGAAAACCTTCGCCGCCGCGCAAGAGCTGGCCGCCAGAAGCGCCACGGAAGCAAAAACCCGTTTTCTGGCCGCCGTCAGCCATGAGCTGCGCACTCCGCTGAATGCCATTCTGGGCTTTTCCGATATCTTGCGCGGTGAATATTTCGGTGCCCTGGCCAATGATCGCCAGCGCGAATATGTCGGTCTGGTCCATCAGTCCGGCACCCATCTCCTGTCGGTGGTCAACACCATGCTGGACATGAGCAAGATCGAGAATGGCCGCTACGAACTGATGCCGGAACCGTTCGACATTGTGTCTGCCGTGCGCACCTGCGAGGCAATGCTGGAATGGCAGGCCCGCAACAAGGGTGTTGCCCTCAACAATCGCGCCACGCGCGATCTGGGCGATGTCAATGCCGATCAGCGCGCCATCCAGCAGATTCTGATCAATCTGGTCGGCAATGCCATCAAGTTCACGGATACGGGCGGGGCTGTGACCATTGATGCCGCTGTGGCACAGGGCAATCTCACCATCACGGTCAGCGATACCGGCATTGGTATTGCCGACGATATGCTGGCCCAGGTCGGCAAGCCGTTTGTACAGTTGCAAAGCAGCTATGCCCGCCACTATGAGGGCACGGGCCTTGGCCTGTCGCTGGTCAAGGGGCTTGTGGCACTGCATGGCGGCCTCTTCCATATCGCGAGCGAGCCTGGCAGGGGTACTGTTGTTTCGGTCACAATTCCGGTCGATGGATCGGGAGCAGAAAACTGCCAGGTTGCAGGCGCCCATGAAAACCGGATCGAGTTCCCTCCGGTCCTCAACCCCTTGAAGGCCCTCCCGGAAATGACATTTGAGGAATCATCGCATGACCACGCGAAAGCGAAAAGCGCCTGAGAAAAAGCAGGTCCGTCGCCCGCCTGGTGTGCTGATGCGCATCCTGGGTGCAGCAGGCGGGATGGTGGCGGCCAACCCTTCGACAAGCGGCGGGACGCTGGCCTTTGTGATTATTTTTTCCTGTGTGGCCGCCAATGCACTCTGGTATCAGCCAGGCCACCATCCGCACCCGTTCTGGAACACAAGGGATGATTTCAAGGCTTTCCAGGCGCGGTTTGCCAATGGTGCTGAGAACACCGCATCACCGGATGTGACCACTTTCAGGATCGAGCGAGAACGCGGCACCGGCCAGACGCTGCAAGATGCTGCTGCCGGGCCGGAACCGGCACCGTCTGCCCAACACCCGGCCCTGCCGCAGGCTGTCGTGGCCCCGCCTGCTGCTGACCAGAACCCGGCCGATGCGGAGATGATCCGCTCCATCCAGAAGCAACTGGCCAACCGCGGGCTCTATGATGGTCCTGCCGACGGCGTCACCGGGCCGAAAACTGAAAGTGCCATCCTGTTTTTTGAAGAATCCGCGCGTCTGCCGGAAACAGGCAAGCCATCGCAGCGCGTCCTTGATGCTCTTCTGGCTGAAAATGCAGACAGCAAGGTCATCCCCGCGGAGCGTCCGCAAATGGATGCAACCACAACCCATTCCACAGGCATAGACCCGGTCGCCGCTGCCATCAATGCTGCCGAAGCGCAGCTTCCGCCGCAAACCGTGCCGCCGCAGCCTGTTGACGTCCCCGTTTCAGGGGCACAAAAGCCCGCAGGGGTGAAAGAGGCCAAGTCTGCGAAAGGGGAGGCTGCGGCCTTGCCGGCATCCCCCGAAATGGTGCTGAACATCCAGAAGGGGCTGGCCAACATGGCCTATACCGGCATTACCATTGACGGTTTTGCAGGCGAACAGACCAGACAGGCCATCCTGCATTTTCAAAAGCACTACCGCCTGCCGGAAACCGGCGAGCCCAACGCGGCCGTTCTGAAAAAGCTGAAAGATATCGGTGCCTTGTAACCGAACAGGTGGTGAGGGTGCCCGGGGCAATCGGGTTCCGGCCAGAGACATCATGCTCTCATCCCCTTGCCCTCAAATCTTGGCCCCTGCCTTTGACCTGCCGTCCATTCGGGTATATCCCGTAGCCATGCGTCTGACATCTGGTTTCCTTGTTTCCGCACTGATCCGCCGTGTGTTCGATACCGGAGGCTTTGCCTCTGTGGAAAGGAAGGGCGCGTTGCAGGCCGGGGCCATCTTCATCCGCCATCGCCATCGCGACGGTCTGGAAAGCCTCTACGGGCCTGCACCGCAGGCGATGATGGATGGAGAGGATAGCGCAGACCGCCTGTTCGAGCTGCGGCTGGACAGGGTGGATGCGGAGGAAATCCGCGCCCTTCTGGAGCGTGAAATCCGCTTTGACAGCGATCTCTGGGTGGTGGAACTGGAATGTGAAACGGTCCGTGACCTGTTCGATGTCGCGGACATGCCGCCGTCATCATAGGGACGGGGCACGCAATCCTCATCTGTCAGGATTGCGCTATTTGCGCTGGCTTCGCACCGCAGACATGGCAGAATCGTCATTGGCGACATCTGGCATTTCCTGATCAGACACCTGCGGATAGCGGGTGTAGAAATCCGCCCGCTGCCACGAAGCGACGCGCAACTGGCACTGGTCGACAGAAAGACCGGCAATCAGCTGGTCGGCGCGACTGGTTTCGTCCTGCGGCTGGCTCAGGTGCGGATAAAACCGGGTGAGCACAAATTCAATCTCATGGGCGCGCAGTCCCAGCGCCAGAAGCGTTGTCGCCAGCTGGCTGCCGGAAAGATCCAGCAAAATCCGTTCGCCGAGAGCATCGCTGACATCGAGCGCATGGGAGAGAACATGCAGGAAGTTGCGGGGCTGGCACAAACGGGCAAAGCGCACCAGCAGGGCTTCCTGTATGGGGTCTGCAGGGACCAGAACCGGTGGACGGGCGCTGACCGGCTCCAGTCGGGAAACCAGAAAACGCAGATGCTGGCGCAGATCCTCTTCCCGCTCGCTCCGGGTGATCTCATCGGGAAGAAAACCGGGGTCGAATTCCGGCAGGGCCGGACGCTGCAGCCGGGTGGCAGGCGGCTCGACCTCCCGGTTCCGCAAGGCGGCGGGCTCCGGTGCAGGTTTCGGTGCGGGTTTGGTGGTCTCGCGCAGGCCAACCAGAAAATCAATGACGTGCGGTGAAAGATCATCCCGTCCCGCAATAGCCCTGGCATGGGCCGCCCCCTGTGTGCGGGCAATCGTCATCAATGTCTGGTCATCAATGGCCGGGGAACGGGTGAGAAACAGGGCGGCGATATGGATCGGCTGGCTGGCAATGAACAGCGCCACCGGCTGCGGCACGACCTTGCATCGTGACAGTACGGCAGCGGCCTCGCGCCGGGCATCATCGCTTGAGGCACGAAACAGCGGTTCCATGAGCTCGGCAAACTGCTTCATGTCCATACGGGAGGGGTGAGGGAGGGATTCGTAACTGGAAATCGTTGCCATAAGGACAACATCTTTCTTGCGCGTGGCAGGCAATCTTTCAAGATCACGAAAACGTTCAGACACAGACACACCTGCTCGATACAAAGATGACCGTCATTCTCCCGCCCTGTTGCGGGGCAGGAGAATGACTGGATCAGGACAAACCATAATTGACGACACGCTCTATGCCAGGCTGGTTCACATTAATCCAAAACTGTTAGCAAGCCATTAACCAAACTGTGGCTGAATGGAATTCAGGAAAATGCTTCGTGCTCCCGCACTTCGTGTGCAGGCCCGTATGACATTTTTTGAACACAGGAACCTTTGCGATTCGCGTGTAATCGCAAGCACGTGAGAAATGGTGCAGATGAAAGCAGGGTTTCACGTCCTGAATGCACAAAAGCCCGCAGAACGGGCAGGATGACAGTGTCATGAAGATTCATCCGACTCATACTATGAGGACGACCATGGCAGACATTATTCCATTACAGGGCCGCATGCCCGCTACAGACCGCCGCAAGGCCCTTGCATCACCGCCATCCCAACGGCTGGACGCCCAGATCCTCATGTTTACCGGTGTGCGTTACGAACGGGTGGAGCGCATCTGTCTGGTCAGCGAGCAGGCACCGGAAGATAACCATCCGGGATCGGGAACCGGTGGCCCGCGCAGGCACTGAAAGCCTGTTGCGGCCGGCAGACTGTCAAAAAACGCTGCAATCGGCACTGTCGAGAAAATCGGACGCTGTCTCTTCCATGCTCGGCAGCGGCACCAGCGCGCGCAGCACGGCATAGCCATCCCGGGCCTGCATATCGACCAGAATCGATTGCGAGACAATTTCGGGCGTGGTTTTGCGGATCACATTCAGTTGTGCGGCATTTGCCACAATCACATCCAGCACACCGGCGGCAATGGCCGTGCGGTCTGTCATGCTGAAAACCTCGTTATTGTCAGAGTCGTAAATCGCCAGGGACCAGAACGGCACATCGCCCTCTGCCTGAAACCGCACCGGCTTTTGCGCAGTGGAAAAGGAACAGACCGCCAGCCGCAGGAAGGGGTCGCCATTGGCAAGCCCGGCTTCATCCGGCTTCCCGGAAAGCTTCGTGAACACGTTGCTTTCCCCTTCATTGGCCACACGGGTATAGCCATCGCGTCCGGTAAAATTCGGCATGGTCAAAATGATGATCACATGCAGGAGAGCCGCTCCCACAAGCCCGGTGACAATGGCCAGAACCCATTTAAACATCACCGCACCCCGCTTTGGTAACAGCGGGCATGACCAGATCCACCACTCCGGAACTGCCGGCCGTCGGCGTGTCCAGAAGGTTCAGGACCAGTTTGAACGGCCTGTTGGCCGCAAGGGCAATCCAGTTGCCGGGCTGGGCATTTTGGGAAACCGAAACCCGGAACGATCCGTCCACCCCGCGCAGCACAGACCAGGAATTCTGCCCGGCAGGCAGATCCTCTCCGGGATTCAAGGGCTGGTCATCCAGATCTGTGGCAAACAGCGTCCAGAAACGGGCAGGCGGGGTCAGTCCGGAGATCACATAGGTGCAGGCAGGATCGAGACGGTCGCCTTCATCATCAACCCTGGCAATGAAGGCCAGGCCCTCGGCACTGCCAAACAACAGTTTGCCGGCCTTGGAACGGTGTGATCGGGCGTAAGGATCGGCATCCCCTGTCTGGGCCTGCGGAAAGGCTTCAAACGCGCCGAGCCGGATCGCGCCAAACCCCACGGTGGCATCAAGTGCTGCACGGGTCACGTAAATGCCGCCGCCAAAAGCGATGGTCAAGATCACAGCGATATACAAGGGAACCCGAAACATGAAAACCAGATGCAGGATGAAAGGAACGGCCAAGGGTTAACACGGATTCGGGCGTAACGGCAAATGGGGGCAGGGGCTGGACAAAATGCGTCTGCGGGGAAAGGGGAGATGTCAGCGAAGTGGCGGCAATGACCGCATGGGATCGAGAAGGGAACCATAGGATTTCAGGATACGTTGGGTCATGGCCCAGTTGTCCTTGAAATGCTCGGTTTTTTCGATGGTGAGGTCGACAGACATAACGCGATCAAACAGGGCAAAGCAGAGTTCATCATTGTCGTGGCGTGATTTGAAAGCAAGGTTTCGGCAATGGCACCTTTCAGCGTTGCTGCGGCATAAAAGATCTTGAAGGTGCCATTGGTGGAATCGAACCGGTGCATCGGCGTTGAGGCCGGGCCAAACCAGATCGGCCCATATGCGCTTTCATGAACCCGGACCATTTCTGTTCCGCTTGGAAGGGCATGCACTTCAAAGTGATCAGGTAGCGACCTGCCTGGCATTTTCCGGTTCACCCTCCCCGATACCAAGATAGGCCCGGGCGGCACGCACGACACCGGCCACACCTGCCGGATGCCCCTTTTGCAGCGCATCCACAGGAAGCATATCGAGATTGGGATCGGTATCAAGTAAAAATTGCAGACAATCCCACCTGCTTGCTTCAGCGAGATCAAAAACCTGCACAACTTCTTGCATGCCAGGCGTCAGGCCGATGACGCCCTTATGCAGAACGAACTGCACCGATGGAATGGCGATCTTGCTGCCGCGCATCATGCCCAGCACGGAGCCTTCCTTGACCCGCTTGTGCAATGCCTGACGGGACATGCCCAGTTTTTCCGCAGCTTCCGTCAAGGACAAGCCACCACCGGCCCCGGTGAGAAGCGTTTCTGTATAAGTATCAAAATCGTCCTGTGGAGAGACGATTTCAGGACTGTTATGATCCGGGCCGGTCACCTCCAAATCCTGTAAAGTCTTGACCAGTCCGGTCAGGTCCGACTTTAGTGATGTCAGGTATTTCGCCATGAGTTTAGAGCTCTTGCCAAAGTCGTCATCGGCCAGTCCCAAGATCATTCCCGGTGTTGGGTACAGAGGCGCAAGCTGACGCAATGCCCGGTAGGCCGGTGAGATTTCTCCCACATCTGTTCGACTTGCTGCCCTGACGAAATACCGTGCAAGCGCAGACATTTCGGAAAGTGTCGCCTCAAGATCTGGAAAATTCGACAACAGGTGTGCGTCATGGCCGCCGGCCTTGCACTTTGAACCGTAATTTTCGGAGGCCTTGCGCAATGTGCCACGCACATTATGTGCCGGATAAACCTTTTGCCCGGCGAGATCGCTGGCGCTGCGTACCCGCATCTGCAGGTCGTCAAAATAGTGGATATCATTGCGCATTGAAACAAGGTTCTTTGCGACAACGTCTGGAACCTTTTGCTCGCGACGTGAATGCATTGGATCTGTCCTGCATAAAATATTGGTTGATGGTCTTGATTGATGGCTCTTGCTATATGTGTATGTCAACCAATTTTATCAACCTTGCCCTGCCTAAAGGTTAATGAGAGGATGAAACCTTCAGCCGATAAGGGCGGATTTCCACATCTACCCGCTGACCGCCACTTTCTGCGCCGGTTTGATCTCCGGCGCAGTGCGCAGCATCTCGCCGATGGATTGCAGCAGGCGGGTGGACTGGGCCGACAGCGAGCGCGGGCGGATGAGCGGCGGCAGCGCATCGTCTGCAGGCGTGGTGGCAGCGACCGTGGCCGGTACTTCGGCAGGCAGGGGATTGGCAATGCCGGGAATGGGTTTCAGCTCGATGCCCTGATGGGCATAATCCATGAACCGCTTGAAGGTCATGGCGGGCAGCGAACCGCCGGTCATGTTGTTGGTGGATGTATAGTCATCATTGCCGAACCAGACGGCGGTTGTGTAATTGCCGGTAAAGCCGACAAACCACGCATCGCGATAGGCCTGTGTGGTGCCGGTCTTGCCTGCCGTGACAATGCCGCGGTCAAGGGCTGCCTTGCGGGCCGTGCCGATGACCGGGATCTGTGCCAGGATGGTATTCATCGACGAGACGGCCTGTTGCGACAGGATCCGTTTGGGGGCGGGTTCGTCACGGCCAAAATCATAAAGCACCTTGCCGGAATAATCGACGATCTGGCTGATGCCGTGGCGGCGCGATGCCAGGCCGTCGGCCGGGAAAACGGCGTAGGCCGTGGCCTGGTCGAGAACCGTGAGCTCGCTTGTACCCAGCGGCACGGTCTTGTCGGCCCGCAAGGGCGTTTCCACCCCCATGTCTTTGGCAAGGGCAATGATGGGGTCGACACCGAGATAATCCCTGGCAAGGCGCACCGGCACGGAATTGATGGATTTGGCCAGCGCCGTGGTGAGCGTGACCGGTCCGGAAAAGCTGCGACCGTAATTTTGCGGTGACCAGCCGCGCCAGCTGATCGGCCCGTCGACAATGACCGATTCCGGCGTAAAGCCGTGTTCCATGGCCAGCGCATAGGTATAGACCTTGAAGGCGGAGCCCGGTTGCCGCAAGGCTTTGGTCGCGCGGTTGAACTGGCTTTCGCCATAATCCCGTCCGCCGACCATGGCACGCACGGCACCGCCATTCTCGATGGTGACCAAGGCACCCTGACGGACATGATAGCCCTCGCCATATTGCCGCAGGCTGTTTTCCACCGAATCCTCGGCAGCCTTTTGCAGGCCCATGTCCATGGTGGTGCGCACCACCAGCGAATGCTGGCGGAACGGTTTGGCAATACGCTGGACCTCCTCAAAAGCCCAGTCGAGAAAGAAATCCGGAGAGGAGATCGTTTCGCGGTCCATCACGCTGGCCGGATTGCGGCGCGCGGCAATCACCTGGCCTTCGGTCATCATGCCGCTCTGGACCAGATTGGTCAAAACCTCGTTGGCGCGCGCGCGCGCGGCAGGCAGGTTGGCATGCGGCGCGTATTTGGCAGGGGCCTTGAACAGGCCTGCCAGCATGGCGGATTCGGCCAGATCGACATCGGTAATATCCTTGCCGAAATAAAACTGCGCGGCGGCGGCGGCCCCGAACGTGCCACCGCCCATATAGGCCCGGTCAAGATAAAGGCCGAGAATGTCTTTCTTGGTAAGATTGGCTTCCAGCCAGATGGCCAGGAAGGCTTCCTTGATCTTGCGCTGGAGGGAACGCTCATTGTTCAAAAACAGGTTCTTGGCCAGCTGCTGGGTCAGGGTGGAGCCGCCCTGGACCACGCTGCCCGCCCGGGCATTTTCGCTCATGGCACGGATGAGTCCCAGAAAATCAATGCCGAAATGATCGAAAAAGCGCCGGTCTTCCGTGGCCAGCACCGCCTTGACCAGATGATCGGGCAGGGCATCGACGGGAACGGAATCCTCGTGGATAATGCCGCGATGGCCGATGACATTGCCATAGCGATCCAGAAAGGTGACGGCAAAATCGCTGCGGTTGCGCCAGTCGCCCTTCGTCTCCTCAAAGGCCGGAAGCGCCAGCGCCAGCATCAGCACAAAGCCTGCGGTTCCCACATTCATGGCCTCACCGGTCATTTCGGACAGGACACGCCTGAAGCCGGTGAGGCGAAAGCGCCGGAAAAAGATGTTGGTCTCTTCCCAGATTTCCCATGCCCGCACGCCGGCGGTCCAGATCGAGGAATCGATCCAGCTGTCCAGACGCAGGAACAAATAGCGCTTGCGGCGCACCATCCTGGAAGGCGTTTCTGCGTTCGGGTCTTCTGTCATGGCACCTTGATACTCCCGTCTGGCCCAGTATGGTACCCTGGAGTGTTTCAAACCAGAATTGGTTGATTTGCGGCGAAAGAACAAGTTGAAAAGCTTTGTCATTGTGTGAAACAACAGTACCAATTTGCAAGAACTGGAAAAAAACTGCCATGGATGCACTGCCTTTCTGGAAAACCAGGACGCTGGAAGAACTGGACGAACGGGAATGGGAAAGCCTGTGCGACGGCTGCGGGCGGTGCTGCCTGAACAAGCTGGAGGACTGGGAAACCGGGGAAATTGCCTGGACGCGCATTCACTGCACGCTTCTGGACGGGCAAAGCTGCCGGTGCCGGGACTATGAGAACCGCCAGGCAACGGTGCCGGACTGCATTCGCCTGACAGCGCAGGAGGTGCGCGCGATCACCTGGCTGCCACCGACCTGCGCCTACAGGCTGGTGCGCGACGGGCTGGATCTTTACTGGTGGCACCCTCTGGTGTCCGGCAATCCCGATACTGTGCACGAGGCCGGCATTTCTGTGCGCGGACGCACGGTCAGCGAGGACGGGATAGAACTGGAGGATTATGAGGATTATCTGGTGGACTGGCCGGCCGAAAATGGACCACCGCAGGCCGCGCAAGGCTTATACCAGCCTGCATAAATATTGACCTGTTTCGCCGGATCGATTTTGTTTTCCGGTCAGGAGAAAACCGCAGTGGGACCTGGGGCGTGTCGTCAGTTACAGATTGGTCGTGGCGCGAGACGCATTTTGTCGCTGAACAGGCGAAAAGCGCAAGTGATACCAATGTATCACGAGCATTTTTAACGCATTCAGCGGCAAAATTCGCAGCAATCGGAGGATTTGGTGAAAATGGTCCATTTTGGCGTCGCAAAATCTTGAAAGGGGACAGGGCCGCCATGTCCTGAAAGACATGACAAGCTGGCCCTGATTCCGGAAAAGCGCATGTATCTTTCGCTACGGCCTGCGGCCTTGACGGAACATGCGCAGCCTTCCTGCGATTTTGCTCCTGAAACTGAACCATTTTCCCTCAAACCACGTTCCAATCTGTAACTGACGACACGCCCTAAAGGTCCAGCGAGGATTTTCGACGCAACCGGAGGGCAAAAGCGACCGGCCCTCCTGAGGTGTCAAAGGGGGTGAGCCGGAGAATGCCACCGGACTTCGTCGCAATCCTCGACCGATGCATGAACATCGCTCTGCGGCTGCTCCTCGCCGGATGGCATTCTCCGGCTCACGAAATATGTCAATATTTATGCAGGTTGGTATGATGCAGCAGGGCTTGAAAAAAACGCAGCATTCCGGCCGGAATGAATTGTGTGAAATGTATTATATGAATTGAATATGCAACGAATCTGCAAGGTTTTCAGGCTAGTGTAACCCAGTCAGGCACGTTCCTGGCCTCTGACGTGACACGTCTGGCTTTCGAGGCCGCGGTGCCGTTCTGTTTTCATTCGCCGAAGGTTTCGGACGCAGGGAGCAGGATACCCTGCAGACCCGTGTGGTCTGCGGGAGACAGTATGCAGGAAGGGTTGAATGAACCAGGAAACAGTAAGAGACATCGACAGTCCGCAGCAGGCGTGCCGTTGGTGGAGGCGGATTTTCAAGGAGCCTGCAAGCGGGGAAGGCTGGTCCTATGCGGACATGGATTCGGCAGAATTGCTGGCTGAAACCGATACGGAAGTCAACAAGTCCGGGCTCTTCATGCAGTTTTCCGACCGCATCGAGGCCGGTTTCAAGGCATCCCAGGAGCAGTTGCGGCTGCGCATTTTCACGATGCTGCTGCCTTCGGGCTGCTTTGTCTTCGTGATGTTCCTGGCAACGGACCTGCTGATGTTTCCCGACATTTTCTGGTACAGCGCGACCATGAAGATCCTGTTCAATATTCCGATGACCTTTGTCTGTTACTTCTATGCCTTGCGTCATCCTGACAGGATAAACCAGATTGCGGTCCTGATCGGCGTTTCCATACAGTTGCAGATCGTCTCCTTCATGTTCCTTTCGGAATCCCCCAATGTCGCGCCGCTGATCTATGCACTGGCGCTTGTGTGCACCATAGCCAATTCGGCCTATGCGCTGGACCTGCGTCTTGCGCTGTTCATGTCGCTGCAAACAATCGTGCTGCTGTTTGTCGTCGCCAGTTTCAGCCCGACCATGGATATGGTCAACGCCCGTTTCGGGGTCTCGCTCGGGGTATTTTTCTGCATTTATTCGCTGATCGCTGCCTACCGGATCGAAAGAAGCCAGCGCATTGCCTATATCCTGGGCCTGCGGGAAAAACTGCGGGCGGACGCGCTGTCTCTTGCCAATGGCAAGCTGTCGCAGCAGGTGCTGATTGATGGCCTGACAGGGGTGCACAACCGGCGCCATTTTGATGACAGCCTGAACATCCTGTGGCAGGAGCATCAGCAGAGTGAATCATCGCTGGGCCTTTTGTTGATTGATATCGACCACTTCAAGGTTCTCAATGATCAGCACGGGCATCTGGTGGGCGACTATTGCCTGCAGCAGGTGGCAATGGTGATGATGGAAGAGATCCGGAAAAAATCCGATATTCTGGCGCGGTTTGGTGGCGAGGAATTTGCAGTCCTGTTGCCAAGGTCCGACCTGAACGTGAGCTTTGAGGTTGCGGAGCGATTGCGCCGTCGCGTGGAGCAGTTGCAGGTGCATATAGCGGGCCAGGATGCGCCGGTGCGCATTACGGTCAGCATAGGCTGCCATGCCACGGTTCCCGTCGAGGGAAAGCTGGCGCAAAAGTTTGTCGCCGATACAGACGAGGCCATGTATGACGCCAAGAAAAGCGGTCGCAATGCTGTGAGCACGCAGGTGATGAAGCAATCGCTGGCCGAAGCGGAATTGCGCAGGCGCAACAGGCTCCAGATTGTCGGGACGACCGGATGAGCATGATGGTGCAAGGCTTCAGGGACGCCTTGCCGGCCAATACGGCGGCTTTTTTGCTGGCTTCGCTTTTTCTGGAACTGACACCGGGACCGAATATGACCTGGCTTGCCGTTCTGTCGGCGTCGCATGGCCGCAGGGCGGGCTTTCTGGCCGTGTGTGGCGTGGGACTGGGACTGGCGGTGACTGGTGTTATTGCCGCCTTTGGCATGGCGGCGATCATTGCCGAAACCCCGTGGATTTATCAGGGGTTGCGCTGGGGAGGGATTCTGTTCCTGCTCTATCTGGCCTGGGACGGGTGGCGCGGCGAGGCAAAAGACGGCGTAAAACCCGATGATCTGCGCCATTTCTGGCGCGGACTGATGGCCAATCTGTTAAACCCGAAGGCTGCGGTTTTTTATATTGCCGTGCTGCCAACCTTTGTTGGTGCTGATGCGGGGTCTGATGCGGGTCTGGGCGACACACTGATCCTGACCGGTTTTTATGTGGCCATAGCAACGGCCATCCATGGGGGGATTGTGCTTCTGGCGGGACTGGCACAGCCGATATTGCAAGACCCGGTGCGCGAGCGATGGTCGCGGCGGATACTCTCTGTCTTGCTGGCGCTGGTGGCGGTGTGGTTTGCCTGGTCGACACAAAAATAGGAATAAATACAAAAAACAGGAAAATAGTCCTTGACAGCGTGACGGCTGTTTGCTAGTGTTTATGTATGGTCGGAATTGTGTCGCCGGACAGGGTAGCCCGCCGCCATGAAGCACCGGCAAAATTTTTCAAAACGGATGATGACAATGAACACAGGGCGGGATGCAGATCCCGGCCTTTTTGGCGTTTGGCCATTAAGGGCGGAATATGGGGTGCCGGAGGACAGGACCGGTGAAGGCGGGATTTCAAGGCTGGTGCTGGAAATCAAATCGGCAGACGGGGCTGCACAGGTAACGCTTCAGGTATTGCTGAACCAGATGACCGGTGAAATGCAGGCGCAGTTTGAGGCTTTCCGCAAGATCCGCGTGGAAGCCGGTGCGGCGCTGGACGGATCGGGCGACGAGGCGGTGGTGAAACTGGCCAAGGCCGATATCAAGGCCGCTGTCGACGCCATGCAGGTCTTGATGCGCACGCTGGAAAAGATCGACAGCCTGCAGCGCAGCCTGGCCCATGAACGGGCGCTGGAGGCCGAGCGCAACGTCAACGATGCCGACTATGAAGCCGCACGACAGAAACTGCTGGACCTGATGGATGAACGCGCCAATGAACGGGCAAGAACGCTGTTTGATCAGTGGAAACGGACTGTGGGCACAGGTGGACCGGGCGAAGGACAGGCTGCCCTGGCGGCGACCTGCACCGGACCGCCTTTTTGCTGAGCGGGCAGGTGGCGCGAAACTGGCAGCGTTAATGCAACAATTCGAGAGTGACATGCAGAAAATCCACCTCGGGCATGCGCAGGCCATAAGCGGCACTTCGCACTGTGACAGGCTTATTGCGACACTGCAGCGCAGCCGGGCGCGGGATACGATGCCGCCCGCACCTCAGCCGCCGCCGCAGGAGTCCGGTCTTGGGAGCAATGACTGCGGCAATGCTGTGGACCGTGCCGATGGTGCGGAACGCGAGAAGGAGCATATGCTGGCTTTCACAAGGGACTGGCAGGTAACGGGCCGCGACAGCCAGAGGCCGCCGCCGGGTGCCTGGCGCACATGGCTTTTGATGGGCGGGCGCGGCTCCGGCAAGACAAGGGCAGGTGCCGAATGGGTCCACAGTCTGGCGACGCGGGACCGTCCGGTGCGCATTGCACTGGTGGCCGAAACGCTGGGCGATGCCCGCGAGGTGATGATCGACGGGGTCTCCGGCATTTGCCGGATTGCCAGGGTCCAGCGCCCGGATTTTGAAGCCTCGCGCCGCCGCCTGGTGTGGCGCAATGGCTCGGTGGCACAGGTATTTTCCTCCGAAGACCCGGAAAGCCTGCGCGGACCGCAATTCGACTATGCCTGGTGTGACGAGCTGGCCAAATGGAAACATGCAACGGAAACCTGGGACATGCTGCAATTTGGCCTGCGGCTGGGTGCACATCCGCAACAACTGGTGACGACGACGCCCAGGCCGGTTCCGGTTTTGAAACGGCTGATGGCCGACCGCGACACCGTGACCGTGAAGATTTCAACCGTCGCCAATGCGGCCAACCTGAGCGCCGGTTTCATTCAGGCCATGACCGACCGCTATGGCGCAACCCGGCTGGGGCGGCAGGAACTGGACGGCGAATGGATGGAGGACCGCGACGACGCCCTGTGGAACCGGGCGCAACTGGACGGTCTGCGCCTGCGCCAGCCAGGGCCCGTGGGGCGGATTGTGGTGGCGGTGGACCCGCCGGTGGCCTCAAACGCGCAGAACAGCTGCTGCGGCATTATCGTGGCCGGGCTGGACGGACAGGGCCGGGCGCTGGTTCTGGCCGATGGCTCGGTGGAAGGGGCAACGCCTGCTGCCTGGGCGCAGGCGGTGGTGCGCAGCTTTCGCCGCTTTGATGCCGACCGCGTGGTGGTGGAAATCAACCAGGGCGGCGACATGGTGGGGGCCATGCTGAAAAGCGTCGATGCCAATCTGCCCATTGCCCCGGTCAGGGCCACACGCGGCAAATTCCTGCGCGCCGAACCGGTGGCCGCCCTCTACGAGCAGGGCAGGGTGGCCCATGCCGGCCTGTTTGCAAAACTGGAAGACCAGATGTGTGACTTTGGCCCGGAAGGGCTTTCCGACGGACGCTCTCCCGACAGGCTGGACGCACTGGTCTGGGCGATCACCGCGCTGATGCTGGACGGACGCGGCGAACCGCGGGTGAGGGGTGTGTGAGGGGGAGGGGGAGGGTTTGTGCTACTTGAAGGCGAAAATACTTGTGGTATTCTGGTCAGGCAAGCCGAATTTATGACTTGTTAACGCCGGAATGTTATCTTATATGTCAACAATAGAAGATCTGCAAAATCGTGGAGAATTGCAAAAAATTCTGGTGAAACTGGAACGAAACGAGTTTGAGAACAGATTTATCTATGCGCGTCCAAAATTCATGAAATGGATTCGGAACGACCTGCCGAAAATTGTTGGTTTGGACCCTTACAATTTGACGCCGATGGAACAAATTCAGGATCTGTTGAGAATATATATCACAGGTCATCCTCTGCGAATTGGAAGACAATTCCATAGAATGTCCCCTATCGAGAGTGATGTGTTTGAGCTGAAGACGCTCGATTTGCGGATATTCGGCTGGTTTTACCAGAAGGATAGATTTATCGCTGTTAATGCGTTCGATATGGTAAAAGTGAAGCAGCATGGCTTGTATGCGGCTTTCAGGGATGAGGTCATTAGGGATCGACAGATGCTTGACCTTGATGAACCAAAGTACAATGCGGGAGCTACGGAAGACGATGTCATTTCTTTTTGAACTCGATCCTAAAGACGAGGCTTCGGCAAGGCTGATCGGCGATATTGGTCGACAATTACAGAAGACCTTGGTTGAGCGGAAAGCCGCCGGAAAATTGACTCAACAGGAAATCGCCAATCGGATCGGGATAGATCGTGCGCGCGTTAACAAGTGTTTTTCCGGGGTCAATAATCTGACCTTGAGAAGCTTGGCTGAACTGGTCTGGGCCATGGACGCCGAGATTGATGTCGACATCCGACTGCCTGAAAAAAATGCTGTTTCGGTAAATTATCATGGCGACCAAGCTGTAATTGTGAGCGAGGCAAAGGAAACTCTTGGTCAGGGAAATCAGTTAGCTTCGCTGCTCCGCTATCTTGGCGGTACAAACCTGCCAGCAACAACTTCAAGTACGCCCGGCAACATAAAAATTGCGGTGCATGCATCATGAATTGGGTTAAGGCTGAGGTATTGTTTTGTGATGATATCCGAATAGAGCAAAGCGGCAAACATATTCTGATTGGTGTGTATCCCAGTGACTTGGTCGTACCCCAAATCCCGTTTGTTTTGCCTGTTGCGCTCTGGATTAGAGTTCATGAAATGGATGCAGTAATAAATGATGCGATGATTGAAATCGGCTACAAGGATGAAGTGCCATTTTTAAAGGCTGACGTGAATTTTTCCAATCGCTCCGTAGATGTTCCTGTTGTTTTTCCATTGCCTCAGATTCCCGTGTCCATAACAAAACCAGGCATTTTGCAGGTGAAACTGGGCGCAAGACCTGATGCTATGTTTGAAATAGGTACTTTAAAAGTCGTTCCTCAATGGGAACTCCAAAATAATGCCCAATGAAAAATGTTCAACCGCGCCGCTTTTTACAACGCCATCTCGATTGCCCCGTTCGGCGGTGAGATATCGCCCTCGCAGCGGCAGGGGCTGGAGGCCATTCTGGACGCATGGGAGCGGCTGCTGCCGGACGGTGATCTGCGCTGGCTGGCCTATATGCTGGCAACGGCCTACCACGAGACCGCCTTTACCATGCAACCGGTGCGCGAGACGCTGGCGACAACTGATGCACGGGCCGTGGAGATTTTGCAGGCCGCCTTTGATGCCGGAAAACTGCCCTGGGTGAAAACCCGCTACTGGCTGGCGGACGAAGACGGGCGGCACTGGATTGGCCGCGGCCTGGTGCAACTGACCCACAGGCGCAATTATGAGGCCATGTCGGCGGCAACGGGCTTGGATCTGGTGGCAGACCCAGACCGCGCCATGGACATGGATGTGGCGATCCGCATCCTGTTTGCCGGCATGCAGGACGGCGCGTTTACCGGCCACAGGCTGTCGGACTTTTTTAACGCTGAAAGAGAGGACTGGGTGCAGGCCCGCCGGATCATCAACGGGCTGGAACGGGCCGAAAGGCTGGGCGAACTGGGCCGGATGTTTCATGCAGCCCTGATGGCGCAATGATCATCACCCGCAGGAACGGTACGCGCGCGCGACAACCGGCTGCAACGGCAAGTGCAGGCAGAAATTATATTTGGTTGTATTTTTTTTAATTTGCATTTTATAGGTGCATTTTTGCAGATTTGCCCTATGATGGTGGTCAGGACCAGCAAGACCCGGACCTCAAGACCCGGACCTGAGGGACAAAGGAAAGCAACACAGGACGCGGACAATTACCGCCGGATCCGCACGGTCTGGCTGGTGGCGAAGCCGTGTCGAAGGCAGGAGGACGCCATGACAATCAACAGGACATTTTTCTTCGATCATCTGCACGACACGATCTTTGCTTCGGGCATGACCCAGGCACAGGTGGATGGCCATGAAATGATTTTGGACGCATGGGAAAAAGACCATGCCGGGGACGACGACCGCTGGCTGGCCTATATGCTGGCAACGGCCTGCCACGAAACCGGACGCAAGATGCAGCCGGTGGAGGAAAATCTCAATTATTCGGCCAAGCGGCTGCTTGAGGTTTTTCCCAACAGGTTCACCGCTGCAACAGCCGGCAGCTACGCGCACCAGCCGGAGAAAATTGCCAACAAAATCTATGCAAACCGCATCGGCAATGGTGATGAAGCGAGTGGCGATGGCTGGAAATACCGGGGGCGTGGTCTTCCGCAACTCACGGGAAGGGCGAATTACAAGAAATTCGGCGATTTGTTGCACATCGATCTTGTCGGCACTCCCGATCTGGCGCTGGGAGACAATGGCGCTGTGGAGATCATGTTTCATGGCATGATCAACGGGGGATTTACCGGAAGCAAATTGTCCGATTTCTTCCATGGTGCCACACAGGACTGGTTCAATGCCCGCAAGACCGTCAATGGCACCTTTGCCGCAAAGGACGTGGCGGCACTGGGCAAGACCTATTATGCGGCAATTGGTTACACGACGGCCTGATCTGCGGGATTGCCATTGAGAAGCGCAACACGCTGTGGTAACGCGGCTGCATTGACGCGCAGGGCAAAGTGACATGATACGGCATATCGTTTTTTTCTCGGTTCCTGATAATGGCAATCTGGAAGCGGTGTTTGACGGCCTGTCGCTCCTCAAGGGCATTCCCGCCGCAACCAGGCTGGAAGTGGGCCGCAATATCAAGACCGACCAGCTGGGAACGGCGGTGGATTTTGTCGTTTACGGCGAATTTGAAAACGAGCAGGCCCTGGCCGACTACAAGGCGCATCCGCTCTACCAGCAATCCATTGATATCGTCCGCCCCTTGCGCGACATGCGGGTGGCGGCGGATTATGTGACCGCAGACTGAACCTGCGGCCTTTCAGCAGATCCAGCATCAAAAGGTACCGGACATGAAAAATCCATTCGACTGGATGCGGGACAGCCGCACCCGGCGCAAACCCGTGTCTTCGGGACAGGGCAATTCCCGGATGAACCACGAACAGAAAGCGGCTTTCCTGGCCTGTACACTGACAGGGCAGGCGCACTGGAGCGGGCGTTCCTATGGCACGCTCGCCCGCGAGGGCTTCATGAAAAACCCGGTGGCCCACCGCGCAGTAAGGCTGATCTGCGAGACGGCAGCCTCTGTGCCGTGGCTGGCCTATGAGGGCGACCGCGAAATGACCCGGCATCCGCTGCTGGACCTTTTGCGCAGGCCGGGCCGCAACCTGGCGGGCATTGCGTTTTTTGAAAGCCTCTACGGCCATCTTCTGCTGTCGGGCAATGCCTTTGTCGAGCCCGCAGTGCTGGGCGACAGGGTGGCCGAACTGCATCTCTTGCGCCCCGACCGCTGCCGGATTGTGGAGGATAGCCATGGCTGGCCGCAGGCGGTGGAATATCGCGTCGGGGCGGCAACGCGGCTGGTTGCGCTGGAGGGTGATGGCCGGAAGGACGGCGCACAGGCACTGGCGCTTCTGCACCTGCGGCTGTTTCATCCGCTGGACGACCATCTGGGCTTTGCACCGCTCGAAGCGGCAAGCCAGGCGCTGGACCTGCACAATGCGGCGGCCACCTGGAACAAGGCGCTGCTGGACAATTCGGCACGGCCCTCCGGCGCACTGGTCTACCAGCCGAAGGAAGGCGGCAACCTTTCGCCGGACCAATATGACCGGCTGAAGAGCGAACTGGACGAGGGCTATTCCGGCCCGGCACGGGCGGGACGACCGATGCTGCTGGAAGGCGGGCTCGACTGGAAATCCATGGGGCTTTCGCCAAAGGAGATGGATTTTGTCGAGGCGAAGAACGGCGCAAGCCGCGATATTGCGCTGGCTTTTGGTGTGCCGCCGATGCTGCTGGGCATTCCCGGTGACAATACCTATGCCAATTATGCCGAGGCCAACCGCGCCTTTCTGCGGCTGACTGTGCTGCCGCTTCTGGCCCGCACGGCAGAAGCGCTCGGCCTGTGGCTGGCCCCGGCCTATGGCGATGACCTGCGGCTGGGCCATGATCTGGACCAGATATCCGGCCTTGCCAATGAACGCGACCAGCTCTGGGCGCGGGTGGGGGCGGCAGACTTCCTCACGGACGCGGAAAAGCGGCAGGCCGTGGGCTATGGTCCGGACGATAGTGTGTAAAAACAGTTGATTATACCGATTTCCGGATTCAGTCCGGCAGCGGATTGAATCGATCTGTCAAGACGGGTTGAATCTGTTTGTGAAGGCCGTGAATCTGAATGCGAGGAAACGGTGCCAGGGGATTCAGGGGACTCAGCTTTTGCGCATCACCTGACTCAGGGAGAGGTGCCGGAACCATGCTGCTGATGAGTATATTATAAAATTCTCAATAAAACCAATGTAGGGGAAAGGTGTTAACAAATGGCTGATTTTTCCGGTGATCCGGGCCTTTGGGCCGCACGCATGCTGGGGGCTTCGGCAGGCTCTGCCGTGTCGCTGGTCTATATGCTGCCCGCGGGACGGCGCGAGGCTGCCAGCCGGTTTTTGACCGGCCTTGCCTGCGGCCTGATTTTCGGCGGCCCGACAGGGCTGTGGCTGGCGCAAAGACTGGGCCTGGGCGAGGCACTGGGCAGCGCGGAAATCATGCTGACCGGATCGGCCGCCGCCAGCCTGATGGCCTGGTGGGGCCTTGGCGCACTGGTGCGCGTGGCCGGAAAATGGGGCCGGTGAAGGGGAAAGCGGTGCGTTAAAACAACTGCATTTCTGCGCCTGAAAACATGTGCTATCAAGGGCTATAAACTGGCTTTCGGGGATTGAAAGGGATGAGCAAGAGACTGGACAGACTGCGCCAGAACCCGAAAGGAGACTGGAGAATTGACGATATCATTGCCGTCTGTCGGGAATTTGGCATCCACTGTGATCAGTCCAGATCGGGAAGCTCACATTACAAGGTTGCGCATCCGTCCCGGAACGAGATTTTGACGATCCCTTTCAAGCGACCTATAAAACCTGTATATATAAGATTGCTTGTGCAATTCGTGGATAAAGTGAGGCATGCCAATGAATGATCTTGTCTATCCGGTCATTGTATCGCCGCTGACGCAGGAAGACGGAGGTGGATTTGCGGCAACCGTGCCGGATCTTCCGGGCTGCATGAGCGACGGCGAGACGCCCGAGGAGGCGATTGCGAATGTGCGCGATGCTATTGCAGTCTGGCTGGAGACCGCGCACGACCTTGGCCGGACCATTCCTGGACCGTCACGCCGGATAGCGTGACGTTGCTTGACCATTTCGTTTGTGTTTCATAAATTCAATTCATGAAACACAAACATCACGGTCGAGGTTATGATGCAGCAAACCGCCCTGGCCCGGTATCTGGGTGAACTGAGTGACAAAGGCGGCCTGAAAAGCGCCGACATTGCCAATATTACCGATGTGTCCAAGGCGACGGTATCGCGCTGGAAATCGGGCACAATGAAGCCGCATGCCCGAAACGAGCTTGTAATCTCGGACCTCAATTATGTGGTCGGACGATTGCAGGAATATTACGCGCCGGACGAGATCCGCCTCTGGCTTTATGCACGCCATCCGCAACTGGAGGGACGGCGCGCCATTGACCTGATCCATGACGGACGGTCGGTGGATGTTCTGGACATTCTCAACCGCATGGATGCAGGGGCCTATCTGTGACACGCCCGTCCTTGCGTGATGCACGGTTGATGGATGCACTGGAAGCTGTCGCAACAACCACGTTTTCCGGAACCGTGTGGCGCGTGGTGCGCGAGGGGCGTGATCCCTGCCAGTGCCATGCATCGGGCGGGCGCTGGGACGACGGGACATTGGATGTCTTGTACACATCCATGGAACGCAGGGGAGCACTGGCTGAAATGGATTTTCACCTGAGGCGCGGCCAGCCGGTTTTTCCCTCAAAACTGCGGTTCAACCTGTTTGAACTGCACCTGGAGCTGCAAACAGTGATCCCGTTGCCAGCCCTTGACGATCTGAAAGCACTGGGACTGGACACAGGGCGCTATGGCCAGCTGGACTATGCCAACCGGCATGAGGAATACCCGACAACACAGCAGATGGGCGAAATCGCCAGCTTTCTGGGATATGATGGCATGATGGTTCCAGGCGCACGATACGCCTGTGCCAATATTGTGGTGTTTTGCAAAAATGCCGGTGAAGGGGCTGCAAGGATCCGGCCGGATCATGGGCTGATCGACTGGTCTTCCGTGGCGCGGGAGCTTACGCCTCACGCTCGAGAAGCATGAGCCTGCGCTCCGGCGTGAAGCGGGCGACAACGCCGGTATAATCGGCAAGGGTGCGGTGCGGGGTTTCCATGGGGTGCATGTGGGTGGCGGTGATGACCACGACATCGCTGCCGGCAGAGGTACCGGCCTGAATGCCTGCAGGCGCATCTTCAAACACCAGGCAATCGGTCGCCTCAAAGCCGAGCGATCTGGCGGCATTTTCAAAACAGTCAGGATAAGGCTTGCCGCGGGCGACCCGTTCGGCGGTAAACAGGTTGGCAGGCGGAGCGATTCCGGCAGCGGCAAGGCGGCGCGTGGCCAGATCCAGTGTGGCGGATGTGACAATCGCCCAGCGGTCTTCAGGAAGGCTCTCCAGAAAGTCCGGAATGCCGGGAATGGGTTTCACACCTTCAACATCTTCCAGTTCGGCCAGCCGGACCCAGTCGGCCTCGGCGGCGACATCGATGCCGGGAAGCTGGAGACGGCCAATTGTATCGGCTGCGCGAACACCATGAATGGTGGGCAGGAAGGCTGCAACATCCAGCCCGTGGCGCAGGGCCCAGCGGCCCCACACACGTTCCGCCGCCTCGATGGAAGACAGAAGCGTGCCATCCATATCAAACAGGAAGGCGGAATAGGACTTCGACGGCGAGGCGCTGTGCGGCAAGATATGATTCCTTGTGACGATACTTTTTGCGCAAGGATGGCAGCAAAGTCAATTGCTGACGGGAAAGCTACCGGGGCCTATCGCGCCCAGCGGGCGAACATAAAAACCACACACAAAATTAACGGAGAACACCATGGATGTGCAGAACCGCATCGATACGCGCACATTTGCCAGCCTGGAACTGCGCGGCATGACCGGCGAGGGCCGGTTTGCAGGCTATGCCAGCCTGTTTGGCGAGGTGGATCTGGGCAAAGACACGATTGAGCGCGGTGCCTTTCGCCGCAGCCTGGAAACCCGCGGACCCGCCGGTGTGCGCATGCTGTTTCAGCATGATCCGTCAGAACCGCTGGGCCACTGGCAGACCATCCGCGAAGATGCCCGCGGCCTCTATGTGGAAGGGGTGCTGGCAACGGGCGTTGCCCGGGCGCGCGAAGTGCACCAGCTGATGAAGAACGGTGCACTGGACGGGCTTTCCATCGGGTTTCAGACCGTGAAGGCCCGCAATGATGCCCGCAGCGGCATTCGCCGCATTCTGGAAGCCGATCTCTGGGAGATTTCCATTGTGACCTTTCCGATGCTGCCCGGTGCCAGGGTGGCCGATGTCAAGACAATGGCAGGCCGCAGGCCAGGGGTTGCACCAGCGACAGGGCTGCCGACAAAACGCGAATTCGAGCGCTGGCTGACGCGGGATGCGGGCCTGACGCGCGGGGAGGCCCGGACGCTGATAGCCAGGGGTTTCAATGCCATGGCGGGCTTGCAGGAGGCAGCCGCCGGAACGAACGATGCGCTGGTTGCCCGTATCAGGCAGGCAACGCAGATGATCAACAAAGCACGCCAACAGATTCAACCATAAGGATTTTAACAGATGAATGAAAACATCAACCTGAACATGAGCCCCGCAAAGGCGGCACCTGAAATCAAGGCCTATGCCGATACGCCGGAAGCCGCCTATGACGACTTCATGCATATGTTCGAGGAGTTTCGACAGGCCAATGACACGAAGCTGCGCGAACTGGAACAGAAGCTTTCCGCCGATGTCCTGACGACCGAAAAGGCAGACCGGATCAACAAGGCCATGACCGACCACCAGAAGATGATGGAGCAGATGGTGCTGAAACAGGCCCGTCCGCAACTGGGAAGGCCGGGCGCACAGACGCTGGAAGCCCGCGAACACAAGGCGGCGTTTGAAACCTATATCCGCCGGGGCGACGAGGCCGGATTGCGGGCGCTGGAGGCCAAGGCCTTTTCCACCGGTTCTGCACCTGACGGCGGCATGCTGGTGCCGGATGAACTGGACACGAATATCGGTCGCCGGATTTCCGCCGTCTCGCCGATGCGCGCACTGGCAACGGTGCGCAAGGTTTCTGCCGCCAATCTGAAAAAGCCGTTCTCGCAGGCAGGCATGGCAACCGGCTGGGTGGCCGAAACGGCGGCCCGCCCGCAGACCGCCACGCAGCAACTGGCGGAGCTGAATTTTCCCACCATGGAACTCTATGCCATGCCGGCTGCCACGCAGGCGCTGCTGGATGATGCGGCGGTGGACATCGAGGCCTGGATTGCAGGCGAGGTGGACATCGTTTTTGCCGAACAGGAAGGGGCAGCCTTTGTCACCGGCGATGGTGTGGCCAAGCCCAGGGGCGTGATGGCCTATAACAAGGTGGCGGACACAGGCTGGAGCTGGGGCAACCTCGGCTATATTGCCACAGGTGTGGCAGGCGGGTTCAAGACAGGCGGCGCATCCGACACGCTGGTGGACGCGATCTATGCCCTGAAGGCGGGCTATCGCCAGAACGCGACCTTCCTGATGAACCGCAAGGTGCAGGCCGAAATCCGCAAGTTCAAAAGTGCGGACGGCTTTTACCTGTGGCAACCGCCGGCAGGCCCGGACGGCAAGGCAAGCCTGATGGGCTATCCGGTTGCCGAAGCCGAAGAAATGCCGGACATTGCCGCCGGCAGCTATGCGATTGCCATTGGCGACTTCCGCTCCGGCTACCTGGTGGTGGACCGGATCGGCACCCGCATCCTGCGCGATCCCTATTCGGCCAAGCCCTATGTGCTGTTCTACACGACCAAACGTGTGGGCGGCGGCGTGCAGAATTTCGAGGCGATCAAGCTGGTGAAATTTGCCGTGAGCTGACGCTGGCATCCTGATTGAACAGAAACTAAAAACCCCCTCCCCAACCCTCCCCGTCCGAGCTTGCCGAAGGCGGGGGAGGGCCATCTCATCCGGAGACCCTTCCATGACCTATGCAACGATCACCCCGCCGGTGGCCGAACCCCTGACGCTGGCCGAGACCAAACTGCACCTGCGGCTGGATACGGACGCCGACGACACAGTGGTGACAAGCCTGATGGCGACCGCCAGACACTATCTGGAACAGGTGACCGGGCTGTGCCTGATGAGCCGGACCTTGCGGCTCTATCTGGATGAATGGCCGGAGGACCAGGTGATTCTGATCAACAGGTTTCCCGTGCAAACCCTTGTTGCCATGACGGTTTACAATGCGGGCGGTCTGCCGGTTCAAGTATCGCTTCAAGGCCATGTTCTCGCCGGAAAGGCGCAGCCTGCAAGGCTCTATGTGACGGACATGCCGGAGACGCTGCGGGCGATCAACGGCATCGAGGTGGATTTTGTGGCCGGTTTTGGCACCGCCGCAACCGATGTGCCGGACGCACTGAAACGCGCCATGCTGATGCATGTGGCCATGATGTATGAACTGCGCGGCGCGGTGGCAGCCGACATGCAGCCCGGCGGCATACCCGACGGCTATGCGCGGCTGATTGCCCCCTGGCAGCGCAGGGCCCTGTGATGGCGGGACTGATCTTTGACCCCGGACAGCTGACCGCGCGGCTGGACCTGGAAACACCGGTGGAAACAGCCGACGGGCAGGGCGGCGTGACCACGGCCTGGCAGGTGGCAGCGACACTCTGGGCGCGGATTGAACCCACGGGAATGGACGCAGGCGAAGTGGGCGGGCAGGACCGCGCGGTTCTGACCCACCGGATCTGGATCCGCTATCGTGATGGCGTGGTGCCAGCAATGCGCTTTCGCAAGGGCAGCCGGATCTTCACGCTGTCCGCCCTGCGCGACCCGGATGAAACCAGACGCTGGCTGGTCTGCCAGTGCGCGGAGGGGACACTATGACATCGCACGCCAATGCCTTGCAAAAAGCCATCTGGCAGGCCCTGACCGGGAATGCTGCCCTGACAGCAAAGATCGGCAGCGCCGGTGTTCATGACCGGTTGCTGCCGAAGAAAGACATGCCCTATCTTCTGGTTGCAGGCTTTGACAGCACGGATGCCTCCTGCGACGGGGCCTATGGCGAGGAACACCGGCTGGTGCTGGAAGTGTGGTCTGCGGCAGACGGGCGGGCCGAGGCCCAGGAGATTGCCGGTCTGGTGCGCAGCGTCCTGCATGCACAACCGTTGACGCTGACCGGGGCTGTGCTGGCAAACCTGCGCCACGAGCAAACCCGGGTGAGCCGCGAGCCGAAAACCCGCGCCCATGTGGCGGCCATGACCTTTCGGGCGGTTACGGAGTGAGGAGATTGCGTCCGGAGGAGAAGAGTGGTATTAACAACGTTAATACATTCTGGGCGAAGGCATTTGAGCATGACAGCACTTCGGAAAAACGAAACCGTGACGTTCAGAATGGACTCGACATCCCTGGACATGATTCAGAGAGCGGCGGCGGGTGCCGGAAAGTCGGTTACAGCCTTTGTTACCGAGGCTGCGACACTGGCCGCGCAAAAACAACTGCTGGACAGGCGGTTTCTGGCACTTGATCCGTCCGACTTTGATGCGATTGCCACAATGCTGGATGAGGATGGCAAGGCGCAGCCGGAACTTGTGAAACTGTTTGCGAACAATCGCGTCTGGTTGGACTGAAACCCGATGCTGCGAAAACCCGCACTGCTGACAGGCGAACATCGGTTGGAGCCGTTTGACTGCGGTGAACCGGTTATGAACCTTTTTCTACACGATGTTGCGTTGATGAACCAGCGCGAAAGTCACAGTCGCACTTTTGTGATTGCCGACAAGGATTTCACGGTTATTGCCTACTACGCGCTGAGTGCGGCCATGATCAGCCGGACGCAAGCCCCGAGAAACGTGGCCGGGCATGGTGCTCCGCGGGAAATTCCCGTGGCTTTGCTGGCAAGGCTGGCTGTCGACAGACAATATCAGGGACAGGGGCTTGCGGTACAATTGCTGAAACATGCCTTTCTGGCCGTGGCTGCGGCGTCACAGACTGTAGCGTTTCGCGCCGTCATGGTGCACGCGCTGAATGACGAGGCGGAACGATTTTACAGAAAATATCACTTTCAGCCGGCCAAAGGTTTGGAGCGGACCCTGCTTTTGCCCATGAGCCAAATACTGGCCTCTCTGGCACGAAACGACGCAATCTGACCATATAGCATATGCGCATTCTTTCACAGGCACCCCTCACCGGGTGCTTTTTTATGTTCACTTTTCAAGAGAAGGATCATGCCGATGGTGGCCCAGAAAGGCAAAGACCTGTTGCTGAAGGTCTATAATGGCAGCACGTACGAGACAGTGGCGGGGCTGCGCAGCAAGCGGCTGGCCTTCAATGCCGAGACGGTGGATTCCACCGACAGCGAAAGCACGGGCCGCTGGCGCGAGCTGCTGGCCGGTGCCGGCGTGCAGCGGGCCTCCGTTTCCGGCTCCGGCATTTTCAAGGATCTGGCCAGCGACGCCACGGTGCGCAACGCCTTTTTCAATGCATCGATCCTGAACTGGCAGGTGATCGTGCCGGATTTCGGCACGATTGCCGGGGCCTTCCAGGTGACGGCGCTGGAATATTCCGGCCAGTATAATGGCGAGGTGATGTTTGATCTGGCGCTGGAATCGGCCGGTGCCCTGACATTTGCGGCGCTGTGACCATGGCACGACCAAAAGGCGCACGCGCCAACCGCCACAGGGGCGAGATTGAAGCCATGTTTGACGGGGAGCGGCGCATCCTGTGCCTGACCCTCGGCGCACTGGCAGAGCTGGAAACCGCCTTTGCCTGCGACAACCTTGCCGATCTTGGCAGGCGCTTTGCCGGGGGCACGCTCAAGGCCGACGACATGATCCGCATTATCGGAGCAGGATTGCGCGGCGGTGGCAACCTGTTTGCCGATGAGGACGTGGCGATGATGGGCGTGGAGGGCGGCATTGCCGGATGCGCACGGATTGTGACCGGGCTTCTGACCGCAACCTTTGCGCCTGAAACCGGGACCGGGCCGGAAACCCGAACTGCCCCTGAAACACGGATTGCCGGGGAGACGCGACCGGCAAACCCCGGGCAGCCGCAGCACGAAAACGGACCGCAGAGCCGCCGCAGCCCTTTCCCTGGGGGCAGGTGATGCATCTGGGCCTGGCCGTGCTGCGGCTGCCACCCCGCGCCTTCTGGGCGCTGAGCCCGCGCGAGTTTTTTGCCATGACCGGGCAGGTACGGCGTCCGCCGCCTGTGGATCTGGCGGCCCTGATGGCGCGCTTTCCCGACAGGGATGAAACGGCAAGCTGACATGCAAGAACGAAAGGCAGGACGATGACAGCAAGGGACGAGACGGTGACGGCAGGTGTCGAGGTGGACACAACGCCGATGATGGAGCTGGACCAGGTGATGCAGGATCTGGAGGCGCGGTCCCGCAGTTTCGGGGCGGCCCTGACCGGCGCACTGAAAGCGTCTGTCGTGGACGGCAAAAGCCTGGAGGACGTGTTGCGCTCTCTGGGCAACCGCATGACGTCCATTGCGCTGGATACGGGCCTGAAACCGCTGGAAAGCCTGCTGACCAGGTCTGTCTCCGGCCTGACGGAGACGCTTTCCGGCCTGATGGGCTTTGCCGATGGCGGCGTGCCGGGCCATGTGACGCCCTTTGCCACCGGCGGTGTTGTATCCTCCCCCACCTATTTTCCGATGGGGCAGGATCTGGGCCTGATGGGCGAGGCAGGGGCGGAAGCCATCATGCCGCTGCAGCGCGGCCCGGACGGACGGCTGGGCGTGGGGATGAGCGGTGGCGGCGCACCGCAGCAGATTGTTTTCAACGTGCAGGCCACCGATGCCCAAAGCTTCAAAAAGAGCGAGGGGCAGGTCTCGGCCATGCTGACCCGCGCCGCAATGCGGGGGAGAAGGGGAACGTGAGGGGGGAGGGAGCCTGTTCGTGCACGTTGCACGGCCCCCATTCCGGACGATGACATTCTGCAAGGACATTCCATGAGCACGAGTTTTCATGAGATACGCTTTCCGCTGCGGCTGGCGCTGGGCACCAGCGGCGGGCCGGTGCGCCGCACCGATATTGTCAACCTTTCCAATGGCCGCGAGGTGCGAAACCAGCGCTGGCGCGATGCACGCCGAACCTATGATGCGGGCTCGGGCGTGCGGACCCTGACGGACCTCTATGCCGTGCTGGCATTTTTTGAAGCGCGGGCTGGCCAGCTTTACGGCTTCCGCTTCCGCGATCCGCTGGACCATGCATCCTGCCCGCCGGGCATGGCTGTCAGCGCAAGTGACCAGTTGCTGGGGGTTGGTACCGGCAGCAGGGCACAGTTTCAACTGATCAAGACCTATGGCGATTCTGGCGGGCAGACGGTGCGCGAGATAGTGAAACCCGTGGCTGGAACCGTGAAAATTGCAGTCAACGGTCAGGTCTGTGCGACCACGGATTATACCGTCGACCATACGAGCGGGATCGTGACACTCCTGCCCGGACGCATACCGGCAAACGGGGTCGCCGTGCGGGCCGGATTTGAATTTGATGTGCCGGTGCGCTTTGACCTGGACCGGCTGGACATTGACCTTTCGGCCTTCAACGCCGGACGCATTCCCTCCATTCCGTTGACGGAGATCAAGCCATGAAGACCTTGCCCCCCGCCCTGGCGACGCATCTTTCCGGCGATGCCACGACCGTATGCCTGGCCTGGCGGGTGACCCGCCGCGACGGCGTGGTGCTGGGCTTTACCGAGCATGACCGCGACCTGAGCGTGGACGGGACGCTGTTTATGGCAGCCAGCGGCTTTCAGGCCAGTGACGCCGAACAGGCAGCAGGCCTGAGCGCCGGCAATGGCGAGGTGGCAGGCGGCTTTTCCTCCGACGCGGTGACCGACGCCGATATTGTGGCAGGCCGCTATGATGGCGCGAAAGTGGAGGTGTTTCTGGTCAACTGGGCCGATGCGACCAGTTATACCCTGTTGCGGGTTCAGGAAATTGGTGAGGTGACCCGGGCGCAGGGCCATTTCCGGGCAGAGCTGCGCAGTCTGGCAAGCCGTCTGAACCAGCCCAAGGGGCGGATTTACGCAAGGCGTTGCGACGCCGAATTCGGCGACAGCCGCTGCGGCCTGGATGCGAGTGGAGCCCCGTGGAAGGGGAGCGGGGTGGTGACGGCGGTCAAGGACCGCATTGCGATAACGGCGACGGGACTGGGCAATTTCGCTTCCGGTTTTTTCCTGTCCGGCCTGTTGCAATGGACCTCCGGTACCCTTCAGGGCCAGTCGGCCAATATCGAGAACCACACGCTGGAAGGCGGGATGGCCACCCTGGGCCTGTGGTTGCCGCTGGCAGTCTCACCGGCTGGGGGAGACGGGTTTTCGATTGTCGCCGGATGCGACAAGCGCTTTGAAACCTGTCGAACCCGATTCTCCAATGCACTGAATTTTCAGGGGTTCCCGCATATGCCGGGACCGGACTTCGCCTATTCTTATGCGGATGGCGAAACCGTGCATGACGGCCGGCCGCTCTATTGAGCGTTTGGGCAGCAGCAGGAACGAAAACAATACTTTGGAACGGCATCATGAATCAGGATCTTCAGGCGCGGGTGCTGGCAGCGGCACGCGGATGGATTGGCACGCCCTATCGCCATCAGGGCCATGCAAAAGGTGTTGGCTGCGACTGTCTGGGGCTGGTGCGCGGTGTCTGGCGCGAGATCTACGGTGCGGAGCCGGACCTGCCCGGACCCTATGCCAGCGACTGGGCCGAGCGCGGGCAGGGCGACCGGCTGGCGGATGCCGCCCGCAGGCATTTCGGACCGGAGATTGCGCTGGCCGACAGGAGGCCGGGGGATGTGATCCTGTTGCGGTGGCGGGCGGACTGTGCAGCCAAACATGCAGGTATTTTGAGCGCACCGGACAGGTTTATCCATGCCTATGAACAGGCAGCGGTGCTGGAATCGGCGCTGGTGCCCGGCTGGGCGCGGCGCATGGCCTTCGTATTTCGTTTTCCGGAGAACCCGACATGGCAACAGTGATTTTGCAGGCGGCAGGTGCCGCACTCGGCTCCGTATTCGGGCCGGTGGGCGCAGCTCTGGGCCGGGCCGCGGGAGCGCTGGCCGGGAATATGATCGACCAGTCTTTTCTCACTCCGGCACGCACGGTGACAGGCAGCCATCTGGCAACGGCGCGTATTCCCGGCGCTGACGAGGGCACTGCCATCAACCGGGTCTATGGAACGGTGCGCATTGGCGGCACGATGATCTGGGCGACGCGCTTTGAAGAGGATGTGACGGTGGAACGCTCCGGCGGCAAGGGCGGCGGCGGAACGCGGGTGGAGACATTCCGCTATTTTGCCAATTTTGCGCTGGGGCTTGTGCGAGGGCGAGATTGCCTGTGCCTGCGAAGGGTCTGGGCCGACGGGCAGCGAGCTGGATCTGACGGACCCGTCGACGATGCGGGTCTATCGCGGCACGGCATGATCAGAACACCTGATCCGCTGATTGAGGCCAAGCAAGGGAACGGGCAAGGACGCCGGCCTATCGCGGGCTTGCCTATGCGGTGTTCGAGCGCTTGCCGCTCGCATGCCTATGGCAACCGGCTGCCGGTGCTGCAGTTTGAAGTGTTGCGGGTGGTGGGCAGGCTGGAAAGCGTCAAGTGATTCGCGCAATGTACCATCATTCCAGGCGCGACGGAGCACGGCTATGCCACAAGTCCGGTGACGGAGCGCCTGGCAAACACGGAAGTGCGGATCATGAACCGGCATGTGCAGCATGCCCGCACGGACTGGCAGGCCTCTGTGGACGAGTTGCAGGCCGTGTGTCCGGCCCTGGAATCCGTGGCACTGGTGGTCTCTTGGTTTGGAACGGACCTGCGGGCAGGCCAATGCCGGATTGTGCCGGGCGTGGAAGTGCCGGGCCGGGCGGAAGAGAGCAGGCCCTGGAGCGTATGCGGCAAGGGCCGGACGGGGGCCTGGCTGGTTTCAACCCGCAACGGCAGCCCGGCCTATGGCGGAACGCCGGACGACCGGAGCGTGGTGGAGGCCATTGCCGACCTCAAGGCACGAGGCATAAAGGTGTTTCTCTACCCGTTCGTGATGATGGACATTGCCGATAACAACAGCCTGCCCGACCCCTATGGCGCGGTGCGGCAGGCATCATACCCGTGGCGCGGGCGGATCACCTGCCATCCGGCGACCGGGAGAGCCGGAACGCCGGACCGGACGCAGGCGGCGCGCACTGAGGTGAACGCCTTTTGCGGAACGGCAACAGCGGCGCAATTTTCCGTTTCCGGCACGTCGGTGGCCTTTCAGGGAGGCGACGAGGGCTATCGCCGCATGATCCTGCACTATGCGCTTCTGGCGCAGGCGGCAGGCGGGGTGGACGGGTTTATTCTGGGATCCGAGCTGAAGGGCCTGACGCATCTGCGTGATGCGACCGGCGCTTTTCCCTTTGTGGAACAGCTTGTGGCGCTGGCCGGTGATGTGCGCGCCATTGTGGGACCGGCCACGAAACTGACCTACGGGGCCGACTGGAGCGAATATTTCGGCTACCACCCGGACGACGGCAGCGGCGAGGTGCACTTTAACCTTGATCCGCTCTGGGCCAGCCCGCAGATTGATGCCGTCGGGATCGACAATTACATGCCGCTGGCCGACTGGCGCGACGATGACCTGACACAGGGCAACCCGGACGGCATGCGCACCGGCGACGATATGGCAGCCATGCGCCGCGCGATTGCAGGGGGCGAAGGCTTTGACTGGTATTATGCCAGCCAGGCCGACCGGAAAGCCCGGCTGCGCACGCCGGTGACAGACGGGCTGGCAGGCAAGAACTGGGTTTTCCGCACCAAGGATGTGCAAGGCTGGTGGTCGCAGCCGCATTTCAACCGGATCAATGGTGCGGAACAGGCGGTAGCAACGGCCTGGGTGCCGCAAGGAAAGCCCGTCTGGTTTACCGAACTGGGCTGCCCGGCCATTGACCGGGGTGCCAACCAGCCGAATGTGTTTGTGGACCCGAAATCCTCGGAAAGTGCCGTGCCGTATTTTTCGCACGGGCAACGCTCTGACTGTATGCAGCGCCGGTTTCTGGAAGCCCATTACAGCTGGTGGATGCGCCCGGATGCGGCGCCAGGCATGGTGGACCCGGCCAGGATTTTTGTCTGGACCTGGGACGCCCGCCCCAAACCGGCCTTTCCCGAAGATGTGGCAAGCTTTGCCGACGGCGACAACTGGACGACCGGCCACTGGCTGACCGGACGTCTGGGAGCGGCGACCCTGCCGGATGTGATGGCCGCGATCCTGACCGATCACGGCTTTGCCGGGTTTGACGTTGAACAGGTGAGCGGTGATCTGACCGGCTGTGTGCAGGCCGATGTGGTGTCGGCCCGCGCCATGCTGGAGCCGCTGATGACGGCATTTCAGATCGACGCGGTGGATGATGGCGGGGTGCTGGCATTTCGCTCGCGCGCCAAAAATGCGGCACCGGCACAAGTGGTGTCCGTTTTGGCGGAGACGGATGACACACCGCTGTGGCAGGAGACACGCGGGCAGGAAAGTGATTTTGCCAGCCAGGCGCTGCTGGACCATTTTGACGAGGCGGCAGGCTATGAGCGCACATCGGCCCGCTCACGCCGGGTTGCCTTTGGCAATGGCCAGATATTGCGCGGATCGATTGCCGGTGTTGTGCCGGAAGGGGCTGCACTGGAAGCGGCCGAAGCCCTGTTGCGTGACCACCGCATGGCGCGGCGCGCGGTGAGCTTTCGTCTGTCGCCGCATGACCTGGCAGTACAGCCGGGCGATACAGTATCGCTGGAACCGGAACTGGCAGGCCGGTTTCTGGTGACACGGATTGAAGACAGCGATGTGCGGCTGGTGGAGGCGCGCGAACATGCACCGGAATTTGGCAGTGGACTTGCGGTTGCCGCACGAAAGGTCGCGACAACCGGCGCTGCAAGCCAATATGCGCCAACAGTGCACCTGATGGACCTGCCGCGCTATGAGGCGGGAGCGGACACGGATTTTGCCCGCTGTGCCGTGCTGTCGCGCCCGTTTCGCCAGAGCCTGCTTTCGGCCTCACCGGTCAGCGAGGGCTATGATGTCCGGGCGCGGCTGGACAGGCCGGCACGGATCGGCACCCTGACCACGCCCCCGGGTGCCGGTGTGACCGGCAGGTTCGACTTCACCTGCGCACCCGTCATGGCCCTGCCATGGGGAAGTCTGGAATCCGCATCGAAAATTGCAGTGCTGAACGGTGCCAACCGTCTGGCCATCAGGGCGCAAAACGGCGTCTGGGAAATGGCGGCCTTCCTGACGGCCACGGAAATTTCCGCCGGGCTATGGCAGCTGGGCGGATTGCTGCGCGGACTTTACGGCACGGAAGACGCGATGATGGCGGGCGCGGATACGGGCGCTGCAGTCGTGATCCTCGACCAGGCCGTCAGGCCGATGGGAATTTCTGCCGCCGAGGCGGGGCTGACGCTCAACTGGATGGTGGAGGCCGCAGGCAGCCATGCCATGCTGGGGCCGCTGGAATTTGCAGGCGGCCTGCGGGCACAGACCCCGCTTTCGCCCGTGCATGTGAAGGCGCAGCGGCTGGCGGACGGCAATGTTCACATCCGCTGGACGAGGCGCGGCCGTATCGATGCGGATACCTGGCAGGCCGTGGACATTCCGCTGGATGAACCGGAGGAACGCTACCGGATCGAATTTCTGGCGGGAGGCACGGTGGTTTCGCGCCATGAGACCACGCAGCCGGAATTTCTCTACGAAGCCGCCGAGGAAAGCGCGGACTTCGCAGGACCGCAAACGGCACTGACAATACGGTTGCGGCAACTGGGGCAGACCGTGGCAAACGGGCTGCCGACTGTAACGACGATCACAGTTCCATAGAAAGCGAAAGGACAAGACGATGAATGACATGAAATTCTGGTACCAGTCCCGCACTGTCTGGGGTGCGCTGATGGCCATTGCCGCCTCCGTTGCCCATATGGCAGGCGTCACCATTGACGCACAAAGCCAGGCAGGGCTGGTGGACAGCCTGATTGCGCTCAGCGGTGCCTTTGGCGGCCTGCTGGCGATTTACGGACGCATCCGCGCCGAAAAGCGTCTGGGATAGGGAGCGGTACCTCGTAAAAATGGTGATGGCGGCCTTTCAAGGTTGTCATCACATGAGGGGCGGCGCTTCCCGATATTGTCCTGATAATCGGTTTTAGTATCATCTTGATAATGTATCTCATTTGAGATACATTGCAGGCAGTGTACGGGAGATGAAAATGGCGGCACAAACAGAAATGCTACATGTACGGGTAGATAGTGAATTGAAAAAGAAGGCTTCCGAGACATTGGCCAATTTTGGGTTGACGGTCTCCGACGCTGTGAAAATATTGCTGACGCGGATTGAAAGGGAAGGGGCTCTGCCAGCCGGATTGACGGCAGACCCTCAGGCCTATGACGAATGGTTTCGCAAGAAAGTGCAGGAGGCGCTTGCGGATACAAGGCCGGGAATTGCGCATGAAGATGCGATGAAAGCAGTCAGGTCAAAACTTCGCAAAAAGGGCGACTGACAGGTGCAAGCTTTGGCCCTATGGCCAGAGCTGCGATGTATGTAATACTCGGACTATCCAAATTTCTGTTATGTTTTCAGTGTAGACAACGACATATGTCGGGTGAACGAACATTTCGCGCGTACCTGTCATACGGCCTTGCCTGTATTTTTTCTGGAATGTGACAAGCTCCTTGACCTTGCTATCGATGGTATCAATGATGCGTTCTGCAGCGAGCGGATTTTTATCCTGAAGATATTCGACGATGCGATTGAGGTCTGCAAGCGCATCCAATTTCCAGAAAATTTCGGGTTTAACATTTGTCTGCATTAATATTCCTTTCAAGTTTAAAGTAAAAAGTATTTTAAATTTGTATTGTGTGCATTTTTTTTCAAAAAGTTAATATTTTATTTCAGTTTCACAGTACATAAAAAAATATAAAGATAATTTATTTTATAAACTTTTGAATTATAAAAAGTATATATACTGAGTTAAATAAATGTAGAATGGAAGTCGCAATTTTCGCAAGTGCGGCACCAATTCTCTCCAGATTTAACCTTCTTGTAAAGCAAGACTTTGCTTTTGCGGCTGTCCGCGATAGGAGAACAGGAACAACAGGCATTCTGTCTGGAAATAATGGACGATGCGCACCGTGAAATGGCAAGACATGACAAGCTGGCGAAAAGGCAGGCCGGGTCTATGGCCGTTTGGTCGTTGGCTTGGCCATCTTCGATCTTTTGCCTTGCTGTCCGGTAACAGGATCAGCCGCAAACCCGCCTTTTTGCCCCGTATGCCCGAAACCATCGACAAGTCCACCATTCTGGCCATGACGGCTGTCGGGGACAGTCTGCTGATCGTGACGCAGACGGATGACATACATGTGCGCATGCGCTTTTATGATGCGATGCAGGAACTGAAGGCCTTTGACGGTGTGCAGACACACAGGGCCTGGTGGGTGACGAAGGCGGCGGTGCGCAATGTGGTGCGCAACCGTGGCAAATTTGCATTGCGCCTGACCAATGACCGGCTGGTGCCGGTGAGCCGCACCTACAAGAAGCACTTGCGCAGGCAGGGCTGGATTTAGGGTGAAAGAGCATCGTACCGAAAAAAACGGGGGCCAAACAACGGTGCCAGGGCAAAAATCTTAATTTGGGCTCCTGACGAAACTTTAATTCCTCTTCCGCATTGTCAAAGTGGTTGCTATTCGCTACGTTAATACTGGACTTAACCCGTCCAGTTAAGGGAGAAACTCATGGCTGAGCAATTTCGCGTTATCGTTCTAAAGGACGCAGGCGTGTACGTGGCACAGTGCCTTGAGGTTGATGTATCCGCACAGGGTGCTACACCAGACGAGGCGATGCAACGTCTCGGAATCGCATTTAGAGCAGAAGTTCGTGAGGCAAAGCAGAATGGCAAGTCCATTATGGATATTGGCCCTGCACCAGCTTCCTACTCTGCTATGTATGAAATCGACATAGTGGAAAAAACAGCATTAGTGGCTTGATCCAACACATGACCACCCTGGGACATTATATCCATTGGTTATGTAGCGAGGGCGGTCAAAGCCGCAGCGGCATCGGAGCAGATGAAGTTATTGGCATGGTTCCAATAACCAAGTTGATTTCTCCAGATGGCTCCAAATATGTGATTTATTCAAGTGGCGATCAAAGTGAAATTTTATCTTCGCATACAATAGAGTATTTTGATCGCCGTTTAGGGGTTATATCTCCGTTTGGGAGTGTTCGAAGATCGTGAGAGCTTCACGCGGAACGATCCACATCACTTCCAAAAATCCGCTATTCGGAATTAAAATCGAGCTTTCAACTAATGAAAGTGCATTGACTCCATTGGAGCGACGGCAATGACGCTCCGTCTATGCTGGCACTTTTGCACACACAAAATTGCTGTGTCCAATCCTTTCTGTCGCTTCCATTCATTTGCCATTCAGGCGTGATCCGGTACTCATGGCAAAATTCACATTGAACCGGAAGATGCAGCCATGGAAGCCAACCTTATAACAGCCTTTCTTGTTGCAGGATTGCATCTGGCAGCACCGCATGCCAATGCCCCTCTTCCGTATGTCCTGGATGCGGGCGGTGATTGCAGCGGGGCGGCAAGCCAGGCTGTTGCCCGGACAGGCGGCGAGCTGCTGTCGGCAGAGCCATCGCCGGACGGTCAGCCGGTTTGCATTGTGACTGTGCTGGTCCAGGAAAACAGTGGACGTCCGAAAAAGGTGACCATGGTCATACCGATGTAATGCCGGGTGGTATTGCGGGCATGATGGACGGAAGAGAGGGCCGGAATTTTGCGCATACTTGTTGTGGAAGACGACACCAGCCTGAACCGCCAGCTGACGGAAAGCCTGAAAGAGGCCGGTTATGTTGTGGACCAGGCCTTTGATGGCGAGGAAGGCCATTTTCTGGGCGATACCGAGCCCTATGATGCTGTGGTGCTGGACATCGGCCTGCCGGAAATGGACGGAATCACCGTTCTGGAAAACTGGCGCAAGGCCGGGCGGCTGATGCCGGTGCTGATACTGACGGCGCGTGACCGCTGGAGCGACAAGGTGGCAGGCATTGATGCCGGCGCGGATGACTATGTCACCAAGCCGTTCCATGTGGAGGAAGTGCTGGCGCGGCTGCGGGCGCTGATCCGCCGCGCGGCAGGCCATGCCTCGTCGGATATTGTGTGCGGCCCGGTGCGGCTGGATACAAAGTCCTCCAGGGCGACGGTCAACGGCGAGACCCTGAAACTGACATCGCATGAATTCCGTCTCCTGTCCTATCTCATGCACCATATGGGCGAGGTCGTATCGCGCACCGAACTGGTGGAACATATGTATGACCAGGATTTCGACCGGGATTCCAACACGATCGAAGTCTTTGTCGGACGTCTGCGCAAGAAGATGGGTCTGGATCTGATCGAGACCGTGCGCGGACTCGGCTATCGCATGACGGCCCCGGACAAGGGCCCGGACAAGGGACCGAAATGACATGAAGCTCCTGCCGCTGCGCCTGAAATCGCTGACGGCCCGCGTGGTGGTGTTTGCAACGGTCTGGGCGGTGCTGGCGCTGGTGGTGATTGCCTTGGTGATCTCGGCACTCTACCGCGAGGGAGCCGAGCGCGCGTTCAGGGATCTCTTGCGGGCGCAGCTTTACAATGTGATCAACTCCGTTTCGATCAGCAAGGATGAGACTCTGGGCGGAAGGCCGCAACTGGGCGATCTGGAATTTTCCCGGCCCGGCAGCGGCTGGTACTGGATTGCAGAACCTCTCAAGCCGTGGAAAACCGCACCCCTGTCTTCAAGCTCCATGGGGCAGGCAAACCTGCCGCTGGTTCCGGTTTCGGAGATCCCCTTCAACCGGCGCTATGAGCGATTCTACACGGTGACCGATACGCACGGCAATGACGTTACAGTGGCCGAAACAGAAGTGGAAATGGATGATGCAGGCCATGTTGCCCGCTTCCGCGTGGCGGGAAACAGATCCGTGCTCGAAGCCGATATCAATAGCTTCTCGCGCAATCTCTATCTGGCCCTTTCGATTTTCGGCCTTGGCAGCCTGGGCCTGAATGCGGCGGCAATCCTGTTTGGCCTGCGGCCGCTGGACGAGGCGCGCCAGGCGCTGGAAAAAATCCGGGCAGGGGAAAGCGAGCGACTGGATGGCGAGTTTCTCTCCGAGATCCAGCCGCTGGCCAGCGAAGTCAATGCGCTGATTGACAGCAACAAGCGCATTATCGAGCGGGCGCGCATGCAGGTGGGCAATCTGGCCCATTCGCTGAAGACACCGATTGCGGTCCTGCTGAACGAATCGCGAAACCTCGATGCAACCCACGGCGAACTGGTGAAAGCCCAGGCAGAGGCCATGCAGGCGCAGGTACAATCCTATCTGAACCGGGCGCGGATCGCCGCCCAGCGCGACACGGTTCTGGCACGGGCCGAAGTGCGACCGGTTCTGGAACGCATCGTGCGGGTGATGCGCAGGCTGAACCCGGCAACGGAATTTGTGCTGACCATGGAACCGGACGGTCTGGTTCTGGCCATGGAAACGCAGGATTTGGAAGAGATTCTGGGCAATTTGTTAGAAAATGCCGCCCGTTTTGCCAGATCCCGGATCGCAATTGTGGTTGATATAGCGCCCGTGGCGGACATTCCGGACGATTTTGCCAGACGACAATGGATCAGGCTGACCATTGAGGATGACGGGCCGGGGCTGGAACCGGACCAGATACAGATGGCCATGAAACGCGGCAAAAGACTGGATGAAACCCGGCCCGGAACGGGATTGGGTCTCAACATTGTCAGCGAAATCACCCTGGAATATCAGGGGCGCTTTACGCTTGGCCGGGGCGCAACAGGCGGGCTGCAAGCGAGCCTGCTCTTGCCGGGAACAGGCAAGATTTTATAGGGACCGCTTCCTCGCGTGGATACCATTGCAACAGCAGGGCAAAAAACGGCAGCGCCCTTGTCTTTGCGGTTGTCAGCCTGGCGGAATGATGCGAAATCAGATTATCGGTTTTCGTAAAGCAGTGGTTTGCCAATATGATATCTCCAAGAACGTCCATGTTCTATTTTGTTGTGGGGTCTGCTTTGACCCTGAGCAGTTGCGCCAGCACATCGGGAACCCGGGCAGCATCCTTTCTGGATGCATTGCAGGGTGGCATGGCAGGCCGTGTTGCCGGTGTGAAGCTTTCTGCCGGTGACAGGACAAAGGCCCTGGAAGCAGAATACAGGGCGCTCGAATCGGCGGCCAGTGGCCAGGAAGTGGTCTGGACCGGCGCACAGGCGTCGGGTCGTGTGGTGGCAGCGGCTCCGTTCAAGGTCGGATCCCAGAATTGCCGCCAGTACAGCCAGAACATAACGGTCGGCGACAAGACGCTTTCGGCCTCCGGTGCTGCCTGCCGCAATGAAAACGGCAGCTGGACACCGCTGACCTGACAGATCCAGACTTATTTAGCGAACGCACCAGAGGTGCGGAATGATTGCGATAGCCGTTCTTCTATGTGTCCTTGAGCCCGCTGTCTTCTATGATGAACCCGAGTTCTCCCGTTCGTTTCTTGGAGAGCCGGTATTTTTCGTACGTGGAGCATTTGCGTTCAAAAACATCTGTGTACTCAATGATCACGAGAAATCAGAATGGGAGTTGTCCTATCTCTACAAGTCTGACTTGATCGGGAGAAAGACTCCTATCCATGTCATTGCTCTCGTTAGTAAGAATTTCAAAAATGGTGTATTGGTCGGCTCCAATACTTTGTTTAGAGACGGGCATCGGCATCGGCTCCCACCATTCTTCTTTGAATGGGAAAGGCTCGGCAATCCAGAGACCTTGGATAGTTAAACTACGCGCTGGCGTCTGTCCAAAATTCTTGACCTTGCCATTAATTCTGATGGCAGCATGCCCATCAATAATCGTAGCATTCAGTTCTTCAGTATGAAGGTATGCCCTAACTTGGGCATCTCCTATGCGACGGGTTTCGGAAACGGCTTCCTGCGCAACGGAAACCGCATCTCGGTTCAAGGTAAGACTAGCCCTTACTAGCCACACCGCCCAAGCACTTATCCCGGTTGAGATGAAAGTGAGAACAGCAACGATCCAATTTGCGTAAGTGTCTGAAGGCGTGAACTCGGGCCATCTTATGGCTTCTGGCCAGTTGGCGCTATGTTGATTGGATTCAGCATAGGGCTGTTTTGATTGAGTGGTTTCATTGCTGGATGGCTCACTAAACCAAGACGCAAGGACAATGGCCAGTAAAACCATCCCAAGCGCTATAAGCGCACCTCTGTCGCGTCTATCGCTGCTAAACATTTAAATAGAAACGCCGCCGTGAATTTGCCCCTAGATAACTTATTACGCACATTTACTTCCTTCTCGTCAACGTCAATCATTGCCAACCTCTCGACAAGACCAGAGTAAGTTATGCCTTCGCGTTTCAGTCCCGCCTCTGGAAGGTTGGCGGTTTTCATTTCCCAATCTGTCTTTTCGACATCTATCACCTATAAGGACGTCAATGTTCAATCTAGTGCACTGACGCAATCATAAGATTCACATTTACGTTCAGATGTGCGAATCTGGGTTTATGTCCCAGACCGTTTGCATTCTTTTGAACCCTGCCGATCGCCTTCAGCTTGAAGTGATCGTGTCGGATCGCAATCGTCCGCTCAAACACGTGCAGCGGGCCAGGATCATTCTGTTTTCAGCGGAGCGCCTGGCGGTGCAGGATGTTGCCCGGCGCGTCGGGGTCAGTCGGCCCTGCGTCTGGCGCTGGCAGCAGCGGTTTGGCGAAGAGGGGCCGGAAGGTCTGATCCGCGACAAAACACGACCGCCCGGCAAGGCTCCCCTTGGCACCAGCGTGACGGCGCGCGTGCTGTCGCTGACCTGCTCGGAGCCACCTGGTTCGATCACACAATGGACCGGGCGTGCTGTCGCCGGCATCATTGGGATCTCGCTTCGGTCTGTCCAGCGCATATGGGAGGCTCATCGTCTCCAGCCCCATCGCCTGCGCACATTCAAGACATCCAGCGACCCCGCCTTCGCGCAGAAGGTGGAAGACATTGTCGGCCTTTATATGAGCCCGCCGGCCCATGCGATTGTCGTCTCCATCGATGAGAAGAGCCAGATCCAGGCACTCGATCGCACACAGCCAGGATTGCCGCTCAAACCCGGTAAATGCGCCACCATGACCCACGACTACAAGCGCAACGGGACCACCACACTGTTCGCCGCCCTCAATGTCCTCGATGGAACCGTGCTGGGGCGATGCATGTCCCGCCATCGCCATCAGGAATTCATCCGCTTTCTCAATGCGGTGGAAAAAGCCGTACCGGCAGGAAAGGTCATCCATGCCATTCTCGACAATTACGCGACCCACAAGCATCCCAAGGTGCTCGAATGGCTGGCCGACCATCCCAGATGGACCTTCCATTTCACCCCGACATCCGCATCGTGGCTCAATGCGGTCGAGAACTTCTTTTCAGCACTTACTCGCAGGGCACTGCGAAGGGGCGTGTTCAAATCCGTGCCTGATCTGCAAAAAACAATCCGCGATTATATCAAGCGCCAGAATGCCGATCCCAGACCCTTCGTCTGGACAAAATCCGCCAACGACATTTTCGCAAAGATCGACAAACTGCCTGTACCGTCTGTATGAGTCAGTGCACTAGTGCTCCGATATCGTTCTAGATTTCCGCAAGTTTGGCTCGGATGCATTCAGCCTCTTTTTGTAGGTCAGTTCGCTTGGTAAGCAGGCTTGATGCCAAAAACATAAGATGTTCATGGAACTTTTGCTACATAAGTCCTGACAGATCTGTTGCCGCTGTGGACAAGTGCTCTGTGACCGAACGCCTCATTTTGTCGTGATCACAGGATTGGCAGTTGGAAACTGTCCCGGCATAAGCTAATCCAGAACCTATGGATTTCTGGATCATTGTTACTGTTCTCACCGTGGCCATCGTCGCCATTCTCATTCGCCCGCTGCTTGCAAAGGCAACACAAGCGGGAGGCGAAAGGCTTTATGATGCCGAGGTCTATCGTGACCAGCTGGCCGAGCTGGAGCGCGATGCTGGCTCCGGCCTGATCTCGGCGCAGGAGGCAAGCTATGCCAGGGCCGAAATCGGCCGACGGCTGATTGCTGTCAGCGAAGGCAATGCGGTGCCACAGGCAGCCCCTGTTCCCGAACGTTCAAAACTGTCGCTTCTGGCGATAGTGGTGATTGTGCTGCTGGTGCCGCTGACCGGGTTCGGGCTTTATATCAAAACCGGAAGCCCCGACTTGCCGGACGAACCTTTGGCAGGGCGCATGGCCAGTCCCGGGGATGATATTGAACTTCTGATCGCCAGGGCCGAGCAGCAACTGGCAGCCAACCCGGATGACGGTGCCGGCTGGGATCTGCTTGCACCCATCTATTTCCGCAATGGCCGTCTCGACGATGCCGTCAATGCCTGGCGCAACGCCATCCGCACGCTGGGACCGACGCCGGAGCGGCTGGCAAGCCTGGGTGAAGCGCTGGTGGCTTCCCGGCAGGGCATTGTCAGCGACGAGGCGGAGAAGAATTTTCAAGCCGCGGTGGCGCTGGACAAGACCAATTTCAAGGCCCGCTTCTATGTGGCCCTTGCGCTGGAGCAGGAAGGTTTGAAGGAAAAGGCGCTGGCCGATTACAACAGCATCCTTGCCGACTCGCCGAAAGATGCACCCTGGCTGCCACTGGTCAACGAGCATATTGCCCTGGTGAACGGCACGGCACCGGCTCAGGGCACAAATCCGCCAGCCGCTGAAAATCCGGATGCGCCGGGCAATCCGACCGCAGCCGATGTGGATGCGGCCAGCCAGATGTCGTCCGGCGAGCGGATGCAGATGATCCGTGGCATGGTGGACGGGCTGGATGCAAAGCTGGCCGCCAACCCGGACAATTTTGAAGGCTGGATGCGGCTGGTGCGGTCTTATGCGATGCTGAAAGACGAGGCAAAGGCGGCCGGGGCGCTGAAACGGGCGCTGGCAACATTTCCGCCGGAAACGCCGCAGGGCAAACAATTGCTGGATCTGGGAGGCCAGCTCGGCATGAAAGGACCGGACCAATGACACGCAAGCAGAAACGTCTGGTGATCATTGGCGGGGGTGTGTCGTTTATTGCAGCGGCAGTCTTGCTGGTGATGTTTGCCTTCAGCCAGTCGGTCGCCTATTTCTATGTGCCGGGCGATCTTGCGAAGGCGAATCTGGCACCGGGAACGCGCATCCGCCTCGGCGGTCTGGTGGAAAACGGCTCGGTCAAAAGCGGGCAGGGAAAGACGGTGACCTTCACCGTGACCGATACGCTGGGCGAGGTGCCGGTGACCTATACCGGCATTCTGCCGGACCTGTTCCGCGAGGGGCAGGGGGTGGTGACGGAAGGCACATTCGTGGCGGGCAGTCCGGTTTTTGTGGCCGACACGGTTCTGGCCAAGCACGACGAGACCTATATGCCCAAGGATGTGGCAGACAGGCTGAAGGCGCAAGGCGTTTCGCTGGGCGGCAAGGAGAAGATCCAATGATCAATGAGCTTGGCCACTACGCACTGGTTCTGGCACTGGGCGTTGCGCTCATCCAGTCGGTCTTTCCGGTGATCGGAACCTGGCGGCGCGATGTCAGCCTGATGAACCTGGCACCGGTGGCCGCCCTGACAGGCTTTGCACTGGTGGCCGTCGCTTTTGGCGTTTTGACCCATGCCCATGTGACCTCGGATTTTTCCGTTCGCAATGTCTGGGAAAATTCGCACTCGCTGGTACCGATGATTTTCAAGGTTTCCGGCGTCTGGGGCAATCACGAAGGCTCGATGCTGCTGTGGCTGCTGATTCTGGTATTCTTCAGTGCGCTGGTAGCCCTGTTTGGCAAGAACCTGCCGATGACGCTGAAAGCCAATGTTCTGGCTGTGCAGGGCTGGATTACCACAGCCTTTACCCTGTTTCTGCTGTTGACCTCCAATCCCTTTGCGCGGCTGATGCCACCGCCGGGCGAAGGAAAGGATCTGAACCCGGTTTTGCAGGATATCGGTCTGGCGATCCACCCGCCGCTGCTCTATCTCGGCTATGTCGGCTTTTCCGTGTGTTTTTCCTTTGCCATAGCTGCGCTGATGTCCGGCAGGATTGATGCGGCCTGGGCGCGCTGGGTGCGGCCATGGGCGCTGGCGGCCTGGATCTGTCTGACGCTGGGTATCGCCATGGGCTCCTACTGGGCCTATTACGAACTCGGCTGGGGCGGCTGGTGGTTCTGGGATCCTGTGGAAAATGCCTCGTTCATGCCCTGGCTGGCCGGGACGGCACTCTTGCATTCGGCGCTGGTGATGGAAAAGCGCGAAGCGCTGAAGATCTGGACCGTGCTTCTGTCGATCCTGACCTTCTCCCTGTCGCTGCTGGGAACATTTCTGGTGCGTTCCGGGGTTTTGACCTCGGTACATGCCTTTGCCAGCGACCCGGGCCGGGGGATCTTTATCCTGTGCATCCTGATGGTGTTTATCGGCGGTGCGCTGTCGCTGTTTGCCTTCAGGGCTCCGGGCCTGACCGCCGGGGGCCTGTTTGCGCCGATTTCCCGCGAGGGCGCGCTGGTGTTCAACAATCTGATCCTGACGGTTTCGGCTGCCACAGTCCTGTGCGGCACGCTCTACCCGCTGGTGATCGAGGCGCTGACCGGTGACAAGATCTCGGTGGGTGCACCCTTCTTCAACCTGACCTTCGGCCTGCTGATGATCCCGTTGTTGCTGGCGCTGCCGTTCGGACCGCTGCTTGCCTGGAAACGCGGCGACCTTGCGGGGGCAGGCCAAAGGCTGATGTTTGCCGCGGGTCTGGGCCTGGTTCTGGCGCTGGCGGTCTATTACATGCAGAACGGTGGCCCGGTGATGGCGGTTATCGGTCTGGGAATTGCCTTTTACATGATTACGGGGGCCTTTGCCGACCTGTGGATGCGCTCCGGCTTTGGCAGGCTGGCCCTGCCGGTGGCCTGGCAAAGGCTGAAAGGCCTGCCCGGCTCCGCCTTCGGGACGGCCATTGCCCATATGGGCATGGGTATTTCCGTGCTGGGGATCATTGCTGTCAGCACCTTTGCAACAGAAACCGTGAAGGAAATGAAGCCGGGGGAAACGCTGGAGGCAGGCGGCTACCAGATGGTTTTCAAGGGGATGACAGAGGGCAAGGGCCCCAATTTCACCACTGAAATAGCCAGCTTTGCCCTTTTTAAGGGCGGTGTTGACCTTGGTGAGGTAACCTCTGCCAAACGGCTCTATACGGCGCGGCGCATGCCAACGACAGAAGCCGGTATCCGCACCTTCGGTGTGCACCAGTTTTATGTATCGCTGGGGGATTTCATGGATGACGGCGGTATCGTGGTGCGCGTCTGGTGGAAGCCCTATATTCTCTGCATCTGGCTGGGCGCACTGGCCATGGGACTGGGCGGGTTCATTTCGCTGATGGACCGCCGTCTGCGCATTGGCGCTCCCGCACGCAGGGCGAGGCCGAAAATGGCCATGGCCGAAAACATGGAGCCGGCGGAATGATGAGGCGTTTTTTCCTTGCTCTGGCATTGTGTCTGGCGGCTTTTCCCGCTCTGGCTGTCAACCCGGATGAGGTTCTGGCCGACCCGGCACTGGAAGCACGGGCGCGGGCGTTGTCGGCCCATTTGCGCTGCATGGTGTGCCAGAACCAGTCGATTGACGATTCCAATGCCGAACTTGCCAGGGATTTGCGGCTTCTGGTGCGCGAGCGCCTGAAACAGGGGGCCAGTGACGAGGCCGTTCTGGATTATGTTGTGTCGCGCTACGGTGAATTTGTGCTGTTGCAGCCGCGCTTTTCGGTCCGCAATCTGGTTTTGTGGACAACACCGGTTGCGCTGCTTCTGGCCGGTGGAATTGCCATGGTTTTCATCGCGCGCCGCCGCAGGGGCCAGGCGACCGGCACAGAATTGTCGCAGGACGAACAGGCGAGGCTTGAAAAACTGCTGGAGAAGACAACGCCCTGACTGAATCAGGGCGCTGTGCGCTCCAAACGGCAACATTGCCGATAATTAATGTTGCAGAAACATCCTGGTAAGGTGCGAAAGGCTATTCCTCTGTCATCGAGTAACGAGGATCCAGTGATCCGGTTGTTTAACAGAAGGAAGCCTTTCATGCAGATCAAATCCTTTCACCGTCCGTCTCTGAAAACCATCCTGAAGTCTTCTGCCGTCGCGGGCCTTGCCGCCGTAATGCTGTCAACAGGCATACCTGCTGCGGTTCACCAGTCATTCGCGCAGGCTGTGAAGGTGGATGCGCCTGCTGTTGCAAGTTTTGCCGATGTTGTGACTGCCGTGTCTCCAGCCGTTGTATCGGTACGGGTCGAGACCCGGACCCAGCCTGTCAGTGACGAGCAAAGCGGCTTCAATTTTGATTTCAACGGTCCGGGCTTTGACAACTTGCCGGATGACCATCCGCTCAAGCGCTTCTTCCGTGAGTTTGGCGGCCCCGGCAGCGGCAACGGCAAGGACAGCAATCAGGCCGATGGCAGCAAGGGCAAGCAGGACCAGGGCAAGGGCCGCCTGCGCCCGACATCGCAGGGCTCCGGCTTCTTCATTTCCGGCGACGGTTATCTGGTGACCAACAACCACGTTGTGGATGACGGTGCAGCCTTTACCGTGGTGCTGAACGACGGAACCGAACTGGATGCCAAACTGATAGGCAAGGACAGCCGCACCGATCTGGCGGTTTTGAAAGTTGACGACAAAAGCCGTACATTCTCCTATGTGCAGTTTGCCGATGACAGCAAGGTGCGCGTCGGTGACTGGGTTGTGGCCGTCGGCAATCCGTTCGGGCTGGGCGGCACGGTGACCGCAGGCATTGTGTCGGCCCGTGGCCGTGATATCGGTGCCGGTCCCTATGATGATTTCCTGCAGGTGGATGCGGCGGTCAACCGCGGCAATTCCGGTGGTCCGACCTTTAACCTCAATGGCGAGGTGGTGGGCATCAACACGGCCATCTTCTCGCCCTCCGGAGGCGGCAATGTCGGTATTGCCTTTGCCATTCCTGCCTCGACGGCCAAGGGTGTGGTTGCCGATCTGATGGATCACGGCACGGTGCAGCGCGGCTGGCTGGGCGTGCAGATCCAGCCTGTTGACAAGGACATTGCCGAATCGCTGGGCCTCTCGGAAGCATCAGGTGCCCTGGTCATGTCGCCGCAGGAAGGTTCGCCGGGTGCCAAGGCCGGGATCAGGAAAGGTGACGTTGTAACGGCCGTGAATGGCGAGACCGTGAAAGGTCCGCGCGAACTGGCCAAGATGATTGCCGCCGTTCGCCCCGGCACGGACGTGGATGTCTCCATCTGGCGCGATGGCAAATCGCAGTCTGTCAAGGTGAATATCGGCACATTGCCCGCCGAACAGAAGCAGGCTTCTGCAGAGCAGGCAGCACCGGACGAACAGCAACAGCAGGAGGATACATCCCTTGCCAGTCTGGGGATCAGTGTTGCACCGGCCGACGACGGGAAAGGATTGACCGTAACCTCTGTTGATCCGGACTCGGATGCCAGTGACCGCGGCCTGAAACAGGGTGACCGGATCACCACGGTGAACAACCAGGAGGTCAACTCTGCCAGGGACATTCAGAATGTTCTGGCTGCTGCCCGCAAGGACGGTCGCAAAAGGGCCCTGTTCCAGGTTGAGGCAGACAATGGCAGCCGTTTTGTGGCCTTGCCGACCGACAAGGGCTGATAGCGCACAGGCTGAAATGCTGCGGGTGCCGCCATGGACGTGGCGGCACCCGTTTCGCATTGAACTTTTCGATTGAGAGGGAAGGGCAGCAACGCTATGACATCGGGCATGAAAATACTTGTCATTGAAGATGATCTGGAAGCTTCGGCCTATGTGGTCAAGGCTTTCCGCGAGGCCGGTATCGTTGTGGACAGTGCCAGCGATGGCGAGGCGGGCCTGTTCATGGCCAGCGAAAACAGCTATGACGTACTGATTATAGACCGGATGCTGCCACGCCGCGACGGCCTGTCCGTGACCGAGGAACTGCGCAAGCGCAATATCCATACGCCGGTGCTGATCCTGTCGGCGCTGGGACAGGTGGATGACCGGGTGACCGGCCTGCGGGCAGGTGCCGATGATTATCTGCCAAAGCCTTATGCCTTTTCCGAATTGCTGGCCCGCGTCGAGGTTTTGGGGCGCCGCAAGGGCACGCCCGATACAAACATGATCTACAGGGTGGCCGATCTGGAGCTGGACCGTCTGAAACATGAGGTGCGGCGCGGCGGCAAGGAGATCATCGTCCAGCCGCGGGAATTCCGGCTGCTGGAATATCTCATGAAAAATGCGGGACAGGTGGTAACCCGCACCATGCTTCTGGAACATGTCTGGGACTATCATTTTGATCCGCAGACCAATGTGATTGATGTGCATGTGTCGCGGTTGCGCTCCAAGATTGAAAAGGACTTTGAAAAGCCGCTTCTGAAAACGGTTCGCGGTGCGGGCTATATTATCAAGGACGAAGGCTAGGCGCGATGGAACGCTTCAAGGTTTTGTTTCGCAATACCGCCATTCGCCTGTCCGCGCTCTATATTCTCCTGTTTGCGCTTTGCGCCGTGTTTCTGGTTCTCTACATGACCTCGACCACAGAGCGGTTCCTGCGCCAGCAGACACAGGAATCGGTCAGTCGCGAAGTGGCGGACATGCAGCAATTGTTCGATTCGGGAGGCATCAACGCCTTTCTGACCGCGCTGGAGCGAAGGGCGCGGCAGCCGGGTGCCAATCTTTATGTGATTGCCGGACCGACCGGCGAGATACTGGCCGGGAATGTGGCCTCCATTCAACCGGGTGTGTTTGACGAGGAAGGCTGGACAGGCACCAGTTTTGAATACGAGCAGTTTACCGATACGGACAAATCACCCAAACACAATGCGCTGGCGCAGGTTTTCGTGCTGCCCAATGGCCTGAGAGTGCTGATTGGCCAGGATCTGGGTCGTCCGGAAGTGTTCCGTATTCTGGTGCGCCAGGCGCTGATGGTTGCCCTTGCCGTGATGGGAGCAGGTGCAGTGCTGATCTGGTTTGCCATAGGACGTTCGGCGCTGCGCCGGATAGACACGATGTCGGTGGCCAGTCAGGGGATTATGGCAGGAGACCTGGCCAGACGCCTGCCGGTGAGCGGCTCCGGCGATGAGTTTGACCGCATGTCTGTCTCGCTCAATGCCATGCTGGACCGGATTGAAATGCTGAATGAAGGGCTGCGGCAGGTCTCGGACAATATTGCCCATGACCTGAAAACACCGCTGACGCGCATTCGCAACAAGGCCGCGGATGCGCTGACGGCTTTTCAGGGAACGGAAGATGGGGCGGTTGCCCTTGCCGGTATCATCAATGAGTCCGAGCAATTGATCCGCACATTCAATGCGCTGTTGATGATCTCGCGCGTGGAGGCCGGATCGTCTGCGGCGGAATTGCAGACGGTCAACCTCTCCGCTATCGCCGTGGATTGTCTGGAGCTTTGCGAGCCGGTTGCAGAGGATGCGGGTTTCCGGTTCCAGACCGATATTGCCGCAGACTGCACCGTCAACGGCAACCGCGAGCTTCTGGGCCAGGCGCTGTTCAATCTGGTGGACAATGCCGTGAAATATGCCGTGGAGGCGCAGGACAGGACCATTACGGTGATTCTCAGGAAAACTGGTGACAGCATTGTTCTGTCCGTTGCCGACCATGGACCCGGCATTCCGGCAGAAAGACGCGAGGATGCCGTCAAACGCCTTGTGCGGCTGGATGAAAGCCGCAGCAAGCCCGGAACAGGTTTGGGCCTGGCGCTGGTCAAGGCGGTGATGGATTTGCACAAGGGGCGCTTGCTCTTGTCTGACACCAGCCCGGATGCGCAGGAGAATGCCGGGCTGACGGTGACCATGGTGTTTCCGGTGAAAAGCTCATAATGTTGCTGCAGGACGCAAGTTCGGGGGGAACGTATGGCGGATGCAGATGTCTGTCTGGGTGCAGTCAGGGCCGGAACGATCATCGCTCTCAACAGGGCGGAAAGCCGCGCGGTTCTCTCCGACCTGAAAGATATGGCCAGGCAGCATGAAGCCATTGCCGCCATGCTGGCCGGAGAATCTGCGCTCAGGGACTTTGTGGTCGCCGCTCTCAGCCTGTCTCCCTATCTGCGGGACACGGCGCGACTGGCCCCGGCAACGCTGGTAAAAGCCCTGACACAGCCCTTGCGGCAGACCTTGCGGGCGGTAATCGCAGAAGCTGGCAAAGTGTGGATAGGGCAGGACGGGCCAGCAACAGAAGCCACCGTCATGGCCGGGCTGCGGATGGCAAAACGCGATGTCGCTTTCATGGTCGCGCTGGCCGACCTTGCCCGGATTTTTGATGCTCGCGAAACCACATACTGGCTGAGTGAAATGGCGGAGGCTGCGGTATCGGCCAGCCTGAACCATCTGCTGCTGGTGGCGCATGCAGGCGGCCGGATCAAGCTCGGGAATGTCGACAATCCATCCCTTGGCTCCGGCCTGTTTGCACTGGGCATGGGCAAGCTGGGCGCGCGTGAACTGAATTACTCATCCGATATCGATCTGGTTGTGTTTTTTGAGCCGGATGCAGGCATTGTTGATGATCCGGCGGATGCGACGGATGTTTTCTCGCGCATGATGCGGCGGCTGATCCGGATTTTGCAGGAGCGGACCGAGCATGGCTATGTGTTCCGGACCGACCTGCGGCTGCGGCCGGATCCGGGATCAACGCCGCTGGCCATTCCGGTGGAGGCGGCCCTTCTCTATTATGAGGGACGCGGGCAGAACTGGGAGCGGGCGGCCTATATCAAGGCCCGCACGATTGGCGGAGACAGGGCGGCGGGCGAGGCTTTCCTCAAAGAGCTGACACCGTTTATTTTCCGCAAATATCTCGACTATGCCGCCATTGCCGATATCCATTCGATCAAACGCCAGATCCATGCCCACAAGGGGCACGGGATGATTGCCGTCAAGGGCCATAATGTGAAACTGGGGCGCGGTGGCATTCGTGAGATCGAGTTTTTTGTGCAGACCCAGCAACTGATTGCGGGCGGGCGATTGCCGGCGCTGCGCCTGCAGCCGACGGAGGCGATGCTGGAAGCGCTGGCGCAGGCAAACTGGATTGACCGGACCACCTGTGATGAACTGATCGCTGCCTACTGGTTCCTGCGCGATGTCGAGCATCGCCTCCAGATGGTGCATGATGAACAGACGCATCAACTGCCCGAAAGCGAAGCCGGGCTGAAACGGATTGCCCTGATGGCGGGCTTTGCCGACAGCAGGGGTTTTTCAAAGGCGCTGGAGCAGAAACTGGAGGCGGTGGAACGGCGCTACGCACAGCTGTTCGAGCAGGAAACCGTTCTGACAACCGGCACAGGCAATCTGGTTTTCACCGGACAGAAGGATGATCCCGATACGCTGGAAACGCTGTCCAAACTCGGATTTGCGCGGCCTTCCGATATATCCCGCACCATTCGCACCTGGCATTATGGCCGCTACCGGGCAACACAATCGGTGGAAGCGCGCGAAAGGCTGACGGAAATGACACCGCAGCTTCTGCAGGTATTCGGTGCCAGCAAAAGGGCCGATGAGGCACTGCTGCGCTTTGACCAGTTCCTGTCCGGCCTGCCAGCCGGTATCCAGCTCTTTTCGCTTCTGGGCAACAATCCGTCACTGCTGCACCTGATTGTGACCATCATGTCGGCAGCACCGAGGCTGGCCGCCATCATTGCCGCACGGCCACATGTATTTGACGGAATGCTGGACCCGGGACTGCTGGTGGAACTGCCAACCCGCGACTATCTGGCCGACCGGATCGCCATGTTCCTGTCCGGCAGCACGCATTATGAAGAGACACTCGACCGTCTGCGGATCATTGCATCCGAACAGAAATTCCTGATCGGAATAAGGCTGCTGACCGGCTCCATCAACGGCGTGCAGGCCGGAGCGGCCTTCACGCACCTGGCAGACCTGATCATTGCCGCCGCGCTCAAGGCCGTGCAGCAGGAGATCAGGACCGCCCATGGCCGGTTTCCGGGCGGCCGGGTTGTGGTGCTGGGCATGGGCAAGCTGGGCAGCCATGAGATGACGGCAGGGTCGGATGTCGACCTGATCCTGCTCTATGACCATGATGACAAAGCCGCTGAATCGGATGGCACAAAACCGCTGGACGCCGTGCGCTATTTTACCCGGACAACCCAGAGGCTGATGGCCGCCCTCCAGGCACCGACCGCGGAAGGGATTTTGTACGAGGTGGATATGCGGCTGCGGCCATCCGGCAACAAGGGGCCGGTGGCAACAAGGATCAGGGCTTTTGCAAAATACCAGCAGGAAGAGGCCTGGGTCTGGGAACATATGGCATTGACACGGGCGCGGGTGATCTGTGGCGATGAAACGCTGGCAAGGGACGCACAGCGCATCCTTGCCGACATTCTGGGGCAGGCCCGTGATCGTTCCGGGGTGGCAGGCGAGGCCAGGGAGATGCGACTGCTGATGGACCGGGAAAAACCGCCTTCCGGCATATGGGATCTGAAGCTGACGGCGGGCGGACTGGTGGATATCGAGTTTATCGCGCAGGTTCTGGCGCTGGCAGCACCTTCAGGCGCAGCGCTTGGGCAAACCCGCCAGACCCGCACGGCGGATGTGCTGAAATCGCTGGGGCCGCTGCTGATGGAGCCCGACGATCTGCACACTGTTCTGGCGGCGCTGGCGATCTATACCGATATTGCGCAGATTGTGCGGCTGTGCATTGATGGTGCCTTTGATCCGGCAGAGGCACCGGTTGGTCTCCTGGATCTGGTATGCCGTGCCGCCGACATGCCGGATATCAGGATGCTGGAGGCCGACATTGCCCGTCTCTCCAGGGCTGTGCGGAAGATTTTCCTGAAAGTGGTTCGCGCCGTTTGACAGGCGGATACGTGCCGGATCAGCAACCCCGGTCGGGAATACGGATGGAAATCATCGTGCCGACGCCTTCTGCCGAGCAGATGCGCATCTTGCCGGCATGCAGATGGGTCAGCGATCTGGAAATGGCCAGGCCCAGACCCGAACCGCCCTTGCTTTTGGCATACTGGCTTTGAACCTGTTCAAACGGTTGGCCGATCTTGCGCATGGCGGCTTTGGGAATGCCGATACCGGTATCCTTGATGGTGAGGATAACAGCACCGCCCACCTTGCGGGCGCGCAGGCAGATGACGCCGCCATCATCGGTAAACTTCACAGAATTGGACAGGAGATTGAGCAGAACCTGTTTCATGGCGCGGCGGTCTCCCAGCATGGTAAGGCCTGTGGCCACCGTCTGATCGACACGGATGTTTTTCTGTGTGGCCGGAACCGAGGTGAAACGCAGGGTCTCCTCGATGAGGGGAGCCAGGTCGATGGTTTCAAAATCGATCTGCATGTGACCGGCCTCAATTTTGGACATATCAAGAATATCATTGATAACGTTCAGCAAATGCTTGCCGCTGTCAAAGATGTCCTTGGCATATTCATCATATTTTGCAGAGCCGAGCGGTCCAAACATGGCGTTGCGCAGGATATCGGAAAACCCCAGAATGGCATTGAGAGGTGTACGAAGCTCATGGGACATATTGGCCAGAAACTCGGACTTTGCCCGGTTGGCATTTTCCGCACGCTCTTTTTCTGCCAGGTATTTCTGGTTCGCGACGGACAGTTCGGACTTCTGGCGCTCCAGGGTCTGCTGTGAGGCAAACAGGTCTCCGATGGTGGCCATCTGGCGGCGTTCGGACTCGCGCAGGCGATCCTGGTGGCGCTTGAGAACCGTGATGTCCGTACCAACGGACACAAGACCGCCGTCACGGGTCCGCCGTTCGTTGATCTGCAGCCAGCGACCATCGGCAAGCTGCACCTCCGACATCTGGCTGTGCCGGGAGGAGCGGTCGGGGTCGGCGATCCGGCGTTCGATGACCGGACGGGCTGCCGCATGCGAAACCATGGACTTTTCCGTGCCGGGCACAAGAACAGCATCCGGCAGGCCATAGGCCTGCTGATAATGGGTATTGCACATGACAAGACGGTCATTCTTGTCCCAGAGGACGAAAGCTTCGGATGTGGATTCAATCGCATCTGCAAGGCGCTGGTCAGCTTCGGCATAGCGCTGCGCCAGCCGGTGCTGTTCGGTGACGTCCATGGCGATTCCGATCATATGGGAGCGGCCGGACGCCGTTTTGACCATTTGTGCCCGCGCCCGCAGCCAGACGAAATGACCATCGGCATGGCGCATGCGAAAAACCTGGTCCATCTGTTTGGACTGGCCGACAGCCAGCGAACGGGCCAGCGAATAGATGCTGTTGTCAGCACGGTGCATCAGGCGGGCAGCATCTCCAAAGGACAGGACGTTGTCACGCGGGCGCATGCCAAGCATTTCATACATCGACCGTGACCAGTAGAGGCGACGGTTGGTCATATCGAAATCCCAAAGCCCGCACCGGCCGCTCGACAGCGCGGTTTCCACGCGCAGGTTGGATTCCAGGAACACCTCGTCAGCGTCCCTGGCGCGTTTTTCCTGCACGTAATAGGCATAGAGAATGACGAGCAGAATTGTGGAAATCCCGGCAAACAGCGTGACATTCAGGGAGACGTCGTCCCGCCAGATCCGGTCCATGGCCTGCAGCGGCAAGGCAACAATAATGAAACCGGACCGGTCAGGCAGCCAGGAAACCGAAGCGAAATGGTTCATGCCGCCAATCCTGACCTGCTGAACCACAGAGCTTTGGTCCATGTTGCCATAGGCATCAACCTCCGGCGCGAACTGGCGGATATTGAGGCCAACGTAATGCAGGCTGGCAGATGACCCGGCAAAGACTGTTCCGGTCGACTGCACGAGAAGCACCAGCGTACCCGGTTCCAGCCGGGATTCCGGCAGATGCGTATTGAGAAGCGTTTCTGCGGATGCACGATTGCCGTCAGAAAACAGGCCGGACTGATCGGAAAAGACCGCCAGAACGGCAGCATCGGTCAACGAAATGGTCATCTGCGCTGATGTTTCCATCCGCTCGCGCTCGACATAAATACCGAACCAGCGGGCGGCGGCAACCACAATCAGAAATGCAACAATCAGGACGGGGACCGAACGCTTGAGCAGCAGCTCCGAAAGCGCCAGCTTTTGGGCCAATGGCCGGGCAATACGCCGGACATGGTCGGCAAACATTTTGTCCCGGACAGAAAAACCAGGATATTTGAACCTGAACCGATCACCGGAAGCGCTGTCCCCATGCGCGTCTGCCATATGCACCTGCCTTGTTTCAAAAGTGATTCGATGCGCCTGCATGCGAATCTGCCCTAATGAATCAAAGGTGATTCTCCTTGTCCAGCGTAATCTTCATTCTTTTTTAAGGATTTATAATCGTTGACAAATCAGGAGAGAAGGACTGAGGTTTGTAACGGCAAGTCTGATTTAAAAAAAACGGCCTGCATGAAAATGCAAGCCGTTTTCAGGAAAGTTCGGCAAGATCAACAGATTTATGGGCGGAGCATGCGCTCGACAATATCCTGAACATCACGGGAGAGTGACGCTGCCTGTTCAATGGTCTGCAGTGCAGCCTGTGCCTGGCTAGCCCGGTCGGGTTCCAGCGAGCGCCATGAGCGCATGGCGGTGAGAATCCGGGCTGCAAGCTGAGGGTTGCGCGGATCGATATCGAGAACCTGCCGCGCGAGGAAATGGTAGCCTGCACCGTCCTTGCGGTTGAAGCCCGTCGGGTTGGAAAAGGCGAAAGTGCCAACGAGCGCCCGGACACGGTTTGGGTTGGTACTGACAAAATGCGGGCTGGTCATCAGGTGCCCGACCCGTGCCAGGGCAGTCTCACCGGGGATGGTTGCCTGAATATGGAACCACTTGTCGATGACAAGGGCATTGCTGCGGAAACGTTCCTCAAACCGGGCCAGCGCGCGGGCGGCTTCTTCGGAATCGGGAAAACGATGGGCCAGAATGGTGAGCGCCTGGCTCAGGTCCGTCATGTTATTGGCAGACTGGAAGGTCTGCCAGACAAGGTCAGGTGTCGGCTCTGCATGGGAGAGACAGGAAAGCGCCGTGTTGCGCAAGGCCCTGCGACCTGCACTGGCCGCATCCGGCGTAAATGCACCATGACAGGCGAGCGTCTCGAACAAGGCTGTGAAAAGCGATGATCCGGCAACGGCAATCTGCTCCAGAATGGCCTTGCGGGCCTCCAGGATCGCGTCCGGATCGGTGTTGCCACCCATGGCGCGGGCGATATCGGCTTCGCCCGGCAGCGTCAGGACCTGGGCGCGAAAGGCCATCTCAACAGTCTCGTCAGCCGCAACACGCAAAAGTGCCTCTATCAATTGTGGTGCGGCCTGAACCGGCTGGCCGTTGCGCACATCCGTAACCGCCCGGGTCAAGTCTGACATGGCCAGATCATTGAGCGCCTGCCAGCGGGCAAACAGATCCGTCTCATACATGGCGATATGGGCCAGATCCGCCCTGGACTGGTCAAACTGCAAATTGACCGGTGCGGAAAAGCCCCTGTTCAACGACAGGACAGGGCGGGAGCCAATGCCGGTGAATTGTATCCGGTGGCTGCGCCCGGTCAGATGCAGGACATCGGCGCTGATATTGATACCGGTAACGGCGGCAGGCCGGAATTCACTGCCGTCGCCGGACAGAAGTCCGAAGCGCAACGGAATATGCAGGGGCAATTTTTCCGTCTGGCCCGGTGTGGGCGGAACCATTTGCTCCAGATCCAGGATAAAGGTGCCGCTGGCCTGGTCATAGGCCGTCGACACGCTGACCAGCGGCGTACCCGCCTGATGATACCACAGGGAAAAATGCGAAAGATCGGCACCGGTTGCGTCTTCAAAGCAGGTCACGAAATCTTCAATCGTCACAGCCTGCCCGTCATGGCGGTCGAAATAGAGATCCATACCCTTCTTGAAGCCGGCCCTGCCGAGCAGGGTGGCAATCATGCCCGTGACTTCCGAACCTTTTTCATAGACCGTCGTCGTGTAGAAATTGTTGATCTCGCGAAACTGGGTCGGTCGAACCGGATGGGCCAGCGGTCCTGCATCTTCAGGAAACTGCTCGGCCTTGAGGTGGCGCACTTCGGCGATACGCTTGACGGCACGCGAGCGCTGGTCTGCGGAAAACTCATGATCGCGATAGACCGTGAGCCCTTCTTTCAGGCAAAGCTGGAACCAGTCGCGGCACGTGATGCGGTTTCCGGTCCAGTTGTGGAAATATTCATGCGCAATGATGGCCTCGATATTGGCATAATCGGCATCTGTAGCGGTTTCAGGATCGGCCAGGACATATTTGTCATTGAAGACATTCAGCCCCTTGTTTTCCATGGCCCCCATGTTGAAATCCGACACTGCCACGATCATGAAAATATCAAGATCATATTCACGGCCAAAAACCTCCTCGTCCCATTTCATGGACCGCTTCAGTGCATCCATGGCATAATGGGCGCGGTTTTCCTTGCCGTGCTCGACATAGATTTTCAGTGCGACTTCACGCCCCGACATGGTGATGAAGTGATCTTCAATCATACCGAGGTCGCCGGCAACCAGCGCAAACAGGTAGGCAGGCTTGGGATGCGGATCAAACCAGGCTGCAAAATGCAGGTCTCCGCCATAGCCGGCACCGCCGAGATAATTGCCGTTTGACAGCAGGAGCGGTGTCGTTTTCTTGTCAGCAATAATATTGACCGTATAGAGCGCCAGAACATCCGGGCGGTCATAAAAATAGGTAATGCGGCGGAAGCCTTCGGCCTCGCATTGCGTACAGTAGATGCCATTGGTGCGGTAGAGCCCCATCAGCTTTGTATTGCTTTCGGGATTGATCAGCGTTTCGACGGTAATCTCGAAAGTCACCGTGCCGGGCAGGTCTTCGATGATCAACTGGTTGCCATCGATCCGGTATTGCTCCGGCGGCACCTCGATCCCGTCCAGCAGCAGCGCTGTCATGGTCAGTTCGTCACCATCCAGCACAAGGGGAGCGTCAAGGGGTGTGCCCTCACGCCGGACAAACAGCGTTCTCGCCGTAACTTTGGTTTCCGTGGGATGCAGTTCAAATGTCAGGTCCACACGTTCGAGGATAAAGTCAGTTTGCCTGTAATCCGAAAGATAAATGACCTGACCATTTTCTGTGCGCATTGTCCGTCCTGCTGATTGATATCTGAGCCCTGTTCTTTGCGATGCCGGGCATTTCCACCATCTTTGCATTCATTTCTGAATGAAAGCTAAAGTTTTAACAAAATACAGGCACAGACACTGTCATTCAGGAAAACCTGAAAAGGAAACGCCCTAGTGGAATGAATTTGACATTTGAGTCCCGGTAGCGGCGACCTCTCAACTCAAATTTCAAATTCAAAAATTCCACTAGAATCATAGTCTTGCTAGTGGTTTTTATGATTTCGACATTTGCTCTCGAGTGTGCCGCGAACGGATGCAAATGTCGAAATCAAACCACTAGGAAAACCTGCCGTGATGGCAGTGTTTATATTGTCAATGCATCACGGAAGTCTTTTTCATCTTCGGTTTTCTGGACAACAACCCCGTGCCAGCCAAGCCCGTCATAATCCTCGTATCCAAGTGTGCGGGCAAAAGCCACAATGTCACCGCCGGCATCATAATAGCTTCCGCGGGCCAGTTTCTGGGGATTCTGCAGCGTAAATTGCGAAAGGATCAGTTCCGGATGCGATGCGGCAATGATGGTTCCGGTCTCGTCCAGCAGCATGACCTTCGTCTTGTGTGCAATGGCGGGCGGAAGGTTGGCTTCGGTTTCCACGATAGCCTGGCCCTGTGTCTGCCAGTCAAAGTAGACGCCCAGTGTTCCGAGCAGCTCGCCGTCCGGCTTGCCATTGCGGCGCACGCCGGTTCCATAAACCAGAACATGGCGGTTGTCATGCCGCGGACTGGGGCGAACCCGGTCCACGATGTAATCATTGCCCGAGCGACAGGTGCGGGCCTTGGCAAACCAGTCTTCTGACGAAACATCCGTACCCGCCAGCCGGGAAGCATAACGCGAATTGGTACTGGCAACCACCTTGCCCCTTGTATCGGTCAGAACCAGATCGAGATAGACCGTATAGAACTTGTTGATCTCTCCCAGACGCGATGCAGCATAGGCAAAACTTTGTGGGGACGGGTTTTCAAACGCCTGCCACAGGGACGGGTCCGTTGCCCACCAGCGCACATCGGCTGTGCGCTCGAACAGGTTGCGCACGATCAGCTGGACCAGGGACAGCGCAAGATCACACAGGCGTATGCCCTCCATTTCGCTAACAAGCCGGTCTGACATGGATCTGGTCACATCGACACGACGCAGAACCTGTTCCTGAAACCGGCTGGCAACGACGGTGGACTGCTCTGCAAGCCGCTGGACTTCTCCTGCAACAACGGCGAACCCCTTGCCTGTTTCACCCGCCCTTGCCGCCTCGATCAGGGCATTGATGGCCAGGAGGCGGATTTGTTTGACCACATGCGTGTTGTCGGAGTTGAAATCCGTGAGAGCCAGCCTGATCGATTCTGTCAGAAACCGCATGGCCCGCGGGGAAGCAGGAAATGCATTCATCTTTTGCGTATTCGTAACCGCTTGTTCCATTTTCATACTCCGGCAGAATCAGATGCACTGAAATCGCGTCTTGCAGGGGCTGGAAAAAGACGCACATGAAATTGTTATGAACGGAATATTACTTTAGAATTAACAATTTAAAGTTAGAATTATCTAATTTGAATACTTGCCTTGGGGTGCGTGCATCATGCGCGCTATCATAAAATGCAATTTTGCTTATGTTTTGTGCAAATGATTGTCTTGCGACAGAAATTTATTCAAAAACGGGGTTATACTGACACTCTTGTTGCGTTAAAATCTTTTTCAAATCACGACATTTATTTTTGAAATTGAGCATGAAATGCCTGAAAATGATGACTTGCCGGTCTCCGAAAGCCTTTGGCGGGGTATTTTCCTGAAGATTGCTTCGGTGGTTGTTTTTCTGTGCATGTCCACCTGTATCAAGGCGGTCGGCAGTGGAATAGCCACAGGGCAAATTACATTTTTCCGCTCTGCCTTCGCGATGGTGCCAATCCTGGCCTATCTTGCCTGGACGCGAGACCTCACGACAGCTTTTGCAACGAAGAACATTCCAGGTCATCTGGCGCGCGGCTTTATCGGGATCGTCGCCATGAGTTTTGGTTTTTACGGGCTTGTTCATCTGCCCTTGCCGGAAGCTATTGCCATCGGTTATGCCATGCCGCTGATAGCCGTCATACTGGCTGCGGTTTTCCTGAAAGAGACAGTGCGGCTGTATCGCTGGACGGCGGTTCTTGTCGGCCTGGCGGGCGTCATGATCATTTCATGGCCAAAGCTGACGCTGCTGGAACATGGAACCCTGGGCGCGGGGGAGGCCTGGGGAGCACTGGCGGTCATCATTTCGGCCGCGCTGGGAGCATTGGCCATGATCCTGGTTCGCAAGCTGGTTCAGACGGAAAAGACCCATACGATTGTTCTGTATTTTTCGCTGTCGGCCTCGTTCTTCTCGCTGGCAACCGTACCATTCGGCTGGAGTGCCATCTCTTGGACCGATACAGGTCTTCTCATTGCTTCGGGCTTTTGCGGTGGCGTCGCCCAGATCCTGCTGACGGAAAGCTACAGGCATGCCGATGTCTCCACCATTGCGCCGTTTGAATATACGTCGATCATTCTGGGGCTGATCATTGCCTGGTACATGTTTGGTGAAGTCCCGACCTTCATGATGCTGGCGGGCACCGGCATTGTCATTGCCTCAGGCATTTTCATCATCTATCGCGAACGAAAGCTGGGCCTGAAACGCAGGGCTGCCCGCCGCCTGGTCACCCCGCAGGGTTGATCCCGGATTTGCACGGTGTCGTTCACTCGCCCTGCTCATGGCTGCGGCGTGGCGATGTCATCACTTCAAAACCGGTTTTCCCGTCAGGACCGGCAATGCCTTCCCTGTGCATCATGCGCCAGCCGGCATAGGTGGCATAGGCGGCAAACAGCACGGCAAAGAACCAGAACAGTGCTGATGGACCCGTATGTTCCATGGCCAGTCCGGCAAGGATGGGACCGGAAATGGTGCCAAATCCGTAAAGGATCATCATGCCACCGGAAACCTCTACATATTCATGGGCTTCGGCGCGATCATTGGCATGGGCGACATTGAGGCTGTAAATCGGGAACATGGCGATGCCCATGACAAAGGCCAGGACCAGCAGAACAGGGAAGGCATAGCCTGTATGCAGGGCAATGGCCAGCGATGCCAGGGCACCGATAACCCCGCAAAACACCATGACAATGCGGCGGTCCATCCGGTCCGAAGCCCGGCCAAGCGGAATTTGCGACAGGGCACCACCCAATGCGACCGCGGCCAGAAGGGTTGCGCCATCCGTTGTGGAAAGCGCGATCCGCTGTGCATAGAGACCGCCGAGGCCAAGCCAGGCCCCGGAGGTGGCCCCGGACAGCAGGGCACCGATAACAGCCACCGGTGACCGGCGATATAGCAACGGCACATTGAACCGTGCTTCACTGATCGCTGCAGGCGACTGGGCCCTGGACAGGACAGTCGGCAGCAGGCCAAGGGCAAACAGGATTGCGCTGAGAATGAAAAGCTCGGCCTTTGCAGGGTCACCCAGCGGCACAAGATATTGCCCGCCAATAACACCGACCATGGTGGTGACCATATAGATGGAAAACAGCGAACCACGATTCTCGTTGGTGGCCTTTTCATTCAGCCAGCTCTCGATGATGAGATAGCAACCGGAAATACCAAAGCCGGACAGGAAGCGGAACACGGCCCAGGCGCGCCAGTCCACGATGATTGCGCAGGACAGGATAGCCACAGTCAGAAACGTGACAACCGCTGCAAAGGCCCGCACATGGCCGACACGCAGCACCAGCTTGGGTGTGACAATACAGGACAGGGTAAAGCCGATGGTATAACCCGTGCTGATAATGGCGACATCAAGCGTCGACCAGCCCTCGATGACGGCACGCACCTGAATTTCATAGCTTGCGACCCCGAAACCGAGCATCAGCAGCAGGGTGGACAAGATCAAACTGGCAACCGACGCCAAACTGCCAAACATGATATTCTCCCGGACTTTGGAGTTTATTTCTGGTCTTATAATGCAAAACACGCCCCGTCGTGAACGACAGGGCGTGGCGCGATATGACCAATAAAGCATGTAGTGCAAAAGTGTGCAGCGGTTTTGCGCGACATGCTTGAAAACAAAGACCTGAAGCGTGGCAATCGAATCCGGAAGATCGCAACACGCTTTGGTGAACATGCCTTATGGCATCAACAGGCGCTCACTTGTCGAAAGCTTCAATCCGCTTTTGTTGCGCACACGAAGCATGGAATACTGTTCGGCTGCACACACAGCCGTACGCAATGTTTGCGCAACATCACGAAGTGCCGAAACAGGATGCAGAATGGTATTCATGGCATTCTCCTTTCTGGCTGTTTCAGCGCTGTACAAAGTCTGAGAAAATCTGTGAAGGACGAACAGCACCGGCATATCCGCGTGCTGTGAGCTGTTCATTCGTGGCAGAGCCAAAACGGTGGAAGCCCGAGTTCTGGAGTGTGCGCCCTGCCAGCCGGAGGGTTTCAAATCCGGAATGCGTTGGTTTCATATTCTGGTTCATCATCAAATTCCTGTCTGGTATTCCTCCCGAGACAGCATGGATATCGCATCGCAACATCGATTCTGCAATGCACCGTGATGGGTGTCTGTTATGCGCAATGCGCATGCCTTGATTCACACTTTATTCATAATATTCGTTTCCGGCCTGTTCATTCCCTTTTCAAATGGTGCTGAAACAGCAAAAGATCCTGCCAGACCAGTCGCTTGCTGACCGGAGCGGTTGCCAGATCCTGTGGATGCAAGGTTGGCAATGCGGGAAAGGATTGCCCCTGAACGTCGATATTGCGCCACTTTCCGCGCAATGTCTGGATATTTTCTGTGCCACCGAAAAAGAAACGTGCGGCAAAATTGCCCAGAAGCAGAATGCGTTCGGGCTGCGCGAGGAGGATCTGCCTTTCGATGAAGGGGCGGCAAATCTCTATCTCGGCGGCGTGCGGCGCGCGGTTTCCCGGCGGTCTCCAGGCAATCACCTGTGTCAGCAGCACGGTTTCGCGGCCAAGTCCGATAGCCTCAAGCATGCGGTCCAGCATCTGGCCGTGTCGTCCTGAAAAGGCGATACCCTCCCGGTCGTCATCGGCATTGGGCATGGGGCCGATAACCATGGTCTTGCTGGACAAGGCTCCGCTGGCAAAGATCGTGCTCCTGGCACCGTTCTTCAGATTGCAGCCGGTAAACGTCTCAAGCGCATGCTTGAGGCTGTCAAAATCAACGGCGGCATTGGCTGCGGCCCGTGCAAGCTCTGCGGCCTGCTCGTCCGGCATCGCTACAGCAGGGCCGGAAGCAGCCGGTTCTGTCATGCGGGCGGACACAGGTCGGTTTTTTGCCTGTTTTTCAGGCGAAGTTTGTGCTGCCGGAATGGGTGCTCGCGCTTTTTGCATGGCTGCAAATTCGTCGAACCGGTCCACCGGCGCATCTTCCAGCAGCCAGCCGACACCCGCTTCCGCATAGAAATACGAAAGGGCGGCCAGTTCCTGCGCTGTCATCTGCGATAGGGTGGTCATGCGCGAAGTCTACAGGAACGAAGGATGGCTCCACAAGGGGCAGTCATGCTTTTGCGGTTTCCGGCTGCGCGGTCCAAAGGTCAATATCATCGCGCGCACCGATCAATGCCAGACCATGGGCAATGGACAGAAGCTCGCCGCCGCTTTCGATCCGGTCACGGTCAAACCGGTTTTCAAAGATTTTGCGCACGGCAGGCACAAAGGATGTACCGCCGGTGAGAAACACCTTGTCAATGTCACCGGCCTGCGTACGGGTCCTGGCCAGAATATCATCGAGTGCGCCTTCAATCCCGGCCAGATCCCCGGAAATCCAGATGTCGAAATCCTGGCGCTTCACGCGGCGCCTGCTGCTTTCCCCCAGCGGCGCAAAATAGAATTCGGTTTCCTCCTCCTGGCTGAGGCGCATCTTGGTGGCCGAAACCGCCTGATAGAGCGGATAGCCCTCATCATGGTCTATCAGGTCCACAAAGGCTTCCAGCTTTTCGGGCTCCAGGCTGGAACGCACCAGAGCCTTCAGTTCGGTGAAATCTTTCAGGGTCTTGAAGATGGAAAGCTGGTTCCAGCGCCCGAAATTGGCATAATAGTTGGACGGCACTTCCAAAAGCTTGTCAAAACTCTTGAAATAGCTGCCCTTGCCGATCTGCGGCGAGACGACATTGTCGATGATGCGAAAATCGAAATGATCACCGGCAATGCCGATACCGGAATGGCCGATGGGTGTGGCCGTCAGCCGTCCGGCCTTGGTCTCGAACCGGATGAGCGAATAGTCGGTCGTGCCGCCGCCAAAATCGGCCACCAGAACCGTGGCATCGCGCTTGAGCCCTTGCGCGAAATAAAAGGCGGCCGCCACAGGCTCATAGACAAAATGCACCTGCGGAAAACCAAACCGGTCCAAAGCCCGCTGATAACGTTCCAGCGCCAGCGCCTCGTCGGGGTTGCTGCCGGCAAAGCGCACCGGCCTGCCGACAACGACACGGGACCAGTCCGCCTGCCAGCCGTCCCCGGCATAGGTTGCCAGCCGCCGCAGGAAAATCTCCATCAGATCCTCAAATTCATGCCGTCGCGCATAAATCAGTGTTCCCTGAAACACGGAACTGGCGGCAAAGGTCTTGATCGACTGCAAAAACCGGCAATCGCCCGGATTGTCGATAAATTCGCGGATGGCAGCAGCACCTGCCTCCACCTGCAGGGCCTGCGCACCAAGGGTTTTATGCTTCATGAAGGACAGGCAGGTGCGCATGCTGTCGGCCTGTCCGGCCTTGCTGTCAAACGCCATGGAGCGGGTGCCATTGCCATGCTGTGTGGCCATCACCGTATTGGTCGTGCCGAAATCCAGCCCCAGTGCAAGGCCCAATGCCGGGGCAAGTGCCGACCCGGATGCGTGTGCCATGAAAATGCCTCCGGCTGAAAACAGGACAATGAAAGGAAATGATGTTTTAAAAGCAGCAGGCGCGCCTCATGCCACAGGGCAGGCGGGATGGCAAGGGTGGTTGCAGCTTTCCATAAAGTCAAAAATTGACGAGCTTGGAGTGACGCCACTTTACCTTTACGTGCGCGTAAGATATAAACGCATCCGGCGGCGGGGGGCGCTGTCAGTTTGTTTTGGCAGGAGGAACGAATGAAAAAATGGCTTTACGCAACGCTGGCTGTTGCCATGCTGGGATCAACCGTGGCGATGGCCGCCGATCCGCTGGAAGGCACCTGGAAGCGTGACAATGGCACGATCATAAAATATGCTTCCACCGGTGGCGACAAATATTGCGGCACGGTGTTGAACAACGAATACAAGGGGCAGTCGATTGGCTGCATGTCGGGTTCCGGCGGCAAGTACAAGGGCGAGGTCATCGTTCTGGATGAAGGCAAGACCTATTCCGGCAAGGCATCGGTTTCCGGTGACACGCTGAGCCTCGCAGGCTGTGTTCTGGGTGGCCTGATCTGCAAGAGCGCCGATCTGAAGCGCCAGTAAACTCTGAATGCCGCCGGACCGGGACAAAACCGGTCCGGCGGAACGTCCTGAAGATCAACGCGCGGTCTGCCCGAACAAAACCTTCCGGGCTTCCTTGTCTTCCGACAGGTTGCTGCGGTGTTCTTCGCCCAGCCGCATGCCGGCAATAACGGCCTCCCGCGCCATGACACGGTCAAACCATTGATGCAGATGCGGAAAATGGGTGATATCCTGTCCCTGGTTATGATAGGGCCTGATCCAGCCAATGCAGGCCATATCGGCAATGGAATAGGCCCCGGCAATATAGTCACGGTCGGCCAGGCGCTTGTTCAGAACGCCGTAGAGGCGGTTGCACTCTTTCGTGTAGCGTTCAATGGCATAGGGAACTGTCTCAGGCGCATATTGGCGGAAATGATGCGCCTGGCCGGCCATTGGCCCCAGCCCGCCCATCTGCCAGAACAGCCACTGGTCCACTTCCACCCGCTGGCGTTCATCCTCCGGATAGAATTTTCCGAATTTTCGGCCCAGATATTGCAGGATGGCACCGGATTCAAACACGGAAATCGGCTTTCCGCCCGGACCATCCGGATCAATAATCGCAGGCATGCGGTTGTTGGGCGCAATCGCCAGAAATTCCTCGGCAAATTGCTCGCCCTTGCCGATATTGATGTAGTTCACCTCGTAAGGCACACCCAGCTCCTCCAGCATGATGGAAATTTTCCAGCCATTCGGGGTCGGCCAGTAGTAAAGGCGCGATAGGTGCGGTCACGGGTGTCTCCATGTCATGATTGCGTCTGTTCAAAACAGGTAGGCATTTTGGGGTGGCGTTCAAGGTCCATTCTGAACGCCAGATGAATTTGCCTGTCAGCATGCGTTCAGGCAAGCTATGGCAAAACAGTCGCCATTACAGGCACACGGGCACACTGGACCCGGAAACGAGGATACGACAATGGACCCTGCCCATCAGCCGAATGACCATGATCTTTCTGATTTTTTGTTGTTTTTGCCCTTGGGTTTTCCGCTATCGTCAACAATGCACCGCGCAAGACCTTTGGCAAGCGCATCTGCCCATTGTCTTCAGAGTGTATCGCCATTGTGCACACGCGTCACTCTGACCCTGAAGGCTGAACCGCTGTTCGCCTGCGTGCTTCCCGCTGCGGCTGTTTGGCTTGTACCAGATCTCGATGACAGGAAGGGAAGTGCAGTCCTTCGTTTTTCATCAGGATACAAATAGCGAAATAATTTCGTTTTGATTGCCGCTTTGTTGTTTGCCTGTCAAATACATCCGACTATAATGCCGCATGACAAAACGAATCCTTTCCGCGCCTTTTTCCCATGTTTCACACCGAGCCCTGCCAGCCGCAGAGTTTCGATAATGCCGAACAGGCTGTCGATGCGCTGGAAGCGCTTTATGAGCGCAACACGAAAATTCCTGTGTGATTGCCTTTGCCGCCCTGGGGCAGGGAGAAACACTCGATCACCGCTATCGCGCATTTTACCCGCAGGTCAGCATTGAAACCAGCAGCTTTGGCCATGCCGATTCCCGGCTGTCCTACGGGCATGTGACAGCGCCGGGTGTTTACACAACCACCATCACGCGCCCGAAACTCTTTCGCCATTATTTGATCGACCAGCTTTCGCTGCTGTTACGCAACCACAATGTGCCGGTCATCGTTTCGGAATCCGCCACGCCCGTTCCATTGCATTTCGCCTTTGGCGAGGGGGCCTATGTGGAAGCTTCGGCAGCGGCCAATATCGACATTCCCCTGCGCGATATATTTGACACGCCTGATCTTTCAACAACCGATGATGAAATTGCCAATGGCGAATATGAGCCCGCACCCGGCCAGCCATCCCCGCTCTCGGCCTTCACCGCACAGCGGGTCGATTATTCGCTGGCGCGGTTGAGCCATTACACGGCAACAAATGCCGCGCATTTCCAGAATTTCGTGCTGTTTACCAACTACCAGTTCTATATGGACGAATTCTGCACCTGGGCCAGAAAGCTGATGGCGGATGGAGGTGGCGGCTACACGGAATTCGTAGAACCGGGAAATGTTGTCACGCTGGCAGGCAAATCAACGCCGGAGCCGCATGAGCCCTTTGGCCGCATTCCGCAAATGCCGGCCTATCACCTGAAGAAAAACGGGCATGCGGGCATTACCATGGTCAATATCGGCGTTGGCCCCTCCAATGCCAAAACCATTACCGATCACGTGGCCGTGTTGCGTCCGCATGCCTGGCTGATGCTGGGCCATTGCGCCGGTCTGCGCAACAGCCAGCGTCTGGGCGATTATGTTCTGGCCCATGCCTATGTGCGCGAGGACCATGTTCTGGATGATGACCTGCCGGTCTGGGTGCCGATCCCGGCTCTCTCGGAAGTGCAACTGGCGCTGGAAGATGCCGTGGAGGAAATCACCGGATACGAGGGTTTCGAGCTGAAGCGCATCATGCGCACCGGCACGGTCGCCACCATTGACAACCGCAACTGGGAACTGCGCGACCAGCGCGGTCCGGTCAAGCGCCTGTCACAGAGCCGCGCCATTGCGCTGGATATGGAATCTGCCACTATTGCCGCCAATGGTTTCCGCTTCCGGGTTCCTTACGGTACGCTGCTTTGTGTATCCGACAAGCCGCTGCATGGCGAACTGAAACTGCCCGGCATGGCAACGGCTTTCTACAAGACGCAGGTGAGCCAGCATTTGCAGATCGGCATCCGCGCCGTGCAAAAACTCGCCTCCATGCCGCCGGAAAAACTGCATTCCCGCAAGCTCAGAAGCTTTTTCGAGACGGCGTTTCAGTAGGCTCACGCGGATTTCTTCGGCCTGCCGCCCTTGACACCGTTGAGGCGGGCGGCTGTGGCTTTTGCAGGGCTTGAGGTTTTTCCGGCGATACGGGCAAGCTCCTGCGCCATCCATTTCTTTGTACCGAAAATACCTGAAACGAGGGATGGCACGAAGAGATCAACGTCGAGGGCCGGCCAGTGCAGATTGAAGCCCATGCCGTCCACTTCAACCTGTTCAAGGTCTGACGGACTGGCTCCTTGCAGATCCTCCACCTTTATGAACGGGAATGCATAGGCGCATCCATTCGTCAGTTCGAGGACGATGCGCCCGCTCTGTATATCGTAACGTGCCGAAACAGCCCGCGGCCCTGATTGCACCAGGGCCTCACCGCGCCCGGCGGCCTTTACCAGCATATCGTCTGTTAGATCAGCCATGAATCCTGTTCCATTCTGTTATCATCCGCAGTTGCTGTTTGGTAACTTCGTTCATGATCCTGCGCATATCCGAAGCCTTTATGCCTATGCAATAGACCAGTTCCGGTTCGCCATCCGCGCCCGAAAGATTGATTTTTGCCTGCCCGGAGCCGGTAATGTGAACATGGGCGGGTTCATGATCCTGTGTATAGATGACAAACCGGAAACCAAAGGCGCGATGAACAACAACCATACGCCATAATAACCTGTCTGTTGGGTTTTTCAAGCGCCGGGAGACAGATCATACCGTCAAAAGGAATGGCATGACAATCTCGTTCAGCCTTCGTGTTGCGTCCCAGTGAAAGGCATTCCAGCCAGAATTTGCAGATCGGCATCCGCGCCGTACAAAAATTGGCTTCCATGCCGCCGGAAAAGCTGCATTCCCGCAAGCTCGGAAGCTTTTTCGAGACGGCGTTTCAGTGAAACGTGTTTTGCCCTGGCGGCGTGTCTGCTTGTTTGCCGGGAAGTTTGGTCAGGCCTGCAGAACCACAACCCTGTCTCCGACATTGACCCTGGAATAGAGGTCGATCACATCGTGGTTGAGCATGCGGACGCAACCGGATGACATGGCATAACCGATAGATTGGGGCTGATTGGTGCCGTGGATGCGGAAATGGATGTCGTTGCCACCGCGATAGAGATACATGGCGCGGGCACCCAGCGGATTGTTAAGACCACCCGGCACACCACCGGCATATTTGCGGTTCTTTTCCGGATCGCGCTGGATCATGTTGGCCGTAGGTGTCCAGGAGGGCCATTCGGCTTTACGCCCGATGATGGCGTTTCCGCGCAGTTCCAGACCTTCCCGGCCGACACTGACGGCATAGCGAACAGCCTTTCCGTCCGGTTGAACGAGATAAAGACGCCGGGCAGGCGTGTCGACAACAACGGTGCCCACCGGTTCGGATGTGGTGAAATCGACCTCGGCGCGGCGCAATTCCGGCTTCAGCTTGTCAAGTGCAATGGCCGGAAGGGGATGCGGCTCATCCGGCCTGGAGGCATAGTTCGCCCTGTCAACAGCATAGTTGGTTGTGCAGCCGGTCAGACAGGCTGACAGGCCGATGATAAAGCTGCGCCGCGAAATCGTGATCATGAAACTCCCCAGGATTTGGTTCTGTTCCAAAGCTTAGGGAATTATGGTTAACCATGCGTTAATATCGATGCCGAAAGCTTAACGTCATCAGGGCTTTGGCTTTCGCCACCGGATGGCACGGATAGTGTCCTCTCCTGGCGGCAATGGGCTGCGAATGTTCAAAAGAGGATTTCACTGTCGCCATCACATATTGCCGTAAACCGGCCCTTCGCCCCCCTGCGGCGGTACCCAGTTGATATTCTGGTTCGGATCCTTGATATCGCAGGTTTTGCAATGCACGCAGTTCTGGGCGTTGATGACGAACACATCCTTGCCATCCTTCTCCACCCATTCATAAACACCAGCCGGACAGTAGCGCGTGGAGGGACCGGCAAAAACATCATGCTCGGATGTCCTTTGCAGGTCCGTATCCTTGACCTGCAGGTGGACCGGCTGGTCTTCCTCGTGATTGGTATTGGACAGGAATACCGAGGACAGGCGGTCAAAGGTCAAAATACCGTCGGGTTTTGGATAGTCGATCTTCCTGTGCTTTGCGGCGGGTTCCAGCGATGCGGCATCTGTCTTGCCATGTTTCAGCGTGCCGAAGAAGGATGCGCCAAACAGGGTGTTGGTCCACATGTCGAGGGCACCGAGGCCAATGCCGGCAACCGTGCCGAAGCGTGACCACAAGGGCTTGACGTTGCGGACCTTTTTCAGATCCCTGCCGATATCGCCCTTGCGCCATTCCTTTTCGATCTCGACAGGCTCGTCATTGGCCTGACCCCTGGCAATGCGCGCGGCAATGGCGTCTGCGGCCAGCATGCCGGACAAAACGGCATTGTGACTGCCCTTGATGCGCGGCACATTGACAAGACCGGCGGAACAGCCGATCAGCGCTCCGCCCGGGAAGGAGAGTTTCGGCACCGACTGGTATCCGCCCTCGGTAATGGCGCGGGCACCATATGACAGCCGTTTGCCGCCTTCAAAGGTGTCGCGAATGGCAGGATGTGTCTTGAAACGCTGGAATTCTTCAAACGGAAACAGGTAGGGATTCTTGTAGTTGAGGTGGATGACGAAACCGACCGCCACCAGATTGTCTTCGAGATGATAGAGGAACGAGCCGCCGCCCGTTTTCATGTCCAGCGGCCAGCCGAAGGAATGCTGCACCAGACCCTGCTTGTGGTTCTCGGGCTTGACCTGCCACAGTTCCTTGATGCCGATGCCGAATTTGCCCGGCTCACGGCCTTCGTCCAGCTTGAATTTCGCTATCAGCTGCTTGGCAAGCGATCCGCGAACACCTTCGCCTATCAGCACATATTTGCCCGTCAGTGCCATGCCGCGGGCATAGTTGCCGCTCGGTTCGCCATCACGGCCAATGCCCATGTCGCCCGTGGCAACACCAATGACCGCACCTTCGTCATTATAGAGCACTTCGGTCGCGGCAAAACCGGGATAGATTTCCACACCCAGTTCCGTTGCCTTGTCACCCAGCCAGCGACAGACATTGCCCAGCGACACAATATAGTTGCCGTGATTGTTCATCAGCGGCGGCATGAGAAAATTGGGCAGGCGGACAGAGCCTGCAGGCCCCAGAAACAGGAAATGGTCGGCCTTGACCCCGGTTTTGAACGGGTGGCCTGCCTCTTCACGCCAGCCCGGCAGCAACCTGTCAATACCGACAGGATCAACAACGGCACCCGACAGGATATGGGCTCCCACCTCGCCGCCCTTTTCCAGCACGACGACAGAAAGATCAGGATTGATCTGTTTGAGACGAATGGCGGCAGACAGGCCAGCAGGGCCAGCGCCAACAATCACCACATCAAATTCCATGCTTTCGCGTTCTGGCAGTGCTTCACTCATCAATATGTCTCCCTCACCTTTTTCTCACTCTTGACAAAAAGCGGACGGATTGTCGAGCCGGGTTGCGACATCACGCAAGCATAACAGACGATTTGCCTTTCAGCCGCAGTGCTTTGCACTTTTGCAATGGTTTCGGGAGGGTTTTTCTAAAAGGAGAGGGAAAAAGCCGGTGGAAAATTCAGAAACAAAAATGGCGACTGTTTGGCCTGGTTAGCAAAGGGTAAATTTTCAAAAATGAATTTTCTGTAAATCCGGCGTAAAAATCCTTAATATGCAAGGAATCCCATGTTTAACAGAATTTGAAATTTACATTTCATTCTGATTTTGTTGGTTTGTTGTTAAACATGGATTTTAAGCGCATGTTCAATTGCTTGCGGCATACTCAAATCATCAAGAGAGCAGGGAATTAAACCTTGCCAGACCCGAAAAAGACTGAAGTTCACTCCAAGAGGAACCGGTTGAAAACGGGAAGCCCGAAGAAGGCGAGACGAAAAGAAGTGCAATAAAACAGACAACAGGCAAAAGGGACATCTACAATGGCACGTCTGGAAGCATCTGAAATGAATACACTGGGCGCAGAAGCCCGCGCTGACACTTTCTGTGAAATGGGTCTGATGTACGCCACCGGTCGCGGTTGCGAAATGGATCTGGTTTCCGCCCACAAGTGGCTCAATATCGCAGCCATCAAGGGGTCTGACCGGGCAGCGGCCCTGCGTTCCGACCTTTCGGCCTCGATGTCGAAGACGGAGCTGGCTCAGGCCCTGCGCGCGGCGCGCGAATGGATGACAATGCACTGATACGGATCAGGGAGAGTATCAGGCGGGAAACCATCATTCCATAACAAAAACAACAATGAAAAATGATGGCCAGTTCCATCTGCGCCTCTGCAACAGATTCCGGCAGAAATGCCGGCCGGCAAGCAAAAACGAGATCCCTGTTCAAGGGGACGCTACACATGCAAGGGTCGATCCATGACCGGAAAAAATCAACCGCGACCAGCGACAAGCCGCTGGCGCGGTTTTTGCGTACTGCAACACGGTTTCAACCCTGTTTTTCCAGAACCTCCGGCAGCGCCCGCGCAAACAGCGCCATATCGTCCTCGGGGCCAACGCTGACCCGGATGCAGCGATTGAGCGGCGCAACACCAGGCATGCGAATGAACACGCCATGTTCCATCAGCCCGTCGACAATCGCCCGCGCATGCACCCCGTCACGCCCGCAATCCATCGTTACAAAATTGGTGGCCGAGGGCATGGGCTGCAAACCATTGTCCCGGGCAATCTGTGCAAGGGTGTTGCGGGCCGCGCTGATCTTGCCGATGACCTCTTCCAGGTAGGTGCGGTCTTTCAGGGCGGCAATGGCGGCTGCAACGCCAATCCGGTTCAGGCCGAAATGGTTGCGGATCTTGTCGAAGGCTGAAACGGTACCCGCAGCTCCGGTAACATAGCCAATGCGTGCTCCGGCAAGCCCATAGGCTTTGGAAAAGGTGCGTGTGCGCAGAATATTGGGCCTGTCCAGAAACGCATCATGGGCAGGAAGACTGGAGGCTGGCCCTGTTTCGCAATAGGCCTCGTCCAGGATCAGAAGGCAGGTATCCGGCACACTTCTGGCAAACCGGATCACATCGTCCGCTTCGTGCCAGCTTCCCATGGGATTGTCAGGATTGGCAAAATACACCAGCGGTGCATTTTCGCGCCGGACAGCGGCCAGCAAGCCGTCCAGATCCTCATGCGCGCCTTGATAGGGAACGCTCACAAGCCGTCCGCCATGGCCGGTGACATGATAATTGAAAGTAGGGTAGCCGCCGAGCGAGGTCACAACCGGCATGCCAGGCTCAATCACCAGGCGCACAATCTGGCCCAAAAGCCCGTCAATGCCTTCGCCGACATTGATGTTGGCGGCAGAAAGCCCGAGATTTGCGGCAATGGCCTCGCGCAACGCGAAATTTTCAGGGTCTGTATATTTCCAGGTCGAGGATGCGGCATCCTTGATGGCCGCCAGCACGGAGGGTGCCGGTCCAAAGCCGTTTTCATTGGCCCCGATGCGCGCTTCCACCTTCAGCCCGCGCTGGCGTTCGATGGCTTCCGGCCCGACAAACGGGATCGTGGCGGGCAGGGACGAAATCAGGGGCGTAAAACGGCAAAATCCGGGCATAGGTCTTCCTGGCGCAATAGGATCGGCGCTACAATAGGAAAAATTGCTGTTCTGGCAAGCCGTAATCAGTTCCGCACAGGCTTGCCCGGAGCCGTGCCCACACCACCGCCGGACAGGAAGTCCGAGCGGACAATTTCACGCAAGGCCCCTGGCTGGAGCGGCACCAGAAATTTGACACCGATCCTGTCACCATTGCGATTGATTTCCGCACATCCTATGCGTTCTGCAATGCCTGCAATCTTGACGTAATAATGCTGCGGCAGGCCGATTGTGTCAGGAACCTTGAACCCTGCGCCATCCAGACAGACATCAATGAGCTGGCAGTTCTTGGTCTTGAGACCCGAAAGCCCTGGCAGAACAATCAAAAGCTGCGCCATGCGATTGGCTGCAAAGCGTTCCTTGCGATTGTCGTACAATTCCGACTTTATGTCGGAAAGATAAGTGCCGTTCTGCATGTCTGGTCCCCGGTCAATCGGCTTCAGCGGCAGAATGCGGAAAACATGTTGCATTCATTTCAACAAAGTCGATCAGATTTTACCGATGTCCGGCATTGGCACCGATTTTCGCCGGATTGTGTCAGGTTCTCGACTCCTGTTGACAACGGCATGGCCTGTGGCAGGCATGCCCTGCATGAAGCCGCAGACCGCAAACAGGAAAAGAAAGCAACTGTCATCAGCAGGTTCAGCGATTTCCTGTTTTGCCTGCAGTACCAGCTATCGGTTTCAGGGCACCGCCGGACAGGAAATTCGACCGGATCAGCTCACGCAGGATCTTCGGGTCCATCGGTACAATGAACCTGACACTGATCCGGTCATCCTTGCGATAGATCTCGGCACAGGGAAAACGGTCTTCAATGCCCGCAATCTTGAGATAATAGTGCTGAGGCAGACCGATCGTATCGGAAACCCGGATTCCCGCTCCATCCAGACAAATGTCGACAAGCTGGCAATTCTTGACACGAACCCCCTGTAAACCGGGCATAACCACATAAATCTGCGCCATCCCGTTTGACCGCGTAGCGTTCGTTTCGTGTGTTATAAACATTAGACCCGACTTCAGAGAGGTAAGTTCCCCGTGCCATAGCTTGTCCCTGACTTTTGCATCACGTAAGGTCAGGTAACGCCCTAATGATTAAATTATTGCTAATTTACTAATGAACTGGCTCTAATGTCATGTTCTGTGTCATATTCGGCTCACACAGGGGCCGCGGCGAGCAGTCTCACGGCCAGATAGCCGCCGCCAGCCGACAATGCGGTCACAAACGTTCCCCAGGCCAGATCCACAACGGTCACGATCACCGGCCAGTTTTTCAGCGTGGCGAGGTTGGTAATGTCATAGGTACCATAGGCCGCCATTCCCAAAAGGGCTCCGTAGAGAAGGGTGGAAACCAGCGTGCCGGACTTCACGCCGGGCAGCACCACAAGGGCCACGGTTGCCACTGCAAAAAAGATATAGAACAGGGCCGCAATGGCAAAATTGGGGGACGGCAGCATCAGGTCACCCAGATGGTCGCGGTAAAATGTCCGTGCTACCAGCCCCAGCCATATGGCATCGGCAACCAGCAATGTGCCAAAAGTTCCTGCATAGGCAATCAGGGCAGTTTTCATCGTCGCATCCTCGTTTGCATTCTCTACGCAAACAGACAGAAACTGGATGTACGTGACGAAATATTTTCAGTCCTGCATCATGATGGCAAGCTCAAGGACATGGTTGAAGAACTGGTCGTTCAAAAGCATGTTGAATTGCAGGCGCACGCCAAACCAGCCTTCCTCCACCTTGGTGCAGCCGATCTCATCGCGGATGCCATCAATTTCCAGAAAGAAAAAGTCTGGAACCGCCACATCGTCGGGCCGGTCAATTACCGCGTCGCTGCAGGAAATAGACCGCAGGATCGTCGGAGCTGATTGTATCGCCTTCAGCCGGTGACCCAGGATCAGCATTTGGCAAGGAAGGTTGACGGAATGGCGCTCATAGCGGAATTCAGGAGGGTGGCGGATCGTCTCTGTTGTGTCGAACTGCAAGAGCATCTCGCCCTCCGCATATCTGTTGCGCCGGATTGCAGGATGGCACAGACAACTTTACGGGCCGTGAAAGGGATGGTTGCAATTTGAACGGTTTTGCTTTTGTTTATGGACACCGTCCCTCAGTCCCTCCAGCGGTAATGCCGGTTCTGGAGCCTGCCGTCGGCAAGCATTCTGCTTTGGTGAAGTCCTGATCATTCCGATGGCATTCCTTCTGCCCCATGGCTTTGGCGAAAGCGGCATCTGGTTGGCAACGCCTGCGTCAGACATTGCCATGCTGGCAGTGATCATCATGGTTCTGGCCATCAAAGCTAAGAAATCGGGTTGGGGCTGGGGCGTTTTCCCAAACACAGGAACACCGTCTCCCTTAACCGGGAGACGGCGTCTAATCTTTATTGAAATGCCTGCAATCCGGTCTGGGCGCGGCCCAGAATAAGGGCATGGATATCATGGGTGCCCTCATAGGTATTGACCGCTTCCAGATTCATCACATGGCGGATCACGCCATATTCATCCGAAACCCCGTTGCCGCCGTGCATGTCGCGGGCGACACGGGCAATATCCAGCGCCTTGCCGCAATTGTTGCGCTTCATCAGCGAAATCAGCTCGGCAGGGGCGCGATGTTCGTCAAACAGGCGACCCAGCCGCAAGGCCCCCTGAAGGCCCAGGGCAATTTCGGTCTGCATGTCGGCCAGCTTTTTCTGGATCAGCTGCGTTGCGGCCAGCGGCTTGCCAAATTGCTTGCGGTCCATCGTATAGCTACGGGCGGCATGCCAGCAGAATTCTGCAGCCCCCATAACGCCCCAGGCAATGCCGAAACGCGCCCGGTTGAGGCAGCCGAAAGGTCCGGCAAGACCGGAAACATTCGGCAGCAGATTTTCATCCGGCACAAACACATCCTGCATCTGGATCATGCCGGTCACCGAGGCGCGCAGCGAGAACTTGCCTTCGATTTTCGGTGTTTCAAAGCCCTTCATGCCGCGTTCCAGAATGAAGCCCTTGATCTTGTTGTCATGCGCGTCCGATTTGGCCCAGACAATCGCCACATCGGCAATCGGCGAATTGGTGATCCAGTTTTTCGCGCCCGAAACCAGATAGCCGCCATCCACCTTTTGGGCCCGTGTGATCATCGAGGACGGGTCAGATCCATGGTCCGGCTCGGTCAGGCCAAAGCAGCCGACCCATTCGCCTGCCGCAAGCCTGGGCAGATATTTTTTGCGCTGCTCGTCCGTGCCATAGGCAAAGATCGGGTGCATCACCAGCGAACTCTGCACCGACATGGCCGAACGGTAGCCGCTGTCCACCCGCTCCACTTCACGCGCCACCAGCCCGTAGGACACGTAATTGGCCCCCACGCCGCCAAACTCCTCAGGAATCGTCGGCCCCAGAAGACCAAGTGCACCCATTTCGCTCAGGATTTCGCGGTGGAAAATCTCATGGCGGTTGGCCTCCAGCACACGCGGACGCAGCTTGTCCTCGCAATAGGCCAGCGCCGTATCCCGGATCATCCGCTCTTCCTCGCTCAACTGGTCTTCCAGCAGAAAAGGATCATTCCAGACGAAATCGGCCATTCTGGCACGGGCTTGTTCCGGGGTGGCGGTATGGTGGTCAGACATGGGGTTTCCTAACGTTTTCTTCAATGTGAATATCACGGAAATGCAGATATACATGTCGAAAATCGACATTTCCCGCCAAAAATTGATTTTGTGGATTTTTGATGATGAATCGGTCTCTATAAGAAACAAAAGCTGGACAAATGTTAAATGTTCATGTTTTGTACTTTTTTGGTACAAGGAGTGTATGGTGAGCAATAATTTGACCGTTGTCGATCTTTTTTGTGGAGCCGGGGGCTTGAGCGAGGGCTTTCGGCAGTCTGGCTATAATATATTGGTGGGATGCGATATTGATGAAATCGCCGGTCGAACATTTACTCTAACGCATCCCGGTGCAAGATTCTTGTGTGGGCCAATTCAAAAGTTAAGGGCATCCGAGATATTGCTTGCGGCCGGGATCAGGTCTGGAGAGTTGGATGTTTTGGTTGGTGGTCCGCCTTGCCAAGGCTATTCTGTTTATAATCACAAGCGGGGTTTGAACGATCCGCGGGCTGGGTTGTTCAAAGAATACTTGCGCATTGTTGAAGCCGTTCGCCCCAAATGGGTGGTGATGGAAAATGTGTCGGGCCTGACTTCAATTGCCGGAGGGGCAATTATCGAAGAGATAAAAAATGGCTTGGCTTTGCTAGGATATCACGTCGAATGGCAGTTGTTGAAGGCAGAACAGTTTGGTGTTCCTCAGGAGCGGCGTAGGCTTTTTTTCATTGGTAATAGAATAGGTGTTCCAATCCATTTTCCGGACCCGACGCATGGAGAAGGATTATCACCCTATGTAACTGTGTGGGACGCAATCGGGGACTTGCCTTCGGTTGAGAATGGCGGAGGTGGTCCTGTTGCAGAATATTCTATTCAGCCGGAAAACGACTACCAGAGAGCTATTCGCAAGGATTCGAGTGCAATATTTAATCATTCAGCTCCGAAGTTGAATGATGTGAACCTCAAGCGAATGAAACATATACCTGAAGGCGGGTCTTGGAGAGATATACCCTACGATCTTTTGCCTGAAGGCATGAAGCGCGCGAAGCGAAGTGATCATACAAAACGATATGGAAGACCCAGAAAAACTGATCTTGCTTGTACTATTTTGACTAAATGCGATATCCATTGGGGAGCATATATCCATCCTGTCCAGGATCGTGCGATTACTATAAGGGAGGCTGCAAGATTACAGTCCTTTCCGGACAGTTTTCGGTTTTTGGGAAGCGCGACAGAACAATATGTACAAGTCGGAAATGCCGTTCCGCCAGTCTTGGCCAAAGCTGTTGCGGACGGCATAAAATTGGCAATTGAAGATCGTGCCTGGTGCTTGTCTGATGCCGTTTGACCCGACAAAAATAATTGGAGAAGTTTTGGGGCGAAGGGCGGTGCTGGGAGTTAATCCGCACGATTCAGGCTGGTTTTGTCCCTATGTGCAAAAAACATGCAATAAGTCAATGAAAGCAGGTATCCCTTATCCAGTTTGCTCTGTTATTCACGCGGAAAGGCTTGTCGCGGTATGCCCAAAACGCATTTATCAGGCCGATATTATGGCGGATGTTATAAAGCACTGTTGGCCAGATAATCGTCCACCGGAAAATCCTGTCATCGCTCGGGAGGTGCAGATGAAGGGGTTTGGCAATGTTGATTTCGTCATAGCGGATCAAAGGCAGGATGGAAGCATCGGCCAGTTTTTGAGTATCGAAGTTCAAACAACAGATATAACTGGGTCCGTCCGTCCCGCATTTAATGCCCTTTCGGCGGGCGACCTGTTGGCTAGACGCCCAACCTTCGGTTTGAACTGGGATAATGTTTATAAAAGATATGTAACTCAGCTTGTAAGAAAAGGTTATTTTCATCACCACTGGCAGACGAAGATTGTGGCTGTCTTGCAGGACGTTGTATATCAATCGATCATTGACCGTTTCGATTTTCAAAGAACCGACAGAATTCAAGATAGATCTGCGAACGTGTTGTTCATGATATATAAATTCGTTCCTGACGAATTTGACGAGCAAGAATACAAAATTGTATTTGATTATGTTGAAGGTACGAGCCACGCTAACCTTCAACAGGCAGTTCTTTATGCGAGGGCACCACACAGAGATGAATTCATTGGAAAAATATTAAAATCTCTGGGGCGATGAATTGCCAATAACAGTCAACTGTTTTGGCGTCTGCTTGTGGCGGTATGGTGGTCAGACATGGGGTTTCCTTGAACTTGGAATAAAAGCAATTGAACATCTGTATAGCAGGGTTTTGGACAAGCGGGATGGTCTCATTGACACTTTTGAACCATAAAATGTCATCCGCCGCTGATGGCGGTCAGCACCCAGACATCGCAATTCGCTGCCAGCCTGTCGCGGTAGCGCAGGCGCACTCCATCCACCATGATGCTGATATGTTTGCGGATGGAAGGTCGCGAATCGCACAAACGGTCGGCCATGCCCGGCCAGCTCCGGTCGAGTGCTGCAATCACATCGGCAACGCTTGCGGCCTTCACCTCCACATGCCGGGCTGAGCCGGGAAACAGGTCACACAGGGCGGCGGGCAGATGCACATGCACCCTGTGACCCGGCTGTTCAGACATCATAGACATGGGTTTCCACAGAATGGATAACAGGCAGGTTGGGGGCAATGCAGGTCCAGCTGTCGCCCTCGTTGCGGCTGGCATAGAGCGCTCCGCCATTGGTGCCGAAATAGACCCCCGCCTGTTCAAGACTGTCTGTGGCCATGGCCTGGCGCAACACACCGAAAAAGGCATTTTCCTGCGGCAGGCCATCGCGCAGCGCCTGCCATGTTGCGCCTGCATCGCGGGTGCGCCAGACGGCGGCCTTGCCATCCGGCACATAGCGGCCCTCTATGGCCCCGTTCAGGGGAACAAGAAACAGGCAGTCCGGGTCACGCGGATGGGCAGCGGCCGGAAAACCGAATTCGGAGGGCAGGCCGTCTTCAATGCTCTGCCATTGCACCCCGCCATCATCGCAGCGATACATGCCGCAATGGTTCTGCTGGTACAGCCGGTCGGGCATGCCTGCTGCCATCACCAGACAATGCACGCATTGCCCATGGTCGGGATATTGCATGCCCTCCGGCATGAAACCGCAGCGGGTGCCCTTGTTGCGGGCCTCAAAGCTCTTGCCGCCATCTGCCGTGTAAAACACGCCGGCAGCCGAAATCGCCACCCATAGCTGGGCCGGGTCGTCCGGATGTGACACCAGCGAATGCAGGATAAGCCCGCCCGCCCCCGGCTCCCAGCTTTCCCTTGAAGGATGCTGCTGCAACCCGTCGACATGGGTAAAACTCTCACCCTCGTCATGACTTTTGAACAGGGCTGCCGGTTCCACGCCGACATGCAAGGTGCCATGGTCGAAATTCACACTCCAGGCGTTGGTCACCGGTTCAGCCCCTTCCGCATTGGCAAGGCCGTTGCTGGAATGCGTCCAGCTCGCTCCCCTGTCTGTGGATTTCCACACGGCAGGGCCAAACCAGGCATTGCCACCGGCGGCATAGATCGTGCCTGTTTCGGGATCTGTCGTGGCGTGGTTGATGGGCCAGGTTTCACAAAATGGCCCCCTGATCTCCCAATCGGTACGCGCCTCGTTGCTGTCCGCAATAAACAGACCTTTTTTGGTGCCAACCAGCACCATCACACGCTTCGCCATTGTTTCCTCCCGATGCTTTTCAGCAAAGTGTAACGGAAGTTTGAAAATCGGAAAGGGGGCAGATGCATCCTTTCGCCAATTCTAATGTTCCGTGGCCTGCTTTCGCGCAGGTGTCACCGGCCGGAACAGCGTTTCGCGCTGTTCCATGTCAAGAAATGTTGCATGCCGGTCAAGGATTGCCTGCAGGCCGGGGCCGATCAGCAAAGGGTCCATGGTCTGATAACCGAGCTTGCGATACCACGGGCCATTGAAACGCGGTGCCCTGAATGTGGCAAGTGCCGTACCGGAAAGGCCCAGTTCCACGGCCCGCTCATGCGCCCGCTCCATCAGGCTTATGCCGATACCGAGTTCGGATGCGCCGTCTTTCACCATAATATTGGCAATATAGAGATAACCATCCATCGGTTGCAGCAGGACATAGCCATAAATCAAACCGTCCAGTTCCGCGACAAAGGTCTCGCCGGTGAGAAAGCGTTCGGGCTTGATACCGGGTCCAGTGACAACGAATTCCAGACCGGCCATCCCCGCATAGCGCAGACGGGCGGATTGCTCGATGTCAATCAGGGTCGGAATGTCTTCAGAGGTAAATGGTCGTATTTCCATCGGCGTCAATATCGGTTGGCAGTGTCGTGACCCTGATGCTGATGCCCTTCTACTGTGACAGGAGCATGAAATGTCTAAGGCAGACAGTGGAAAACAGCAAATTCCCGAAATGGAATAAATATTCCGAATTGACATTTTAATGGAACTTGTGTTTCATTATGTCCGTAAAAGGCAGTTTCAGTCCGCTGCCTCAGGATGGAAAGCGCACATGTCCCACAGCCTCGACGTTATTGCCATTGGTCGTTCCTCGGTTGATCTCTATGGCCAGCAGATCGGTGCCCGGCTGGAAGATGTGGCGTCCTTTTCCAAAGCCGTCGGTGGGTGCCCGTCCAACATTGCCATCGGAACCTCGCGTCTGGGGCTGAAATCCGCGGTGATTACCCGTGTGGGTGACGAGCAGATGGGCCGGTTCATACGCGAGCAGATGGTGCGCGAGGGCGTAAACCCCGATGGGATCGTGACAGACAGGGAGCGCCTGACGGCGCTGGTCATCCTGTCGGTGGAGAATGACAAGACCTTTCCGCTGATCTTCTATCGCGAGAATTGTGCCGACATGGCGCTTTGCGAGGATGATATTGACGAGTCTTTCATCAAGTCCTCGCGTTCTGTTCTGGTCTCCGGCACGCATTTTTCAAAGCCCAACACCGATGCCGCCCAGCGCAAGGCCATCCGCATTGCCAGGGCCAACGGCGGCAAGGTGATATTTGATATTGATTATCGTCCCAATCTCTGGGGTCTGGCAGGCCATGCCGCAGGCGAGGAGCGTTACATTGCCTCGGATACCGTATCCGCCAGGCTGAAAACCGTGCTGGCCGATTGTGATCTGATTGTTGGCACGGAAGAGGAAGTCCTGATTGCGTCCGGCGAGAGCGATCTTCTGAAAGCGCTCAGGACCATCCGTTCCATTTCTTCCGGCACCATCGTTTTGAAACGCGGCCCCATGGGCTGCATCGTCTATGACGGCCCCATTACCGATAATCTGGAAGACGGCATTGTCGGCCAGGGTTTTCCGATCGAAGTCTATAATGTGCTGGGTGCGGGCGACAGTTTCCTGTCCGGCTTCCTGCGCGGCTGGTTGACTGGGCAAGATCACCAGACATCGGCCACCTGGGCCAATGCCTGTGGTGCCTTTGCCGTGTCGCGGCTCCTGTGTTCGCCGGAAATCCCGACTTTTGAGGAACTGCAGTTCTTTCTGAAAAATGGCTCCACCCATCATGCCCTGCGCAAGGACGAGGCCATCAATCACGTGCACTGGGCAACCACCCGCCGCAAGGACATCCCGTCGCTGATGGCCCTGGCCATTGATCACCGCTCGCAGCTGGTTGATATCGCCGATGAATTCGGCGTTGGACATGAGCGGATTTCCGCCTTCAAGCGACTGGCCGTTGCTGCTGCCAGCCGCGTGTCTGAGGGGCGTGAAGGCTATGGTATGCTGATAGACGAGCGCTTTGGCCGCGATGCGTTTTTCGATGCGGCCACCAGGAACTTCTCGTGGATCGGCCGCCCGGTCGAGCTGCCCGGTTCCAGGCCGCTGCAGTTTGAGTTTGGTCAGGATATCGGTTCACAGCTCATTGAATGGCCAGTGGATCATTGCATCAAGGCCCTGTGTTTCTATCACCCGGATGATCCGGAAGCGCTGCGAAACGGGCAGTTGCAAACCCTGCGCACCCTGTTTGAGGCCTCCCGCAAGGTTGGCCGCGAATTGCTGATCGAGATCATTGCCGGCAAGAACGGGCCGTTGACGGATACGACCATCTCAACCGCCCTTGAGCAGGTCTATGCGCTGGGTATCAAGCCCGACTGGTGGAAACTGGAGCCGCAGGCTTCGCCTCTGGCCTGGGCGAATATCGAGGCGGTGATTGCCAAAAACGATCCCTGGTGCCGTGGCATCTTGCTTCTGGGACTGGAGGCACCGGCAGAAGAACTGGAAAAAGGCTTTGTGGCCTCGGCTTCTGCGCCGTCCGTCAAGGGCTTTGCCGTGGGCCGGACCATTTTCCAGGATGCGGCCCGTGGCTGGCTGTCGGGCAAAATGGATGATGAAACAGCGATTGCAGATATGGCACAGCGCTTTAAAACACTGACGGAACTGTGGCTGAAGACACGCGGTCAACAGGCGGGCGCTTCCGGGAGGACATGATAATGGGCAGGACAATTCGTTTGACAATGGCGCAGGCCGTCGCGCAGTTCTTAAAAAACCAGATGACCGAGATCGATGGAGAAATCCTGCCGGTTTTCGGGGGTGTCTGGGCTATTTTCGGCCATGGCAATGTGGCTGGTATGGGCGAGGCGCTCTATCAGGTGCGCGGGGAATTGCCGACATTCCGCGCCCATAACGAACAGGGCATGGCCCATGCTGCGGTGGCCTTTGCCAAGGCCACGTTTCGTCGCCGGTTCATGGCCTGCACCACGTCCATAGGGCCCGGAGCGCTCAATATGGTCACGGCGGCAGGGGTTGCCCATGTCAACCGCCTGCCGGTCCTGTTCCTGCCGGGCGATGTCTTTGCAAACCGCGCACCGGACCCTGTCTTGCAGCAGATCGAGGATTTTGGCGATGGCACGGTGTCCGCCAATGATGCATTCCGTCCGGTCTCGCGCTATTTTGACCGCATCACCCGTCCCGAACAGATCATGCCGGCGCTCAAACGTGCCATGCAGGTCATGACGGATCCGGTGGAGTGCGGCCCGGTAACCCTGTGCCTTTGCCAGGATACCCAGGCCGAAGCCTTTGATTATCCGGAAAGTTTCTTCGCAACAAAAATCTGGACAACCCGTCGTACGCTTCCCGATATGCGTGAGCTGGCAGCAGCGGCTGCCGCCATCAGGGCCTCCACCAGCCCGGTGATCATTGCTGGCGGCGGCGTGCTCTATTCCCGCGCCACAAAGGCGCTTGTGTCCTTTGCCGAGACCCACGGCATTCCGGTTGTTGTCACCCAGGCCGGAAAATCCGCCATGTCGGAAGATCATCCGCTGTGCCTCGGCTCGGTCGGTGTTACCGGCACATCTGCTGCCAATGCGCTGGCACGGGAGGCCGATCTGGTTCTGGCCGTCGGCACAAGGCTGCAGGATTTCACCACAGGTTCCTGGTCGCTGTTCCGCAATGAATCCCTTGCCATGATCGGCCTCAATGTTGCACCCTTTGATGCGGTCAAGCATGATGCACTGCCGCTGGTAACCGATGCCTGCGAGGGCCTCAAGGCCCTGTCATCGGCTCTTTCCGGCTGGAAGGCCGCACCCGGCCATGCCGCCAGTGCCGCTGCGCAAAAATCGGTCTGGATGAAGGCTGCCGCCGCTGCCCTTGCGCCGGTCAATGCCGGGCTGCCCTCCGATGCACAGGTGATCGGTGCCGTCGCCCGTGCGCTGGCCGACGAGGATTCCGTGCTGGTCTGCGCTGCCGGTGGTCTTCCGGGCGAGTTGCACAAGCTCTGGCCCGCAACACGGCCCGGCTCCTACCATATGGAATACGGGTTCTCCTGCATGGGCTATGAAATTGCCGGTGGTCTTGGCGTCAAGATGGCCCGTCCGGACGCGGAAGTTGTCGTCATGGTCGGCGACGGTTCCTACATGATGATGAATTCCGAACTGGCAACATCGGTGATGATGGGCCTGAAACTGACCGTTGTCATTCTCGACAATCGTGGCTATGGCTGTATCAACCGGTTGCAGATGGCAACAGGCGGGGCCAGTTTCAACAATCTTCTCAAGGATTCCTGGCAGCAGGTCACCCCCGATATCGATTTCCGTGCGCATGCGCAAAGCATGGGTGCCATTGCTGTGAAAGTGGCCTCGATCGGAGATCTGGAAATGGCCCTTGCCACATCCAGAACCCATGACCGCACATCGGTCATCGTCATTGATACAGACCCGTTGATCACCACGCAGGAAGGTGGCAACTGGTGGGATGTGGCGGTACCGCAAGTCAGCACCCGTCCGCAGGTCAAGGAAGCCCATGCCCGCTATCTCAAGGCCAAGGAACTGCAACGCCTCTGACAGATCCTCCATGCACCCGAAAAGTGGGAGCCGGTTTTCGGACAAGTGCATGGAGAAACATAAGAAAATACTGGAATTTTCCAGGTTTCAGAGATTCAGAAGATAACGAGGAAAGATCCCGAAGATGATCCGCTACGGCACAAATCCGATTGCCTGGACCAATGATGACGACCGCACCATCGGTGCCCATCTGAGCCTTGAAGATTGCCTGTCCGATTGTGAGAAAATCGGTTTTGACGGCATCGAGAAGGGCCATAAAATGCCGACAGAGCCGGAGGCCCTGCGCACAACCCTGGCCGCCCACAAGCTGGTTTTTGTCTCCGGCTGGCATTCGACCAATCTGTTGACCCATTCGGTGGAAGAGGAAAAGAAGGCCATCCAGCCGCATCTCGACCTTTTGAAATCGCAGGACTGCAAGGTCTGCATCGTTTGCGAAACCTCCAATGCCATTCATGGTGCCGATGATACGCCGCTCGCCAGCAAGCCTGTTTTGCCGGAAGACCAGTGGGCGCAGTTTGGTGCTGACATTGAAGCCATCGCGCAATATTGCGCCGGTCAGGGCATTGATCTTGTCTATCACCATCACATGGGTTCGATTGTTGAAACCGGTGCGGAAATCGACAGGCTGATGGCCCATACCGGCCCGGATACCAAACTGTTGCTGGATACCGGCCATGCCTTCTTTGGCGGCACGGATCCGGCCCGTCTGGCCAAAGACTATATGCACCGGGTCCGCCACATCCATTGCAAGAATGTGCGCCCTGTCATAAGGGCGCAGGTGGAAAGCGAAAAACTGTCCTTCCTCGAAGCTGTGCGGCGCGGCGTCTTCACTGTTCCGGGCGATCCGGAAGGTGGCGTGGATTTTCTGCCGGTTCTTAAAATTGCCGCGGAACACGGCTACGAAGGCTGGCTGGTGATCGAGGCCGAACAGGACAGTCTGGTGCGCAATCCGTTTGAATATCAGTCCATGGGCCTGAAGGCCCTGCGTGATTTTGCCAGGCAAGCCGGTCTCGACAGGGCTTGAGTCGGGGCCAAAGACAGGCAAGACAGGGCAGGGGCGCGATCAAGCCCTTGCCATCTTTAAAAAAGAGGAAGCACGCATGTCACATTTGCAGGTCAAGCCAAAAGGCACCAAGGGTCTCGTCCACCACATCACGCCGGAAAATGCCGGCTGGACCTATGTCGGTTTTGATCTGCATCGTCTGGCACCGGGCGAGGTTGCATCCGGCAACACCGGCGAGCGCGAGGTCTGCCTTGTCTGGGTCACAGGCAAGGGGTCTGTCATTGCAGGCGGCTCTGGTTTCGGCGTCCTTGGCGAACGCATGTCGCCCTTCGAGGGCCTGCCTGCCGCTGTTTACGTTCCGGCGGGAGCTGACTGGTCTGTGACGGCTACCACGGATCTGGAACTGGCGGTCTGCTCGGCACCAAGCCTTGGCGGCAATCTTCCCGCCCGTGTCATTGCCTCCGGTGATCTGTCAAAGGAAACCCGCGGCAAGGGCACCAACACCCGCTATGTCACCAATATCCTGCCGGAAGGCCAGCCTGCCGATTCGCTGCTGATCTGCGAGGTTATCACCCCGGGCGGCCATACCTCTTCCTATCCGCCGCATCGTCATGATGAAAATGATCTGCCGCGCCAGAGCTTTCTGGAAGAAACCTATTACCACCGCCTCAATCCGGAACAGGGCTTTGCCTTCCAGCGGGTCTATACCGATGACCGTTCGCTGGACGAGGCCATGGCGGTGGAAAATGGCGATGTCACGCTGGTGCCAAAGGGCTATCACCCTTGCGCCGCCTGCCATGGCTATGATCTCTATTATCTGAACGTCATGGCCGGACCTGTGCGCACCTGGAAATTCCACAATGCCAGAGAACATGAATGGCTGATGGGGAAGTGATCAGGCTTTTGGCCTGATTGTGCCTTCCAGTTTTATGACTTCGGCCAGCGTATTCGATATCGTGCCATATTTGCGGATATTGACATGCAGAAGATCCAGCCTGCGCTGGGTCTCGTCCGTATCCACAATGATCTCATAGGCAATGGACAGCATTTTGGGCGGCGAATCCTGCCGGATTCCGCTCATATGAAGTTCGACGCCGGACAGTTTGAAATCCAGCATTGGTGTCACCCGCTCCACACCCTTGAGCATGCAGGCGGCCAGCGACGCCAGCAGCAGTTCCGCCGGATTGAGCGCATCCGGGTTGCCTGCAACACCGGTATCAAGGCGGATTTCGGCCTCATGGGCGCTTGCCAGACTGGAATGGCTGTCAACGCGCCTGGCTTTTACCGTGTAATTCAGCATAGGCTCCACCTCCTGTTTTTGCCCGACATGATGGTGGGACAATTCTCAGGGCATTTAACAGGATTTCGTACCCGTTGGCATTGCGCAAGATCAACTGTCTTCAGACAAGCCTCACACCTGGCCGCGGCCTTTCTTGCGGCGATATTCGGCCACCGCAACCGGAATGGCCATGGACAGCGCCATGGAGGCAGACAGTGAGCGGAACCCGGCAAAATCGCTTTCGGCCACTTCAAACCAGTGCGTCGCCAGTGTTGCCAGTGGTGAAAAGGCGGAATCGGTAATGGCGACTATCGGAATTTTGGCCGCAGCCAGCATTTCCGTCTGCGCCACGGTTTCGGACGCATAGGGCGAAAAGCTGATAGCAATCGCTGCATCACGGGGTCGCGCAAACCGCACGATCTCGCTGTCAATGCCATTGGGAGACGCGACCGCCTGATGGCGGATATTCAGCTTGCCAAAGGCATAGGCCATATGCGCCGTCAGCGGATAGGCGCGACGCTTGGCAACCAGATAGAGCATATCCGCCTCACCCAGACAGGCAATGGCCCGGCGAAAATTCTCGCCGTCCATCATCGCCGTCAATCTTTGCAGGGAATGGCTGGCCGAGGCCAGAAACCCGTGCAGAAGCTCTGTTTCCGGTGTCTGTGTCCCGTGCGTTTCAAGGGTTTGCAACCGTTCTTCATAGCTTGATGTCCGGTCTTTCAGCCGGTCCCGGAACACGCTTTGCAGGTCGGAAAAGCCGTCAAAGCCCAGATGATGGGCAAGGCGCACCAGCGTGGAGGGCTGAACATCCGCGGCAGAGGCTATGCTGGCGGCTGTTCCGAACGCAATGTCATCGGGATGTGTGAGCGCAAAGGCTGCCACCTGCGCCAGACGCCTGGGCAGGCTGTCCTTGCGCAAGATGATCACACTGCGCAGGCTTTCAAAATCCCGCGGGGCTTTGGTCATGTCGCTCATTATCAGTCCCTGATTGTCACCGGCGGCAGGATGCTCTAAATAGAATGAACATTCCATATGGAATGAAAATTATCCCGGTGATTTTGGGCGACGGACCTGCATTGATGGTGGAATGCATCCGTCAAAAGCAATGGAAAGCAAAGGCGTGAACAGGAATTGCCACATTGCGGCCTTCATCAGCGAGAATTTGACCCTTGAGCCGGTGCCGGGGCTGCACGACATTCTGGTCTATCGCGCCCATCCGGCCAGCCGCCTGTCCCGCCTTGTCGTGCCGGGGGATCAGCAAGACCACCCGCCATACTGGGCCTATCTCTGGAGCGGCGGGCTGGCGCTGGCGCAGTATATCAGCCGGTTCCCGCAAACCGTGCAGGGCAGGCGCGTGCTGGATATCGGTTCAGGCAGCGGACTTGTGGGCATCGTCGCGGCACGTGAGGGTGCTGAAACGGTCCTTTGCGCGGATATTGATCCCGTTGCCTGCATCGCCATTCCGCTGAATGCGGCAGCAAACAGGGTCAGGGTGGAGGTGATCACGCAGGATCTGTTGCACCATGCCTTGCCGCCGGTCGATGTTGTGCTGATGGGAGACATATTCTACAGCGCCACTGTTGCCGGACCCGCACGCGCCCTTGCACAAAGGTGCCTCGCTGCCGGTATGGATGTTCTGGTTGGCGACCCGGGCCGGAAAAACCTGCCGCACGCGCATTTGCAGCAAGTGGCCAGCTTCACGGTGAGCGAGTTCGGCATGAGCCGCGACTTGCAAACCACGCCAAGCTCGGTTTTCCGTTTTGTTTGAAGGTTTTGTGTGATTCCTGTCACGGTCCTTGCACATCCGCACTTGTGACATATTGCAGTTGGCCTGCCGTTCGGCAATAGTGCGCATCGCATCCGCGAGGGGGTATCATGCTCGGTTGTCCATATGTCGGCGGTAAACATAGTGTGCTGTTGCTTGCGTTTCTGCTGGTTGCCGGCCCGCAGAGCCTGATGGCTGCCTCCCGCGTGGCGTTGTTGATCGGCAATCAGGGCTACCACACGGTCGGTGCCCTCAATAATCCGTTCAATGATGTCGCCCTGATGAAAAAATCGCTGGAAACCGCAGGGTTTGACAGTGTCACAACGGTTCTGGACGCCAATATCAATACATTGCGCAAGGCATTGCGGTCATTTGAAGATATAGCGTCCGGTGCAGACGTTGCGGTTGTCTATTATTCCGGCCATGGAATGGAGATGAACGGCACCAATTATCTGATACCGGTTGACGCCGTGCTGGAATCAGACAAGGACGTGGAAGACGAAACCATTTCTCTGGACCGGGTGACCCGCGCCCTTGAGGGGGCCTCGAAGCTGAAACTGGTGATTCTGGATGCCTGCCGGAACAATCCCTTTCTGGAAACCATGGCGCGGTCCATTTCCAAACGTGCACTGCACCGTGGTCTTGCCAGGGTCGAGCCTGAATCCTCCAACATGCTGGTGGCCTTTGCCGCCAAGGCCGGTTCCGAAGCGCTGGACGGCGAGGGCAGCAATTCCCCCTTTGCCACAGCCTTGTCCAAATATCTGATTGAGCCTGGGCTGGATATCCGTATCGCGCTGGGCAAGGTTCGCGACGAAGTGCTGAAACTCACCCATGCGCAGCAGGAACCCTTTGTCTATGGTTCTCTGGGCGGTGCGCAGATTGTATTGAATATCAACCAGCTCAATGTTGCGGTCAACACAGGCAATGACAAGCCGCCGCAACCGGCTGCGCCGCTTTCAACCGCTGCTGCCGACTGGCAGAATATCCGTGATCTGGCAGATCAGGAATTATTGACCGCCTTTCTGGACAAGCACGGTGATGATCCGGTCTATCGCATGCTCGCCGAGAAAAAGATCAGGCAACTCGAACAGGAGTCCGGATCCACCGGTGCCGTTGCCGATCAGATAGCCTGGGAGGCGCTGAAAGGCTCAACGGACATTTCCGCCCTGCAGCGGTTTCTCGAGCGTTATCCCGACACGACCCACCGCACGGAAGCGGAGACACAGATAGCCGGCCTGCAACAGCCGCAAGGCCAGACGGATGCGCTGTATGGCATGAGCCCGGCTGTGCGCAATTGCTACACTCTGGCAGGTGAACCACAGTCCCTGCCGGGTTTCACCGGTGTGGATTATGACGATATTGACGCTGTCGGGGCCATTGCAGCCTGTGAAAAGGCGGTAAAAGAGCGGCCGGATGACGCCATGCTCATTAATCTTCTCGGTCGCGCCTATGACCGCAACGGGGATTATGAAGAAGCCTACCGCCATTACCGGCAGGCGGCAGATCAGGGCAATATGTATGCCCTGACCAATCTTGGCTGGATGTCTGCCACCGGTGACGCTGTTCCACAAGACTTCGGGAATGCCGTTGCACAAATGGAAAAGGCGGCCGGCGCAGGAAACGCCTACGCCAAAAATTCGCTGGGTGATTTGTATCGCGATGGCTATGAGGGCTTGCCGCAGGATGATGCCAAGGCTCTGAAATGGTATCAGCAAGCAGCGGATTCGGGCTATGCCGAAGCGATGAACAATCTTGGCTATATTTATCGTGAGGGCAAGGGCGTCGGCCAGGATTACGCAAAGTCTCTTGAATGGTATCGCAAGGCAGCCGGCCTCGGCAATGTTGATGCCATTTCATCTGTCGGTTTTGCCTATGACAGTGGCTATGGTGTGCCCGAAAACGGTCTGGAAGCCAGGGCCTGGTATGAAAGGGCCGCCAGTGCAGGCGATGCCTTCGCCATGGGCGCACTGGGCTATATGTATGAGACAGGAAAAAGCGTTGATCTGGATTACAAGCAGGCGCGCTATTGGTATGAAAAGGCGGCAGACGCGGGCAGTTCCTATGCCATGGGCAATCTCTCCCGGATTTACGACAATGGGCTGGGAACAAAAATTGATCCGGAAGAAGCGGCCAGATGGGCCATCGCCAGTATTGAAAGCGGTGACGTGGAGAAGCGCAAGGATCTGAAGGAAGCACCGGACGTCTATTCCAGAGAGTTTCGCAAACAGGTCCAGACCCGGCTGAAGGAGCGCGGTCTTTACAAGGGATCCGTCACCGGAACCTTCGATGCCGCCACGCAAAAAGCCCTTGATAAGCTGTTTGCACAAAATATTGATGAGTAACCCTGCCTTCGTGTTGTCAAGCCGGGTTTTCGGGCATGGGAAGACCTGATAGGGCAACTCTGTAAAGTGATGTGAAATCATCTCCTGTTCCCGGTATTCGCGCCGCTGCAGGTGGATATGCTTGGATACAGGAGACAGGGATTGAGCCGTAAACTCATCATCATCGGTGGCGGACAGGCCGCATTTGCCCTTGCTGCAAAATTGCGCCTTCTGCAAGACGACAGACCTGTCAGCATTGTGTCCGGGGAACATTGTCTTCCCTATCAGCGACCGCCCCTGTCGAAAAAATACCTGCTCGGTGAAATGTCCCTGGATCGCCTCCTGTTCCGTGCGCAGGACTGGTATGGCGAACATGCGGTGGACATTCATCTGGGTGTGCGGGCCGTTGCAATGGACCGCGAAGCCAGAACCGTTTCCCTGTCGGACGGCCGGGTGCTGTCCTATGATGATCTGGCCTTTGCAACAGGCTCGTCCCCGCGCACCCTGCCGCAGGCCGTGGGCGGTGATCTCGACAATGTCCTGACGGTGCGTGATTACCAGGATGCAGACCGTCTTGCCACGCTGATGACCCGGGGCCGGAAACTGCTGATCATCGGCGGCGGCTATATCGGTCTTGAGGCGGCAGCCGTTGCGCGAAAGCTGGGCGTTGAGGTCACCCTCATCGAAATGGCGGAGCGGATCCTCAGCCGTGTTGCCGCGCGCGAGACCGCCGGGATCATCCGCAGCCTCCATCAGTCGCATGGTGTGCGCATCCTGGAAAAGACAGGCTTGCGGGAACTGACCGGGCAGGGTGGCCGCGTGACGGGGGCCATCCTCAGCGATGGCACAGCGCTTGCCGCGGATTTTGTCATCGCCGGTATCGGGGCGTCTGCCAATGATCAGCTGGCGCAGGCTGCAGGCATTGAAACGGCCAATGGCATTCTCGTTGATGCCTTTGGCCGGACATCCGACCCTGACGTCTATGCCATGGGGGATTGTGCGCTTCTGGACTGGGAGGGAACCCGCATTCGCCTTGAATCGGTTCAAAATGCGGTGGATCAGGCCGAAGCCGTTGCCGCCATTCTGGCCGGAGGCAACACGCCCTATCTGCCCAGACCCTGGTTCTGGTCGGATCAGTATGATGTCAAGCTGCAGATTGCAGGCTTCAATCTCGGTTACACGCAGACTGTGCTGCGCAAAGGTGCACGGGAAGGCAGTGCATCCGTCTGGTATTTCCGCAACGACCGGTTCATGGCGGTCGATGCCATCAATGATGCCAAAGCCTATGTGACGGGCAAAAAATTGCTGGAGGCGGGCAAAAATCCGGATGTGGCGGCCCTGTCCGATCCGGATCTGGATTTGAAAACCCTGCTTTGAGCCGTTCACGCCATCTTCTGGCTGCGGTTTTGGATTTGTGCCCGTTTTTCCGGATACGATGGGCCTCAAGGGCTGCAAGAGGCGCAAATGCATCCTCGCAGCAGCAGGACTGTGGCTGACAAGAAGCCAGTGCGCCAGTGTCAGGACTGCAGCAGGATAGACCCAGCGCTGCAAGGGCTTCCAGCTCTTGCGCAGTTTGCGGATGGACCAGTCATTGCTCGTGATGGCCAGGGGTAAAAAATGAGAAAGGCGAGACATCCCGTCCGGATACCGGCTTCCAGGAGATCTTCAATGATCTTGCTGAAAGAATTGAGATCGATCACGAAAAACAGGGTATGAAGGGCGGCATAGCCGAAAGCCGCAACACCGATATAACGCCTGCGACGCATTAGCCACCAGGGCCATGCCCTTGTCGAAAAAAGCATTTGCAACAGCGTGATCATCATACACAGAATCATGAACCGTGCCGAAAATTCACCGGTTGGATGCTGCAGTCTGTGCAGCGCATCGCCGCTGTAAACACCATAAACCATGCTGAAGGACGGCAGCGCAAGCAGTAACCAGAAAAATATGGTGAATGAAAGATATTTCTGACCAGGGATTGCATTGCGACCACTCGAAACATGGCTGAAACAGGATGAATTGCGGATAGCAAATCAGTGTTTCTCTATTATATCTGCCAAGTTAAGTTTGTCCGAAATATACAATTAAAGATTTTATTTTTATTTATTAAACTTTTATGGATTGCTACATCAGATAAATATTAAATTGTATTTTGTCGAACATGCGTGTAGTGGCAGGGCATCGGCACTCATGTCCTGGGTGTAGTGATTTCAAAGCGCATGGTTGTATGAGATGCCTATAGATAGAGTAGTAAACCCGCTTTTGAATTTGCCACGTCTGACAAAGCGGCTCCTGGCTCTGCTCGTGGACAGTGCTTTATGTGTTTTTTGTGTCTGGTTCGCCTATTACCTGAGGCTGGATGACTGGGTCGCATTGACCGGCGTACATTTTTACCCTGTGGCAGCATCCCTGTTGATTGCCCTGCCACTTTTCGTGTCGCAGGGCCTTTACCGTGCCATTTTCAGATATGCCGGCTGGTCGGCTTTCATGGCTGTTGCCCGTGCCATAGGCCTCTATTCGCTGCTCTATATGTGTATCTTTACGGTGGTCAGTGTTCCTGGCGTTCCCAGAACTATCGGCATTCTGCAACCATTGCTGTTGCTTGTGGCGGTCGGCACATCGAGAATTGTGACACGTGCGGTGCTTGGCGGGGCCTATCGGGATACACTGCGGAGGAACTTGCTGCCGCGGGTTCTGATTTACGGGGCCGGCTCTTCCGGGCGCCAGCTGGCAGCCGGACTTGCGGGCAGCCGTGAAGTGAATGTCGTGGGTTTTCTGGATGATGACAAGCGCCTGCATGGTAGTATTATGTCGGGCCTGACAATATATGATCCTGAAGATCTGTCCGAACTGTCGACATCATTTGATATTGCTTTTGTCCTTTTGGCCCTTCCATCCGCCAGTCGTGCAGACCGCAACCGTATCCTTGACCGTATTCGCCTTGCTAAGGTCACGGTCCGGTCCATGCCGGAACTCTCGGCTCTTGCGCAGGGGCATGTGTCCGTCTCGGATTTGCGCGAACTGGACATTGACGATTTGCTGGGGCGGGAAAGAATTGCCCCGGATCAGGCATTGCTGAGCCGGGAGATCTTTCAAAAAACCGTGATGGTTACCGGTGCCGGTGGCTCTATCGGCAGTGAACTGTGTCGCCAGATCCTGGCCAACAGGCCAGCCAGTCTGGTCCTGGTCGAGCAAAGCGAATTTGCGCTTTACGCGATTCACGCTGAACTGCTCAAGGCGACGGTTTCCATGTCGCTGGGGGCTGTCAGGATCCATGCTTATCTTGCCTCTACGCGAGATGCAGCGGTTCTGACCAGAATCATGAAGGAAACACACCCGCAGACTGTTTACCATGCAGCGGCCTACAAACATGTTCCGCTGGTTGAAAGCAATCCTGTTGAAGGCATTCGCAACAATACATTCGGAACTTTGACAACGGCCAGAATTGCCATGGAGGCGGGCGTCGGGAATTTTGTGCTGATCAGTACGGACAAGGCCGTGCGGCCGACCAATATTATGGGTGCCAGCAAGCGTCTTGCCGAGATGGTGTTGCAGGCGCTTGCAGCGGATGTGCAGCAAAAAGGCAAGGGCACGAAATTTTCCATGGTCCGCTTCGGCAATGTTCTGGGCTCGTCGGGCTCTGTTGTGCCCCTCTTCCGCCAGCAAATACGGGATGGCGGACCGATTACGCTGACCCATGCTGATATCACCCGCTATTTCATGACCATACCGGAAGCTTCGCAACTGGTCATTCAGGCCAGTGCGATGGCCAGAGGCGGTGAAGTCTTTGTGCTGAACATGGGTGAGCCCGTCAAAATCGTCGATCTGGCCCGGCGCATGGTGGAACTTTCAGGCCTGCAACTGCGGGACGAGGAAAATCCTGATGGCGATATTGCTATTGAAATTACAGGGTTGCGTCCCGGTGAGAAACTCTACGAGGAATTGTTGATAGGCGATAATCCCGAGCCTACAGACCACAGGCTGATTCTCAAGGCTCATGAAGATTTTCTGCTGCTCCCGGAACTGGAGCGCAGACTGGCTTCGCTTGAAGCAGCAATGGATAAAAACGACATTGATGATATCAAGTTGCATCTTGAGATGCTTGTGTCAGGCTACGCGCCAGCACTTGATCAGGAGTTGAGTCTGGCCAGGGCATCCTGACGCTCGAAACGCAGTTTTGCGGTATGAGGTCGGTTCAGCTTGGCTATCAAGTCAATCAGGCATGTAGTCCCGCACAGAGTTGGCCCTGATATAGTGGTGATACCGACACCTTGAACTCCCTTCCTGACAACAGGCTTCTAAACTGCGGACATTATGCTTTCCAGATAGGCCGCAAGCCGTGTGTTGTCATCTTTTGTCGTGTGAAGACCCATTTTGGTGCGGCGCCACAAAATGTCCTCTGCCGTCATTGCCCATTCTGTCTTGCACAGGTAATCAACTTCCAGGGCATAAATATCCCCTCCGAAATTCTGGCCAAGGTCACGGATGTTTCCGGCTTTTCCCAAAACCAGATCACAACACGTTCCATACTGCCGGACAAGCCTTGCGGCATGGCGCTTTTCCAGAAACGGGTAGTTTTGGCCAAGTTTCAGGACTTCGGCATCATAGCCTGTTGCCGGAAAATCACCACCGGGAAGCGTGCCCGATGCTGTCCAGGCAGGCCCCCTGGCACCAATGGCCTCGCCGACTTTCTCAAGAGCCGATTCGGCCAGCCTCCGGTATGTCGTCAGCTTTCCGCCAAACACATTCAGCAGCGGTGCCTCGCCCGGACCATGCTCGACTTTCAGGACATAATCCCGGGTTGCCTCCTGTGCCTTGCTGACGCCATCGTCAAACAGGGGGCGCACACCGGAATAGGTCCAGACAATATCAGCCGGACGCACAGGCTCCGAAAAATATTCGCTGGCAGCATTGCACAGATAGTCAATTTCGCCTTGCGTGATGCGCACATCCCCGGGATCACCCGTGTAATCCTGATCGGTCGTGCCGATCAATGTGAAATCATTCTGATAGGGAATGGCAAAAATGATCCGGTTATCCGGATTCTGAAAGAAATAGGCACGAGGATCGTCAAATTTCTTTTTGACAACGATGTGACTGCCCTGGACGAGCCTGACATTGCTGGCATTGTTTTTGCCGACCGCGCCTTGCAGCACACGGTCAACCCACGGCCCTGCCGCATTGACCAGCATTTTGCTTTCAACAGACTTCCGGCTGCCTGTAACGGTGTTTTCAAGATCGATGTTCCAGACACCATTTTCACGCCGCGCCGATGTCACTTTCGTGCGCGGCAGCACTGTTGCCCCGCGGTTTTGCGCATCCCTGGCATTGAGCACAACAAGACGGGCATCATCAACCCAGCCGTCGGAATATTCGAATGCCTTTTTGAACATGGCTTTCAGCGGTTTGCCGGCCGGATCGCGGGTCATGTCCAGCGTTCTGGTTGCCGGAAGCAGCTTGCGGCCCCCGATATGATCGTAGAGGAACAGGCCCAGACGGATCAGCCAGGCCGGGCGCACACCGCCCCTCTGATAGGGAAGTACAAAGCGCATCGGCCAAATGACGTGCGGTGCCATGGCCCACAGGATTTCACGCTCCGACAGCGCTTCGCGCACCAGCCGGAATTCATAATGTTCCAGGTAGCGCAATCCGCCATGGATCAGCTTGGTGGACCAGGAAGACGTACCGGAAGCCAAGTCATTCATTTCCGCCAGTCCGACGCGATAACCGCGACCGGCAGCATCCCGGGCTATGCCGCAGCCATTGATACCGCCGCCGATGACAAAAATGTCGAATTGCGCGTCTGACACCAAATTCCCTCCCTGAATCATTTTGAAATGCATGAAATACTACTATACGAACACATAACGAGTTGAAAAGAAAACATAACGAATGTCAAATGAAAATTCTGCACAGACCTTATTCCAGATCCTCGCATAGACAGGTTTGTAAGCCCGATCCGGCCCTGTCTTTCAAAAGAACCTGAAATACGATGAAAATCCGAAATATGGGCCAGGATCCTCCCCTGTATTGAGAGATATGACGCCCCTCAGGTCACCAATGCAGCAAATGTCTTCTTATGTGCGATCCAAAAACAGAGTTGACCATCGACTTTCCTTTCTGTCCGAAATATACAAAAACGAAAGTCTTGCAGGATTGCCTCGGCGGCACTGGAAAAATGGATGTGAGCCAGGGTATTGGGAGATACCGGTTCAGGAAAGAGGAGAATGGCAATGTCCGGATTTGTTCTGGCAATTGATCAGGGAACAACATCGACACGATCGGTCATTTTTGACCGGGACATGAAAATCGTCGGGACCGGACAGAAAGAATTCACCCAGTTTTATCCGAAATCCGGTCTTGTGGAACATGATCCGGAAGAAATCTGGGAAACGGTTCTCTGGACCACAGGGGAGGCCTTGAAAAGGGCCGGTATCGCCGCCGGTGATCTTTCAGGCATAGGCATTGCAAACCAGCGTGAAACCTGTGTGGTCTGGGAGCGGGATACGGGCAAGCCGGTCCACAAGGCCATCGTCTGGCAGGACCGCCGCACGGCATCCTGTTGTGAGAAACTCAAAAAGCAGGATCTGGAACCGAAATTTACCCGCAAGACCGGCCTTTTGCTGGACCCTTATTTTTCCGGAACCAAACTGTCCTGGTTGCTGGGCAATGTGAAGGGCGCAAGAACACGGGCTGCCAAAGGCGAACTGTGCTTCGGCACCATGGATACGTTTCTGATCTGGCGGCTGACGGGGGGCGCAGCCTTTGTGACCGATGCCACCAATGCATCGCGCACCTTGATGTTCAATATCGTCGACCAGACATGGGACAGGGAGCTCCTGGAGATTTTGAGAATACCGGAGGTCATGCTTGCAGACGTTATGGATTGCGCGGCGGATTTCGGAATAACCGATGCGTCGGTATTTGGAGCGGCCGTTCCCATCCTCGGTGTCGCCGGAGATCAGCATGCCGCCACAATCGGGCAGGCCTGTTTTGAGCCGGGCATGATGAAATCAACCTATGGCACAGGCTGTTTTGCGCTCCTGAATACGGGGCCGGATATGGTGCGCTCCAGAAACCGGCTTTTGACCACCATTGCCTATCGCCTGAACGGCGAGGTGACCTATGCGCTGGAAGGATCGATCTTCATTGCAGGTGCTGCGGTTCAGTGGCTGCGCGACGGTCTGGGCATTATCCGGCAGGCGTCTGAAACCGGTGCCCTGGCGGAGGCTGCGGACCCCACACAGGACGTCTATCTGGTTCCGGCCTTCACAGGGCTTGGCGCGCCGCACTGGGATGCGCAAGCGCGTGGTGCGATCTTCGGCCTGACCCGCAACACGGGCCCGTCGGAGCTGGCGCGTGCCGCGCTGGAGGCCGTGTGTTACCAGACCCGCGATTTGCTGGAGGCCATGCACAGGGACTGGAAAAATACGGGCAAAAGCACCGTGCTGCGCGTGGATGGCGGCATGGTGGCATCGGACTGGACCATGCAACGCCTTTCAGACCTGCTGGAAGCCCCGGTTGACCGGCCAGTCATTCTGGAAACAACAGCCCTGGGTGCGGCCTGGCTTGCAGGCAGCCGGGCCGGGATATGGCCGGACAGGCAGGGCTTTGCCGCAAGCTGGAAACGCGACCGCCGGTTTGAACCTGAAATGAACGAAAAAACCCGCACAGCCAGGCTCAGGGGCTGGCGCAATGCCGTCAAACGCACGCTCACGGATGGGTAGGAACGGGGCCGTTAAAGGATATGCGCGGGGCAAACCCGGCCTTTGCAAACGCGGCATAATTGTAAACGCGGCATAAAGGAGGCAGACGACGGCCTCTGGCGCGTCTCATTCAGGCAATATGATCCGGGATAGAGTGATCTATAACAGAAAACCCTGAACCCGTTCCGACCGAGAGTGCTACCCATGTCTTGGGTACGTCCTGTTACCTGTGTCTCACGGTCGTACACGTCTGGAATGGCGGAGAGGATGGGATTTGAACCCACGATACGCTTTTGGCGTATACTCCCTTAGCAGGGGAGCGCCTTCGACCACTCGGCCACCTCTCCGCGAGGCATGCGCTGCTGATAATCAAATCTTCATCTGTAATCAACCGGAAACTTCAGCTTTTCAAAACTATCTGTCGGGAAAGGTGCAGCGGCCGGAGTGGCGGTACAGGCCCTTGCCGTTGCAGCAGCACAGCACCTGAGACCACGGGATAAAAACGGTGCGGTCGACAGGATCAGGAGAGTGTCATGGCACGCTGCCGAACATGTTCGTTGCCGGTTGTGTGTCGTAAATCGATTCTGATTCTTCGTTCATACCGGGCGGGCAAGGAATGGTGTGCCGGAAAAATATGGCCTGTTTTGATACAGTCCACGCTATCAGGCATGTTGAAAACGGGTTTGCAAAGCCTGTGCTGCAAGGCTTTACACGCCTGGTCACGGGTTGTAATCCTTGATGATCTGTTGAAAATACGATTTAAAATCATTGACTTGTTAAGGATTTGTAAAGGTTTTAACGGTTGCGGCGACGCTTTTGTGTCATTTTTACAACATGAAAATGACAAGAGATCGAAAACCGGCCTGCCTTTGTCACTTGGGTGTTGCACCTGACCGCGTCTCTTGTATTTTCATCATCAGAAAGCAGGGCCGAACATCGCTCGACTTTCTTCACAATTGGGGATGGGGCAGGGAATGCTGACCATCAGCAAAACCCAAACCCGGTATTACAATTTGACTGGAGGTCAAAAATGAACATGAAATCTCTTCTTCTCGGTTCTGCCGCTGCTTTCGCAGCCGTAACCGGTGCCCAGGCTGCTGATGCCATCGTTGCTGCCGAACCTGAGCCAATGGAATATGTTCGCGTTTGCGATGCATTCGGCACAGGCTATTTCTACATTCCCGGTACAGAAACCTGCCTGAAAATCGGCGGTTATGTTCGTTTCAACGTTGACTTCGGTCGTGAAATCGACAACGGCTGGTATGCTTCCACGAAGGCTGACTTCTCTCTTACAGCCAAGTCTTCCACAGATCTGGGTGACCTTGTCGGCTTCATGGAATTCAACCAGGCCAACGGCACAGCAACTGTGAAGGGCTACAATACCAACGCTGCTACAGGCACATTCGGTATCGACTCTGCCTACCTGTCGCTCGGCGGTTTCAAGGCCGGTTACTTTGCTGACTGGTTCGATGATGGTATCAACGGCGAAGTGGACTCGCTCGGTTCTGTCAAGGGCAGCCGCATCCAGTACACATATGAAGGTCCTGTAACGGCTGGTCTCGCGCTAAACCAGATCTCTTCCGGCAAGCTCGGCCTCGAAGGCAAGCTCGGCGGCAAGGTAGACAACTTCTCGGCTTACATCATCGGTGCCTATGACTGGAACGTCAACTCTTATGCTGTTGGCGGTGTTGTTTCGCTTGCAAACCTCGGCCCTGGCACATTCCAGCTCGGCGCGACCTATGCTGACAAGTCAAATGCTTATTATACAAACAACTGGGGTGTTGCTGCTTCCTACAAGCTGGCTGCAACTGATACTCTGACCTTCACACCGGCTGTTCAGTACACAGACAGCTTTGCCGCGACAGACGACAAGAGCTGGAAGTTCGGCGTTCTCACAGAATACAAGATCACAGATGGTCTGGTTGGTTCTTTGAACGTGGATTACACGGACACGAGCAAGCAGGTCGGCGGCTTCGCCCGTCTGCAGCGCTC
>CBDFGT010000002.1:0-5157 GCA_965247225.1 Rhizobiaceae bacterium | reverse complement strand
ATGGATGCAAATTTCACCCAGTTCAACAAAGGCCAGTTCCTCTACTTCGGCAAAGCCTTCAGACGCCAGAACCTGACCAACCATTTCGTCGACATCCAGAGCTTCCATGAACAGCGCCGTGCGTTCATTGAATTCCTTCTGGCGGCGGGTGGATTCTTCGGCTTCGGTCATGATGTCGATGTCCCAGCCCGTCAGCTGCGAGGCCCAGGCGAACATTCTGCCCGCGACGACCGATGGCCAGCGACAGCTGTTCGTCAGGAACAACAACTTCGATCCGCTCTGCATCTTCATCCAGAACAACCTTGGAAACCTCTGCCGGCTGCAGGGCGTTGACGATGAAGGAGGCAGGATCCTGGCTCCAGGGAATGATATCAATCTTTTCGCCCTGCAATTCGGCCACGACAGCCTGAACACGGCTGCCGCGCATACCCACGCAGGCCCCGACAGGATCAATGGAGGAATCGTTGGAGATCACGGCGATCTTGGCGCGGGAACCCGGATCACGGGCTACCGACTTGATCTGGATGACACCGTCATAGATTTCCGGCACTTCCATGGTGAAGAGCTTGACCATGAACTGCGGGTGGGTGCGCGACAGGAAAATCTGCGGACCACGCTGTTCACGGCGCACATCATAGACAAAGGCGCGAACGCGGTCACCATAGCGCATGTTTTCACGCGGGATCATTTCGTCGCGGCGGATAATGCCTTCGCCACGGCCCAGATCCACGATCACATTGCCATATTCAACACGCTTGACCGTGCCGTTGACGATTTCGCCCATACGGTCCTTGAATTCGTCGAACTGGCGGTCACGCTCGGCTTCGCGCACCTTCTGCACGATAACCTGCTTGGCAGACTGGGCTGCAATGCGGCCAAAATCCATCGGCGGCAGCGGATCGGCAATGAAATCACCCAGAACAGCATCGGGATTGCGGTCACGGGCCAGTTCGATGGCGATCTGGGTTGAATAATCCTCAACCGTGTCGACCACTTCCAGAAGGCGCTGCAAACGGATTTCGCCGGTTTTGGAATTGATATCCGCACGGATATTCGATTCCGAGCCATAACGCGAACGCGCGGCTTTCTGAATGGCATCTGCCATGGCAGCCAGCACGATTTCACGGTCAATGACCTTTTCGCGTGCGACTGCGTCGGCGATCTGCAGAAGTTCCAGCCGGTTTGCACTTACTACCATTGTCTGTCTCCGTCCTCATTCCGGTCAGGCTCAAGCCCGCCGGTCATTCATCCATCGGGGAATTTTCGTCTTCAAAATTTTCGTTGGCAGCCACACGGGCGGCCTGTGCCTTCGCGTCCTTGTCAGCCTTCAGCGCATCGCGGATCAGGTCATCCGTCAGAATCAGCCGTGCATCGGCCAATGTCGAAAACGGAATGGCAACCGTAGGGTTTTCGCCATGGGCCGGTACATCCCGGGCCAGCACAAAACCGTTTTCATCCACGGATTCGATCTTGCCGCGGAAGCGCTTGCGGCCATCAACGATGATCGAGGTTTCAACCTTGACCAGATGCCCGGTCCATTTGACAAAATCGGATTTGCGCACCATCGGGCGGTCAATGCCGGGCGACGACATTTCCAGATGATAGGCCTTGTCGATCGGATCATCCACATCCAGAACAGGGGAAATCGCCTGGCTCAGTGCCTCGCAGTCCTGAACGGTCATGGTGCCGTCAAAGCGCTCTGCCATGATTTGCAGGGTCGCACCGTTCTGCGCGGTCAATTTCACGCGAACAAGCTGGTAGCCCATCGCATTCATCACGGGCTCAATAATATCTGCGACACGGCGGTCGAGACCGGTTTCCACAATCAGCCGTGGTTCCTTTCACATTGTCTGCTGTACCCAAATCCGACACGCGGAGCCTCCGGACCTCTGTCCTTTGAAAAAAGGTGGCCACTTCTTAGAATTGCAAAGCCATTCCGGCGATCAGGTAAACAAAAAAGAGCGGGTCCTTGCGGGCCCACCCTTCATCAACTGATCAAGAATTTGAATGTCATATAGCGTTGTTCGAGGCTATTTGCAAGCCATGCCTGAAATCCGGCAAATGGCCCGGACAAATCTTTAAAATTTTCCCTCCAGCGACGGATCGGGAAAGCATGTCGCTGCCATTCCCTTGCTTTCCTGCCAGCGGCCGATGGCACGTCGTGTCTTGAAACCGGGAAAGCCGTCCGACCCGCCGACATCGTGCCCCCTGGCTTCCAGCGCTTTCTGCATGGCGGCAATATCGGAGCGCAGCATTTTGCCGACATCGCCCCACGGCGTCTTGAAAGCGCCTGATCCATAGGCAAGATCCGGTCTGCCAGATTGGCAATGTAGAGCGCGTAAAGATCGGAATTGTTATACTGCTTGATCACGTAGAAATTCGGCGTGACAATGAATTCCGGCCCGTGCCGGCCGGCCGGCACCAGCATCATCGACGCTTCTCCCGTTTCACCTTTCGGAAAATCCTTGCCCGAAATGCGCCTGATGCCTGTACTGGTCCAGACCTTCAAAGGCTGTGCCAGATCCGGTCCTTCCTGTGCGCAGGACACATCGGCCGGGAATCGTCACCTCATAGCCCCAGGAGCGGGAACCATCCCAGCCTTTCTGTGCCAGATAATTTGCAATGGAGGCCAGGCTGTCGGGAATGGAATTCCAGATATCCTTGCGTCCGTCCCCGTCAAAATCCACGGCATAGGCCAGATAGCTGGATGGCAGGAATTGCGGCTGGCCCATGGCACCGGCCCATGAGCCCTTCATCGAGCCAAGGTCAATGCTGCCGCTCTCGATAATCTGCATGGCGGCAATCAGCTCTTTCAAAAACAGATCCTTGCGCGATGCCATGAACGCCTTGGTGGCCAGAACCCCGATTTCGGAATGGGGAACAATCGCCCTGCCATAATGGGTTTCCCTGCCCCAGATCGCCAGAATGACAGAGGCCGGTACGCCGTAAGTTTTTTCGATTTTATGCAATGTGGCGGCATGGGTGCTCAGAAGTACCCTGCCCTGCGCGGCAAGGGCTGCCAGCTGCTTTTCTGCAAAATAGCGGGCAGGCGCGGAAAATTCAGCCTGCGTCTGCTTCGTTTCCTTCGGGGGTTTGGTCCCGGGCGGCACAAGATCCGGCAGATCCCAGTTGATCACCAACCCTTGCGTTGTCGCCTCAAATGTCGATCTGGATACACCGGCCTTTTGGGCCTGCGGCCAGACTTCGCTCACCAGAAATGCCTGGAACTGCTTTTCAATGCCGCCGCGGCTGGCAGCCTGCGACAGGCCCGGAAACATCAGGCATGCGACAATCACCAAAATCCGTTGTACCTTGTGCATCAGTCCCATCCCGTTTTCCCTGGCTTGCCCATGTCAAAAACACAACTCCTCCAGAACCTCTGCCAGCATGGCGACAAAGAAGTCAGCACTGTGTCCGCTCAGGCACAAGGGCGGCTTGATCTTGAGAACATTGAGATAATCCCCGGTCGGCTGCATGATGACACCCTTGTCGAGAAGGCGGTTGCAGATGGCTGATGTCTCCTGCGTTGCCGGTTCGAGCGTGGACCTGTCGCGCACAAATTCCAGTCCCAGATAGAGGCCCATGCCGTGAACAGCGCCAACAATGGCAAACCGCTGCCCCAGGGCTTCCAGCCGGTTTTTCAGACGGGTGCCAACGTTGCGGGCATTGGCCTGCAGGCCCTCGTCTTCCATAATATCCAGCACCGTCATGCCCACCACGCTGCTGACCGGGCTGCCGCCTGCCGAGGAAAAGAAATAGCCTTCCTTTTCAAGGGCGTCAGCAACGGCTTTTGAGGTGATCACCGCTCCCAGCGGATGGCCATTGCCCATACCCTTGGCAACGACAATGATATCGGGAACAACACCCTGCTGTTCAAAACCCCAGAAATAATGGCCGAGACGCCCGTAGCCCACCTGCACCTCGTCGGCAATACAAAGGCCGCCGCGCGCACGGACGGCTGCATAGACTGCCTTGAGATAACCGTCCGGGAGCGCAATGCCCCCGGCATTGCCATAGACGGATTCACAGATGAAACCGCCCAGGCGCTCGCCCCGTACATCCAGATCTGAAAGGGTCTCCATGACCGTTGCAACATAGGAATCCGTCGTGCTGTCACCGCGAAACAGGCCGCGCCAGGTATTGGGAGATACAACAGGGTGCACCCAGCCGGGCCTTGTGGAAAGCGCCTGCGGATTGTCGGCAATGGAGGTCGAGACCGCGTCACTTGCCACGGTCCAGCCGTGATAGGCTTCCAGAAGACAGAGGCATATGCCGCCCGCCCGATGCTGCCCAGGCCAGCCGGAGTGCCAGATCCACGGCTTCCGAACCGGAATTGACCAGAAAGACCGTATCCAGCCCGCCGGGTGCAAGATCGGCCAGCCGCTGCGAAAATGCGGCTACAGACTCATAGTGAAACCGGGAATTGGTGTTCAGTCTTTGCCATTGCCGGTTGACCGCTGCCGCCAGCCGCGGATGGGCGTGGCCCAGAATGGTGACATTGTTGACCATGTCGAGATAGGCGCGGCCTTCGACATCCAGCATATGTTCCCTGAGGCCACGCTCGATTTGCGGCGGATTGGCATAATAATTCTTCTGCGGACGGGCAAAATGGCGGTTGCGCTGTTCCAGAAGCGCCGTACTGTCAAGGCTTGCAGCATCAACATTCACGCCCAGAACAGGCGACGGCGAGGGGCAAAGGGCTCGCCCAGGCCTGTGCCTGGGCAGGTGTTGCATAGCGTGGTGGCACAAGGCCCGCTATCCGGCAAAGCTGAATGCGCAGCGACGGCTGCCTGCCTGCAACCGCGCCCAGCGGCTCTCCGGCGCTGACCGTGCCGGTGACGCAAGCCTCCATACCGGACAAGAAAAGGGTCAAACCGGGGCTGGACAGGACCAGATCCTGCCCGTCAACCGCAACTTCTCCGGCAAAGGGCGCCATGAGTGTGGTGCCTTCACGGCACGATCAGGTCCACAAACAGGGCAAAGGTCGCAGGTGCCCCGCGTGACAGGAACCGGGTTTCAGTCAGCTCGAATGCGCCATAGGCGGTGACAACCGTGCGACCGTGCGAGGCCATATCCGAAAGACATTTCTGCCTGAACCCGGGTACCTGCCACTCCTGACCGTCAAACACGGCACTCGTAACAGACAGATCAAGATGC
>CBDFGT010000001.1:0-62717 GCA_965247225.1 Rhizobiaceae bacterium | reverse complement strand
GCGCGGGAAAACGAGCATCGACATTGCTGAAATCACAGGGCTGTCGGAGCACACGGTCAATCATTACCTGACCAACGCGGCAACAAAACTGAATGCCTCGAACCGGACCAATGCAATCATTCGCTCAATTACGCTTGGCGTCATACCGATTGTGGATATTTGAAATACACTGCCTCTGTCGGTGCGCGGGGCCGGATAATGAGCGGGCGGCCACGGGAAACATGTCCTTGCGAAAGTAGCCCGCTGTCTGGTCAGGGTCAGTGACAGACAGCGGGCATCTTTCCACCACGTGGAGGTGGGAAACTTTATTCCTGGCAATACCAGAGAAAAAAGCCGGCCAAATTCAAGGGCGGGCAGGGAGAATTTGGCCGGCAGCTGTAGCCATCGGTAACAGGGTTGAAACCGGTGGAGTATTTGACACGAGACCAAGCAACCGCATTGGGTGGCGACGGCCGAGTCAAATTTGAAATTTGGTGGAGATGCCTTCAAGGCTTCAGTACGGCTTCATGCCCGTCCGCGTGAGCCATGCTCTGTGCGACGCTGTGATTATCCTTGTAATCCCAATGTGTTGAGCATTCGTTATGCCGATCTTTCAGTTTGTATTTTCCCTGAAGAATTTCGCATTCTTTTTGCCTCTTCTCGCGATCCACGGAACACAAAAAGACCAGTCAAAGGCACTCTGCGCTGGGTTCAGACGCCAATGTCTGGAACTAGATATAAACACCTGCAAGTTCGGCACCAGACGAAAGATCACCATTCTGGCTTTGATCGGTTTGCATGAAACTTTCGTGTTTGGCAGCCTGCCCACCAGGTCTATCCCGATCACTGCTCCATCAGAGAATGCAGACCCTGAACCACCGTCTTGAGACAATCCATCCAAACCATGCTCCGGCAAAGGCTGAATCGTTATGGTGGAAACTGTTATGCCCATCACTTCCAGGGTGCGCAGAATTTCATCCTTTTCTGCCATGATGCGATCATGGGCCAAAACGGTTTGCGCTTGAACCGATATGTTGAGTTCATCACCCTGCCTTTGCATTTTGATCGACAGCTGCCCAAGTTCTGCAGGATGCAGCCGTAACCGCAGTATTTTGATGTCGCCTGTGGCGTTGTCGCGCATAAGGTTGACGACTGTTGGTGCAACTTCATGCACCTGTGGGGCACCGAGCGCCGCAGATATCGAGTTAGCAATATCCTTTTGAAATCCGACAGGTGATTGGTTCCATGCAATGGATTTTGCGCCTGCCAAATCTGATGGTTGCGGGATCAAGTCACCAGAAAAGCCTCTATCGTCATCCCTTTCCTGCGTGGGTGTGATGGTGCGCTCTTGAGATTGAGCAAACACAAAGGCGCGCGGTCCCGACATCTTCAGGCTGCTTTTCATGTCAGCAAAGGTTGACTTTCCTTCCGCCTGGATTTCGCTGTTCAACTGGACCTTGACGGAGTGGGAGGAATCCGTGCCTCGCTGTTGACCAGCGCTGGGGAGATGCATGTTTCCTGGAATGTTTGCGTTGTGAAACAGCGCCTGCACTTCGGTTGCCGATACCTTGCTGTTCCCTGAAATGTTCAACTTGGGAACATCGATCAACTGCATATTTTCTTTTTCCGCCGCATCCCCTTCCTCCGCCAGACTTTCTTTTCCGGTTTTGGTTATGTCGATAAGGGGCTTCATGTTTTTGCCCAAAGACTCGTTTTCAACCGATTGGCCCGTTTGCATATCTGTTGTGGAACAGCGGCTGCCGGGCATGGATTTACTGGTGGTCTTTTCCAACAAGGCACCGAATGCATCCTCACCTTTGGCAGTGCTTTTAGTGCTCAATCCGTCACTCCGGACTGGCAAACCTGGCGTTTGCAATGGAACAGATTTCACGGTTTGGCTTCCTTCAACAATTCGTCAACGGCTTGCAGGGCTATTTTGGTTTTCTCCGTCAGGGCTTCAATTTCCTCAATTACGGGTTCTGTTGCCGGTTCTGGCGGCAATGCCTTGGCTTTCGTTGGGTCATTTGACTTTTCTGCGGATTTTCCGGCGTCAGCTTTGACGGGAAGAACTTCGGCCTCCGAGCTATTTGCGTCGCTTGCCTTGACCGTGGACTTTGCTTCAGGTGGAGCGTCTTGTGCCGGTGCGGTTCCGCCCGGTGGAAGTGGCCTGTTGCCTTCCGGTTTGTCGCCAGAAGCCGTTTCCTCTTCAGGCTGGAAAATCTTCTTTGCCGTTTGCGCCTTGTCATCGACCGATGCGGTCAGAGGTTTCAATATTCCCTCAAGCGTAGTCATTGTCTTGCCAAGAAGAACAACCTCTTGCGCCGAAAGGGATGCCGCATTAATCCCGCTGACTGTTTCAAGCGTACGTTCATTATAGCTGGAGACCGGTGCAGAAATCACCTGATACAGTTTGATTTTGTCTGAAGCTGCTCCTGCTATCCCTTCAGCCTTGGCGAAGTAGCTATCTGTCATCACTTTTATGATGCCCAGCTTGCCAACGGTCGCGTGGGATTCGGCAATCGCCAGCAGAACAGGAATGTAAGTGCGTGGAAGTTGGGCCGCGACCAAGCCTATCAGATCCGATGTTTTCTTTTCATCAAACAGCGAAGGCGTTTTCTCGGCGAGCAATGCAAACAATTGGCCGGAAAACGGCGATGAATGATAACGCCTGATGTAAAGATTGACTGATCTTTCAAATAGCGCGGCATCTCCGGTTGAAGCGGCAAGGCTGGCCAAACGCCGGAGTGCAACTTCTTCAACCAGCGTTCCCGGTCCAAGAAGTGTTGCCTGCTCAAAATTCCGAATGGTCTTTTTTGTATCAACATCCAGATTTGCCGTACCGGTAGCCAGAGCAACATAAGGCGCAAGACGCGGATCGATATGATCGATATGGACCTTGTCAAACAAGCGCGCCGCTTCTTTCATGTTACCCGTCGTGTATTCGCTGACCGCCAACGCCAACGGATACAACGGATTTGTAGCGTCAACACGGGAAAGCAACCGGCGCGCGACTTGCGGGCTGGCGCCGTCAAGGGAATAGCCAATGGCAATGGTCGCCCATTCCTTTTCGTCTCTTGCCTTGCTGAGCGGATTTTCAAGCGAGTCTCTCAACCTGTCCGCCAACTCTTTTTGAAGGGACAGGGCGGACAAATCACCGCGTGCAATCTCATCCTGGACTTCGTGCAAAGCATGCAGCAATCCGCTGACTTCAAAGTCTTCGGCGGCAACCGCGACAGAATTGATCGCGGATGCAAAACAAAGAGCAATGACTAGACCGGGCACCTTCATTTGGTTTCAAGCAGAATTTCGATGCGCCGGTTTTGATCGGCCAGCGGATCTTCAATGTTTCGCAATTTCCTGTCAGCAAATCCTGCAATCTCAACCACCCGCTGCTCCGGCAAACCACCATGGAGCAACATGAAGTAGGTGGATTTTGCGCGGTCCGTTGACAGTCGCCAATTTCCGTCTGCAGCACTCTTGTATTCGCGTCCGTCTGTATGCCCGAAAATGTGGATGGGTCCTTCTTTTGCTGCCAACGTCTTGGCAATTGCGTCTACAGCCAAAACGAGAGGAGCCTCCGGTACAGCTGAGCCTACTTCGAACATGGGAACATCCAGTTCGTCCGTAACGGAAATGAGGATTCCTTCTTCAACGCTCTTGACCTCTATGATCTGGCTGAGCTTCTCGGCGTTGCCGGTCATTTCCGCCAGGGACTTCTGGACATCCATTTTCAGGTCCTTTGCCAGTTCCTTTTTTTCCTGTTCCTTTTTCTCTTTTTCACCGGCATCTGCCTGCTTTTCGACTTCGGACTTTTGCTGGATTGCAGCTACCTTTTGTCCATCAGGCACAGGCTGTGCAGGCGGCGTGACATCACCTTTTTCAACAGGCTGCTCTTTGACCGGAAGCTCATTCTGGTCGCCGCCCTTGGTCGGATTCCAGAAATCCGGACCAAATGGATCGGCAAAATTCTCAACCACGGCATTCGGCTGCGGCTGCGGCGCTGAACCAAGCAGCATCGGCGATTCCTGTGCTGCCGCTAAGATCTCGTCCAATTGTTCTTGAGGAGAAGCAAAGAACCTGATGTCGCTTTCAACCCGCGAATCCCCGCCTGTTTTATTGTCTGGTTTGTCCGGATTTTCTTCCGGGAGTTTGTCTTCCGACTTTTCAGCACCGCTCTGGTTCGGGTCCGAAGTGGGTCCACCGCGCTGATCGTTCACACCTTTTGAACTGCGGTTGCGATCCACGAGTTTGACCGGATTGAAATAGCTGGCAACTGCGCGTTTTGTTTCTTCGTTCGCAGCATTGATCAGCCACAACACGAGAAAAAGCGCCATCATTGCCGTCATGAAATCTGCAAAGGCGATCTTCCAGGCGCCACCGTGATGGCCTTCTTCTTCACCACTGCTGCGCTTGATGATGATGATTTCATGATGGTTGGGATCGTCACTGTTCATGGTTTACTGTCCGGTCAGGAGTGTCGACCAAAAAGCCAACCGTGTTGAAATGAGTTTGTTGTTGACCTCGGCCGAAATCTCGATTGTCTCGGCTTCTGTCAGTTCGCACGTGGTCAAACGGCCATCAAAAGCCTGACGGAATCCTGCAATCAAATCCGCCGGTCCGCTGATTTTGATTTTTGTCAGTTCGTTTCCTGTCAGGCATTTGCCGAAAGCTGTGTTGAACTCGTCAAGCACACGCTGGCATATTTGCGCGGACACGAAAGGATGAATTGCGGCGGCCAGGTCTTGTGCAAGTTCGGCGGCAATCCGAACTTCAATGCCTGATAATGCATCGTTGATTTGGCTAGACAGCACGTCATCATTCAACTTTTGCAGACGGGCTTTGTCTGACTCCATTCGACTTTCAAGTTCCGCCAGCGCGGCAACCTGTGTGGAAATCAACAGCTTCAACTGTTCGATTTCATGATCTTTGGCAGCAAGCAAGGATTTCAAACCGGACGGATGTTCGGCCAATGTTGGAGTTGTGCGTTGATAGGTATCTTGAGACGTTTCCGGAGAAACAACTTGGCTTTCCGGCTTTATCGAAAAAGCTTGAAATGCCGAAACGGGTTCAGGGACAATCAATGGCTCGAAGTGCACATCTTGACGTACACTTTCAACCAAAGCGGCAAAATCCCGATTGCTGGCTGCCTTCATGCTGCTTCCTCAAGTAACCACTTGCGCAAGACAAGCGCAGATCGTTCGACATCGAGTTCCGTCATGGCCCTGAGACGCTCGGCAGGCGCGATTTTTGTCTTGGTCATGATGTCCGGTTTGATGCTGTCCAACTCCTCGCTGAAACTGGTCCTTCCATATGCACCTGCTTCGGTTTGCTGGCCCCGCTGACCGTCCGCGATTGCACCCTGCCCGCCCGCGCCAGCCATTTGGCCATCAGCTTCAAGCTCCTGCTTGGAAACTGCGGCAATCAAAGGTTTGATGCCGAGGAACAGGATCAAAAGCGCAACAATCAAAAATGCGACAGCATTGATCATCGTGCCCGTATAAACCGACAACTTTTCCAGCAATCCTGGCTCGGTTGTCGGCGGCACGGCGTCCTCGACGAATTCAGTCGCCGAAACATTCATTTTGTCGCCGCGAACCTCGTCGAACCCGGCTGCAGTCGATACTATTTTCTGAATTTCTGCCAAACGTGCGTCAATATCCGCCTGTTGGGCGTTCGCACCCAGTATCTCGGTTAGTTTGCCTTTGTTGACAACGATGGAAATCGAAAGGCGCTGGATGCGATATCCGTTCCGTTCGGTATCCACTTTCTTTGAATTGATTTCATAGTTGGTTGTTTCCTCGCGCTTTTCGCTCGTTTCAGCAGACAATGGCCCGCCCGTCGCGGGACCGGCCTTTGGCTGCGGCAGGTTTTGCTCGACCGTGGTGTTTTGCGATTCGGATTTTTGGGTGGATGAATCTTCCGATCGAACCACTTGAACTGAACGTTCGACCCGCGAGGCCGGATCAAAAATTGTTTCTTGGGTCGAGCTGCGGTCGGTGTCGATTTGCGCCTGAATTCCCACGCGATAATTGAAGGCGCCCAACTGGGGGCCCAATGCCAGCGCAACCTTCTCTTCGAGGTCTTGCTCGATTTGCCGCTGCATTTCGAGTGACCCTGTCATGGCATTGGCAAACTGGTCCTGCCCCGATGCCAGCAAGCGCCCGGCCGCATCCATCACTGTGACATCCTCGCTGGCCAAGCCCGGAACTGCTGCGGCAACCAGATGCCGGATTGCCTGCGCCTTGCCGACAATCTGATCGTTGTCAGCCTTGATGAGAATGGACGCAGTCGGTTTGCGGTCCCGGTCCCGAAACGCTGTGCGATCGGGCATTACAATATGCACGCGCGCGGCTTTAACCCCGTTGATGGATTGGATTGATCGGCTGATTTCGCCTTCAAGGGCCCGCACACGCGTCAATTCCTGCATGAATGAGGTCAGGCCAAGCGAGCCGAGATTGTCAAACAATTCGTATCCTGCGCCGGAGCTGGCAGGCAAGCCCTTCTCAGCGAGGACCATTCTCGCCTGGCTCGCCGCCCCGGCTGCAACCAGGACTGAAGTCCCGGTATCGTCGACGTCGAACTTGAAGCCCGCTTCAGCAAGTGCAATGCCAACACGGTTGATATCATCGCGATCCAACCCGACATACAATGTTTCATAAGCCGGCTTATTGAGATAAACCGCCGAAATGCCAATTCCTGACATCAGCAATACAAAAGCCACCCCGAGGCCGACGAGACGCCGCGCACCCAGGTTTCCGATATTGCGAAGGAGGTTTTCGAATTGTTCGCGCAAATTGACCTTCCAGGTTAGGGGGCCAGACTAAGTGTCCAATCTTGCGTGAATGTTGTGCAAATAAAAAAGGGCCGCCCCACCGGCGGCCCTTTCGATAAGGTCAAATCGCTTAACGGAACAGCGACAAGACTGACTGTGCGCTCGAGTTGGCAATCGAGAGAGCCTGAATGCCAAGCTGCTGCTGGGTCTGCAGAGCCTGAAGGCGTGTCGATTCCTTGGTCATGTCGGCATCGACCAGCGTGGAGATACCGGTATCGATTGCGTCCATGAGGTTGGACACAAAGTCCTTCTGCAGGGAGATGCGGCTCTTTGCAGCGCCAAGCGTTGATGCTGCCGTCGTCATGCCATCCAGTGCCGTTTCAACACCCGATATCATGTCGTCGATGTCGGTATCGGTAACGGTGGCTCCTGACACGTCGAGTGTGGCGACCGAAACGGTAAAAGCACCGGTGCCTGTCGTCGTGAATTCCGTGTCCAGAATGCCGGATTGATCGGCCGAGTCAAAAAGTTCCGTCGCGGTGATATCGATATCCACGGTATTGACCGAAACGGTCCCTGTGGAAGAGCGATCAAACGAAGCAACGATTGATTTCGTGCCGGAATAGGCAGCATCGCCGGAGTCGACGGAAAGCCAGTTTTCACCAGAGAATGACGAAGCGGTCGTGATGCTGACGAGTTGTTCCTGCAACTGGCCGATTTCATCCTGAACCTTGGCGCGGTCCACACCCGGTTCACGGGCGGCAACCAGCTTGGTTTTGATTTCGTCGACCACTTTGATGGCTGCATTCAAACCGGTGTAGGCTGTATCAACCTTGGCAGAGCCGAGCCCGAGTGCATCCTGCACGGTGCCGAGTGCCTTGTTGTCGGAACGCATTGTGGTTGCGATCGACCAATAGGCGGCGTTGTCGGAAGCATCGCTGACCTTGTAACCGGTGGAGATGCGGTTCTGGGTCGCTTCAAGTGACTTGTTGGTCTGCTGGAGGGTCTTGAGTGCCGTCATTGCGGCGGTGTTGGTCATGATACTGGACATTACTATGGTCCCTTTGAACTGGATACTAGGAGGGACATTCCGGACTTACCGGTACAGGGAAGAGGCATCATGCCAGGATCGGATCGAAACTTCTCTGTGATGAGAGGTGTTTAAAGCCAATACCTTGCGATTTGGTGAAAGCCCTTGCTTAAGAAACTATGAGTTTGCGCTATTTTCAAATTTCAGTTGAATGATCGAACCATGCTGCCGGCCAACATGTGCCATCCATCAATCAAAACAAAAAACAATATCTTTAGTGGTAGCGCGATGACCGTCGGCGGCAGCATCATCATCCCCATTGCCATGGTGATTGTTGCCACAACCAGGTCAATGACCAAAAATGGCAGTATGATCAGAAAGCCTATTTCGAAGCCGCGACGCAATTCGGATATCATGAAAGCCGGCACGAGTATTTGATAGGAAACTGCTTCGTCTGCCGGCTGCCTGACGCCGCGTTCTGCTGCCAAATCTGCAAACAGTTTGAGATCCTTGTCACGCACATTGGTAATCATGAAACCGCGGAAAGGTTCTGCCATTTTCGGAAACGCCTCAGCCTCTGTCATCTTCTTTTCCAACAGCGGCTGAACTCCATCAGTCCATGATTTCTCAAGAACCGGCGACATCACGTAAAATGTCAGGAACAAAGACAAACTAATAAGAATGATATTCGCCGGGGTCGTTTGCAGTCCGATGCCGGAGCGCAAAATCGAAACGATAACGATAAACCTTGTAAAACTTGTAGCAGCGATCAAAATTGCCGGAACAATCGCCAGCACGGTAAACAGGCTGAAAAGCTGTATGACTGTTCCGGATGTGGTGCCATTTTGGGCAGCGCCAAGAATTCCCGAACCCAGATCCTGCCCTGAACCGGGGACCTGTGCGACCGCGTGCACCGATGCTGTGAGCATGAATGCGATTGTATAGTAAAATCGGATCATTCGAACAGGAGCGCCTTTATGTAGACCGCTTCAATTTTGCCCTCTGCTCGCACATTTGCCCTCGCCAGCAGTTCGGCTTTCAAATCATTGAACGAACTTGCACCTTCCAGGTCTTCAAGCCGCATGGTCCGAAAAAATGCCATGAAATCCTGATGGATCAGGTCACTCGTGTCTTTGGCGACCGGACCGGAAGCCTTCAAAACCGATTCAAAACGGATCCAGACATCGGCGGGGGCTGCTATGTTGGTGACAACCGGCTCAAGCGCAACACTTGCAGGCCCCGCTGCCTCGCCTTCGCCACCATGTCCACCCTCGGCGGCCGGTGCTTCCGTTCCATGATCTCCGGCTGCTGCTTCCTCGCCGGCTTTATCTGGTGCCGCCTCATGCCCGGTGGATTTATCGCCTTCCGCCGGATCGCCGTCCTTGGCCTCGGGCGCGGCTTCGCCATGGCCTTTTTCGCCTTCCGCAGCCGATTTTTCCGTGGCCGCACCATCTGCCTTGGAGGCTTCTTCTCCTGTCTGCGGTGTGGAGGAAAATGATACAAACCCCAATCCGAAACCTGCACCGGCACCGATCAACGACATTGCCAATGCAATCATTATGACAAGTTTCATCGAAGGCTTTTTGGCCCCGGGTGTGGCTTCAGGCGTCTCGACTGCCGCAGCTTTTGCCATTCACATTTTCCCTATAGCGGCGACAAACGGTCGAGAATTTGTTGACCATATGCCGGCTGTTGAACTTCGGTGATACGTCCGCGACCGCCATAGGAAATACGAGCCTCAGCAATCCGCTCGTAGCTGATCGTATTGTTGGGTTGGATATCTGTAGGCCTCACCACGCCCGTAATCGTCAAAATGCGCAACTCGGCATTCACACGCACTTCCTGCGAACCGGTAATCAGCAAATTTCCATTCGGCAGAACAGCTGTCACGGCAGCGGCAACCGACAGATTGATGGATTCAGACCGCGCTGTGCCGCCATTTCCGGCAAAGTCTGTGGCATTGGTCAGCGACGCCGCGAGATTGCCGGCCGAACCAACCCCGTCAACATCAAAACTCCCGGTCAATCCCAGTGATTTGTTGCCCGTGCGGTTTCGATTGGAACGGTTTGTCAGCTGCGCCTTGTCATTCATCGCAATCTGGACAGTCAAAATGTCGCCTTCAGTCAGGGCACGCTTGTTGTGGAACAGGTCGCGGGACGATGTCGACCAGGTTGAATGTGGATTTTGTGGCAGGACAGGAAATCCCTCAGGTGCCTTTTCGGGCATGGCCATCGCGTTCTGCAGATTTGGCGTCGACAGTTCCGGCTCAACATTGATTTCCTTGAGCATTGACGAGCAGCCTGCCGACTGCATTGCAGCCACAATTGCGAAAGCGTTGAGGAGCAGCATTCCTTTCATGATGGGTCTTTCTTTCGGGCCGACGCAGCCATGATGCCAGTCAGGGCCGCAGCAACTTTCTCATCCATTTCGTTGAGAATGGCACTGGCCTGCCGCGGTGTAATCGCCAGCAAAAGCGACGCTGCAAGTTCTGGATTCAGTTCAGTCAGACGAACCGCGGAAGCCTCAGGCTTCATAGTTGCATAAATCTCGACCAGGTTTTTTGTGGCAAGTTTCGCGAAATCTTCGCGCCTGCGCACCCACTCCTCATAATCGGCTTTTTGCTTTTCGAGTTCTGCAACCCGCTCGTTGACACTCGCGAGCAATGCTTTCAATTCCTCCTGCTTGAGATGGTAACGCTGTTCGCGTGCGGGATCGGCAATTGCATCGCAAAACGGATCGGTACTGACAGGAACCTCCTCCGGTTTTGGTGTAACCGCCTTGTCTTCGCTGCCATGCGGCGCTGCTTCTTCGGACGCTTCTCCATGGTCTTTTGCGGGTGCTTCCTTTGCGGCAGGATCGCTTTCCGCAGCAACGGGCATCGCAAATACGATTGCAGGCAAAACAAGAGCGAAGAGAACTCGGAGCTTGGACATTTATTGAGACACCAGTTCTGCCTGGAGCGCACCCGCACTTTTGATGGACTGAAGAATGGCTATGATTTCGGCCGGCTTGGCGCCCATGCGGTTGAGGCCATCCACCAGCGTTTCCAGATCAACACCATCGACCAGTGTCAGGGAACTGTCGCCCGGTGCGACATCGATATTGGTCGAAGGAACTGTCGTTGTTTGTCCGTCCGAAAACGGTGCCGGTTGCGAAACGGTTGGCAATTCGGTAACGCGAACAGTCAAGGCACCATGTGAAACCGCCACTTTCGACACTTTCACATCCGCACCTATGACGATGGTTCCTGTCCTCTCGTCAACGACGACGCGGGCGGGCGTTTCGGTTTCAACCTCAAGCTTTTCCATCTCGGCAATGAACCTTGCCGAGGACACTTTTTCGGGGCGTTTGACAACAACGGCGCGTGCATCCTGAGCAGTAGCGAGTGCCTTTCCGTATGTGGCGCGCGTAAATTCATTCATGGCAGCGGCCATGTCCACGGATGTGGAAAAATCCGGATTGTGCAAAAGGAACGTCAGTTCGGTTTCGGTGTTGTTCAACTGGATCAGATTGCGCTCGATAATGGCTCCGTTCGGAACACGTCCGGCGGTCGGAACACCTTGGGTAACGGTCTCGGCCTGTCCAGCGGCCTGAAAACCCGAAACAATCAATCCACCTTGGGCAACGGCATAAACCTCGTTATCCGCTCCCCTCATCTGGGTTTCGATCAGGGTGCCACCGGCAAGTGACGTGGAATCACCAAGTGAACTCACGGAAACGTCGATGCGGGCACCGGATCGGGCATATGGCGGCAGGGTTGCAGTAACAATGACCGCGGCAACATTCTTGGTTCGCGCACTTCCGACGGCGGTCGATATCCCAAGATTTTCAAGCATGGCCCGCACCGATTGTTCGGTAAAGGGCGAGTTGCGGAACCCGTCGCCGGTTCCCTGCAATCCGATCACAAGTCCATAACCGATAAGCTGATTGTCCCTGCTGTTCTGGACAAATGCGATGTCCTTGATGCGGGATGCGGCATTCAAGGAAGTAAGGCTGCAAACGAGAACAAGGGCGATGGCAATTAGTCTGGTCACTGCGTCACCGTCACTGTTCCATCTGTCCGGGCAACGCCATTGATGATTGCGCCGCTCACCGCATTTCGGATCGAAACGGCTTCGCCCGCCGCAGCATCATTTAAAGGTATCCCCGACATCGAAATCTGTAGCGCACCTTTGCGGTAAACCACTTTGACTTCCTGACCGCGCATGACCGCTGGCGCCGCGCGCAAGTCTTGCGCAAAGATCAGTTTACCCGGAACCAGCGTCTTGACCGCAATCCTGCCCGCGACGAGATGTTCATCCTGAATGTAGCCAGCATCACAATTGGGGCAGTTGGACGCATCCACGACCTCAAGGGATCCCGGTTCAATCATCTGGCCTGGATAAATGATGCTTCGTGCAACGACTGCAAACTCTTGTGCACATGCACCAGAGGCAATGCCTTGCAAAAGCAAGACAAGACCTATCGGAAAAGGTGCAACTGCGCGTCTCATCACCTTATGCCTTTGGACACGACACCAGACATTTCGTCAGCGGCCTGTATGACTTTCGAGTTCATTTCATAACTGCGTTGGGCAGAGATGAGTTCAGTGATTTCCTTGACCGGATCGACGTTGCTGTCTTCCAGATATCCCTGCCGCGTCGTTGCAAATCCCGGGTCGCCGGGCACACCAACTGTTGGCTCTCCTGACGCTGCAGTTTGTGCAAACAAGCTGCCGCCAACCGGAAGCAATCCGGCGTCATTTGGAAATGCTGCAAGCGTCAGTTGGCCCACATCTTGTAGGGCAATCTGGCCTTCTATCCGGGCAAAGACTTGCCCGCTTTCATTCACAATTACTTCAACCGAATTTTCGGGAATGGTGATTGCCGGAACAACCGGGTGGCCGTCTGTCGTGACCAATTGGCCGGTCGCATTGGTGTTGAACGCTCCGGAGCGACTATATTGAGTTTCCCCGCTCGGCATTTCAATCTGGAACCAGCCATTTCCGGTCAGGGCAATATCGAGTTGGTTACCGGTGGCAGTCAGGCTGCCTTGCGAGTTGATCGAGCGAACAGCTGCAGTGCGCACACCAAGTCCAATATGCACACCTTCTGGTATGATATCCTGATTGGACCGGGACGGAACACCTTTGAGTCGGTCGGTTTGATAAAGCAGGTCGGTGAACTCCGCTCTCGCCCGCTTGTAACCCGTTGTGTTGATATTCGCGATATTGTTGGCAATGACTTCCAGATTTGTTTGCTGGGCATTCATGCCGGTGGCAGCGATGGAAAGCGCGCGCATTGTATATCCTTAAATCGCCATACGGCTGAGTTCGAGGTAAGCGGAAACGATCTTGTCGCGAATGCCGACGGCAATCTGCAGAGTTTGTTCAGCGCTCATCACAGCCTCCACCACATCGCGGGTAGAGCCTTGGCCGGATAGCGCTGCCATTGACTGGCTCTCCGCTGTTTTGAATGTATTGATGGCGTCTTTGCCTATGTTTTCCAGCAATGCGGAAAAATCGGCAATGCCTGATGAGACCGGCTGTGCCGTAGATGTGACCACATTTGAAACGCTGCTGAGAACCGGACCGACTGCTGCAATGTTCATGAGCCCCTCATCAAATCAATAGTCATGGAGATCAGATCGCGCGCCTGTTTTATGACTTGCAGGTTCGCTTCGTAGGACCGGTTTGCTTCCCGCATATCGGCCATTTCAATGATCGGATTGATGTTCGGCAACTTCACTTTGCCATTGTTATCCGCAGCCGGATTGCCGGGATCGAATTCGATCGGAAAATCCGACTTGTCGCGCGAAATGCCGGCAATCGCGACCAGATTTGCGCCAGAGTCGCGCTCAAGCGTTTCAACAAAACTGATGGTCTTGCGCTGGTAGGGATCGCCACCCGCTACACGCGATGTCGAATTTGCATTTGCAATGTTTTCAGAAACGATGCGCATGCGGGCGGACTGTGCAGACAATCCCGATCCTGCAGCTCTCACGGAAGAAAGAAGGCTATCCATGATCAAGCCTTGGATGCCGCAAGGATCATGCGATGAAACGCCTTGACGATGGCAGTATTCATTTCATAGCCGTTGCGCACTTCAATGGATTTCATCAACTCCGTTTCAACATTGACCGCTTCGCCAGCTTGCCCGCTCGCAGCTTTGCTTTGGCTGATTTTGAAGCCGCCATTCTCATTTCGGGCGGCAAGATGGCGAGGGTCGGTTTGGGCAAGCCCGCCCGGCGTACGGTTCACCAAGGCTTGGAATGGCTCCGTATCCCTTGCGACATAGCCCGGGATATTTGCTTGTGCGATATTCTCCGCAATCGCCTTCTGGCGAACAGAAAGCCAACTGGCCTGCTGGCTGGCCAAGCCGAATATTCCGTTGATCTGCATGGTTTTTCCCGCAACTTCCGGGTTGGAGATTAGCGGCGCAGTCTTGCGTGTGGCTTGCCAAGGACCTAGCGGTTTGCGGACCAGAACATACTGCGGCCCGTGGAGGTGACAATCTTCCAGCCTCCGTCAGCCTTATCAATCGCCTGGATTCGGCTGCCATCTGCAAGCATTGAACCTTGGCGCAGCGTAACCAATCTTCCCTGATCTACAGCCAACACCCTGCCCGCGCCAACAAACATGATTTCAAGTGCGGAAGCGGCTACAGGTTCGTCGTCCGGAAACAGTTGGCTCGGGGGGATTTCGTTTCCGTCCTTCAAATCCGGCTTTGCCGGGCGTCCAATTGTTCCGGTTGCCAGGCGGTCCAGTTCGAGGCGGGGTTTGACAAAGGCAACAACTTTGCGCTGGTATACCGGTGACGAGGGTGTCAATTCGGCATTCAGGTCTTGGGCACCGTAAAACTCCATCAACGGCGGACCAAATTCATCCTGGTGATAGTGCACATAAAACGGAAATGCTCCGCTTGCTAACATGAGACTGGCGAGGACGGAATAGTACAGCACATCACCAAGACGCGGGCGTCGCCGGTTCTGGTATTTTGCCGATGGTGCTTGGCTACCCATTTTGGCCTTCTACAGTTGCGCGCTTTATATGCGCGAGCAAATCGGCAAATCCGTCAAGCGAGAGAGGCTCCCGCGGAGACTGGATCAATCCTGAATAAATCAGAGGGACGGTAGTCACGGCACGATCCAACAATTCGTCTTCGCCGGTCCGCCAGTTTCCAAGCATGCGAAGATCACGCGTATCTTCAAAACGTGCGATCAAGGCCTTGAGTTGCTGGACCAGCTTGTTCTGTTCAGGCGACCAGACCCGCGGTGCCAAACGTGACAGCGAGGATAGCAGGTTGATTGGCGGGTACCTTCCCTGATTGGCAATTTCGCGGTCCAGTACGATGTGTCCGTCAAGAATGCCGCGAACAGCATCGGCGATCGGATCATTGTGGTCATCACCGTCAACAAGCACTGAAACCAGCGCGGTGATCGAACCACTGCCCACATGGCCGGGCCCAGCGCGTTCCAGCAGTTTGGGCAACTCTGCAAATACGGAAGCAGGATAGCCACGGGCAACAGGAGGCTCGCCGGCGGCACTACCCACCTCCCGCAATGCATGGGCGAACCGCGTTACCGAATCGAGCAGAAGAAGGACGCGCTTTCCGCAGTCACGGAAATATTCTGCGGTTTGCATCGCCAGCTCCGGTGCCGACATGCGCATCAGGGCACTTTCGTCACTTGTCGCGACAATGCAGACAGTTTTGCCCATGGCATCAGCGCCAATGGAATCTTCCAGAAACTCACGCACTTCGCGCCCGCGCTCGCCGACAAGAGCCACAACCACGCAGTCGAACGCTTTGGCTTGGGCTAGCATTCCGAGCAACGTCGACTTGCCAACCCCTGAACCTGCAAAAATGCCGAGGCGCTGCCCATAACACATGGGCATGAAAATATCGATTGCGCGGATACCGGTTTTCAAACCGTCGTTCACGCGTTCGCGGTGCATGGCCGGTATGGCTTGGCCATTCTGGTCCGGATTGACGTCATCCGATTGCGCGATACCTAGCTCTCCCAGCCCGTCAACCGCTATTCCCAAGGGATTGAGAACACGGCCGAGCCAGTTGTGGGACGGTCGCAAGGCATTTGCGTGATGCAAATAGACAGGATCCCCGATACGGAGGTCTTTTGTGTCCTGAAAGGGCACGACATAGACTTCGTCACCCGTAATCTGCACGACATTGCCAAATCCGGAGCCTCGCGGTGTATCAAAGATCAGGCGGCTGTTGATAGTCGCAATCTCCTGCAGACCCGCAGCGCGGAAAAAGTCGGGCCCCACGGCGGAAATGCGCCCACCTGTGCGAAGCAGCGGTTCTCCCGAAACAAATTGCCGGGCAGCGAAAGCGAGCCTTTTAAGTGGTTGGGTTGCCACTACTTGCCACCAAGTTGTCGTATGGCGTCCTCCAGCGAGGCTTCGCTTTTTTGCATCAGCGTGGCAGACTGTTCAAAGTTGCGTTGAACGGAAATTAGTCGGGCAATCTGTTCGACTGCATCGACATTCGATTTTTCGACAAAACCCTGTTGTACGGTGAAGTCGCTACGGTCAGCGGCAGGCGTGACCACACCATCAGGGACAAAACTGAGTGCCCCGTTGCGCATGGTTTCATCGGGCGCGGAATAATCAAATACGCCAACACTGCCGACAATGGCCCCGCGTTGATAAAGGATACCAGACCTGTCTGCCGAGATCGGCCCTGCAGTCAAGTTGAGTTGAACCTGCGCGCCACCCTGATCCAACACCGGAAACCCGTCCAGATTTGACAATGTGCCTTCCGGATTGACCTGCAGCCGCCCGTCTCGGGTCATGGCCTCGCCCGCAGGAGTTTCCACCATGAACCAACCGTCTCCATTGATGGCAAAGTCGAGTTGATTGCCAGTGGAATCAATGGCTCCCTGCGATTGGGACAACACGGTAACACCGGGAGTTACGAACGACAATTTTGCTTTGTTGCCGCCGTCCACCAGTTCGGCAAACCGCACGCCAACTTGCCGAAATCCCGCAGTGTTCATGTTGGCTATATTGTCGGCAATTGTGGTCAGACGCCGCTCGGTCGCAATCTGGCCGGAAAGGGCAACGTAGAGACTGTTATCCATCAGCGCCTTGTCCTGAGTTTCGAAAGCGATGCCATCAACGCATCGGAAATGCCTGCCCCCGCTGATTGTGTGAACAGCGACACAGCCGGAGATTGCGCTGTTGACGCATTGTCAACATCCCAAAGGGAAGCAAAGCGCTTGAGAAATTGGTTGAGCTTGGCCGGGTCTTTGAAGTCGGCCACGTTGATCCGGTTTTCCATGACGGCAATCTGCTTGTCGATATCGATAAGCGAAAACGTATCGGGCAAGCGCAACACTGTCTTGGCAACCTGGGTCATTGCGCGGTCAGTAAGGATTTCAGTCGCCGAAGCCAGGCTTCCTGCGTGCCGCTGGAAATACAACGCCAGCCGGACACCCTCATTGTCATTGCCGGCCTGCGATTCAAGGGTTTGACGCACATATAGATCCGCTACACCTTTTTGCGCAGCCGTGAATGCGGTTGTGGCTGTTCCATAGCGCTTGAAATCAAATGTCTTGGCAAATTCAAGATAGCGCTTGTCTGTCAGCTTGTTGACAAATGCCTTGCTGTCGTCGTGGCCTTCATTGAGGATCTTGCGAACAAACGCCTTGGCGTAAGCCATGTCTTGCAAACCGAATGCTGACATCGCGAAGTTCACAACACGCCGGTTGGAGACAAATTCGTCTACGGTTTTGATGGTACCCACTGTCGCCAGATAATAATCAACCTCCCGCTGAACAGCCGGTTGATTTTGAACAGCCTTGAGTGACCGGGAAAGGTCACGCGTCACCATTGAATAGCTTGTGAAGGTAGTTGTCATGCCTTTGCCTCCAAACAGCATGATGCGTGTCTATGCTTGCGCGGAGCTTGGGCTTGATATCCTGAGGATGACCGAAGTCTCATTCAAGGCTCGCGCAAGTCTTGCGCCTTAGGAACCAGTTTCCGGGAATTTAAAGGCAGGACAAAATGGGAATTATCATAGGCCTTGTTGTGACATTGGGCTGTGTGCTCGGTGGTTTCATGGCCATGGGCGGCCACGTGGCTGTTTTGTATCAACCTTGGGAATTCGTCATTATCGGCGGGGCATCCATTGGCACATTCCTGATCGCCAATCCGATGGCCGTCGTGAAGGATACCGGCAAAGGTTTTATGGAAGCACTCAAGAATTCGGTTCCGCACGAGAAGGACTACCTCGACCTGTTGGGTCTGATCTACTCCCTGCTCAAGGCCTTGAAAGAACGTCCGAAAAACGAGGTGGAAGCCCACATCGACAATCCGGACGAATCGACCATTTTCCAGGCGTACCCAAGTGTTCAAAACAAACCCGGACTGCGCGGCTTCATCTGCGATTACATCCGGCTCATCATGGTCGGAAATGCCAGGCCTCATGAAGTGGAATCGCTCATGGAAGAGGAAATTCACACCATCAAACACGACAAACTGAAAAGCTATCATGCGCTCCAAGGCATGAGCGACGGCCTTCCGGCGCTGGGCATCGTCGCCGCTGTTCTTGGTGTCGTGAAGGCCATGGGACACATTGATGCGTCCCCTGAAGTTTTAGGCGGACTCATCGGCGCTGCGCTGGTCGGCACATTTTTTGGCATCTTCATGTCATATTCGGTCGTTGGTCCGGTTGCCACGAAAGTCAAGGTCGTGCGGGAAAAAGGCCTGCGTGAATACTTCGTCGCCAAGCAGGCCCTTATTGCCCATATGAATGGGTCCATCCCTCAAATTGCCCTGGAATTCGGCAGAAAAGCGATCTCGGGCTACGACCGGCCGTCACTGGATGCGGTTGAAGAAGCCACAATGAACGCGAGTGCCTGATGGGGCAGCCGGAGCTTGGTGGCACGCCATCCGAATTGCAGGCCAAGATACTGGAAGGCCTTCTTTCCAGTAGTCGCCGTGTGAACGGAGCGCAGCCTGCCAGCCACGATCTGCCGATAAAAGACATTCTTCCAGATGTGCTGGAGGCACTCAATCTGGCAGAATTGGAAACTCGATTGAATGTGACGGACCAGAGCCAGGCACCCCTTGCCGGCTGGTGGGAAATCCACAAGCAAACCTGTGTTGCAGTGCGGTTGGCGCACAATGAAAAGGATGAAAGTCCAAACTATGTCATGTTGCCGGCGTCACTGTTGAGTGACCTCCTGGCCATTTCCTTTGGGGGTATGCCCGGCCCCCCCGGGGTGGATCGGCCGGCAAGCCGAATGGAACTGAAATTTGCAGCCAGACTTGCGCCATCGCTCGCCAACGCGATCAATCCGCTGTTGCGAAGCAAAACCCATAATTTCTCGGCAATGCTGGCCAATGCAAGAGAAGCACTTGAGGCACTGACCGAACAATCCGTTCACTTGGTGGATCTGAAACTGGAATGGGAAGGTCAAGTCTACCTGATATCCATGGCGCTCGCAGAAACCAAAATTGAACGCAGGGCTGCCAAGCAGGCAAAACCCGCCGAAGTCCGCCAAGGTTCGGCCGCTGTAGCGGCCGAGATTGGCAAGACCAACATCAGCGTGGACGTCCTGTTCAAACTCGCCGATCAGACACTGGAGCGGCTGCAAAATCTTAAAGCCGGGGAGATTCTACCCATGTTGCCCAACAGCCTGATTGAGGCACGAATGCAGGTACGAGGGCATGAAATTTATGTCGGGCAGATCGGGCGCTCCGGACAAAGTTTCGGGTTCAAGGTTGCACAACCCGTCGAAAACAAGGCCGCAGGCCTCACACACATGGTCAAATCGCTGACAAGCGAAGGGGAAAAAACATGAACGCTGCATCACCCACTGCCAAAACGTTGGGCGATAGTGCCCATGCGATTGCCGATCCCGAAAAAGAACTGGATCGCGCCATCGAAGAGTTGCGCGGCATGTCGGGGATGGAAAAGAGCGGAGCCAATCCCGGTAACTCGCCATCAAGACGCAACGTGACCATGCAGATCCCGGTTGAAGTCAACGTGGTGCTCGGTTCAGCCGAGATGAGTGTAGCCGAATTGGCCGGCCTTCAGTCCGGTTCCACAATTCAACTGGATCGCCGCGTGGGTGAGCCTGTCGATGTTGTGGTCAACGGTGTGAAAATTGCCAAAGGTGAAATCACGCTCCTGGAAAATGAGTCCAACCGCTTCGGGTTCCGCATCACGGAAATACTCGGCTAAGCACCTGCGAGGAATAGTCCGATATGGCCCAATCCATGCGATACACGCCGGCCCAAAAAGCGGTAGCCGCCATCGTTGCCATTGGCAAACCCAAGGCTGCGGAGCTTTTGAAACACCTGACACGGGACGAGATCAGCAAATTGATGGCAGTGGCCAAATCCATGAGCGCTGTCACGCAGGAAGGCCTTGAATACATTGTTGGAGAGTTTGAATCCGAATTCACCCGCGGTTCCGGTTTGCTGGATTCCTCGGCCCAAATGGATTCCATTCTGATCGAGAGTTTTGATGAAGCGGAACTGGCTGCCATTCGGGGAGAGAACAAAGCGCAGCCCCAGGTCAAGGAAAAGAAACTATCCGCATGGGAAGTGCTTGCCCAAACCGAGCCACAGATGATTTGCACCTATCTGGAATCGGAGAACACACAGGTTGGCGCCTTTGTGCTTTCGCGAATGCCATCAGACAAGGCAGCGGAGATCCTGTCCTTGATGGATCGAACCGCACGCTCGAGCATACTGGGCCGGATGATGTCGCTGTCTGATGTTTCCGGGCAGGCAGAAGAATTCCTCGAAGGCGAACTCCTCGAACAGTTTGGCCAGACCAAAAAGGGAAGCAGCAAAAACGCGATTGCCCGTGTTGCGACGATTTTGAATGAAATGGATAGGGACGCCACCGAGGAAATGTTGGGCGAGTTGTCTCAAACAGTCGAGGCAGGCGAAGTTTCAGCGGTCAAATCCATGCTGTTTCGTTTTGACGATATCAGCGCACTGGAAAGTTCGGCACGCGCTGCAATATTCGACGGGGTTGCGACCGACATATTGACCCTTGCATTGCGCGAGGCTCCGGCAGAACTGACTGAATCAATTCTGTCATCCATTAGTCAACGCACTCGCAGGATGATCGAGAACGATCTCAAGGCAAAGCCGCAAATCCGCCCCGCTGACATTGCCGCTGCGCGCAAAAAAATCGTCAGCGCTGTCCTGAAGCTTGCCGGCGATGGCCGCATAGAACTGCCCAAGCAGGAACTGGAAGCGGCATAAGTTAGAGCGTCATGGAGGAAACCGACAAAGAAAGCAAAACCGAAGCGCCGACCGAAAAGCGCGTCAATGATTCAATTGAAGAGGGCAATGTTCCGGTTTCCCGGGAAATCGCCACGGCCGCATCCATGCTGGCATTTTGTTCCCTTTACATTCTCAACGGCGAGGATCTCGCGCGTGGATTGACAAACCTCCTCTCGACTCTGGTTGAAGGTACGATTGGCAGCGCACCCATATCCAATCAGGATTTTTCTGCTCTGTTCAACCGCCTCGCGCTGGCAACTGCCATTCTGCTTGGACCATTTTTCATTGTCCTGATGGTAACCGCAATCGTGTCTTCGGTAGCGCAAAACGAACCCCGCTTTGTCGCCAAACGGATCACACCACAGTTTTCGCGCATATCACCTGCGGCAGGATGGAAGAGGCTTTTCTCGATGAGAAGCTTCATCGAATTCCTGAAGTCATTTGCGAAAATCGTGGCGGCAATGCTCATCGTCACAATTGCCATGATGCCGACGCTCAAAGACATGCTCAAAACAATGTATCAGGTGCCGATGGCTTCTCTGGTTTCCATGTCCGGTATGGTTGCCCACCTGCTGATTTGGGTAACCGGAGTATCCATGTTGATCGCCGCAATCGATTTCATCTGGCAGCGTTACAGTTGGTGGTCAGATTTGAAAATGAGCCTCCACGAATTGAAGGAAGAGTTCAAGCAATCGGAAGGTGATCCAATCGTCAAAAGCCGTTTGCGCTCGATCAGTCGCGACAGGGCCAGATCACGCATGATGCAGGCAGTCCCGACTGCGACCCTGATTGTAGCCAACCCTACTCATTTTGCAGTCGCACTCAGATATGATCGGGAGCGGGATGCAGCTCCAGTGGTTGTCGCCAAAGGCGCAGATATAATTGCACTGCGTATTCGCGCGATTGCCGAGGAAAGTTCGATTCCGGTGTTCGAAAGAGTCGAGCTGGCACGTGCCTTGTACAAGGCCGTGAAGGTTGACCAGATCATACCGATGCAGTTCTATAAAGCACTCGCGGAACTGATCCGCGCAGTTTATGACAAGCGAAATTCATGATGTTGCAAAGCAATTTTAGCGAAGAACGTGAAGCCCTGATCGGCCAATCCATGGCCGGTCTGGTCTCTGAATTGCGGATGATCGACGTCGAATACCTGATCTCTTTCATTACACTTCAAATGTACAACAATATTGCAGATCATGTTGCCTCGTCCGCCGAACGATTTTTCACGCCAGGCTTCATCACACTTGGAAATGGATGCAACCTCTCGGTCTCATGGGAAAAGCCACCAGAAATAACCATTGATCTCGTCATGCATCTGGATTGGGCTACCGCCTATTTTTCGATAGTTTTACATGCCGATCACGCGCAGGTTCGACTTAATTATTTCTCTTCCGAAATCACCGGAAATGACGGGCAGGAAAATACAAAAAGGCTGGAAAAAACAATTCGGGACAACATGATCTGACACGCGTCTTGCAGCACTTTCGCGCCTCAAATGCCTGGCATGAAAACCGCCATGTCTTGAGTATCCGGATGGAAATGAAATGACGAAAAGACAAGCGGCGCACAAAATGGAATGCGCCGCTTTGCAATGAACTTGAACCATGACAAAAAACTGGTGCAGCAAGTCCGATTTCGCCGCAACCTTTGCATCTCGGTAGTTTTACTTGAACAGCGAGAGGATGTTTTGCGCGGAGGCATTGGCAATCGAGAGAGCCTGGATGCCGAGTTGCTGCTGCGTCTGCAAGGCCTGCAACCGCGTTGATTCCTTGGTAATGTCCGCATCCACCAAGGTTCCGATGCCCATTTCAATGGAATCCAGCAGGGCGCTGACAAAATCGGTCTGCAGAGAAACCCGCTTCTTTGCAGCGCCAGCTTCAGATGCTGTTGTGGTGAGTTGCTGCAGACTGGCATCTACTGCTGAAATCATGTCGTCAATATCGGTGTTGTCGAGCGTGACGTCCGAAACATCCAGTGTATCGAGCGAGACCGTAACAGCTCCGGCCCCTGTTGTCGTGAAAACCGTGTCGGCTATCCCAGATTGGTCGGCTGCATCATAGAGTTCCATGGTCGCAGTATCGATGTCGATGGTCTGCACCTGGACACCGGTGGACGTGCGCATGAATGAGGAAACAATGGATTTTATCTGGACATAATTTGCCGCGCCGGAATCAACCGACAGCCAGTTTTCACCGGAGAACGAGGCAGAGCTCGCAGTTGATCGCAGTTGGTCCTGCAAAGCTGTAATTTCGTCCTGGATCTTGCTGCGGTCCACGCCCGGTTCACGTGCTGCAACAATCTTGGATTTGATTTCATCGACAACGCTGATGGCTGTTTTCAAAGCGGTGTAAGTCACGTCCACTTTTGCCGCACCCAAACCGAGTGCATCTTGTACGGTCGACAGTGCCTTGTGATCCGATCGCATCGTTGTCGCAATCGCCCAGTATGCGGCATTGTCCTTGGCTTCCGCGACGCGGAAACCGGTCGAAACCCGATCCTGCACTTGCGCCAACTGCATGTTGGTCTGCTGCAGCGTTCGCAACGCTGTCATCGCGGTAGGATTGGTTTGGATGCTGGTCATAGCGCCGCTAGGCCTCGTATTCGAGAGGAAATGGACATTCCGGCTGGCGGAGGAAAGCGGTCGCGCATCATGCTTCGACTCAAAGCCGAGCCCGCTTATGTGTTAATGGAGTCTTCCTGTATATGGTTAACATCCGGTTAAAGCTTGCTTCCATTTCATTAAAAGCTTCACTGAATCCGCTTGTCATAAGCAATATCGGTCAACACAAGCGAACCGATTTCACCTTCGCCAAGCCTTTCGGTCAGCGCTGCAAGCAAAGGCTCTTCGATGAGTTTTGCGTCTTTTGGCCGGAAGTTTTCGCCAAAGACTTCTGAGAACGTGTCGAGTTTGCGATGGATGACATCCGCGATAAGGTAGCCGGTCTCAGCCATCCGATCCGCATCCTTCAACATCAACTTGGCGCGAAAAGTAACATAGCCATCAACCTTGCCTTCCCTGAATACGGCAATGCTGATGAAATCGGTCTTTGCCTCTTCCATGCTTTGCACCAGCGCGCTTTCTTCAGTGGCTGGTGGCCGGTTTTGATACCATTGGTAACCAAAGAAGCCGCCACAGGAAATGGCGATGGATATCACGCCGGCAATCGCCAGTTTGAGCATTTGGTTCCCACCACCCCTGTTCGCCAGTCGTATGAAATTGGCCCCTGCGTTCCTGATGGCAACGGAAACTTGCCCGAACCTGTCGGTTGAAAACTGACCACAGCTCTTTGTGCCACTGTTTTTCCTCGCTTTTATTCAATTTCACCGGCCAGGAAAGGCATGTTCAACCTGTGCGTTTATCATTTTTCGCATGTTAGAAATGATACTTGGCAGGGATTCACGGTGAAGACTAACACGGCTTTAAGATTTTACAGGGGTGATTCGGGGTGAATCAAAATGATCGTACTGATTGATGAGCGCGAGATAGTTGTCGACTGCTATAAGACACAGTTGAAGCGTGAAGGGTTTGCGTCAGTAGGGTTCAATAGTTCCGATTTCAGAGAATGGGCCGACACTTCCGGAGGTGAAGACTTAAGTTGTATTGGCGCTTACTTGGTAGGTGCAGATAACGCAAAAAATCTCTCGCCTAAATACTTGCGTCAAAAGACAGATGTACCGGTCATTGCACTGGTTGATTCCGGCAACCTCGAAAGCACACTCAGCCTTTTCGAGAATGGGTATGATGATGTCCTCAGCAAACCCATCCACGTGCGAGAGATTCTTGCCCGAATTTCCGCAATCAAACGTCGAACCGCAACACATGGAAAAGCCAGCAACTTTGATCGCCTGACCGTCTTTTCAGACGGGCGCGACCCGGAAGTAGACGGCACCATTTTTGCACTTCCCCGCAGGGAACGCCGCATTCTTGAATATTTGGCATCTGTGAACGGTCGCAGGGTCAACAAGACCCAGATCTTCAACGCGATCTACGGTGTTTTCGACGAAGACGTGGATGAAAATGTCATTGAAAGCCACATCAGCAAATTGCGCAAAAAATTGCGGATGAAACTGGGCTTTGATGTCATCGATTCCAAGCGGTTTCTTGGATACCGGCTGGCAATCGAGCCGGTCCCCGCAAATATCGGTGCGTAATCCGCAAATCCCGTCAGGACGAAAGCCGCGCGCAAGCTTGGGCGAGTAGCTATTCTTCAAGGATCAGGGGGATACACCATGAGCATTTATGGAATGATGAGAACCAGCATTTCGGGAATGGCCGCCCAAGCCGCCCGTCTGACTGCTGTTTCAGACAATATCGCCAATGCGGACACGACCGGCTACAAGCGTTCGTCGATAGAGTTTACGGATCTTGTCATTCCCGGTGGCCGGGGCTCGTCGCGCACCGCCAGCCTTTATGAATCCGGTTCGGTGGTGCCGCACACCCGTCAGGCCGTCTCGGCGCAGGGCACTTTCAGGTACACTACCTCCCCCACTGACCTTGCGCTCGATGGCAACGGTTTTTTCATTGTCAGAAATGATTCTGATACGCCGTTGCTGACCCGGTCCGGATCATTTGTTCCGGATGGCGAAGGATATCTTTACAACAGCGCCAACTACTATCTTCAAGGCTATCCGGTCGTCGATGGCCAGGTGCAAAGTGTGGCCAATGGGTTTGCCGGGCTTGAAAGGGTCAACGTCAGAAGTTTTGACCTGACGGCCGTTCCATCGACGGAGGGCACTTTTTCGGTCAATTTGCCGGCCGATGCGGCGGCTTCCGTTGCCCCATTGCCTTCGTCCAATGTCGCCGGCGCAGAGTATTCCCAAAAATCGTCGCTGACAGTCTATGACAATCTCGGCAGTTCCAAAATCGTCGATGTCTATATGACCAAGACTGCTGCCAACACCTGGGAAGTTGCAGTTTACGACCAGGCGGATGCGGCAACGGCAGGCGCACCGTTTCCCTACGCAAGCGGACCTTTGGCGACAGACACGCTGACCTTTTCAGCAACCGACGGAAAACTCGCTCCGGCCTCCCCGACATCACTGACATTTACAGTGCCCGGCGGTTCGGCATTGACACTGGATGTCGCTGGAACCACCCAATTGGGCATTGGATATGTCGTTTCGGAAGCGACCATCAACGGCAATGCACCGTCAACAGTCGATCGCACAATAATCGACAGCGACGGGACTTTATACGCCGGCTACACCAACGGAACATTCAGGGCTCTTTACAGAATTCCGGTTGCAACCGTTATCAGCCCGGACCAACTGACACCGGTTTCTGGAACCGCCTATGCGGTCAGCGCCGATTCCGGTGATGTAACCGTTGGCTTCGTCGGAGAAGGGTCAGCCGGCCGGATCATGTCATCCACCCTCGAACAATCCAATGTCGACATCGCCGAAGAATTGACCGTGATGATTCAGGCGCAACGCGGCTATTCGGCAAATTCCAAAGTTTTCCAAACCGGTTCGGAAGTGACTGACATTGCGATCAACTTGAAGCGTTAAACGCGTAACGATACCGGGCGCCGCGCTCCATTGCGGGCATGGCGCTCAAACAGAAGCAGGGCAACGACCTATGTCGCTATCAAGCGTCCTCCAGATTGCACAAAACTCGCTGGCGAACATGACGCGCCGGACGGGTGTGCTTGCCCGCAATGTCAACGATTCAAACAACGAATACTATGCCCGCCGTGATCTGCAGACCATCACGCTGCCGACCGGAGCGCAAACTTCCAGCATCCGGCGCGCAACTGATGTGCGCCTTGAACGGGCTTCCATCGAAGCCTCATCCGCCAGCTCTGGAAACAGTCTTTTGTCAGGCAGACTGGAAGCCCTCAATGCCTTGCTCGCAGGCGAAGATGGAGCATTGCGCGTATCGGATCAACTCACGGCCCTCCATGACAGCATCCAGACCTATAGCGGCGCGGCGGACAACGCTCTTCTCGGCGAAGCTGTTCTTGGTGACGCTCGCAAAATGGTCGCTGAGCTCAATGACGCAACACGTTCAGTTCAGGATTTCCGCCTCCAGGTAGACAAGGAAATCGGTCAAACCGTCACCACTTTGAATGCACTCCTCAAAGACTTCGAAAGTGTGAACAACCAGATCAAGCAAGGGACCAGACTGGGCCAGGATGTCAATGATGCCTTGGACCGGCGCTCGGAGCTATTGAACAGCATCGCGGAAATCGTTCCGGTTTCCCCACTGGTTCGTGACAATGAAGACATGGTTCTGCTGACTGCATCCGGCGCAACCTTGTTCGAAACAGAACCTCGCCTTGTTAGTTTCACGCCGCAAACCGCGCTCGCGCCCGGCAGCACCGGCAATCCGGTTTTTGTTGATGTGGTCCAACTGAACTTTGCCGGCACATCCAACTCCCAGGTTTCGGGCAAACTGGACGGGCTTTTGCGCTTGCGTGACAAGGTCGCTCCCGACCTGCAGAAGCAACTGGACGAAACTGCCCGCACACTTGTCGCTGCCTTTGCAGAAACAGACACAACCGGCAGCTCATTGCCGCCTTTACAGGGTCTGTTTGCATGGACGGGTGGCCCTGGCCTTCCACCTTCCGGTGCGCTGGTCAACGGATTGGCAGGCACGATTTCCGTCAACGCAGCTTATGACCCCGAAGCAGGCGGCACTGTAACCCGCCTGCGTGATGCCGGATCCAACGGCGCCGCATACAATGCCAATCCTGCAGGATTGCCTTCATATGCGGATCGATTGATTGATCTTGCAAAGCAGTTTGACACGTCAAGGTCTTTTGATGCCGCCGCCGGGCTAGGCACCGGATTGAGCATGGTTGAATTCTCTAGCCGCTCCAGTGGGTGGTTCTCCGGTCAGCGCGCCGATGCTGCCAACGCAACAGATTTGTCCGAAGCCAAATTTGCACGGATCCGCGAAAGTGTTTCCAACCAGACCGGTGTCAACATTGACATTGAAATGGCCAAGCTGGGTGAACTGGAGAACGGATATCAAGCATCCGCCCGGCTGTTGAATGTTGCGGATCAAATGTTGCAGTCCTTGTTGGATGCAGTGGGTTGATGGCCATGATTTCAGGAATCTCAACCCGATCCATCCAAATGGCACTGCAACGGTCATTGATCTCCATGCAGAGGGAAATGGCCGACAAACAGGTTGAAGTACAGACAGGCAAATTCGCAGATGTTGGATTGAGCCTTGGCGAAAAAACTGCAACGCCGGTATCTTTCCTGCGTGATGTGCGTCGGCTGGAATCCATTCTGGATACCAACAAAACTGCGGCCACACGATTGGAAGCAACGCAGAACTCCCTTGCCACCCTCAGGTCCGCTTCCAATTCGGTTTTGTCTGCGCTGACAGCGGGAAACCAGACAACTGATGGGCGAAAGGTATCCGCCCAATCAGCACTCTCGGCGCTGGGATCCATGACATCGGCGTTGAATGTCGCCGTTGCAGGACAGCACATTTTCGCCGGCCTCAACAGTGATGTTACCCCGATTGATGCCGGCAACGGCATCCCGGCCGGCGACGAAATGGACGCGGCTTTCCTCGCTTACTTCGGTTTTGCCAAAACAGATCCGGCGGCCTCTACAATCTCCGTTGCCGCATTTCAGGCATTTGTTGCCAGTGATGTTGAACCCATGTTCTTGGGAGCAGGCTGGAACACTATCGTTTCGGGCGCTTCCGATATGGTCATCCAATCGCGGATCACATTGAAGGAAGTGGTCAGCAGCTCTGTTTCTGCCAATGAGGCAGGCATTCGCGGCACAATTTTTGCAGCAGCGCTTGCCGCCAATTTTCTGGATACGCAACTGAACACGGCTGTTGCTGACAACATCGTCAGAACATCCGTATCCGCAAGTGCAACTGCAGACGCCGCATTGGCTGCAGTCCAGTCCAAAGCCGGGCTCGTTCAGGAACGGGTATCAGATGCTGACACTCGGGTCGCAACCCAGCGAGACATGCTGTTGGGAGCTGGCGAAGACCTGACAGCGGTCGATCCATATGAAGCATCGGTCCGCCTGAATGCCCTGCTCACACAGATTGAAACCTCTTACGCGCTGACACAAAAAATCCAGAACCTCAGCATCCTCCGCTATCTGGGTTGAACTTGGGAACAACCGCATTGGTATATCGACTTCAATACGCAGACATACAGGAAGAATCTCCGGATACGGCCAAAATGCGCGAGCGCGAAGTCCTGCAGCGTTCAATTGACTTGCTGCGGCAGGCAGGTTCGCCCGAGGCCATGCCGTTTGCTTCCACGGAGGCCATTCACTTCACTGCCCGTGTTTGGACAGCGTTCCTGGAAGATCTTGCAAAACCGGACAACCAACTGCCCAAGGAAGCACGCGCAAGCCTGATTTCGATAGGCATTTGGATTCTCAAGGAATTGGACGCAATCCGCTCTGGAACGTCTTCCTCCTACGGCGACATAATCGAAATATCTGAAATAATCAGGGACGGGTTGAACTGAGCATGTCATTCAAGGTGTATCTGAAAGCCAACGACCGGATTTTCATCAATGGTGCTGTCCTGCGCGTGGATAGAAAAACCACGATGGAATTCCTCAATGATGTCAGCTTCCTTCTGGAAAGCCAGATATTGCAGCCGGAACAAGCTGATACTCCGCTCAAACAGCTCTACTATGTCGTCCAAATCATGTTGATGGCTCCAAACAATACCGAGTCGGCTTTCGCGGTTTACCGTGGACAATTGCCTGCCCTGATGGAGACATTCACAAGTCCGAAAGTCGTCAATGAACTCAAGGACATCGACCGTTTGGTGCATGAAAAAAGCTTTCATTCGGCCATGAAATCCATTCGCGAACTGTTCAAGATCGAGGCTGCCATCCTCGCCGGCGAAACCTCAGTCATGGCAAACACTCTCAAATCTGCAGCCGATGTAATGCGCCGTGCTGATGAAAAGGCAACTGAACTCAAGTCAGGGACAAAGTAGTCATGGTCAGCGTCAATTCAGCCACACAGGTCCAAGGTTCAAACCCAGCAAACAGGACCGCTACCAAATCTACGCTCGACTATGACGCTTTCCTGAAGCTGCTTGTCACACAGATGAAAAACCAGGACCCGACCAAGCCGATGGACTCCACCGAGTACATAGCCCAATTGGCCTCCTTCTCGAACGTCGAGCAATCGATCAGTGCGAACAAGAAGCTGGATAGCCTGATCCAGCAGACTAAAATTTCCCAGGGAATTGATCTGATTGGAAAACACGTCACATCGCTTGATGATCTTGGATCGGGTACAGTGGAATCCGTGCGTTTCTCGGATGAGGGCATTGTGGCTACACTCTCCGACGGGCACGATCTACTCATAAACGAACGGGTTACGGTTGGCCATGAGCCCGATTGATGCCCTTGATCTTGTGCAACTGGCCATGTGGACAGTCATTGTCATTTCCGCACCTGCCGTTATTCCGGCGATGGTGCTCGGTATCGTGATCGCACTCGTTCAGGCGCTGACACAAGTCCAGGAAGTCACCCTTACCTTTGTGCCCAAAATCATGCTGGTCTTTTTCTCCATTGCGCTTGCCGCAAATTTCATGGGCAATCAGATCAACGGATTTGTGACGGTCATTTTTGACCGTGTTGAATCCGGCTTTTAAGCGCACAAAACTGCCCTGCGCAAGTTTCGCTCGTTACGTGTTTACACGTAAACAGGAACGACGCGGCAAATGACCATTCCGGCAACGGTTGAGGCGCCAAGGGCGCGCATGTCTACCGATATCAGTTTTGCGCTGGGCATAGTTTTCATCCTCAGCATCCTGTTCATGCCTATCCCGGTCATTCTGATCGATTTCGGCCTTGCGCTTTCCCTTTCGTTTTCCGTTCTTATTCTCATGGTTGCTTTGTGGATCACAAGGCCACTCGATTTTTCGGCCTTTCCGACAATCCTGCTCATCTCCACTATGCTCCGCCTTGCGCTGAACATCGCGACAACACGTATCATTCTCTCGCATGGTCATGATGGTGTTGACGCCGCCGGTTATGTCATCAGCGGCTTTTCGAAGTTTGTCATGGGTGGCGACTTCCTGATCGGCGTTGTCGTTTTCACCATTCTGGTCATCGTCAATTTCGTCGTCATCACCAAGGGTTCGACTCGTATTGCAGAAGTTGGCGCCAGATTCACACTGGATGCCATACCCGGAAAACAGATGTCGATCGATGCCGACCTGTCAGCAGGGATAATCGACGAAAAAGTCGCACAGGCCAGACGCCGGGAATTGGAAGAAGAAAGTGCCTTCTTCGGTTCCATGGACGGTGCTTCGAAATTTGTACGAGGCGATGCCGTCGCCGGTCTTATCATCACTGCGGTCAATATCTTCGGCGGCATCATCATCGGCATGGTCCGGCATGGAATGACGATTGCCGAATCGGCAGAGGTATTCGTCAAGCTGTCGGTGGGTGACGGCATCGTTACACAAATGCCGGCGCTGATTGTCTCACTTGCAGCAGGTTTGATCGTGTCAAAAGGTGGCACGCGCGGTTCTGCAGATTCTGCCGTCCTCAAGCAATTGGGCGGCTACCCCCGCGCCCTGTTTGTGGCTGCTTCATTGCTTTTGTGCCTTGCCCTCATGCCGGGTTTGCCGACGCTCCCGTTTCTGGTCATCAGCATGCTCATGGCCGCTGTCGGCATGCATATTCTGAAATTGCGCAAACAGGATGCGCAAGCTGTTCAACAGACCAAAGATGACGCCAAACGCGCCACCGACGCGGCAGAAGACAGCTCAGTCAAACAATTGCTCAAGTCGTCGGAAATCGAATTGGTATTCGGCAAACAACTGGCATCCAGCATGGTGTCCAGCCAGCAGGAGCTCGGGTTCCGCATGGCCAAGATGCGCAAGAAATTTGCCGGAGAATTCGGTTATGTGGTGCCGGAAGTAAAGGTTAGTGAAGACTATCAGGTCCCGGCCAAATCCTACCATATCAAAATTCACGGTACGGCGATTGCTTCCTACGAATTGCGGATCGACGAGGTTCTGGCATTGATTGGCAACGGCCCGTTGCCGGACTTGCCAGGTGAACTCGTCAAGGAACCGGCATTCGGAATGCGGGCCTTGTCTGTTCCCAAAGGCTTTGCAGAAGACTTGCGCCGCCTGAACATCCAGTCCGTCGACAACATTTCGGTCATCCTTACCCACCTTAGCGAAGTCATTCGCTCCAATCTCTCGCAATTGCTGTCCTACCGGGACATGCGGGCACTTATTGATCGGCTCGACCCCGAGTATCGCAAGCTGGCAGATGAGATTTGCACCAGCCACCTGACCTATCCCGGTCTTCAGGCCATTTTGAAAGCCTTGCTTTCCGAGCGTGTATCGATCCGCAATCTGCATCTGATTATTGAAGCGATAGCAGAAGTCGCCCCGCACTTGCGCCGGACCGAAAAAATTGTCGAGCATGTGCGCATGTCGATATCCCAGCAATTGTGCGGCGATATCGCCCAGGCCGGCACGCTCAATGTTCTGAGGCTTGGTGGCAGATGGGATCTGGCCTTTCATGAAAGCTTGAAGAAGGACAACAAGGGCGAGACAGTCGAGTTCGAGATGGACCCGCGCATGCTGGAAAAGTTTGCCGAAGAAGCCCAGGCAATTGTGACAAAACACCTTGATGCCGGTCTTTCATTCGCAATCGTCACCGCTCAGGACGCAAGACCTTATGTGCGCATGATCATTGAGAGGGTTTTCCCAAGCCTGCCTGTGCTCAGTCATGCCGAGATTGCACGCGGGATTGTCCTGCAGGTCATTGGCACCATTTCATGATCGGGATCATGAACGCGACATTCATGGATGCGATCGTCGCTTTCGCGCGGATTGCAGGCTGTTTCATGTTGCTACCCGGCTTTTCTTCCGTGCGCGTGCCTCAACAAATCCGGATAATCTTTGTTTTGGCACTGACTGTCTCGCTTCTTTCTTTTTTGCCGGCCGGAAACGTTGATCCGGCAGCCTTGCAGCCTGCGGATCTGACACGCATCCTGTTTTTCGAAACCGTCATTGGCGCAACCATTGGTTTGAGCGTGCGCTATTACATTGTGGCCGTAAGCTTCATTGCAACTGCCGCATCTTCGGTGATCGGATTCAACACACTCGTCGCACCATCCATCATTGAAGGCGACCTGGAACCCCCGCTGGCAACACTCATGTCCTTCGCCGCACTCCTTGCAATATTTGCGATGGATTTCCATCATGACGTTATCATGGCTCTGGTCGGCTCATACCGGTTGGTTCCTGTGGGTACGCCCATCGCCTTTGATGCCATCGCATCTGATCTTACCGGCATCTTGACCGACAGCTTTCTGATCCTATTCAGGCTCGGCAGCCCATTCATCGCCTACGCCATTGTGTCCAACCTGTTCGTTGCCCTGCTCAACAAACTCACGCCTAATCTGCAATTGTATTTCGTGGCGTCGCCTGCAGTGCTGTTTGGCGGACTGATCGTAGCCTACTTCGTACTACCGGCATTTCTGTCGTTTGTCGGCCAAGGCCTTCAGACTGTGGAGCCATTCAAGTGAGTTCGCGCGAAAGAAGAAACAGGCTCAAACGCGTCACGCAAGCATTGGATATGCTCCATCAAGCCGAACTTTCGCGACAGGCCAATGCGAATGCAAGGCGCGCGGCAGCCTCGTCGGCTGCAACCGAGCTGGACTCGATAGACCTGGAAACATCCCCGGCCTTTGCGTTGTTTCCGCAAAACTGGTTGAACTTTCGCTCAAAGCTGGATCAGGAAATGACCGGGCACGCCGCAGATGCAAAGAGCGCAGCCGCGGAGGCATTGCGCATCGAAAAGGCAGCAGACCGGTTTACCGAATTGGTGGAAAAACTTGATGCGGCCCATGCAGGAAAGAAGGCCGCCCAGGAAATCCTCGACTATATTTCAAGCTCCTCCACCTCAAACAAATCAGCCTTGGGCAAGATTGCCAAGTTAGAAATGAGCCCACGCAAAAAGTGAGGTTCACCGTGCCCGTGAACATGGTTTCCAATGGATTTGTTCGCAAACCGGTTGACGCCGGTAGCGATATCGGGATGCGCGCCGCTGGCAAACCAGAACCTCATTTGCAAACCGGTTTTGCCGCCATGCTTTCAGCAAATGTCGCCGCCAAACAACCGCTTTCAGTCGCCAAGAAAGATCCCTTCGTCCAATTCGAAGCTGTGTTTCTGCGCAACTTCGTGGAAGCCATGCTCCCTGCCGACAATGCGGGAATGTTCGGCACCGGCAACGCCGGCGAATATTGGCGTTCCATGTTGGCTGATCAAATGGCCAATGCGATTGCCATCAACGGCAGCACCGGCATTGCTGACGTGATGCGCAAGGGATTTAATCAAGAGTGAAATCAGGAGTATGTGTAAATGCAACCAGCAAATGCTGAAATGCCTGCTGTTTCGTCAAATTTTCCGAGGGACACCTCTGTCGCCGGCTTGGAGAAGGTGATCGATTCCATCATCACCATTGCCTCTTTCGAGTCCGAGGCGCTGAAGAACAACCAGCAGTTTGACATTGCCACCATGAACATGCGCAAAGCGCGCCTGCTCCTTGATTTCAATTCTGCAATGCGGGCAACTGACAAAAGCCAGATCAGTGCGCGCACCAGAGAAAATCTCGGGCGCATGCGGGCGGTATTGGCTCGCAATCTCAGACACTATCAATCCCATGCATCTGCAGTTCGCGAGATTGTTCATATGATCATGGAGACGGCGCAGGCACAGCAGGACGACGGAACTTACAGCGCCAGAAAACGCTACTGAACACATGGTCAAGCTTGTCATCATCATTCTGTTGTCAATGGCCGGTTCGGCTGGCGGCATTTGGGGCGGGCTCTACTTTGCGAATTCCGTTGCCGCCTCGGATACGGGTGAAAATGGCCATGAGGTGACGCCAAAAATAGAATTCCTGACACCTGACTTGTTCGTTGTGCCGGTTGTCTCGCGCGACGATGTGCGCGGCTTTCTGGTGTGCCGCCTTGCCTTCGCCATCAATGCGGCAAAGCCTGCTAATGCAACGATCAGCGAAGATACGATCATGACGGACCTCTTCTATGAAATTGCGTTCAAGGGAACCGCCTACATTCCAGGTGAAACCAAGGTTCCAAATCTTGCCGGCATCGCGGACGGAATGCTCGCCAGACTGAATGAAGTTTCGGGAAATGAACGCTACACTGCCGTTTACGTTCAGCAGGTTGATTTCTTCGAACGTGATGAAGTTCGGCGCAAAGTGGTCGAGGATCGCTTTGCACCTGGAGATTAGGACGAATTTGTCCAGGGCAATCCCCAAGATCTGCAAGTAGGGGACAACCCGATTATCAGCGCCTTGGCGATTTCAGAAAATCAAAACCCGCGCCGGACGGGATTTGAACTGTTGAAGTAATCTGAACGTAACGAATGCGTGTTTGGATAAAGACGCTTCGGGCTACTGTTTCGGTGGCAGCATCATGCATTCGTTGCAACTCGGCTTCACGCCGAATGTTCCCACTTTCCACGTATTTACCCTCTGGCGCAGCGCTGTTTGGCGCGGGCACAAGGATGGACGTGAACATTGTTTTTGGACCGGCAATGAAAGCAGTCTTGGCACTGACACTGACACTTGCGCAGATCGCCCTTTGCGGAACTTCTCAAGCACGTGAATGTTCGCATCTTTCAGGTGACGCGGTTTTTGCAATTCACGGAATAGAGCCCGGTACGGGAGCGAAAAAATCGGTGACATTCAACCGGGCAGAAATTCTTGCCATGGCATCAAGAAAAGCTGTCATGGAACGACCGTGGACTACAAGCCCGGTAGAGTTTGACGGTGCACTTTTGGCCGAACTCATTTCATCTGCAGGTGTGGCGGGCAAAGATGTTTCCATCCGGGCATTGAATGAATATTCAGCAAAGCTTCCCGTCAAGAATGCCAATGCCTTTAGCGCGATTGTCGGGATGAAAATGGATGGGGTAAACTACGCTCTCCGGGAAGGCGGCCCTTTGTTCCTGCTGCACCCGATTGTGGTGGGTGCAGGAACCAAAGACCATTTTGAATCCTACTCAATTTCGAAAGTATGCGACATTTTTGTGAACTGACGACCAACCGGTTTGATTGTAGGCAACATGCCTATTGGGTAGGTGATGAGCAGATCAATGTCTGGGAGTCCGTTTCCATACCCTGCGTGATATCTGCAGTTGCCGCCTCGCAGCTTGCACTCATGCCCGGAATGACCCTTACCCCATTGCCTTTGCGGAGTCGGTCGAGCTCCAGGACCACAGTATCGGAATGCGAGACGATGATGTCGCCGTCCGGATCAAGGCCTTTGGCCGAGGCCGTGTTGATAAGATCAGCTGCATGTGGTGCCACGGTTGAAGCCACAAAAACAAAGGCACCGACAAGGCATAACGGGATCCAGTAACTTGTTTTCATTGGAGAAAATCCACATCGTGTTGGGCTACCGTGAACGTCATTGCTTCCCCGGATGCCAAAGTGGCAAGCATCTCGGTTTCGAGCTGGCTAGTGTCCAGCAAAGCACCGTCAACAAACAGGATGCCCCGAGGTGCATCCGCTTGAACTTCTTCACTTGTTGAAAGGCACGGGCCGAGCGCCAGGTTGGTCGCAAGAATTGCTACCACGAAGATCGGATGAAATGCGGCGGCTTGGCGTTCGGCAAAATGGCTCATTGCGCGCAATTGGTCAGTGGTCATAAAGGCGGAACCCTGAGAAACGGTTTGCCAGCCCGTCAAACAACATTGCTGCTATTGAAAGCTGTCTTGCCAAAAGTATCTCCCAACGACATTGAATCGGCACAAGCCGGGCAAACCAACGCTTGTTTTCCCGGTTCTGGCTGCTTTCCATTGCGCCAGGCTTGCGCTCTCGTCGGCTGTGTTCATCGCAGGCCACCAAAACCGAATTTTCGGTGTTTCATTCGAAAATATAATTTCGTATTATACATATTAAAAGTTCAAACTGAACTATATACAAAAATTAATTCCGTAGTGCATTCCTTTGTTCCAAACAACTTTTGCTGGAACTAGAAGATTATCATCAATTTGTATTTTGAATACCATTGGCAAATCATCAACAAAATAACGGATTATCTCGGCTCCGCCAATGGAAATATTGCATATCATGCACTTCTCAATATCACCATTGTTCAGCAATATCGATCCAATACGCTTTGTTTCAGATCGGGAAGATATCCGTCGCTCGCTGCCAACTATGCCCTTGGCTGAGGTCGATTGCAAAACAACAGCAGTCATTTTGGTTTCCCGGAATGAACATTTCAAAACATTCCGGTAATCGGAGGCGGCTCAGCTCATGCAACCGGATTAAACCGGCACCGCAATTGCCTGTATACACCTGAATTGATTGAGATTTTGGAAATTAATGCGGCACAATTGCATATTCCCGGTTCGAATCCCCGAATTTGCAAGACTTGTGCAGCACATAATGATCAAAAGGTCCCGAAATGTCGAAATGACAAATTGTCAGTCACCCAAGAGGAACGGATCATATCATTCGAAATCTGGTTTCGCAGACAATCCCATCATCGGCAATTTCCGCCTCCGGACGGCCGCAGGATTTCCGACAACGATCGCCTCGTCGACTTTGAAAAGATGGACGAGCCCGTGATGGTCGCCATGCCGAATGAAATAGTCTGAAGCGGGGCCCAATCGGGGCGTATCCTGGATTTTCACCGTACCGGCATCACCGTCATCGCAGATCAGATTGGCAGATTTCTGATTTCCCGAACGGCTTGAAACAAGGTTTCCCTGACATGTCGTCCATGCATTCGCCTCGATAAAAATGTAGCTGGCGGCACCCACAACATCAGGCTGGCCGCTTCTGAGGGCTGGCATTGGAACTGTTTGCAATTCACTGGGAAAAACGCATGCGGCAACTTGTGGAAGAAGGCATGCCGGCAATGCGACGTGAACTTTGATCTTAATGCCGCAAACCATACGCCTCCACGGCATAAGGTTCGAACTATGTGGTGTGCCTTGTTCGGGACTGACTTCTTTGCAATGAAGCAAAGCGGGTGGCCATCATGCGAAAGCCGCCGTCCCACCATCCCATTCAAGGCCGGCAACTTTCGTGAAGCGGCCTGTGTACTTCACGATCAAACCGCGGAAATCAGCCATGTTGATCGGCTTTGTGATGAACTCGTCTATTCCGTTTTCCTTGGAGACCGTCGGGAGCCAAGGGCTGGGGCTTGCGGAAGTCATGATGATGGGCACATCTTTGTAATCATCGATATCTCGGATGATGCTGACCATCGATATGCCGTCAATTTCCGGCATCATGTAATCGGTCACGACAATGTCATAGGTGTTTTCCCTGCACGCGAGAATGGCGGAAGCGGGCGAGGTGACGGTGTCTATTTCGCCTTCAAAGACCCGCATTGCCATTCGCTTCATCACGGCACAGTTTGTGACAACGTCATCAACGATGAGCATTCTCATGTTTCTTCCTGACTTATTCTGGTTGTTTCAGCCAAAATGGCTGTGTTTTGGCTGGTGTATGTTCTGGAGGATTCTTTATCACATTCCGGGCATTGGCCGGACGGGCGCAGACGGCTTCATGCCGCTGGGAAATCAAAATTCAGCCCAGGCACAGCGTCGCACAATCGCGTGAACATCGCCTGAACCCAATCCTTAAAACACTTTGTAATTTTCTCCGGGGAACGGCGTCGGATGGCAGGCAAGGCAGTGCCCGCGCACACACAGATGGACCGGTAATTTTCAAGCCGCACATTGCGAGAAAAAATTGAACTGGTTGCCACCGGATTTTTTGCTCCGGTACATTGCTATGTCAGCCTTCCGAACCAGCTCGTCAGAACTCATGCTGTCATCCGGCGCTACCGAGATGCCGATGCTGGCGCCAATGCTGTAGGATTTGTTTTCAACAAAATGCTCACGCGAAATCGATCCGATTACCCGTTTGGCAATATGTTCGGCATCACGGGCACTGCGGATGCCCAACTGGATGATGATAAACTCATCACCGCCGATACGTGCCACAAAATCGGTCTCACGCACGGAATCGAGCAGCCGTTTGGCAACTGATTCAAGGACATTGTCGCCCACTTGATGGCCATGACTGTCGTTGATTGGTTTGAACCGATCCAAGTCTATATAGTGCACCGCAAACGACTGACCTTCGGCTATTTGGTCAAGCGCCTGGTTCAGGTGTTTCGCCAATTTGGTTCGATTGGGCAAACCTGTAATCGAATCATGGAGTGCCATGTGTTCGATGATCGTCTGGTTTTTGCGCTGTTCGGTAACATCGAGATAGGTCGTCACAAAACCGCCCTCTGCCAGCGGCACGCCGCGAATTTCGAGAATGGTACCGTTCGGTCTCGTCCGCTCAAATACATGTGGCAACTTTTGTTCCACCAGCGCCATTTTCGTCGAAACATGCATTTCGACCGAACCGGGCCCATATTCGCCACGCTCGGCGTTGCATCTTATGATGTCCTTCAACGTCGGATTTCCGCTAGAAAACAAAGCTTGCGGATATTCCAGCAAATCCAGTTGCTGCTTGTTGCAAAGCACAAGCCGCAAATCCTGATCAAACAACAAAAGCCCACCGGGGAAATTGCCGATAACTGCTTCGAGCAAACGAATGCGCTCGCGAAGCTGGTCGGGGGATTGCGCCTCGGTTTCCGGTTCATTGATGTCCGGCACAAACTTGGGCGCGGCACTTCTCCGGACTATCGTGCCAAATGGATGGTTGGTATGCATGCAGATATGCTCCCTTCGGGATCATGTTGACATGAAAAATGATGCGCTAGGCCGCATATGCACTCGGGCGTTGGGAAAGATAGTACTGAATGCGGTTGCGGAAATGCTCGGTATGGACAGGTTTCGAAATGAAATCGTTGATACCGAGCCGCATGGCCTTGCTTATGATTGCCGGGTCGGAATAGGCCGAAGTCATCAAAATGGGCGTTCGCTTGTATTCATCAAAATAGCGAAGAATGCTGACCATGCTGATGCCGTCCAGATCAGGCATGTTGTAATCAGTGATGATCAAATCATACTTTCGCTCGTGGCAAGCATTGATCGCGGCCATCGAGGATGTTTCGATATCGATATCACCGCCGAATACACGCATCGCCATTCTCTTGAGAACGGCTGCATTTGTCATGACGTCATCCACAATGAGCATCCGCATACGCTTCCCCTTGGCGGATTTTCAGCAAAAGCCGACTTTCTGAATGCCACTGCGATTCAGCTGATATCCGCATCAAATTTTCTGGTTTTTTCATTTCGGCCGACCGCCGAAGGTGCAGGGTGAGCATCATGCCGCCTGGTGCACGCACCAAGACCCATCATATTCAGCTTGGGAGTAAATGTTGAAGATTGACTGAATCGCGATGGAGTACCTCGGCACACCTTGCGTCATGGTAAATGCTTTGCTTACCTCAGATCCGCGCCATCTTGGATTGTGGCATCAGCCCTTGGCTTGCGCTGCGCCAAAGGCAATTGCATAAATGGGCGCGCACATGATGCGGCTGGGAAGGTCCAGAACATCAAACAAGAGTTGATGGTTGAGTGCGGCTGTCGGGCATGCACCAATGCCTGCCTCTGTGGCTGCAAGCAAAATGTTTTGTCCGATATGTCCTGCCTCTATGAGAACGACCCGATAGGCGTTCGGATCGTCATATTTCCACATCGTGCGTTCAAAATGGGCAGCAAGGACAATAATACCGGCCATGTTATCCGCCCAATCTTGGCCACCGACGATGGCGGACAGGTATTCGGGCAATGGGGCAGCCAGCTTGCCAAGCGAATGATCTTGGGCTGAATAGTGATAGATGCCCGGTTCAAGACCTTCAACATTGCGGGCAAAAAGGTAGGCCTCATATGGATTGCGCGCGCCGCCCGAAGGCGTCATCGTCAACGGCAATTCCACGACTGCATTGTTGGTAAAGCCGGTAATACCCATGCCGGAATACAAAAGTCTGGTCACGCATTCTTTTGATACGCTGCTACCGGTAACCTCCCGGTTGGATCTGCGTTCTGCCATCAGGTCCAGCAGCCCGTTATCAAGTGGCCTTCGGTCAAGCATTGTGACATGTGAATACTCTGCATTTGTGCGATGCAGTTCAGGCAGTCCAACTTTTGAAAGAGACTCGCGCTGACGCTCTTCCCCCTCTTCAAGCGAACGCAATTCGTTTCCCTGCACGCAAAAATGATAAAGGGCGGCGGGCAGCCCCCATTCCCACTTGTCCAGGTACTCCTTTTCGGAATTTGCAAACTCTGAAGCTTCAGAAATAACCGCCCCGAGCTCAACCCATTCGGCAGGCACATGTCTGGCAGACTGCGCATCCCCGTTGTTCAGGTTTGCCAAGGCATCCAGAAATTCAACCGGACAGTTGAAGCCGGATTTTTGCAGAAAATTGAATCCGACGAGTCCGTCCTCGGTCAACGTAAAGACAAGTGTATTGGAACCGTGCTTTTTCATGAACAAATACCCCTCCCGCTCGCGCGGAAGGGGTGCTCCGATCAAACTTTGTTGAAAGCCATACCTGGCTTCACAAAGACATTCTTATTGCCGGATGGGGTCAGTTTGATTGAATTCGATTTGGTGTTCATTGGAGTTTCCCTTGATTTAGTCAACAACATGTCTAGTTTTTATTAGTATGGTTAATAAAGTATTAAAAAGTAATAAAAATAGGTGTATGTAAATTTTACGTATAATAAATATAATGTATATAAATTTTACGTATTTGATTGCCAGCACAAAAATGCCACTGTAAGCTGCGTGAAAGGAGGGTTATAATGTTGGGTGTAACAAAAAAAGAAACTAACGAGATTTCTTACTTAGAATATAACGGCGCAAGAAACAATTCGAATATATTTGGTATAATCGATCTATTAAAGTGCGCGCTTGCTGAAAGCAAGAAATCGAGAAACAAAGAGCTAACCTATATAATTTCAATGGCAATTCTGAGTGCCGAAGAAAGCAAAAAACCATAGTATAGAACTTTGTTATTCAAAATAATCATGTAATTCTCCAAGTTTATTAAACACTTCGCTTTTTTTATGCGTTTTGATATATTTCATAGCGTTCCAGATTTTCTCGTTTGGTTTTGCAGGAACGATGCAGAATTTTACAGTATGAAATTTGAAGGGGGACATTACCTGCGCAAAGCCATTGTATAGAACTGAAGATGACGAACTGGCATCGGCTACGAGCATAGATGGCACCCAATCACCCACTGAATCCAGCCCGACCATGAAAAGGCTATTGGAGCGCTTGAGAATAATTCCCTTGTGAACGCTTTTCGCTCCCAACAATTGCCGGCCTGACCCATCCTTCATGCGTGTGATGCGCCGAAAAGTTGTCAAAATGCCCTCTCGACCAACAGCAAGCAACGAGCACAAAACCTTGTCTGGCTCGCCAGGGTAGTCAAAATAAATATAGTACAATCCCTTTGCGATATTGGATCGCGTCACCGAACGCTCGTGGCTGGCGAAAAGGCTTATCAATTGTTTCTGGCTGTCTGTCAGGATTTCCAGATTTGAAAACCGTTCTTCAGGCACCCCGTCGCGGAATAGAACTTCGATTTCAACCCCGAAATAGGCACAAATCCTGTCAATGGTCCCTTCATTGGGCAGATTTCTGCCTGTAACATAACCGTTGAATTGCTGCCTGTTGATGCCCAGATCCCGCGCAACTTGCGCATGACTCTTTCGGCTCTCGCACAATCTTTTGAGATTGGCTGCAAAAATGCTTTTGACCGACACGAAACTTGTCCCTTACGCCCGATTCGGTGTCTTTTGTCCCGATATTAGACAGTTGGCGAATACAATCTACAGTGCTTTTCGCAGCAACACACATTTGCAACTGAATTCGGCTCAACCAGTCCGTTCTGTAGCTAACGGCAAACCGCATTTTGGCAACCGGCAACGATCAAAGTTTCCCGGGCTTGAACCTGACAGGATGCTGACAAGATGAGCAGGCCTTGTCAGCCGATTGTCAGCTGTGTGTTGCTAACTGCCTCACAAATGTGAACGGGGTAGCGATTATGACGAATGCATGCAAAACTGCACTCGCACCCGTGAGCACAATTTTCCCGGAACTTCGGTCTTAAAGGTTTCATTTGATGTCGGTGTTGATGGCTTTCAGGTCTGTGCTGCGCCGGGTAGCGCCTTTCATCCTTCTGTTTCTGGCAGCGCAGACGGCAATCCGGTTGGGTTTGATGCTCGTCTCATCCGGTTCGCTTCATGGCCTTACCGAACACCTCGCACCATTGCTGACCGGCTTCTGGTTTGACCTTGTGGTTGTCTTATTGGCACTGCCGGCAATCCTGTTGTTTCCGCTCGTCTTGCCGCAACGGTTTGCTGGCGGTCTGATTGACCGCACAGTTGCAATAGGTTTTTTTGCATTTCTGGCAATGCTGATGGCGTTTCAGGCATGCTCGGAATACTTCTTTTGGGAAGAGTTCACGACACGGTTCAATTTCATTGCCGTCGACTATCTGATTTACACTCAAGAAGTGTTGGCGAACATCTTTCAAAGCTACCCGGTCAAAACATTGCTTTCAGTGGTCTTTGCTGCCGGCCTGATGTTGGCTTACACCATGCGCAACTCAATCTTTCAGCGCTTGCAGCCACACCCGCCATTTTTTGCGCGCCTCGGCGCGTTTGCCCTGTTTGCCTTGATCGGTGGCGGCACATGGGCCGTCACAAGCAAATCCATGGTAGATTTCATCCCCAACGAAACGGCCAGAGAGTTGGGCTACAACGGCCCATACAATTTCGTTCATGCGTTTTTTAACAATGAAATCGAGTTTGCAAAATTCTATCCGACGATCGAAGACAGTGAATCGACCCGCCTCACCGCGCTGCACTTCAGCGGTATTACCGGAAATCAGCAGAGCGCCATTGAGCATCAAGTTGTCTCGCCACAACCCTTCAAGCGCAAGAACGTCATTCAGGTGACCATGGAAAGCATGAATGCCGCTTTCATGACCGAATTTGGCGGCAAGGACAATTTGACACCAAACCTCGACCGTCTGGCCAGCGAAGGGCTTTTTCTGGCCAATATGCGCGCAACAGGCACGCGCACCGTGCGCGGTCTTGAAGCTCTTTCGTTATCTGTGCCCCCAACTCCCGGCCAATCCATGATCCGTCGGCCCGGAAGCGACAACCGGTTCACGCTGGGTGGAGTGTTTCAGGATGCGGGCTTTGACACCAAGTTCATCTATGGCGGGCATGGCTATTTCGACAACATGAATGGGTTCTATCAATCCAACGGCTATGGAATCATCGATCAAGGCGACATGCCAGCCAGCGAAATCAGTTTCGAAAATGCCTGGGGCGTCAGCGACGAAGACCTGTTCGAAGAGGTGATCAAGCAAGCCGATGCCGCGCAAGCAACCGACCGCAACTTCTTCTACACCGTCATGACAACGTCCAATCACCGGCCCTTTACGTATCCGGATGGTAAAATCGACATACCTTCGCCGGGTGGACGCAATGGCGCAGTGAAATATTCGGACTATGCAATTGGCCAATTGGTCAAACTGGCTTCAACCAAGCCTTGGTTCAAAGACACCGTCTTTGTCTTTGTTGCTGACCACACCGATTCTGTTGCCGGCCGTGAAGAACTGGACTTCAATCGCTATCACATTCCGTGCATCATCTGGTCGCCAGGTTTCGTGCAGCCGCAGCGGGTTGATCGCATGGTCAGCCAGATCGACATGGCGCCAACCCTGCTCGGCCTGTTGGACGCATCTTACACGAGCCGCTTCTTCGGAACGGATTTGCTCTCGACCGATTTGGACACGGAGGTCTATGTCTCCAACTATGAGAAGGTTGCCTTGGTTGAAGGCGACTTGATAACTGTGTTGGAACCACCAGGCATTTCCCGCCAGTATCGCCAAGGTGTCAGGATTGCAGACACCGGGATTGACCACATGAAGGCCATGGAAACCATCGCTTGGTATCAGGTTGCATCACGCTGGCGCCAAGGCAGCGCACGGGTCCCTTCAGGCATCCACTAAAGTCCAGACCTCCGGTTTTGATCTTTTCAAAAGCTCGGAAAGTCAGCCCTTTCGGCTGCCTGAAGCCGTAAACATGCTTTGGCAAAATTTCGGGATGAATTAATCAAGTAACATGTGTTTGCTCAAAGCTTCACTGCCGAACAACGCATGTCCCACGGCATTGCTCCAATGAAAACAGACCTTCGCAATCTCAAATCGACCGCTGGCTTACCCGCTTCGACAGTTCTTCCGCGCTTTCCTTGCGCTCGGAATAGCGATCAACCAGATAGTCGGCGCAGTCGCGGGTGAGCAGCGTGAACTTGACCAGTTCTTCCATCACATCGACAATCCGGTCGTAGGAAGACGATGGCTTCATCCGGTTGTTTTCGTCGAACTCGGCGAAGGCCTTGGCGACGGAGGACTGGTTGGGGATGGTGATCAGGCGCATCCAGCGGCCAAGGATGCGCAACTGGTTGACGGCATTGAAACTTTGCGAACCGCCGCTGACCTGCATGACGGCAAGCGTCTTGCCTTGTGTCGGACGCACTGCACCGAGGCTGAGTGGTATCCAGTCGATTTGCGCTTTCATGATCCCGGTCATGGCGCCGTGGCGCTCGGGCGAACACCACACCATGCCCTCGCACCAGGTTACCAGTTCGCGCAGTTCCTGCACTTTCGGGTGCGATGCTTCGGCATCATCGGGAAGCGGCAGGCCGGACGGGTTGAACATACGGGTCTCGGCACCAAGCCGCTGCAAAATGCGCGCCGCTTCTTCACTGGCAAGACGGCTGAACGAGCGGGTGCGGACCGATCCATAGAGCAGTAAAATGCGCGGCAGCTGCGTGGAGTGCACCGGTGGAAACAATTGATGCCGGTCCGGCTGTTGGAGCAGGTCTTCAACAAGGTTTGGATTGGTGTTGATCTGGTCAGGCAACACGTTTTCCTTCGGCATCTATCAGCAATTGGCCGTCTTCCTTGTACAAGGGTCCGGACGGCAAGCGGTCAAGCAAATCCAGCACGGTTTCGCTCGGACGGCAAAGCCGCACGCCTTTGGGTGTGCAGACTATGGGCCGGTTGACCAGAACCGGGTGCTCAAGCATGGCATCGAGCAAGCGCTCGTCTTTGACTGACGGGTCTAGAAGCCCGAGTTCCCTGGCCGGCGACTTGCTCTCGCGCAAGGCCGTACGCGGGGTGAGGCCGGCCGCGGCAAACAGGCCGAGCAGTTGCGGACGTGTCCAGCCTACGTTGAGATACTCGATGACCATTGGCGCATAGCCTGCAGCTTCGATGATCGACAGGACATTGCGCGATGTGCCGCAATCCGGGTTGTGGTGAATGACAATGTTCATGGCTTTGCTCTTTGAATGCTGGAGGCTGGCGCAGCTTACGCCCGCTCGTACCAGTCCTTCGAATTGTTGACGATCCAGACCACCGACAGCATGACGGGGACTTCGATGAGGACGCCGACGACGGTTGCCAGCGCCGCGCCGGAGTTGAAGCCGAACAGGCTGATGGCGGCAGCGACGGCGAGTTCGAAGAAGTTGGAAGCACCAATGAGGGCGGAGGGGCCGGCCACGCAATGTTGCTCGCCGCTCCATTTGTTGAGGAGATAGGCGAGACCTGCATTGAAATAAACCTGTATGAGGATCGGCACGGCGAGCAGCGCGATGATGAGTGGCTGCGCCAAAATCTGGTCGCCCTGGAAGCCGAACAGCAGGACAAGCGTCGTCAGAAGCGCCACCAGCGACACCGGGCCGAGCGTCGATTGCAGCTTCGCCAATGCTTCCGGCCCGCCACTCCCCAGCACCATGCGGCGCAGCACCTGCGCAATAATGACCGGTATGACAATGTAGAGCACGACCGATAGGAACAGCGTATCCCACGGCACGGTGATGGCGGACAAACCTAGCAGCAGCCCGACGATAGGCGCAAAGGCGATGACCATGATCGAGTCATTGAGCGCCACTTGCGTCAGCGTGAAGTGCGGTTCGCCCTTGGTGAGGTTTGACCAGACGAACACCATGGCCGTGCAGGGCGCTGCCGCCAGAATGATGAGACCGGCGATGTAGCTGTCAATCTGGGTTTCCGGCAGATACGGGCGGAACAGCATGCCGATGAACAGCCAGCCAAGCAGCGCCATCGAGAACGGCTTGACCGCCCAGTTGATGAAGAGTGTAACGCCAATGCCGCGCCAATGTTCACGCACCTTGCCAAGCGCGGCAAAGTCGATTTTCAAGAGCATCGGAATGACCATCAGCCAGATCAGGATGGCGACAGGAATGTTGACCTTGGCGACTTCCGCACCGCCGATGAACTGGAACACATCGGGCATCAAGTAGCCGAGCGCGATGCCGACGATGATGCACAGGAACACCCAGAGGGTGAGGTAACGTTCAAACAGGTTCATGACGGGCTTTCAGGCCAGAGAGATCAGGAGTTTGTACCGTCGCTCGCGCCGTACATGCGGCCGATGTCTTTCAGCTTTGCGGTCAGGGACAGGTTGTCGAGCGTGTGCACCGGCAGCGCGATGAAGGCAGAAATCCGGTTCTTCATGTAGCGGAAGGCATCGGCAAAAGCGCGTTCCTTGTCGAGGTCCGAACCTTCGACAGCGGCGGGGTCTTCAATGCCCCAATGGGCTGTCATCGGCTGACCTGGCCAGACCGGGCAGGATTCTCCCGCCGCGCTGTCACAGACCGTGAACACGAAATCCATTTTCGGCGCGCCGGGCACGGCAAATTCATCCCAGCTTTTGGAGCGGTAACCATCGACGGGAAAACCAAATGCTTCCAGCGTTTTCAGGGCAAACGGATTGACTACGCCCTTCGGCTGGCTGCCGGCGGAAAAGGCGTTGAACTTGCCAGCGCCAAGCTTGCGCAGGATGCCTTCAGCCAGCACCGAACGGGCGGTGTTGCCGGTGCAGAGGAACAGAACGTTGAAAGTGCGATCAGGCACGAAATTCTTCCTTGGGCGGACAACAGGGTGTGAGTTCGGCAATGATGGGCGCACAGATTTCCGGCCGCCCGCCGCAGCAATCCTGCAAGAGTGACAACGTGATGACGTACGCGAAAAGCGGCAAGGTCGGCGCGGTAGAGGATCGTGCGGCTGATACGCTCGGCGGTTATCAATCCGGCATTCGACAGGATCGACAGATGGGTGGACATGGTGTTCTGCGGCACGCCAACGAGCCGAGCCAGTTCACCGGCGGCGATGCCATCCGGTTCCTTCTCAACCAACATACGGAAAGCCTTCAGCCGTGAAGGCTGCGCAAGGGCGGAGAGGGCATCGATGATGTGTGAATCGTCCATATATCGAGAATAATGGATATTTATATTCGGTCAAGCGCTCTCCGAAGCTTGAGCAACTAAATTTGACATGGCTCTTTGGCGCAATCCGTTTTGAAGTCCATTCAGGAGCAGGCCAGCCGAAAATCGAGGTCATCTCAGGCAAGCAGGTCAGGTAGAATAGCGAACGATCTGATTGCTTTGTCACAACGGGTTTTCAAAGCGACGCCGTCGCCAACAACCACATCGCAATGCCGCAGCATCATAAACCACTTGTTGCGTGAAAAAGCTTGTAGCGCGCGCAGCGACGACAGGTCAGGTGTTGATTTCATTCACTTTAAATCAACGGGCGGGGCATTGACAACGTTGTCATCGCCGTGGTTGGATTTATGACAACGTTGTCAAAGAACAGCGCTACAAAAATTGAATGTCTGGGAGGACAATTGGTAACGCTCAAGCAGGTGGCTGAACGGGCCGGCGTGTCTATCAAGACCGTTTCGCGTATCGTCAATGGCGATGCGGCGGTCAATGTGGAAACGCGTGCTGCCGTTCAGAAGCACCTGGGCAACTTGAACTACGTGCCAAACCAGGCCGCACGACAAATGCGTTCGGGGACCTCAAACGTCGTTGGTTTGATGACGGACGTTGTGGCATCCACGCCTTATTCTGTTGATATTGTGCGCGGTGCGCAATCGGCCCTTCATGACTCACGGCGAACCCTGTTGATTGCCAATTCGGAGGGCGACCCGGAACGTGAAGAAGAACTCTTGCGCATGTTCCGTGCCCACCGTGTTGCCGGTGTCATTTACGCAGCCATGTTTCACCGTGCCCATGCCTTCGGAAAAGCCCAGTTTGGAGACTCTGTTGTTCTAGCGAACTGCTACGACAAAAGTGGCGAGCTCCGTTCTATCGTGCCCGATGATGAACAGGGCGGCTACGAGCAGGCGCGTTATCTCTTACAACGCGGGCACCGCACGATCGGCCACATCACCCTGCTCCCCAGCATTGACGCCACCGGCCTGCGCAAAGCCGGAATTCGCAGAGCATTCAAAGAGGCAAACGTTCCGTTCCAATCAGATTTGGAGGTTGCCGGCTACGCCAACGAATGGCCCGGAGAAGTCTCATTGGTGCGCGAGGCCGCCTTCAGTCTGCTCAAACGTGCTGACCGTCCGACGGCGATTATCTGCGGCAACGACAATGTGGCCATGCAGGTTTATTCCGTGGCTGCAGAACTTGGACTTTCCATTCCGAAAGACCTTTCGCTGATCGGCTTTGACGATCTCAAGCTGATTTCAGAATCCGTCTATCCAAAACTCACAACTGTAGCCCTGCCCTATTTCGAGATCGGCAGGTTGGCTGTGGAGATGATGAATACCAAGCGAAAAGCCGGACACCGGAAAACTCTGGTGCCTTGTCCGCTGGTCGAACGGGATTCCTGCCGGACGCTTGATTGAGCGCCCCTCGGGTACACCAACTGCCGCGCCGCAATGCGCGTCAGCAATTCAACAATGGGAGAAAGCATATGAAAAAGTTTACATTCGGCGCCGCGCTTCTCGCGTCGCTTCTGTCTTCAACGGCAGCGTTTGCCGCCACCGAACTCAGCATGTGGTATCATGGCGCCGGCAACGAAGTTGAGCAGAAAATTCTGTCCGGCATTGTCAATGACTTCAATGCCTCGCAGTCAGACTACACCGTCAAGATCGAACAGTTTCCGCAGGCATCCTACAATGATTCAGTGACTGCCGCTGCCGCTTCCGGCAAGCTGCCAGACATTCTTGATGTCGATGGTCCCGTCATGCCAGGCTGGGTCTGGGCCGGCTACATGGCGCCTTTGACCGTTGATCCGGAAGTCTACAAGAACTTCCTTCCTGGCGCTGTTGGCACATACAATGGCAAGGTCTATTCGATTGGCCTGTGGGATGCCGCTGTCGCCATGATTGGCCGCAAATCGGTTCTGGATGAAAATGGCATTCGCATTCCGACAGTCGACACGCCGTGGACCCTCGAAGAGTTCGACGCAGCCCTTGTAAAGCTTCAGGCTTCCGGCAAGTTTGAATTCCCGCTCGATCTCGGCATGGCCTGGAAAGGCGAGTGGTATCCATACGCTTTCGGTCCCATTCTGCAGAGCTTCGGCGGCGACTTGATCAACCGTGATGGTTACAAGACGGCCGATGGAACTCTGAATGGCGATGCCGCCGTCAAGTTCGGCAAGTGGTGGCAGTCGGTGTTTGAACGCAAGCTGGCCCCCGGGACTTCGCAGGACGGTGCAGACCGTGACTCCGGTTTCATCAATGGCAAGTATGCCTTGTCCTGGAATGGCAACTGGGCGGCTCTCGGCATCATCGAAAAATTCAAGGATGATGTGGTCTTCATGCCTGCTCCAAACTTCGGAACAGGATCGAAAATCGGCGCCGCCTCATGGCAGTTCGGCGTTGCCGCATCGTCCAAGAACCAGGAAGGTGCCAACAAGTTCATCCAGTTTGCCCTGCAGGACAAATACCTGACGGCATTCTCCGATGGCATTGGCCTTATTCCGCCAACAGTTACAGCCGCAGCCGCTTCCAAGAACTACAAGGCCGGTGGCCCGATGGAAGTGTTCTACAGCCTCTCGGCCAAGCAGGCCCTGGTGCGTCCGGTGTATGCCGGCTACGCCGTGGCTGCCAAGGTCTTCGAAAAGGCCCTGAGTGACATTGCCAATGGTGCCGAAGTCGAAGGAACGCTCGATGCGGCCGCCGACGAAATCACCAAGGACGTCGAGAAGAACGGCGGCTACGCCCCGAAGATGTAATGCATCACCCCTGCCGGTCGCGCAGCCTCGCGCGGCCGGAATCCTTCAGGAGAGAAGATCATGCAAAGCAAAAAGACATCACGCCTGATGAACTCGCCAAGCACCGGCTGGCTGTTTGCCTTCCCCGCTGCCTTCCTGATGTTTCTGTTCATCGTCGTGCCATTTCTGCTGGCCTTCTATTTCTCCTTTACCAACCAACGTTTTTCGTCACCCAATGCTGCGGAATATGTTGGCCTTGAAAATTTCCGCCAGCTCTTGAGTGTCAGTGTGCTGACGATCGAACCTGAGCGCGATCCCGCCACCAATGAAATTCTCAAGGAACCGGACGGCTTCACCCAAATACCCCCCCGTACGCTCCTTCACGCGCAACAACCCAGACTTCCCGCAATACAAGGGCATGCGCGAATGGTTTTCGTGGAGTTCCGGTGACAACCGCAAGGTCGTGCTGGCCAGCGATGTCGTCTTCATGAAGGCGCTGGTCAACACCTTCCTCTTCGTTCTCTTCGTGGCACCACTGCAAGGTGGTCTGGCACTTTGTCTTGCCCTGATGATCAATCAGAAGCTCCGGGGCATCAATATTTTCCGCACCATCTATTTCATGCCCGTCGTGGTTTCGATGGTTGTTGTCGCCCTGTTGTGGCGATTTATCTATGACGGACAAAACGGGTTGCTCAACACCTTGTTGGGCGGTCTCACCTTCGGGTGGTTCCAACCTGTTGACTGGCTCGGCAATGCCTCCACCGCTTTCCCGGCACTCATCGCCATGTCGATTTGGCAGGCCGTTGGCTTCCATATGGTGATATGGCTTGCAGGGCTCCAGACCATTCCTGCTTCGCTCTATGAAGCTGCAGACATTGAAGGCGTGTCAGCCTGGCAGCGATTTCGCTATGTGACATGGCCAGGCCTTCGCAACACCGCTGTGCTGGTGTTGCTGGTCATCACAATGCAGGCCTTTGCACTCTTCATCCAAGTTGCTGTCATGACCGGCGGGGGGCCGGTGGATTCAACCCAGTCGGTTGTTTTCCAAGCTATCGACCGCGGCTATGGCAAGCAGGACATATCTGGCGGCTCAGCCATTTCGGTTGTTCTGTTCCTCATCGTGCTTTTGATCTCCATCACTCAACGTTACCTCACCAGGGAGAAGTCATGATGCAAGCATCTTCCAAACGACTGCAGGGCCAGTTCTGGCGCTACGCACTTTTGGTCTTTGTCGCATTCATTTTTGTATTCCCGCTGGTTTTCATGGTGATGTCGTCTCTGAAGCCAGACCTGCAATTGCTGACAGACACAGAGTCAATCCGCGCCTTTCTGCCTGTTGGTGACATTTCTCTCGACAACTACTACGCCACCTTCAAGCGGGCGCCTGTCGGTCTGTTTGTGTTCAACTCCATTTTCGTCACCGGCGTCACGGTTCTGTTGTCGCTGTTTCTGTGCTCGCTCGCCGCCTTTTCCTTTGTGTTTCTGGAATGGAAGGGGCGCGAACTGGTCCTTGCGGCAATTGTTGCCACGTTGATCGTGCCGTTTGAAACCATTGCCATACCGCTGCTCATGCTCGTGAACAACTTGCCTTGGATCGGGTTGGATGGTTTCCAAATTGGCTGGCTTGACTCATATCAGGTGCAGATCATTCCACTGATTGCGGATGGTCTGACAATCTTCCTCTTTGTGCAGGCCTTCAAGGACATGCCGCGCGAGTTGATTGAGGCGGCACGCATCGAAGGCGCCAGTTGGTGGCAGATCTATCGCAAGATCATCATGCCGCTTTCCGGCCCCACCATTGCCACGGCTGCTATTCTGAAATTCCTTGCAATGTGGAATCAGTTCCTCTGGCCGCTCATTTCGGTACAGGCCGAGCAATACCGACCGGTCATGATTGGCCTGCAATATTTCTTTCAGCTCAACATCGCCTGGGGTGAAGTCATGGCTTACCTGACGATGATCACCCTGCCCGTCATCATTTTCTATCTGTTGCTGCAGCGGGCTTTCATTTCCTCCATCGCTTCAACTGGCATCAAGGGATAAACAGTGCTTTCTCTTCAAGACAAATGGATCTGGGATTTCTGGCTGGTCAACCCGCAGGAGTCAGATGATGGGCTGTGGCACATCTATTTCCTGCAGGCCGACAACACGCTGCCCCATCCCGATGACCGGCACCGCAATGTTTCCCAAGGCCATGCCACGTCGAAAGACCTTGTAAACTGGACACACAAGGGTACCTGCTTTGCGCCGTCAAAAACCAAAGCGTGGGATGATTGGACAACATGGACCGGATCAGTGGTGAAGGACGATGCCGGTCTGTGGCACCTGTTTTACACAGGCACCATGCACGACCTTGATGGCATGCATCAGCGCATCGGCCACGCCACATCGACCGACATGCACACTTGGCAGCGGGTCGGCGATGGTCTTTGCCTTGATCGTGTTGGTCCAAACGCTGCCGATTACGAGGAATACACGCCCGGCCATTGGCACGACCGCGCCATGCGTGACCCCTGGGTCATGCGCGATCCGTCGGGTGCAGGATGGGTCATGTATTTCACGGCGCGTGTTCCGGGACGTGCGGAACCCAACGCCGGTGGTGCCATCGGCTTCGCCACATCGCCCGACCTTATGACTTGGACCTTGCAAAAGCCGGTCTATGACGGCGGTGCCTTTGGCCAGTTGGAAGTGCCGCAGGTCTTCAAGCGCGGCAAGTACTGGTACATGGTGTTCTGCACTTCCGACCAACACTGGAGCGAAGGCTATCGTCGCTTTAATCCGGAACGACCACTGACAGGCAATCACTACATGATGGCCGAGAGTCATTTGGGTCCATGGACTGTGCCGAAGCCCTTCCTGGATGGGGGCCTGCGCTATGCGGCCCGCATGATGGACATTGACGGCAAGCTTCACATCATGGGCTTTCACAACATCGATCAAAACGGCCGCTTTATCGGCCAAGTGAGCAACCCCGCACCTGTCGGCATCAATGCCGACGGCACATTGACACTGGAGTGATTCATGGCTGACCTTTCGCTTTCACAGGTGCGCAAGAGCTTTGGTGCCGTTGAAATCATCAAGGGCGTTGACCTTGACATTAAGCATGGTGAATTCATCGTCTTTGTCGGTCCGTCCGGCTGTGGCAAATCCACCCTGTTGCGCCTGATCGCAGGGCTGGAGGACATCACCTCCGGCGACATCAACATTGGCAACAAGCTGGTCAACGACCTGCCGCCCAAAGACCGTTCTATTGCCATGGTGTTCCAGTCCTATGCATTGTTCCCGCACATGACAGTGCGCGAAAATGTGGCCTTTGGCTTGACCATTTCCAAGGCACCACAAAGCGAGATTGATGCAAAGGTGGCAGAGGCAGCGCGCATGCTGAAGCTCGAGCCCCTGCTTGACCGCAAGCCTTCACAACTCTCTGGCGGCCAACGCCAGCGCGTGGCCATCGGGCGGGCCATTGTGCGCCGGCCAGATGTTTTCCTGTTTGACGAGCCGCTTTCGAATCTTGACGCTGCCCTGCGTGTGGGCACCCGTGCCGAAATCGCCAAGCTGCATCGCGAGCTTGGTGCCACCATGATCTACGTCACCCACGACCAGGTCGAAGCCATGACATTGGCTGATCGCATCGTGGTGCTGGAGGCCGGCCACGTCCGCCAGTTCGGCGCGCCAATGGATCTCTACCACCACCCCGCCAACAAATTCGTCGCCGGCTTCATCGGTTCTCCCAAGATGAACTTTCTCGAAGTGACGACGACGAAGGTCACAAAAGACACGCTTACGGTGTCAAGCAGTGACGTCAAGCCAACCATCATCCCCATCAAGGCCGATGGAATGGCGGAAAGAACCGCACTGACGCTAGGCGTACGCCCTGAAAACATGAAGCTTGCCACGGAAAAGTCAGCTCGCCTCAGCGGCCGCGTCACCCTCGTGGAACGGCTGGGTCACCAATCCTACATCGAACTCGAAACGGCCTCAGGAGCAACATGCTCTGCACTTATCGACGGAACGACAGAAATTGCCATTGACCAAAGCGCGGGCTTGGATTTCGAACCGGTAGACTGCCACCTGTTTGATTCCGACGGAATGGCTCTGGCTCGCAACAAGCAGAAGAAATAGTTCCCATGCTCATTGTGGCAACCATGCCTGCGGGCCGCACATGAGCGAGTTCGGCACGAACGGATCAATGCAATCGATAAAAACGTCCTCTCCGCGCCCGCTTTTCAGACTTTCAATCTGACAATGGCACATGGGTTAAGCGGACATTCGATTGCAGTGCCGCTAACCTGTATTCATCATAATTGGCGGCGAAAGAGCTTTATGTGGCAATCTTTGCCGCACTGATTTTCACCACGATGACAAATGGAACCAAACTGCCAAAACCAATGACGAGAGCGATCCACACTGTGGCTTCAAAGCCAATGGTGCTCGTGACGAAAGAGAAGGAAAAGGGTGCCAAGGCAGCCAGGACAGTGCGGAATGCAGTCAACTTTCCCAGTCGCCCAGCAAACCCTTCTGGCCCGAATAGAGCTAGTGGAACAGTGCCGCGCACGATGCTGGAAAGACCCTGGCCAAAACCAAAGAACAATGCGAAGGCGATTGCAGCCACTGCGACCGGAACTGGCAGAAGTAGGGATAGCAGCGCAAACGGAAGGGCCGCAGCCGAAAAGATTGCAGTGTGCAGCGGGTGAAAGCGTGCGGCAAAACTTGCATCAGCAATACGCACAGCCACCTGTGCAGGGCCGACCAGCATGGCAGCAAAATAGGTCATGTCACCTGCGCCACTTTGCTGAAGGATTGTCACAAAATGAATGCCGATTGCCGAAATCAACAGGCCCTGTAATGCGAACCCAACGGCGACCAAGGCAAATGCCTGCTTTGTAATCTCCGCACTGAGTGGCATGAATTGCAGGCTCACCTTCGGTTCCTGACGTAAGTCCGTCCTTTCGCTTATCCGTTTTGCTGAAACCATCACAAATGCGTGCAATGGCAGGGCAACAAAAAGATGCAACAGCGCAAAGATGGCATAAGTCGTTCGCCAGCCCGCTGCATCGACCAGATATCCCGTCAGTGGCCAGAACAGGGTTGAGGCAAATCCTGCCATCAAAGTCAATTTGGTTATGGCCGGACGCGCTCGCGACCCAGCTATGCTGGCAAGTGTTGCAAAGGCGGCATCGTAGAGTACAGCAAGCGAAACAAATTCAAGCGTTATGATCAGAGCTCCAAGGCTCCAAATTCCGGGTGCAAGGGCGAGCCCGAAGCAAACGGCGGACGCAAAACCGCTGCCGAAAATCATGGCCTTGGGCGCAGAATTCAAATCCATCCAGCGTCCCAGTTTTGGCGCAGCGAGACCCGCTGCCAGAAATCCAAATGAGAAGATCGCAAACAACAACGGTTGCGAAGCGCCTAACTCGGCCGACATGGCGGGTACCAGCAACGCGAATGCATAGTAGAGCGAGCCGTAGCCGATGATCTGGGTCACACCCAGCGAAAGCAGTATAGCTGCCACCTATCTAGCTTCCCAACTGCCGATTGCGTATTCCGGCTCAACCTGTAATCCGCACTGTATCTCTTGCAAGCACCAATCGCCCGCCTACCAGAGTTGCTGCGACAGCGGGACCGGAAACAGCAGATGGGTCCACGATGACCAGATCTGCGCGGCGACCTTCTTCCACCACCCCGCGGTCCCGCAAACCGAGTGCGGCAGCAGGTCCTTCGGAGACCAGCATCCAGGCTTCTTCCAATGGTGCAATGCCAAGTTTTTGGAGCAGGTAAGGTGCGTGCAGCAGGGATGGATAGTAATAGTCAGACGCAAGGACAGTACACAGGTTGCGTCCAATCATCTCGCGCGCCGAAGGACATCCCGTATGAGAGGCACCGCGCAACACGTTGGGTGCGCCAAAGACGATGTGGTCCGCGGCAGATGCAGCCGCCTGAGTGGTTTCCACATCAATTGGAAACTCGGAAATATCCGATCCCAAAACACGGAAATCGGCCCGCATGTCAGGTGACATGTCATCGTGAGACAGCAGCGGAATACCATTGCGAACACAAGCCCCGGCCAACCGTTCCAGCGACGGAAACACTTCATCCTTGCGCGCCGCCACACGCTCGACCAGTTCCATGAATGCTTCATGCGTCAAGCCCGTGCGTTCGACCATTTTGCGGATCTTGTCCGGGCGTTGGCGCACAAGAATTGTTCCGCTGGTGTGATCATTGAAAGCCAGGCAACCGATGCGGCCGGTCTCCAGCCATTCGATGATCACAGGTTCCGCATCAAGATGAAATGTCTCGTGGCGCAAGTGAATGCGCGTATCGACAGCGAAAGACGGGCGCAGCCGCTCAATGGCTTCCATGATGGCCATGGCCGAAGACGTGCTGCGCAAACCTGGTTCCCATGACAGCGTGATGCCGTGATAGGCCGTGGTGATGCCATTGGCGGCCAGTTGACGGTCCGTGTCCATCAAGGCGATGTCGTGGTCAAAACTGACGCCCGGACGTGGCATGATCTGGCGTTCGAAAGCATCGCCGTGAATGTCAATGATGCCGGGCAAAACGTGCATACCGCTGGCGCGAATGCGGCGATGACTGTTGGCTTCCGACGGATCGACTATCATTCCATCGCTGATGCCAATGTCGCATCTCACAAAACCCTGCGGCGTCAGCACCAGTCCGTCTTCGATAATCATTTTGCCCGCCCTGAAATTTTTGAATTTGCGCGGTTAGGCGCACGACATGACAGCTTTATGAAAATGGCGGACGGGTAACGGCAATAAACTGTCATGGAATTGACGCAGGAATGTCACTTGCCTGTAACCCGTGTAACTTAGCCCGACGGGACCATCAACCAACGGGGATTTGCCATGTTGATTTCTCGCCGCTCGATCCTGGCTTGCGCAAGCGCCGCCATTGCTCTTTTTTCGTTTCCGGCCTTTGCCCAAGACACAATCCGCCTCGCGATCACTGATGTGGACGGCCTTGAATCCCTTCAGCGCGAATTCGGCCCGTTCAAAGACGCCTTTGAAAAGGTCTCCGGCTTGAAGATGGAATTCTTTCCGGTCTCCGGTCGTACCGCAGCGGTTGAAGCCATGGCCGCTAAACAGGTTGACTTCGTTTTGACCGGTCCGGCCGAATATGTCGTTTTCCAGGCCCGCACCAAGGCGACACCGGTCGTGACCTGGCAGCGCCCGGACTACAATTCCTACCTCATCACGACCGAAGCTTCCGGCATCAAGTCGCTTGCCGATCTGAAAGGCAAGAAAGTTTCTTTCCACGAAATCGGCTCGACGTCGCGCCATCTCGGACCCGGCTACCTTTTGCAGCAGGCCGGCCTTGCCTATGGCAAGGATTATGAACCCATGTTTGTGAAAGTGAACGTCGGTGTGGAAGCCCTACAGCGTGGTGACCTTGCCGCCATCGGTGTCAACGGCACCGATATTGCGCGCCTCAAGGAAAAGATGCCGGACCTGAAGCTTGTTGAGCTGGCAAAAAGCGATTCACTGCCGGACGATGTGCTGATCGCTTCACCGGATGTTTCGGCTGAAACAGTTGCCAAAGTGCGCGATGCATTCACCAAGAACAGCGATGCACTATGGACCGCCGCGACTTCGACAGATGCCAACCGCAAGTATGTCGGCGGCAAGTTCTTGCCCGACGTCAAGGATGCCGACTACGAAATCATCCGGACCATGTACCGCGCCGTCGGCATCGAATCCTTCAACGAATTCGCTGGCGGCTGATGCGTCCCGATGAATTCCATTCAAATTGCGCGGGGATACCCCGCGCAGTTTGCGTTTCCGGACTGGCCAAACAGTTTGGCAGACATGTCACCGTGTTTGAACAGTTGGATTTTTCTGTTCCGCAAGGCGAAGCTGTTGCAGTCATCGGTGCCAATGGTACCGGCAAATCCACGCTGATGCGTTCTCTCATTCGCTTGACGGAAGTCGATGCGGGCGAAATCGAAGTGCTTGGCGAAAAGGTTCGAACACTGGACCGCGCCAGGCTGCGCGCGCTACGTTCGCGCGTTGGTTTCGTTTTTCAGAAACACAATCTGGTCTCGCGCCTGTCCGCCCTGTCCAATGTCATTCATGGTGCTCAGGCACGCCATGCCGGTCCGCATGTTTGGGCCCAATGGATTGCGCCGCGCCATGTGCGTGAGGAGGCGATGCATTGTCTGGATCGTGTCGGGCTTGCCGATCGTGCCGGACAACGGGTTGACAGCCTTTCGGGAGGTCAGTCCCAACGCGTTGCCATTGCCCGGATGTTGATGCAACGCCCGGAACTGGTCATCGCGGACGAACCGGTAGCCAGTCTCGATCCAAAGGCCGGCTCAGAGGTGATGGACCTCCTGTTCAATCTGACACGTGAAGCCAGGCTGACACTGCTGTTTGTGTCGCATCACATGGAACATGCGCGCGCCTATGCCGACCGGATTGTCGGCCTTGGGCATGGCAAGGTCATGATGGATATCAAGAGCGTGCATGCCGATGTGGCGGAGCTGAAAGATTTCTTTATGGAGCCGGTCGCCGCATGACTGCGCCACGCCCGCTTGTACCGCCGCGATTCAAGCGACCCGGCGCATTGCCTTTTGCTGCGGGCGTTGCCGCGTTGGCTTTTGTGATCTGGTCGTTCCAGTCATCGGGCTTTTCGCTGGCCCAATTCGAGCGGGGAATCCCTGCGTTGATGCGGGTTTTTGGTCAGATGTTTCCGCCAAACATTGCCGACATCGGCCGAATCCTTTGGTCGCTGCTGACCACATTCCAGATGGCCGTGGCCGGTGTCGTTCTCGGCTTGGTGTTTTCCCTGCCGATAGCAATATTGGCAGCAGAAGGCCTGTCGCCACATCCGGTTAGTCCGTCATGTCGCGAGGGGCCTGATTGCGCTGTTTCGCACGGTGCCGGATCTCGTCTGGGCATTGATCTTCGTCATTACCGTCGGTCTCGGCTCACCGGCCGGCATTCTCACCATCATGATTGATACCATCGGATTTGCCGGACGCTTCTTTGCTTCCGCGATGGAGGAAACCGACAAGGGACCACGCGAAGCTCTGACTGCCATCGGTGCCCGCCCGTCCGGCATCGTGTTCTCGGCAGTGCTGCCTGATGCGATCCCCAGTTTCATTGCGACCTCGTTGTTTTGTGTTGAAAAAGCGGTTCGGGCCTCAGTGGTCCTCGGATTGGTTGGCGCAGGCGGCATCGGTGTTGAGTTGAAAGTGGCTTTTGATCTGTTCGAATACGATGTGGCGGCAACCATCATCATCCTGATCTTCCTCCTCGTCATCGGGGTGGAGCAGACCGGCGCCTGGCTTAGAAGGCGCATTCTTTGAACGTTCAGAGAAATGGCCAGGAATTGTTCATGAACCGGTCCAGCGCACTCTCGGCTTGTCTCCGTTCGTTTTGGCCGGGATGCGGACTGGCAGCTTCGATTATTGCAACAAGCCTTTCGCCGGCCACTTCAAGAGCACCTGAATTGTCGATCTCGAAAACGTCGCCAAAGCCGCTGTAGTCCGCATGAGGGCGTTCAAGGCGTGCTTGAATATCCGCCTCACTTTCACGTCCGCGCAAACGTAACCGGGCTGCCAGTATTTCAGGCTTGGCAACAATCGATACAATGGCAAGCGACGCAAATGCTTGATAAAAATGTGGCAAGGCATGACGGCTTCCATTTGCTATGGCAGTGCCGCCAGCTTCGACAAAAGCCCGGACGTTTGCGGGAATCCCATAGTGCAAACCATGGGCGCACCAGGACACTGCAAACCCTCCGCGCTCTTTTTCCGCCAAAAAAGATTCTTCCGAAATTGCATCATGCACTTCACCCCCACTGTCGGCAGGGCGCGTGATGGTGCGGCGCACGAAGCGGATGTTTTCGACGTGTGCAAGGCGTATGCGCGCAAACTCAAGCAAACTGTCCTTGCCGACACCCGACGGGCCCACAACTAAAAACAGTTTGCCGGAATTTTGTTTCATGCCACGCGCTCGCCTTCACGCCAGACACTGCGCACAACCGGAACGCCGTTTTCCCGGCGCACGCGAACAAGATCGGCCCGCAGTCCTTCGGCAATACGCCCGCGGTCGACAAGGCCAACTGTTCGAGCAGGTGTTGCCGTCACCATGGCGACCGCTTGTGGCAAGGTGATTGTTTCCACTTCGTCCGCCAGGATGAACGGCGCATGGATAAGGCTGAGAGGTACGTAGTCCGAAGACAACACATCCAGCGTGCCACGCTCGGCAAGATCGCGTGCCGCAATATTGCCGGAGTGGGACTTGCCGCGCACGATATTCGGTGCGCCCATAAGGACACTCATGCCCGCTTCATGCGATGCCTTCGCCGCTTCAAGGCTTGTCGGGAATTCTGCAAGCCTGACGCCGTAATTGATGGCCTCATCGACATGCTCCAGTGTTGCATCATCATGGCTGGCAACGGTGATACCAAGCAGATTGCAGTGAGCGGCAATCACGTCCCGATGGGATTTCGAGTAGCGGGCCGACGCATCTTGCCGACGCGATACAAAATGCGCGAATGCCTCATCGGAAAGACCGCGCTTGGTTTTGTAGTACAGCGTGTACTGTTCCATGGTCTGGAATTGGCGTTGCCCCGGCGCATGATCCATTAGCGAGACCAAACGCACTTTCCGGTCGTGTTCAAAATGGGCGAAATGCTTGAGGACATCGCTGGAAGAAACCTCGCAGCGCAGATGGATCAAATGATCGGCACGCAGTCGCCCTTCCTGTTCAGCGGCGAGCAGTGCGTCAGCCATCGCCCGCATTTCGCCGTCGTCAAACCCGCCGTCTTCGTCGGACCCCATACGCAGACAATCAAAAACGGTGGTGATACCGGAAGAGGCGATCTGCGCATCGTGCGCTTGAATGGCCGACATCATGTTCCAACGCACACCGGGACGCGGCGAGTAATGGGCTTCCAGATGGTCCGTATGCAATTCCACGAGACCTGGCAGCAGGTAATCGCCGTCCATGTTCATTCCGGCTTTCGACGGCGTGTCCGCAATTTCCGCAATCAAGCCGTCTCGCAGCACCAGCGTACCGTGGACAATATCGTCGCAGAGCACAATTTTCGCATTGGTCAATATTGTCTCGACGCTCATGGCTTCAAGCCTTTCCTTTGGATGCGTGGATCGGACGGACCGCACGAACTGCAAAATCAGCTCCGCGTGACGGTTCGATGAAAATTGCGATGTGGGAAACGGTATGCTGCTTGCCAAGAAATGCTTCGAAATGCTGCTCCAGCATCAACCGGATCATATCTGCCTCGGTGCCTTGCACCCGTCCGGTCAATGTCATGTGGAAGAAAAACTCTTCGAATACATACGGATATCCCCACCGTTCGAGATATTCGCGTTGCACCGTTGACAGTTTTTCCGGATTGCGCCGCGCAATATCCTTTGGGGTCAGGGGCGCACGAAAGCGGTCAAACTTCTGAACCAGAAGGCTGGCCAGATTGCCGACCAAGTCATGCGGCTCTTCAGGTACCAGTGCGAAGAACCCATCTATTTGGCGCAGAACCAATGACGGGATCACAATGTCTTCCGCCGCAAATTTCAGCGCCGCGAACGCATCGAGCAAATCCTGCTCGCCATGTGCTTTTGCAAGTTCAAACGGTGCTTTGAGAGTGGCATGAAATCCATAACGTCTGGCATCCCGCACGAGGTCCGTATGCTTCTCCATGGTCCAGCC